>NZ_JBNIDE010000003.1:0-671357 GCF_059652115.1 Serratia sp. EC4 | reverse complement strand
AATCGAAGCGCGCGATGCGCTGGACGCCGCCCAGCGCGAATTGGAAGTGATTATCGGCATGCCGCTGAACCAACTGGATGAATTGCAGGTTTTGCGTCCGGGCAAGTTTAAGGTGGCGCCGCTGATCCCGTCCAAGTTCGAAGAGTGGCAAAAGATCGCGCTGGAGAACAACCCGGTGTTGGCCGCGTCACGTCATGGCGTGGACGCCGCCAAGTATGATGTCGAAAGGAATCGTGCGGGCTTTATGCCTCAGGTTCAGCTGTATGCTTCGCATTCGGAAAACGACTCCAGCAGCGATAATACGGTTAACCAGAAATACCGTACCGACAGCATCGGCGTGCAGGTCAGCATGCCTATTTATTCCGGCGGCGGCGTTTCGGCGTCGACCCGGCAGGCGGCGGCGCGCTATGGCCAGGCGATGTATGAAATGGATGCACAGACGGGCACCACGCTCAACGATCTGCGCAAGCAATACAATTTGTGCATCAGCAGCCGCGCCAAGGTGGCGGCCTACGAGTTGGCGGTACAATCGGCTACTACACAGGTGACGGCGACTCGGCAGAGCGTACTGGCCGGGCAACGCGTCAACGTCGATGTGCTCAACGCCGAACAGCAGCTCTATAGCGCCCAGCGCGATCTGGCTTCCGCCAAGTACGCCTACATCAAATCATGGATCACCTTGCTGAGCGATTCCGGTACGTTGGATGAAAAAGATGTTATGCGGGTCGCGCAGTATTTTGCCCGCAGTCGCTAGTCCGGTTTTGCGATGAGGCGAGTATTTATCTGAAAGGGAGCAGCGTAAAGCTGCTCTTTTTGTTTTGTTGCGTTATGTTATCGGTCGGTGGCCGCTGGCCTGATTTTCGTTCGTTTGCCAGAGGGGCGATGGCGCTGTATCAACCGGTTGTATTCAATCGCTGCCTCCGGCGCAGTTAAGCTGTGTGATAACGCAGAGCGCGCGGCGTGCTAGCGGTTTTAATCCGTATTTTTCAGCACGCAGTGATGGCTGAGTTCGGCCTGAACGGCTCTCAGCTGCCAGAGTCATGACGCGACGAGAGAGCGCGACCGTTGCCGTTTATGGTGCTTTACGGTCGATGAGCCGTAAACCTTTGATGATCGAAAAGGATGCGTGATTCTACGTTTTATTTAAAATAAGCCTATGGCTTTAGACGGCTGTTTTTCTTGAGCGCGTTGGGCGCGAGTGAGGGGTTTGTATGGCGGTTTTAGTTACTGGCGGAGCCGGCTACATCGGTTCACATACAGTTTTGATGCTGTTGGAGCGCGGTGAAGAGGTGGTGGTATTGGACAATCTGTCGAACTCGTCAGCGGAGTCTTTACACCGCGTAGAGAAACTGACGGGAAAAGCCGCCGTGTTTTACCAAGGTGATGTTCAGGATGCGGAATGCTTGCATCGCATCTTTGAAGCGCACTCGATTACCGGCGTGATCCACTTCGCCGGTCTTAAGGCAGTAGGGGAATCTACGCGTAAGCCGCTGGAATACTACCAGAATAATGTCACCGGAACGTTGGTGTTACTGGACGCTATGCGCCGCGCCGGCGTGTATGCGTTTATCTTTAGTTCGTCCGCTACCGTTTATGGCGCCCATTCACCGGTGCCTTATGTCGAGACGACACCGATCGGCGGCACGACAAGCCCTTATGGCACGTCGAAGCTGATGGTGGAGCAGATCCTGCAAGATGTCGCCAAGGCTGAGCCGCAATTTTCGATTATTGCCTTGCGCTACTTTAATCCGGTAGGCGCCCATGAGTCGGGGTTGATCGGTGAGGATCCTAACGGTATTCCCAATAACCTGTTGCCCTACATCTCGCAGGTGGCCATCGGCAAACTGGAAAAGCTGGGTATTTTCGGCGGGGATTATCCGACGACCGATGGGACGGGAGAGCGCGACTACATCCATGTCATGGATCTGGCCGAAGGCCACCTGAAAGCGATGGATCATCTGCCGAAGCTCAGCGGATTTAAGGCCTATAACCTTGGGGCTGGTGTAGGGCACTCGGTACTGGCGATGGTTCAGGCATTCGAAAAAGCGTCGGGGGTCACGATCCCTTACCAAATATTACCGCGTCGCGAAGGCGATCTGCCTGCCTTCTGGGCGAACGCCGATCTGGCTTATCAGGAGCTGGGGTGGAAAGTGAGTCGGGGTATCGATGACATGATGCGCGATACCTGGAACTGGCAGAAGAAAAATCCACATGGTTATCGCTAACCTTGAGTGATATGTCTTGGTAGTGATAAAAAGTTATGAACGGCTAATTAAAAGCGATGGGGGATGTAGAATTTACAGCCCCTATCCTCATTTTTATAAGGCCTAGACATGGCTCTCATTTTTTACCGGGAGTTATATTGTTATTCACGTGAAATATTTTTCGCTGTTCCACTATCTCTTTGCTTGAATGACAAGTAATGAATGTGAGGCGAATCTTCTTTTATTAACATTTTTTCATTAATTCTATTTTATCATCGCGTTGCTATCTGAGTTTGATTACAGGCCCGTGCATTCGGTAGATCATGTAATGCGATGTAATAATATAATAGTTGTCGTTGACTAAAATAAAAATGAGGATTCAGCCACTCTCAATATACGTGTTGAGCATGAATTTTGTAACAATAAACAAGTTATTCACAGAATAATGGCCAAAGATTATTAGTCTGTAAAGGAGAGTGACGGGAAGATAGAGAATGTATCTCAATGTGTTAACTGTTAAACATGGCATAAGGATTGTCCAGCCCAGGTATTTTGCGATGCCGCATTTTTTTCTCGGGGGTGTACGAAAAGAAAGTCTACCAAGACGCATTGGATATTGATTTCGATTTTGCTCAGGATAATCACTTGCGCTTTTCAAAAGGCATGCTGAGTGGTTTGCATTTTCAAAAGAAAAATCCTCAGGGAAAGTGAGTCTGTATCGTTCGCGGTGGGGCATTTGCTGTTGTAGCGGGTCTTCGTGAAGACTCACCTACCTATGCTGCATGAGAGTGGGTTTTCCGAAGTAAACTCTGGCTCCTCCCGGTTTGGCTCATAGCCTCCTTGAGCTCTCAGATTTTGCTGATTTCATATATAAATGCACGAGATATTATAATCATGATCATGGAGGGGGCTTACTGTGAAACGAGCCTGAGGTGGGGATTGAATAGCCGTTTGATGACCCAGCATTACCTGAAAAAGATAAGCATGGCGACCGCTTCGGTGAATTGAAATAAGTGATATTCAAAAGTCGGAAACGTCTCCGTTTGCCTTTACAGAACGCAGACCACGAGAACGTTGGTGAGTTATAAGCCTTTAGAGGCGGTTATGTTGGGGGGGGGGGGCGAGGCGAGGTAGTAAAGGCAGAGTGGGCTACCATTGCGATGCCAGGTAGGAGATGATTGCAAAGACATTCATCCTGCCAGATGGCGTGCCCGTTAGTGTGTTCAATGAACAGATTCAGTATTTCTGTAAGATGTAGGCTACTTTCCGAGTTCCACATGCCTAAACATTTACCGACTCACATTTTCTTATAATCATCAACCATATGTATTATATGAATATTTATTAAGCAATCACTTTAATGTCATGCTAAGAAGGCAGATAATCTGAGGGCCTTTTCGGACAGATGATGATACCATATGGGCCGAGTTTTTTTGCCGAATGTGCTTTGGGTGCCGTACATTAGGCTTGGACAAAAAGTGTGGTTTAGTATCTGTTAAGGCTGCCCGGCTTAAGCTTGGGGGGTATTGCGAGTGGTGCAATTCAGCTATTGGTTGCTGTGAGCCAAGGGCGGTAGCGTGCTTTGGCGAGGGTGATTTTTCTATCCTATTGATTTTAAATGAAAATAAATTATTTGTCTGTCTTCTTTTGGCATTCCTGATAGCTTGCTTTCTCGGGTAACAATGTATGCCTGTCATAGGCGGCGAGTCTGACTCGCAATGATGTCATCGGCGATAGGCGGGGTAGGATAGCTACTCACACAGATAATGGAAAAATGTTAAGATATATTAATATCTATTAAGCTATTGGATTAGTAAAAATGAATGTTATTTCTAGTAAAATTGCAGGTGTCAAAACAATCCTCCCAAAAGTATTCGGCGATGCTCGAGGATTCTTTTTAGAAACATTCGAGAAAAAACGTTATCAGGAGATGCTCGATATTGACCTGGATTTTGTTCAGGATAATCATTCGCGGTCTTCGAAAGGTGTGTTACGAGGCTTACACTTCCAGACGCAGAACCCTCAGGGGAAACTGGTCCGTGTTGTGCGCGGCGAGGTTTTTGACGTCGCTGTCGACATTCGTCCCGGCTCGCCGACATTTGGTCAGTGGGAGGGTGTCATTTTGTCTGAAGAAAACAAAACCCAGTTTTGGGTGCCGCCAGGCTTGGCGCACGGTTTTGTCGTTCTATCAGATATCGCCGATTTTGAATATAAGTGTACGGACTATTACGATCCGGCATCAGAAGGTTGTCTGATTTGGAATGATCCGACTGTGGGAATCGAATGGCCGATTGAGACGCCTTTGCTCTCTGAGAAAGATAAACTAGGAAAATACCTAATGGATCTTCAGCAAAGCAAATAATATTTTATTGCGCCGTGATTTGCGGCCATATCAATGTCACAGTGAGCAAATTTATCAGGTCATCATGATGAAAATTTTGATAGTGGGTAGTGCGGGGCAGGTTGGTAAAGAACTGGTTCTGCGAGCACCGAAAACGTGGGAAGTTTTAGCTCTGGATCGTCAAGCGCTTGATATCACTTGCATGGAGCAGGTAGAAAAAGTCGTTAATTCATTTATTCCCCATGTGATTATCAATGCCGCTGCCTACACTGCAGTTGATCGTGCAGAGATGGATAGCGATCAGGCCTACAAGATAAATCGTGACGGTGTTGCGAATCTAGCCCGTGCCTCTCAGACATTTAATTCAAAATTTTTACATATATCAACAGATTATGTTTTTCAGGGGGAGCAGGAAGCTGCCTATTGCGAACGGGATGAAACGGGACCAACGGGGGTGTATGGTGCCAGTAAGCTTGCCGGCGAAATAGCGGCTGCAGAGGCCTGCCCGAAACATATCATTTTGCGAACAGCCTGGGTATTTGGTGCTCATGGGGGCAATTTCGTGAAGACGATGATTCGTCTCGCACAGGATAGAACTGAGCTCAACGTTGTTGGCGACCAATTTGGTGGGCCAACCTATGCGGGCGATATTGCGGAAGCTTTATTACTCATCGCGGGGAAAGTTTGCGACAAGAATTTCTCTGCCTGGGGAGTCTATCACTTTACTGGCGCTCCCTATATCAATTGGGCGGGATTTGCTGAGCAAATCATGCAACGGGCATATGTGTGCGGTATCACCTCTCATCTGACTAAAATCAATCCGATCCCCAGCAGTGATTACCCAACACCGGCCAAAAGGCCAGCCAATTCTATGCTCAACTGCGATAAAATCCACGAAATCTTTGGCATCGTGCCAAGCGATTGGCAGGCAGCATTAAATGACATTGTCAGTTATGCCGCGAAGGAATGAGACAACGCTTGGGTAGCGAAGCGTTATAGATAAGAAAATTAAATAGGTTTTTTGATGCAAAATTCGTTTAGCTCATCACCGCGGGAGATTGCAGCGACTTTCTTTCGACACCGCAAGCTGATATTTAACTTGACGAAACGAGAAATTACTGGGCGCTATAAGGGGTCTCTATTTGGCATCTTATGGTCTTTCTTCAACCCTATCTTCATGCTCATAGTTTATACATTCGTTTTTAGCTTTATATTTAATGCACGCTGGAGTGTAGAAAGCACATCAAAGGCTGAATTTGCGCTAGTTTTGTTCGCTGGACTTATTGTGTTCAATTTTTTCAGTGAATGCGCGATTAAGGCACCTGGAACGATACTGTCTAACGTCAACTATGTTAAGAAGGTAATATTTCCTTTAGAGATATTACCGATCGTCAATGCAGCCTCTGCATTATTTCATGCTTGTATCAGCATCATTGTATGGCTGATTTTTTATCTTATAGAGGTCGGTTTACCACACCCGACGGTGTTGCTATTTCCAATATTTATTCTCCCCTTATTCGCCTTTGTGCTCGGGGTCGGTTGGTTATTGTCTGCATTAGGCGTTTTTTTGCGAGATGTCGGGCAAATGATCTCTATTTTTGTCACTGCGTTGATGTTTTTATCCCCTATATTTTATCCCATAACAGCAATCCCAGAGAAATATAGACCATTATTGAATATTAACCCACTGGCTCCTGCGATTTCGCAGTTTAGAGAGATCTTTTATTGGGGGACAATTCCTTCATTAAGCGTGTACGTTAGCTATCTTATAGGATGTGCTGTATTCGCATGGTTTGGGTTCGTTGTTTTCCAAAAAACAAGAAAGGGATTTGCTGATGTCCTCTGATAACGTTGCCATAAGCATTCAGGACATAAAAAAATGTTTTTATGTTTACAATAACCCACATGACAGACTGAAGCAGTTCATTTTGCCAAGAATAAATCATATGTTCGGGCGTGAACAAAATAATTATTACAAAGAATTTTGGGCATTAAAAGGTGTCTCCTTTGAGGTTAACAAAGGGGAAACTGTTGGTTTGATTGGTAAAAATGGCAGCGGGAAATCGACATTATTACAAATCATTTGCGGTACCTTGACACCGACCAGCGGAGCAATAAGTACGAAAGGGCGTATTGCCGCTCTATTGGAACTCGGCTCAGGCTTTAATCCGGAGTTTACCGGGCTAGAGAATATTTATCTCAATGCGGCGATTTTGGGCCTTGGCAAGGAAGAAACCGAGAGTAAATTAGATGCAATCGCTGCATTTGCTGATATCGGTGAATTTATCCATCAGCCGGTAAAAACCTATTCCAGCGGAATGGTAGTGCGATTGGCCTTCGCAGTTCAGGCACAGGTGGATCCAGATATCTTGATTGTCGATGAGGCGTTGGCTGTGGGGGATGCCAAGTTTCAGGCAAAATGTTTTGATCGTCTACGCCAGTTAAAAGATAACGGAACCAGCATTCTGTTGGTGACGCACTCCGGAGAACAAATCGTCACTCACTGCGATCGCGCTGTGTTATTGAACTCCGGTGAAAAACTGTATCAGGGAACGCCGAAGATTGCAGTCAATAAATACATGGATATTCTTTTTGGCAAGAGTCAGCAAAGTGCGCAGAATGGCGTAGTCATCCCCTCAGTTGGAAACGCTGTTGAAACTCCGCTGGCTACGGAAGAAACGCTTAATTTCGAATGCGACAAGTTCAGCGATAAAAGCAATTATAATAAGAATGAATATCGTTGGGGTGATGGAGCAGCGGCTTGGCTTGATTACCAAGTTTGTGTTGGAGAACGATTGAATCCGACGACAATTTACTCCGCAGAAAAAGTAAAGATCAGATGCTCAATGCGTTTTGAGCGGGATGTCCATAATCCTATTATTGGTTTTGCCATTAAGACGAAAGAAGGTCAAACTGTTTATAATACAAACTCCCATCTTTTGAATAATGAAAACACCTTGAAGCATGGGGCTGCTGGGAGCTATTCCGTCGTAGAATTCGAATTTTCAAATAAGTTAGGTGCAGGAGATTATTTCATTTCTCTCGGCATTGCCTCAATGATGAGTAACGAAGTCATTCCACATGATCGAAGATATGATGTCATTCACTTTTTGGTGCCCTCCGTTGATTCTTTTTCGGGCATTGCAGATTTAGAGTTGAGTTTTGACATTAACCCACCTTCCGGTAGATAACTATGCTTTTAGATAAAAATATTTATGCTTTCCGTGAAAACACGGGCATTTGGGCAAAGCCAGATTATGCAGGTATCCCCTACAGTGATGGAGATACTCAGGAAAATTTGTTATTGAGCATTATACAAAATACGCAAGATCGAAGTGTATCTTCTGCGGAACTCAAAGCTCAATGCACAGATTGGGTAACGACTTACCATTTCTCTAGTTTGCGTTCGAATCTGTTACGGCCGCTAAAATCCATCCTTCAACCAGGTGCTAAGGTTTTGGAAGTCGGTGCAGGTTGCGGGGCTATCACGCGGTTTTTAGGCGAAATGGGGTGCGAGGTGGTCGCATTAGAGGGAAGCTTGCGACGCGCCGCGATTGCCAGAACCAGGACGGCTGGCTTGGACAATGTTACCGTAGTCAGCGAACGATTTGATGATTTCGAGAGTAATGTGCTCTTTGATGTGATCACTTTGATTGGCGTGCTCGAGTATTCCAACCTGTTCAGTCAAGGTGAAGACAGCGCAGTAAGCATGCTTGAAAAAATCAAAAAGCGCCTTAAACCCGGCGGAAAGTTGATCATTGCGATAGAAAACCAGCTTGGCTTGAAATATTTCTCCGGAGCACGAGAAGATCACCTGGGCCAGGTGATGTATGGTATTGAAGGGCGTTATACGAAAGAACAGGCAGAAACTTTCGGGCACCACATCCTGAAGCAGAAACTCGTAAGCGTTGGTTTGCAGACGGTCGAAACATTGTTGCCGTTCCCTGATTATAAACTCCCCGTTTCCGTTGTGACATCTAACGGCGCTAGCGACCCAAACTTTGATGCTTCTGTTTTTGCTGCGCAATCTGTGCGTGCTGATATGCAATTGCCGGAGAAGTTAAATTTTGTACTCGAGTTGGCTTGGCCAATTATTTTTAAAAACAATTTAGCTTGCGAACTCAGCAACTCTTTCTTGATGGTGGCAAGTGACGAGTCGAGTGAGTTTATTGATAAGGACTTACTTGCTATCCATTATGGTAGCGAGCGTTACTCGCCGTTCTATAAGGAAACGGTATTCAACAAAGACGAGAATGGGGAAATTAAGGTCAAACGTCATTTGCTGAGTCCTGGTGGAGCGATTGAGAATGATTTTGTTGATTTTAAATTAGATGGTTTTGAAAAATATATAAAAGGCGTTCCTCTACCCATAGAGTTCATCAAAATCGTGACGACACCTGGGTGGGATATTGAGCAAGTTGCTGGTTATTTTCGTTATTACATCGAGTGCCTGGAGATCTGCTTAAAAGGAGAAGGAATACACTATGATGAATTTACCCAACACACTATGCTCCCGTCCACCTATTTAGATGCAATTCCTTCAAATATCTTGATAGATGCCGATAGGCAGCCGCGCTATTTTGAACGCGAGTGGTTGGCGAAAAAAGGGATTACGCTGGGTAACTTGACATTCAGAGCGGCGTTGTCGTTGCTTGGGAAAATATCCTCTTTCGCACCGCCTGCCAATGGACGTTCATTAACTCGAGGAGAGTTTATTAAGCAACTCTTCGAAGCTTTGGCATTCTCTGCAGATAGTTCGCTCTTTGAGCAATACCTGGTTCTTGAATCAGAATTGCAGGTTTTCTCATCAGGATCCGATAAGAATAAACTTGATACCTGGTATCCTGAGCATGTGTTGCCTGGCTTACATGCATTGGATGAAGTTGAGAGCAGGGAAGCTGAGCGTCTTGAAACAGAGTCGGCATTAAAAGATAAAAAACATGCTTATAATGAACTGTTGAAGTCTAAAGACTATGCTGAGAAATTAGCATTTGAACGAATGGATGAGATTGATAAACTCAAGCTGGAGTTAAGCAATATTAAGTCTAGTACCCTTTGGCGGATATCCAGACTATTCAGAGGCAAAAGGAATTGATATGAGCAGTGAGACGCTTCATTGGTCAATTGACTCTATGGTCAAAAGAGGCACGACGGTATTCAGCTATGGCTGGATATTTAGTGAAACTAAGCGTATTAAGCAGCTTGCATTACTCCAAGTTGATAAAAGTGGTTTGTTATCTAGCATTAACGTGGATTATGGGAAAAGTCGGGAGGATGTAGGCTCCTATTTTTCTGAATTCGAGCAAGCTGCTCATTCGGGATATATTGTTTATGGTTCATTCAGTGCTGCTGTCGCACAACATGGTTTAAAACTGCTTTGCACCTACGAAGACGGTACGACGGAAAGCATTGATGTTCCAGAAAGCCATTATATCCACGCAGGCAATGAAAATAACGAAACGGCTATACATAAAAAAGTTGTTTTAAAGCAAATGCTTGTGCTCGTTAAACGTGCTTTGATGTTGCTTAAAGGTGGGAATATCTCCCTGCTTTATAATAAAATAAAGCGATATAAGCGTCACGAACCCACGACAGGATTAAATGTCGCGAGTGATATTTCTAAAGTTTTAAGTCAGAAAGAGCGTGAGAAAGTTATCTTTTTCCTGGATCATGATCTGGGCGGAGGTGCTAATCATTATAGAAATCGACTGATACAAGACAAGATCAGCGATGGGTTTTCTGCATTGGTTCTTGCTTTCAATATCAGAACCTTGTCTTACAAATTGATTGTCAAAAGCGAGCTGGTCGATAAGCATTATAAAATTCCGGATGAAGGGTTTGTTTTCGAACTCCTGAATTATCTGAAAGTTCAGGAGATCGTCTATAATACCGGGGTCTCATTTGTAAATCCTGAAACCATTCCGAGTTTCTTGCTCGATCTGAAGCTTAAAACTAATGCTACATTGACGACATTGGCTCACGATCTTTTCCCTATTTGCCCTTCGCATTTTCTAATTAATGACAAAGGAAAATATTGTGATATACCTGATCCTCAAGTTTGTCGCTCATGCTTAAAAAATAACACATACGGGTTTACAACATTATTTGAGTCCGGTGATATCAATGAGTGGCGCGATCAGTGGGGCGGGTTGATTATCGCTTCAGATAAGTTTATTACTTTTTCTCAAAATACGTTGGATATTTACCGACGTGTTTATCATCAAATACAGCCAGAAAAAACGGTGGTCGCTCCACATGTTGTGAGCTATCTGCCTCGAAAGGCAGAAGTTCAACAGAAAGAGAGATTACGCATTGGAGTCGTAGGGCAAATTGGGTACCACAAAGGTGCTGAGTTCGTTAAAGAGTTAGCTCTCGAAATAAAAAAAACGGGTTGTCCGGTGGACATTGTGATTATCGGTGCTATTGAAGCCTCATGTCCATCAGATATTGTGACTCAGACAGGTCCTTATAAGCAGAGTGAATTGCCAGATTTACTTGAGGATAAAGGGGTGAATGTTATTTTATTCCCTTCTATCTGGCCTGAGACGTTTTCCTATGTCGTACAGGAAATGGTTGAACTTGGTTATCCCGTCGCTTGCTTTAATCTGGGAGCACCTGCTGAACGACTTAAGAATTATCCAAACGGTTTGATTTTGTCCTCAATGTCTGCTGGCAACGTCTTGCAAGAGTTGATAAAATTCCACCGAAAAATTTATACAATCCAGTGAGGCAGGTATGTCTGAGATTCATGTTTTTACTAGTGCAGCGTTTAACTATATTCCGAAAGTGAGAATGCTGTTTCAGTCTATTCGTAAATATCACCCTGAATGGACAATTCACCTCGCCTTGGCCGATGAGAAAAGGCCCGAAATTGATCTTAGCAATGAACCATTTGACGAAGTCGTCTCCGTTTCTGAATTAGACATCCCGGACTGGAAAGGTTGGGCATATTGCCACACCATCGTGGAACTTGCGACGGCGATTAAACCTTTTATGCTGGCTCGTTTGCTGCAACTGCCAGGCTGCAAAAAGGTGATCTATCTTGATCCAGATACGGTGATCTTTTCTCGTCTCGATGACATTTTGGAGGCATTGGACTCTGCGAATGTCGTGCTGACACCGCACCAGACAAAACCTGAAACCTCTCTATCCGCCGTGATGGATAATGAGATCTGCAGTCTGAAGCATGGCGTTTATAATCTGGGTTTCTGCGCGGTAGCAGCAACCGATGTTGGCCTCTCTTTTGCAAAATGGTGGGGAGAGCGCATTTATCATTTCTGCCGTGCAGATATTCCAAACGGCCTGTTCACCGACCAACGTTGGATCGATCTGGTTCCCGCCTTCTTCAACGACGTGGCGATCATGCGTTCCAGTCGCCACAACGTGGCCACCTGGAATTTAACAACCCGTGATTTTACCGTTGACGAAAAAGGAAATTATTTTGTTGATGGTGAACCGTTAGGCTTCTATCACTTCACCGGCTTCGACAGCGGCGCTCATCGAATCATGGCTTCTAAAAATGCCGGGGATAATTCTGATGTGCACAAACTGATTGATTGGTATGACGATCAGACGAAGAATCTTGCGCAGGATCCTTTAGCCAAAGTGGTCTGGGCTTATGGCCTGCATTCCGATGGCTCTGCCATTTCAAAGGCGCAACGTCTGGTTTACCGTGAGCGTATTGATTTGCAAAAAGCTTTCCCTACGCCGTTTGATGCGAATACCTATAACCAGTGGTGGCTGCAGCAAGGTCCAAAAGAATACCCTGAGCTGTTCGATGATGGCAGTAAAGATGATGCATTGCGTCAGTTCAGCACGGTGCTTACTCCTGGATTCCGTGGCGGCAATGCAGAATTTGATAAAGATCGTTTTATTGGCATTGTTAAACGTTCGCTTTCCAACCCCCGCACTGGCGTCACAATGGGCAAGAAAGGATGGGAAGTATTAAAGAATGAAGGCATCAAAGGTATTAAACGTCGCTTTCTGAACTAAATTCGTCCTGTTGCTCGCTGTAGGCCCTGTACATAGCCATAGTTATGTACGGGGCTTTTTAACGTAGTTCATCTCTAAAATTAGCCTTGAGGTTTTAGATATGAAATTTAGAACGGTGAATATCTTTAGCGCATAGGTTAGTGGTGAACGATGAAAATAATATTTCCAGCGTTTAGCCAGTGTTAAAGCGTACTGCTTTATGATGAAAAATGTGCTGGCAGATTTAGCTGTGTCAATGATTCATCTAGAACTCTTCAGGAAGTTTATTTTCCCCCTGGCTGTATTTTAAACCTTGGTATGTTAAGTGAAAATAATTGCATCTCTTGTATTGTACCGACATGAATATAAATCTGTTCAGAAGACATTGGATTCTCTTCTGGCAGAGGAAAGTATTTCTAAACTGGTCATCGTTGACAATGGCAGTTATTGTGATTGGCTTATAAATTTTAATGAGCCAAAGCTCGAGATCATTCGAATGAAAGATAATGCGGGGTTTGGTGCTGGCCATAATGCTGTTTTTGAAAAATTTAAGAATCTCGCTGATTATTTTTTGATTTGCAATCCAGATATCGCCTTTGAGAAGGGAGAGGTAGATAAACTCTTCCGATTCAGTCAATTGGAGAACCTTGGATTGGCCATTCCTAAAATCGTCTATCCAGATGGACGGCTGCAGCATGGTTGTAAATTGTTACCTTCGCCTTATCAACTTTTTGCTCGTCGATTTGTTTCCCGTTTCTCACGTTCTTTAAATCAGCGGTATGAATTGCATTGCGCAGATTATACTAAGCCTTTCTTCGCGCCGTCTCTTTCCGGTTGTTTTATGTTGGTGAGCAATCAGGCAATTCAGGATGTCGGATATTTTGATACTCGTTTTTTTCTGTATCTTGAAGATGTCGATCTTTCACGAAGAATTTGTTTAAAGCATAAGACACGTTATTTCCCTGAGTCCTTGGTTGTTCACGAATCTCAGCGTCGCTCTTATCAAGATAAGCGTTTTCTTGTATACCATATCGTTTCTGCAATAAAGTACTTTAATAAATGGGGATGGTTCTTCGACAGAGATAAAGAATTCCTTAATCAGAGCTGCCTGAGTCAGTTGCCAAGAAAACAGGTTAATCCGTAAGTAAGAATAAAATTAATTACAATTTAACTATGGAATTTTCAAGATCAAGTCGTGAATGACTTTTGAGCTTGTATCTAAATGATTTGTCTTATTAAGGGCAAGATAGCGATGCAACCAATACAGCAAAAAACAAAAATTCAGAACGTTAAATATCACTTTGATTCAATTGATATCCTCAGAGGCTTTGCCGCGATATCTGTCGTTGTTTATCATGTCATAGAGCATTTTAACTGGACCTCTTTCCCTACCAATTGGCCGTGGTTGTGGTTTCGCTTTGGTTGGATGGGGGTTGATATGTTCTTCGTTATTTCCGGTTTTGTTATCGCTATGTCAGCCTTTAATCAACTGGATAGAAGCGGAAAAGACAAATTCTTTTTCCCTTTTATGAAGCGTCGTATCAATAGAATCATACCTCTTCATTATTTGACGCTGGCTGTTTTTGTTATTTTTATCTCTCCTTATCTTCTCTTTAATCATTTTGCAATAAACCTGACCTCTCATTTACTATTTATACATAACCTTAGTTATGACTTGCACGGTGCGATTAATGGAAGCAACTGGTCGCTCGGTGTTGAGATGCAATTTTATATACTTATTGCGCTCACCGCACATTGGTTAAAGCATGTTAAATGGTGGGTGTTGTTACTCTGCTCGTTGGGCATTTCATATGCATGGCGCTTGGCTGCAGTGTATCTCGTCGATATACAGCAACCACTAGGCGTTTTCAAATTATTTGTCAGCGCAACTCAGCTTCCAGGTATGTTAGACGAATTCGCTGTGGGTATTTTACTTGCCAGGTTGCTCACGTCTGAATTTGGCCATAGATTGGTTTCCAACAGAAAGTACTCTACAGTTTCTTTAATGTGTGCGGCCGTCGCACTCACGACAGGTGCAATGTATATATACCTGAAGTACGCATCTTTCTGGAACTATCCTTTGATGGTTATATTCTTCCGGACATTACTGGCGACGGCGTTCGGCATGATTGTTTTGACACTATGCTCACTTAAGATTACACCATTCCTAAAAAGAATATTGTATCCGCTTTACTATTGCGGAACGATTTCTTATGGTATCTATTTATGGCATCTACCGATCTTGCTTTCTATCAAGAAATTGGATTGGTTAACCCATGGCCAATCACTTGCACTTGTATTGGCGCTAACGTTGCTAATGGCATCATTATCGTGGCACTTCTTTGAAAAACATTTCATCAAGAAGTAAGTTTCAGCCATTGCACCGTGGTAGCACATTTAACCGTCTGACTAGAAGACAATTATGTGACCTATCGCACCAATCACTACCCACGCGGCTCAATCCTGAGTTAACATGTGTGCCACATCACAAAACCTGCTGGCCGACGTTGCCGGCAGGGTCATCCTCAGACAGGAGTTCCTAAATGTCCAAGCAACAAATCGGCGTTGTCGGCATGGCGGTAATGGGCCGCAACCTCGCGCTGAACATCGAGAGCCGTGGTTACACCGTTTCCATTTTCAACCGTTCTGGCGACAAAACTGACGAAGTGATCGCTGAGAACCCGGGCAAAAACCTGGCGCCGTATTACACCGTTGAAGAGTTTGTCGAATCGCTGGAAAAACCGCGCCGCATCCTGCTGATGGTGAAAGCGGGCGAAGCAACGGATAAAACCATTGCCTCGCTGACTCCGCACCTGGACAAGGGCGATATCTTGATCGACGGCGGCAACACCTACTATCAGGACACCATCCGCCGTAACCGCGAACTGTCCGACCAGGGCTTCAATTTCATCGGTACCGGCGTTTCCGGCGGTGAAGAGGGCGCGCTGAAAGGGCCTTCCATCATGCCTGGCGGCCAGAAAGAAGCTTACGAGCTGGTGGCGCCGATCCTGGAGAAAATCGCTGCGGTTGCGGAAGGCGAGCCTTGCGTGACCTACATTGGCGCAGACGGTGCCGGCCACTATGTGAAGATGGTGCACAACGGCATCGAATACGGCGACATGCAGCTGATTGCCGAAGCCTATTCTCTGCTGAAACAGGCGCTGAATCTGAGCAACGAGCAGCTGGCCGAAACCTTCGCCGAGTGGAACAAGGGCGAACTGAACAGCTACCTGATCGACATCACCAAAGACATCTTCACCAAGAAAGACGAAGAGGGTAAATACCTGGTCGATGTGATCCTGGACGAAGCTGCCAACAAAGGCACCGGCAAGTGGACCAGCCAGAGCTCGCTGGATCTGGGCGAACCGCTGTCGCTGATCACCGAATCGGTGTTCGCGCGCTACCTGTCCTCGCTGAAAGATCAGCGCGTTGCCGCGTCTAAAGTGCTGACCGGCCCGAAAGTGGCGCCGTTCACCGGCGACAAAGCTGAATTCATCGAGAAAGTGCGTCGCGCGCTGTATCTGGGCAAGATCGTGTCCTACGCGCAGGGCTTCTCTCAGCTGAAAGCCGCGTCTAAAGAAAACAACTGGGATCTGCACTACGGCGAAATCGCCAAGATCTTCCGCGCCGGCTGCATCATCCGCGCCCAGTTCCTGCAGAAGATCACCGACGCTTACGCGGCGGACGCCGATATCGCCAACCTGCTGCTGGCGCCATACTTCAAGCAAATCGCCGACGAGTACCAGCAGGCGCTGCGTGACGTGGTGGCTTACGCCGTGCAGAACGGCATTCCTACGCCAACCTTCTCCGCCGCGATCGCCTACTACGACAGCTACCGTTCTGCGGTGCTGCCGGCGAACCTGATCCAGGCGCAGCGCGACTACTTCGGTGCGCACACCTATAAACGTATCGACAAGGAAGGCGTGTTCCATACCGAATGGATGGAATAATCCCGCCCGTTGAGCGATAAAAAAAGCCGCCGAGGTTAGCCCGGCGGCTTTTTTATTGCGCGTGATTTAACGTCACGCTTTTTTCTGATGCCTTTCGCGCAGCCGGCCGATCACCGCGCTCATATCCAAATCCTGGTCCTGCAGCAGCACCAGCAGGTGATAGATCAGGTCCGAAGCTTCGTTGGTCAGCTCTTCGCGATCGTTGACCGTGGCGGCCAGCGCGGTTTCCACGCCTTCCTCCCCGACCTTCTGCGCGATGCGCTTGGTGCCGCTGGCGTACAGGCTGGCGGTGTACGAGCTGTCCGGGCTGGCGTGCTTGCGCTCCGCCAACAGCTGTTCCAACTGATAGAGGAACGTCCAGTCGCTGGCGGCCGGGTGGAAGCAGCTGCTGTTGCCGAGGTGGCAGGTCGGGCCGATCGGGGTGGCCAATATCAGCAGCGTGTCGTTATCGCAGTCCGGCGTGATGCTGACCACCTTGAGGAAGTGGCCGGAGCTTTCACCCTTGGTCCACAGGCGCTGCTTGGTGCGCGAGAAGAAGGTGACGTTGCCGCTTTGCTCGGTGGTCGCCAGCGCTTCCGGCGTCATGTAACCCAGCATCAGCACTTCACCGGAAACGGCGTGCTGTACGATGGCCGGCATCAGGCCGTCGGTTTTTTCCCAGTCCAGCTGGTTTCTCTGTTGTTCTGTCAGCACACGCGAATCTCCACGCCTTGTTCAACCAGGAACCTTTTCAGTTCGCCGATATTGATGATTTGTTTGTGGAACACCGATGCCGCCAGCGCGCCGTCGACGTCCGCATCGCGGAACGCTTCCAGGAAGTGCGCCATGGTGCCCGCGCCGCCGGAGGCGATCAGCGGCACCTTGCAGGCCTCGCGCACCCGGCGCAGCTGCTGCAGATCGTAACCGTTGCGCACGCCGTCCTGGTTCATCATGTTCAGCACGATCTCACCGGCGCCGCGGCGCTGCACTTCCTGCACCCAGTCGAGGGTTTCCCACTGGGTGATGCGGGTGCGGCTCTCGTCGCCGGTATATTGGTTGACGTGATACTTGCCGGTTTCACTGTCGAACCAGGTGTCAATGCCCACCACGATGCACTGCACGCCAAAGCGTTCAGCCAGGCGGCTAATCAGCTCAGGATCGGCCAGCGCCGGCGAGTTGATCGAAATCTTGTCGGCGCCGAAAGACAGGATCTGGCTGGCGTCCTCGGCGCTTTTAATGCCGCCGGCGACGCAGAACGGAATATCAATCACCTCCGCCACGCGCGACACCCAGCTTTTGTCCACCACCCGGCCGTCGCTCGAGGCGGTGATATCGTAAAATACCAGCTCGTCCGCGCCTTCTTGCGCATAGCGCTGCGCCAACGGCACGATGTCGCCGATGATTTCGTGGTTGCGGAACTGCACGCCTTTCACCACTTGCCCGTCTTTAACATCCAGGCACGGGATTATCCGTTTTGCCAGCATGCGATCGCCTCCTCAACGCTAAATTTACCTTCCAGCAGGGCGCGCCCCACGATCACGCCGGCAACGCCGCTGCCGCGCAGCTGGGCGATGTCGTCCAGATTGCCGATGCCGCCCGAGGCCTGGAAGGCCACCTGCGGATAACGGCGGCTGATTTCGTGATACAGCGCCACGTTGGAACCGGCCAGCGTGCCGTCGCGCGAAATATCGGTGCACAGCACGTGCTTGAGCCCGTAGGGCAGGAACTGCTCCACCACCTGTTCCAGCGTGGCGTCGGAATCTTCCTGCCAGCCGCTGATGGCCACGCGTTTTACGCCCTGCGCGTCGATGCGCACGTCCAGCGCCAGCACCAGCGCGTCGGCGCCGTAGCGCTCGAACCAGCTCTGCACCAACTGCGGCTGTTTCACCGCGGTGGAGCCGATCACCACGCGCGTGGCGCCGGCCTCCAGCAGGGCGCTGACGTCTTGTTCGTTGCGGATGCCGCCGCCGACCTGCACCGGCACGTTAACCCCCGCCAGCAGCTTGCGCAGCAGCGGGATCTGGCGCGCCGCCGGATCCTTGGCGCCGGTCAGATCGACCAGATGCAGCACCTGCGCGCCCTGTTGTTGATAGTCCTGCAGACGCAGCAGCGGATCGTTGCCGTAGTCGCGCTGCTGGCCGTAATCGCCCTGATGCAAACGCACCACGTTGCCGTCGATCAAATCCAAAGCCGGAATAATCATGCTGCCTACATCTCCAGAAAGTTTTTCAACAGTTGCGCGCCGGCCGCTCCAGATCGTTCTGGATGAAACTGCACGCCGAAGAAATTGTCTTTTTGCACGGCGGCGGTGAAGGGCTCGCCGTAGTTCGCCTGGGCGATGGTGCTGGGGCATATCGGCATCGCATAGCTGTGTACGAAATAGAAGTAGGCGCCGTCATCGATGCCGCGGAACAGATGGTGGCCCGCCTGCGCGGACACCTGGTTCCAGCCCATGTGCGGCAGCGGCAGGCCGAAGTCGGTCATCTGCTTCACCGGCGTATCGATGAGGCCGAGCGTGGTCACACCGCCGTTCTCTTCGCTGCTGGCCGCCAGCAGCTGCATGCCGAGGCAAATGCCCAGCACCGGCTGCGTGCAGGCCCTGATCAGTTCGATCAAATCGCGCTCGCGCAGCTGATCCATCGCCGCCTGCGCGGTGCCGACGCCCGGCAGGAACAGCTTGTCGGCGCGCAGCACGATCTCCGGATCGCGGCTCACCTCCGGCTGATAGCCCAGGCGCCGCACCGCGTAGGTGACGGAGGCCAGGTTGGCGCAGCCGGTATCCAAAATCACCACGTTCATCACAGCACTCCTTTCGAACTCGGCAGGGTATTGCCCTCGACGCGGATCGCCTGGCGCAGCGTGCGGCCAAACACTTTGAACAGGCTCTCGACCCGGTGGTGGTCGTTTTTGCCCTTGGTCTTCAGGTGCAGCGTGCAGCCCATGGTGTAAGAGAGCGAACGGAAGAAGTGCTCGACCATTTCGGTGCTGAGATCGCCGACGCGCTGATAGTTGAACTCGGCCTTGTACTCCAGGTGCGGGCGGCCGGAGATATCCAGCGCACAGCGCGCCAGACATTCGTCCATCGGCAGCACGAAGCCGAAGCGAGCGATGCCGCGCTTGTCGCCGAGCGCCTTGTTCAGGGCTTCACCCAGCGCCAGGCCGGTGTCTTCCACCGTGTGGTGATCGTCGATATACAGGTCGCCTTTGACGTCGATCTCCATGCGGAAACCGCCGTGGGTGGCGATCTGATCCAGCATGTGGTCGAAGAAGCCGACGCCGGTTTTGATCTTGCTGCCGCCTTCGCGATCCAGCCACACGTTGACGTCGATCTGCGTCTCTTTGGTCACGCGGTTAACCCGCGCGTGACGGTCACGCAGGGTCAGCTGGCGCACGATCTCTTTCCAACCCAGCACGCCGCGCTGGTAACGCAGCCCCTGGATGCCCATGTTTTCCGCCAGCTGCACATCGGTCGGCCGATCGCCGATCACGTAGCTGTGTGCGGTATCGAGCACGCCGGGTTCCAGGTAGCCCTTCACCAGCGCGGTTTTCGGCTTGCGGCAGTCGCAGTTGTCCGCCGGCAGGTGCGGGCAGATCAGCACATCGGTGAACTGAATGCCCTGGGAGCTGAGGATCTGCATCATCAGGTTGTGCGGCGGATCGAAGGTTTCCTGCGGGAAACTGGCGGTGCCGAGCCCATCCTGATTGGTGATCATCACCAGCTGATACCCCGCCTGTTGCAGCGCCAGCAGGGAAGGGATCACGTCTGGCTCGAGCGCCAGCTTGTCCAGGCGGTCAACCTGGAAATCTTCCGGTGGCTCGGCGATCAGCGTGCCGTCACGATCGATAAAGAGGATTTTTTGGCTCACATTGGCTCCTGGCGAGTCTGGTTGGCGCCGGGCAGGGCGGACAAGGCGTCCACCACGCGTTGACATTCGTCGCGGGTGCCTATGGTGATGCGCAGGCAGCCGGACAACCCGGGCTGTTTGTTTTGGTCTCGTAAGATAATGCCCTGATCCCACAAGCTTTTAAACACATTACTTGATGCGGTGAAGCGGGCCAGCAGGTAATTGCTGTCGCTGGCGAAAACCTGCTCGACGCAGGCGCATTTCTCCAACTGTTGCTGCAGCCAGCTGCGGGTGGCTGCGATGTCGGTGACGCGCTGGCGCATGGTGCGGATACCTTCTTCGCTCAGCGCCTGCGCGGCGATATCCGCCACCGGCGTCGAGAGCGGGTAAGGCGCGATCACCTTCAGCAGCAGGGCAATCAGATCTTCATTGGCGAGCGTAAAGCCGCAGCGCAGGCCGGCCAGCGCAAAGGCCTTCGACAGCGTGCGCAGAATAGCCAGGTGCGGGTAGTCACTCAGCCAGCCGGCCACCGAAGCCTGCGGGCAAAACTCGATATAGGCTTCGTCCACCGCGACGATCGCCTTGCCTTTGGCCAGCTCCAGCAGGCTGCGTAGATCGTCCGGATCGATCAGGTTGCCGGTTGGGTTGTTCGGGCTGCAGACGTAGATCAGCTTTACATTGTCCAGGCTGTCCGCGATGGCCGGCAGATCCAACTGCCAGTCTTCTTTGGCGGCCACGGTGCGGCGCTCCACGCCGAAGGTTTCGGCGCTGACGGCGTACATGCCGTAGGTCGGCGGGCAGAACAGAATGGCGTCTTTGCCCGGCTCGCAGAAGGCGCGGATCAGCAGCTCGATGCCTTCATCGGCGCCGCGGCTGACCAGCACCTGCTCTTTCTTCACCCCGGCGTAGGCGGCGTAGCGTTCGATCACCTGCGCCGGCTGGCATTCCGGATAGCGGTTGAAGGTTTGCGCGGTCAGCTGGAACTCGGGCGCGATCGGGTATTCGTTGGCGTTCAACCACACGTCGCCCTTGCCGCCGAGGCGGCGCGCCGATTGATAAGGGGTCAGCTCGCGAACGTTGGCGCGCGCCAGTTTTTCGATGCTCATGCTTGCTCCTTCAGGGCGGCGACGCGCAGGGTCACGGCATTCTTGTGGGCGATCAACTGTTCGGCGGCAGCCAGCGTCTCGATGGTGGCGGCCAGGTTGCTGAAGCCCTGCGGCGTCAGTTCCTGCACCGTCATGCGTTTTTGAAAATCGGCCAGCCCCAGGCTGGAGCAGGTGGCGGTGTAGCCGTAGGTCGGCAGCACGTGGTTGGTGCCGGAGGCGTAATCGCCGGCGGACTCCGGCGACCAGTCGCCGAGGAACACCGAACCGGCGCTGGTGATGCCGTCCACCAGTTCACGCGCATTGCGGGTCTGAATAATCAGGTGCTCCGGGCCGTAGCGGTTGCTGATCGCCACGCACTCGGACAGATCGCGCGCTACGATCAGGCGGCTGCTCGCCAGCGCCTGACGGGCGGTCTCGGCACGCGGCAGCTCGGCCAGCTGGCTTTCCACCGCGTCGGCCACCGCCTGCGCCATCGCCGCGTCCGGCGTCAGCAGGATCACCTGCGAATCCGGGCCGTGTTCGGCCTGCGACAGCAGATCGGAAGCGACGAATGCCGGGGTGGCGCCGGCGTCGGCGATCACCAGCACCTCCGAAGGGCCGGCAGGCATGTCGATGGCCGCGCCGTCGAGGCGCTGGCTGACCTGCCGCTTGGCTTCGGTCACGAAGGCGTTGCCCGGCCCGAAGATCTTCGCCACGCGCGGCACGCTCTCGGTGCCGAACGCCAGGGCGGCGATCGCCTGCGCGCCCCCGACCTGAAACACTTCCTGCACGCCGCACAGTTGCGCTGCATACAGGATCTCATCGGCGATCGGCGGCGGCGAGCACAGCACCACCCGGCGGCAGCCGGCGATGCGCGCCGGCGTCGCCAGCATCAGCACGGTGGAGAACAGCGGCGCCGATCCGCCGGGAATATACAGACCCACCGAGTCGATAGGGCGGGTCACCTGTTGACAGCGCACGCCCGGTTGCGTTTCGACGTCCACCGGCGGCAGTCGCTGCGCGTTGTGGAAGGTTTCCACGTTGGCGACGGCCACCGCCATCGCCTGTTTGATGTCGTCGCCCAACCGCGCGGCGGCGGCGGCGATCTGCTCGGCGCTGACGCGCAGCGCCGAGACTTCCGCCTTGTCGAAACGGGCGCTGTAGTCGCGCAGCGCCCGATCGCCGTTGGCCTTCACGTTGTCGAGGATCTCGCTCACCGTGCGGGTGATGCTGTCGGAGGCGGCGATTGCCGGGCGCATCAGCAGCTCGGTCTGGCGTTCGGCGCTGCTGGTCGCCCAATCGATCGGCGTGTTGAAGGTCGACATGGCGTTACTCCATCATCTTTTCAATCGGCAGCACCAGAATCGAGCTGGCGCCGAGCGCTTTCAGTTTTTCCATGGTTTCCCAGAACAGGGTTTCGCTGCTCACCATGTGCATCGCCACGCGGTTCTGCGCGCCGGCCAGCGGCAGAATGGTCGGGCGCTCGGCGCCCGGCAGCAGCGCGACGATCTCGTCCAGTTTCTCGCTCGGCGCGTGCAGCATGATGTATTTGGATTCACGCGCCTGGATCACGCCCTGAATGCGGGTCATCAGGCGATCGATCAGCTGCTGTTTGGCTTCCGGCATTTCGCCGTCGCGCTGGATCAGGCAGGCCTTGGAGCGGTAGATCACCTCCACTTCGCGCAGGCCGTTGGCCTCCAGCGTGGCGCCGGTAGAGACCAGATCGCAGATGGCGTCGGCCAGGCCGGCGCGCGGCGCCACTTCCACCGAGCCGTTCAGCAGGCAAGATTTGAAGCGCACGCCCTGCTTGTCGAGGTATTGCTTCAGCAGGTGCGGGTAAGAGGTGGCGATGCGGGCGTCCTGCAGGCTTTGCGGGCCGGTGTATTCGGCGTCGAGCGGGGTGGCCAGCGACAGGCGGCAGCCGCCGAAATCGAGGCGGCGCAGGGTGAAGTAACGCGGGTCTTCGCCCTGGGCGCGGCGGCTGAGCAGCTCTTCTTCCAGCACGTTTTCGCCGATGATGCCGAGATCGACCACGCCGTCCATCACCAGGCCCGGAATATCGTCGTCGCGCACGCGCAGGATATCGATCGGCATGTTTTCCGCGAAGGCGATCAGACGCTGTTGCTGCAGGTTGATCTTGATGCCGCAGCGCGCCAGCAGTTCCTGGGATTCATCGCTCAGGCGGCCCGACTTCTGCATTGCGATCCGTAAACGTGTCTTGTCCAGCATGGTAACCTCTGTTTAATCTGTAATTTTATGAATTTATTGTAAAAACTATTCTTTTCTGTCTGTCCGGAGCCAAAAAAAAACCCTCGGAAGAAATCTTCCGAGGGCTCTCTCTTGCGTTCTGCGCGCCACTGGAAGATTAACAAACCGTCTTCCAGCACTCATCGCCTGAAAGACTAGTCAGGGTGATGGTGATGATGGTGGTTGAACTGAACGCGTGTCATGGTGTTTTTCTCTAATCAAAAGCCGGTAAAAACCGTATGCCAATTAAGCTAAACTATCCGCTGTCCACCGCGCAACCCTTTTTTAACGTCATAAATTTAATTTATTGAAACAGGTTAGGTTATTAGCCACAGACGGCTTTACCTGACCTTAAGCCGTGCAGATTGTATCGCCGTGCGCAGTGGCGTAGCCTTAGGGGTAGGGCGCTGCGATCTTCAGGAGAGGAAGAGGATGAAAAAGGTAGCCATTATTGGTTTGGGTTGGCTGGGCATGCCGTTGGCGCTGTCGCTGATGGGGCGCGGGTATGACGTGGTCGGCAGCAAAACCACGCCGGACGGCGTCGAGGCCGCGCGCATGAGCGGCATCGAGTGCTACCAACTGGAGCTGACGCCGGAGCTGGTGTGCGATCCGGACGATCTGGAATCGCTGCTGCGTGTGGATGCGCTGGTGGTGACACTGCCCGCTCGCCGCACCGTCGAAGGCAGCGAAAACTATTTCAATGCGGTGCGCATGCTGGTGGACAGCGCGATGGCCTTTGGCGTGCCGCGGGTGATCTTCACCAGTTCCACCTCGGTGTACGGCGAAACCGCCGGCACGCTGCGCGAAGAGTCGCCGCTGCGGCCGGTCTCGCCGTCGGGCCGGGTGTTGGCCGAGCTCGAACGTTGGTTGCATGAATTGCCGAATACCTCGGTGGACATTCTGCGCCTGGCGGGGCTGGTGGGCGCCGATCGTCACCCCGGCCGCTTCCTGGCGGGAAAACTCGACGTGAAGGGCGGTTCGCAGGGGGTAAATCTGGTGCACCAGGACGACGTCATCGCCGCCATCCAACTGTTGCTGAAGCTGCCGAAGGGAGGCCACGTGTACAACCTGTGCGCGCCGCGTCATCCGGCCAAACGCGAATTTTATCCGGCGCTGGCCGAGCAGTTGCACCTGGAGCCGCCGCAGTTCGCCGACGAGGCGGAGCAGGATGAGCGACTGGTGGACGGCAACCGCATCTGCAACGAGCTGGGTTTCGAGTACCAGCATCCCGATCCGGCGCGCATGCCGGTCAGTTAAGACGGTATATGTCGTTTAAAGCGGGAACAGATGGCTCGTCACAAAGTCGACGAACAGCCTGATTTTGACTGACAGGTGGCGGCCCGACGGCCAGAGGACATGAAAGACCATGTTCTCGCGGTGGTATTCATCCAAAACCGTCACCAGGCTGCCCTGTTCCAGCTGTCTGCGCACGGCGATCTCCGGCAAATAAGCAATGCCCAGCCCTTGTTCCGCGAAACACACCTGCGGATCGAGGGTATTTGTCACCATGCTGGCCGGCCGTTCGGGGAGCATCTCCGTCTTGTCCCCCAGCGGCCAGATATCCAGTTTGCCGGTGCTGGGAAAGCGATAATGCAAACGGGCATGGCTTGTCAGATCTTCTGGCTTGCGCGGCATACCCGCTTTGCTGAAATAACCCGGCGCGCCAACGAAAACCTTGCGGCAGGTACCCAGCCGGCGGGCAACCAGCCGTGAGTCACTCGGGGTTCCGCTGCGGATAACGGCATCGAAACCTTCCTCAATCACGTCAACCAGCCGATCTGAATAATCAATATCCAGCTCGATCTCAGGATAGCGGCGCTTGAAGTCTCCCAGTTTTGGCATGAAGAGCGTGCCCAGCGACGGGAGGCTGATGCGCAGCTTGCCCTGAGGCGTTCCCCGCGTTTGCAACAGCTCGGCTTCCGCCTCTTTCACCTCACTCAAAATGCGCCGACACCTTTCCAGGAACAAGGCCCCTTCCGGCGTCAGGTTGACCGTGCGGGTGGAACGGTGAAACAGGCGCACGCTGAGCCGTTCCTCCAGCCGGGCGATGGTTTTGCTGACCGCCGAGGCGGAGATCCCCAGCTGTTGCCCGGCCGCCGTGAAACTGCGGCTTTCACTGACCCGGACGAAAACGTCGAGAGAACCCAAGCTTTCCATAGGCTTCCATTCTATTAATGACTTTTGAGTCATGAGTGTTGTTCACTTTAGCCTATTTTTCTTTTATCGGCGAGTGGGCAGCATGATGCAACCGTCATCCGCGATGGGCGGAAACATCTTTGAATGGGGAGTGATTGATGAATCAAACGACGATATCTGCGCCTGCCGGGAGCATCGAGCGGTTGCCGCTGGGCGGCCTGCTGGCATTGGCGATGGCCGCTTTCATCACGCTGCTGACCGAGATCATGCCGGCGGGCGTGCTTTCTTCGATCGCGGGTGATTTGAACGTGTCTGAAAGCCTGGCGGGGCAATTCATCACCGCCTATGCGGTGGGCGCGTTGGTCGCCGCCATTCCGCTGACCGCATTAACGCAAGGCATGCGGCGCCGCCCCTTGCTGTTGAGCGCGATTTGCGGTTTTGCCATCGTCAACCTCGTCACGGCGCTGTCGCATGATTACCATGTCTCATTGGCGACGCGTTTTTTCGCCGGCGTTTTCGGCGGCATCGTTTGGTCTTTGCTGGCCGGTTACGCCGTGCGCATGTCACCGGCTCATCTTGGCGGCCGCGCTATTGCGATCTCCGGCGCCGGCGCCACCCTGGCGTTGGTGCTCGGCGTACCGCTTGGCACGTTGCTTGGGCGAGCCATCGGTTGGCAGGGCGCCTTTGGCCTGATGACGTTGATGGCGCTCGCGCTCGTGGCGTGGATCATCGCCATTGTGCCGGATTTCCCCGGCCAGGCTAAGGCGCATCGCCCGTCTCTGAGCGGCGTCTTCTTGCAGTGCGGGATCCGCGCCGTGCTGTTCGTGGTGTTCACCTTCATCGTTGCCCACAACATTCTGTATATCTACCTGGAGCCTTTCCTCAAGCCGTCGGGGTTATCCGAGCGGGTCGATATCGTTCTGTTTATCTTCGGGCTGGGCGCGATTGCCGGATTAGGCATTGCCGGGATGTTGGTCGATCGGCGAGTCCAATCTCTTACGGTGATGAGTATCGTCATCTTTGCTCTCGCCGCCGTGCTGCTGGGGAGTGGGGGACGGGCGGCCCCGATTGTCTATCTCTCCGTCGCATTGTGGGGCGTGGCTTTCGGCGGTTTCGCCACCCTCACGCAGACGGCATTGTCACGGCTTTCCGGCCGCGCGGCCGACGTGGCGCAGTCCATGTATACGACGGGCTGGAATACCGCCGTGGCCGCCGGTGGCGCGGTCGGCGGCATGGTGCTCGACAGGAGCGGGACGGCCTCTTTCGCCTGGGCCATCATCGGGTTCCTCGTCCTGTCTTTAACCGGCACGCTGTTTGCCATGAATCGGGCGCTGGCCTCTCAGCGATGAGGTGATGGGCGTGCGGCGCGCGCCAAATCCTCCAGCAGCGCGTTCAACGCCTCGTCGGGCTGCACGGGGCGGCTGACCAGGCTGAGCGTGGCGCGGTAAGAGAGCGCCGCGCCGCCCAACTGCCGCAGCAGCCCCTGTTCCACCCAGCGCGCCGCGTAGTGGGTGGGCAGATAGCCAAGACAGGTGCCGCTCAGCACCAGATGGGCGACGCTTTCCATATGGTGAGCCACCGCCGCCAGATGCGGCGGCGCGATCGGGCACAGCTGCTGCGCCAGCAGGTAGCCGCGCTTGACCCAGCGCGCGTTTTCAATCTGCTCGCGCTCCGGTTCTTCCACCGCGAACAGCGGGTGATCCTCACTGCAATAGATCGCCTGCGTCTCCTCCAGCCACGGCTGATAACGCAACGCTTCCAGCTGTTGGCCGAAGTAGCCGATGCCCAGATCGAGCTGCCGGTGCAGCAGCCCTTGCTCAATCTCGTTCGGCGAACAGATGCGGCACTGCAATTGCACGTCCTGATGTCGGCGCTGGAAGTGTTTGATGGCCTGGCTGAACGGATTGCCCGGCAGCGAAACCAGGTTATCCACCAGACCGATTTGCAGATCGCCGGTCAGCAGGCCGTTCAGCGACTGGCTGACCCGGGTGAAGTCGCGGGCGGCGTTGAACAGCGAGCGGCAGGCGATCAGCATGCGTTCGCCCTTGGGCGTCAGCCGGAAGCCGGAGCGCCCGCGCTGACACAGGCGAAAACCCAGCCGGGTTTCCAACGAGGCCAGATGGGTGCTGATGGTGGATTGGTTCATCAGCAGCGCTTCCTGCGCGGCGCTGACGCCCTGGGCTTCCGCCACTGCGACGAACACCCGCAGCAGTTTCAGATCGATATCGCTTAGGTTGGTGAGCATCGCCCCCTCCGCAGAACGTCGGCCGGTTAACCCATTTTTAACATCGAAGAAATAGGTGCGGCGCTGAAGATATGGCCTTCCTTATGGCATGAATTTTAAATAAAAATCAATACTTCAATAAGTTAGTTGCATCGCGTTTTTCGATGTTTACATGCAAAAGCGGGAATGGTAGCTGAGGTGGCCAACGGGGTAGCCTGCGAATGTTGCTCAAATGTTTCAATCCATCGCAGATAAAGACAAGGAAACGCCATGCTGAACCAACCCCAAAGCGGTAACGATATGCCGCGCTTTGCCGGCCTCCCCACCATGATGCGCCTGCCCGCGGCCGAACAGGCGCGCGGTCTGGACGCCGCCTTCGTCGGCGTTCCGCTCGATATCGGCACCTCCAACCGCAGCGGCACTCGCTATGGCCCGCGCCAGATCCGCCAGGAATCGGTGATGATCCGCCCCTACAACATGGGCACCGGCTCTGCGCCGTTCGAACGGCTGCAGGTGGCCGATCTGGGGGATGTCGCCATCAACCCCTACAGCCTGGCGGACAGCGTGCAGCGCATCGAGGCGGCTTACCACGAGATCCTGGCGCACGGTTGCACGCCGTTGACGCTCGGCGGCGATCACACCCTGACGCTGCCGGTGCTGCGCGCCATTGCCCGTCGTCATGGTCCGGTCGGGCTGATCCACGTCGATGCGCATTCCGATACCAACGAGGAGATGTTCGGCGAACAACTGGCGCACGGCACCACTTTCCGCCGCGCGTTCGAGGAGGGGCTGCTGACGCCGGAAAAGGTGGTGCAGATTGGCCTGCGCGGCAGTGGCTATGCGGCGGACGACTTCGACTGGTCACGCCGTCAGGGCTTTCGTGTGGTGCCGGCCGAGGCCTGCTGGCACCGGTCGCTGACGCCGCTGATGGCGGAGATCCGAGAGCAGATGGGCGAAGCGCCGGTTTATCTCAGTTTCGATATCGACGGGCTGGATCCGGCCTTCGCACCGGGCACCGGCACGCCGGAGGTCGGCGGGCTGTCGGTTTGGCAAGGTCTGGAGATCGTGCGCGGCTGCCGTGGGCTGAACCTGGTCGGCGGCGACGTGGTGGAAGTGTCGCCGCCTTACGATCGCTCCGGCAACACCGCGCTGCTGGCCGCCAACCTGCTGTTTGAAATGTTGTGCGTGCTGCCGGCCCGTTGAGGCCGGCGCACTGACTCTACCGGCGGAGCGGTTGCGTCGGGGGCCCCTGATAACAATAACTACGGAGTGGAGGTACCCATGAATCTCGATCTGCTGGTCGTGGTGTTTTACTTTCTGGTGATAGGCGCGGTGGGATGGATGGGCATTCGCCGCGCCAATTCCAAAGAGGCGTATCTGGTGGCCGGGCGCAACCTGGGGCCGGGGCTGTATCTGGGCACGCTGTCGGCGGTGGTGCTCGGCGGCGCGTCGACCATCGGCAGCGTCAAACTCGGTTACACCTACGGTATCTCCGGCGTCTGGCTGTGCGGCGCGTTGGGGATGGGCATCGTGGTGCTGAGCCTGGTGCTGGCCAAGCCGCTGCTCAAGCTGAAGCTGTATACCGTCAGCCAGGTGCTGTCGCGGCGCTATCACCCGGCGGCGCGGGTCACCAGCGGCGCGATCATGCTGGCGTATGACCTGATGGTGGCGGTGACCTCGATCATCGCCATCGGCAGCGTGATGCAGGTGATGTTCGGCCTGTCGTTCAGCGCATCCATCCTGCTCGGCGGCGGGCTGGTGGTGCTGTATTCGACGCTGGGCGGTATGTGGTCGCTGACGCTGACCGACATCATTCAGTTCATCATCATGACCGTCGGCATGATGCTGGTGCTGATGCCGATGAGCATCGTCAAGGCCGGCGGCTGGGAGGCGTTCACCAGCCTGCTGCCCGCCGGTTACTACCAACTGTCGTCGATCGGGCTGGACACCATTCTGGTGTTCTTCCTGATCTACTTCTTCGGCATTCTGATCGGCCAGGACATCTGGCAGCGGGTGTTCACCGCCCGCAGCGCCAACGTGGCGCGCTTCGCCGGGCTGGGGGCGGGCGTCTATTGCGTGCTGTACGGCGTGACGGGCGCGCTGATCGGCATGGCCGGCAAGATCGTGCTGCCGTCGCTCAGCAACACCGACGGCGCCTTCGCCGCCATCGCGCAGGCGGTGTTGCCGGTCGGCGTCAGCGGGCTGGTGGCCGCCGCGGCCCTGGCGGCGCTGATGTCCACCGCCAGCGCTTGTTTGCTGGCGTCTTCGACCATCGCGCTGGAGGACGTGCTGCCGGCCATCCGCCGTAAACCTTCCGGCGGGCTGGCCGCCGGGCGCTTCACCACGCTTTTCATGGGCGCGGTCATGCTGGGGCTGGCGTTTGTGGTGCGCGACGTGCTGGCGGCGCTGACGCTGGCTTACAACCTGTTGGTGGGCGGCATGCTGATCCCGCTGGTGGGGGCGATCTTTTGGCCGCGCGCCACCAGCGCCGGGGCCATCGCCAGCATGCTGACCGGCAGCCTGTGCGTGGTGGGGCTGATGATCTGGCACGGCATCGACGCCAACAGCCCGATCTACGGCGGTCTGCTGGGCGGCGGCGTCGCCTTCGTGTTGGGCAGCTTGCTGAGCCGCCCGGCAGCGCAGCTGCAGCCGCAAACCGAGCGTTGAAAGGACGAGGTGGGACATGAACAATCGCAATGTGGCGCCACGCCCAAAAATTGAAGTGCGCTCGATAGACTATGTGCCCCGTCACGAGCGGCATGGCAAGGTTTGGCATCAGGCGCCGTTTTGGTTTACCGGTAATTTCGTTTTGACGACGATGGTGGTCGGTTTCACCGGCCCGGCGTTGGGGTTGGGCGCGCTTTATTCGATGCTGGCCATTGCCGTCGGCGTGGGGTTCGGCACGTTCTTCATGGCGTGTCATGCCAATCAGGGGCCGCGCATGGGGCTGCCGCAGATGATCCAGTCGCGGGCCCAATTCGGCCTGCGTGGCGCCATCGTTCCCTTTGCCGCCGTGGTGTTTGTTTACATCGGTTTCAACGTGTTCAACGTTATTCTCGCGACCGATGCGATCAACACGGTGTTGCCGGGGCACCGTCTGCCTTGGTATGCGTTGCTGATCGCGGTGGCCGTGCTGTTGGCGATCGTCGGCCACGATATGCTGCATGCGGTGCAGCGCTGGCTGACCTATGTGATGATGGCGGTGTTCGGTGTGCTGACGGTCGGCGCCGTGTCGTCGCTGCGGATGGACGCCGTTGTCGGCGCCGGGCATTTCTCGTGGGCGGCCTTTTTGATTCAGCTGTCGGCCGCCGCTGGCTATCAAATCAGCTACGCAGTGTACGTTTCCGACTACTCGCGTTATTTACCGCATGAAACGCCGTCTGCCAACGTGATCTTTTGGACCTACCTGGGGGCGGCCGGATCGGCGCTTTGGCTGATGTCGCTGGGCGCGTTTCTGGCTTCAGCCTTACCGGCCCCCGATGCGATCGGCAGCGTACAGGCGGTGGGGAATGCCGTCTATCCTGGGTTTGGCACGTTGGCTGTGCTGATCGCCGTGCCCTCGCTGGTCGGTATCATGGCGGTCAACTGTTATGGCGCGATGCTGACCAGCCTCAGCGCGATTGACGCGTTCCGTAAAGTGACGCCGACGTTAAAATTACGCATGACCGGCATTGGCGTCGTCGCTATGACGGTGTTTGCGGTGGCGTTGGCCATCCCGGCGAGCTATCTCGCCAGCTTCAATACCTTCGTGCTGCTGATGCTGTATTTCCTGGTGCCTTGGACGGCGGTGAACCTGATGGACTTTTACGTGGTGCGCGGCGGGCATTACGCGATTGGTGAAATCTTCAACCCGGCGGGGATCTACGGCCGCTGGGGCGGCTCCGGTCTGACGGCCTACGCGATCGGCCTGCTGGCGATGGTGCCGTTCATGACGTTGGGCTTTTACACCGGTCCCTTTGCTGTTTTACTGGGCGGCGCGGATATCGCTTTTCTGATCGGCCTGCTGGTGGCCGGGAGCGTTTATGTCGTAATGTGCCGGAAGCTCGATCTCGAAGCCGAACGGCGGGTGGCGTTGCGCTGCGAGGGGTTATTGGAAGGAGAACAGGAGTGAAGGAAAAAATCAGCGTCGCATGCTGCCAGTTAGCGTTGCGGGTAGGGGAAGCGGATCACAATCGGGCGCTGTCCGCCCAGGCTATTCGCCGGGCGGCGCAGCGCGGCGCCAACGTCATCGTGTTGCCGGAGTTGGTGAACAGCGGCTACGTGCTGCGCGATAAGGCGGAGGCGCTGGCGTTGGCCGAAGCCGAGGACGGGCCTAGCCTCAGCCTGTGGGGGACCCTGGCGCGCGAGTTGGATGTGGCGATCGTCGCCGGTTTCTGCGAGCGGCTGCCCGATGGCGGGGTGGCCAACAGCGCGGCGTTGATCGATGCGCAGGGCGTGAGGGCGATTTACCGCAAGGCCCACCTGTGGCATGAGGAGAGCACGATCTTTACCCCTGGCGATCGGCCGCCGCCGGTCGTCGAGACGCGCTTTGGTCGGTTGGCGGTGATGATCTGCTACGATCTTGAATTCCCCGAATGGGTGCGGCTGCCGGCGCTGGCCGGCGCTCAGCTGCTGTGCGCACCGGTCAACTGGCCGCTGGCGCCGCGCCCACAGGGCGAACGGCCGGCGGAGATGGTGAAGGCGCAGGCCAACGCCGCCGTCAATCGGCTGTTCATCGCGGTGTGCGATCGTTGCGAAACGGAACGCGGCGTTGCGTGGATCGGCGGATCGGTGATCGTCGACGCCGATGGCTATCCGTTGACGCAGAGCCTGACAGGCGAAGGCATGGTGCTGGCATCGATGGATATCGGCGAGGCCGATGACAAACACATCGGCCGCCACAATCACGTGCATCGCGATCGGCGGCCGATGCTGTATTGAAGCGGCGGGGCGGTCGGCGGATCCGGCTGCCCCGCCGATCGTTTCTCCGGCGGGAAAATCCGCCGTTTTGGTGCTTACAGCCAGCCCGATTTCTTCAGCTTCTGATACAGGAAAATACAGCCGACGGCGGTCGCCCCCAGCGTGGCGTGATAGGCCCATGGGAATTTCAACTCCGGCATGTCGGCGAAGTTCATGCCGTACAGGCTGAAGATCACCGTCGGGATGGCCAAAATCGCCCCCCAACCCGCCAGCCGTTTCACCACTTCGTTTTGTTTGACCGTCACCAGCGCCAGGTTGACGTGCATGGCGTTGGTCAGCATTTCGCGCATGTCGTCGATGTTGCTGACCACCTGATGCGCGTGATCCTGCACGTCGCGCACGTAGGCGCGCAGCTCTTTCGGGATCACCTCTTCGTGCAGGCGGATCAGCTGGTTGCAGATTTCATCCATCGGCAGCGCGGCGTTGCGCAGCGCCAACAGGTGGCGGCGCAGGGTATAGACGTTCTCGATCGCCGCCTGATCGAACTCCGACTGGAACATGTTGGCTTCGATGTTCTCGATGGTGCTCTCGAAGCGCGTCACCACGCTGCGGTAGTTATCCACCACGAAGTCCAACACCGAATAGAGGGCGAAGCCCGGCCCGCGGCACATCTGCTTGTGGTTCTCTTCCGCTTTGGCGCGGATCGGCGCGTAACTGGGCGAGGCGCCGTGGCGCACCGTCACCAGAAAGTTTTTGCCGACGAAGAAGTGGGTTTCGCCGTATTCGATTTCGTCGTGCTCGCCCCACTGGGCGGTTTTCACCACGATGAACAGCGAGTCGCCGTAGGTCTCCAGCTTCGGCCGCTGGTGCGCGCACAGCGCGTCTTCGATCGCCAAATCGTGCAGGCCGAACTCCTCCTGCACCTTGCGCATAAACGCCGGCTCCGGCTGCCGCAACCCCAGCCAGACGAAGGTGTCCGGCTGTTTGACCACCTCGCTGATATCGTCGATGGTCACTTCGCCCAGCCGTTGGCCGGCTTTGTACGCCACACAGTTCACCACCATGCTTTTGTTGTCCATCTGTCCATCCATCAATCAGTCAGGGTTTTGGTAAGAAAATAGCACTCGTGTTCCACCGGATACTCTTTCAGCGTCATTTGCAACTGATAGCCGAGCTTTTCGTAGAACGGCCGCGCCTGGAAGCTGAAGGTGTCGAGACGGGCGTAACGGCAGCCGCGCGCCTGCGCCTCGTGCTCGGCGGCGCGCATCAGCCGGCCGCCGAGGCCGCTGCCGCGCTGGGTATCCGCCACCCACAGCCACTCGACGCTCAGCCAGTTGCCCCAGGTTTCGGCGGTCAGGCCGCCGATCACCGTGCCGGCTTCGTCGCGCGCATAGACGCTGAGCGGCTTGCGGTGGCTGGCGTCGATATGCGGCAGGTTGTAAGCGCGCAGGCCTTGCCTGATCGCATCGAGGGTATGTTCGTCAATCGCGTCGGTAACGGTAATGTCCATTTTTCCTCCTGGGTTATGGATTAACTTAAGCACACTGCGGCTAAAAGGCAACCCGTTGAAATGTAATGTAAACACCCATTCCGATGGGCTGGACTACACTAAACGGGTCATTTCATCTTCAGGAGGACGCCATGCCCCGATTGACTCTGCTGGCCGGTTTGCTGCTGTGCAGCGGCCTGCTGCACGCCGCGCCGACGGTCAGCCAATTGCAGGACGGCCTGGAACACCCGTGGTCGCTGGCCTTCTTGCCGGCGGAACAAGGCCTGCTTATCACCGAACGGCCCGGCCGGCTGCGGCTGTGGCAGCAAGGCAAAGGCCTGTCGCCGCCGATCGCCGGCGTGCCGCAGGTCTACGCCGAAGGACAGGGCGGCCTGCTGGAGGTGTTGCCGGCGCCCGACTTCGCCGCCAGCCGCCGGGTGTACCTGAGCTTCGCCGAATCGGGCGAGGGCGGCAAAGCCGGTACGGCGGTCGGCTATGGCCGCCTGAGTGACGACGGCGCGCGGCTGGAAAACTTTAAGGTGATCTTCCGTCAGCAGCCCAAGCTGTCGGTCGGCAATCACTTTGGCGGCAAGCTGGCGTTCGATCGGCAGGGCTACCTGTTTATCGCGCTGGGCGAAAACAACCAGCGGCCGACGGCGCAGGAGACCGACAAGCTGCAGGGCAAGCTGGTGCGGCTGACCGCCGAGGGCACGATACCACCGGATAATCCCTGGGTCGGCCAGGCAGGTAAACGCCCGGAGGTCTGGTCTTACGGCCACCGTAATCCCCAGGGGCTGGCGCTGAACCCGTGGAGCGGCGCGATCTGGGAACACGAGCACGGCCCGCGCGGCGGCGATGAGCTCAATATCCCGCTGCCGGGTAAAAACTACGGCTGGCCGTTGGCCACCTACGGCATCAACTATTCCGGCCAGCCGATCCCGGAGGCCAAAGGGGAGCGGGTGCCCGGCACCGAACAACCGCTGCACTATTGGCGGGTTTCGCCCGGCCTCAGCGGCATGGCGTTCTATGACGGGCAGCGTTTCCCCGCCTGGCGTCACTCGCTGTTCATCGGCGCGCTGGCGCAAAAGGCACTGATTCGCCTGACGCTGGAGGGTGATAAAGTGGTGGCGGAAGAGCGGCTGCTGGGCGATCGCGGCGAACGCATCCGCGAGGTGCGCAGCGGGCCGGATGGCTATTTGTATCTGCTGACGGACGAACGGGACGGCAAGCTGCTGAAGGTCGGGGCGTCGTAACGCCCCGCACGCGTCAGGTGAGCTCGCTCATCACGCCGCGTTGATAGGCCGGGCGAGCGCGCAGCTGCTGATACCAGCGCTCCATGTTCGGCCGCGGGCGGCGGGCGATCGGCATCTCGAACCAGCCGTAGGCGAAGCTGCCGAGCGGGATATCGCCGAAGCCGAATGCGTCGCCGGAGAGGTAGGGCTGGTGCGCCAGCGTCTGTTCAATGACGTCGAAGTGTTTTTCCAGCGTGGCGATCGCCGCTTCGATTTTCGCCATGTCGCGTTGCTCCGGCGCGGTGCGGATCAGGCCCCAAAAGACGATGGTGAAGGCCGGAACGATGGTCGAGGTGGTCCAGTCCATCCATTTCTCGGCGGCGGCGCGCGCCTGCAGATCTTGCGGATAGAACGCCGCGTCGCCGAATTTCGCCGCCAGGTAGCGCACGATGGTGTTGGACTCCCACAGCACGAAGTCATCGTCCTGCAGCAGCGGCACCAGGCCGTTCGGGTTCAACGCGCGGTAACTCTCTTCGTTGACCTTGCCGAACGCGCCGCCGGCGTTGATGTGGGTATAGCTCAGCCCCAGTTCGGCGGCGCACCACAGCACCTTCCTGACGTTGTTCGAATTCTCACGACCCCAAATGGTCAGCATGGGATAACTCCGTTAGCGGATGAAAGACCCTTAATACCTACGCCACAACGCGCTTTTTGTCACACCGCAGGGCATTTTTTGTCTGCCGATCAACGCTCCCAGCGGCACACTTCCCAGCCGCGCTCCGCCGCCAGCGCGCTCAACTCGCTGTCGGGGTTGATCACCGTGGCGCTGTCGACGAATTGCAGCATCGCCTTGTCGTTGAGGGAGTCGCTGTAGCCGTGGCTGTGCTCGAATTTCAGGTGCTGATGCTGCGCCAGCCAGTGCTGCAGGCGGATCACCTTGCCCTGTTGGTAGGTCATGGTGCCGTAGGTGTGGCCGGTGAAGCGGCCGTCGCTGATTTCCACGCCGATCGCCAGCGCATCGTCGGCGCCGAGCTGTTCGGCGATCGGCGCCACCAGGTGTTCGCCGGTGGCGGAGATCACCAGGATGCAGTCGCCGCGTTCGCGGTGCCACTGCAGGCGTTCACGGGCGGCGGGATAGACGCGCGGCAGGATGTCGCGCCGGATGTAGCGTTGCACCCAGCCGGCCACGGTTTGCACGCTCAGGCCGGTCAGCGGCGCCAGCGTGGCCTGCATGTAGTCCTCCATCGACAGCTTGCCCTGATAATAGAGCTGCATCAGCTGCTGCTCCTGCAGTTCCAGCTCCGCCGGCGCGAAGCCCTGGCCGACCAGCCAGCGGATCCACAGGCTGGCGCTGTCATCGTCAATCAGGGTTTCATCCAGGTCGAATAAGGCTAAATCCATCAGTATTTCTCCGGCAGGCAGGGTATGAGGTCGTTTACAGGATAGCGGATAGCGCACGTCGCCAGCCAGCGGCGTCGGCGAAATTGCGCAGAGCATAAGAAACATTGATGACGGTTTTGCGACAGTTTGTTGAACGTTTGCATAACTTAGAACGCAACAATATTGGCCGTCCCGGCGAGCGCGATGGTAACTATGGGGCAAATGCAGCTACCCGCCAGGGAGTGACAATGTTGATTATTCGCCTGTACGGCAGCCCGATCGTGATCGGGGAAGAAGAGGAACCGCATGATGACGCACCTGACGACGCTGAAGACGTTGCCGCTGCTGGATCTTTCGCAGCTTGACGGCGATGCGCGCCAGCGGCGCGCCTTTCTCGACGATTTGCGCGCGGCGGCCCGCGACGTCGGTTTTTTCTATCTGCGCGGGCACGGCGTGGACGGCGCGTTGAATGCGCGACTGCAGCACGCCGCGCGGCAATTTTTCGCCCTGCCGGAAGCCGACAAACTGGCGGTGCAGATGGTGCATTCGCCGCACTTTCGCGGTTACAACCGGGCGGCGGCGGAGCTCACGCGCGGGCAGCCTGACTGGCGCGAACAGTTCGATATCGGCGCCGAACGCCCGGCGCTGACGCTGGCTGATGACACGCCGCGCTGGGCGCGTCTGCAGGGGCCAAATCAGTGGCCGGCGGCGCTGCCGGCGCTGAAACCGCTGCTGCTGGAGTGGCAACAGGCGATGACCGCCATGTCGCTGCGGCTGCTGCGCGCTTTCGCTTTGGCGCTGTCGCTGCCGGAGCAGGCGTTCGATCGCTTGTACGGCGAGAAGCCCAACGAGCACATCAAACTGATCCGCTATCCGGGGCGGGACGTCACCGGCAGCGCACAGGGCGTCGGCGCGCACAAGGACTCCGGGTTTCTCAGCTTCCTGCTGCAGGACGCGCAAAAAGGGCTGCAGGTGGAGGTGAGCGAAGGGCGGTGGATCGACGCCCAACCGCGTGAAGACACTTTCGTGGTGAACATCGGCGAGCTGCTGGAACTGGCGACCAACGGCTATCTGCGCGCCACGGTGCACCGGGTGGAAACGCCGCCGGCGGGGCGCGACAGGCTGTCGATCGCGTTCTTCCTCGGCGCACGGCTGGACGCGGTGGTGCCGCTGTATCAATTGCCGCCGCAGTTGGCGGCGCAGGCGCGCGGCCCGGCCAGCGATCCGCTCAACCCGCTGCTGCGCGACGTGGGGTATAACTACCTGAAAGGCCGCATCCGCTCCCATCCCGATGTGGCGCACCGTTTTTATCAGGACGTCATCGGCGTCTGAACGACGGGCGTAAAAAAGCCCGGCGCGCCGGCCGGGCTGATCGTGCGCTGATGCGGCGATTATTCCGCCAGCGCCTGCTGCAGATCGGCGATCAGATCTTCCACATCCTCTATCCCCACCGACAGGCGCACCAGCTGCGGCGTGATGCCGGTTGCCAGGCGCTGTTCCAGCGGAATGGAGGCGTGCGTCATGCTGAACGGCTGGCTGATCAGGCTTTCCACGCCGCCCAGGCTTTCCGCCAGGGTGAACAGGCGCGAACGCTGGATGACCCGGCGCGCATAGGCGTCGTCGCCTTTCAACCGTACCGAGATCATGCCGCCGAAGCGCGTCATCTGGCGTGCCGCCAGCGCATGCTGCGGATGGCTCGGCAGGCCGGGGTAGTAGACGTTTTCCACCTGCGGCTGGCTCTCCAGCCACTGGGCGATGCGCAGCGCGCTGTCGCTGTGGCGCTGCATGCGCAGGGCCAGAGTGCGAATGCCGCGCAGCGTCAGGAAGCTGCTGAACGGATCGAGAATGCCGCCGACGGCGTTTTGCAGGAAACCGAGCTGTTCCGCCAGCGCCGGGTTATCCCCCACTGCCGCGACGCCCGCCACCACATCGGAGTGGCCGTTAAGGTATTTGGTGGCGGAGTGCACCACCACGTCAAAGCCCAGATCCAGCGGACGTTGCAGATACGGCGAGGCGAAGGTGTTGTCCGCCACGCTGATGAGCTGATGCTTTTTGGCGATCGCGGCGATGGCGCTCAGATCCGCCAGCTTGAGCAGCGGGTTGGTCGGCGTTTCGACCCAGATCATTTTGGTATCCGGCTCGATCGCCTGTTCCAGCCCGGCGAGATCCGCCGGCGCCACGTAGGTGACGCGCAGGCCGGCGGTGCGGCTGCGCACTTTTTCCAGCAGGCGATAGGTGCCGCCGTACAGGTCGTCCACCGCGATCAGGTGGCTGTCTTTATCGAGCAGCTCCAGCACCGTGGAGCAGGCCGCCAGGCCGGAGGCGAAGGCGTAGCCGCGGCTGCCGCCTTCCAGTTCGGCGATGGCGCTTTCCAGCGCGGTGCGCGTCGGGTTGGCGCTGCGGGAATATTCATAGCCGGTATGTTCGCCCGGCGCCGGTTGGGCGTAGGTGGAGGTGGCGTAAATCGCCGGCATCACTGCGCCGGTCGCGTCCGGGGTGTAACCGGCGTGAACGGTCAACGTATCAAACTTGGCCATAATGGGTCCTTATTAACGTAATTTTTGGCGCCAGGCGTTAAGCACGTCTGTGCGGGTAATCAGGCCGAGGAAGCGCTCGCCGTCGAGCACCACCGCGACGTGGCCATGGTTGAAGGTGGCCTGTAATTCCTCGTAGCCGGCTTCCTTTTGCAGCGTATGGACCTGTTTGGTCATCGCGCTGCCGGCCGTCAGGCTGAAGTGGGTGGCGTCGGCCTGGACGGCGTTCAGCAGATCCCACTCATCGATCAGACCGACCACCCGATCGCCTTCCAGCACCGGCAGCTGAGAGATGTCGTACAGCCGCATGCGGGCGTGCACGATCGCCAACGTATCGTCCGGCGCGGAGGAAACGGCGGCGCCTTCGTCGTGGCGGTAGGCGATCAGATCGCGCAGATCGCCGTGCTGCGGTTTGCTCAGCAGACCCTGTTCCAGCATCCAGTGGTCGTTATACATTTTAGACAGGTATTTGTTGCCGCTGTCGCAGACGAAGGTCACCACCCGCTTGGGTTCGGTTTGCGCGCGGCAATAACGCAATGCGGCGGCCAGCAGGGTGCCGGTGGAGGAGCCCGCCAGCACGCCTTCCTTGCGCAGCAGCTCGCGCGCGGTGGTGAAGGCTTCGGCGTCGCCGATGCGGTAAGCATTGCGGACCTGGTCAAAGTCGCTGAGCGGCGGGACGAAGTCTTCGCCGATGCCTTCCACCAGCCAACTGCCCGCTTCGCCGATGTGGCCGTTGTCGAGATAGTCCGCCAGTATTGAGCCGGCAGGGTCGGCCAGCACGAATTCCGTCTGCGGCGAAACCTCGGCGAAATAGTGGCTCAGCCCGCCCAGCGTGCCTCCGGAGCCGACGCCGACCACGATGGCGTCCACGTCATGCTCCATTTGCCGCCACAGTTCGGGCGCGGTGGTGGTGGTATGGGCCGCCGGGTTGGCCGGGTTGTTGAACTGATCGATATAAAAGGCACCGGGGATCTCCCCGGCCAGGCGTTTAGCGTAATCCTGATAATAAGCCGGGTGCCCTTTGCCGACGTCCGAGCGGGTCAGCAGCACTTCCACGCCCAGCGCGCGCAGGTGGAAGATCTTCTCGCGGCTCATCTTGTCCGGCACCACCAACAGCAGCTTATAGCCTTTCAGCGCCGCCACCAGCGCCAACCCCAGGCCGGTATTGCCGGCGGTGGCTTCGATGATAGTGCCGCCCGGCTGCAGTTTGCCGTCGCGCTCGGCCTGTTCGATCATCGACAGCGCCACGCGGTCTTTGATCGAACCGCCGGGGTTTTGGTTCTCCAGCTTGACGAACAGCCGGCATGGGCCGGTATCGAACTGGGTCAGTTCCAGCATCGGGGTATTGCCAATCATCTCGATGACGGAATGGGGGATCGCCATGACTCATCTCCAGGATTATTCGGTATAAAAGTCTTTGTGCGGATGATAGCGCTGAGGATAAGCGCTTTAAAAAGAACAAATAACGGTTCTATATGCCATTATGGAATATATTAATCTTTTTTAGACGTATAGATGCGCAGATGTTTAGCGGTGCAGATGCTTGGCCGTGTAGCCGTGGGCGGATGCAAAAATGCGCGTCGCGATGCTTTTTTGAACGATAAGCGAGGGGCTGCGTACAGTTATGTAAAAATGCTGAAAATTCACGCTAAACCCTGCAAAAATAAGATAAATCACATAAACTCACAGCAAGGGCATTTTCGGTGCGTTGTGTTACCCGCTACGGGCGCCGCAAGGGGTTGCGGCCGGCACGCGCGCACCGGGCCACTCTCGCTGGTTGGCTTAAAACGTGAACATGTTTGAAAGTTAACGCTATTTCAATGGTTTTGAATGGACACTCTGGCGACGTCATGATGAAAAAAAACTTATCCACTTCCCTGAAAAAACTGACCTTCAGCGTAGGCATCCTGTTGCTGGCCGCCCCGGCCGTGCACGCGGCTGAGCCGCCGGCGCCGCCGCAGGTAGACGCCAAGGCCTTCATTCTGATGGACTACAACAGCGGCAAGGTGCTGACCGAAGGCAATGCCGACACCCGTCTCGATCCCGCCAGCCTGACCAAGATCATGTCCAGCTACGTGATCGGCCAGGCGATCAAGGCCGGCAAGATCAAGCCGGAAGACATGGTCACCGTCGGCAAAGACGCCTGGGCGCCGGGTAACCCGGCGCTGCGCGGTTCTTCGCTGATGTTTATCAAGCCCGGCGATCAGGTGCCGGTGCTGGAACTGAATAAAGGCATCGTGATCCAGTCTGGCAACGACGCCAGCATCGCGCTGGCGGACTACGTGGCGGGCAGCCAGGATTCGTTCGTCGGCCTGATGAACAACTACGCCAAATCTCTGGGGCTGCAGAATACCCACTTCCTGACGGTGCATGGTCTGGATGCGGAAGGGCAGTACAGCACCGCGCGCGACATGGCGCTGCTGAGCCAGGCGCTGATCCGCGACGTGCCGGACGAATACGCGCTGCATAAAGAGAAAGAGTTCACCTTCAACAAGATCCGCCAGATTAACCGCAACCGTCTGCTGTGGAGCAGCAACCTGAACGTCGACGGCATCAAGACCGGCTACACCAGCGGCGCCGGTCACAACCTGGTGGCGTCCGCCACCGACGGCCCGATGCGTCTGATCTCGGTGGTGCTGGGCGCGCCGAGCGATCGCGTGCGCTTTAGCGAGAGCGAAAAGCTGCTGACCTGGGGCTTCCGCTTCTATGAAACCGCGACGCCGATCAAGGCCGATAAACCGTTCGTCACCCAGAAAGTGTGGTTCGGCGACGTCAGCGAAGTGCCGCTCGGCGTGGCGAAAGACGCCTCGGTCACCATTCCGAAAGGGCAGATGAAAAACCTGAAGGCCAGCTACAAGCTGACCCAACCGACGCTGGAAGCGCCGCTGGCGAAAAACCAGGTGGTCGGCACCATCGATTTCCAGCTGGACGGCAAGACCATCGAGCAGCACCCGCTGGTGGCGATGCAAGAGGTGAAAGAGGGCAACTTCTTCAGCCGCATCTGGGATATGGTGATGATGAAGCTGAGCCAGTGGTTCGGCGGGATCTTCGGCTGAATGCTCTGACACCGCTGCCGCATCGTCGCGTGCGGTTCCTGAAAAAGCCGCAACCTTCCGTTGCGGCTTTTTCATTTTCAGCATCCGTGGCGTTTCAGAAATAGTCCACCAGCATGGTGGCTCCGCTGGAGAAGTCACCTTCCGCCAGGGTGACGGCGCTGTTTTTCACCGGCACCGCATCAAGCGTCGGCAGATTGGTATAGTCGATGTTCAGCGGCGTATTGATGGCGAAAGCCTTGCCGTTGGCCAGCAGTTTGATGCCCAGCCCATTGACGCTGCTGTTCAACACGCTGCTGTCAAAGGCCGCCGCGCTGCCCATGATCTTCATTTTCAACTGGCGGCTGTTATCCAGAAACTCACACTTGATGCTGTAATCGATGCGTTGCATATAGCGATTGCCGTCGATACGTTTGATGCCGACCTTGCCGAAGTCGATATCGATGGTGCGCCCGTCGTTGATCACGCAAGGCGGAGGCGCCACCACGGTGGCGGTGATACTGACCTTGGTGCCCTGGTCGGCGGCCTGGGGGGCGGCGCTGATCACACCCAGCGTAAACAGCAGAGCGCAGCGCGTTTTCCTCATCATGTTCATTCGGGTTCCCGTCTCAAGGTGCGCTGAAGATCAGCGTGGCCGAGCCTGACATCGGACCGGTGGCGATACTGGTGTAAGGCACATTGTTCTTCACTGGCACAAAGGTGACGGTGTCGTTGCCCAGCCCGTTGACGATGCGCGTTCTGAACGTATTGTTGGGTTTCACCACCGCGCCATTGTGCACCATGGCTACGCCGACATTAGGATTGGAGGTCTTGATGAAATCGCTGGAGAAGCCGCTGGCATCGCTGACCATGCGAACCAAAATGTCTTGTGTCGCGCTCTGATCGTCACACCGGTAGCTGAGCGCCTTGTCCTGTTTGAGTTGGGCGTCGCTGGCGCTCTGCGTGAGGAAGTCCTGGCGGATCTGCCCAAAGTCGACGTTAATCTGCTGGCCGTTGTTGATAGTGCAACTGGTGGTGACGAAGTAGGCGTCGTTGTCGGCGATCAGGCGCCACCGGTAAGGCCCACACTTTGGGCAACCTGACTGGTCATTTTTTTGTTCAAAGTTGATTTGGCCGATGACGTCGCCCTTGTTCACCTTGATATCCTGCGTCGGCGAACGGTTGAGCACGATGTAAACCCTGATGGAAATGCTGGCACTGTTTAGGCCAGTAATCGTCATCACCTGGATACCTGATTGGATCGGGGATAAGTAGTCGGTGCCGTTGATTGTCATGCCGTTGGCAAGCGTACCGAAAATGGCGGTGTTCATCGTCAACGCCGGGCTGCCGGTGAGTAAAATATCTTTCCAGCTGGCGACGTCGTTTTTACAGGTCACCTGGCTGACGTTGACGATTTCATTTTTCCCGATGGACAATTCAGGGCCTATCTTTACCCTGACGTCGACCGGCGTCATTGACCCCCCCTGACCAATGCTCCCGCCGTCGGAGGTTTTACAGGTAAATGCATTGGCGTTTCCAATGAGTACGAAAAAAGATAATGCCAGGCAGTGTTGTAAAAATAGGATGGTTGTTTTTCTCACATTAATATCCCGATTATATAGTGTCATTTGGTTAGGTGCCGCCATGAAATAGCGCTAATTAGGCTGACTGTGCCGGCGTTATTCCGTTAAACGAGAATAAGGCGCATCTATTCCTGGTATCTCCTTGTTGCCAGCTGGCAGTAGGGCGGTGGGGTACCACCTCAACGAGTTGTTGATGGAGCCGTCTGTTACGAGCACTTCTTGTTTGGCGACGAGTTCCAACAGCAGTAGCCGGGCGCGGTAAACACCGACGTTGACGGCGTTGGCCAGTTGCCGGGTAGACAACCACAGATGCTGAGGTGGCAGTCCGGTGTCGGGACATTGACGGGGCGACTGCGCGAATAGTGTTTGCAGCAGATCGTGCTGCAATTGCCGTATTTCCTTTTGTTTTGGAGATAACGCTTCCATAGCACTTCCTCTGTATTTCGATTGCTGTATTCCTAAGAAAAAACAAAGTTTCACTGCCTACCAATAACGAGGTAAATCGCGAATCAAGAAAAATCCTATCTATTTATCAGGATTGAAAAAAAGGGGTTTCCCACTCCGTTCTTACCTGTTTGCAGGCTGGGGGAGTGTCACGCAGAAACCTAAAGTTTTGGTTTATTATATTCACAAAGAGCTGCTTTGCGATCTGATTAATTGTGAAACAGAGAAAAACAGGATATTGCACTATAAAAGTATTTTTTACGATCTATGAGCCTAAAAATAACACTAAATTAACTTTAATTAGGAAATAAATTGCGAATGTTCGTCTTGATCAAAAAAAGACTTTTTTTGCTGGTGGGCATTTGCCAGAATATTCATCGCCAGACAAGAAGGGCGAGTTAGAAAGTATTGGTCTCTGCTTGTTGTGATTTCGTTTATTTTTATATGACGAGTTCATTAATGGGCGGGCCGCTGCAGACTTGCCGTTATCGACGTGTTTATTGTCGGTATTTTTGGGTTTTGGCAGTTAACCAACCAGCAAGATGCTAAAGAATCAGGGCTGCGCATATATAAGCGCGAGCAGATTTCCTGTTGCTCTTTTTCTTGATTGGAATATGCATTTTTTCTTATAAGGAATATAGGTTCTATGAAACTTAACAAAATCATGATGGCTGCAGTGATTGCATTTGGCGCAAGTTCTTTTGCACAGGCAGCCGATCAGGGACACGGTAAAGTGACCTTCACGGGTTCTATTATTGATGCGCCATGCTCTATTGCACCCGAGTCTATCGATCAGACCGTAGATCTGGGCCAGGTTTCTAACGTGGCGTTGAAAAACGGCGGCAAATCCAACCCGCGTCCATTTGAAATCAAGCTGGAGCAGTGTGATACCACTACGCTGAAAACCGTTAAAACCACCTTCAGCGGCATTGCATCGTCAACCAACAAGGATCTGTTGGGTATCGCGGGGACCGCCAGCGGCGCCGGCGTAGCAATCACTTATGGCGGCCAGCCGATCAAACTGGGTCAGGCGACTGCGGCACAGACGCTGAATACTGGCAACAACAGCCTGAACTTCGCCGCTTACCTGCAGGGTGAAGGCGCTTCCGCAGCCATCGTTCCGGGCGATTTCACCGCCGTAGCCGACTTCACTCTGGCTTATCAGTAAGTGAGACAGCAGGCTTAATCAACCAGGCATGGGGTACGCCGCATGCCTGGTGACTCTCTGTGTCAAAGGAATGTCGCGATGTTTTTTTCAAGGAATCGAGCGGGTGCCGTTCTTTTGGCGTCGTTGGCGTTTGCGCCCGGCAGTGCAATTTCCGCCGCACAGGGGTGGGGCAAAGTCAGTATGCACGGCGCCATTATCGACACTGCCTGCGCCATTGCCGCCGGCAGCCGCGATCAGACTATCGATATGGACACGCTTCCTATCGGACAGATCATTCGTGACGGCCAGGGGATGACTAAACCTTTCAGTATTGAATTGGTTAATTGCATTTTGGAACGTCCGGAAAACAAGCCTGATTGGAAATTCTTTCAGGTCACGTTTGACGGTTTGGCGGAAGGCGTTTTGTTTGGCGTACAGGGTGATGCGCGCGGCATCGCATTGAAGATAAAAGACAGCCGCGGCAGGCCGGTTATTCCAGGGGAACCGTTGCCGATGGAGGGAATAATACCGGGGAGCCGAGTGCTGAATTATTCCATGACGTTAATGCCGAATCACCAGCCGTTGAAGGTGGGAGCGTATTTTTCCACAGTGCGTTTTAAGCTGGATTATTTTTGATTTTTTCTCGTACTGACGGTTAATTCGTTATTGAAAGGACTTTATTATGCTTTCACCGGCAGGGAAGTTATTTCGTCTTCAGGCCTTGGGGCTCTGTGTCGCCCTTTCTCTGGGAAATCCGATCGCGTTGGTTTATGCCGCCGACGTTATTCAATTCAATACTGACGTCTTGGACATTAACGATCGTAAAAATATCGATCTGAGCCAATTTACGCGCAGCGGCTACATCATGCCGGGCGTTTATACCATGGTGGTGCACGTCAATAAGAACGACCTGCCGGAACAGCCGGTGACGTTTATGGCGCCCGAGAACGATCCTAAAGGCAGCGAAGCCTGTCTTTCGCCGGAGTTGGTCAACCAACTGGGGCTGAAAGAAAAACTGTTGAGCACGCTGAACTGGACGCACGGCGGCCGTTGCCTTGACGCCTCCAGCCTGGCTGGGATGGAAGCCCGCGGCGATCTTGCCAGCTCCTCGCTGTACCTCAATATTCCTCAGGCCTATCTGGAATACAGCTCGGAAAACTGGGACCCGCCTTCGCGCTGGGATGACGGTATTCCCGGGTTGCTGTTTGACTATAACGTCAATGCTCAAACGCAAAAACATCAGAAAGGCGGCAGCAGTTACAGCCTGAGCGGCAACGGCACCGGCGGCGCCAATCTGGGCGCCTGGCGTCTACGCGCCGATTGGCAGGCTAATCTCAACCATCAGACCGGTTCTTCTCAGTCGACCGACAAACAGTTCGACTGGAGCCGCTATTACGCCTATCGGGCTATTCCGGCGCTGCGCTCGCGGCTGACGATGGGGGAGGATTATCTGAACTCCGACATTTTCGACAGCCTGCGTTTTACCGGCGTCAGTCTGCGATCCGACGACAGCATGCTGCCGCCCAACCTGCGCGGCTATGCGCCGGAAGTGACGGGCGTGGCGAAAACCAACGCCAAGGTGGTGGTCAGCCAACAGGGGCGCGTGCTGTATGAGACGCAGGTGGCGGCGGGGCCATTCCGCATTCAGGACATCAACGACGCGGTTTCCGGCGAGCTGGACGTACGCGTCGAAGAGCAAGACGGCAGCGTGCAGGAGTTCAAGATGAACACCGCCAACATCCCTTATCTGACGCGACCGGGTACGGTGCGTTACAAGCTGGCGACGGGCAAGCCGTCGGAATGGGGGCATCACCTGCGCGGGCCGATGTTCGGCACCGGTGAGTTCTCCTGGGGCATCAGCAACGGCTGGTCGCTGTACGGCGGGGGCATCGCCGGCGGCGATTACAACGCGCTGTCGCTGGGGATCGGGCGCGATCTGATGGCGCTGGGGGCGTTATCATTCGATGCCACGCAGTCGCGTGCGCGCTTGCCGCAGGAGGGCGCTCTGACCGGCGGTTCGTACCGGTTGAGCTATTCGAAGAACTTCGACCAGTACGACAGCCAGATCACCTTCGCCGGCTACCGCTTCTCCCAGGAGGACTTCATGAGCATGGGGGACTACCTCGATGCGCGTTACGAAGGAGGACGCAGCGGCAAGAGCAAGGAAATGTACACCATCACCTTCAACAAACAGTTCCGCGATCTGGGGTTGAGCACCTATCTCAACTACAGCCACCAAACCTACTGGGATCGGGCGCCGAACGATCGTTACAACCTGATGGTATCGCGCTACTTCGATATCGGCGATTTCAAGAGCGTCAGCGTGTCGCTGTCGGCCTACCGCAACCGCTATAACGAACGCAATGACGACGGGATGTATCTGTCGCTGTCGCTGCCCTGGGGCAGCGCGGGCACGCTCAGTTACAACATGACGCTCGATCGCGAAGAGAACGCCCACCGGGTCGGTTACTACAACCGGGTCGATGAACACAACAACTATCAGATCAGCGCCGGCGCCGCACGCAGCGGGGCGACGGCCAGCGGCTATTACAGCCATCAGGGCGATATGGCGCAGATCAACGCCAACGCCAGCTACCAGGCCGGCCGCTATAGCGCCGTCGGCATCGGCGCGCAGGGCGGCCTGACGATGGCGGCGGAAGGGGCGGTGCTGCACCGTGTCAATACGCCGGGCGGCACACGCTTGCTGCTCGATACCGAAGGCGTCGCCGGCGTGCCGGTACGCGGCTACGGCAGTACGGTGCTGACCAACCGTTACGGTAAAGCGGTGGTGGCGGATGTAAACAGCTACTACCGCAATAAGGCCAGCATTGATCTCAACAGCCTGAGCGACAACGTCGAGGCGACGCGTTCCGTGGTGCAGGCCACGTTGACCGAGGGAGCCATCGGCTACCGCAAGTTTGAGGTGATTGCCGGCGAGAAGGCGATGGCGATCGTCAAACTGGCGGACGGCAGCGAGCCTCCATTCGGCGCCACGGTGTTGAATGCCCGTAAACAGGAGACCGGCATCATCAATGACGGCGGCAGCGTTTACCTGTCCGGCCTCAACCCCGGCGAGCGCATGAGCGTGCATTGGAACGGCGCGGCGCAGTGTGAAATCCAGCTGCCGGCGCCGTTGCCGGCCGAAATGCTGATGAACACGCTGCTGCTGCCTTGCCGTCCTCTTGCCGGCAACAAGCCGGCGGCTGACGCCAACTGACTTATACCCGGCGGAGTGCGCTCCGCCGCTAAACCGCCGGAGCGGGATTGCCCGCCTTCGGCCGACTGGAACCGTGAAGACATGATGAATCTGACTATGACCAGAAAGACCGTTTCCCTTGTGGGCCCGCTCGCCGCCGCATTGACGCTCGGCGCGGTCGGCCTGCCCGCTCATGCGGCTATCGCGTTGGATCGCACGCGCGTGATTTTCGACGGCGACCTGAAAACGGTCAGTCTCAACATCAGTAACCAGAACAAACAGTTGCCGTATCTGGCGCAGGGGTGGATCGAAGACGATCGCGGCAACAAAATCCAAAGCCCTTTCACCGTGTTGCCGCCGGTGCAGCGGGTGGAGCCGGGCAAACCGAGCCAGGTGAAGATCCAGTCGCTGCCGGCCGCGCGTCAGCTGCCGCAGGACAGGGAGACGCTGTATTACTTCAACCTGCGTGAAATCCCACCGCGCAGCAACAAGCCGAATACGCTGCAGATAGCGTTGCAGACGCGCATCAAAATGTTTTATCGCCCGGCGGCGCTCGCCCCGAAGAAGAATGCGGCGCCGTGGCAGGAGCAGCTGACCCTGACCCGGCAGGGTGACAAGTACGTGGTGAACAACCCGACCCCGTATTACGTGACGATCGTTGAGGCGAGCGCCGGCAAGGGCGGGAAAGGGGCGGCGGGCTTTGAACCGTTGATGGTGGCGCCGAAGGCCAATGCCCCGCTGAACGTCTCCGCCGCGAGCCTCGGCAACGCGCCGTCGCTGGCGTACATCAACGATTACGGCGGGCGGCCGCAGTTGAACTTCCGCTGCGCCGGCAATGCCTGCCAGGCCGTGCCGGCCGCCAAATGACGAGCCGCGCGCAGGCAGGAAAGACAGAGTGAACACAGCGGAGTGAACGAATCATGCAAAGAAAGATCCCCATGCTGTTGGGAAAGGCCTATGAGCGTCATCAGCGACGCACTATCGGCCTGACGGTATTGGCCGCGCTGATGGTGCCGCTGACGGCGGGCGCGATGCTGATGCTGATGCCGCCGGCCCGCGCGGTAGACAATTGGGACGTGGAGGGCGCGAACGGCACGCTCCACGTCTACGGCGCGTTGACGGAAAGCGCCTGCAGCCTGGAAATGACCACCGCTCGTCAGGAAGTGTGGTTGGGTGAGACGGGAACGGCGCACTTCCAGCGCCCGGGCGATCGCGGCACGCCGGTGGCGTTCGAGCTGACGCTGAAAGACTGTCTGCGGGCGCCGGCGAGCAACCGCGACGCCTGGACCGGAGTGCTGGCCTGGAGCGGCAGCCAGCCTGCGGTGTCCGTGGCGTTTGCCGCGCCGACGGATGACGACGCGCCGGGGTTGGTCAGGGTCGCCGGCGTTACCGGATTGGGGTTGCAGTTGGCAGATGCCACCGGCCTGCCTGTGCGCCTCGGCGCGCGTAACAAACCGGTATTGCTGACGCCGGGACAAAACACCCTGATGTACACGGTGACGCCGGTGCGCACCCCGGCGACGCTGAGCGCCGGCGCTTACCGTGCGGCGATCGATTTCCGGCTTTACTACGACTAATACGCCGCTTGCGCCCGGTCGGCGCAAGCGCAACCAAAGGGAGTGGCGTCATGCGCGCGACAGAGACGAACCGGCGCCGGAGCGCGCTGTTGGGGGCTGGCATGGTCATGGCGGCCGGCATAATGGCGCAGTCGGCGACTGCGGCGGAAAACATGCGCTTTCACGGCACGCTGGTGGCCGAGCCGTGCGTCATTCAGCCAGGGGATGAGGACATTCCGCTGGATTTCGGCACCATCGTCGACAAATACCTGTATCTGAACACCCGCTCCCACAGCCAAACCTTCGCGTTGCACCTGACCGAGTGCGATCTCAGCCTAGGCAATACGGTGGCTATCACGTTTACCGGCACCGAGAACGCCAAACTGCCCGGCCTGTTGGCGTTGGATGCCGGCAGCCTGGCGTCGGGGATCGGCATCGGGCTGGAGGACAGCAGCGGCAAGGCGCTGCCGCTCAATCGCGCCAGCGATAAATTCCGCCTGAATGCCGGCAACACCACGCTTGCGCTGCAGGCCTATGTGCAAGGGGAGCCGGAGGCTATCCAGACGAAGTCCATCGGCCGCGGCACTTTCAGCGCGGTGGCCACTTTTACGTTGGAATACGAATAAGCGTCTACAAGGACAAGAAACGCAATGATGAGAAAGCACGTCAATCACGCCCTGCGCATGGGGCTGCTGTGCCTGTTGGCGTTGAGCGCCGCCGCTTGCCAAAGCCAAAAGTCGGGCAAGCCCGCCGTGAATACTAAAAATCAGGTTGTGCAACCTCCGTCAGAAGAGGCTTTGCGCAAGCAGCGTGAGGCCGAGCAGCTGCAGCAGTGCCAGCAGCAACTGGGGGCATTGCGCGCGATCGACGAGAAACAGTATCAGCGCTATAAGCAGGCCTTCGACAGCCTGATGAGCGGCGCTTCGCAGTACGCCAGCCTGCGCGCCAGGGTAAACGGCGACACGCAGGCGACGGTGGATGCGCTGTATCGCTACAAGGTCAACTATCTGTGCGCCGGGGTGAATCAGGCGGTGTTGACCGGCTTGGCGGATCGCGGGGAGCAGATTAAATGAGGCTGCGCCTGCTGGGCTGCGTCGCTCTGCTGTTCTCCGGCGTCGCGCTGGCGGACGACGGCGTGCCGGCGCTGCTGCAGTTTGCCGAGCAGTATCAACGGCAAAACACCGTGCCGACGAACGAAAAAGCGGCGCCAGCCGACCGCGGGGCGGGACAAAAAAGGCCTGAGCCGGCAAAGCGCACGTCGGGCGCCAACCAGCCTGCTTCATCGGCCAAAGCTTTTACGCTGACCCAGGAATTATTGGCGCGTGATCAACAGCTGGCGCGTCAGCGAATGGAACTGACGATGTTGCGCCAGGAACTCGCCGCGTTGCGGGCGGAGAAAGCGACGCCATCCGTCGCGACGTTGCCGGACTCGTCAACGCTTCAGCAGTGGATCGCCGGGCTGGGCGCCGCCTGGCGCGGTTCGCCCGATGCGCAGCGCGCCGAGGCGCTGTTGCGTCAGGCGACGCAGGAAACCGCCAAAAGCAGAGCGGCGGCGGCGCAGGCCGAACGGCGCGTTACCGAGCTGGAATCTGCCGCGCAGGCATCGGCACAGACGCTTGCACAACGCCAACGCGAGCACCAGGAGGCGTTGCACGCTCTGCGCGCCGCGTTGGAAGAGAGCGAGCAGAAGCGGGCCGCTGAGCAGAAAGTGACCCAGCAGACGCGCGAAGCGCTATTGGCGCTGCATAAGCGGCTGCAATGGGAAGTGACGCCGGAGCAGTTGAAGGATGAACGCAAGCGTTTGTCCTATGCGGCGGGCAGTGCGCTGGGGCGGGACATTCAGGGGGTAGTGGCGGCGCGTCAAAGCTGGGGCGTACCGGTGGACCGCGACAGCCTGTTGGCGGGCGTCATCGATAGCGTCTCGGGGCGTTTGCGGCTGCCGCCGGATGAACTGGATGCGCTGACGGCGCAGGCGGATGCCGCCGCCGTGGCCGCGCGTGAGAAACGCGTTAACGAACAGCGGCGGCGTGATGAAGATTACCTGGCGCGATTCAGTCAACAAAAGGGCGTAAAGCAGTCGGCGATGGGCTTTTGGTATCGGGTGGATTACGCCGGGGAGGGCGCGCTGGCACCAACGGCGGTGGTCGATGTGGTCGTGAAGGAGAAGTTGACCGACGGTACGGTGATCCAGGATATGGAACTGAGCGGCAAGGTGCTGTCGCAACCGCTGTCCGAGTATCCGCCACTGTTCAGGGAGGCGATAAGCCATCTGCACAACCACGGTTCGCTGACGATGGTTGTGCCGCCGGCGCTGGCCTACGGCGAAACCGGCTACCCGCCGAAAGTGCCACCTAACGCCACCATGATTTATGAATTACGCATCGACAACAGTCAGGCGCCGGCAAAGGGCGCCCAGGCGGTTAAACGGGAAGCCGGAACGGCGGGAGGGCAGGGATGAACACGATGATAAAAATCGCGCTATTTGATGAAAACCGTTACTTCAGCGCCGGCTGGCAGGAGGCTCTGGCGCTGCACTTCAGCACTTACGGCAAGCGCACGCTGTTACTGGATGCGCAGCAGGTTCACGAAGCCGATCTGGTGTTCTGCTATTTTCCTCCCGGCGTGCAAAGCTGTTTTTGTCACTTCTTTGAGACGCAGACCGCGGGGCGCAAAACGCTGTATTTCTCGTTGCGAACGCCGGAGGGGCGGCATAAGCGCACCGTTGGGAACCGTTGCGCGCTGGAGGCCGGTGTTATCTACCACGATACGCCGTTGGTCTCGGCGCTGTATCAGGTGAGCGCCGAGCTGGAACGGCGCAGCAAATGGCCGGGCAGGCCGGGTTGTGGCAGGAACTGCATATGCCAGCACCGCGGCCTGACGCTGCGCGAACAGGAGATCATGCGCTGTATGACGCGGGAGATGGGGGTGACGCAAATCGCACGGATGCTGGACATCAGCGTGAAAACCGTCAGCAACCACAAGATGAGCGTTATGCGCAAAATGGGATTCCGGCGTAATGCCGAGCTTTATGGGTGGCTGCGACACAGCGCCCGTCCCGGCGCCATGGGGCTCGAACCGGCATTCAGCCGGGCGTTGCGGCAGGGAAGGAACGGCATTGAGACGGCGCCGGCCAAATCGGACCGGCCGGCGCCTTAAGTGCCTTGCCGTGGCGATCAGTTGCAGGCCACGACCTTGATCGCCAGCCCGCCCTGTGAGGTTTCGCGGTATTTGGCGTTCATGTCTTTGCCGGTTTCGTACATGGTTTCGATGACCTTATCCAGACAAACCCGCGGTTCGCTGGTGCGGCGCATCGCCATGCGCGCGGCATTGACTGCCTTGACGGCGGAAATGGCGTTGCGTTCGATGCAAGGCACCTGAACCTGGCCGGCGAGCGGATCGCAGGTCAGTCCCAAATGGTGCTCCATGGCGATCTCCGCCGCGATGCACACCTGCGCCGGGCTGCCGCCCAGCAGCTCGGTCAACCCGGCCGCCGCCATCGAGCAGGCGACGCCCACTTCCCCCTGGCAACCCACTTCGGCGCCGGAGATCGAGGCGTTCATCTTGTACAGCGCGCCAATCACGCCGGACGCCAGGAAGTAGCGGGTGTAGGAATTGGCGTTCACCGGGCGGATGAACTTGTCGTAGTAGGCCAGCACCGCAGGGATGATGCCGCAGGCGCCGTTAGTCGGGGCGGTAACCACGCGGCCACCGGCGGCGTTCTCTTCGTTGACCGCCAGCGCGAACATGTTGATCCAATCGACCACGTTCATCGGGTCGATATTGTTCTTGTCTCCGGTCACCAGAATGCGGCGCAGCGCGGCGGCGCGGCGCGGCACCTTCATCGGGCCGGGCAGCAGGCCTTCGGTGTTGATGCCGCGCTCAATACCGGCGCTCATCACCTGCCAGACGTCGGCGAAGTGCGCGTCGATATCCGCTTTGCTGCGCAGCGCCAGCTCGTTCTGCATCACCAGGCCGGACAACGACAGCCCGGTCTCTTTGCAATGCTGCTGCAAATCGTGCGCCGATTTGAACGGGTAGGGCACCGGCGTTGCGCCCTCGGCGGACTGGCCGAAGTGCTCTTCGTCGACGATGAAACCGCCGCCGATCGAGTAATAGGTTTTGCTGTGCAGCAAGCGTTCACCGGCGAAGGCGCGGATGCGCATGCCGTTTTCGTGCAGCGGCAGGTTATCGCCGTGGAAATTCATGCCGCCATGCTGCGGGAAATCCACCTCGTGGTGGCCGTTGGCCAGCGGCAGGCGGCCGCGCTGTTCGACGTCGCGGATAAAGCCCGGAATGCTGTCGATGTCCACGTCGTGCGGCAGGTTGCCGGCCAGGCCCATGATGATGGCGATATCGGTATGGTGGCCTTTACCGGTCAACGACAGCGAACCGTACACGTCGACCACCACGCGGGTGGTGTCCTGCAGCTGCTGGTGGGCGATCAGATCGTCAATGAACTGTTTGCCGGCTTTCATCGGACCAACGGTGTGAGAACTGGATGGGCCAATGCCAATTTTGAAAATATCGAAAACGCTGACCATGGTCTCGCCTCCTTCTTCAGGTTTCAGGCGGTGAATACGGGAAATGGGGGCAGTGCGGGAGGGCCGGCGCGCAGCGGCGCCGGCCGGACGTGATTAGCCGAGCAGGCTGAACACGATAGCAGAGATGGCGATCAGACCCATCACAACCACAAATACGTTGCTGATGTGGCCGCTGTACTTGCGCATGGCAGGCACTTTACGGATGGCGTACATCGGCATCAGGAACAGCAGCATGGCGATGATTGGGCCACCCAGGGTTTCGATCATGCCCAGGATGCTCGGGTTCAGGGTGGCGACGATCCAGGTGGTCACCAGCATGAAGATAGCGGTCATGCGGTTCAGCTTGGCGGTGCTGACGGTTTTTCCGCGGCTCTTCATTGACTTGGCAACCAGGCCGTTGAAGCCTTCACGGGCGCCCAGGTAGTGGCCCAGGAACGATTTGGTGATGGCGACGAAGGCGATAACCGGCGCGATGTACTCGATCATCGGGTTGTTAAAGTGGTTAGCCAGGTAAGACAGAATCGAGATGTTCTGCGCCTTGGCTTCCGCCAGGTTTTCCGGCGTCAGGCTCAGCACGCAGCTGAACACGAAGAACATCACGGTCAGCACCATCATGATGTGCGCGTAAGCCAGAATGCGGGAGCATTTCTTCTCGGCGTCCGCGCCGTACTCTTCGCGTTTGGCGACGGCGAAGGCGGAGATGATCGGCGAGTGGTTGAAGGAGAACACCATCACCGGGATCGCCAGCCACAGAGTCATGATCAGGCCGTGACCCATGCCGGTACCGCTGCCGGACAGCGACACGTTTTCGAAGATGGCGCCGGTCCAGTTAGGGATCAGGTATACCGCCAGCAGCATCAGCACCGCTACGAACGGGAAGACCAGGATGCTCATGGTTTTCACGATGGCCTGCTCACCGAAGCGCACGATGGTCATCAGGCCGACGATCAGGATCAGCGACAGGATGGCGCGCGGCGGCGACGTCATGCCCAACTGGTGGGTGATGAAGCTGTCGACGGTATTGGTGATCGCCACGCTGTAAACCAACAGAATCGGGTAGATGGCGAAGAAGTACAGCAGGGTGATCAGTTTACCGGCGGTGATGCCGAAGTGCTCTTCCACCACGGCGGTGATGTCTTCACCGGGATTTTTGCCGGACAGAACGAAACGGCACAGGCCGCGGTGGGCAAAGAAGGTCATCGGGAAAGCGATGATGGCCATGATGATCAGAGGAATCAAACCGCCGATGCCGGCGTTGATGGGCAAGAACAGGACGCCTGCGCCGATGGCGGTGCCGTACAGGCCCAACATCCACATGGTATCCGTTTTACGCCAGGTACTGCTGGAGCCCGAGGCCGCAGAGGCAATTGTGCCGGTCTGTGTAGTGTCCATAAATATCTCCGAAGTGAACACGAATTTAAAATTAAAAGGCAAAACTTAAGGTTAAACCGTCAAACGTCCTATTCAGGCAACGCTTGCGGTAAGAATCAGGTGTTGCTTGCGGGGATGTTTTGGCGTCCCCCTGGTTGTTTATTGCGTTCATTACCAAGGCACAGCGCCGGGTAATTCACTAAAGACTTTTCACCTTCACGGGTGATAAAAGTCGTTACCGCTGCCGACAGGTCATTGCCTGTCGATTTTTGTTGGCGGCAAGATAACGATTTACAGTAGAAACAACCGTGATCCTGCTCTCAAATGCGTAATATGTGCAGTTATCTGCTTTTTCATCGATTTTTCGCGCATTTGTTGCACATTTGTGTAAGATTTTGTGCTGAGAACGCTCTCATAAAAATTTCTGCGATTATGTGGCTTGTACAATAATTAGCCGGATAAAGCGCTGTGCCCAGCAGCAAGCCGAGCAATATATTTTATGCGTGGTTTTGGATCTAGCTAAAAACCCGGATTAAGCAGTTTTAGTGATGTGGATCACATTGTGTTTTTAAGGTAAATTGAATTTATCTTTTTGTTTTTAATGATTTTTATTTAAAATTCACCGCTAGTAACGAAGGGGAATTACTTACGTGGTTAGCGGATAAAAATGCGTAACCATTCATCATATAAATAACAGATACCTAACAGGTATTGGTGAGATTTGCTGCAATCGCGTAAACCGCCGTTTATTTAAACTTCCTGGCCTTTGGCACGATTTATCATATAAAAGCCATAAATAGCCGTTAATTCACCCAGCCGACCGCGTGTTTAGCCTGCGAAAAAATAATCACTCGGGTGAGCTGTTGCATTTTATTAACCTGATGTTGCGTGCGGATAAGCGAAAAACGTGAATTGATTGCGCATTATTTGTTCATTTTCCGGTGGGGAAAGAGGGATATCGACGCGGTGCGCCGTCGGTTATGACGGCGCTGAAGGCGAATTAATAGCGGATAGCGATGGCGTTGTCGTTGAAGAACGCCAGGAAGTCGGCGCCCGGCTGGCGATCGGTGATCACCCGATCGAACTGCGTCAGCGGGCCGATGCAGGCCGGCTTGGTTTTGCCGAACTTGCTGTGGTCTGCCACCAGGATCTTTTGCTGCGCCATCGCCATGGCGCGATGCTTCATCTCCAGCTCGTCGAAGTTGAAGCAGGTGGCGCCGTGCTGCAGGCTGAGGCCGGCGGCGGAGATAAAGGCGATGTTCGGGCAGATGTGATCGAGCTCGTTGCGGCCGCCGACGCTGGAAAAGATGTAGTTGTTCGGCTTGAACTCGCCGCCGCACAGAACCACCTTGCAGTTCGGTTTGTCCTGCAGCGCCAGGAAGGTGTTCAGCGAATGACACACGGCGGTGAAAGCCAACTCGTCGGCGATGGCGTCGATGATCGCCGGGGTGGTGGTGCCGCAGTCAAAAAACACCGTGTCGTTTTCATTGATCAGCGGCGCTGCCAGCAGTCCGATGCGCCGTTTCTCCGTGACCTGTTTGGCTTTTTGATCGGAAACGAAGTAGTTGGTCACGCCGTTGCTGCGCGGATCGGTCACCACGTAGCCGCCGAGCAACACCACGGCCGCCGGTTCGGCGCTCAGATCGCGGCGAATGGTCATCTCCGAGACCCCCAGCAGCGCGGCGGCTTCTTTCAGGTGGATCTTGTCAGCGCGTTTTAACGCCTGAACTAACCGGTTGATACGTTCTTCGCGCCGCGTTTCCATAGATCCGTCTTCCCACAGGTAATAGAGATAAAAGGCGAGCCGGCATTTCCGACGCTAAACACAACGATGCGGGGCAATATCGGGCCGCATCAGCCGCCCGTATTGTCCCGCATCGGAGTGTATGGCCATGCCCGTCAGGGCGAGCCGACGATCAGTAGCTGCCCGCCGCCGGCTGGGCGCCGGAGACGATGGCGACGCCGGAGCTGGTGCCGATACGCGTGGCGCCGGCTTTGATCATCTTCTCGGCGGTGGCGCGATCGCGCACGGCGCCGGAAGCTTTCACGCCCATTTCGCTGCCCACGGTCTCGCGCATCAGTTTGACGTGCTCTTCCCGAGCGCCGCCGGTGCTGAAGCCGGTGGAGGTTTTCACGAAGGCGACATCGAGTTCGCGACACATTTCACAAACCTGGACGATCTGCGCATCGCTGAGCAGGCAGGTTTCCAATATTACCTTCAACGGGATCGCCGCGCAAACCTCGCGCACGGCGGCGATGTCGGCTTTCACTTCGTCCAGCAGGCCGCTTTTCAACCAGCCGACGTTGATCACCATGTCGATCTCTTGCGCGCCGGCGGCGATCGCCGCTTTGGCTTCAAAGGCTTTGGCGACGGTCAGGCCGGCGCCCAGCGGGAAACCGATCACCGAGCAGACTTTCACGGTGCTTTCCTGCAGCAGCTGGGCCGCCAGCGGCACATAGCCGGAGTTGACACATACCGCATAGAAGTTGTGCTGCTGCGCTTCTTCGCACAGTTTGGCGATCTGCATTTCGGTGGCGTCCATGGCCAGCAGGGTGTGGTCAACATAGCTGGCGTAATCGATGCTTTCGGTGGTCATCGCGGTTCCTTAGTGAAGTTGAGAAAAGAGCATGGATAGGTAATGTGAAAATAATAACATTTCAACATCGATAAACCTAGCGGGATTTGAAAAATGTCGACGAGATCATAGTTACTTCACTGTTATCTGTATAACTTAGGGGTGGATTATTTGTTATTTTAATAACATTTTCAGTGGCTGCTCGCGGCCTGCACGGGCGAAACGTCGAGGGGAAAAAAGATGGAGATCAACATCGATCTGGCTCCTGAAGCTTTCGGGACGCATCGGCAGGAACTGTTCCGCAACGCGGATTTCGCGGTGAGCGCGCATCGCTGCGCAGAACGCGGGCTGATGCTGACGCTGGCGAATCGCCGTGGCGCGCTGAGGGTTTTACCGTATCAGGGTCTCGCGATCTGGGACGCCGAGTTTGACGGTCATTCGCTGAAATCGGGCCGCCGCAGTGCGCGGGGCGCCGGAAGAAAGCGCGCTGACGACGCCGCGTTCTGTCCCGCCTGGCCGGGTCACGACGGCGCGCCGATCCAGATGCAACGCGTGTGGCTGCAGCTGGCGGGCGATGAGCTGACGTTGCACGGTGAAGGCGAGCGGTTGGGCGAGCGTTGGCGCATCGGCCCGGCGCTGCGTCTGGCGGCCCAGAGCGCGCAGTTCGCCATAGAGATGAAGATTACCAACCTGGGCGAGCGGCCGCAGCCGCTGCGCTATGTTTGCCGCCTCAACTATGATTGCATTCCCGACGCGGTATTCCGCCAGAACCTGCCGACGCCGGCTTTGTCAGGGGATACGATCGGGCAGGAACTGCTGTGCTCCGACGATCTGACGCGCTACGTGGATCAGGCCGAGTTCTTTATGCTGGCGCCGCAAGGCCGGCGCTATGTGACGCGTTTTGCCACCGGGCAATTCAACTATGGCCTGCGGCGCATCGCTGTCCAGGGCAACAGGCGGCTGCTGGCTTTTATCCAGCCGGCGAACTGCCGCCCGAATGCGCCAGAGGGTGAGGGGGTGATGCTGGGAGCGGGAAAAACGCGGGCGTTTTGCGTGACCACCGGCGTGGTGTGAAAGCAGGGGCGGTAACGCCCCTGTCATGTTATGCGGTTATTCTTTCACCCAGCCGCGGCGAATGGCGAAGGCAAACAGGAAGCGATACAGACGCGACAGCTTGTCGGCGAGGACATCACCGAACAGATTCCATACCAGCTGAGCGAACAGGCAGCCGACCAGGCCGAGCAGGAAACCGCCGACCATATCCAGCGGCCAGTGCACGCCGAGGTAAACGCGTGACCAGGCGATGCCGACGGCGACAATCATCAGCAGCGCGCCGGACCAGACCCGGTGCCAGAACAGGAACGCCAGTGCAAAGGTAAAGATGGCGGTGCCGTGATCGCTGGGGAACGAGCTGTCCGGCGCGTGCGCCAGGAAGGTATAACCCACGCCGGCGACGAACGGACGCTCATGCGGCAGCAGCGCGCCGATAGCGGAGGCGGCAAGCATGGCGAACAGCAGCGCGATCGTGGTTTTCGCCACCACTTCGCGCTGTGAAACCAGCTGGCTTCGCGGCCCCCACAGCCACAGGCCGACGATCAGCAGCGGCACGATAATGATAAGATCGCGCGCCAAAAAGGTGGCGAAATCGATCATCCATTCGGGAGATGCCGGGGTCGCATTGATCCAGGCGAAAAGAACATGGTTTAACTGCTCCATAACCGTTACCTCATCTTGCGGCGCCAATAGCCGCTAATCATCCAATAAATAGCCAACTGGCTTAACCAAACCCACCAACCCGCCCACAGGTTATGGGTAAGAAAATGTGCGCCGCGCATGATCTGACCAAAGCCCATCAACATGCCGAGCGCAATGCCGCCGCACCAGCAGCACCAGGCCAGGCGCGGGCGCTGCGGATAAAACAGGAAAAATAACGCCATGACCGCGAAACCGCTCGAGGCGTGCCCGCCGGGGAAACAGCGACCGGGGCCCGGCAGCGCCGGTACCGCGCCGAATAAAGGGAAGGACATCGCCTTGCCGCCGTACTCGATCAGATCCCACGGACAGGAGTGCGCGCTGGTGGCCTTGAGAATGCCCACCACCAGCGGGCCGATGCCGAGAAGCAGCATGCTGACAATCAGGCGCGCGCTGCGGCGATAGATGCCCCAAAACAGCGTGAGCACCGCTCCCACGATCACTATCTGCTTCAACAGACGGTGATTGATCAGATCCAGCCAATAGTTGTTTTGCCACGGGAAATGCCCGCTGGCGGCATCGTACCAATAATTGCTGATCGCCCAGTCCAGCTGTTCGTTGCGGGAGAGCCACAGGAATACCAAACCGCTGATCAGCAGGCCAAAAACTTGCCAACGGTAAAAGGATGTCGGCAGGGAGTAAAGGGCGGTTGTCTTAATTTGCTGTGCCGTTGAGGATTGATTTAATGACGATTCTGGATTCACGCGCAGGCTCGGTGACAGGATTGAATAGCGCCACTGTAATAATTCTGTCTTAAGAAAACCTTAGTCCTGCGGCAAGAGAACCCTCCGCTTGGGCACCGGTCAGCGCGTGTTTCTCTCGTCTTAATCGGCGGTTTTTTGGGGTATTGCTCCGGTTAATGGGTTATATCAGGCGATTGTCACTGTTTATCGCCTATTGTAAAGAAGATTAAACTTGTGGCGAGCATGGCGGTAGTGTATTAGTTTATAGGCGGATTATTTGACAAAAAGTGTAGGGATAAAACATGAACAAGGCATCCGTTGTATTTTCCGGCCTGCTGATGGCCGTTTCCGCCGGCGCTATGGCGGCGACCTCTGGCGATGACGCTGACATGAGCAAACAGCCGTTGGAAAAAGTCGCGCCTTACCCGAAAGCCGAGAAGGGCATGAATCGCCAGGTGATCTACCTGCCGAAGCAAGAGCACGAAGAGAACTACAAGGTCGAACTGCTGATCGGCAAGACGCTGGAAGTGGACTGCAACCGCCATATGATCGGCGGCACGCTGGAGACCAAAACCCTGTCCGGCTGGGGTTACGACTACCTGGTGCTGGAGAAGCTGTCTGAACCGGCCTCGACCATGATGGCCTGCCCGGACAACACCAAGACCAAGCAATTCATCGCCGCCAACCTGGGCGACGCCGCGATGCAGCGTTACAACAGCCGCCTGCCGATCGTGGTGTATGCGCCGAAAGACGCGGAAGTGAAATACCGCATCTGGAAAGCCGAAGATACCGTAAGCCAGGCTGAATCAAAGTAATCCGCGATTAGCGCTGTGAATACATGATCTTGTACCAAGCCGTTTGAAGAGCATTTTGCAATTATATGCGGCTCTTCAGGCGGTTTTTTATTTTCAGTCAGGAAAGCCGAGTGCTTAGCCAAATTTTTTCAACCTACAGAGGGAAAATAGAAAGTGACTCAAGCTAACAAGGTTAATATCCTTGGTTTAAGGGCGTTTTTTTAATTCTCACTCGCAATATCCTCATTTTTACCCCCCTTTATCTCTGATTATATTGTTGTGAATTGCAATTATTTGGCTAATAACAAACCGTTTCAGTTACATAAATAAAAATATTCTTATTAATCATTTTATTGTTGTTTTATTGATTTTATTTAATGGCAAAGGGATGGAAATTAATTATTGTGCTGCTAGATTCATCAATGTAATTAGCTCCACGGCAATTACATTGTTCGCTAATTAATATCTAAAAAAACTTACGAGGATATTCCAATGGCTGATTGTAAATGCAATGAACAAGATCCGCATGCTCAAAATGAACATGTTGCTGATTTTACTGCGGTTGGATTTTCGCAAAAAACACCGGCGCCGGTACCTGTAGACCTTAAGCAGCAGGGGGTATTGGCGCTTAAACTTTCGGTTTGCGTTGGGGCCAGTTATAACCCAGCAAACAACCAAATTTGTTTTACCATTCCTATCTACGGTGACTTTTGCGTTTCTTCGCCTATTCCAATTCCCATTGGTGGGCAGCTTAAAGTGTGCGCAGAGACCTGTGGTTCCTTTATTCCTACGGGGTTGAAGGCCACTATTTATCTGAACGGCTCCGTTCTGTTCTCTGTCGTTCTTTTTGGCGCTTGTTAATGTAAAAAGAAAAGCAAGGCACCTTAGATGTCTTGCTTTTTTTGATATTAAGATATTGATAAGGCCGTTGTTGGGTTCAGACCCAATTGTTAATTAATACAGTCACTCCGTTCTCACTCTTTCTGCAATCAAACCTTGGGAAATGCATTGGTTGATAGCCGACCGCCCGACACTAAACGTTAAGAGAAACGATGTTTCAGGAAGGAGCGGACGCGCTGTACGTCGTCAGTTGAGGTATTGCTGCCATCTGATGGCGGTCCCGCGGGCGGCGGCGTGCAGGCAACAAAAAACCCGATAATCTTGAACCTAAAAGGCGGGATTATCGGGCTCCACAAAATGGGGACATCAAAGAAAAGCAGTGGCACTAATTCAGACTGCGGCCCCCAACGAAAGTTCTGGCCGGCGACAAAAAAATCAAAATATTTTTATCGCCGATCCATCTCTCCCGCTAATCGATCAGCCGAGTATGCCTGGCCATAGCACCACGATGAGAGAACCCGCCAGCGTTAACAGCACGTTAGCGATGGCGTAGGTGCCGGCATAGCCCAGCGCCGGGATGTTGCTGCGCGCGGTGTCGCTGATGATCTCCATCGCCGGCGCGCAGGTGCGGGCGCCCATGATGGCGCCGAACAGCAGGGCGCGGTTCATGCGCAGCACGTAGGCGCCGAACAGGAAGCAGATAATCACCGGCACCAGGCTGACGATAAGCCCGGCGATCAGCATTTGGCCGCCGACCGCGCCCAGGCTGTGGCCGATGCCGGCGCCGGCGCTCAGGCCTACGCCCGCCATAAACACCATCAGGCCGAATTCTTTCACCATGTTCAGCGCGCCCTGCGGAATATAACCGAAGGTCGGGTGGTTGGCGCGCAGGAAGCCGAGCATGATGCCGGACATCAACAGGCCGGCGGCGTTGCCGATGCCGAACGAGAAGTTGCTGAACTGAATGGTGATCTGGCCGATCAGCAGGCCGATGATGAAGAAGGCGCAGAACGCCAGCAGATCGGTCACCTGGCTGTGGATCGAGATAAAGCCAATCTTCTCCGCCACGCTCTTCACCCGGCGCGCGTCGCCGCTTACCTGCAGCACGTCGCCCTTGTTGAGCACGATGCTGTCGTCGATCGGCATTTCGATCTGGCTGCGGATCACGCGGTTGAGGAAGCAACCGTGGTCGGTCAGCTTCAGCTGGCTCAGGCGTTTGTTCACCGCGTTGCTGTTCTTCACCACGATCTCTTCGGTCACGATGCGCATGTCGAGCAGATCGCGATCGAACACTTCCTTACCGTTGCGGAAGCTCGGATCCAGCCGCGCGTGGGCGTCCGGATAACCGACCAGCGAGATCTCGTCGCCCACCTGCAGCACGGCGTCACCGTCCGGGTTGGCCAGAATGCCGTTGCGGCGGATGCGTTCGATGTAGCAGCCGGTCTGGCGGTAGATGCCCAGTTCGCGCAGGTTCTTGCCGTCGGCCCAGGCCACCAGCTCGGGGCCGACGCGGTAGGCGCGGATCACCGGCAGGTAGACCTTGCGCTGGCTGTCGGTGTCCAGGCCGCGTTCGCGGGCGATCTGCTGGGCGGAGGTGGACAGATCCTGGTGCTGCAGCTTCGGCAGGTAGCGCGCGCCGAAAATCAGGCTGACCAAGCCGATCAGGTAGGTGAGGGCGTAGCCGAGGCTCAGATGATCCTGCGCCGCTAGCAGCGCCGGGCCGTTGACGATGGTGTTGCGCAGCGTATCGCCGGCGCCCACCAGCACCGGCGTCGAGGTCATCGAGCCGGCCAGCATGCCGGCGGTCAGGCCGATGTCCCAGTGGAACAGCTTGCCGAGGCCGATGGCGATCACCATTGCCGAACCGACCATCACCAGCGCGAGCATCAGGTAATTCTTGCCGTCGCGGAAGAAAATCGAGAAAAAGTTAGGCCCGGCTTCCACCCCGACGCAGAAAATAAACAGCATGAAGCCAAGATTCAGCGCCTCGGTGTTAATGGCGAAGTGTTGCTGGCCGAGCAGCAGAGAAACCACTAAAACGCCAATGGAATTACCGAGTTGGACGGAGCCAAGACGGAGTTTACCGAGGCATAGCCCCAGTGCGAGTACCACGAACAGTAACAGAATGTAGTTACCGTTTAACAAACTAGCGACGTTTATGTTCACGGAGGATAACTTATTGTTTACCAGTAAGTGCTTGATATAGATAACTATAAGAGATAAATTCAGCCTTAAAACGACATCATGAATCACCACCAGCGCAAGGCGAAGCGAACCATCGTTCGGCGGCGTTCATTCTAGACGCTATGACCGATGACAGCCAGCACAGAAAGCTGATTTCCTGCGCCGCCGGGCGCATTTAACTCTCTTTTGACCAAGGAAAAAATTCGGTTCAGCGTCACCGCACGGGTGATCGGGCCGATTTCTATTGATGCGGTAATTGGGCGGGGGAGAATTCGCATGACGAGTTATCGATATTGGCTGGGCATTCTCAGCTGTTTTCTGTTGTTCAGCCTGGTGTTTCTCGGCCAGCAAACCGGCCTGTTCGGCAGCACGGATCATGAGCACCACGGTGAAACCGGCCTGCTGCTGTTTGTGATCCCCGGCGCAATCGCCAGCTATCTGTCGAGCCGCAAGCGGCTGCTTTGCCCGTTGCTTGGCGCGCTGTATGCATTGCCGCTGTGCCTGCTGATCCGCCACTTCTGGCTGACGCCGTCCTATTCGTTCTGGCAGGAGCTGGCTTACGCCACCAGCGCGGTGTTCTGGTGCGTGTTCGGCGCGATGCTGATGCTGTTCGCCCTCGGTCTGTTGCACACGCTGCAGCAGCTGCACCGGCGGCAGCGGCAATAAAAAAAGGCGCGTTAAGCGCCTTTTTTGTCGTTCAAAAACTTACTGGAACAGGTTCAGGTGTTCTTTAGCGTAAGCTTCGAAATCGGTGCAACCGCCGATGTGCTTCTCGTCCAGGAAGATCTGCGGCACGGTTTCAACCGGTTTGCCGACGGTTTTTTCCAGATCGGCCTTGGTGATGCCTTCCGCGTGGATGTCAACGTAACGGAAGTTGAAATCGTCGCGTTCTTCAGTCAGTTTTTCCGCCAGTTCTTTAGCGCGGACACAATAAGGACAGCCAGGACGCCCGAAGATTACTGCAAACATGCAACGCTCCTTAATTGGATTTTCGATAAATTATTCGCGATTGCAACGACATCCCGTCACCGAAAAAGTCATTACCTGCGTCAGATGGCGCCTACTATGCCCGTTGAGGCGGTGAAAAAAAAGCAGGAATTACCTGTTAATCTGATTCATGTAACCAATTAGTCTGCCGGGGCTGTCGCCATCGGCGGGAATTCACTACACTGGGGGCAGATCTTCTGGAGAGGAAAAATATGCGTTCATTCGGTGACTTACCGCGCCCGGTGCTGGTGTTGGAAGGGCTGGGCATCGTGATGCTGGTGCTGGCCTACCTCAGCATTCACGGCCACCTGCAACTGCCGGGTTGGCTGGCGTCGCAGCAGGCGGCGGTCGGCATGATTTTCCTCGGCGTGGCGCTGATGGTGCCGGCGGCGGCGTTTCTGGTATGGCGCGTGGTGCAGGGCTTCGGGCCGCTGATGCGCGGCGGGTTGCCGCCGGAAAACGATCGCCGCAAACCGCAAGATGCAGACGCATCGAAAGATAATCAGGATCGCGATCCGCGCGCCTGAGCGCCGCGGCCGCTAACCCGCCTGCCGGGCAGGCGTTGGCTTTTGGGGTGACGAGTGAAAATTGCCATTCTTTCTCGCGACGGATCGCTCTATTCATGTAAGCGGCTGCGTGAAGCGGCGGAAGATCGCGGGCACAGCATCGATATCATCGATCCGCTCTCCTGCTATATGAACATCAATCCGGCGGCGCCGACCATTCATTATCGCGGCCGTCAGCTGGAACGTTACGATGCGGTGATCCCGCGCATCGGCTCCGCCATCACCTTTTACGGCACCGCGGTGCTGCGCCAGTTCGAGCTGCTCGGCAGCTATCCGCTAAACGAATCCGTGGCCATTACCCGCGCCCGCGACAAGCTGCGTTCGCTGCAGTTGCTGGCGCGGCAGGGCATCGATCTGCCGATCACCGGATTTGCCCATTCGCCGGACGACACTGGCGATTTGATCGAGCTGGTCGGCGGCGCGCCGCTGGTGGTCAAACTGGTGGAAGGCACGCAGGGCATCGGCGTGGTGCTGGCGGAAACCCGTCAGGCGGCGGAAAGCGTGATTGACGCCTTTCGCGGGCTGAATGCCCACATCCTGGTGCAGGAGTACGTGCGCGAGGCGCAGGGGCGCGACGTGCGCTGTCTGGTGGTGGGCGGCCGGGTGGTGGCCGCCATCGAACGGCAGGCCAAGCCCGGTGAGTTTCGCTCCAACCTGCACCGCGGCGGCACCGCCCGCAAGGTGACCATCACCGCCAGGGAGCGGGCGATCGCGGTGAAAGCGGCGAGCACGCTGGGGCTGGACGTCGCCGGGGTGGATATCCTGCGCGCCGAGCGCGGCCCGCTGGTGATGGAGGTCAACGCGTCGCCGGGGCTGGAAGGGGTGGAAACCACCACCGGGCTGGACATCGCCGGCATGATGATCGAATACATTGAGCAGCGCGGCCGGCCGGGCTTCCGCCTGAAATCCGGCGGTTAACGGGGTGGGCGGAGCGCATTTCCCGCCGTGCAATATCTGAATTAGTGAATTAAGCCGCATTGATCGTGGCGTATCGGGTGAATATTCCGTAAGCTATGCGCCTTTTCGCGTATTGAATATTGTGAGGCTGGTTATTATGGATTCACTCATTGTCCCCGATTTGGCGCTGTTGCGGCGCTGGCTGGATCAGTCGGGCATTTCTTTCTTTGAGTGCGATTCCTGCCAGGCGCTGCACCTGCCGCACATGCAGAACTTCGACGGCGTGTTCGACGCCAAGATAGATCTGGTGGACAACGTCATTCTGTTCTCCGCGCTGGCCGAAGTGAAGCCGACCGCGCTGATCCCGCTGGTGGCGGACCTGAGCCAGATCAACGCCAGCTCGCTGACCATCAAGGCGTTTGTCGATATTCAGGACGACAACCTGCCGAAGCTGATCGTCTGCCAGTCGCTGAGCGTGGCGGTCGGCATCACCTACGAGCAGTTCACCCACTTCATGCAGCAGGGCGAAGAGCAGGTCTCGATGGTGATCCTTGAGGCGCGGGCGAACGATCTGCTGTTTATGGGTGACGAAGAAGAGATCCCCGCTGGCGCCGTGCGTCAACCGATGCTGCACTGATCCTCGCCATACCTTAAGCATGCCGTCGCTCCGGCGGCATGCTGCCGTGACGCCTCTCCGCAATAAAATATTCTGCACTTTGGCCTTTACCGCCCGATCTTTCTCGCCTTTTGCGCCGTTAATGGCGTATCACATAGAGAAAACTGCATAAAAAATCGATAAAAGGCGTTTTTTACCCTGGGGGCTGGCGGGTTGCGATGGCAGCGGCTATGCTGCTGATTCTGCAAAGGGCTTGCGATTCCCCTTGTGACCACGCGAGCAGGGCAGTGAAAAAGGCGCATGCAATCATATGCATAGCCATTCAGTTCGCGGTTGCAACGATTGCGCTCAATCAGGAAAGGTTTTGTATCGCTGCAGATACAAGTTCAATTCTATGATTCACCCTGTTTTGGAGGAAGTTACGGATGGTCACCCAACGTAAAAAGTGGTTATCGGGTGTGGTTGCCGGCCTGTTGATGGCCGCGTCCGTCAATGCGTCAGCCGAAGAGAAAACGCTGCACGTGTATAACTGGTCCGATTATATCGCGCCGGACACTTTGGCTAATTTCCAGAAAGAAACCGGCATCAAAGTGGTGTACGACGTCTTTGACTCCAACGAAGTGTTGGAAGGCAAACTGATGGCGGGCAGCACCGGTTATGATCTGGTGGTTCCTTCATCCAACTTCCTCGAGCGCCAGTCTCAGGCCGGCATCTTCGAACCGCTCGACAAGAGCAAAATGCCCAACTACAAGAATCTCGATCCCGAGATGCTGAAGCTGGTTGCACACAATGACAAAGACAACAAATACGGCATCCCATACCTGATGGTGACCACCGGCATCGGCTATAACGTCGACAAGGTGAAGGCGGCATTGGGCAAAGACGCGCCTGTCGACAGTTGGGATCTGATCCTCAAGCCGGAAAACCTCGAGAAGTTGAAAAGCTGCGGCGTCTCCTTCCTCGATGCGCCGAGCGAGGTTTACGCCACCGTGCTGCACTACCTGGGCAAGGATCCCAACAGCACCAATGCGGCGGACTACACCGGCGCGGCCAACGATCTGCTGCTGAAACTGCGGCCGAACATTCGTTACTTCCACTCTTCTCAGTACATCAACGATCTGGCTAACGGTGATATCTGCGTGGCGATCGGCTGGTCTGGCGACGTGATGCAGGCGGCCAACCGCGCCAAAGAGGCGAAGAACGGCGTGAACGTGGCCTACGCGATCCCGAAAGAGGGGGCGCTGACCTACTTTGACATGTTCGCCATGCCGGCGGACGCCAAGAACAAAGACGCCGCGTACCAGTTCCTGAACTTCCTGATGAAACCTGACGTGATGGCGGGCATCAGCAACTATGTCTATTACGCCAATGCGGTGAAAGATTCCACGCCGCTGGTGAACGCCGAAGTGCGCGAGAACCCGAACGTCTATCCGCCGGCCGATCTGCGCGCCAAGCTGTTCACGCTCAACGTGCAGTCGCCGAAGCTGGACCGTGTCATTACCCGCGCATGGACTAAAGTTAAAAGCGGGAAGTGATGATGGGGGGGATACCCCCGATCGTCGGTAAACCGGCAGGCGGGGGCTCCCCGCCTGCATTGCCGTTTTGGGCCACGGCGCTCGCCGTGGTTTTGTGCCGCTTTACGCCGGAGAGCACCCCGATTGAACGACGCCATCCCTCGTCCTCAAGCCAAGTCGCAGAAGGTCTTCACCCCTCTGCTGGAAATCCGTAACCTCACCAAAACCTTCGACGGGCAGAATGCGGTCGAAGACGTCAGCCTCACCATCTACAAGGGCGAGATCTTTGCGCTGCTTGGCCCGTCCGGCTGCGGCAAGTCCACCTTGCTGCGCATGCTGGCCGGCTTTGAACAGCCGACGGAAGGGCAGATCGTACTCGATGGGCAGGATATGTCGCATGTGCCGCCGTACCAGCGGCCGATCAACATGATGTTTCAGTCGTACGCGCTGTTCCCGCACATGACCGTGGAGCAAAACATCGCGTTCGGCCTGAAGCAGGACAAAATGCCGCGGGCGGAGATCGCCGAACGGGTGGCGGAAATGCTGGCGCTGGTGCACATGCAGGAGTTCGCCAAACGCAAACCGCACCAGCTTTCCGGCGGCCAGCGGCAGCGGGTGGCGCTGGCGCGCAGCCTGGCCAAGCGGCCGAAGTTGCTGCTGTTGGATGAACCGATGGGCGCGCTGGACAAGAAGCTGCGCGATCGCATGCAGCTGGAAGTGACCGACATTCTCGAGCGCGTCGGCGTGACCTGCGTGATGGTGACGCACGATCAGGAGGAGGCGATGACCATGGCGGGGCGCATCGCCATCATGAACCGCGGCAAGTTCGTGCAGATCGGCGAGCCGGAAGAGATCTACGAGCATCCGAACAGCCGCTTCAGCGCCGAATTTATCGGTTCGGTCAACGTCTTCGACTGCGTGCTGCAAGAGCGCCACGACGATGCGCTGATCCTGCAAAGCCCGGGGCTGCGCCATGCGATCAAAGTGGATCCGGACGCCTCGGTGGTGGATGGCGTGCCGATCCAGGTCGCGCTGCGGCCGGAAAAGATCCTGCTGTGCGAACAGGTGCCGGAAGACGGCTGCAACTTCGCGGTGGGGGAAGTGGCGCACATTTCCTATCTGGGCGATCTGTCCATCTACCACGTGAAGCTGCACAGCGGGCAGATCATCAGCGCCCAGCTGCAAAACGGCCATCGTTTCCGCAAGGGGATGCCCACCTGGGGCGATGAAGTGCGTCTATGTTGGGAAACCGACAGCTGTGTCGTGTTGACGGTGTAGTGGAGCTGGTGAGGAGTAACCCGTATGTCCCTGCTTTCTGAACGCACGCCGGAACCGCCGGCCAAAACGCCGGCCACCCTCAAGGCCTTGTTCCATCGCCTGCTGATGGCTCACGGCCGCAAGCTGGTAATCGCATTGCCGTATTTATGGCTGACGCTGCTGTTTATGCTGCCGTTCCTGATCGTGTTCAAGATCAGCCTGGCGGAGCTGGCGTTGGCGGTGCCGCCTTACACCGAGCTGATGAGCTGGGTGGACGGTAAGCTGAACATTGCGCTCAACTTCGCCAACTATCTGCAGCTGACCGACGATCCGTTGTATATCGATGCCTACCTGCAGTCGCTGCGCGTGGCGGCGGTCTCGACGCTGTGCTGCCTGATCATCGGCTATCCGCTGGCCTGGGCGGTGGCTCACAGCAAAGCGTCGACCCGCAACATTCTGCTGTTGCTGGTGATCCTGCCTTCCTGGACTTCGTTCCTGATCCGCGTTTACGCCTGGATGGGGATCCTGAAAAACAACGGCACGCTGAATAACTTTCTGATGTGGCTAGGGGTGATCGACCAACCGCTGGTGATCCTGCACACCAACCTGGCGGTGTATATCGGCATCGTTTATTCCTATCTGCCGTTTATGGTGTTGCCGATTTACACGGCGCTGATCCGGCTGGATTACTCGCTGGTGGAGGCGTCGCTGGATCTGGGGGCGCGGCCGCTGAAAACCTTCTTCAGCGTGATCGTGCCGCTGACGCGCGGCGGCATCATCGCCGGTTCGATGCTGGTATTCATTCCGGCGGTGGGGGAGTTCGTGATCCCGGAACTGCTCGGTGGGCCGGACAGCATCATGATCGGCCGCGTGCTGTGGCAGGAGTTCTTCAATAACCGCGACTGGCCGGTGGCCTCGGCGGTCGCCACCATCATGCTGCTGTTGCTGATCGTGCCAATTTTGTGGTTCCACAAACACCAGAACAAGGAAATAGGGGGGCAGGAATGAACAACTTGCCGGTAGTGCGTTCACCGTGGCGCATCGCCATCCTGACGATCGGTTTTACCTTCCTGTATGCGCCGATGCTGATGCTGGTGATCTACTCCTTCAACAGCTCCAAGCTGGTGACGGTGTGGGCCGGTTGGTCCACGCGCTGGTATACCGAACTGTTCCACGATTCGGCGATGATCAGCGCGGTGGGGCTCAGCCTGACCATCGCTGCCGCCTCCGCCACCGCCGCGGTGGTACTGGGGGCCATCGCCGCCGTGGTGATGGTGCGATTCGGCCGCTTTCGCGGTTCGACCGGCTTCGCGTTTATGCTGACCGCGCCGCTGGTGATGCCGGACGTGATCACCGGTCTGTCGCTGCTGCTGCTGTTCGTGGCGATGGGGCATGCCTTCGGCTGGCCGTCGGAGCGCGGCATGTTTACCATCTGGCTGGCGCATGTCACCTTCTGTACCGCTTATGTGGCGGTGGTCATCAGCTCACGTCTGCGCGAGGTGGATCGCTCGATTGAAGAGGCGGCAATGGATCTGGGGGCGCCGCCGCTGAAGGTGTTCTTCGTCATCACCTTGCCGATGATTGCGCCGGCGCTGATCTCCGGCTGGATGCTGGCGTTTACCCTGTCGCTGGACGATCTGGTGATCGCCAGTTTCGTCTCCGGCCCGGGCGCCACCACGTTGCCGATGCTGGTGTTCTCCAGCGTGCGCATGGGGGTGAATCCGGAAATCAATGCGCTGGCCAGTCTGATCCTGCTGGTGGTGGGCATCCTCGGCCTGATCGCCTGGTGGTTTATGGCGCGCTCGGAAAAACAACGATCGCGTGAATTGCAGCGGGCGGCCCGTAGCTGAATCGTAACAAACCTGCTATTTTTGCAATCAATAAGTATTGCAACTAACTACCTGACTTTACATGCGCCACCTGTATAGGTGGCGCGTCGTAGCGGAACACGGATATGTCAGACATGCTGAAAAGCGGGCAGGGAATGGGATCGACTTCGGATGCGCCGGTGCCGGTGATGGTGGCGGGCACCGCCATGGTGGCGATCAAGTGTATCAGCGTGGTGCTGCTGCTGGGCGAGCTGGGCGTTGACGGCGCGCAGGAATTCGTCAACACCAGCGCGCAGGCGTGGGATTCCACCTTTATCTTTCTGGCCGGCCTGATGCTGCTGTGCCTGCAAATCAGCTGCGGCTTTGCGGTGATGCGCGGCCGCAATTGGGGGCGCTGGGGCTATGTGGCCTGCCAGTGCATCGTGGTGCTTTATCTGCTGTTGGCCACCATCGGCAGCGTCTTCCCCGAGGTGTTCACCGTGGAGGGGGAAACCAGCGGCCAAATCCTGCACGTTCTGATCCTGCAAAAGATCCCCGACGCGGTGATCCTGGCGTTGCTGTTCGTTCCTGCCGCCAGCCGCCGCTTCTTCACCGCGCGCAAGTGAGATTTTAGGCGCGCGGAGTGGTAAACTCTGCGCCCTTAATTCGTCATCCTGAACTTCACGGTAATCTTCATGCATTGCGCTTTGTATACGGCGGGCACCTGCCGTTCCTGTCAGTGGCTGGAAAAGCCCTATCCGCAGCAACTGGCCGACAAACAGCATCACCTGCACTCGCTGCTGGCCGGGCGCGACGTCGCGCAGTGGCTGCAGCCGGCGGCGGGGGAACTGAGCGCATTTCGCAATAAAGCCAAGATGGTGGTCAGCGGCAGCGTGGAGCGCCCGCTGCTCGGCATGCTGCACCGCGACGGCACGCCGGTCGACCTGAGCGATTGCCCGCTGTATCCCGCCGGCTTTGCGCCGATGTTTGCGGTGCTGAAAAGCTTCATCGCCCGCGCCGGCCTGACGCCGTATAACGTGGCGCGCAAACGCGGCGAGCTGAAATACCTGCTGCTGACCGAAAGCACGCTCGACGGCGGCGTGATGCTGCGCTTCGTGCTGCGCTCGGAAACCAAGCTGGCGCAGCTGCGCGCCGCGCTGCCATGGCTGCAGCTGCAGCTGCCGCAGCTCAAGGTGATCTCCGCCAATATTCAGCCGGTGCACATGGCGATCATGGAAGGGGAGCGCGAGATCGCGCTGACCGAACAGCAGGCGCTGGAGGAACAGTTCAATCAGGTGCCGCTGTTCATCCGTCCGCAAAGCTTCTTCCAAACCAACCCGCAGGTGGCCGCCGAACTGTATGCCACCGCCCGCGACTGGGTGCGCGCGCTGGGTATCGACAGCATGTGGGATCTGTTCTGCGGCGTCGGCGGTTTCGGCCTGCACTGCGCGCAGCCGCAAACGCGGCTGACCGGCATCGAAATCAGCGCGGAAGCGATCGCCTGCGCGCGCCAGTCGGCGCAGCGGTTAGGGCTATTGCAGGTAGATTTTCAGGCGCTCGACTCCACCCGCTTCGCCACCGCCGAAGGCCAGGTGCCGCAGCTGGTGCTGGTTAACCCGCCGCGGCGCGGCATTGGCCAGGCGCTGTGCGACTACCTGAGCCGGATGGCGCCGGACTATATTCTCTATTCCAGCTGCAACGCCGAGAGCATGGCGAAAGATATCGAGGCGTTGCCGGGGTACCGCATCGAACGGGTGCAGCTGTTCGACATGTTCCCGCATACCGCGCACTACGAAGTGTTGACGCTGCTGGTGCGGCGTTTATAAAACATAAGGCCCGGTTATCCGGGCCTTATTGCTTACTGCGGGAACCATTTGTCGTTGATGGCTTTGTAGGTGCCATCGGCCTTGATGGCGTCCAGCGCGGCGTTCAGCTTGGCCAGCAGCGCCTGGTTGTCCGGGCGCACCGCGATGCCGAGACCGGTGCCGAAGTATTGCGCATCGGTGATGTGCTCGCCGACTGGCGCCAGCTGCGGGTTGGTTTTCAGCCACTCGTTCACCACGGCGGTGTCGCCGAACACGCCGTCGATACGGCCGTTTTTCAGCTCCAGAATGGCGTTCTGGTAGCTGTCGTAAGAAACGGTGTTAATCTCCGGGTGCTTGTCCTGCATGTATTTCTGGTGGGTGGTGCCGTTTTCCATGCCGAGCTTTTTGCCTTTCAGATCCGCCAGCGAGCTGAACTTGCCTTTTTGCGCGATCACGATTGCCGAGTTGGCGTAGTAAGGCTGGGTGAAAGCGACCTGTTTGCTGCGTTCCGGCGTGATATCCATCCCGGAAATCACCGCATCGTATTTCTTGAATTTCAGCGCGGCGATCAGGCTGTCGAACGCCTGGTTGGTGAAGGTGCACTGCGCCTGCATCTGCTTGCACAGCGCGTTGGCCAGATCGATATCGAAACCGACGATCTGGTTGTTGGCGTCGAGTGATTCGAACGGCGGGTAGGTGGCGGAGGCGGCGAAGCGGATAGTCTCGGCAGCGGCGGCGTTAAAGGTCATCCCGGCCAACATCGTCGCGGCAAGCAGCAGTTTTTTCATGCGTAGAGCTCCTGTCTGGATCCTGAAAGTGATTATTCGCTATCGTTTGTTTTTACTGGTAATCGCCAGAGGTTTTTGTGCGAATGCCTGTTGTTAACCCTGCCATTGAGTGAATTAAAATGCAATATAAATGATTAAGTATTGCATTGAGGGGTAAAAAAAGCCCCGCACAATGGCGGGGCTCATGGGGGCGGCGCCCTCAGTTACGGCGCTCAAACGCCAGCGCGCGGCGCTCCACCAGCCGCATCAGCAGCGTCAGCAGGCCATTGACGCACAGGTACACCAGGCCGGCGGCGCCGAACACCATCACGTCGTAGGTGCGGCCATACATCAGCTGGCTGTAGCCCATCACTTCCATCAGCGTGATGGTATAGGCCAGCGAGGTGCTTTTGAACACCAGCACCACTTCGTTGGAATAAGACGACAGCGCGCGTTTGAAGGCAAACGGCAGCAGGATACGCAGCGTCTGCCGGCGCGACATACCCAGCGCTTCGCACGACTGCCATTGCCCGGCCGGAATGGCGCGCACCGCGCCGTAGAACAGCTGTGTGGTGTAGGCCGCGCTGTTCAGCGCCAGCGCTATCATCGCGCACAGCCAGGGCTGCGACAGCAGGTTCCACAGCCACGGATAGTCGCGGATCGCCGGAAACTGACCGGGGCCGTAGTAGATCAGGAAGATCTGCACCAGCAGCGGCGTGCCGGTGAACAGCGTCACGTAGATCTTGACCAGCGGCGTCAGGATTGGCGTTTTCAGCGTCAGGATCACCGTCAGCAGCAGCGACAGCACCAGCGCGACGATCAGCGCGGCGACGGTCAGCGTCAGGCTGGTATGCAGCCCTTTGAGGATTTCCGGCAAATACTCAATCATCAGACCGGCCCCCGCTCAAAGCGCGTGGCGCGCAGCTCAATGCGTTTGATGACGTATTGGCTGAACAGCGTCACCAGCAGGTAGATGGCCGCCGCGATCACATACCAGGTAAAAGGCTCCTGGGTGCGGGTGGCGATGCTCTTGGTTTGCAACATCAGATCGTTCACGCTGATCAGCGACACCAGCGCGGTGTCTTTCAACAACACCAGCCACTGATTGCCGAGGCCGGGCAGGGCGTGGCGCCACATCTGCGGCATGATCAGGCGAAAGAAGATCGCCGCCTTACTCAGTCCAAGCGCTTGACCGGATTCCCACTGCCCCTGCGGTACCGCTTTGAGCGCGCCGCGCAGCGTCTGCGAGGCGTAGGCGGAATAGAGCAAGGCCAGGGCGATCACCCCGCACAGGAACGGGCTGACTTCGAAATTGTCGATCGCCAGCTGAATCGGCAGTTGGAACAGACCGAGGTTGAGGGTAAAGCCGTCGGAGAGCATCAGCAGCAGCTGCGACGAGCCGAAATAGATAAACAGCACCACCAGGATTTCCGGCAGGCCGCGCAACACGGTCACCCAGGCGGTGCCGAGCCAGCTGACCGCTTTCCAGCGGGACGATTCCCATACGGCGAACAGCATCGCCAGAATCAGCCCGAGGATCAGGGCGCAAACGGCAAGGCCGACGGTCATGCCGGCGGCGCTTGCTAAAGGTTGTAATTCATTCATTTGGGCGTATTACTGCTGGAACCATTTTTTGTAGATGGTTTCATAGGTCCCATCCTGCTTGATCTTGTCCAGAGCGGCGTTGAACTTGCCCTGCAGATCGGTGTTCTTCTGGCGCACCGCGATGCCGAGGCCGGTGCCGAAGTAGTCTTTGTCGGTCACTTTGGCGCCCACTGCCGCCAGCGCGTCATTCTGCTTCAGCCACTCGTTGACCACCGCGGTATCGCCGAACACCGCATCAACGCGGCCGTTCTTCAGATCCAAAATGGCGTTCTGGTAGCTGTCGTAAGGCACGGTGGTGATTTCCGGGTGCTTGTCGGTCAGGTATTTTTGGTGGGTGGTGCCGTTTTGCACGCCCACTTTCTTGCCTTTCAGCGCCGCCACGTCGGCGATTTTGCCTTTCTGCGCGATGAACAGCGCCGAGTTATCGTAGTAAGGCTTGGTGAACAGCACCTGCTTCTCACGCTCCGGCGTAATGTCCATGCCGGCCATCACCGCATCGAAACGCTTGAACTTCAGGCTCGGGATCAGGCTGTCGAACGCCTGGTTGGTGAAGGTGCACTCGGCCTGCATCTCTTTGCACAGCGCGTTGGCCAGATCGACATCAAAACCCTGAATTTTGTTGCCGGCGTCAATAAATTCAAATGGAGGATAGGAGGCTTCGGTAGCGAAACGGATGGTTTCGGCTGCGGAGGCGGAAACGCTGATGCCGGCCAGAACGGCGGCGATTATTAGTTTTTTCATCGCAAAATCCCCAAATTACAGCAAGTTAATTGTTAGTGTGATAAGTAGTTGGCAAACTCGGTGGTCTGTGGCTGCGCAAAGTGGCTGCTGTCGCCTTGCTCCACCACGTGGCCGTTTTCCATGTACACCACGCGGCTGGCGGTCTTGCGCGCCACTTCCACTTCGTGGGTGACGATCACCTGCGTGATGCCGGTGCCGGCCAGTTCGCGAATGATGCTGACGATCTGAGCGGTGATTTCCGGATCCAGCGCCGCGGTCGGTTCATCGAACAGCAGCACCTGAGGTTCCATCATCAGGGCGCGGGCGATCGCCACGCGCTGCTGCTGGCCGCCGGAAAGGTGCAGCGGGAAGCGATCGGCGAAGTCGGTCAGGCGCAGACGCTTGAGCAGCTTGTCGGCGCGCTCCATCGCCTGAGCCTTGGTCAGACCCAGCACGCGGCAAGGCGCCTCGATCAGGTTCTGAACCACAGTGAGGTGAGGCCACAGGTTGTATTGCTGGAAGACCATGCCGACGTTTTGACGCAGTTCGCGAATGGCTTTCTCGCCCGGCGCCTGTTTGAAGTCGAATTGGTTGCCGGCGATCTGTAGTTGGCCCGAACGCGGCATTTCCAGCAGGTTCAGCACCCGCAGCAATGAGCTTTTCCCGGCGCCGCTTGGGCCAAGCAGCACCAGGGTTTCCCCGGCTGGACAATCCAGCGTGATGTCAAACAGCGCCTGGTGAGCGCCGTAATAGCAATTGATACCGTTAAGTTGAATACTCATGCGCCAGAATTGAATAGACATTGATGCCGCAAATGTTAACTTCCACAGAATACTTATGCAATCTTTGTGCGTTAAAATTTATGAGTGTGCGGCGGGACAGTAAAAGATTAGCACAAGATACCGCGACTCAAGCCGAGGGAGGGGATTTGTGGCGCAGGCTGTGATATCGGTAGCGAAATTTTTTCTATTGGACGAAATTTGAGCGGCGGCGGACAGCGGGGATGACCGACGCGGCAAGCCCGCGTCGGCCGGGGAAGGCGGGTTACTGGTTTTCCAGCACCTGGCGCACGCTGCCGTTGGTGGCGTGCGCTGGAACATTCAGGTAGCGAATATCATCAACCACCCAGCAGGTGCCTTCGCGCACCATCAGCACTTCGTCTTGCCAGTTCACGGTGCTGTTGGCGTCTTTCTGGTAGCTCAGATCAACGCGCAGCGGGATGTTCTTCGCATCGGTGTTAGGAATGGTCGAGGCGCTGGCGACGGAGGCGTTGCTTGGCCCTTGCGCATTGCCGGAGAACAGATCGCCGGTTATCCGGTGCTTGCCCGGGTTTTGAGCGGCGCTGGCCAGATCCTGATACAGCACTTTGCTCAGATAGGGCTGCAGCTGCGCCAGGCGGTTGCTGTCCGGCAGGCCGGCGCCCTGCTGGATGCGCAGGTCATAGAACTTTTGCGCGACCGTATCCGGGCCGCCTTCCACACAGCTGCCGCTGCGGGTGCCGATATCCTTGTATGCCGGTTCCACCGTGGTACAGGCACTCAGCAACAGCGCTAAGGGTAAAACAGCCGCAATCGTTTTTGTTTTCATCTTATTACCTTATGTGAAAGTCTCTACCATGAAGACCGATAGCTTACAGTATAAATGCGTTTTTTGGCCTTGCATTCGTACTGCGTGCCATTGATTAAGCGAACATAACGCCAATCTTCTGGTCATAGATACGTTGAATTAATCAAACAAGGAATTCTGATGCAGCTTTCAACTACCCCGACCCTGGAAGGGTTCACCATTACCGAATACTGCGGCGTCGTCACCGGCGAAGCGATCCTCGGCGCCAACATTTTTCGTGATTTCTTCGCCGGCGTGCGCGATATCGTCGGCGGCCGCTCGGGCGCTTATGAGAAAGAGTTGCGCAAGGCGCGCTTGATTGCGTTCGAAGAGCTAGAAGATCAGGCAAAAGAGCTGGGCGCCAACGCGGTGGTCGGCATTGATATCGATTATGAAACCGTTGGCAAAGACGGCAGCATGCTGATGGTGACCGTCAGCGGCACCGCGGTGAAAGTCAGCCGCTAACGCCATTCTCCGCGCCCCGGCCGTTTCGCCGGGGCGACATCCTGTAGGTTCATCCCACCTTGTGCTGCTCGACGATCGGGCGGTGTTCCTGCGGTTTCACCGGCGCCGGCGCTTGGCGATGCGGCATCGGCTGAACGGACGGCTGGTGGATCTGCGGCGCCGGGGCAGGATGCGGCATGATGCGCGCTTGCGGCACAGGTGCCGGGCGCACTAACGCCGGATGCAGCGTTGCGGCCGGTTCGCGCGCCCCCGGCTGAACGACGTGCGGCACTATCTGAACCTGGGGGTGCACGGCGGATGGATGCACCGGCGCAGCATGCACGGCCATCGGCTCCTGCGCGTGGGGCGCCGCCGGCGCGGTATGCGTGAACGTCGGCATGCTCCTCGGCTGTTGCTCATGGGGCGCGTTGACCGACTGTTGCACGTGCGGCGCGGCCGCTACCGGCTGGGTGTGCGCAAAGGTCGGCAGGGTCATCGGCGCATGGGCCGCAGGCGCGACACGCGGCTGCGCGTTAGGCGTCGGCGGGTTGAAATGCGGCGTCGGCGCGTCGGTCGTATTGTTGTAGTTATTCACTGTATGGATGCTGCGATTCACATTGTTCACGTTGTTATATTGGTTGATGTTGGTGACGCGATTCACCACGGTGGTGGAATGCGATATGTAAGGCGCATCGCGGTAGACCACCGGTTGGCGTCGATCGTCCCAGCGCATATCCCAGTTGTGCCAGCCGCTGTTGTGCTGATTGAACAATGAGGCGACCGCAATGCCGACACCGAAGCTGATCACGCCGGCCGCCAACATGTCGCCGCCGCTGTAGCCCGAAGGTTGATACCGATAGCTCGGATAAGCTGGGATCGGCGTGCCGTAGGCCACCCAGGGATCGTAATGCGGGACGTAAACCGTATCCGGCTGGCTGGGTTCGATGACGATGGTTTCGCCCGGCGCCGCCACCACGCGCTGGCGATAGGGCTGCTGCTCAACGTAACGGGTGGTGGGGGCCACGACGATGCGCTGCTGCGGGGTGTTTTTCAGCGTGCCTTGGCTGGCCGCCCGTTGACGCATCACCTGAATGGCGTTCATCACGTCGGTGGGATCGTTCAGGTAGGCGCTGCCCAGGGCGGTGGTCCAGGGGATGTTTTTCGCCATTTGATCGAGCACGTCGGGGAATTGCACCAGGCCGCGCACGCTGGGATCCCAAGGCTGAGCGTCGGCCGCTGAGCTGAGCGCCGCCGGTTGCAACCCGCGGTTTTGCGCCAGCCAGGCATCCGCGGCGCTGATTTGGTCAGGATAACCCGCGCCGGCCAACACCTGCGCCAGCAGCTTGTCGGGGAACAGCGCCACCGGGCTGACCAACTGGTACAGCTGGTCGGCGGTCAGCGGCGTATAGGCCGGCGCGCTCACATTGGCGGCGGATGCAGCCGAGGGCGGTGCGCTTGCGCCCATCGCGTCAGCGACTTTTTGCCGATCGCAGCCGCTTAGCGGCAGCATGGCGGCACAGAGCAACCAGGACAGATAGCGTGGCGTGAACATGTTCGACTCCGCTCTTTCGGCGCAGATGATACTTTGAGACTATCATGGGCGGGAAAGGCCGCCAGTCGGGAGCAACACTCGCTTGCACATCGGCGTTGTCTGTCATTATTTCTCGACGAACGTGATGATTGGATACAGGTCAATCGCGTCGCGTTACATCTCTCACGGACGCCAATCAGGAGGATAAGTGAAAATTTGGCCAGGGATCATCGCCGCCGCGCTGTTGGCGGGGTGCCAAAATCCGCAACAGGACACGCTCGTCGATCGCGGCGCTTACCAGCTCGAGACGCTGCACCAGGCGCAGGGCGCCGATCGGCGCATTCGCTTTCTGGTGATGCACTATACGGCGGAAGACTTTCATTCATCGCTGAAAACGCTGACCGATGAACACGTCAGCGCGCACTACCTGTTGCCGGCGCATCCGCAGCGCGAACACGGCAAACCGACGGTGTACCGGCTGGTGCCGGAAGCGATGCGCGCCTGGCATGCCGGCGCCAGCGCCTGGCGCGGCCGCAGCAACCTCAACGACACCTCGATCGGCATCGAAATCGTCAACAAGGGGTTCACCCGCAGCATGCTGTTCACCCATTGGCAGCCTTATACGGCGGAGCAGATCGCCGTGCTGATCCCGCTGAGCCGCGACATCATCCAACGCTATGGCATCCAGCCGCAGGACGTGGTGGGGCACAGCGACATCGCGCCGCAGCGCAAACAGGATCCCGGCCCGCTGTTCCCCTGGCGGCAGTTGGCGCAGGCCGGCATCGGCGCCTGGCCGGACGAACGAGACGTGCAGCGTTTGCTGGCGGGGCGCGATCGCCATGCGCCGGTGCCGATGACGCCGCTGCTCGATAAGCTGGCGCGTTACGGCTACGCGGTTGATGCGTCATGGGATGCGCGGCAGCAGCGCAATGTGCTGGCGGCGTTTCAGATGCATTTCCGGCCCGACGATGTGCGCGGTGAGCCGGATGCAGAGAGTGAGGCGATTATCGATGCGCTGCTGGTGAAGTACGGCGCGTGGCGTTGATTACAGGCCGTGCAGTTTGCCGTGATCTTTCAGCCAGCGGGCGGTGCGTGCGATGCCTTCTTCCAGCGAGACGATCGGCTGATAGCCCAGCTCTTGCTGCGCGCGGGTGGTATCGAGCGTGAGGTCGAAGTTGAGTTTGGCGACGCCGTAGTGGGTCAACACCGGCTCCTTTTCGCTTTTGCTGCCCAGGCGCTCCATGCCGCGCGCCATCATGTCGAGCATCGGGTAGGGGACGGAGCGGATGCGACACTTCATGCCCAAATCGTCGATCAGCTGCTGCACCACGGTGCGAAGCGGACGCGGCTGCTGGTTGGTGATGTTGTAGGCGCGGCCGGACGGCGTGTCTTCTTTTAGCGTCGCCAGCCACATGGCGTGCACCGCGTTCTCCAGATAGGTCATGTCCACCATCGCCGCGCCGCCGCGCGGCAGCAGCAGGTTGCCGTAGCGTTTGATCATTTGCAGCAGCCGCGGCAGCATCACCTTGTCGTGCGGCCCGAACAATCCCTGCGGGCGCAGAATGGTGAAATGGGTCTGCGGATTGGACAGCGCCAACTGCTGGATCACTTGCTCGCCGGCGGCCTTGCTGCGCGCGAACTCATTGGCGTAGCGCTGCGGGCGGAAGTCTTCGGTTACGTTGCGGTGATGGTGGTAATCAAAATAGATCGCCGGGGAAGAGATGTGAATGAACTGCGCCACGCCATAGGCCGCCGCCCATTCGCCGAGGCGGCGGGTGGCGCGGACGTTGGCCAGTTCGAAGGCTTCTTCGGTGCCCCAGGGCGAGGTAAAGCTGGAACAGTGCCACAGCACGTCGACGTCCGCCAGCATCGCCTTGGCCTGCGAAGAGATCAGGTTGGTGAGATCGGCATGAATGAACTCCGCGCCCATTTTTTCCAGCAGGCCGCCCATCGCCTGGTTGCGGCCGGTGGCGCGCACTTTGATGCCCTGACGGCGCAGATATTCAACGGCGTTACGGCCTAACCCACTGGTGGCACCGGTGACCAATACCTTCATAACGGACTCTATTCTCACCCAAAATCGGAATACCGGCGGGCGCTTGCGGCGCTCCCAGCAAATAAGATGCCATTCTTCCGTGATTTCGTGCGCTATGCAATCGGAAAGCCCCGAAGCACAGCGGCAAACTGTGCGGTTGATCGACAAATGAACGGCGTTCAGCGCTGTTGGCGGTCCAGGTTCTCGGCAAGCTCGGCGATGCGCTTCGCCATGCCGCGGAAAATGAACAGATGCGCGGGCATCATGGCGAACCAATACAGCAGCCCGCTGAAGCCGGCCGGATGCCACCAGGCGCGCACGTCCAGCGTGCGGCGATCGCCGCGATCGGTAATGGTGAAGCTCAATCGCCCCAGCCCTGGCGCCTTCATGCCGAACAGCAGCGCCAGTTGCCGCAGCGGTTTCAGCGTGATGACTTTCCAGCCGTCGATTTCGTCACCCAGCGCCAGGGTCGCGCGCGCCGGGCGGCCATAGACCACGCCGTTGCCGATCATGTCGTCCATGCGGGCGCGGACCCGCCACAGGATATTGGCGTAGAAATAGCCTTCTTCACCTCCCAGTTGCTGCACCGTTTGCCACAGCGCCTGGCTGCTGGCGGCGGTATTCAGCGCGCAACCGGCCTGTTTCGGGTAGTAGCCGTAGCCGGGGCGCCAGCGGGCCCGCGCCGCCGGATCGTAGCCCCAGTCGGCGGAATCGACCACCTCCAGTTCGCGCTGCAGCGTGGCGGTGACCGCCTGATCGAAGGTGTGCAGACGTTGCGGGATCAGGGCCTGCAACGGTTTGCCGTCGGCGGGCAGATCGTGCTTCAGGCCCTGGATCAGCGCGCGCGCGATCGGCGTCGGCACCGAGGTGATCAGGCTGATGAACCACACTGAAATCAGTCGCGTCGGCAAGGGGATCGGGATCAGCCAGCGCCGCTTGCCGCTGATGGCGATAAAGCGTTGGAACATGTCCTGATAGCTGAGGTATTCAGGCCCGGCGACGTCGAAGATGCGGTGTTCCTCCGCCGGGTGCGCCAGCAGATCGGCAAGGTAAACCAGCAGGTTCTCCAGCGCCACCGGCGACGACTTCGAGCGCACCCAGCGCGGCGGCGTCAGCACCGGCAGGTTATAGACCATGTCGCGCATCACTTCGAACGCCGCCGAACCGGGGCCGACGATGATGCCGGCGCGCAGCTCGGTCACCGGCACACCGCTCTGGCGCAGGATCTCGCCGGTCAGACGGCGGGCCGCCAGGTGCGGCGAACTGTCGTCGTTCGGCTGCAGCGCGCCGAGAAAGATCACCTGTTTGACGCCGGCATTGCGTAGCGCGTCGCGCAGGTTTTCCGCCGCCTGGCGTTCCTTCTCGATAAAGTCGTCGCCGTCGCCCATCGCGTGCACCAGATAGTAAAGCGTATCGATTTCCCACAGCGCCGCGCTCAGGGTGTCCGGGCGGTACAGATCGACATACAGGCAGTTGACCTGCGGCCAGTTCTGCTCCTGCAGCCACTCGATGCGCCGTGCGGCGGCGGTAATCTGGTGCCCCTGTTCGATCAGGTGCGGGATCAGGTTCTGGCCTATATAGCCGCTGGCTCCAAGAACCAGTACGCGTTGGGGTGTCATCGGGCCGCCTTGTGCGGTAGAGGATTGGCAGAACGACAGGATGCCAAATTCAGGGTTTAAATGCACATTTTGTATGGGTATAAGTCGGTTGCATCCATCCTGACGCAGGTTCACACTACGCGCCCCTTATCGCACGAAAAACCGGATGCCATGAAGCTCAATGTGATTTGTTACGCCCTGCTGGGTCTGGCGCTGATCGCCAGTTTGTTCTCGCCGCATCCGGTGTGGATGTGGTTGTTGCTGGCCAACCTGCTGACGTTTCTGATCTACGGCGGCGATAAGCTGGCGGCGCGCAAAGGGTGGCGACGGGTGCCGGAGGCGACGCTGTTGCTGTTCGGCTCGCTGGGCGGCTGGTTGGGCGCGCTGCTGGCGCAGCAGCTGTTTCGCCACAAAACCCAGAAGCAGCCGTTTAAAACCTGGTTCATCCTCAGCGTGGCGCTCAATCTGGCGGCGGTGCTGGGGCTGTGGTACTGGGTTTACGGCCGCTGGATCTTCTGATTGCGGGGCGCGGCCTGCGCCCCTGGCGATCAGGCGTGCTGCTGAAGAAACTCCCGCCACAGTTCGACCACCCGCTGCAGATCCTGACGGCTGACGTCGAGGTGGGTCAGAATGCGCGTCAGCGGGCCACTGCTGATCAGCACGCCGCGTTCGCGCATCCACGGACCGAATTTGGCCGCCAGCGCCGGCGGTTGGCGCAGGTACAGCACGTTGGTCTGCGCGCCGGGAGCGGCGATCTCCACGCCGATCTGCCGCAGCTGTTGCTCCAGCCAGACCGCGTTGTCATGGTCTTCGCGCAGCCGCGCAACGTTATGCTCCAGCGCGTAGAGACCGGCCGCCGCCAGGATGCCGGCCTGACGCAGCCCGCCGCCGGTCATCTTGCGCCAGCGCAGCGCGCGCTGAATGAAGGCTTCGCTGCCGCACAGCAGCGATCCGACCGGCGCGCCCAACCCTTTCGACAGGCAAATGGTGAAAGTGTCGCAGTATTGCACGATCTCTTTCAGCGGCAGGTTCAGCGCCACGGCGGCGTTGAAGATGCGCGCGCCGTCGATATGCAGCGCCAGCTGCCGCTCGCGGGTAAACTGCCACGCCTGCTGCAGGTAGGCCTGCGGCAGGACTCGGCCGCTGATGGTGTTTTCCAGGCTCAGCAGCCGGGTGCGGGCGAAGTGGATATCGTCGGGTTTGATGGCGGCGGCGAGCTTGTCCAGCGGCAGCGTGCCGTCGGCGTCAGCCTCGATCGGCTGCGGCTGAATGCTGCCCAGCACCGCTGCGCCGCCGGCTTCGTATTTGTAGTTGTGCGCCTGCTGGCCGACCAGGTATTCATCGCCGCGCTGGCAGTGGCTCAGCAGCGCCACCAGGTTGGCCTGGGTGCCGCTGGGCAGAAACAATGCCGCTTCTTTGCCTGACAGGCGCACCGCCTCGGCCTCCAGCGCGTTGACCGTCGGGTCATCGCCGTAGACGTCGTCGCCGACCTCTGCCTGAGCCATCGCCTGGCGCATGGCGGCGCTGGGGCGGGTAACGGTGTCGCTGCGTAGATCGATAAGCATAGGGTTCCTGGAATATAAGGGAGAGGAAAAGGGTACATGGCATCATATACCCTTTATTTCACCGGGGCAGCTTGCTTAGCGCAGCCAGTTGGTTTTCGCCAGCTCGACCACTTCGTCGCCGCGGCCGTTGATGATGGCGCGCAGCATGTACAGGCTGAAGCCTTTCGCCTGTTCGAACTTGATCTGCGGCGGCATCGCCAGCTCTTGCTTGGCGGTGACCACATCCAGCAGCGCCGGGCCGGGGTGCGCCAACATCTCCTGCAGCGCGCCGTCCAGATCGGAGGCTTTTTCCACGCGGATGCCCTTGATGCCGGCGGCGTTGGCGATCGCCGCGAAGTCCGGATTATGCAGATCGGTGCCGTCGGTCAGGTAGCCGCCTGCCTTCATCTCCATCGCCACGAACCCCAGCACGCTGTTGTTGAACACCACGATTTTCACCGGCAATTTGAGCTGCGCCAGCGACAGGAAGTCCCCCATCAGCATGGTGAAGCCGCCGTCGCCGCACATGGCGATCACCTGTTTATCCGGCGCGGTGGCCTGAGCGCCGATCGCCTGCGGCATGGCGTTGGCCATCGAACCGTGGTTGAACGAACCGAGCAGGCGGCGCTTGCCGTTCATTTTCACGTAGCGGGCGGCCCACACCGTCGGCGTGCCGACGTCGCAGGTGAAGATGGCGTCGTCGCTGGCATAGTGGCTGAGCTGCTGCGCCAGATACTGCGGGTGGATCGGCTGGTCGTCGTTGGCGGTCGCCAGCCCGTCGAGATCCTTGCGCGCGTTGCGATAATGCTCCAGCGCCTTGTCGAGGAACGCCCGGTCGCGCTTGGGCTCCAGCTGCGGCAGCAGGGCGGTGAGGGTGGTGTGGATATCGCCCACCAGCGCCATATTGACCGGGCAGTGCGCGCCGATGCTGCCGGGGTTGATGTCGATCTGAATGATGTTGGCGTTGGTGGGGTAGAACGCGCGATAGGGGAACTGGGTGCCGAGCAGCACCAGCGTGTCGGCGTTCATCATCGCGTGGTAGCCGGAAGAGAAACCGATCAGCCCGGTCATGCCGACGCTGTAGGGGTTATCCCACTCGATATGTTCTTTGCCGCGCAGCGCGTGCACCACCGGCGCTTGCAGCAGCTCGGCCAGCTTGACCACTTCATCGTGCGCGCCGGCGCAGCCGCTGCCGCACATCAGGGTGATGTTCTTCGCCTTGTTCAGCGTTTCCGCCAGCTTGTTCAACTCGCTCATCGGCGGCTGCACCAGCGGCAGCGCCGGGGTATGCCAGGTCAGCGTCGCGTCTTCCGGCGCCATGCGCAGCGCCACGTCGCCCGGCAAGACGACCACCGAGACGCCGCGATTGAGGATCGCCTTGCGCATGGCGATCTCCAGTACGCGCGGCAGCTGTTCCGGGTTGGAGACCAGTTCGCAATAGTGGCTGCATTCGCGGAACAGCTCCTGCGGATGGGTTTCCTGGAAGTAGCCGCTGCCGATTTCGCTGGAAGGGATGTGTGCGGCGATCGCCAGCACCGGCACATGGTTGCGGTGGCAGTCGAACAGGCCGTTGATCAGGTGCAGGTTGCCGGGGCCGCAGGAACCAGCGCACACCGCCAACTGGCCGGTAAGCTGGGCTTCGGCGCCGGCGGCGAAGGCGGCCACCTCTTCATGACGGGTGCCCAGCCATTCGATGGTGCCCATGCGGTGCAGGCTGTCGCTGAGGCCGTTGAGCGAATCGCCGGTCACGCCCCAAATGCGTTTTACGCCGGCTTGATCCAGCGTTTTGGCGATCAGTGTGGCTACGGTTTGCTTCATGGTTCCCCCAAACATGGTTTGAAAAACGATGTGGACTCGATCCGGTGAGTGGCAGCAGAACAACTGCAAGCATAGCTTACCGGCTGTGGACGAGATGCGGTCAGGAAGGGTAAAGAGCGTAGGACGGGGAAAAGTGTAACCGGGCTGGCCACGGGGAACTTGCCGATAAATGCCCCATCGCGGCGATGGGGCCAGGGATCACGCCAGCGTGACGTCGCCCTTTAGCTGGCAACTGCAGGCCAGCACGTAGCCCTGCGCGATTTCTTCCGCGCTTAGCGTCATGGTGCTGGTGGTGGTGTAGTCGCCCTCGAGGAGGCGGGTTTTGCACGAGCCGCACACCCCGGCGCGGCAGGCGGCGTTGACCGGCAGGGCATTGGCCTCCATCGCCGCCAGCAGGGTGCTGCCGACCGGCACGCGGAATTCGCGCAGCGGGCGGGCGGCGCGCAGCGTCAGCCCTTCGGTGGCATCGGCCTGCGCCGTCGGCGTGTGGAACTGCTCCTTATGGAAACGCTCGGCCGGCACGCCGAGCCGGCGACACAGCTGCTCCACGTGGTCCATGTAGGGCGCGGGGCCGCAGGTCATCACCGTGCGTTCGGCGATATCCGGCGCGGCCTGCCGCAGCGTCTGTTCATCGATGCGGCCGCTGAGGTAGCCGAGTTGCAGATCCTGCTCGGCCATCAGCGTCAGGCGCAGCTGCGGATGGGCGGCGCACAGCGCGCGCCACTGATCGGCGAAAATCGTGTCGGCGGGTGTGCGCACGTTAACGATCGCGGCGATATCACAGGTTGGACGGTTGGCGGTCAGCCAGCGGCACATCGAGACGATCGGCGTCACGCCGCAGCCGGCCGCCAGCATCAGATAACGATCGGCCGGGTGGCGCTCGCAGCTGAATTCGCCCTGCGCGTCGGACAGCCACAGCGTGTTGCCGGGCTTGACCTCTTGCGTCAGCCAGCGCGACCCGACGCCGTCCGGCAGGCAACGCACGCTGATGCTGAGAAAGCGGCTCTGGCCGGGCGAGGAGGAGAGCGTATAGGCGCGCAACGTCTCCTCGCTGTTGCGAATGCTGACCAGCGCGAACTGGCCGGCCTGGTAAGGATAGAAAACGTCGCAGATCAGGTTCAGCGTCCAGACGTCGGCGGTTTCACGCTGGATGGAATGCACCTGCATGCGGTTCGGGCAAAGCGGAGTGGGTTGAGTCATCGGGGCACCTCAAAAAACACAGGGGCCGGCGCAGGCGGCCCCATAACGTAATGGCATCAGGCGAGCAGCGCTGCGATATCCTGCTCCACGGTGGTGATCGGACGCAGGCCGAATTTCTCGTTGAGGATCGCCATCAGGTTGTCGGTCAGGAAGCCCGGCGCGGTCGGGCCGGTGACGATGTTTTTCACCCCCAGCGACAGCAGCGTCAGCAGTATGACGATCGCCTTCTGTTCAAACCACGACAGCACCAGACTGAGCGGCAGCTCGTTGACGCTGCAGCCGAGCGTGTCCGCCAGCTTGACCGCCAGCATGATGGCGGAGTAGGCGTCGTTGCACTGGCCGACGTCCAGCAGGCGCGGCAACCCCTCCAGCGTGCCGAAGTCCAGCTTGTTGAAACGGTACTTGCCGCAGGCCAGCGTCATGATCAGGCAGTCTTGCGGTACGCTGCGGGCGAAGTCGGTGAAGTAGCTGCGCTCGTCGCGGCTGCCGTCGCAGCCGCCGACCAGGAAGACGTGGCGCAGTTTTTTCTGCGACACCAGATCGATCACCGTATCGGCGGCGTTCAGCAGCGTCTGGCGGCCGAAGCCGACGGTGATCAGGTGCTCGATCTCGGTATAAGGGAAACCGTTCATGCCCTGGGCCTGGCGGATCACGGCGCCGAAGTCGTCGCCTTCCAGATGGTTGACGCCCGGCCAGCCGACGATGCTGCGGGTCCAGATGCGATCGCCGTAGTTGCCGACGTTAGGATCGATGATGCAGTTGGAGGTCATCACGATCGGGCCGGGGAATTTGGCGAATTCCGTCTGCTGGTTCTGCCAGCCGCTGCCGTAGTTGCCCACCAGATGCTTGAATTTTTTCAGTTCCGGATAGCCGTGCGCCGGCAGCATTTCACCGTGGGTGTAGACGTTGACGTTTTGTCCTTCGGTTTGCTCGAGCAGCATGCGCAGATCTTTCAGATCGTGCCCGGAGATCAGGATGGCTTTCCCGGCCACCGGGCGCACGTTGACCGCGCTGGGCTGCGGATCGCCGTAGGCCTGGGTTTCACCGCGATCGAGGATCGCCATCACGTTGAAGTTCATCTTGCCGATGCCCATGGCGTTGTTCAGCAGGGTATCGACGTCGCGCGGCCGGGTGCCGAGCCAGGCCATAAAGGCGTGGTAGTCGGCATAGAGTTGCTCGTCGAACTGGCCGAGCACGTGCGCGTGTTCCATATAGGCCGCCGCGCCTTTCAGGCCATACAGGCACAGCAGGCGCAAACCGTGTACGTCGTCGCCGACCTCGGCCTTGTCGCTGTTGAGGGCAAACTGCGCCGCCTGTTGCAGCAGCGCAGGCATATCGTCACCGGCCAACTGCAGGGCCGCCATCGGGTGATCGACGCGCACGCCGGCATCCAGCAACCGGCAACGGGCGGCCAGCGAGTCGCGCAGCAGCAGAGTTTCCCGCGCGTAGCCGATGATGCGCTGGGAATCGAAGTTGACGTTGGTCAGGGTGGAGAAGAAGGCACGCGGGGCGAAGCTGTCGATCTCGTGGTCGACGATGCCCAGCGAACGCGCCTGCAGCGCCCAGGCGGAGAGGCCCTGCAGCGCCGCCACCAGCAGATCCTGCAGGTCGGAGGTTTCCGCCGTTTTGCCGCACATGCCCTGAGCATACGCGCAGCCGTTGCCTGCCGGGGTACGGATGGTTTGTTCACATTGCACACAGAACATAGTCGCTTCCTTTTATTTTAAAGTTGCATTTGTAATGCTTGTTTAAAAGCATAGATCGGCGATCGGGGTTGCAAAAGGCTTTTGTGCGACTACTGCGGGCAAGTTTGATTTAGCGCAATTTTGCCGTGCGGATGGGAATTATTACGCTTTGGGGGCCGGGCGGCCCCCAGGGGAAAGGATCAGGAGAACAGGGCGATCAGCACCGGCGCCAGCAGGCTCAGCAGGAAGCCGTGGACGATGGCGGGGGGCACCATGTCCAGCCCGCCGCTGCGCTGCAGCACCGGCAGGGTGAAGTCCATCGAGGTGGCGCCGCACAGGCCGAGGGCGGTGGAGCGGCTGCGGCGCACCAGCGTCGGGATCAGCATGATCGCCACCAGCTCGCGCGCCAGATCGTTGAAGAACGCGGCGCTGCCCATCACCGGGCCATAGGCGTCGGTGATCAGAATGCCGGACAGCGAGTACCAGCCGAAGCCGGAGGCCATCGCCAGCCCGGCCTTGACCGGCAACCCCAGCAGCTGCGCCGCCAGCGCGCCGCCGGCCAGCGACGCGACGGTCACCACCAACGCCACCAGCGTGCCGCGGCGGTTGAGCACGATCTGGCGCAGCGTCATGCCGCTGTTGCGCAGCTGAATGCCGACCAGCAACAGCAGGAAGATCAGCGCATATTCGCTGCCTTTATGGGCGAACTGCAGCCATTGCCACTGCGTCAGGCCGAGCAGGAAGCCGCCGAGCACCACGCCGCACAGCTTGAGCGACTCCAGCGCCATGTGCACGCGCGAAGGCAGCTTTTCCTGTTTATGGCTGCTGCGCCACGGCATGCGCCGCTCCAGCAGCGCCAGCAACAGCAGATTGGCGCAGAGAATGCAGAAGAAGAACACCGCGCTGTACTGGAAGATCAGCACCAGATTGCTGCTGAGATCTTCCATAAACGCCAGGCTGATGCCCATGAAAAACAGGATCACGTACACCATCCAGCTGAGCAGCCGGTTGATCAGCACCAGCAGCGGGCGATGGCGTAAGGGAATGAGGTAACCGACAATCAGCGGTAACAGAATAATCAACAGTCCTGAGTACATGGTGCAGCTTGTGTCCTTGAGTTTTGAGGCGCGCCGAACGGTGGCGAGGAGCACACGCTAACCAAAAGCCCGGCCGGAGTAAAGCGGCAGATTTGACGCTGGCCGCTTGACCTGCAAGGGGTTTTTTGACCATGCTCTGTGAAGGTCGCCTCATTGAAGAGGCGACGGCGCGCACGGGAGGCGGCGGATGTTCTTGGAGCGTATCGAAATTGTAGGTTTTCGCGGCATTAATCGGCTGTCGCTGATGCTGGACGACAACACGCTGTTGCTCGGCGAAAACGCCTGGGGTAAATCCAGCCTGCTGGATGCGCTGACGCTGCTGCTGGCGCCGGAGCAGAAGCTGTATCGGTTTGAAGCGCACGATTTCCATTTCCCCCCCGGTGAAGAGTCAGCCAAAGAGCGCCACCTGCAGGTGGTGTTCACCTTCTGCGAAAAAGACATCGGCCATGCGCACCTGCCGCGCTATCGCCACCTGACGCCGCTGTGGGTCAAGGGCGAAGATGGCCTGAGCCGCATTCATTACCGCTGCGAGGGCGAGCTGGCCGACGACGGCACGGTGTGCACCTGGCGCGGTTTTCTCGACGCCGACGGCAACGCCTTTCAACTGCACCATATCGAACAACTGGCCCACGCCATTATCCGCATTCATCCGGTATTGCGCCTGCGCGACGCGCGCTTTATTCGTCGCCTGCGCCCCAGCAGCCTCGGCGATGAACGCAAACCCGATACCCAGGCGTTGGCGCAACAGTTGGATCAGCTGACGCGCGAGCTGGTGCGCAATCCGCAGAAGCTGACCAACGGTGAGCTGCGCCAGGGGCTGGCGGCGATGCAGCAGCTGCTGGAGCACTATTTCGCCGAGCAGAGTTCGCAGGTGACGCGGCCGCGCCGCCGCGGCGGTGAACCGGAGCAGGACGCCTGGCGCGCGCTGGACGGCATCAACCGCATGGTGGCCGAGCCGAACAGCCGCAGCATGCGCCTGATCCTGCTGGGCATGTTTTCCACCCTGCTGCAGGCCAAGGGCGACGTCAAGCTGGATCCCCATGCCCGGCCGCTGTTGCTGGTGGAGGACCCGGAAACTCGCCTGCACCCGATCATGCTGTCGGTGGCCTGGGGGCTGCTCAATCAGCTGCCGCTGCAGCGCATCACCACCACCAACTCCAGCGAACTGGTGTCGCTGGTGCCGGTGGAGCACGTCTGCCGGCTGGTGCGCGAGTCGGGGCGGGTTGCGACCTACCGTCTCGGGCCGCGCGGGCTGAGCGCCGAAGACGGGCGGCGCATCGCGTTTCACATTCGTTTCAACCGGCCGTCGTCGCTGTTCGCGCGCTGCTGGCTGCTGGTGGAAGGCGAGACCGAAGTGTGGCTGCTGAACGAGCTGGCGCGCCAGTGCGGCTATCATTTCGAGGCGGAAGGGGTGAGGGTCATCGAATTCGCCCAGTGCGGCCTGAAGCCGCTGCTGCGCTTCGCCCGCCGCATGGGCATCGAGTGGCATGCGCTGGTGGACGGCGACGAGGCAGGCAAAAAGTACGCCAACACCGTGCGCAGCCTGCTGGACAATCATGAAGACAACGAACGCGATCGGCTGACCGCGCTGCCGGCGCCGGACATGGAACACTTCATGTTCCGTGAAGGGTTCGCCCCGGTCTATCACCGAATGGCGTCGGTGCCGATCAACGCGCAGATGCCGGTGCGCAAGGTGATCCTGAAAGCGGTTCATCACTCGTCGAAACCGGATCTGGCGATTGAGGTCGCTATGCAGGCCGGCGAATGGGGCACGGACTCGGTGCCGCCGCTGCTGAAGAAAATGTTCTCACGGGTAATCTGGCTGGCGCGCGGCCGGGCGGACTGACAGCCCGCCGGGCGTCATCGGGCGCAGAAATGTGCCGCCAATTCCTGTTCCAGCGCGTCCAGCAGCTGATAGCGACGGCGATACTCGGCGCGCTTCTTGCTGGCAATCTCTTCGATAGGTTTGCGGGCGATGCGCTCGGGCAGCAGGAAATAGCCGCTGTCGAGCGGTTTGGCGCCCATCGACAGCCAGAACTGATCGTAATCGGCGTGCAGTTGGCCCTTCTTCTTACTCTGGTAACGCCAGTTTTGATAGATATGGGTGGCATTGCCGACGGCTACGATCTGGCGGATGCCGAGATGCCGCGCCAGCGTGCAAATGCCTTCCAGCACCAGCCGTTTAGGGAACAGACCGTGACACTCCTTGGTGGTGTGCTGGATCTCGGCGTGCGGCACCTCATGGTTCGCGCCCTGCAGGCCGCCGATGAACAGCGTCGGTTGCTGCTGATAATGCATCAGCGCAAAGGTGATTTCCGCCAGCATCACACCGTTGGCGTTGCGCAGCAGCAGCGTGGCTTCCCCTTCCTTATTCAGTTTGTCGATCGCCGCCAGTTCCAGCGCGATCGGCGCTTCGTTTTTGCCCATCGCGCGGGCCAGCACGAAAGGCTGTGGGCCGAGGTGGCCGAGACGCATCTTCAGCGGCATGCGCTGCACGATGAGATCGTAATGATCGCGCAGGGCGAACAGGCATTCGATCTTGCTCATGTTGGCCGCCAGGTAGGGGCGATGCAGCTTGCACGGCAGGTTCGGCTGCGCGCTCAGGATCTCCTCCCGCAGCGGGTTGCTGGCCAGGGTGCTGAGCAGGCCGCTGGTGGTGCGCCAGTTGAGCAGCGAACGGCCGAGAAACTTCAGGCGAAACGAGGTTTTTTTCCAGGCGTTGCTCGGTGCCTTTTCGCCATTGATCAGCGCCGTCATCAGTTGCCAGCCGTTAAGCGGCCGGGCGGAGGCGAGTGGGTAGCTGAGCTGTGACATGATGAAATCCTTGGCTGTGTTGAATGGCGTTATTTCATCAAGGTTTCACTAAACGGGAGTTCAATGCTGAACTGTAACCAGACGTGTCTCCACATTGTGTTGAGCTAAGGTTTAGTTATTCCCTACGTTGCATGCTAATTTAGCTCCGCCGCCGCAATGGGCGGTTGATATTCACAAGCACAGGCAGGTCCATTTTGACAGGGTTTAAAGGACATAAACGCCGCTGGATACTCGTTCTGGCGGTGATTGCGGCGATTGCCGCGGCGGCCGTTTGGCACTTCCGCCATCCGGCGCCGACCGATTTCAAAACGGTGAAGGTCACCAAGCGCGATCTGCAGCAGAACGTGTTGGCGACCGGCCAGCTGGACGCGGTGCGCAAGGTTGACGTCGGCGCGCAGGTCAGCGGGCAGTTGGAAAAACTGTATGTCGAGATCGGCGACAAGGTGAAAAAAGGCCAGTTGCTGGGGGTTATCGATCCGCAACAGGCGCAGAACAGCATCCGCGAAGGCGAGGCGACGCTGCGCGAACTGCATGCGCAACTGCTGCAGGCGCAGGCCGAACAGCAACTGGCGGCGGTCACGCTGCAGCGCAACCAGGCGCTGGCCAGGCTGCAGGCGGTGTCGCGTCAGGATCTGGACCAGGCGGCGACGCAGTTGGCGGTGAAGAAGGCGCAGGTGGGCACCATCAATGCGCAGATCGCGCGGAATCAGGCCAGCCTGGACACCGCCAAGATCAACCTGGCCTACACCCGCATCGAAGCGCCGATGGATGGCGACGTGGTGCAGATCACCACGCTGCAGGGCCAGACGGTGATCGCGGCGCAGCAGGCGCCGAACATTCTGACGCTGGCGGATCTCGGCACCATGCTGGTGAAGGCGCAGGTGTCGGAGGCCGACGTCATTAACCTCAAGCCAGGTCAGAAGGCCTGGTTCACGGTGCTGGGCGATCCGACCCGGCGCTTCGACGGCGTGCTGAAAGACATTCAGCCGACGCCGGAAAAGGTCAACAACGCCATCTTCTATTATGCGCGTTTCGAAGTGCCCAACCCGGAAAGGTTGCTGCGCTTGCAAATGACGGCGCAGGTGCATATTCAGCTGGCCGGCGTCCAGCAGGCGCTGGTGATCCCGCTGGCGGCGCTGGGCGATCAGATCGCCGACAATCGCTACCACGTCTCGGTGTTGAAACAGGGCAAGGAAGAGAAGCGCGAGGTGGCTATCGGCCTGCGCAACAATATCGACGTGCAGATCCTCCGCGGGCTTGAGGCGGGCGATGAGGTGATCGTCAGCCGCGGCGGCGTGGAGGCCGGCTGATGGCGGCGCTGTTGCAGCTGAGCGGCATTCGCCGCAGCTACCGTTCCGGCGAGCAGACGGTCGAGGTGCTGAAGGGGATCAGTCTGAGCATCGACGCCGGTGAAATGGTGGCGATCATGGGGGCTTCCGGCTCCGGCAAATCGACGCTGATGAACATTCTCGGCTGTCTGGACAAGCCGAGCGCCGGCGTGTATCGGGTGGCCGGGCAAGATGTGGCGACGCTGAGCGACGATGCGCTGGCGCAGCTGCGGCGCGAGCATTTCGGCTTTATCTTTCAACGCTACCATCTGCTGCCGCACCTGAGCGCGGCGCACAACGTCGAGGTGCCGGCGGTGTACGCCGGGCTGGGCAAAGCGGCGCGGCGCGAACGGGCGGAGGCGCTGTTGCGGCGGTTGGGGCTGGGGGAGCGCGTCAACTATCGGCCGAGCCAGCTTTCTGGCGGCCAGCAGCAGCGCGTCAGTATCGCCCGCGCGTTGATGAACGGCGGGCAGGTGATCCTGGCGGATGAGCCGACCGGCGCGCTGGACAGCTACTCCGGCGAAGAGGTGATGGCGATCCTTAAACAGCTGTGCGCCCAGGGGCACACGGTGATCCTGGTGACTCACGATCCGGCGGTGGCGCGCCAGGCGGAGCGAATCATCGAGATCCGCGACGGCGAGATCATCGCCGACTCGCGCCCGGCGCCGCCGGAGGATACCCAGGCCAAGCCGCTGGCGCTGGCCGCAACGGCGCCTTCCTGGCGGCAGATGGGCGGCCGTTTCCGCGAGGCGCTGATCATGGCCTGGCGCGCGATGGCGGCCAACAAGATGCGCACCGCGCTGACCATGCTCGGCATCATTATCGGCATCGCCTCGGTGGTGTCGATCCTGGTGATCGGCGACGCCGCCAAGCAGATGGTGCTGGCGGACATCAAATCCATCGGCACCAATACTGTCGATATCTATCCCGGCAAGGATTTCGGCGACGACGATCCGACCTATCGGCAATCGTTGAAATACGGCGATCTCGACGCGCTGCGCGAACAGCCGTACATCAGCGCGCTGTCGCCGAGCATCAGCAGCAGCATGCGGCTGCGCTTGGGCAACGTCGATGCGGCGGCCAACGTCAACGGCGTCAGCGAGCAGTTCTTCCGCGTGTACGGCATGAGCTTTACCCAAGGCGTCGGCATCGATCCGATGCAGGTACAGTCGCAGGCGCAGACGGTGGTGATTGACGCCAATACCCAACGGCGGCTGTTCCCGCACCAGAAGAACGTGGTGGGGGAAGTTATCCTGGTGGGCAACATGCCGGCGACGGTGGTCGGCGTGGCCAAGGAGAAGCAGTCGATGTTCGGCAGCAGCAAGACGCTGAACGTGTGGGTGCCGTACAGCACCATGGCCAACCGGCTGATGGGCAACAGCTATTTCGACTCGATCACCGTGCGCATCCGCGACGGTTACGACAGCAAGGAAGCGGAGCAGCAACTGTCGCGCCTGTTGACGCTGCGCCACGGTAAAAAGGACTTCTTCACCTATAACATGGACAGCCTGGTGCAAACCGCGGAGAAAACCACCCGCACGCTGCAGCTGTTCCTGACGCTGGTGGCGGTGATATCACTGGTGGTCGGCGGCATCGGCGTGATGAACATCATGCTGGTGTCGGTAACCGAGCGCACGCGCGAGATCGGCATCCGCATGGCGGTGGGCGCGCGTTCCGGCGACGTGTTGCAGCAGTTCCTGATCGAGGCGGTATTGGTCTGCCTGGTGGGGGGCGCGCTGGGGATTACGCTGTCGTTCGCCATCGGCCTGGCGGTGCAGTTGGTGTTGCCGGGTTGGCAGATCAGTTTCCCGCCGGCGGCGTTGCTGAGCGCGTTTCTCTGTTCTACCGGCATCGGCGTGGTGTTCGGCTATCTGCCGGCGCGCAATGCCGCGCGACTGAATCCGATCGATGCGCTAGCGCGCGAGTAAGTAAAGGGCATAAAAAATGCCAGTCACACGGCGGCTGGCATTTTTATCGCAGTCAGGGGCAAGGCAGCGCGACGCTGCCGGAAGCGTTCAGGACAGCGCCTCGCTTTCCACCGGCACAATAAGACTGGCATGGTTCCCTTTCGGCCCTTGATGCACGTCGAAGCTGACCTGCTGGCCCGCCTTCAACGTTCTGTAACCATCCATCTTGATGGTGGAATAATGCGCGAAAATATCTTCGCCGCCGCCGGCTGGGCAGATGAAGCCAAAGCCTTTGGCGTTGTTAAACCATTTAACAGTACCCGTCTCCATGCTTTTACATCCCTCGCAACGCTATTTTAAGTGAGATGAATAACTGAATTCGCACCCGCCGTGGGCGGGTAGCAGGGTGGACAAGGGGTGGTTAAAAGACCACCAGCCACGAATTTACACTCTAGAGCAAATGATCGGGGCGTCAAGGGATCGGCTTTTGTCGGCGGGGAGCAGTTCACCAAAGTTTGAAGCAGGTAACGCTATTGCCACGATTCAGTCACAATTGGCCCGTTTTTTTGCGCACGTTACAGTGCGGCGGGACGATGCCGAAGATGATAAAATAGTAACTATCCCCACTTTGAATAACCGAAACCTGCCCCCATATCAGAGGGCAGAGCAGAGAAGATGAGCAGCGATGGGCAATAACAACGACTGGCTAAACTTTGAACACTTGGCCGAAGAAAAACAAATCGATGCGGTAAAACCGCCGTCTATGTATAAAGTTATACTTAACAACGACGATTACACACCGATGGAATTTGTGATTGACGTTCTGCAAAAGTTCTTTTCTTATGATATTGAACGCGCAACGCAACTGATGCTCACGGTCCACTATCAAGGTAAGGCGATCTGTGGTGTTTTTACCGCCGAGGTGGCGGAAACCAAAGTCGTCCATGTGAACCGGTACGCAAGGGAGAACGAGCATCCGTTGCTTTGTACGCTGGAAAAAGCCTGAATAAGGCAATCTATTGGGGAGGTGCTTATGCTCAATCAAGAACTGGAACTCAGTCTCAACATGGCTTTCGCCAGGGCGCGTGAGCACAGACACGAGTTTATGACCGTGGAGCACCTGTTGCTGGCGTTGCTGAGCAACCCTGCCGCGCGAGAAGCGCTCGAGGCATGTACGGTGGATCTGGCCGCGTTGCGCCAGGAGCTGGAAGCCTTCATCGAACAAACTACACCGACGCTGCCCGCCGGCGAAGAAGAGCGCGACACTCAGCCGACGCTCAGCTTCCAGCGCGTGTTGCAGCGCGCGGTCTTCCATGTGCAATCTTCCGGCCGCAGCGAAGTGTCCGGCGCCAACGTGTTGGTGGCCATCTTCAGCGAGCAGGAGTCGCAGGCGGCTTATCTGCTGCGCAAGCACGACGTCAGCCGTCTCGACGTGGTGAACTTCATTTCACATGGCACGCGTAAAGACGAGCCGGGCCAAGCGCCGAATGCGGAAAACCCGGTGAACGAAGAGCAGTCCGGAGGGGAAGACCGTATGGAAAACTTCACCACCAACCTCAATCAGTTGGCCCGTGTGGGCGGCATCGATCCGTTGATCGGCCGCGATCGTGAGCTGGAGCGCGCGATTCAGGTGCTGTGCCGCCGTCGTAAAAACAACCCGCTGCTGGTCGGCGAATCCGGCGTGGGCAAGACCGCCATCGCCGAAGGTCTGGCCTGGCGTATCGTGCAGGGCGACGTGCCGGAAGTGATGGCGGACTGCACGCTGTATTCGCTGGATATCGGTTCACTGCTGGCCGGCACCAAATACCGCGGCGACTTCGAGAAACGCTTCAAGGCGCTGCTCAAGCAGCTGGAGCAGGATCAGAACAGCATCCTGTTCATCGATGAAATTCATACCATCATCGGCGCCGGTGCGGCTTCCGGTGGGCAAGTGGATGCCGCCAACCTGATCAAACCGCTGCTGTCGAGCGGCAAGATCCGGGTGATCGGCTCGACCACCTACCAGGAATTCAGCAACATCTTCGAAAAGGATCGCGCTTTGGCGCGCCGCTTCCAGAAGATCGATATCACCGAACCGACGGCGGAAGAGACCGTTCAGATCATCAACGGCCTGAAGGCCAAGTATGAGGCGCACCACGACGTGCGTTATACCGCCAAGGCAATCCGCGCCGCGGTGGAGCTGTCGGTGAAATACATCAACGATCGTCATCTGCCGGACAAGGCGATCGATGTGATCGACGAGGCGGGCGCCCGCAGCCGGTTGATGCCGGCCAGCAAGCGCAAGAAAACCGTCAACGTGGCCGATATCGAATCCGTGGTGGCGCGCATCGCGCGCATCCCGGAGAAAACCGTGTCGGCCAGCGATCGCGACGTGCTGAGAAACCTGGGCGATCGCTTGAAGATGCTGGTATTCGGCCAGGATCAGGCGATCGAAGCGCTGACCGAAGCGATCAAGATGAGCCGCGCCGGTCTGGGCCACGAGCGCAAGCCGGTCGGTTCCTTCCTGTTCGCCGGGCCGACCGGGGTCGGGAAAACCGAGGTCACCGTTCAGTTGGCCAAGGCGATGGATATCGAGCTGCTGCGTTTCGACATGTCCGAGTACATGGAGCGGCATACCGTCAGCCGCCTGATCGGCGCGCCTCCGGGCTACGTCGGTTACGATCAGGGCGGGCTGCTGACCGATGCGGTGATCAAGCATCCGCATGCGGTGGTGCTGCTCGATGAGATCGAGAAGGCGCATCCGGACGTGTTCAACCTGCTGCTGCAGGTGATGGACAACGGCACGCTGACCGACAACAACGGCCGCAAGGCGGATTTTCGCAATGTGATCCTGGTGATGACCACCAACGCCGGGGTGCGGGAAACCGAACGCAAGTCGATTGGTCTGGTGCAACAGGACAACAGCACCGACGCGATGGAAGAGATCAAGAAGGTGTTTACGCCGGAGTTCCGCAACCGTCTGGACAACATCATCTGGTTCAACCATCTGTCTACCGAGGTGATCCAGCAGGTGGTCGACAAGTTTATCGTCGAACTGCAGGCGCAACTGGATGCGAAGGGGGTCTCGCTGGAAGTGAGCGACGAAGCGCGCGATTGGCTGTCGGTGAAGGGTTACGACCGTGCGATGGGCGCTCGTCCGATGGCGCGAGTCATGCAGGAAAACCTGAAGAAACCGTTGGCCAACGAGTTGCTGTTCGGTTCGCTGGTGGACGGCGGTTCCGTGAAGGTCGAGCTGGACAAGGACAAGAAACAGCTGACTTACCACTTCCTCAGCGCCGCCAAGCGCAAAGCGGACGAGGGCGCGGTGCACTAAGGCCGCCTTCAGGCAAAGAAAAAGCGATGCTTCGGCATCGCTTTTTTTATGGGTGAGATTCACCGTACAACAGAAACGAGTGAGCCCTCTCAGTTTACCTGCGCACCTGCAACCCGTTATGTAACGTCGCTGCGGGGGTAAACGGAAAGGGCTCCCGAGGGATTACATCCTCGATGCCGCCAGCGTGTGGCGCGCGGTGAGCCGATTAACGGCTACGGAAGACAATGCGGCCTTTGCTCAGGTCGTACGGGGTCAGCTCTACAGTGACTTTGTCGCCCGTCAGGATGCGGATATAGTTTTTACGCATTTTACCGGAGATGTGTGCGGTTACCACGTGCCCGTTTTCCAATTCAACGCGGAACATGGTGTTCGGCAGCGTATCAAGAACGGTGCCCTGCATTTCAATATTGTCTTCTTTGGCCATCGAATCCTCTAGGTCTAACTACCTTAGTTTTTAACCGGCAAGATAATGCCGAAAAACCCCCATTATGTAAAGATGTGTCGGTGAACATTGCACCGTTTCCACCAATTAGTTTGCTGGGGAGGGCGGTTCAACCGGCTGTGGGGATATGACTTGCGGCGCCCAGCACGCCGGTGCCAAAGGCCGCCGTTGAAGGGTGCTGAGCTGCTGCAAAAATTGACGGCGCGGAATTTCACGCGCGCCAAGGCGGGCAGTGTGAGCGTTCAGCACCTGGCAGTCAATCAATTCCCCGCCATAAGCGGCAAAATGGCGGCAAAAGGCCATCAATGCGCATTTTGAGGCGTTGGTGACGCGGCTGAACATCGATTCGCCGCAGAACAACGCGCCCTGCGCCACACCGTACATGCCGCCGACCAGTTGATCATCCTGCCATACCTCCACCGAGTGCGCGTAGCCGAGGCGATGAAGATGTTGATAGGCACGCTGTACCTCCGGGCCGATCCAGGTGCCTTCATTCGGCCGGTGGGCGCAGGCGGCGATCACCGCGGCGAAGTCGTGATTAAGCGTGATGCGAAACGGATCGTGGCGAAGAAAGCGTTTCAGGCTGCGGTTGAGATGAAACTCGGCTGGGAACAGCACCGCACGCGGATCGGGTGACCACCACAGAATCGCTTCCCCCGGCGAGTACCAGGGGAAGATGCCGCGCTCGTAGGCTGCCAGCAGCCGCGGCGCCGTCAGGTCGCCGCCGATCGCCAGCAGGCCATTGGGATCGCGCAGGGCGCCCTCAGGCGAGGGAAACGCCAGCGACTGGGGGGAAAGCTTAACGATGCGCATACAGGGTTTCTGCGTCCTCTACGGGCCGATTACGGCGCCAGGTTGCTGATACGGTTGCGAAAGCGGGCATAGCGGCCCTGCTGGCGCATTAGGGCGGCGTGATCGCCCTGTTCGACAATTTGGCCGTCATCCATTACGCAAATGCGATCGAGATGCTCCAGGCCGTACAGGCGGTGCGTCACCAGGATCAGCGTCTTGCCCTGACAATGCCGGCGCAGCAGCGCCAGGATCTGCTGCTCGGTCTCGGCGTCCAGCCCTTCGGTCGGTTCGTCAAGCAACAGCAGCGGGGCAGGGTGCAGCAGCGCGCGGGCGATGCCCAGCCGGCGCTGTTCGCCGCCGGACAGCTGCCGGCCGCCTTCCCCCAGCCAGGCGTTCAGCCCGCCGTCGCTGTCCAGCAATTTGCCGAGCCCCACCTGCTGCAGCACGTCACTCAGGCGAGCGTCGCCGGCATCCGGTGCGGCCAGCCGCAGGTTTTCCCGCAGCGTATCGCTGAAGATATGCACTCGCTGGCTGACGACCGTGGTCATTCGACGCAGGGTGGTTTCATCATAATCTTCCAGCGGTTCGCCGTTGAGCAGAATTTTTCCGCCGTCGGTGCGCCAGGCGCGGGTCAGCAGCTGCAGCAGGGTGGACTTGCCGCAGCCGGTGCGGCCGAGCAAGGCGATGTGTTCGCCGGCCGCGACTTCGAGCGTGACGTCGCGCAGTACCGGCTGCGGCTGATCGGGGTAGGTGAAACTCAACTGCCGCAGGCTAAGCTGAGCCCGGTCGGCGGCGGCCGGACCGGCGGCGGGGAAGGTGACTTCCGGCTGGCGATCGATGATCTGTTTGACCCGCGTGGCGGAGGCGATCACCTGGCCGAGGTGCTGGAAGGCGCCGGCCACCGGCATCAGCGCTTCGAACGACGCCAGCGCGGCGAAGACAAACAGCGCGATCAGCGCGCCGGGTTGGGTATCGCCGCCGATGCCGGCGGCGGTCAGCCACAGCAGCAGCGTCACCGTCAGCCCGCTGGCGAGGATCATCAGCGCCTGCGCCTTGCCGCTCAGCGAGGCTTGCTGCCACTGGCGGCGTTGCCACCGCTGTTCGGTGGCGTTCAGCGTCTGGCGGAAGTCGTTGACGGCGCCGAACACCACCAGCTCCGCCTGCCCCTGCAGCCAGGCGGTCAGGTCGGTACGGTATTGGCCGCGCAGCGCGGTGAGTTGGCCGCCGATCGGTTTGCCGGCGCGGTAGAACACCGGCGGCACCAGCAGCAACAGCAGCAACAGAATGCCGCCCAACGTCAGGGCGAGCGCAGGATCCAGCCAGCTCAGGCCGTAGGTGACCACCAAGATCACCACCGCCGCGCTGATCAGCGGCGAGATCACCCGCAGATAAAGGTGATCCAGCGTGTCCACGTCCGCCACCAGGCGGTTGAGCAGGTCGGCCTGGCGGAAACGGGCGATGCCGCCCGGCGTCAGCGGCAGGATCTTGCTGAAGGTGAACACCCGCAGGTGCGACAGCACGCGGAAGGTGGCGTCGTGGCTGACCACGCGCTCGGCGTAGCGCCCGGCGGTGCGGAAGATCGCCGCGCCGCGCACGCCGGCGGCCGGCAGCATATAGTTGAAGGTCAGCAGGCCCGCCAATCCGGCCAGCGAAGAGGCGGCCAGGAACCAGCCGGAGAGCGCCAGCAGGCCGATGCTGGCCAGCAGAGTGACGATCGCCAAAAGGATGCCCAGGCTAATCAGCAGGCTATGGCGGCGATACAACGCCAAAAACGGCAGCAAAACGCGCATGATTAAAGCTCCCCGCGGCGGTGGGCGATCAGAGTGGCGAACAGGCCCGGCTGGGCGCTGAGGGTGGCGTAATCGCCCTGTTGCACGATGCGCCCGTTATCCATCACCCAAATCTGATCGTAGTTTTCGGTATCTTCCAACTGGTGCGTCACCAGCAGGGTGGTTTGCTGATGCGAAGCGGCATTCAACGCCTGCATCACCCGTTGTTCGCTATGGGCATCGAGGCTGGCGGCCGGTTCATCCAGCAGCAGCAAGCGGCGCGGGCCGATCAGCGCCCGGGCAACCGCCACGCGCTGCGCCTGGCCGACCGACAGGCGGGCGGCGTTGTCGCCCACTTCGGTGTCGAGCCCCTGCGGCAGATACGGCAACAGTTCGCTGACGTAGGCGAGCTCTACCGCCTGCTGCAGCTGCGCTTCGTCGGCCTGCGGGCAGCCCAGCAGAATATTGGCGCGCAAGGTTTGCGCCGGCAGGTGCGGGTTTTGCCCTACCCAGCTCAACTGTTGCCTCCAGTTTTCTGCGGACAGTTCACGCAGCTCGACGCCGTTGACGGTCAACGAGCCGCGGTAGGGCAGGAAACCGAGCAGCAGATTGAGCAGCGAACTTTTGCCGGCGCCGCTCAGCCCGACCAGCGCTACGCGCTGCTGCGGTTGCAGGGTGAAACTCAGCGGCCCGGCCAGCAACACGCCGTTCGGCGACAGGATTTCCAACGCGTTCGCCTGCAGCGTCAGCGGTTGATCGGCGGGCAGCTGCCGCGTGCCGTTGCCCATCTGCTCGCCTTCGGCGCTGAGGAAGGTTTCCAGCGCTTCCGCCGCACCGACCGCCTGCGCTTTGGCATGGTAGAAGGTGCCGAGATCGCGCAGCGGTTGGAAAAACTCCGGCGCCAGAATCAGCACCAGAAAACCGGAAAACAGCGTTACGCCGAGGCCGTAGCTGCCGAAATTGAGTTCGCCGAGGTAAGAAAAGCCAAAGTACACCGCCACCACGGCGATGGAAATCGAAGCGAAGAATTCCAGCACGCCGGAAGAGAGGAAGGCCATGCGCAGCACTTCCATGGTGCGGCTGCGGAAGTCTTCGGAGGATTTGGCGATCTGCGCGGTTTCGGCTTGCGCGCGGTCGAACAGCCGCAGGGTGTCCAGGCCGCGCAGGCGGTCGAGAAAGTTGCCGCTCAATCGCGCCAGCGCCACGAAGTTGCGGCGGTTGGCGTCGGCGGCCCCCATACCGACCAGCGCCATGAACAGCGGGATCAGCGGCGCGGTCGCCAACAGAATCAAACCGGCGGCCCAATTGATCGGGAAGACGGCGATCAGGATCAGCAGCGGGATGAAGACCGCCAGATACATCTGCGGCAGATAGCGCGAGTAATAGTCCTGCATATCCTCGATCTGCTCGACGATGATGCTGGCCCAACTGCCCGCCGGTTTGCCCTGGATCCAGGCCGGGCCGAGCTGCTGCAGCTTATCCAGCACCTGCTGGCGCATGCGCTGACGGATCACTTGGCCACACAGGAAACCGACCCGCTCCCGCAGCCAGCTCAACAGCGCCCGCAATGCGAATGCGGCGGCCAGCCAGATAAACGAAGGGAGCAGCTGTTCGCGTGGGGTATGTTCGATGATCAGGGCGTGCAGCAGGCTGGCCAGCAGCCACGCCTGCGCCACGATCAGCAGGCCGCTGAACAGCCCCAACAGCATGGAAAGGCGCAGCCAACGCTGCGCCAACGAACTCTGGGTTTTAAGCCAACGGGTTAACTGTTGCTGTCTGGTTTTTTTCATCAGATATGCGTCTGCGTCGCCGGCGCCCGTTTGTTACGGGCTGGGTTAACGTACTGTTAAATAATAGTGTTTGGCGCAATCGGCGACAAACAAGCGAGGTCCCATGTTACCTCGTCACCCGGCAGACTGAAAATAATAAAGCGGGCAAATGTGGCTATAACAGACGCGAGAAGGGGGCGGAGGGGGGAAACAAAAAAAGCGGCTCAAGAGCCGCTTTTTGCCGATGATGAAAACGTCTTAGCAGACTTCTGCGCCGGCGATGCCGTCCAGGTAACGTTCTGCGTCCAGCGCCGCCATACAGCCGGTGCCGGCGGAAGTGATCGCCTGGCGGTAGACGTGATCCATCACGTCGCCTGCGGCGAAGACGCCGGGGATAGTGGTCTGGGTCGCATTGCCGTGAATGCCGGACTGTACCTTGATGTAGCCGTTTTCCAGCTCCAGCTGGCCGCCGAAGATGCCGGTGTTCGGGCTGTGGCCGATAGCGATGAACACGCCGGCCAGTTCCAGTTCACGGGTTTCGTTTTCCGCTTTGGTGCTGCGGATGCGCACGCCGGTCACGCCCATTTCATCGCCCAGCACTTCGTCCAGCGTATGGTCGGTGTGCAACACGATGTTGCCGCTTTTCACTTTTTCCATCAGCCGGTCGATCAGTATCTTTTCTGAGCGGAAGCTGTCGCGACGGTGGATCAGGTGAACCTCGGCGGCGATGTTGGACAGGTACAGCGCTTCTTCAACGGCGGTGTTGCCGCCGCCGACCACCGCGACTTTCTGGTTGCGGTAGAAGAAACCGTCGCAGGTCGCGCAGGCGGAAACGCCTTTGCCCTTGAAGGCGTCTTCGGAAGGCAGGCCAAGGTAGCGGGCGGAGGCGCCGGTCGCGATGATCAGCGCATCGCAGCTGTATTCGCCGCTGTCGCCGAACAGGCGGAACGGACGCTGCTGCAGATCGACGCTGTTGATATGATCGAAGACGATTTCAGTTTGGAACTTCTCCGCGTGCTCGCGCATGCGCTCCATCAGCGCCGGACCGGTCAGGCCGTCGGCGTCGCCCGGCCAGTTTTCCACTTCGGTGGTGGTGGTCAGCTGGCCGCCTTGTTCCAGACCGGTGATCAGCACCGGATTCAGGTTGGCGCGCGCCGCGTAGACGGCGGCGGTGTAACCGGCCGGGCCGGAGCCCAGAATCAGTAATTTGCTATGTTTAGCCGTGCCCATGAATAACCTCTTTATTCCACAATGGCGGACAATGAAGCCGATTGTAGGGAAAATGGCGCAGTAAAAAAAGCGCCGGGCGACGTTGTTAACGATTTGTATGATAGTTGTCGCCTATTAATGCACCCGCTGTCGGCAAATCGTACGCCGAACGCAGAAATTTACCTTATCAAAGCTGCATTCGGCCGCCGAATCGCCAACCGCGCAAAAACGGCGCATTCTGCGGCTTCAGCCGCTCCCCGCCGGGGTTTATCTGCCAGCGATTCATAACCAAAAATGGGATGCAGACTTTTCGTGACGGTACGTTGTTCTGATTTTGCTTCTTTTACTTTGACAATCCGCTGCGCATTTGCGAAAACATCATAGGAAGAAGAAATTATCCCCGTAACACCAGCAAATCGTACGTATTTGCGCCGCGAGGCGGCAATGCGCGATGGGTGTGCGGAGCAGAGCGCGCAAGCGTTTGCTGATTTTTTCTCGACCTAAACGTCGTTACCTGCGTCGCGCGGGGTTGGACAGACAGGCTGCGCGGCGTGGAATGATGGTAGTGAAGAAGCATATGACAGGCATCGGGTCTTCGCTTGGAACGAACCCTTACACATTGACGTTGGCTAGGGTGTGGCAAGTGCACGGAAGAAAATAAGAGAGACAATAATAATGGCAGACAACAAGAAACGCCCGGGTAAAGATCTTGACCGTATCGACCGCAACATCCTGAATGAGCTGCAGAAGGATGGGCGTATTTCGAACGTCGAGCTTTCGAAGCGCGTGGGGTTATCCCCGACACCATGTTTGGAACGCGTGCGCCGTCTTGAGCGCCAGGGTTTCATTCATGGCTATACCGCATTGCTTAACCCGCATTATCTGGATGCGTCCCTGCTGGTTTTCGTGGAGATCACGCTGAACCGCGGCGCGCCGGATGTGTTTGAGCAATTCAACTCGGCAGTGCAGAAGCTTGAAGAGATTCAGGAGTGTCATCTGGTTTCCGGCGATTTCGACTACCTGTTGAAAACCCGCGTACCGGATATGTCGGCTTACCGCAAATTGCTGGGCGAAACCTTGCTGCGTTTGCCGGGGGTTAACGACACCCGTACCTACGTAGTGATGGAAGAAGTGAAACAGAGTAACCGTCTGGTTATCAAAACACGGTAAGGTGCAGGTGCAAAACCTGATTAAATTGGTTACACTCCTGTTTATTCATACAGTTTCGGCGCCGGGGCAGTTTCTCGGCGCTGTTGCTATGTCAGCTAACAGGAACCTGGAGAGCCTTTCTTGAGCCAGGAATATACAGAAGATAAAGAAGTTACCCTGAAAAGACTCAGCAGTGGCCGGCGTTTGCTGGAAGCTGTGCTTATCGTGGTAGCGATTTTTGCCGTTTACCTCATGGCTGCGCTGGTCAGTTTCAATCCGTCTGACCCAAGCTGGTCGCAGACCGCGTGGCATGAGCCGATTCACAATCTGGGCGGCGGTGTCGGGGCCTGGTTGGCCGATACGCTGTTCTTCACCTTCGGGGTGCTCGCCTACGCGATACCGCCGATCATGCTGGTCTTGTGCTGGGCGGCTTATCGCCAACGCAGCAACAGAGACTACATCGACTATTTCGCGCTTTCCCTGCGCCTGATCGGCACCCTGGCGTTAGTGCTCACCTCCTGCGGGCTGGCGGCGCTGAACGTCGACGATCTCTATTACTTCGCTTCCGGCGGCGTGATCGGCAGCCTGCTGAGCAACGCCATGTTGCCGTGGTTCAACGGCATCGGCGCTACGCTGGCGCTGTTGTGCGTATGGGCGGCGGGGTTGACGCTGTTTACCGGCTGGTCCTGGCTGGTGATCGCCGAGAAGATCGGCGGGGCGGTGCTGGGCGTCGCGACGGTGATGACCAATCGCTCACGTCGCGAAGAGCGCTATTTTGAGGATGACGAGCGTTACGTTGACGACGAGCCTGAGCAGGCAGGGAAGGGTGCCGCCGCAGCGGTTGCCGCGACCGCCGCCGGAGCCGCGGCCGCCGATGACGACGTGCTGTTCTCCGCGCCTTCGGTCACCGAAAGCGCCAAAGCGGCAGAAGAAGATGCCGCCGATCCGTTGCTCAGCGGCCTGCGCGCCGACGATGGCGAGCTTGAAGCGGAAGCCGCACCCATCGCGCCGGCGGCTTCGCCTGCACCGGCGGTGAAGGCAGAGATCCACGAGCCCGTTGCAGCGCCGATCGCCACACAGGCTCCGTCGGTAACGGTGGCGCCGGCCGCGCCGGCCTCTGTCAATCAGCACCCGGTGAGCGCCCCGGCGCAAGACGCTACGCCGCCGCTGTATTCCTTCGAGATCCCGGAAGAAACGCCTGCGCCTAAGGCGACGCGTCCTGTCGATCCTTATCAGGATGACGATGAGCCGCGCCTCGGCAACTGGCAAGAGCCGGCCGCGCCGCAACCGCCGGCGCGTTCTCCCTTTGATTTTACCGCCGCACAGCGTGACAGCGTCGACATCGGCAGTTCGAACGGTTTCAGCGCCACCGGCGCCAAACCGCAGCCGGATACGGCGGCAGCCGCTGCTGCTGCGGGCGTCGCAGCGGCGACCTTTATGCCGGCCTTCACGGCGACCAGTGACGGCAATCCGCAGGTTAAGCAGGGCATCGGCCCTGAACTGCCGCGGCCGAATCCGGTGCGCATCCCGACCCGTCGCGAACTGGCTTCCTACGGCATCAAGCTGCCTTCGCAGCGTGCGGCCGAACAGGAACAGCGCCAGACAGAGGCGGAGCCTCAGCAGCCGGCGGCGGTGAACCCGCAGGATGAAGAGGCGCTACAGGAAGCCGCGCTGCGTCAGGCGTTTGCCGAGCAGCAAAGCCAGCGCTATGGCGAAAGCTACGCGCCGGAGCAGGATGATGAACAGGCTCAGCAGGAGGCTGAGCTGAGCAAAGCGTTCGCCGAGCAACAGAGCCAGCGTTACGGCGAAGATCAGCAGGACGACGAAGAGGCGCGGCAAGAGGCCGCGCTGCGTCAGGCGTTTGCCGAGCAGCAGCAGGCGCGCTACGGCCAGCAAGCATCTGCTCCGCAGGCGCCGGCCGCCAGCCCGATCGATACCCGCAATGCTTTCAGCTTCTCGCCGATGGCGGATCTGGTGGACGATGGCCCGAGCGAGCCGATGTTCACGCTGTCCCCGCAGCTTGAAGAGCGCATTGAACAGCAAAGCGAGCAAGAGGACGATGTGCCGTTCGGTCAGTTTGAGCAGGCGGCGCCGGCTGCCCAACCTCAGCAATCGCACCCGCAGCCTCAACAATACCAGCAGCCGCAGCAACAGCAGTATCAACAGCCGTCGCCGCAGCAATATCAGCAGCCGCAGCAACAGCAATATCAACAGCCGTCGCAGCAGCAATATCAGCAGCCACAGCAACCGGCGCAGCAGCAGCCTCAGCAAGCTCAGGCAGAGCAACATCCTGCGATGGACAGTCTGATTCACCCGTTCCTGATGCGCAACGATCAGCCGCTGCAGAAGCCGACCACGCCGCTGCCGACGCTGGATCTGTTGACCGAGGCGCCGAAAGAGGTGGAGCCGGTCGATTCCTTCGCGCTGGAACAGAAGGCGCGCCTGGTGGAGGCCAGCCTGGCCGATTACCGCGTGAAAGCCGACGTGGTGGACATCCTGCCGGGGCCGGTCATCACCCGCTTCGAGCTGGATCTGGCGCCGGGCGTTAAAGCGGCGCGCATTTCCAACCTGTCGCGCGATCTGGCGCGCTCGCTGTCGACTTCGGCGGTGCGCGTGGTGGAAGTGATCCCCGGCAAGCCTTATGTCGGTCTGGAGCTGCCGAACGCCAAACGGCAAACGGTGTATCTGCGTGAAGTGCTGGATTGCCCGGCTTTCCGTGACAATCCGTCGCCGCTGTCCATCGTATTGGGTAAAGACATCTCCGGCGAACCGGTCGTGGCCGATCTGGGCAAAATGCCGCACTTGCTGGTTGCCGGTACCACCGGTTCCGGTAAGTCGGTCGGGGTCAACGCCATGATCCTGAGCATCTTGTATAAGGCCACGCCGAAAGAGGTGCGCTTTATCATGATCGACCCGAAAATGCTGGAACTGTCGGTTTACGAAGGCATTCCACACCTGTTGACCGACGTGGTCACCGACATGAAAGACGCCGCCAACGCGCTGCGCTGGTGCGTGGGTGAAATGGAACGCCGCTACAAGCTGATGTCTGCCCTGGGCGTGCGTAACCTGGCCGGCTACAACGAGCGCGTCGATCAGGCCGAAGCGATGGGGCGCCCGATCCCGGATCCATTCTGGAAGCCGACCGACAGCATGGACATCACGCCACCGGTGTTGGAGAAAGAGCCGTACATCGTAGTGATGGTCGACGAATTCGCCGATCTGATCATGACGGTCGGCAAGAAGGTCGAAGAGCTGATCGCTCGCCTGGCGCAAAAAGCGCGTGCGGCGGGTATCCACCTGGTGCTGGCGACCCAGCGTCCGTCGGTGGATGTGATCACCGGCCTGATCAAGGCCAACATTCCGACGCGCATCGCCTTTACCGTGTCGAGCAAGATCGACTCCCGCACCATCCTCGATCAGGGGGGCGCCGAGTCCTTGCTGGGCATGGGTGACATGCTCTATCTGGCGCCGAACTCCTCGATCCCGGTGCGCGTGCATGGCGCATTCGTGCGCGATCAGGAAGTGCACGCGGTGGTCAAGGATTGGAAAGCGCGCGAGCGGCCCCAATATAAAGAGGGCATTCTCAGCGGCGGCGAAGACGGCGAGGGCGGTGCCGGCGGCGGCATGGACGGCGACGAAGAGCTGGATCCGCTGTTTGACCAGGCGGTGGATTTCGTGGTGGATAAACGCCGCGCCTCCATCTCCGGCGTACAGCGCCAGTTCCGCATCGGCTATAACCGCGCGGCGCGCATCATCGAACAGATGGAGGCGCAGGGCATCGTCAGCGAGCAGGGGCATAACGGCAACCGCGAGGTGCTGGCGCCGCCGCGGCACGATTGATGGTCGTTTAGCCATTGCAATTTAATAAGAAAGGGCCGCTTAAGCGGCCCTTGTGCAAAGAAGCGTAAACCCGTTTCTTCTCGGAACATTGGCCTACCGGCCGATCGCTGGCTTCAGGTAAAGTAACGGGAGTAAAGGGTTGATTGGCCCGCACGGCGTCGCCCTGCGGTTAACGCATTTCATAAGGTATCTGGAATAATGAAAAAACTGTTAGTTGCCTGCTGTCTGCTTTCGGGATTCGCTTCTACCTCCGTGCTGGCCGACGCCGCACAGGATCTGCAAAGTCGCCTGGCGAAGGTGAACAGTTTCCACGCCAGCTTCTCGCAAACCGTGACCAGCGCCGAAGGCGCCGCGGTGCAACAGGGTGAAGGCGAGCTGTGGGTGAAGCGGCCGAACCTGTTCAACTGGCACATGACGTCACCCGATGAGAGCGTGCTGGTCTCCGATGGTCAAACCCTGTGGTTTTACAATCCGTTCGTCGAGCAGGTGACGGCGACCTGGCTGAAGAACGCCACCGGCAATACGCCGTTTATGCTGATCACCCGCAATAACGCCAGCGACTGGAAACAGTACAACGTGAAGCAAAAGGGCGATGATTTTGAATTAACGCCAAAATCCGCCAGCGGCAACCTGAAGCAATTCGCCATCAGCGTGACCAACAGCGGCACCATCCGCAGCTTCGCCGCGGTGGAGCAGGATGGCCAGCGTAGTGCTTATACGCTGAAAAGCCAGCAGAACGTCGCCGCCGATCCGGCCAAATTCAAATTTACCCCGCCGAAGGGGGTGACGCTGGACGACCAGCGCCAGTGAGGTGCAAGTGAGTAATAATCTGTCGCTCGATTTTTCCCAGAACGAGTTCCAGCCGTTGGCCGCGCGCATGCGGCCGACCACGCTGGCGCAGTATATCGGCCAGCAACACCTGCTGGCCGCCGGCAAGCCGCTGCCGCGCGCCATTGAGGCCGGGCAACTGCACTCGATGATTTTATGGGGGCCGCCGGGCACCGGGAAGACGACGTTGGCAGAGCTGATCGGCCGTTATGGCCAGGCGGATGTCGAACGGATCTCTGCCGTGACCTCCGGCATCAAGGAGATCCGCGAGGCGATTGAGCGGGCGCGGCAAAACCGCGACGCCGGCCGCCGCACCATCCTGTTCGTCGACGAAGTGCACCGCTTTAACAAAAGCCAGCAGGACGCTTTCCTGCCGCATATCGAAGACGGCACCATCACCTTTATCGGCGCCACCACCGAAAACCCGTCGTTCGAACTGAACTCGGCGCTGTTGTCCCGCGCCCGCGTTTACCTGCTGAAGGCGCTGACCGCCGAAGATATCGGCCAGGTGCTGGATCAGGCGATGAGCGACAAGGCGCGCGGCTTTGGCAATCAGAACGTCGAGCTGCCCGCGGAAACGCGCCGCCTGCTGTCGGAGTTGGTGGGCGGCGATGCGCGCCGGGCGCTGAACAGCCTGGAAATGATGGCGGACATGGCGGAGATCGATGCCAAAGGCGTGCGGGTGCTGACGCCGGAGTTGCTGAAAGAGGTGTCGGGCGAGCGCAGCGCGCGCTTCGACAACAAGGGCGACCGTTATTACGACCTGATTTCCGCGCTGCATAAATCAGTGCGCGGTTCGGCGCCGGACGCCGCGCTGTACTGGTATGCGCGCATCATTACCGCCGGCGGCGATCCGCTCTATGTGGCGCGCCGTCTGTTGGCGATTGCCTCTGAAGACGTGGGCAACGCCGATCCGCGCGGCATGCAGGTGGCGATCGCCGCCTGGGATTGCTTCACCCGCGTGGGGCCGGCCGAGGGCGAACGCGCCATCGCGCAGGCGATTGTTTACCTGGCCTGCGCGCCGAAAAGCAATGCGGTTTACACCGCGTTCAAGGCCGCCATGCGCGATGCCAAAGAGCAGGCCGATTATGACGTGCCGGAGCACCTGCGCAACGCGCCGACCAAGCTGATGAAGGAGATGGGGCTGGGGGCGGAATACCGTTACGCCCACGACGAACCCAACGCCTACGCCGCCGGTGAGAACTATTTCCCGCCCGAAATGGCCCATACGCGCTACTACCAACCGACCTCGCGCGGGCTGGAAGGGAAAATCGGCGAAAAGTTGGCATGGCTGGCTGAGCAGGATCAAAATAGCCCGACAAAACGCTACCGCTAGCGTGGCCGTTGCGGTAAGGTTAGCGGGTATCACTCTTCTTTTATGCGGCTATAAATCAGCCGCATAGAACAACAACACTTCTTTCAATAACAACAAGCACAGGATTAGCATGCTCGATCCCAATCTGCTGCGTAATGAGCTAGACGCAGTCGCCGTCAAACTGGCTCGCCGAGGCTTTAAACTCGATCTGGATCTGCTGCGTTCGCAGGAAGAACGCCGCAAAGTTCTGCAGGTAGAAACTGAAACGCTGCAAGCGGAACGCAACTCCCGATCGAAATCCATCGGCGCGGCCAAAGCGCGTGGGGAAGACATCGAGCCGCTGCGTCGCGAAGTGAACGAGCTGGGTGACAAGCTGGATGCCGCCAAGGCGGCGCTGGATGCGCTGCAAAGCGAGATCCGCGATTACGCTCTGACGCTGCCTAACCTGCCGGACGACGCGGTGCCGGATGGTAAAGACGACAGCGAAAACCTGGAAGTCACCCGCTGGGGCGAACCGCGCCAGTACGACTTCGCGGTGCGCGATCACGTCGATCTGGGCGAAATGGCCGGCGGGCTTGATTTTGCCGCCGCGGTTAAGCTGACCGGTTCGCGTTTCGTGGTCATGAAAGGGCAAATCGCCCGCATGCACCGCGCGCTGTCCCAGTTCATGCTGGATCTGCACACCGAGCAGCACGGCTACCTGGAGGCCTACGTACCTTATCTGGTCAACCACGCCACGCTGTATGGCACCGGCCAACTGCCGAAGTTCGGCGAAGATCTGTTCCATACCCGCCCGCTGGAAGAAGAAGCCGACAGCAGCAACTACGCGCTGATCCCAACGGCGGAAGTGCCGCTGACCAACCTGGTGCGCGACGAGATCGTGGAAGAGGAAACTCTGCCGCTGAAGATGACCGCGCACACGCCATGCTTCCGTGCGGAAGCCGGTTCTTACGGTCGCGATACCCGCGGTTTGATCCGCATGCACCAGTTCGACAAGGTCGAGATGGTGCAGATCGTCCGTCCGGAAGATTCGATGGATGCCCTGGAAGAGCTGACCGGCCACGCGGAAAAAGTGCTGCAGCTGCTGAACCTGCCTTACCGCAAGGTGCTGCTGTGCACCGGCGATATGGGCTTCGGCGCATGCAAGACCTACGATCTGGAAGTGTGGCTGCCGGCGCAGAACACCTATCGCGAGATCTCGTCCTGCTCCAACATGTGGGACTTCCAGGCGCGTCGCATGCAGGCGCGTTGCCGCAGCAAGGCCGACAAGAAGCCGCGTCTGGTTCACACGCTGAACGGCTCCGGCCTGGCGGTCGGCCGTACGCTGGTGGCGGTGCTGGAAAACTACCAGCAGGCCGACGGTCGCATTCAGGTGCCTGAAGTGCTGCGTCCTTATATGGGCGGCCTGGAATACATCGGCTAAACGGCAAGCTACGAGAAAAAAGCGCCTGCGGGCGCTTTTTTTATGTCGAGAATTCAGTCTGTCGCCAGCGCGTAGGCCTGTTTAATGTAGTCCGCCAGATGCTTGCTTTTCACCTCGGCGAGCGAGTGGAGCTTGATGTGCCGCCGATATTGGCCGTTGCCTTCAAGTTGCTGATAGCGATCTTCCAGTCGGTGCCCTTGGCCGAATTCCACCGTGACGTGACTGCGGTAGGCGAAAACGCCGCAGAAAAATTGAGTATGCGAGAACATGATGCCGCCGTATTTGACCGATTCGGTGACGCCACTGCCGCTTGTCGCGGCGATCCGACGTACCTGCTGCACAATGGCCAGCAGCTCATCGTGCGTGCTGCCGATGTCCGCCAGCAGGGTCTCTACCGCCGCATTATTTGCCTGACTCATCTCGCTTCTCCGTCGTTAAATTCGCTCTGCGCTGAGCATAGCGCTTTTCCAGCCGATTAGCCGGAAACAAATCGTGCGCTGGAATGATAAGAGGCGATTGACTTTTTTATCGCCAGTGGCATGATGCGCGCACTCTCATTGCGCGTTCGGTCACAATTTCACTATGTCCGCATACTCCCGCCCAGTGCTCCTATTGCTCTGCGGCCTTTTGCTGCTCACGGTATCCATTGCCGTTTTGAATACGTTAGTGCCGCTTTGGTTAACCCATGCCCAGCTGTCAACCTGGCAGGTGGGCATGGTCAGTTCCTCTTATTTCAGCGGTAACCTGTTGGGCACGTTGGTGGCGGGCAGACTGATCCAGCGCGTCGGCTTTACCCGCAGCTATCATCTTTCTTGTCTGGTGTTCGCCGCGGCGACCGCCGGCATGGTGCTGTCGATCGATTTCTGGAGCTGGCTGGGCTGGCGCTTCTTCGCCGGCGTCGGTTGCGCCTGGATCTGGGTGATCGTGGAGAGCGCGCTGTTGCGCAGCGGTAACCTGAGCAACCGTGGCCAGCTGCTGGCGGCCTATATGATAGTCTATTACCTCGGTACGGTGACCGGCCAATTGCTGTTGAGCATGACCTCGACCGAATTGCTGCACGTGGTGCCGTGGGTGACCGCCATTGTGATCAGCGCGATGTTGCCAATGCTGTTCGCGCGGGTCAACCGCCATGAAGACGAGCCGCAGCAGGCGGCAGTATGGACAATGTTGAGACGCCGCAGCGCGCGCCTCGGCATCAACGGCTGCATCATCTCCGGCATCGTGCTCGGTTCGCTGTATGGCCTGATGCCGCTGTATCTCTCCCATCAGGGCATGAGTGACGCCAACGTGGGTTACTGGATGGCGCTGCTGGTCAGCTCCGGCATCGTCGGGCAATGGCCGGTCGGGCGCCTGGCCGATCGTTACGGGCGCCTGCTGGTGCTGCGCATTCAGGTGTTCGTGGTGATCCTCGCCAGCGTGGCGATGCTCGGCAACTACGCCATGGCGCCTTCGTTGTTCATCCTCGGCTGCGCTGGCTTTACCCTTTACCCGGTGGCGATGTCCTGGGCCTGCGAGAAGGCAATGCCGCACGAACTGGTGGCGATGAACCAGGCGCTGCTGATGAGTTACACCATCGGCAGCCTGCTGGGCCCATCGATGACGGCGCTGCTGATGCAAAACTACTCCGATCGCGTGCTGTTCGTGATGATCGCCGCCGTGGCGCTGGTTTACCTGCTGATGCTGCTGAAAAAGCAGAAGCCGGATCGCCACCACACGCCGTTCGCCGCCGCCTGAGCATAAAAAAACCGGCCATGAGCCGGTTTTTCTTTTGGCGTGCGCCAATCAGTAAATCACTTTGTGGCCGTAGCTTTCCAGGATGCCTTTGACGCGATCCATGGTCTCGGCCTTCGGCGGATGTACGCCGTCCAGTTTGTACTCTTCCCCCATCGCTATCCATTTGTGCTTGCCCAGCTCGTGGTAAGGCAGCAGCTCGATTTTCTCGATGTTGGTCATGTCTTTGGTGAACTCGCCCAGCAGGTGCGCCGATTTATCGTCGTCTGACCAGCCCGGCACCACCACGTAACGGATCCAGGTGCGCTGGTTGCGTTTCGCCAGATAGCGGGCGAATTCCAGCGTGCGGTGGTTGGAGACGCCGACCAGATTCTGGTGGATCTCGTCGTTCATCTGTTTCAGATCCAGCATCACCAGATCGGTGGTGTCCAGCAATTCGTCGATCACCGGATCGTAGCGGCGCACGAAGCCATTGGTGTCCAGGCAGGTGTTGATGCCTTCGGCATGGCAGGCGCGGAACCAGTCGCGCACGAATTCAGCCTGCAGGATCGCCTCGCCGCCGGACGCGGTCACGCCACCGCCGGAAGCGTTCATGAAGTGGCGGTAGGCCACCGCGTCTTTCATCAGCTCTTCGACGGTCACTTCTTTGCCGCCGTGGGTGTCCCAGGTGTCACGGTTATGGCAATAGAGGCAGCGCATCAGGCAGCCCTGGAAGAAGACGATAAAGCGGATCCCGGGCCCATCGACGGTGCCGCAGGATTCGAAGGAGTGGATGCGACCAGTTACTGACATTGCGGGGTTTTCTCCAATATGGACTGTCAAACGCAGTCTAAAAATAGGCGCGTGGCCGCCGGCCAGGTATCTGCGATGCAGCGGCGGGGGATCCGCCACCGGGGGTAATGATGCCTGTCGGCCGGTCAGTTGCCGGATAACTGTTTTGCCGGCTATCCATTTAAGTATAGATGTCCGGCAAAACAGACTCGTACAGAGTCAGGGGAGAGCGGTGGGAGAAAAGGGCCGGCAGAACCGGCCCTGACGTTGGCACCGGGCGGTTTCCCGCCCGGTCGGCGTTATTACATCGTTTGAGTGAAGGTACGAGTAATGACGTCCTGCTGTTGCTCTTTGGTCAGCGAGTTGAAGCGCACGGCGTAACCGGAGACGCGGATGGTCAGCTGAGGGTATTTCTCAGGGTTTTCCATCGCGTCCAGCAGCATTTCGCGGTTCATTACGTTGACGTTCAGGTGCTGGCCGCCTTCGATGGAGGCTTCATGGTGGAAGTAACCATCCATCAGGCCCGCCAGGTTGGCTTTACGCACGTCGTCGTCTTTACCCAGCGCGTTAGGCACGATGGAGAAGGTGTAGGAGATCCCGTCTTTCGCGTAGGCAAACGGCAGTTTGGCTACCGAGGTCAGGGAGGCTACTGCGCCTTTCTGGTCGCGGCCGTGCATCGGGTTGGCGCCTGGGCCGAACGGTGCGCCGGCGCGGCGGCCATCCGGGGTGTTACCGGTTTTCTTGCCGTACACCACGTTGGAGGTGATGGTCAGTACGGACTGAGTCGGTACCGCGTTGCGGTAGGTGCGCAGTTTCTGAATTTTCTTCATGAAACGTTCCACCAGGTCGCAGGCGATGTCATCGACGCGGGCGTCGTTGTTACCGAACTGCGGATACTCGCCTTCCACTTTGAAGTCGATAGCCAGGCCGTCTTCGTCGCGAATGGTGGTGACTTTCGCGTACTTGATGGCGGACAGGGAGTCGGCCGCAACGGACAGACCGGCGATGCCGCAAGCCATGGTGCGATAAACGTCACGGTCATGCAGCGCCATCAGCGCAGCTTCGTAGCTGTACTTGTCGTGCATGTAGTGAATGATGTTCAGCGCGGTCACGTACTGCTTGGCCAGCCAATCCATAAAGTGGTCCATGCGCGCCATGACTTTGTCATAGTCCAGCACTTCGTCCATCATCGGCGCTTCTTTCGGGCCGACCTGCATTTTCAGTTTTTCGTCAACGCCGCCGTTGATGGCGTACAGCATGGTTTTCGCCAGGTTGGCGCGGGCGCCGAAGAACTGCATTTGTTTGCCGACGATCATCGGGCTGACGCAGCAAGCGATGGCATAGTCATCGTTGTTGAAGTCAGGACGCATCAGGTCGTCGTTTTCGTACTGAACGGAAGAGGTGTCGATGGACACTTTCGCCGCGAATTTCTTGAAGTTCAGCGGCAGCTTCTCAGACCACAGGATGGTCATGTTCGGCTCCGGCGACGGCCCCATGGTGTACAGGGTGTTCAGGAAGCGGAAGCTGTTTTTGGTGACCAGGGTACGGCCGTCGACGCCCATACCGGCCAGGGACTCAGTCGCCCAGATTGGGTCGCCGGAGAACAGCTCATCGTACTCAGGGGTACGCAGGAAGCGCACCATACGCAGTTTCATCACCAGGTGGTCGATCAGTTCCTGCGCTTGTTCTTCGGTCAGTTTGCCCGCCTTGATGTCGCGTTCGATGAACACGTCGAGGAAGGTGGACACGCGGCCGAAGGACATGGCGGCGCCGTTCTGGGATTTCACCGCGGCCAGGTAGCCGAAGTAGGTCCACTGCACCGCTTCTTGCGCGCTGGTGGCCGGGCCGGAGATGTCGTAGCCGTATTTGGCGGCCATCTCTTTGATCTGAGCCAGAGCGCGGTGCTGTTCAGCGATCTCTTCGCGCAGCTGGATGGTCATTTCCAGGTCTTCGCCGTTTTCCAGTTTTTCCTGCAGCGATTTGAACTGGTTCAGTTTGTCGGCCATCAGGAAGTCGATGCCGTACAGCGCCACGCGGCGGTAGTCGCCGATGATGCGGCCGCGGCCGTAGGCGTCTGGCAGACCGGTCAGCACACCGGATTTACGGCAGTTCAGGATGTCTTTGGTGTAAACGTCGAATACGCCCTGGTTGTGGGTTTTACGGTATTCGGTGAACACTTTTTTCAGCTGCGGATCCAGCTCGCGGCCGTACACTTTGCACGAACCTTCGACCATTTTGATGCCGCCGAACGGGATCAGCGCGCGTTTCAGAGGGGCGTCGGTCTGCAGACCCACGATGGTTTCCAGCTCTTTGGCGATGTAACCCGCGTCGTGAGAAATGATGGTTGAAGCAACGTTGGTGTCGAAATCAACCGGCGCATGAGTGCGGTTTTCCAGTTTGATCCCTTCCATAACCTTGTCCCACAAGGTGGTGGTGGCTTGAGTTGCGCCAGCCAGGAAGGATTCGTCACCTTCATAAGGCGTGTAGTTTTTCTGGATGAAGTCACGAACGTTGACTTCATTCTGCCAGTCACCCTTGCTGAAACCTTCCCAAGCGTTGGCTAATTTCTCGTTAAGTTCGGTCATTGTACACCTACCTTTGATTGTGGATTTCTAACTCTGCACGCGGTAACTCACAGCTTAGTGCTGTTCGCGGCCCCCGCGCAGATAAATTACCCAGTAAGTCAACCCAACCAGCAGACCGCCGCCGATGATGTTACCGAGGGTGACCGGAATCAGGTTGTCGATGATGAAGTTGCTTACTGTCAGATGAGCGAATTGCTCAGGTACCGCCCCTACGGCTTGCCAGAATTCCGGCGTGGCGAAGTGTTTGACCACGATGCCCATAGGGATCATAAACATGTTGGCGATGCTGTGTTCGAAGCCGCTGGCGACAAACATACCGACCGGCAGCACCATGGCGAGCATCTTGTCGGTCAGGGTACGGCCGGAGTAGCTCATCCAGACCGCCAGGCAGACCATCAGGTTAGCCAGAATGCCGAGGCAGACGGCTTCGATGAAGGTGTGATGCAGCTTATGGTCTGCAGTTTGCAGGGCATTCAGGCCCCACTGGCCGTTGGCGACCATATACTCGCCGGAGAACCAGATCAGCGCCACGAAGAACAGCGCGCCGACCAGGTTGCCGAGATAAACGTTCAGCCAGTTGGCGCCCAGCTGGCCCCAACTGATGCGGCCGCTGGCCTTGGCGATGACGATAAGCACGGTAGAAGTGAACAGGTCGGCGCCCGACACCACCACCAGCATTAACCCGAGAGAGAAGCAGATGCCGCCGACCAGTTTCGCCAGCCCGAAAGGCACGCCGGCGGTGCCGGTGGTCGCCGTGATGTAGAAGACGAAGGCGATGGAAATGAAGACACCGGCGGTGATCGCCAAATAAAACGTTTTCAGCGGATGTTTGGTGGCTTTATACACGCCGGCATCTTCAGCGATTTTCGCCGTTGCCGCAGGTAAAATCAGATCGAAGGGGCTGTCAGTTTTCAAACTAACTCTCGCTCTTAAGGGTTAAAACAACGCAATGAGATACTAGCAAAGCAGTATAGGGGAAAATTTGATTTGGATCATAAGGCGGGGAAGTAGAGCGGCGAAATGGCGTGTTTTTTGTGTGGTTTTTGTGGTTAATTTATTGATTTTTAATCAAAAACATTTTTTTAATGTTTGCAAATTTTTTTGAATCCACCGAATGGTCGGCGTAGAGTAAAGTTAAATTTTTAGGCGTTTTGTCGCCGCGCGGCGCTGAAAGTTTAATTATCGGTTAATTATTATTTCACCGTCCGGCAACAATTGACGGTTTATTTATTTTTATGGCCGTTTAACCGCCTATTTCCCGGCGAAAAAATAAAACCGAATGCGTTGAAATAAACCGCAAAAATGAAAACGCCGCAACGGAGTGCGGCGTTTGGCAACAGGGGTACTCCCAAAGTGGTGGCACCCCCTGATGATGCTTAGGCCTTGGCCCAGTGGCGGCGTTTGGCCGCCTGCAGCTTCTCGTAAGCCGCCAGCAGCGCCTGATGCGCCGGCAGCGCCTTCAGATCGGCATCGACGGCGAACAGCCCGTTGAAGCGCTCTTCACCGCTGATGGCGGCGGAGGCGGCGTCGACCGCTTCCTGGCCGTACATTTTCACGAACGCGGTATAGTATTGCGCCGCTTCGCGTTCAGGCTCCTGCGCCAGCAGCAGCAGCGTTTGCAGGCAGCGGTAGTAGTTGCTGCGCGCCGGGCTCAGCACCGAGGCGTTGAAGTCCTGCGTCCATTCGGTCCAGATCAGCGCCTGATCCAGATCGCCGCCCGCCAGCGCCAGCATCGACTTCAGCTCGCCCACGCGCAGGGTATGCCAGGCGTTGTCTTTGCCGCTGGCAATGCCCAGCAGTTCGCGTACGCGGGTGAAATCGTCCAGCCCTTCGTCGTCCAGCTGCTCGATCAGCGCCAGGTATTCTTCCGGCTCCCACTCGCTGCCCGGCAGCGCCAGCAGCGTATCGCGCAGGTGCGCGCCCATGCTGTTGTTGGCCAGCAGCAGGTCTTCCGCCGGGTAGATATCGGACATGCCCGGCACGATGATGCGGCAAGCATAGACGCCCAGGTGCTCGTAGTCGGCGATGTACACTTCCGCGTCTTCCTTGTCGAAGATGCTCATCAGGGTGGCGAACTCTTCCTGCGTGCTGCCGCTGAAGTTCCAGTCAACGAACGGGTAATCGGCATCCTGTTTGAACAGATCCCAGGAGATCAGGCCGCTGGAGTCGATGAAGTGCGTTTCCAGGTTGGTGTGTTCCGCCACTTCTTCGTCATCGAAGGTCGGCGCGGTGAACACGTCGAGATCTTTCAGGCTGCGGCCCTGCAGCAGTTCGGTTACCGTGCGCTCCAGCGCTACGCCGAAGTCAGGATGCGCGCCGAATGAAGCGAAGCAGGTGCCGTTGGTCGGGTTGAACAGCACCACGCAGATCACCGGGTAGTTGCCGCCCAGCGAGGCGTCATAGGAGAGGATCGGGAAACCTTCCTCTTCCAACTTGGCGATGGCTTCCACCACGCTCGGGTAGCGGTTCAGCACTTCGTCCGGGATCGCCGGCAGGCTGATGGATTCGGCGATGATGCGGTTTTTCACATAACGCTCGAACACTTCCGACAGGCCCTGCACGCGCGCTTCGTTGGCGGTGTTGCCGGCGGACATGCCGTTGGAAACATACAGGTTGCCGATGATATTCATCGGGATGTACACGGTTTGCTGGTCGGACTGACGGGTAAACGGCAGCGCGCACACGCCGCGATCGGCGTTGCCGGACTGCAGATCGACCAGATCGCTGGCGCTCAGCTCTTGCTGCGGATCGTAGAAGGCGTGCAGGCGTTCGTCGAGGATGCCGGCCGGCAGCGCGTCGTCTTCAGGGATCGGGAACCATTTCTCATTCGGGTAGTGCACGAAGTCGCCTTCGGCGATCTGCCGGCCCAGATAGAAATCGGCAAAGAAGTAGTTGGTGGACAGGCGCTCGAAATATTCACCCAGCGCGGAGGCCAGCGCGGCTTTTTTGCTGGCGCCTTTGCCGTTGGTGAAGCACAGCGGGCAATCGCGATCGCGAATGTGCACCGACCACACGTGCGGCACCGGGTTCAGCCAGGAGGCTTCTTCGATGTTGAAACCGAGGTCGCTCAGTTTCTGCTGGAAACGGGCGATGGAGTCTTCCAGGGCGGCGTCTTTACCGGGGATAAAAGTTTGCGTCATTGTCTTCACTTTTTGCGCGTACTAAAAACGCGCAATGATACGGGGTTTTACGCTGGAGCTCCACGTATTCCTAAAGCGGTGGCAAAGTCACAGTTTTTTTAAGGATAAAGGCCATAATTCAGCGAGTTATCTGTCACGGAGAAATCTAATGAAATCAGTGAAACTCAGCGTGTTAACCCTCTTGTTGACCGGCGTCAGCGCTTCGGCGCTGGCGCTGCCCAACATCACCCTGCTGGCGACCGGCGGCACCATTGCCGGCGGCGGCGATTCGGCGACGAAGTCCAACTATACCGCGGGCAAGCTGGGCGTCGAGGCGCTGGTCGATGCGGTGCCGGCGTTGAAAAACATCGCCAACGTGCGGGGGGAGCAGGTGGTGAACATCGGCTCGCAGGACATGAGCGATCAGGTCTGGCTGACGCTGGTGAAGAAAATTGACGCCGACTGCGGCAAAACCGACGGCTTCGTCATCACCCACGGTACCGATACGCTGGAAGAGACGGCCTATTTCCTCGATCTGACGGTGAAGTGCGACAAGCCGGTGGTGCTGGTCGGGGCGATGCGGCCGGCGACGGCGATGAGCGCCGACGGCCCGTTCAACCTGTATAACGCGGTGGTGACGGCGGCGGATCCGCAATCGGCCAACCGCGGGGTGCTGGTGGCGATGAACGACACCGTGCTGGACGCGCGCGACGTCACCAAGACCAATACCACCGCCGTGCAGACCTTCCAGTCGCCGAACTTCGGCCCGCTGGGGTACATCCACAACGGCAAGATCGATTACCAGCGTTCGCCGCAGCGCAAGCATACCCGGGAGACGCCGTTCGACGTCAGCAAGCTGAACGAGCTGCCGAAGGTCGGCATCGTCTACAACTACGCCAACGCCTCCGATGCGCCGGCCAAGGCGCTGATCGCCGAAGGATATCAGGGCATCGTCAGCGCCGGGGTCGGCAACGGTAACCTGTATAAAACCGTGTTCGACACCTTGGCGACGGCGGCGCACAACGGCGTGGCGGTGGTGCGTTCTTCGCGCGTGCCGACCGGCGCGACCACCGAGGATGCGGAAGTGGACGACGCCAAATACGGCTTCGTGGCCGCCGGCACGTTGAATCCGCAAAAAGCGCGCATTCTGCTGCAGCTGGCGCTGACGCAAACCAAAGACGCGAAGCAGATCCAGCAGATGTTCAATCAGTACTGATCGTTTTCTCTCCTGCGGGGGCCGTCCGGGCTCCCGCAGCCATCTCGGCTGAATACAGCATAAAACACCGCGTTAACCCGCTGAATTTCCCCATGTCGCAGGGTTTTATCGTCCAAACAATCGCGACGGCCGCAGAGCCTGTCATCACCCGGCGCGACCGTTTGCCGCCGACGGGCGAATAAGCGTTGCAGCCATGGGGCGTGAGTGATAAAACCGATGGGTTGGTTAACGCGAGCGTTAGCTTCGGGCATCTTTTCGACAGGTCGCTTTTCTGCGGCGAACAGTGAATGTGGTGAGGGGAAATGACTCAGGTTTATAATTTTAGCTCTGGCCCGGCGATGCTGCCGGTGGAAGTGTTGCGTCGTGCGGAACAGGAACTGTGCAATTGGCACGGCCTGGGCACGTCAGTGATGGAGATCAGTCACCGCAGCAAAGAATTCATCGCCGTTGCCGAGCAGGCGGAACAGGATCTGCGCGATCTGCTGAAAGTCCCCTCCAACTATAAAGTGCTGTTTTGCCACGGCGGCGCCCGCGCACAATTCGCCGCGCTGCCGCTGAACCTGCTGGGCGACAAGGCCACCGCCGACTATATCGACGGCGGTTATTGGGCGCACAGCGCCATCAAGGAAGCGGAAAAGTATTGCACCCCGAACGTCATCGACGTGAAAACCCGCATCGACGGCCTGAGCGGCATCAAGCCGATGAAAGAGTGGCAGCTGAGCAACGACGCGGCTTACGTGCATTATTGCCCGAATGAAACCATCGACGGCGTGGCCATCGATGAAACGCCGGACTTCGGCGACAAAGTGGTGATCGGCGATTACTCCTCGACCATTCTGTCCCGCCCGCTCGACGTCAGCCGCTTCGGCGTGATTTACGCCGGCGCGCAGAAAAATATCGGCCCGGCCGGCCTGACGCTGGTGATCGTGCGCGACGATCTGCTGGGCAAGGCGCGCAAAGAAGTGCCGTCTATCCTCGATTACACCGTGCTGGCCGAGAACGACTCGATGTTCAACACCCCGCCAACCTTCGCCTGGTACTTGTCCGGGCTGGTGTTCAAATGGCTGAAAGAGCAGGGCGGCCTGGTGGAGATGCAAAAACGCAATCAGGCCAAGGCCGAGCTGCTGTACGCGACCATCGATAAATCCGACTTCTACCGCAGCCAGGTGGCGATCGCCAACCGTTCCTGGATGAACGTGCCGTTCCAGCTGGCCGATGCGGCGCTGGACAAGGTGTTCCTCAGCGAAGCCGAGGCCATCGGCCTGCAGGCGCTGAAAGGCCACCGGGTAGTTGGCGGCATGCGTGCTTCTATTTACAATGCCATGCCGCTGGCCGGCGTGCAGGCGCTGACCGACTTCATGACCGACTTCGAACGTCGTCACGGTTGATTCCGTCAGCCCGCCAGGCGCGGGCTGCTCAGGCTGTTGTCCTTTTGCATTAAAGCGGCTCCGGCATTATTCCGGAGCCGTTTCGTTTATCAGAATTGGAGAGTTTTGTTCACATGGTGGATTCCCTGACGTTACAACCGGTCGCCCTGGTCAATGGCACCGTCAACTTACCCGGCTCGAAGAGCGTTTCTAACCGCGCTCTGCTGCTGGCGGCGCTGGCGGAGGGAACGACCCGGCTGACCAACCTGCTGGACAGCGACGATGTGCGTCATATGCTGAATGCGCTGCAGGCGTTGGGCGTGAACTACCGGCTTTCCGCCGACCGCACCGTGTGTGAAGTGACCGGCGTGGCCGGGCCGTTGGTGGCCAACCAACCGCTGGAACTGTTCCTCGGCAATGCCGGCACCGCGATGCGCCCACTGGCGGCGGCGCTGTGCCTTGGTGAAGGTGATGTGGTGCTGACCGGGGAACCCCGCATGAAAGAACGCCCGATCGGCCATCTGGTGGACGCGTTGCGCCAGGGCGGGGCGCAGATTGATTACCTCGAGCAGACTGATTACCCGCCGATTCGCCTGCGCGGCGGTTTCCAGGGCGGCGACGTCACCGTTGACGGCAGCGTCTCCAGCCAGTTCCTGACTGCGTTGCTGATGACCGCGCCCCTGGCGCCGCAGGATACGCAGATCCACATCAAGGGCGAGCTGGTTTCCAAGCCCTACATCGACATCACGCTGCATCTGATGCGCACCTTCGGCGTATCGGTGAGCCACGACAACTACCGGGTATTCCATATCCAGGGGTGCCAGACGTATATCGCGCCGGGCGACTACCTGGTTGAGGGCGACGCTTCTTCCGCCTCTTACTTCCTGGCGGCGGCGGCGATCAAGGGCGGCACCGTGCGCGTGACCGGCATCGGCCGCAAAAGCGTGCAGGGCGACACCAAGTTCGCCGACGTGCTGGAGAAAATGGGCGCGCGCATCACCTGGGGCGACGATTTCATCGAGTGCAGCCGCGGTGAACTGCGCGGCATCGACATGGACATGAACCACATTCCGGACGCGGCGATGACCATCGCCACCGCGGCGCTGTTCGCCGAGGGGCCGACCACCATCCGCAATATCTACAACTGGCGGGTGAAGGAGACCGACCGTCTGGCGGCGATGGCTACCGAGTTGCGTAAAGTGGGGGCGGAAGTGGACGAAGGCGAAGACTACATTCACGTCGTGCCGCCGGCCAAACTGCAGTTCGCCGAGATCGGCACCTACAACGATCACCGCATGGCGATGTGCTTCTCGCTGGTGGCGCTGTCGGATACGCCGGTCACCATTCTCGATCCGAAATGCACCGCGAAAACCTTCCCGGATTATTTCGAGCAGTTGGCGCGCATCAGCCAGCCGGCGTAGTAACCCGTCAAATCGTTTCTTTTAAGGCCCCTTTGTGGGCCTTTATCGTTTTTAACCTTCGGCGACCGGCGTTTCTTCTATACTTTTTCGCGGTTGTGCGCTTATTTTCAACAACCGGACAGTTCCAGGGTAACAGATTGCCGTAGGGCAGCGTATAATACGCCACCGTATTTGCCCCTGATTGGGCAGGTGGCAGAGCGCACGGGCTTCGAGTCGAAGCGCGCCGTGTCTCTGTGAGGTTTTCTACCTGAAGGAGAGAGAAATGACGGCTACAGCCCCGGTGATAACCGTTGATGGACCAAGTGGCGCAGGCAAAGGCACGCTGTGTAAAGCGTTGGCCGAGTCCCTTGGTTGGCGTTTGCTGGATTCCGGCGCGATCTACCGCGTGCTGGCGCTGGCGGCGTTGCATCATCAGGTGGATATCACTTCTGAGGAAGCGCTGGTTCCGCTGGCCGCACATCTCGATGTTCGCTTCGTTGCCCAGGACGGCAAGCTGCAGGTGATTTTGGAAGGTGAGGACGTCAGCAATGAGATCCGCACCGAAACCGTCGGCAACACCGCGTCGCAAGCGGCGGCGTTTCCGCGCGTGCGCGAGGCGTTGCTGCGCCGCCAGCGCGCGTTTCGCGAGGCGCCCGGCCTGATTGCCGATGGCCGCGACATGGGCACGGTGGTGTTCCCGGACGCGCCGGTCAAGATTTTCCTCGACGCCAGCTCGGAGGAGCGCGCGCACCGCCGCATGCTGCAGTTGCAGGAGAAGGGCTTTAATGTTAACTTTGAACGTCTTTTAGCCGAGATAAAGGAACGGGACGACCGTGACCGTAATCGGCCTATCGCGCCTCTGGTGCCCGCTTCTGACGCCCTCGTGCTGGATTCTACCAGCATGTCGATAGAGGAAGTGATCCAGCAGGCGTTGACGTATGCACAGAAAGTGTTGGCGTTGCCGCAGCAATAAGCGCGGCGGCGCTATTGGCTTTTTGTCATATTTGTCATAGCGGTATCGCAATATATCGGGTAAAATTTTACCCCTGTAACCTTAAACCCTGTCGGCATGGAGCCAATGGCGGGGTATGTGAAACAACCCCATTCGGCGGGACGCTAAATGGACGTTAAACTAAAGAACCCTGAAGATTAACAACATGACTGAATCTTTCGCTCAACTCTTTGAAGAATCCTTAAAAGAAATCGAAACCCGCCCGGGTTCCATCGTTCGTGGCGTCGTTGTTGCTATCGACAAAGATATCGTACTGGTTGACGCCGGTCTGAAATCTGAGTCTGCCATCCCGGCTGAGCAATTCAAAAACGCCCAGGGCGAGCTGGAAATCCAGGTTGGTGACGAAGTTGACGTTGCTCTGGATGCTGTTGAAGACGGCTTCGGTGAAACCCTGCTGTCCCGTGAGAAAGCTAAGCGTCACGAAGCTTGGATCACGCTGGAAAAAGCCTACGAAGAAGCTGAGACTGTAACCGGTGTTATCAACGGCAAAGTGAAGGGTGGCTTCACCGTCGAGCTGAACGGCATCCGCGCGTTCCTGCCAGGTTCCCTGGTTGACGTGCGTCCGGTACGTGACACTCTGCACCTGGAAGGCAAAGAGCTTGAGTTCAAAGTCATCAAGCTGGATCAGAAGCGCAACAACGTTGTCGTTTCTCGCCGTGCGGTTATCGAATCCGAGAACAGCGCTGAGCGCGATCAACTGCTGGAAAACCTGCAGGAAGGCATGGAAGTTAAAGGTATCGTTAAGAACCTCACTGACTACGGTGCATTCGTTGATCTGGGCGGCGTAGACGGCCTGCTGCACATCACTGACATGGCTTGGAAACGCGTTAAGCACCCAAGCGAAATCGTCAATGTTGGCGATGAAATCACTGTTAAAGTGCTGAAGTTCGACCGCGAGCGTACTCGTGTATCCCTGGGCCTGAAACAGCTGGGCGAAGATCCATGGGTTGCTATCGCGAAACGTTACCCAGAAGGCACCAAGCTGACTGGCCGTGTAACCAACCTGACTGATTACGGCTGCTTCGTAGAAATCGAAGAAGGCGTTGAAGGTCTGGTACACGTTTCTGAAATGGATTGGACCAACAAAAACATCCATCCGTCCAAAGTTGTTAACGTGGGCGACGTAGTGGAAGTGATGGTTCTGGACATCGATGAAGAACGTCGTCGTATCTCCCTGGGCCTGAAGCAGTGCAAATCCAACCCATGGCAGCAGTTCGCAGAAACCCACAACAAGGGCGACCGCGTTGAAGGTAAAATCAAGTCTATCACTGACTTCGGTATCTTCATCGGCCTGGACGGCGGCATCGACGGCCTGGTTCACCTGTCTGACATCTCCTGGAACGTTGCAGGCGAAGAAGCAGTACGTGAATACAAGAAAGGCGACGAAATCGCTGCGGTTGTTCTGCAAGTTGACGCAGAGCGCGAGCGTATCTCCCTGGGCGTGAAGCAACTGGCTGAAGACCCGTTCAATAACTACCTGTCTATGAACAAGAAAGGTGCTATTGTTACTGGTAAAGTCACTGCAGTTGACGCCAAAGGTGCTACAGTTGAATTGGCAGGCGGCGTAGAAGGTTACCTGCGTGCATCTGAAGCCTCTCGCGACCGCATTGAAGATGCAACTCTGGTTCTGAACGTAGGTGACGAAGTTGAAGCTAAATTCACCGGCGTTGACCGTAAGAACCGCGTTGTAAGCCTGTCCGTACGTGCTAAGGACGAAGCTGACGAGAAAGACGCCATCGCAACTGTTAACAACAAACAGGAAGAAGGCAACTTCTCTAACGCAATGGCTGAAGCTTTCAAAGCGGCTAAAGGCGAGTAATGACGGGGGGCGGTCGCTGACCGCCCCGATACGGTAGTTTAGCTGCAAAGCTTGGAGGTACTATGACCAAGTCTGAACTTATTGAAAGACTTGCTGGCCAGCAATCTCATATTCCGGCGAAGGCCGTTGAGGATGCAGTGAAAGAGATGCTTGAGCACATGGCCGCAACGCTGGCCGAGGGCGAACGCATTGAGATCCGCGGATTCGGCAGTTTTTCTCTTCACTACCGTGCCCCGCGTGTAGGCCGCAACCCGAAAACCGGTGACAAAGTAGAGCTGGACGGCAAATACGTTCCTCACTTCAAACCAGGCAAAGAGTTGCGTGACCGCGCCAATATCTATGGCTAGTCGCTGACTGATCATAGCGTTGTTGCTTGAAAAGAATATAAAACGGTGCCTGTAAGGCGCCGTTTTTTTTTCGCCTGCACTTCTCCGCGATATGCTCGCGAGTTGCGTACTACGCCGCATTTACGATGTGGCTCCTGCATAGATCTCTCTTATCCTGCCATGTTCACCGCATCTTCGTTAAAGCCCGCTGGCGGTGACATGTCGCCTGAATGATCCTGCTTGCTTGCCGTGATGCGCTTTTGCTCATGGCGGAGCCGATGGGAGAAGAGCGATCAAAATTTCGCTGGATCTGGCGATATTCGCCGTTATCTGCGGCATCCTGCCGCTGTTGGTTTTACCGCAGTTGCCTGAGCAATGGCAGCTGTGGCCGCTCGTGCTTGTTGTCTGTTTACTGCTGCGCACGCGCAGGCCATTCTGCCGCTATTTGGCCTGCCTGGGATTGGGATTCATATGGGCGGTTTTCAACGCCGGCAGCCTGATCGGGCAAATGGATCGCTTAACTCGCATGCCGGACGTGACGGCGGTGGTGCAGGTGAGCAGCGTCGCGCTGGAGCCCGCCGCCAGTAAACAGACGCTGATGCGCATCGAGCGGGTCGACGGTCATTGGTTGGCGCCTGCGCTGGCGTTTACCACGACGTGGGCTCCCGAACAGCAGCGGCTATGCGCTGGGCAGCGTTGGCAATTGAAACTGCGCCTGCGGCCGGTACATGGCAAGCTCAATGAAGGCGGATTTGACAGCCAACGTTGGGCGATCGCCCAGCGCCAGCCGTTGACGGGCCGGGTCAGGCAGGCTCGTTTGCTGGATGGCGATTGCGGGCTGCGCCAGCGCATCATCAGCCATGCGGAAACCAACATCGGTGAATTGCGTTACAAGGCGGTATTGCTGGCGCTGGCGTTTGGGGAACGAACCGCGCTGGAGCAGGCTTTGCGCACGCTGATGCTGAAAACCGGCATCGCTCATCTGATGGCCATTTCAGGGTTGCATGTGGCGATGGTCGCCATTTTGTTCTGGGCCGCGTTGCGCGCGCTGCAGTTTTTTCTGCCCGCCCATTTGATTGGCTATCGCTTTCCATTGGTCGCAGGCTGGGTGGCGACGCTGATCTATGTTTGGTTGGTGGGCGCCCAGCCGCCGGCGGTGCGTACCGCGTTGGCGATGACGCTGTGGATGCTGCTGCGCTTGCGCGGCGTTCATTGTTCTTCCTGGCAAGTGTGGTTGTGGTGTATCGGGCTGATTTTGCTGTGCGATCCGTTGGCGGTTTTGTCAGACAGTTTCTGGCTGTCGGTGCTGGCGGTGGGGTGTTTGATTTTTTGGTTTGAATGGGCGCCGCTCGGTGAGCGATTCCGGTCGGCCTGGTATTGGGCGCCGGTGCGCTGGCTGCATATTCAGCTGGGCATGACGTTGTTGCTGGTGCCGATGCAGGTCGCGCTGTTCTTAGGTCTGACGCTGACCTCGCTGCCCGCCAATCTTTGGGCGGTGCCCATCGTCTCATTGGTGACGGTGCCGTTGATTTTGCTGGCGGTGATCGGCGGCGTCCTCCCCTCGCTAAGTTACGGGCTTTGGTGGTTGGCAGATTTCACGTTGAGCGGGGTGTTTGTGCCGCTGCATTACCTGCAACGCGGTTGGGTGGATTTGGGAGCCGCCTCGCTGCTGGCCAGCATAGCGGGATGGCTTATCGTTATCTGCTGGCGTTTTCATTGGTGGTGGCGCTATGCGCCGGGGCTGGCGGCGGTGGCGGTATGCTGTGTGTTGTGGCGTGGCAAAGCGCCGGACTATCGCTGGCGCGTCGATATGCTTGATGTCGGGCACGGGTTGGCGGTGGTTATCGAGCAAAACGGCAAGGGGATACTGTACGATACCGGCGATCGTTGGCCCGCGGGCAGCGCCGCCGAACGGCATATCTTACCGATGCTGAACTGGCGGAATATTGAACTGGAGCAGATCATTATCAGCCATATTCACCTCGATCATATCGGCGGTCTGCCGGTGATGCGGCGGGCGTTTCCTCAGGCGACGGTGCGCAGCCCGATACGCGGGGAAGGACACTTGCCCTGCGTCGCCGGTGAGCGTTGGCGCTGGCAATCGCTGCAATTCGAGGTGCTGTGGCCACCGAAAACGCGCAAAAGGCCGGTCAATGACGACTCCTGTGTGATCCGCATCGACGATGGGCAATACAGTTTGCTGCTCACCGGCGATGCGGAAAAGAAGGCGGAGGAGCAGCTGTTACGGTTGCGGCGCGATCGTTTGGCTGCCACGGTGTTGCAGGTGGGGCATCACGGCAGCAAGACGTCTTCTACGCCGCCGTTTCTGCGCGCGGTCAATCCCGAAGCGGCGCTGGCGTCCGCATCGCGTTACAACAAATGGCGATTGCCGGCGCGGAAAGTGGTCGCCAGATACCGGGCAAATGGCATTCAATGGCGCGATACGACGCGCTCCGGTCAGTTATCGGTACTTTTTTTCGACAACGATTGGCAAATTAAAGGCTTTCGCGAACAATTAATGCCCCGTTGGTACCATCAGCGGTTTGGCGTAGAGGGTGATAATGAGTAAAATAGGCCGCTATTTCTTCCGATGCTGGTATTTGCATGATGAATGATAAAGATCTCTCGACCTGGCAGACGTTCCGTCGACTCTGGCCGATGATCACTCCTTTTAAGACCGGGCTGATTGTGGCCGCCATTGCGTTGATTATGAACGCAGCGGGGGACACGCTGATGCTGTCTCTGCTTAAACCGTTATTGGACGATGGGTTTGGAAAAACCGACAGCAGCGTGCTGGTGTGGATGCCGCTGGCGGTGATTGCGCTGATGCTGATGCGCGGCGTGACCAGCTTTGTTTCAAGCTACTGCATTTCCTGGGTTTCCGGCATGGTGGTGATGCAAATGCGCCGCCGCCTGTTTGGCCACATGATGAGAATGCCGGTGGCCTTCTTCGATCAGCAGTCCACCGGGACTTTACTGTCGCGCATTACCTATGATTCCGAGCAGGTGGCTTCCTCCTCTTCCAGCGCGCTGGTGACCGTGGTGCGTGAAGGAGCCTCGATCATTGGCCTGTTCATCATGATGTTCTACTACAGCTGGCAGCTGTCGGTGATCCTGATCGTGCTGGCACCGATCGTCTCCATCGCCATTCGCCTGGTGTCCAAGCGTTTCCGCAACATCAGCAAGAACATGCAGAACACCATGGGGCAGGTGACCACCAGCGCCGAACAGATGCTGAAAGGCCATAAAGAAGTGCTGATTTTCGGTGGCCAGCAGGTAGAAACCGAGCGTTTTAACTCGGTGAGCAACCGCATGCGCCAACAGGGCATGAAACTGGTCTCCGCGTCTTCCATTTCCGATCCGATCATTCAACTGATTGCTTCGCTGGCCCTGGCGTTCGTGCTGTTTGCCGCCAGCTTCCCAAGCGTGATGGAAACCCTGACCGCCGGCACCATTACCGTGGTGTTCTCGTCGATGATCGCGCTGATGCGTCCGCTGAAGTCGCTGACCAACGTCAATGCCCAGTTCCAGCGAGGGATGGCGGCCTGTCAGACGCTGTTCTCCATTTTGGATATGGAACAGGAAAAAGACACCGGCACCCGCGAAGTGAAGCGTGCGAAAGGCGATATCGAATTCCGCAACGTCACCTTCTACTACCCGGCCAAAGAAACGCCGGCGCTGCGTGATATCAACCTGAAAATCGCCGAGGGCAAAACCGTCGCGTTGGTGGGCCGTTCCGGTTCGGGTAAATCCACCATCGCCAACCTGCTGACGCGCTTCTACGATATTCAGGAAGGTGAAATCCTGATGGATGGTCACGATCTGCGTGAATATACCCTGGCCTCGCTGCGCAATCAGGTGGCCTTGGTCTCGCAAAACGTGCACCTGTTCAACGACACTATCGCCAACAACATCGCCTATGCGCGCGAGAGCGAATACAGCCGCGAGCAGATTGAGAAAGCGGCGGAAATGGCGTACGCGATGGACTTCATCAACAAGATGGAAAACGGCCTGGATACGGTGATCGGTGAAAATGGCGTGATGCTGTCCGGCGGCCAACGCCAGCGCATTGCCATCGCGCGTGCTTTGCTGCGCGATTGCCCGATCCTGATCTTGGATGAGGCGACGTCTGCGCTGGATACCGAGTCCGAGCGTGCCATTCAGGCCGCGCTGGACGAGCTGCAGAAAGACCGCACTTCACTGGTGATCGCGCACCGTCTGTCGACCATTGAGAAGGCGGACGAGATCCTGGTGGTGGAGGACGGCCGCATCGTCGAACGCGGTGAACACGCCGAGTTGCTTGAGCGGCATGGCGCCTATGCGCAGCTGCACCGCATGCAGTTTGGTCAATAATGATTGAGCGTATCTGGTCCGGCGGTTCGTTGCTTTATCTGGCGCTATTGCCGCTCTCGTGGCTCTATGGTTTGTTCAGCTGGCTGATCCGTCTCAGTTACCGCTGCGGACTGCGTAAAAGTTGGCGTTCGCCGGTGCCGGTAGTGGTGGTGGGTAACCTCACCGCCGGCGGCAACGGCAAAACGCCGATGGTGATTTGGCTGGTGGAACACCTGCAACAGCGGGGCTATCGCGTTGGCGTGGTGTCACGCGGCTACGGCGGCAAGTCGGCGGTTTATCCGCTGGTGCTCGGTCAGAATACGTCGACCCGCGAGGCGGGCGATGAGCCGGTGCTGATTTATCAACGTACCGGTGCGCCTGTGGCGATCGCGCCCAAGCGAGCCGAGGCGGTGCAGGCCCTGCTGCAACAACAGCCGCTGGATGTGATCATCACCGACGACGGTTTGCAGCATTACGCTTTACAGCGTGACTTCGAGCTGGTGGTCATCGACGGCGTGCGTCGTTTCGGCAACGGCTGGTGGTTGCCGGCCGGGCCGATGCGCGAGCGTGCCGCGCGGCTTGGCAGCGTCGATGCGCGCGTCGCCAATGGCGGCGTGGCGCAGGCCGGGGAAATTGCCATGCGCCTGCAGGCGCGTGATGCGGTGAACCTGCTGAGCGGTGAACGTCGCCCGGCGGCTGAGCTGCCGCGCGTGGTGGCGATGGCCGGCATCGGCCATCCGCCGCGTTTCTTCGCGACGTTGGAAAAGTTGAACGTCGAAGTCGTACAGGAAGTGGCGTTTGCCGATCATCAGGAATATCAGCAGGAACAGCTGGCGGCGCTGGTTGCAGCCGATCAAACGCTGTTGATGACGGAGAAGGACGCGGTGAAGTGTCGCGCCTTTGCCCAGCCTAATTGGTGGTATTTGCCGGTTGATGCGGTGCTACCTTCCGCTCAGGCTGAGCAATTGCTGCAGGATATCGAATCTCTGCTGACTAAGTAATCTCAGGATGCCAGCGTGGCAAGTCCCAAGGCTTGCGCGCAGGCTTCCAGCGAACGCTGCTGGGTTTGCTGATACAGCGCCAGCTCGTCGATCACCTCACTGCCCAACGCTTGTTCAAACGCTGCCCGGCTGGAAGCGGCGTTGTACTGCGCGTGGCGGCTGTCGCCCAGGTTTGACTGGAAAATCCCCGCCGCGCTGACCGGCAGAAAATCTTCATACACCAGAGGCTGGAAGCGAACGTGTTCTTTCTCGATCAGTTGTTCCAGGGTGCTGTGCTTATCCAGCGACTCTTTGGCCGCCAGGCCGCATTCGGTCGGGAAATAGCGGAACCAGGCCAGCTGTTGCTCACGCAGCGTGGCGTAATCATCCGGAAACGCCCGGAAGTTTTCCTCCAGCAGTTGATAGTAGCGCTCGGCATTCTTCTCGCTCGGCGGCGCCTGCAACGCATCGTTGGTCGCCTGCAGCAAACGGTCGTAAAGTTCGCGTCCTTTAGGCGTTAGCGCCACGCCACGTTGTTCGATCTCGCCGAAGCGCGCGGTATGGTGACCGGCGACGGCGTGGCCGTCGTGCTCAACGAAATCGACGCTTTCTTCCAGCGCTTTGAAGCTGGTTTGGCGGAGCAGGATCGCGCGGCGGCGGCGCGGCGGGCCCTCGATGACCGCTTTGGGCGTAATACCGCGGCCGGGCATCGCTTGCTGAACGCGATCGATGTCCAGCGTGCGTGGTGTCAGGTGGTTGATATGCGGTCCTTTAAACGCCACCACGTCGGCGATCAGGCGATGCTGATCGTGCAGCTGCCGGTATTCTTCGGCGCTGACCGTCGCCTGGTTGTGCCAGCGGAAGGTTTCCAGCGCTTGTTCGACAAATTCTTGCGCCTGCACTTCATTCAGCCCGCCTTGCGCTTCCTGCAGCGCGATCAGCTCCAGCGCGCGATCGGTAAAGATACGGCGGCGCGCCAGCAAGCGCTCGGCCAGCGCACGCAGCGCGGGATCTTCTATCAGTTCCAGGCGCAGCAGGGAGGTGAACACGCGGAAAGGACTGATCTGCAGCGCGTCTTCGTGTATGGCGCGAAAAGCGGTGGAGTGTACCGGAACGCCCGCCACCGATAGGTCATAGTAACCGACCGGCGCCATGCCCATCACCCGGAACAGGCGGCGCAGGGTGGCCAGTTCGTCCGCCGTACCGACTCGGATCGCGCCGTGGCGCTCCATGGCCAGGCGTTCGATCTCGCCGGTGATTTGCAGTTGATGAGCCAGTGCGGCATCTTCGCGCAGAACCTGTCGGTTGGTTTCCGCCACCAGCTCCAGCAGATCGCCGTACAGCGGTACCTCTTTTTGATACATGTCCGACATCGCGTGAGAGAATCTGGCGCGGATTTCATTAGGTGAAACGAACTGCTGGGCGGTCATGCGCATAGCTCCTTGATTCAGCATAATCTGAAAAATCGTGTTTTTAGCGGCAAAAGTGCTGGCGAAAAAGCCGTCTGCCTTGTTTTCCCCTCAAGTTTAGCCATCTGATTTGGGATTTGTTATAGCAGCGTCAAGCATATTAGAGTTTTATGCGTTAGCTCTCATTTGCAGCGCTCAGATGGGCAAATGATGCTCCGGTGAGGAGAGGAACGCGGTGGATCGGCCGCGGCGAGCGTTAAATTAAGTCATGTATATTCAGGGGGATAAAAATAAATTCGGCGTAATGATGAATTTATTGCAATAAACCTCTTGTGCATTCACCATTTTTATGAGTAAATGCAAGTCGGCCTGTAATCCAGACCTATTTATGTTCGAGTTTAGAGTTAAGCAGTTCCTCCAAAAACGTTATCATCCGATTCCGCTTCAAAGACGAACCTTCTAAGTACCTCCCATAAGTAATGTTTCTGAAATGGCCGCAATTGCCTCTTATGGCAGGTTTTGTAAATATATTTAAAGGTAAAAGTAATGTCTAAGAAGACTGGTCAAGTTAAGTGGTTCAACGAAAGCAAAGGTTTTGGTTTCATTGAGCAGCACGACGGCGGCAAAGATGTATTTGTACACTTCTCCGCAATCATGACCGACGGTTTCAAGACCCTGGCTGAAGGCCAGCGTGTCGAGTACACCATCCAGGACAGCCCGCGCGGGCCGGCTGCCGCCAACGTAGTTGCTCTGTAAGAAGACAGGGAACGCGTATAAAGAGATCTTAATACAACCATGGTGACGCTTCAGCGCTGAGTCATGCGGAAGATATTAAGTTCAACAAGCCCGCCTTAGTGCGGGTTTTTTATTTTTTTGCTCACGAGAGGTTTGTTACGAAAAACTTTAGGATGGGCTGGTAGCGTCCAGACAATATAAAAAATGACGTTGTCAAGGATGCTCAAGTAAAAGGATATAAGTTATGTTTAAAAATACTGTGTTAAAAATGGGTCGTGTGAAATGGTTTAATCAGGCCGAAGGCTATGGTTTTATTTCACCGGTAGATGGCAGCGACGAAATCTATGTCAACCGCAACGCTATCGCCAACACCAAAAATAAGTCGTTGAACGAAGGTCAGAACGTTGAGTTCTCGATCTATCGCAGCTCGCATGGGCTGTCCGCGGCAGACGTTATCGCGTTCTGATCGCATCCTCCTTCCTCGCCAGTGCCGGTGTCGCCACCCGCAAGCACTGGCGAAGATAAATCCCGCGATATCCACTATTATCAGGCCATTGCCTACTCGCCACGGATATCAGGATGACCACCCCGACCATTTCCCTTACCGCCGCTCGCGCGTTGCACCTTGCCGCCCAGGGGCTGCTTTCTCCGCTTAAACGCCAGGCTCGGCCCGATGACGTCGTGAGCGCGATCCAGCGCATGGGGCTGTTACAAATCGATACCATTAGCGTCGTCGCTCGCAGCCCGTATCTGGTGCTGTTCAGCCGTTTGGGAACCTATCAGCCGGAGTGGCTTGAGCAGGCGCTCGCCGGCCGCAAACTGTTCGAGTATTGGGCGCACGAGGCCTGTTTCCTGCCGATCGAAGATTTTGGTCTGCTGCGCCACCGCATGCTGGCGCCGCATGATATGGGCTGGAAATACTCGGCCGACTGGGTGCAGCAGCACCAGGCCGCGATGGACAACCTGCTGCGGCACATCGAACAACAGGGGCCGGTGCGTTCCGCCGATTTCAGCGCCGAGAAGAAAGGCAACAGCGGGTGGTGGGATTGGAAACCGGAGAAACGGCACCTGGAGATCCTGTTTACCGCCGGCAAGCTGATGGTGGCCGAGCGTCGCAACTTCCACCGGGTTTACGATCTGACCGAAAGGCTGCTGCCGGCCTGGGACGATGCGCGTCATGCGCTGCCTGCGGAGCGGGCGCGCCGGCAGATGCTGCATCGCACCTGCCGCTATCTGGGCATTTTTCGCGCCGAATGGTTGGCGGATTATTATCGGCTGAAACGCGTGGCGCCAAAAGCCTTGCTGGCAGAGCTGCAGGCGCAGGGGGAAATTTCGCCGGTGCAGGTAGAGGGGCTGGAAGGGCAGTTCTATGTGCATGAATCACTGGCGGAACTGCTGCCGCTGGCGGAGCAGGGCAAATTGAAATCGACGGTCACCAGCCTGCTGTCGCCTTTTGATCCGGTGGTGTGGGATCGCCGCCGGGCGCTCGAACTGTTCAACTTTGACTATCGGCTGGAGTGTTACACGCCGAAAGAAAAACGCCGCTACGGTTACTTCACGTTGCCGGTGCTGCATCGGGGCGAGCTGGTGGGGCGGATTGACGCCAAGGCGCACCGTCGCCAGGGCATCTTCGAGATCATCAGTTTCCATGCGGAGCCGCAGGTGCGCTTCGGCAAACAGCGAACGCAGGATATCCGGCAGGCCATCGCGCGCACGGCCAAATGGCACGGTGCGCAACGGGTCGCGCTGGGCGATATTCCGGCGGCGTTGGCCGCTGAATGGGGTGCCGGCTGGGAAGTGGGATAACGAGCGACGCCGTCGGTGGGGTAAAACGAAGTGAAGCGTCGCTCGTTACAAAGGGGCTCAGTGGCTGAAGTTAGCGAACAGAGCGATGATTTTATGCAGACGTTTGATCACGTATCACTGCCTTTTTGTGATTTGTATCACAAAATTCTACGCCGGGATGCGCCGCAGTTCAAGCTGTCACGCCGACGCAGTGAGGAAATATCGGCGGGTTGGCGCTGCCGATGATTAACCTGAGGCCGGGCGTTATGCTATCCTCACTGCCTTTCCCAGATGACCTATCCCCTAGCGGAGGATGCATGGACCACCGTTTACTCGAAATCGTTGCCTGCCCGGTATGCAACGGCAAACTCTATTTCAATAAAGAAAACCAGGAGCTGGTGTGCAAAGCGGACGGGTTGGCTTACCCGCTGCGTGACGGCATTCCGGTACTGTTGGAAAATGAAGCGCGTGCGCTGTCGCTGGATGAGAAGCACGCATGAGTTTTATCGCTATTATTCCCGCCCGCTACGCCTCAACCCGTTTGCCGGGCAAACCGCTGGCCGATATTCACGGCAAGCCGATGGTGGTGCACGTGATGGAGCGTGCCCGTGAGTCCGGCGCCAGCCGCGTCATCGTGGCGACCGATCATCCTGAAGTCGCCAAAGCGGTGGAAGCCGCCGGCGGCGAAGTGTGCATGACCAGCCCGGATCACCATTCCGGCACCGAGCGTCTGGCGGAAGTGATCGCGCACTACGGCTTTGCCGACGATCAGATCATCGTTAACGTGCAGGGCGACGAACCGCTGATCCCACCGGTGATCGTGCGGCAGGTGGCGGAGAACCTGGCGGGCAGCCTGGCCGGCATGGCGACGCTGGCGGTGCCGATCGAGAGCGCCGAAGAGGCTTTCAACCCCAACGCGGTGAAGGTTGTGATGGACGCGCAGGGCTACGCGCTCTATTTCTCACGCGCCACCATTCCGTGGGATCGCGAGCGTTTCGCCGCGTCGAAAGAGAGCATCGGCGACAGCCTGCTGCGTCATATCGGCATATACGCATACCGAGCGGGTTTCGTGCGCCGCTACGTCAGCTGGGCGCCGAGCCAACTGGAGCAGATCGAGCTGTTGGAACAGCTGCGCGTGCTGTGGTACGGTGAAAAGATCCACGTGGCGGTCGCGAAAGCGATCCCGAGCGTGGGGGTCGATACGCCGGAAGACCTCCAGCGCGTGCGCGACAGCATTCAACCCTGAGCCTGATTTCGTCGGCGCGCCGCGCAACGCGCCGACGATGCAACACCCCCATTATTGATCCCCGTTTTGTTGATCTGCGTTGAAGAATTTTTCCGCTCGCCGTTTGATGATGTTACGCATCCCCCCTAATTAGCCTGAGGTGAATGCCTTATGGAGCAGTTACGCGCCGAACTGAGCATTGTGCTGGGTGAGTCCATCAGCCGGCTGGAGCGGGTGAGCGAACAGCCTTATGCGCATATGTATTCGCTGTACGATCGGCAGGGCAACGCGATCCCGTTGATGGCGAAAAGCTTTATCTGTCGGGGCATCGCCCAGCAGGAGGCGTACAAGCTGTCGATGCTGGCGCGCGACGGGGATATTCGCCTGCCTACGGTGTATGGCGTGGTGTGCACCCACCAGGCGCCGTATACCGAAATCCTGCTGATCGAGCGCCTGCGCGGCGTGTCGGCTGAGGCGCCGACGCGCTCGCCGGATCGCTGGAATATGCTGATGGAGCAGATCGTTGACGGGATATTGGCCTGGCACCGCATCGACAGCCACGGCAGCGTCGGCAGCGTTGACAGCACGCAGGAGAATGACTGGTTTTGCTGGTATCAACAGCGGGTCGAAGTGTTGTGGGCGACGGTGGTCAATCTCACCACCCCGCAGTTGACCATGGCGGATCGGCGTTTGCTGTACCGCACGCGCGAAACGCTGACCCATTTCTTCGTCGGCTTCGATGATCCCTGTGTTCTGGTGCACGGTAACTTATCGCTGCGCAGCATGCTGAAAGATCCCAAAAGCGATCAACTGCTGGCGATGCTCAACCCCGGCGTAGTGCTGTGGGCGCCGCGCGAATACGATCTTTTCCGCCTCTGCGAGGCGGGCATGCCCAGCCAGCTGTTGTTCAACTATCTGCAGCGGGCGCCGGTCGCCGACGCTTTCCTGGCGCGGCGCTGGCTATATGCGGTATGGGAAGCGGTAGGGCGTTTGATCCATACCGGCAAGCTGGAGCGGCGGCCGTTCGACTATGCGTCGCAACAGCTGCTGCCCTGGCTGGCCGGTTGAACGGGCTTTACTCTGCGCCGGCGCTATCTGCGCCCTTCAGCCATTGCCACAGGCTACCCAGCGTTTCATACCAGGCGCGCTCGGTATGGCCGAGGAACATTGACGACGGTGTGGCGCGATCCCAGATATTCAGCGGCGAGTCGATAGCCAACTGATTGGCCGGCGCCGGGATCGGGTGCAGCCCCTTAGCCTTGAAGAAACGCATGGCGCGCGGCAGATGGTTGGCGGAGGTCACCAGAATGAACGGTTGCTCGCCGACCAACTTGGCGACCTGAGCGGCCTCTTGCTCGGTATCGCGCGGTTCCCCCAAGATCACCATATCACTGCGCGACACGCCCAGGCTTTCGGCCACCAGCGCCGCAGTGGCAGCGTTGCTTTGCATGGGGCCGGCGGACGCGCCGGTGAACACCATCCTGGCGCCGGGATGTGCAAGGTAGAGCCGCACGCCTTCCGTGACGCGCGGCAGACTGTTGCCGAGCAGGTTTGAACTGGGCGCCCAATCGGGATTGTAGGTATAGCCCCCGCCCAACACGACGATGTAGCTGACCGGATCGTTACCGCGATAAGTCTGGTATTCGGCTTCGATCGGCCGCAGCAGCCGGTCGGCCACCGGTTGCAGGCTGAAAAGCAGTAAAAACAGCCAGCTCAGCGTGAAAATCGTCTTACCGCTTTTTTGCCAGCGGGTGAACCACAGCAGCAGTAGCGCCAGCCCCATCAGCAGCATCAACAGCGGCAGTGGCATCAGCAGGGCGCCAAAGAACTTTTTCAGGTTGAACAGCATCGAAAATCAGATCCTTTTGGGTGAAAAATCGGCATCCAGGTATAAACAGGCCGCAAGAAGATACATTCTAAGCCAGTCTGTGCCAAAATAGCAGGTTTGAATGGGCGTGCGCTTTGCCGCCGACAAGACTGAGATCAGCGGAGCCGTTGTCCATGCAGGATCGCAATTTTGACGATATTGCTGAAAAATTTGCGCGTAATATTTACGGCACCACGAAAGGAAAAATCCGCCAGGCGGTGGTTTGGCAGGATCTGACCGGGCTGCTGGCGCAGTTGCCGCAGCGGCCGCTGCGCATTCTCGACGCTGGGGGCGGTGAAGGCCATATGGCCTGCCAACTGGCAGAATTAGGACATCAGGTGTTGTTGTGCGATCTTTCTGGTGAGATGATCCAGCGCGCCGCGCAGCTGGCGGAGCAGAAAGGTGTGAGCCAGAACATGCAATTTGTACAAAGTTCTGCGCAGGATATCGCTCAACATTTGGAACAGCCGGTTGATCTGATATTGTTTCATGCAGTGCTTGAATGGATCGCCGAGCCCGAAGCGGCGCTGCAGGCGTTGTATGACTGCCTGACGCCGGGCGGCGCGCTGTCGCTGATGTTCTTCAACGCCAACGGCCTCTTGATGCGCAACGTGGTGTTGGGTAATTTCCAACTGGTGGATCCCGAGGTCAGACGGCGCCGCAAGCGTTCGCTGTCGCCGCAATATCCGCACGATCCGCTATTGGTCTACGGTTGGTTGGAACAGCTGGGCATGCGCATCGGCGGCAAAACCGGCGTGCGGGTGTTCCACGACTATCTGCAGAGCAGACAGCTGCAAACACAAAAATTTGAAGAGTTACTGGCGCTTGAACAGCACTATTGCCGGCAGGAGCCGTACGTGAGTTTGGGGCGCTATATTCACGTCATGGCGCATAAACCAAACCTGAAGGACGAACTATGAGTGAATTTTCCCAGACAGTACCCGAACTGGTCGCCTGGGCACGGAAAAATGATTTCTCTATTTCGCTCCCTACGGAGCGTCTCGCATTTCTGCTCGCCATCGCCACCCTGAACGGCGAACGACTGGATGGCGAGATGAGCGAAGGTGAGCTGGTTGATGCATTTCGCCATGTCAGCAAGGGTTTTGAACAGACGCATGAAACGGTGGCGATGCGCGCCAACAATGCGATTAACGACATGGTGCGCCAGCGCCTGTTGAACCGTTTTACCAGCGAGCTGGCGGACGGCAACGCGATTTACCGCCTGACGCCGCTGGGTATCGGCATTACCGATTACTATATTCGCCAACGCGAATTCTCCACGCTGCGTTTGTCGATGCAGCTGTCGATCGTGGCGCAGGAACTCAAACGCGCCGCCGATGCCGCTGACGAGGGCGGCGACGATTTCCATTGGCACCGCAACGTGTTCGCGCCGTTGAAATATTCGGTGGCGGAAATCTTCGACAGCATCGACATGACCCAACGCGTGATGGATGAGCAGCAGCAGAGCGTGAAGAACGACATCGCGGCGCTGCTGAGCAAGGATTGGCGGGCGGCGATCTCCAGCTGCGAGATGCTGTTGTCGGAAACCTCGGGCACCCTGCGCGAGCTGCAGGATACGCTGGATGCGGCGGGCGATAAGCTGCAGGCCAACCTGCTGCGCATCCAGGACGCAACCCTCGGCAACGTGGAGCTGGGTTTCGTCGACAAGCTGGTGTTCGATCTGCAAAGCAAGCTGGATCGCATCATCAGCTGGGGGCAGCAGGCGATCGACCTGTGGATCGGCTACGATCGCCACGTGCATAAATTTATCCGTACCGCTATCGATATGGACAAAAACCGCGTGTTCGCCCAGCGCCTGCGTCAGTCGGTGCAAACCTATTTCGACCACCCGTGGGCGCTGACCCATGCCAATGCCGATCGTCTGCTGGACATGCGCGACGAAGAACTGGCGCTGCGCAGCGAGGAAGTGACCGGGGAACTGCCGCCGGATCTGGAATTCGAAGAGTTCAGCGAGATTCGCGAACAGCTGGCGGCGATGATCGAAGAGGCGCTGAAGGTGTACCAGGAACAGCAGATGCCGCTCAACCTTGCGGCGGTGATGCGCGATTACCTGGCGCAATATCCGCGTGCGCGTCATTTCGACGTGGCACGTTTAGTGGTCGACCAGGCTGTGCGCCTCGGTGTGGCTGAAGCAGATTTCTCAGGGTTGCCGGCGGAATGGCAGGCAATCAATGATTACGGAGCCAAGGTCCAGGCCCATGTCATCGACAAATATTGAACAAGTAATGCCAGTCAAGCTGGCCAAGGCGCTGTCCAACTCGCTGTTTCCGGCGTTGGACAGCCAACTGCGCGCGGGTCGTCACATCGGTATCGATGAGCTGGACAACCACGCCTTTTTAATGGATTTCCAGGATGAGCTGGAAGAATTTTACAACCGTTACAGCGTCGAGCTGATTCGGGCGCCGGAAGGCTTCTTCTATTTGCGCCCGCGCTCCACCACGCTGATCCCGCGTTCGGTGCTGTCCGAGCTGGATATGATGGTGGGTAAGATCTTGTGCTACCTGTATCTCAGCCCCGAGCGCCTGGCGCACGAAGGCATTTTCAGTCATCAGGAGCTGTACGACGAGCTGCTGAGCCTGGCCGATGAGAACAAGCTGCTGAAGTTCGTCAACCAGCGCTCCACCGGTTCGGATCTCGATCGGCAGAAGCTGCACGAAAAGGTGCGCACTTCCCTGAACCGCCTGCGCCGCCTCGGCATGGTCTATTTCATGGGCAATGACAGCAGCAAGTTCCGCATTACCGAGGCGGTGTTCCGCTTCGGCGCCGACGTGCGCAGCGGCGACGATCCGCGTGAAGCGCAGCTGCGCATGATTCGCGACGGCGAGGCGATGCCGGTTGAAACCAGCCTGTCGCTGAACGATGAGAATGACGCTGAGGATCAGCAGGTTGATAACGCTCCTGACGGTGCAGAGGATGAACAGGAATGATTGAACGCGGTAAATTTCGCTCGTTGACGCTGGTTAACTGGAACGGCTTCTTCGCCCGTACCTTTGATCTGGATGAGCTGGTGACCACGCTGTCCGGCGGTAACGGGGCGGGGAAATCCACCACCATGGCGGCCTTCGTCACCGCACTGATCCCCGACCTGACGCTGCTGCACTTCCGTAACACCACCGAAGCGGGCGCCACCAGCGGCTCACGCGACAAAGGCCTGCACGGCAAGCTGCGCGCCGGCGTGTGTTACTCCACCCTTGACGTCGTCAACTCACGCCACCAGCGTGTGGTGGTTGGCGTGCGTCTGCAGCAGGTGGCGGGGCGCGATCGCAAGGTCGATATCAAACCGTTCACCATTCAGGGGTTGCCGACCGCGGTACAGCCGACTGAATTGCTGACCCAGACCGTGGGTGAGCGCCAGGCGCGCGTGCTGTCGCTGCAAGAGTTGAAAGAGCGCGTGGAAGAGATGGAGGGCGTGCAGTTCAAGCAGTTCAACTCCATCACCGATTACCACTCGCTGATGTTCGATCTGGGCGTGATCCCGAAACGTCTGCGTTCGTCCGCCGATCGCAGCAAGTTCTACCGTCTGATTGAGGCGTCGCTGTACGGCGGTATCTCCAGCGCCATCACCCGCTCGCTGCGCGATTACCTGCTGCCGGAAAACAGCGGCGTGCGCAAGGCGTTCCAGGACATGGAAGCGGCGCTGCGCGAAAACCGCATGACGCTGGAAGCGATCCGCGTCACCCAGTCGGATCGCGACCTGTTCAAGCATCTGATCTCCGAGGCCACCTCCTATGTGGCGGCGGACTATATGCGTCATGCCAACGAACGCCGAATCCATCTGGACGGCGCGCTGGCGCTGCGCAGCGATCTGTTGGGCAGCCGCAAGCAGCTGGCCGCCGAACAGTATCGCCATGTGGAAATGGCGCGCGAGCTGAGCGAACAGAGCGGCGCTGAATCCGATCTGGAAACCGATTACCAGGCCGCCAGCGACCACTTGAATCTGGTGCAGACGGCCATGCGTCAGCAGGAGAAGATCGAACGCTATGAAGCCGATCTGGAAGAGCTGACCTACCGTCTGGAAGAGCAGAACGAAGTGGTGGCCGAGGCGAGCGAGCAACAGGCCGAAAACGAAGCGCGCGCCGAAGCGGCCGAGCTGGAAGTGGATGAGCTGAAGAGCCAGTTGGCCGACTACCAGCAGGCGCTCGATGTGCAGCAGACCCGCGCCATTCAGTACCAGCAGGCGCTGCAGGCACTGGAGCGCGCGCGCGCGCTGTGCCAACTGCCGGACCTGACTGCCGATAATGCCGAACAGTGGTTGGATACCTTCCAGGCCCGCGAGCAGGAGGCGACCGAAGCGCTGCTGATGCTGGAACAGAAGCTGAGCGTGGCCGACGCCGCGCACGGCCAGTTCGAACAGGCCTATCAGCTGGTGGGTAAAATCGCCGGTCAGGTCAGCCGCAGCGAAGCCTGGCAGTGCGCGCGCGAATTGCTGCGCGACTGGCCTTCGCAGCAGCACTTAGCCGAGCGCGTTCAGCCGCTGCGCCTGCGCCTGAGCGAACTGGAGCAGCGCTTGCGCTCGCAGCAGGACGCCGAGCGCCTGCTGCAAGAGTTTTGCAAACGCCATGGCCAAGAGTACCAGCCGGACGATCTCGACATGCTGCAGCAGGAGCTGGAAGAGCGCCTGGAAGCGCTGTCGCAGAACGTCAGCGAAGCCGGCGAACGCCGCATGGAGATGCGCCAGGAGCTGGAACAGATCCAGCAGCGCATCCGTGAGCTGACGGCGCGCGCCCCGGTGTGGCTGGCGGCGCAGGATGCCCTGAGCCAGCTTAGCGATCAGAGCGGGGAGCCGCTGGAAAACAGCCAGCAGGTGACCGAATACATGCAGCAACTGCTGGAGCGCGAGCGTGAAACTACCGTCGAGCGCGACGAAGTGGCGGCCCGCAAGCGCGAAGTGGAAGCGCAGATCGAGCGCCTCAGCCAGCCGGGCGGCGCGGAAGATCAACGCCTGGTCACCTTGGCCGAACGTTTCGGCGGCGTGCTGCTGTCGGAAATTTACGATGACGTCACCATTGATGACGCACCTTACTTCTCGGCGCTGTATGGCCCTTCGCGCCACGCCATCGTGGTGCCGGATCTGTCGCTGGTGCGCGAGATGCTGGAAGGGCTGGAAGATTGCCCGGAAGATCTTTACCTGATCGAAGGGGATCCGCAGTCGTTCGATGACAGCGTATTTGCCGTCGAAGAACAGGACAAAGCGGTGGTGGTGAAGATCGCCGATCGCCAGTGGCGTTATTCCCGCTACCCGGAAGTGCCGTTGTTCGGCCGTGCGGCGCGCGAAAACCGGCTGGAGGTGCTGCATGCCGAGCGTGAAACGCTGGCGGAGCGTTACGCCACGCTGTCGTTCGACGTGCAGAAAACTCAGCGCTCGCACCAGGCTTTCAGCCGCTTTATCGGCACCCATCTGGCGGTGGCGTTCGACGCCGATCCGGAAGCGGAGATCCGCGGCCTGAACGCCCGTCGTGGCGAGATCGAGCGTGCGCTGAACAATCACGAAGCGCAGAATCAGCAGCAGCGTCAGCAGTACGACCAGGCCAAAGAGGGCATTTCCGCGCTCAACCGCCTGATGCCGCTGGTGTCGTTGCTGAACGATGAAACGCTCCAGGATCGCGTCGACGAGATCCGCGAAGAGCTGGAAGAAGCGCAGGACGCCGCGCGCCACATTCAACAGCACGGGGTGTCACTAACCAAACTGGAGCCGCTGCTGTCGGTGCTGCAGAGCGATCCGCAGCAGCATGAACAGCTGCAGCAGGACTATGCGCAGGCGCAAAGCGTGCAGCGTCAGGCTAAACAGCAGGCGTTCGCGTTGACAGAAGTGGTGCAGCGTCGCGCGCACTTCAGCTATACCGACTCCGCCGGCATGCAGAATGCCAACAACGATCTCAACGACAAGCTGCGTCAGCGTCTGGAGCAGGCGGAAGCCGAACGCGCCCGCGCCCGTGAGCAGCTGCGTCAGTATCAAACCCAGTTCACCCAATACAGCCAGGTGCTGGCCTCGCTGAAAAGCTCGTATGACGCCAAGCGCGACATGCTGAAAGAGCTGAGCCAGGAGCTGGTGGATATCGGCGTGCAGGCCGACGCCAACGCGGAAGCGCGCGCGCGCGCGCGTCGCGACGAGCTGCATGCGGCGCTGAGCAACAACCGCGCTCGCCGCAATCAGTTGGAGAAACAGCTGACCTTCTGCGAAGCCGAAATGGACGGCCTGCAGAAGAAACTGCGGAAGCTGGAACGCGACTATCATCAGCTGCGCGAGCAGGTGGTGACCGCCAAGGCGGGGTGGTGCGCGGTGATGCGCCTGGTGAAAGACAACGGCGTGGAACGCCGCCTGCACCGCCGCGAGCTGGCGTATATGGATGGCGACGAGCTGCGCTCGATGTCGGATAAGGCGCTCGGCGCGCTGCGTCTGGCGGTGGCGGATAACGAACACCTGCGCGACGTGCTGCGCCTGTCGGAAGATCCGAAGCGGCCGGAGCGTAAGATTCAATTCTATATCGCGGTGTACCAACACCTGCGCGAGCGTATCCGTCAGGACATCATCCGCACCGACGATCCGGTCGAGGCCATCGAGCAGATGGAAATCGAGCTGGGCCGTCTGACCGAAGAGCTGACCGCGCGCGAGCAGAAGCTGGCGATCAGTTCGAAAAGCGTGGCCAACATCATTCGCAAAACCATTCAGCGCGAACAGAACCGCATTCGCATGCTGAACCAGGGTCTGCAGGCCGTTGCCTTCGGCCAGGTGAAGAGCGTCCGTCTGAACGTCAATGTGCGCGAAGCGCATGCCACTCTGCTGGATGTGCTCTCCGAGCAGCAGGAACAGCATCAGGATCTGTTCAACAGCAACCGCCTGACCTTCTCCGAAGCGCTGGCCAAGCTGTATCAGCGCCTGAATCCGCAGATCGACATGGGGCAGCGCACGCCGCAGACCATCGGCGAGGAGTTGCTGGACTACCGCAACTACCTGGAAATGGAAGTTGAGGTGTACCGTGGTTCCGACGGCTGGCTGCGTGCGGAAAGTGGCGCGTTGTCTACCGGTGAAGCCATCGGTACCGGGATGTCAATCCTGGTGATGGTGGTGCAGAGCTGGGAAGAAGAATCCCGCCGCCTGCGCGGTAAAGATATCTCGCCGTGTCGCCTGCTGTTCCTCGATGAAGCGGCGCGTCTGGATGCCAAGTCGATCGCCACGCTGTTCGAACTGTGCGATCGTCTGGAGATGCAGCTGATCATCGCGGCGCCGGAAAACATCAGTCCGGAGAAGGGCACCACCTATAAACTGGTGCGTAAGGTGTTCCAGAACCACGAGCATGTGCACGTGGTGGGGCTGCGCGGTTTCGCCGGCGAGCCGCCGGCGCTGGGCACTGCGCCGGTTGAAACGCCATAACGCAGAAAAACGCCCTAAAAATCCGAAAATAGCCGCCGCAGGGTGGCTATTTTTTTGTGCGCGTGGATGATAGTCCTGCTTTTTTATCCGTTGAAAAGCGGTTAGTTTAATCAGATAAACAGTTATTCGACGCCCGTAGGGCGAAACGGCCTTTCTGTTTGTATACTGAAACTATATGCAATTTTTGACGTTTTTTTTGTGAGCATACAGGGGGCAAGGGATGTTGCTTAAAAAGGGAAACTCTCTACGACGTTTGGCGCTGAGTGGCGCTATCGCCTGTAGTCTTGTGTCGTCGTTTTCCGCCTTGGCCACCGTAACGGCGTTACCGGTGGCAACAGCAGGCATGTCCGTTGCGCAGAGTCGTTCTGAACTGCTGGCCGCGTTGCCGCGCGGTATGGATCTGTACTACCTTTCCACGCTGGCGCCGCTGTATGCGGCGAATCATATGCAGCCGATGTGGCAGGATCGCGAGGCCGTTCAGCAGTTTCAACAGCAGCTGGCCGAACTGGCGATGTCCGGCGTGCAGCCGCAGTTCACCCAGTGGGTGAAGATGTTGACCGATCCGGCGCTCAGTGAAGCGGGCCGCGATGCGGTGCTGTCCGATGCGATGCTGGGTTATTTGCAGTTTGTATCCGCCATCGGCGCCAACGGCAACAACTGGCTGTACAGCAATATTCCCTACAAGCTTGGTTTGCCGCCCACCGCGGTGATCAATCAATGGCAGCTGGCGGTGCGCCAGGCGCGAACCCTGAGCTACGTAAATTCGCTCGCGCCGCAGCATCCGCAATATGCCAAGATGCATCAGGCGCTGCGTGACATGCTGGCGGACAACCGCCCCTGGCCGCAGGTGGGCAGTGGCCCGAGCCTGCGCCCTGGCCAAATGAGCAACGATATCCCGGCGCTGCGTGAGATCCTGACGCGCACCGGCATGCTGGCCGCCTCGGCGCCGGAAGCGGAGCCGGAACCGGCGGTGGTTTCGGCGAAGAGCAATGAACCCGACGACGGCGGGCTGACGGTAGATGAAGAGAAAAGCCGCGTGACGGTGAGCCCATCGGCGGCGCCGGTGACGGACTTGACCGCGGAACAGACGCCGCCGCAGATCGGCAGCGTGGTGAGCGACAACCTCTATACCAACGAGCTGGTGGAGGGCGTCAAGCGTTTCCAGAAATGGCAGGGGTTGACGGCGGACGGCGTGATCGGCGTGCGCACCCGCGAGTGGCTCAACGTGTCACCGAAAACCCGCGCCGCGCTGTTGGCGCTGAATATCCAGCGCCTGCGCATTTTGCCGGGGCATGTCGGCACCGGCATTATGGTGAACATTCCCAACTACTCGCTGACCTACTATCAGAACGGCAACGAAGTGTTGTCCTCCCGCGTTATCGTCGGGCGGCCGAGCCGTAAGACGCCGCTGATGAGCAGCGCATTGAACAACGTGGTGGTCAACCCGCCTTGGAACGTGCCGACCACTCTGGTGCGTGAGGATATTGTGCCGAAGGCGATGCGCGACGGTAACTATTTCCAGAAACACGGCTATACCGTGCTGTCAGGCTGGAGCAACGATGCGGAAGTGATCAACCCGGCGATGATCGACTGGAGCATGGTTTCCGCGCGCAATTTCCCGTATCGCGTCCGTCAGGCGCCGGGGGCCACCAACTCGTTGGGGCGTTTCAAGTTCAATATGCCGAGCTCGGATGCCATCTACCTGCACGATACCCCGAACCACAGCCTGTTCCAGAAAGACATCCGCGCGCTCAGCTCCGGCTGTGTGCGGGTGAACAAGGCTTCCGATTTGGCGAATATGCTGCTGCAGGATGCCGGCTGGAACAATAGCCGCGTTTCCTCCACGCTGAAAGAAGGCAATACCACTTATGTGAATATTCGCCAGCGTATTCCCGTAAAACTGTATTATCTGACCGCCTGGGTTTCGGATGATGGCCAACCGCAATTCCGTACAGATATTTACAATTATGATAATACGGTGAGATCGGGCGCACAAATTTTGGCTCAGGCCAAAAAATTAATGCAGTAAATGCAGTAATTATAAATAAATAACGGTCAGAATGTTTGGCTATACCGCAGGCCCTCGTAGGCGGGGGCCTGTAAACCTAGGCGTATCGCGGGTTGACTCAGCTTACGCAGGCGGTTATGGTTCGGACAGTGCGCTGCTTTGTGCATTTATTTTGACATTCTTGCCGGGTTTAACAGAGTCATGGACAAAATTGATCATCATCGCCGTAAATGGCTGGCGCTAGGTGGCGCCGCTATGGGCATAGCGCTGCTTCCAGGGCAGGCATTTGCCAGTCTTTCCACCGCTCGACCGCGTATTTTAGTGCTGAATAACCTGAATACCGGTGAATCTATTAAAGCCGAGTTCTTTGACGGCAAAGGCTACAATAAAGAAGAGTTGGTTCGGCTAAATCATCTGTTCCGCGATTATCGCGCCAACAAGGTTAAATCGATCGATCCCAGCTTGTTTGATCACCTCTATCGCCTGCAGGGGCTGCTGGGCACCAGCAAGCCGGTGCAGCTGATCTCCGGTTACCGCTCCGTAGATACCAACAACGAATTGCGCGCGCACAGCCGCGGCGTGGCCAAGCACAGCTACCATACCAAGGGCCAGGCGATGGATTTCCACATTGAAGGTATCCAATTGAGTAATATCCGTAAAGCGGCGTTAAAAATGCGCGCCGGTGGTGTAGGATATTACCCACGTAGCAACTTCGTGCACATCGATACCGGCCCGGTTCGGAGCTGGTAATCGCGGTGCCCTCAGTGAATAACGCTGCTCCTTGCAGAGGCGGCGTTATTGTCGTTGGAGCCTTATGAAATACCATCTTATTCCCGTTACCGCCTTTAGCCAGAACTGCAGCCTGATCTGGTGTGAAAACACGCAGCAGGCGGCGTTGGTTGATCCCGGCGGCGAAGCGGAAAAAATCAAAGCGGAAGTGGCGAAGCAGGGTGTGACAATCACGCAGATTTTGCTGACGCACGGCCATTTGGATCACGTCGGCGCGGCGGCGGAGCTGGCGGACCATTATCAGGTGCCGATTTACGGCCCGGATAAAGAGGACGCTTTTTGGCTGGATGGTTTGCCGGCGCAGAGCCGGATGTTCGGGCTGGAGGAGTGTGCGCCGCTGACCCCGACTCGTTGGCTGTCGGAAGGCGATGAGATGCAGGTGGGCGAAATGACGCTCAAGGTGCTGCACTGCCCCGGGCACACGCCAGGCCACATTGTCTTTATCAATGAGCAGGCGCGTTTGGCGCTGGTGGGCGACGTGCTGTTTAACGGCGGCGTGGGGCGCAGCGACTTCCCGCGCGGTGATCATCAGGCGTTGATCGCCTCGATTCGCACCAAGCTGCTGCCATTGGGCGACGATATGCGCTTTATTCCCGGCCACGGCCCGATGTCGACCTTTGGCCACGAGCGCCAGACCAACCCGTTCCTGCGCGAAGAGCCGGCGGTGTGGTAACGATTATTTCCCGGCCGAAATAATCAAGGGCGCATAGAGCGCCCTTTTTTATGATTTATGACCTGCGTCGATGCTTTTAGAGCACGGCGACGATGGCTTCACACAGCGGCGCCATGTTGTCCGGGGTCATGCCGGCCACGTTCACCCGGCCCGAGTTCACGGCGTATACGCCGAACTCTTCACGCAGACGCAGCACCTGTTCTTTGGTCAGGCCGCTGAATGAGAACATGCCATTCTGCTGGATGATGAAGCTGAAGTCCTGTTGTGCGCCTTTCTCCTGCAGGGTGTTCACGAACAGCTGACGCATTCGGTGAATGCGCTGGCGCATGTCGGTCAGCTCCTGCTCCCACATCGCGCGCAGGGCGTCGTTGCCCAGAATGGTGGCGACAACGGCCGCGCCGTGTGACGGCGGGTTGGAGTAGTTGGCGCGAATGGCCGCCTTCACTTGGCTGAAGGCGCGATCGGCGGTTTCGGCATCGGCAGCTACAATGGTGCAAGCGCCGACGCGCTCATTGTACAGGCCGAAGTTTTTCGAGTAGGAGCTGGCGACGATCAGCTCTTGATGTTTGGCGGCGAAAATACGCAGACCCTGCGCATCCTCTTCCAGACCGTTGGCGAAGCCCTGGTAGGCGAAGTCGAACAGCGGCAGCCAGCCATTGGCGACGGAAAGCTCAGCCAGTTGTGCCCACTGTTCCGCCGTTGGATCGATACCGGTCGGGTTATGGCAGCAGCCGTGGAACAACACGACATCCCCGGCCTGAGCCTGTTTCAGGCTGTTCAGCAGGCCGTCAAAATCCAGCGCGTGGTTGGCAGCGTCGTAGTAGGCGTACTCCAGCACTTCCAGGCCAACGGCGCTAAAGACGTTCTTGTGGTTCGGCCAGCTTGGGTTGCTGATCCAGATGCGCTTGGCGCTGGTCTGGTTGGCGATAAAGTCTGCCGCCACGCGCAGGCCGCCGGTGCCGCCTGGCGTCTGCGCGGTGCGCGCGCGACGATTGGTGACGATCGGGCTCTCTTTACCGAACAGCAGCTCTTGCGTGCAGCTGGCAAACGCCGGGATGCCTTCAATGCCGAGATAGTTTTTGGTGGTCTCGTTTTCCAGCAGATACTGTTCAGCTTTTTTTACGCTGGTCAGCACCGGGGTTTTGCCGGTTTCGTCTTTATAAACGCCAATGCCTAAATTGATTTTATTCGGGCGGGCGTCGGCGCGGAAAATGTCGGTCAGGCCCAGGATCGGGTCGGCGGGTGCGGCGGTGATTTTTTCAAACATGTCAGGTGCTTCCAAATCTCGGAGTTAAGCAGACAGAAGCATCAGGGTAGCGCCAGTTATCGGCTTTGCCAACCGTTTGCGATAAAAACACCGCGATCTTGTGAACGGGAAGGATTCGACAGAAAAAATGAGGGGGAAGGGGAAATCTGCAGGATAAAACGTTACCGGAAGACACAAATAAAAACAGGGCCGAAGCCCTGTTTTTTTAACTTAGCCGACGGTGAACCGCCGTTAAGCGAGACAACTTAGAACTGGTATACCAGACCAACAGCTACGATATCGTCGGTAGCGGTGCCGGTTGCTTTGGTGAACTCGTTGTCATCCAGCAGGTTGATTTTGTAATCAACGTAGGTGGACATGTTCTTGTTGAAGTAGTAAGTGGTACCAACAGAAACATATTTAACCAGATCCTGGTCAGAACCCACGCCAGGAACGTTCAGGTTTTTACCTTTAGATTGCAGGTAAGACACTTCTGGACGCAGACCGAAGTCGAACTGGTACTGAGCAGTCACTTCGAAGTTCTGAGTTTTGCTCGCGAAGCCGCCGCACTTGTCATCGGTAGCTGCACAGCCTGCACCGAAGTTACCGCCGCCGAACGGAGTCATGTTACGGGTTTCTGCGTACATCGCCGCCAGGTAAACGTTGTTGGCGTCGTATTTCGCACCTACGGTCCATGCGTCAGCCTTGTCGCCACGCTCGTTGGAACGCAGTTTCTGGTCGTCGGTACGGTTAGAAGACGCGTATGCAGCGCCGAAGCTTACGCCTTCGCCGATGTCATAAGTAGAGGAGATGCCCCAGCCGTCGCCGTTTTGTTTCTTGACGTTACGGCCGTCGTTCTGGTTTTTGCCCTGGTACTGAACGGCGAAGTTCAGACCGTCAACCAGACCGAAGAAGTTGTTGTTACGATAGGTCGCAACGCCGTTGGTACGGCCGGTCATGAAGTTGTCGGTGTAGGTGTAAGTATCGCCACCGAACTCTGGCAGCATATCGGTCCAGCCTTCCACGTCGTACAGTACGCCGTAGTTACGGCCGTAGTCGAAGGAGCCGTAGTCAGCGAATTTCAGACCCGCGAAGCCCAGACGGGTTTTGGTGCCTTCGGTGCCCTGAGATTCGGAGTGGTTAGCCTGGACGTTGTATTCCCACTGGCCGTAACCGGTCAGTTGGTCAGTAATCTGAGTTTCACCTTTGAAGCCGAAACGAACATAGGTCTGATCGCCGTCGTTACCTTTGTCGTCGGAGAAGTAGTGCAGACCGTCAACTTTGCCGTACAGATCCAGCTTGTTGCCGTCTTTGTTGTAGATTTCAGCTGCGTTTGCTGCACCAGCAGCCAACAGAGCCGGGATAACCACTGCAAGAATGTTGCGCTTCATCATTATTACCCTCATTGGTGTTATTCGGACACCTTTGCCACTGCCGCCAATAATTCCTTGGGAACTATTGTTGATAGATTGGTGTCGTCCTGTGTCTGAACGCAGTGTTCCATTCACAGGCGGGTTAATCTAGGACGAAAATGATACCAATGTCGCAATGAGGTTGCAAAAGGAAAGTATGTGTAACCAAATGTAATTTTTCGGGAACTTTGTGACGTGCGTCAATATTAAAAAATGCGAAAGGCCAGCGAGGCTGGCCTTTGTTTTGTAACGAAATCGTTTAAAAAACGAGTGATCGTATAAATTAGAAGCTTGCGTTACGTGGCGTGCGTGGGAATGGAATCACATCGCGCACGTTTTGCACGCCGGTGACATAGGCGATTAAACGTTCAAAGCCCAGGCCGAAACCGGAATGCGGCACGGTGCCGTAGCGGCGCAGATCGCGATACCACCAGTAGTCTTCTTTATTCAGACCCATCTCTTCCAGACGCTGATCGAGCACGTCGAGGCGTTCTTCACGCTGCGAGCCGCCGATGATTTCGCCGATGCCCGGCGCCAGCACGTCCATGGCCGCGACGGTTTTGCCGTCTTCGTTCATGCGCATATAGAACGCCTTGATGTCTTTCGGGTAGTTTTTCACCACCACCGGCGCTTGGAAGTGTTTCTCCGCCAGGTAACGTTCATGTTCGGAAGAGAGATCGATACCCCAGGAAACCGGGTTTTCGAAGGTTTGGCCCGAGGCCAGCAGGATCTCAATGGCGTCGGTGTAGTCCACCTGGGCGAAATCGGAAGAAACGAAACGCTCCAGACGAGCGATAGCGTCTTTATCCACGCGCTCGGCGAAGAATTTCAGATCGTCGGCGCGTTCATCCAGCACCGCCTGGAACACATACTTCAGCATGCTTTCGGCCAGGCCGGCAACGTCGTCCAGCGTTGCGAAGGCCACTTCCGGCTCGATCATCCAGAATTCCGCCAGGTGGCGGCTGGTGTTGGAGTTTTCGGCGCGGAAGGTTGGGCCGAAGGTGTAAACCTTCGACAGCGCGCAGGCGTAGGTTTCGCCGTTCAGCTGGCCGGAAACGGTAAGGAAGGCTTCCTTACCGAAGAAGTCTTCGCTGAAGTCGACAGCGCCCTTGTCGGTGCGCGGCAGGTTTTCCAGGTCCAGCGTGGACACGCGGAACATCTCGCCGGCGCCTTCGGTGTCGGAGGCGGTGATCAGCGGGGTGGACACCCAGAAATAGCCATTTTCATGGAAGAAGCGGTGGATCGCCTGCGCCAGCGTATGACGCACGCGCGCCACGGCGCCGATCAGGTTGGTGCGCGGGCGCAGGTGAGCCACTTCGCGCAGGTATTCGATGCTGTGACGTTTGGCCGCCATCGGGTAAGTGTCCGGATCGTCGACCCAGCCGACCACTTTGATCGCGGTGGCCTGCAGCTCGAAGCTCTGGCCTTCGCCCGGTGAAGCGACGACCTTGCCGGTAACTTCGACCGAACAGCCGGTGGTCAGGTGCAGCACTTCATCTTGATAATTCGGCAGAGAATTATTAACGACGGCCTGTAACGGATCAAAGCAGGAACCGTCATAGACGGCCAGGAAGGAGATACCAGCTTTTGAATCTCTCCGGGTACGTACCCAGCCGCGTACGGTGACTTCACTGTCAACCGCAGCACGACCTTGCAGTACGTCGACTACAGGCACTACGCTCATAGATTTCTCTCTTTAATAATTTGGTTTAGAAATAGCTTACAACCCAAGAATATGGGGGTAATGGCTATGTTACTTGCCGCGGTGCAGAGCACAAGCAGAAATCATCGGATTGGCGCAACATTTATCGCGGCTGACTGAAAAGAGGGCGGTCGGGATAAAAACAAAAAAGCCGGCGCGAGAACCGGGCCGGCTTTCTCTCTTTATATAAAGAAGGCTCAGCTGGCTTTCTTCACCAGCGGCAGATCGAAGGCCTTGCGCAGAGCCCTGACGAACGCCTGGTCCTGGCAGATGGTCTTGCCGGGGCTGTCGGAGAGCTTGGCCACCGGCTTGCCTTTGCACTCGACCAGCTTGATCACGATATTTAACGGCTTAACGCCGGGAATATCGCAGGTCAGGCGCGTGCCGATGCCGAAGCCGAGATTAATGCGCTGGTAGAAATGGCGATAGAGCGCCAGCGCTTTTTCCAGATCCAGGTTGTCCGAGAACACCAGCGTTTTGCTCAGTGGGTCGATGCCCAGTTTCTGATAGTGGGCAATGGCCTTTTCACCCCACTCGACGGGATCGCCCGAATCGTGGCGAAGCCCCTGATAACGCTCGGCGAACTGCGGGCCGAAGTCGCGCAGGAAGGCATCCATGGTGATGCAGTCGGTGAGCGCTATGCCAAGCTGGTCCGGATATTCATCCAGCCAGGCCTGCAATGCGGCGCGCTGGCTGTTGGCCAGCACCGGGCTTATCTGCTGATGCGCCTGGAACCACTCATGCGCCTGCGTGCCGACCGGCGCCAGACCCAGCTGGTGCGCCAGATCGTAATTGCTGGTGCCCGACAGGTACGGGAATTCGGCCTGCAATGTGCTGACGATGGCCTGTTGCACGCCCTGAGAGAAACGGCGGCGGGTGCCGAAGTCCATCAACTTGAAGCGTGAAAGATCCAGATCGCCCGCCAACGTCTTGAACTGCGCCAGCTTGGTTTGCAGATGCGCCACCGCCTGTTCCGGCGTCGCCAGCGGCGAGCGCCGGCGGTGCACCACTTCGCTGATCACCGCCAGCAACGGCACTTCCCACATGATCACTTCACGCCAGGGGCCGGCGATGCGGATGTGCAGCTTGCCGTCGCGGTTGTCGATGGTGACCTGCTGCGGATCGTAGCGGAACGTTCGCAGCCAGTTCAGGTAATCTTGACGGAAGAAGGGCAGGCCCGAAAGATAAGCGAATTCGGCGTCGGTTAGCGCCAGCCGGCTCATCAGCGCCACCTGCGCGCGGATCTCGTCGGCATATTCGCCCAGCAGTTCGTCGCCGCGGCAGCGGAATTCCGCCGCCACGCTGATCGCGGGATAGCGATGGAACACTGCTTGCTGCATATGAAGCTTATAAGCATCGGTATCAAGCAGTGATGTCAAAATCGGGGAAGCGTATTGAGTCATAGCGCGTTACAGCATCCTCGTCAGGCGCGTGTCCAAATCCGGATAATCATAAAAGTGGGGGTGGAGTATACCCGGATTATCCTGTTATTGAAGCTGCATCACACCATAAATCACCGAAGCGGGTCGAGGATTAAACGTGCCTTTATGGCGGCCGGATAGCGGCGGGGAGGAAAAAAAGCCAGATATGCCTGTAAGGTGAATGACTTAGCCTAATTAGTCATAAAAATTATAATGTTAATTATTTTAAACAACGAATCAGATAAAGCCGGCCTGGGTATGCACGCTGACCCGATCCTTGCCGTTCTTTTTGCAAAAATAGAGCGCTTCGTCCGCCTGTTTGATTGCCGCCTGCAGCGCGGCGAACGCGCTGACCGGCGCGATGCCGCAGCTGGTGGTGAAACGCACTTGCCGTCCGTCGGCCAGATTTAGCGTCAGGCGATGAGTACGTGCGCGCAATTGCTCCATGATGTCCCGCGCGTTGTCCAACGAACAGTTGCCCAGCAGCACCGCGAACTCTTCGCCGCCATAGCGGCAGAAGATGTCGCTGGCGCGGAACGCGCGTTGCAGCAAGTGGCCGAATGCCACCAGCGCCCGGTCACCCACGTCGTGGCCGTAGCTGTCGTTGAGTTGTTTGAAATTGTCGATGTCGATCAGGCAAAAGGCCTGCGGGTAGCTGGCGTTGCCCAGCAGTTGACATTCAAGGAAGAATTTACGGCGGTTGTAGATATTGGTGAGCGGATCGAGGAAGGAAGAGGCCTCGAGCTCTTTAATCAGCAGTTGTTTCTCGCTCTCCAGCGAGACCTTGTCCAGCTGGTATTGCCTGAGCTGCTGAATGGCGTCGCTGATGGCGATCAATTCCTGGCTGTAGAAGGCGTCGTTGCGATCGATATTCATCTCGCCGCGCGACAGCCGCACGATATTGTTGTGGGTCTTGGTCAACCAGCGGTTGATGCTGGTGCAGAACACCAACGCCGGCAAAATGAACAGCAAAACCACCAGGCCGGCGAGTGCGATCATGCCGTAAATGGTCGTCTGGCTGTCGTAAATCTTGTGGCGCGAGGCGAGGGTTTCCAATTCGAAACTGCGTTGATACAGCGCCTGCGAAAGCCCGCTCACATCGTCGACATAGCGAGAAATAAGCGCTGTGGGGTAGGGCTTATGGGTATCGATAGCGGTATACAGCCCATTGGTAATCTGCTGGAGGCGCTCAGCGGACACCTGGGCGAGCAACGCATTGACGATGTTGGTGATTTGTCCATCGTCGTAGTTGATCTTCATGAAGATCAATCGGGTGCTCAGCGCGTTCAGCACGCCGGTCAGCTGAATGGACTTCAGATAGGCGTCTTTGCGAACGAGCTGGCTGACGTTGACGTCGATAATCTGATCGCTCAATTCCGTCAATGACATATTTAACCGGTTATTGAGACGGATGGCCTCGAGAAACATAAAGGAGTCGGTATCCACCATCCGGGTATCGTAGGTGTAACGGTAATAACTCTTGCTGGTTTGCGAGATGTAATAGGCGCTGTTGATGTTGAACAGATTGGCGTTGGTGTTATTGACCTGCGAAAGCTGCAGGTTGTCATTATCCAGCAGCTGCTCCATCAACGCGATCATCGACAGCGCGGCGATTTTTTGCCGCACCCCGAGCTGTCTGGCGACCTCATCGTCCAGATGTTCGCGGATCCGGGTGATTCTCTCGCGTGCCACCCGATCGGCGGCTAAACATTGCGCACGGGTGATTTGCGGATCGATCAGGCTCAATCGTTTGAGGCGATGAGCCAGCAACGCAGCCTGAAAGGCTTCGGAAATTTCTTTGGCGCGATCGATTTTGTACAGGTTCAGCTGGTTGTCGCGGTAATCGGTATGGGCTTCGAGCAGCTCATCGACGATGAACAGAGAGAAGGAAGTCATCAGGCACAGGGTAAAAAAATAGATTGCGTATTTAATTTTCATAGTGCGAGTCATCCCTGAGCCTGATGCCGCAATTATACCACCATGCCGCCTGTGTCGCCTCAACTATGCCGGCGCGCCGCGATGGCGGCTTTTTAGCATTAAATGCTGATTTTTATTTAGCCATTGGTCACCCGCACTGCCGCCTGCCTGCCGATTTATGATTTGCCTCTGATTTCTCTCTCTTGGTCGCCCTGCGGCTCTGGGCTTTTCGGTCAGCTGTGATACAGTTTATTCACAATTCAGGCTCACCGCGCGCCGCAGGGGAACATACCGGCTGCGGTACGAAGGAGAAGCGCAGCCTGGCACCTATAACTCACTGAGACGTTTAAGGGTTTTTATGACACAACAGCCACAGGCAAAATACCGCCACGATTATCGCGCGCCCGATTACACCACGACCGATATCGATTTGGACTTCAGTTTGGATGCGGAAACCACGCGCGTGACCGCCGTCAGTAAAATCAAACGTCAGGGGGCGGCCGGTGCACCGCTGGTGCTGGATGGCGAAGATTTGACGCTGGTGAGCATTCAGGTGGACGGCCAACCGTGGAGCGCCTACCGTCAGCAGGATAACCAGCTGATCATCGAAGAGTTGCCGGCACAATTCACTCTGACCATTGTCAACGATATTCACCCGGCGAAGAACACCGCGCTGGAAGGGCTGTACCTGTCCGGCGATGCGCTGTGCACGCAATGCGAAGCCGAAGGCTTCCACCACATTACCTATTACCAGGATCGCCCGGACGTGCTGGCGCGCTTTACCACCCGCATCGTGGCCGACAAGGCGCGCTATCCGTTCCTGCTGTCAAACGGCAACCGCATTGGCCAGGGCGAATTGGCCGATGGCCGCCACTGGGTGCAATGGCAGGATCCATTCCCGAAACCTTGCTACCTGTTCGCGCTGGTGGCGGGGGACTTCGACGTGCTGCGCGACAGCTTCACCACCCGTTCCGGCCGTAAGGTCGCACTGGAGCTGTTCGTCGATCGCGGCAACCTGGATCGCGCCGACTGGGCGATGACTTCGCTGAAGAACTCGATGAAGTGGGACGAGACCCGCTTCGGCCTGGAATACGATCTCGACATTTATATGATCGTGGCGGTCGATTTCTTCAATATGGGCGCGATGGAGAACAAAGGGTTAAATATCTTTAACTCCAAATATGTGCTGGCGAAGGCGGAAACCGCCACCGACAAGGATTACCTGAACATCGAAGCGGTGATCGGCCACGAATACTTCCACAACTGGACCGGTAACCGCGTGACCTGCCGCGACTGGTTCCAGCTCAGTCTGAAAGAGGGGCTGACGGTGTTCCGCGATCAGGAATTCAGTTCCGATCTGGGATCGCGTTCAGTCAACCGCATCGACAATGTGCGCGTGATGCGCGGCGCGCAATTTGCCGAAGACGCCAGCCCGATGGCGCACGCCATCCGCCCGGACAAAGTCATCGAGATGAACAACTTCTACACCCTCACGGTGTATGAAAAGGGTTCCGAAGTGATCCGCATGATGCATACCCTGTTGGGGGAGGAGAACTTCCAGAAAGGGATGCAGCTCTATTTCGAACGCCACGACGGCAGCGCCGCTACCTGCGACGATTTCGTTCAGGCGATGGAGGATGCGTCTAACGTCGATCTGTCGCGCTTCCGCCGTTGGTATAGCCAGTCCGGCACGCCGCTGTTGACGGTGCGCGACGAGTACGACGCGGAAACCCAACAGTATCGCCTGCATGTCAGCCAGAAGACCGCGCCGACCGCCGATCAGCCGGAGAAGTTGCCGCTGCATATTCCGCTGGATATCGAACTGTACGACAGCGAAGGCAATGTCATTCCATTGCAAAAAGGCGGCCTGCCGGTCAACAACGTGCTGAACGTCACCGAAGCGGAGCAAACTTTCGTGTTCGACGGCGTGGCGCACAAGCCGGTGCCGTCGCTGCTGCGCGAATTCTCCGCGCCGGTGAAGCTGGACTATCCGTACAGCGATCAGCAACTGACCTTCCTGATGCAGCACGCACGCAATGAATTTGCGCGTTGGGATGCGGCACAGAGCCTGCTGGCGACCTATATCAAGCTGAACGTGGCGCGGCACCAGCAGAAGCAGCCGCTGTCGCTGCCGCTGCACGTGGCCGATGCGTTCCGCGCGGTGCTGCTGGACGAAAAACTGGATCCGGCGCTGGCGGCGCAGATCCTGACGCTGCCGTCGGAGAACGAAATCGCCGAGCTGTTCGCCACTATCGATCCGGAAGCGATCGCCGCGGTGCACGAAGCGATCGTACGCTGTCTGGCGCGGGAGTTGGCCGATGAGTGGCTGGCGGTGTATCACGCCAACAAGACCGACGGCTACCGCGTGGAGCATGCCGAGATCGCCAAGCGCGCCTTGCGTAATGTGTGCCTGGGCTATCTGGCGTTCGGCGAAGATGTGGCGCTGGCGGACCAGCTGGTGAGCGAACAGTATCGCCAGGCGGACAACATGACCGACTCGCTGGCGGCGCTGTCTGCTGCGGTCGCGGCCCAGCTGCCGTGCCGCGATGCGCTGCTGGCGGCGTTCGACGAGCGCTGGCATCAGGATGGCCTGGTGATGGACAAGTGGTTCGTGCTGCAGGGCAGCAGCCCGGCGGCAGATGTGTTGAGCAAGGTGCGCGCACTGTTGCATCACCGTTCGTTCAGCCTGAGCAACCCGAACCGCACCCGTTCGCTGATCGGCGGCTTCGCTTCCGGCAACCCGGCGGCGTTCCATGCCGCGGACGGCAGCGGCTATCAGTTCCTGGCGGAGATCCTCAGCGATCTCAACCAGCGCAACCCGCAGATCGCCGCGCGCCTGATTGAACCGCTGATTCGCCTGAAGCGTTACGACGCGGGCCGTCAGGCGCTGATGCGCAAGGCGTTGGAACAGCTGAAAGGGTTGGAAAACCTGTCCGGCGATCTGTATGAGAAGATCAGCAAGGCGCTCGACGCCTGATCTTTTCGCGCTGAATAGATAAGGGGGACGGCCTGCGCCGTCCCTTTTTTTATCCGTTCAGTTCACCGCCCGGCGGGTACTGTCCGCTGCGGCCGGCGGCGATAACACCCGTTCCAGCACTTCGGCCTCCAGTTCCGCCAGCCTGGCCGAGCCTTTGCGGCGCGGCCGCGGCAGATCGATGGCCAGATCCAGCCCGATATGCCCCTCTTCGATCAGGATCACCCGATCCGCCAGCGCGATGGCTTCGCTGACGTCATGTGTGACCAGCAGTACGGTAAAACCGTGTTGTTGCCACAGCGTTTCTATCAGCCCTTGCATCTCGATGCGCGTCAGGGCATCCAGCGCTCCGAGCGGTTCGTCCAGCAGCAGCAGGCGGGGACGGTGGATCAGCGCGCGCGCCAGGGCGACCCGCTGTTTTTGTCCACCGGACAGCGCCGCCGGCCAATCGTGGGCGCGATCCGCCAAACCGACCGCGTCCAGCGCCTGCAGCGCCGCGTCGCGCCACTGGCCGCGCAGCCCCAGACCTACGTTGTCGATCACCGTTTTCCACGGCAACAGGCGCGCATCCTGAAACATCAACCGGGTATCCTCTTTAGCGGCGGCAAGCGGCGCGTTGCCGCTGAGCAGCGCGCCACTGCTGGCCTGTTCCAGGCCGGCCAACAGGCGCAGCAGGGTGCTCTTGCCGCAGCCGCTGCGGCCGACCACCGCCACGAACTGCCCGGCGGAAATGCGCAGCTGAATATTGTCCAGCACCGTGCGGTTGCCGTAACGTTTGCCGATGGACTCCAGCGTCACCGGCGTGCCTTGCGCAAGGCGAGCGGGAAGGGTCATAGCGCTTCTCCCTGTTTCAGTTGATAGGCCGGATGCCAGCGCAACCAGACGCGCTCCAACAGCTGCGCGCCCACGTCCGCCAGCTTGCCGAGCAGGGCGTACAGCACGATCGCCACCACCACCACGTCGGTTTGCAGAAATTCACGCGCGTTCATCGCCAGGTAGCCGATGCCCGAATTGGCCGAGATGGTTTCGGCGACGATCAGCGTCAGCCACATGAAGCCGAGAGCGAAACGCACGCCGACCATAATCGACGGCAGCGCGCCCGGCAGCACCACCTGTGTAAACAGGCGGAAACCGCTCAGGCCGTAGCTGCGGGCCATCTCCAACAGGCCGCGATCGATGTTTTTGATGCCGTGATAGGTGTTGAGATAAATCGGAAACAGCGTACCGAGCGCCACCAGAAAGATCTTGGCGGATTCATCGATGCCGAACCACAGGATCACCAACGGGATCAGCGCCAGATGCGGCACGTTGCGGATCATTTGCACCGAGCTGTCCAGCAGGCGTTCACCCCAGCGCGACAGCCCGGTAATAAAGCCGAGTATCAGTCCGATGCTGCCGCCGATGCCAAAGCCGATCAACGCGCGCTGGCTGCTGATGCTCAGGTGCTGCCACAGTTCGCCGCTTTGGCTCAGGCGCCAGAAGGCGGCCAGCACCGCACTCGGCGCCGGCAAAATGCGGTTGGACAGCCAGCCGGTTTCGACGGCGATCTGCCAGATGATCACCAGCGCCAACGGCAACGCCCAGGGAGCCAGCCGATACAGGATGCGTTGTACGTTATTTGCCATCGGGGCGCTCCTCAGCTCTGCGATACTTTTTGCGGAACATAGATGTTGGCCACCACTTCGCCCTGCGGGCGCACCGGTTGAAGGCGAGCGGGCGTTTCCTCCTGCGCCAGATCGAGGTGCGGGAACAGCAGTTCGCCGACGCGGTAGGCCTCTTCCAGATGCGGATAGCCGGAGAGAATAAAGGTGTCGATGCCCAGATCGGCATATTCCTGCATGCGCGCCGCGACCGTCGGGCCATCGCCCACCAGCGCGGTGCCGGCGCCGCCGCGCACCAGGCCGATGCCGGCCCACAGGTTCGGGCTGATCTCCAGGTTATCCTTTTTGCCGCCGTGCAGCGCCGCCATGCGCCGTTGGCCGACGGAGTCGAAGCGCGCAAAGGCCTGCTGCGCGTTGGCGATGGTTTCCTCATCGAGGTGCGCGATCAGCCGATCGGCGGCGCGCCAGGCCTCTTCGGTGGTTTCCCGCACGATGACGTGCAGACGGATGCCGAAACGCACCTGGCGGCCCTTCGCCGCCGCTTTGGCGCGTACTTCCTCGATCTTCTCTTTGACCTGCGCCGGCGGCTCTCCCCAGGTGAGGTACATTTCTACCTGTTCAGCGGCCAGATCCTGCGCGGCGGCGGAGGATCCGCCGAAATAGAGCGGCGGGCGCGGCTGCTGCACCGGCGGGAACAGCAGCTTGGCACCTTTCACCTGAATATGCTTGCCGTGGAAATCGACGGTTTCCCCTTCCAGCACCCGGCGCCAGATATGAGTGAACTCGGTCGAGGCCTCGTAACGCTCTTCATGACTGAGATGTAACCCCTCCGCCGCCAGCTCTTCCGGATCGCCGCCGGTGACCAGATTGAACAGCGCGCGCCCGTTGGACAGGCGATCCAGCGTCGCCGCCTGACGCGCCGCCAGCGTAGGGGAGATGATGCCCGGCCGCAACGCGACCAAAAATTTCAGCCGCTGGGTGACCGGGATCAGCGAGGCGGCCACCAGCCAGGAGTCTTCGCAAGAGCGACCGGTGGGGATCAGCACGCCGCCGAATCCCAGCCGATCCGCCGCCTGGGCGATCTGCTGCAAGTAACCGTGATCGACGCTGCGAGCGCCCTGCGCGCTGCCAAGATAGTGGCCGTCGCCATGGGTGGGTAAAAACCAGAAAACGTTCAGGCTCATCGTCAATGTTCCCCCGTATTTATTGTGCGCTTGGGCGCCAGATGCGTTGCGAGATGTCGACCTTCACCGGCACCAACCGGTTGGCGTAAAACAGGTCGGCGGTTTGCTGCTGTGCGGCGATCGTATGCGCATCGAGCGGTGTGATGGCGGTCGGAGGGCGGTGATCCAGATAGCTGGCGATCACCGGTTCCGGCAGCCCCATGGCGTTGGCCAGCAGGGTCACGCTTTGCGCCCGGTCGCTGCGGGTGAGCGCATCGGCCTGGGTCAGCACCGTCAAGACCTGGCTGATAAAGGCGCCATTAGCTTCGACATAGGGGCGCGCCGCCAGATAGAAGGAACCGGTCTGATTCAGATCGGTGCCGTCGCCGAGCACCCGCACGCCGCCCTGCAGCAGCGCGGCGGAATAATAAGGATCCCAGATCGCCCAGGCATCGACGTTGCCCTGCTGGAATGCAGCGCGCGCATCAGCGGGCGTTAAATAGGCAGGCTGGATATCCGTAAATTTCAGTCCGGCTTTTTGCAGCGATCGCAGCAGCAGGTTATGTGAGCTGGATCCTTTCTGGAACGCGACCTTATGGCCTTTCAGATCGGCGACGGTTTTGATCGGGCTGTTTTCCGGCACCAGGATCACTTCCGCCTTCGGTTTGGGCGGCTCAACGCCGACATACAGCAGATCCGCCCCGGCGGCCTGCGCGAAGATCGGCGGAATATCGCCGGTGCTGCCCAGATCGATGCTGCCGACGTTCAAGGCCTCCAGCATCTGCGGGCCGGCGGGAAACTCGATCCAACTGATGCGGGTGGCGGGGAAACGTTCCTCCAGCAGCCGGTGGCTCTTCGCCAGCACCAGACTGACCGATCCTTTTTGGTAGCCGATGCGGAATTGCGCCGGATCCTGAGCGACGGCGGCGTTGGCCCAAACCAGCGACAGCAGGCCGGTGAAGGCGGCGGCGCTCAGCCAACGCCGCAAAGCGATGCGTTGTTTCATTCAGGCTCTCCTTTTCCAGGCGTTTCAGGCGGTTTGACGCGCCGCCAGTGGCGAGGCGACGCGCAGCGCAGGCGGTTTACGGCGGCCAAGCGCCAGATAGAAACTGGCCAGTGCCTCTTCCAGCCGGGCGGCCACGGCGTCGGTGAGCGTGGCGCCTTCGTCGGTCAACTGGATCTGGCTGTCGTCGGCGAACACGCCGTGCAGCACCTCTTGCGCTTTCAGCGCCGCCAGCACCGGTTTCAACGCATAGTCCACCGCCAGCATGTGGCCGACAGACCCCCCGGTCGCCAGCGGCAACACCACCTTATGATCCAGAGCGCGTTCCGGCAGCAGATCCAGCAGGGTTTTCAGCGCGCCGGAGAACGACGCTTTATAAACCGGCGTGGAAATCAGCAGGCCGTCGGCCTGCGCCAGCTGCTCGGCAAACGCCTTGATCGCCGGACTGTTGAAGTTGGCGTACAGCAGATCTTCGGCGTCAAAGTCGTGCAGGGTATAGGCCGTCACTTCCACCCCTTGCTGCCGCAGCCAGTTCTGACTCAGCGAGAGCAGCGCGGCGGAACGTGATGGGATGCGTGGGCTACCGGCCAGTGATATAACGCGCATTGCCACTCCTTATAACTAAAAGTTAGGTTTAATTAGAAAATCAATGGGAAGTGTTTTAAACCTACCAGTAACCGGGCGCGTTTTTTAAATCTCATTTTTTGATTTGGATATGCGCAAAAGCGGATTGGCAGCGATTTGGCGGCGAAGAGGGAAAACGATTGCGTAAAAACGGCTTTTTTTGCCTTTAATCAATTCCAATTAGGCGGGGGATACCGGATAATACGCCCCCGGTTTGCAACCGGGAAATCAGGAGAGTCCATGTACTACCCCCTCATCAGGAAAGCGTTGTTCCAGCTCGATCCGGAGCGCGCGCACGAAGTGACCTTTCGTCAGCTCAGCCGTATTACCGGCACCCCATTAGCGTTTCTTGTCCGTCAGTCCGTGCCGACCAAACCGGTCAGCTGCATGGGGCTGTCGTTTAAAAACCCGCTGGGGTTGGCCGCCGGTCTGGATAAAAACGGCGAATGCATCGATGCGTTCGGCGCGATGGGCTTCGGCCATGTGGAAGTTGGCACCGTGACGCCGCGTCCGCAACCGGGCAACGACAAGCCGCGCTTGTTCCGCGTGGTTGAGGCGGAAGGCCTGATTAACCGCATGGGGTTCAATAACCATGGCGTGGACAATCTGGTTGAAAACGTTAAGAAATCCCATTTCGGCGGCATTCTTGGGATCAATATCGGCAAGAATAAAGACACGCCGGTCGAGCAGGGCAAAGACGATTATTTGATCTGCATGGATAAAGTTTATCCGTATGCCGGATATATCGCGATTAACATCTCTTCACCGAATACGCCGGGGTTACGATCCTTACAGTATGGCGAAGCGCTGGACGATCTTTTGGCTGCGATTAAAAATAAGCAGCAGGAATTACATGCGCGTCATCACAAATATGTGCCGGTGGCGGTAAAGATCGCGCCGGATCTTTCAGAAGAAGAATTGATCCAAATTGCCGATAGCCTGGTGCGGCATAATATCGATGGCGTGATCGCCACCAATACCACGTTGGATCGAAAATTGATCCAGGGGTTGAATTATTGCGAACAAGCGGGCGGGTTAAGCGGGCGTCCGTTGCAATCACGCAGCACCGAAGTGATCCGTCGTCTCTCCACCGAACTGCAGGGGCGCCTGCCGATTATCGGCGTAGGCGGCATCGATTCGCTGACGGCGGCGCGCGAAAAAATGGAGGCCGGCGCGAGCCTGCTGCAAATTTATTCCGGATTTATCTATCACGGCCCGCGTTTGATTAAAGATATCGTTACCCATATCTAATATTTTTCCTCTCATTTTATTCCGGGGGTTTATTTCTGCCCCCGGCTCGTCTATATTTTGTTCGTTAGCATAAATATCGTTCGCGGAATTATCCGATGTTTAAGCTATTTTATCGGTGATAAAATCGCCTTTTAGGGTGAGTGCGGCGTTGGCATAGGCAGCGAGAAGGATACGAAATGAAGATAAAACCTGACGATAATTGGCGTTGGTATTTTGATGCCGAACACGATCGGCTAATGCTGGATTTAGCTAATGGTATGATCTTTCGTTCACGTTTCCCGGCCAAAATGTTAACGCCGGACGCCTTTGATGAATGCGCTTTTTGCGTGGATGACGCCGCCCTTTATTTCACCTATGAAGAACAGTGCAAGCAGGTCAAGCTGAGCCATGAACAGCGCGCCGAGCTGGTGTTGAATGCGCTGGTCGCCTATCGCTTCCTGAAACCGCTGATGCCAAAGAGCTGGCATTTCTCGCAGCAGCATTACCCGCTGCAGCCGAAAAACGGGGAGCTGGCGGCGGTGAAAGTGATGGAGAGCGGCGCGGAAGCGCGCTTGCTGGTGGTGGAGGCCGGGGATAACGCCAGCCTGTGCCTGCTGGCGCAAAATCAGCTGACGGTCGCCGGCCGTACCATGGTATTGGGCGACGCCATCAAGGTGATGCACGATCGGCTGAAACCCTGCGCGCAGGATGAAAGCGCCGCCCCGGCTTACGACAGGGCGGTATAAGGCGGATTACGCCAACGTCAAATCACTTTTCGGGATGCAGCTGCAGCACAGGATGGTGCCGTTGTCGCCCAGCGCGCTTTTCTTCAGGGGCGCGACTTCACCGCTCAACAACGTAATGCGGCAGCTGCCGCAAATCCCGGCGCGGCAGGAGTAAGGTACGCGGATGCCTTGCTGTTCCAACTGCTCGAGCAGGATCTGCTGGTTATTGCCGGTAAACACCTTGCCTTCATATTCGATCGTGACGCTGTGCGCGCTGTCTTGTGGCGCCTGCACGCTCTCCACCACTTTCCCGGCGCCATAAGGGCGCGGCGGCTTGGTCGACAGCACTTCCACCGTATCGCCCACGCGAATGATGCCGCTGTTGCGCGCGATCATATTCTGGCCAAAATCGATGTCGCCGTTGTCGGCGGAGCGGAATTTTTGCAGCGTGCTGAGCGGTTCGCCGCTCGGGTGCTTGCGGCCACGCTCGGTGCTGACGGTGGTAAGCACGCAGCGGCTGCAGGGTTTCACCAGATCGAACATGACGTCGCCGACGCGGATCACCTGCCAGCCGTCTTCAGCCCAGGCGGTAGCGCCGCTCACCACCAGATTGGGGCGGAACTGTTCCAGCTTGATGCTGCCGGGGCAACGCTGCTGCAGATCGTTGAACGAAGCCTGGTTAATCAGCAGATAAGGGTAGCCGTCGGCAAACGTCAGCGGGATTTCAGGGTGCTTCTTGACCCGGCGGGTCAGCTCCGGCCCCAGCCAGCGCAGCTGCACGTCGCGCTGGAAATAGCCGCTCAGCCAACGGTTGATCTCATCTGGCGCAGTCAGCGCGGTGAAATGGTTGCCCCATACCTCGGTCGGCTGCGGCGCGGCGGCGAAGTCGCTGAAGCGAATGGCGGCGCTTTCGCCGTCCGGCGCGGTCAGGAACAGCCCGTCCGGCAGCAGCGCCGGCGTGAACAGCACCATCTGCGGATATTGGCGCGCGGTAATAAAGGTGCCGTCCGGCTCGGTGATCATAAAGTTGCGGTCGAAGGCCAGACCGCTGCTGCCGACCTGGGCGTAAGAAAGCTGCAGGCCGCGCAGTGATTTAACCGGATGGACGTAGAGTTTGGAAAGCGTGATCACCCTTATCTCCGTGCGATGATTAAATAGAAGGGAGCAACTTTATGACAAGCGGTGCGGATTAGCTATAATGCGCAACAATTTTCTTTTTGGTGATAAGTACGATATGAACTCTCTGTTTGCCAGCACGGCGCGTGGATTGGAAGAACTGTTAAAAAGCGAGCTGGAAGCGCTTGGCGCTCACGACTGCAAAGTGGTGCAGGGCGGGGTACATTTTCAGGGTGACGATCGTCTTCTGTACCAAAGCTTGCTGTGGAGCCGCCTGGCTTCGCGCATTCTGTTGCCGCTGAACGAATTCCGCGTGCACAGCGATCTGGATCTGTACCTCGGGGTGCAGGCGATCGACTGGCCGAGCATTTTTGGCGTGGATAAAACCTTTGCCGTGCATTTTAGCGGCGTGAACGAAGAGATCCGCAACAGCCAATATGGCGCGCTGAAGGTGAAAGACGCCATCGTCGACAGCTTCACCCGCAAACTCGACCAACGCCCGACGGTCGCCAAACAGCAGCCGGACATTCGCGTTAACGTCTTCCTGCAGCGCGATATGGCCAGCGTGGCGCTCGATCTGAGCGGCGAAGGTCTGCATCAGCGCGGCTACCGCGATCTCACCGGCCAGGCGCCGCTGAAGGAAAACCTGGCGGCCGCCATCGTGCTGCGTTCCGGCTGGCAGCCGGGCACGCCGATGCTTGATCCGATGTGCGGCTCCGGCACGCTGTTGATCGAAGCGGCGATGATCGCTGCCGATCGCGCGCCAGGCCTGCACCGTCAACACTGGGGCTTCAGCGCCTGGAATGGCCACAACGCCGAACTGTGGCGTGAAGTCACCACCGAAGCGCAGGTGCGTGCGCGCCGTGGCCTGCAGGAAACCGCCTCTCGCTTCTTCGGTTCCGATATCGATCGCCGGGTGATTGAAATGGCGCGCGGCAACGCCCGCCGCGCCGGCGTCGCCGAGCTGATCACCTTCAACGTCGGCGACGTTGCGCGCTTGACCAACCCGCTGCCGGAAGGCCCGCACGGCACGGTGATCAGCAACCCGCCGTACGGCGAACGCCTGGAAAGCGAACCGGCGCTGATCGCGCTGCACAACATGCTGGGCCGCGTGATGAAAAGCGCCTTCGGCGCTTGGCAACTGTCGCTGTTCAGCGCCTCGCCGGAGCTGTTGAGCTGCCTGCAGCTGCGCGCCGAGCGCCAGTTCAAGGCGAAGAACGGCCCGCTGGAGTGCGTGCAGAAAAATTATCAGCTGGCGGCAAGCCCGGCCGGTAGCGCCACCGGCGGCGTGCAGGTGGCGGAAGATTTCGCCAACCGTCTGCGCAAGAATTTGAAGAAGCTCGACAAGTGGGCGAAACAGCAGGGCATTGAATGCTACCGCCTGTACGATGCCGATCTGCCAGAATACAACGTTGCGGTGGATCGCTACGGCAGCAAGGTGGTGGTGCAGGAATATGCGCCGCCGAAAACCGTCGATGCGCAGAAAGCACGTCAGCGTCTGTTCGATGTGATCAACGCGACGCTGGCGGTGCTGGAGCTGCCGTCGAATCAGCTGATCCTGAAAACCCGCGAGCGGCAGAAGGGCAAAAACCAGTACGAGAAGCTGGCGCAGAAGGGCGAGTTCCTGCTGGTGGAAGAGTATAACGCCAAACTGTGGGTCAACCTGACCGACTATCTCGATACCGGTCTGTTCCTCGATCACCGCATCGCGCGCCGTATGCTGGGCGAGATGAGCGGCGGCAAGGATTTCCTCAACCTGTTCGCCTACACCGGCACCGCCAGCGTGCACGCCGGGCTGGGCGGCGCGCGCAGCACCACCACGGTGGACATGTCGCGTACTTACCTGGAATGGGCGGAGAAGAACCTGCGCGCCAACGGCCTGACCGGCCGTCAGCATCGGCTGATCCAGGCCGATTGCCTGTCTTGGCTGAGCAATGCCAATGAACAGTTCGACGTGATCTTCATCGATCCGCCGACGTTCTCCAACTCCAAGCGGATGGAGAACACCTTTGACGTGCAGCGCGATCACCTGGCGCTGATGAAAGATTTGAAACGGTTGCTGCGCCGCAACGGGACCATCATGTTCTCGAACAACAAGCGCGGTTTCCAAATGGATATGGCAGGGCTGAGTGCGCTGGGTCTGGAGGCGAAAGAGATCACCGCCAAGACGCTGTCGCAGGATTTTGCCCGTAACCGTCAGATCCACAACTGCTGGCTGGTGACTCACGCCGGCGAAGGAAAATAATTACTATGTCGTTAATCAGCATGTCCGGCGCCTGGCTCTCTTTCAGCGATGCGCCATTGTTAGACAACACCGAAATTCATATCGAAGACAACGAGCGCGTGTGTCTGGTCGGGCGCAACGGCGCCGGCAAATCCACGCTGCTGAAGATCCTCGGCAAAGAGATCCCGCTGGACGACGGCCGGGTGATCTACGAACAGGATCTGATCGTGGCGCGTCTGCAACAGGATCCGCCGCGCAATATCGGCGGCAGCGTGTTCGACTTTGTGGCGGAAGGCGTCGCGGAGCAGGCGGAACACCTGAAGGCGTATCATGCGATTTCCCACCTGGTGGAGAGCGATCCGAGCGAGAAAAATCTGGCGCGCATGGCGCAAATCATGGAGATCCTCGATCACCAGGGGCTGTGGCAGCTCGACAGCCGCATCAGCGAAGTGCTGCTGCAGCTGGGGCTGAACGGCGACGCAGAACTTTCCTCGCTGTCCGGCGGCTGGCTGCGTAAAGCGGCGCTGGGCCGCGCGCTGGTGAGCTCGCCGCGCGTGCTGCTGCTCGACGAACCGACCAACCACCTGGATATCGAAACTATCGACTGGCTGGAAGGTTTCCTGAAAGAGTTCGACGGCAGCATCGTCTTCATCTCGCACGACCGTTCGTTTATCCGCAACATGGCGACGCGCATCGTCGATCTGGATCGCGGCAAGCTGGTTTCCTGGCCGGGCAACTACGATCTGTATCTGCAGAGCAAAGAAGAAGCGCTGAGGGTGGAAGAGCTGCAAAACGCCGAGTTCGACCGCAAACTGGCGCAGGAAGAGGTCTGGATCCGTCAGGGCATCAAGGCGCGCCGCACCCGCAATGAGGGCCGCGTGCGCGCGCTGAAGGCGCTGCGCGTCGAGCGCTCGCAGCGCCGCGAAGTGATGGGCACCGCCAAGATGCAAGTGGAAGAGGCGACCCGCTCCGGCAAAATCGTATTCGAGCTGGAAGACGTCAATTATCAGGTTGGCGAAAAAGTGCTGGTGCGCGGTTTCTCCGCCCAGGTGCAGCGCGGCGACAAGATTGCGCTGGTGGGGCCGAACGGCTGCGGCAAAACCACGCTGCTGAAACTGATGCTCGGTCAGCTGAAAGCCGACAGCGGCCGTGTGCACTGCGGCACCAAGCTGGAAGTGGCCTATTTCGACCAGCACCGCGCCGATCTCGATCCGGAACGCACGGTGATGGACAATCTGGCGGAAGGCAAGCAGGAAGTGATGGTCAACGGCCGTCCTCGCCACGTATTGGGCTATCTGCAGGACTTCCTGTTCCACCCGAAACGCGCGATGACGCCGGTGAAGGCGCTGTCGGGCGGTGAGCGTAACCGCCTGCTGTTGGCTAAGCTGTTTCTTAAACCGAGCAATCTGCTGATCCTCGATGAACCAACCAACGATCTCGACGTCGAAACGCTGGAGTTGCTGGAAGAGCTGATCGACGGCTATCAGGGTACCGTACTGCTGGTCAGCCACGATCGTCAGTTCGTCGACAACTCGGTGACCGAGTGCTGGATCTTCGAAGGCAACGGCGTGATCAATGCCTTCGTTGGCGGTTACTACGATGCGCATCACCAGCGCGCGACGGCGAAACCGATTCGTCAGGCGGCGCCGAGCGCGAGCAAACCGGCGGCGGAGAAAAAGGCCGAACAGCCGAAGAAAACGGCGGCCAAGCTGAGTTACAACCTGCTGCGTGAGCTGGAACAGTTGCCGCAGCGGCTCGAACAGCTGGAAGCGGAAATCGAAGCGCTGCAGGCGCAGATGAGCGACGCGGATTTCTTCACGCGGCCGCATAGCGAAACGCAAGAAGTGCTGACGGCGTTGGCTAACGCCGAGCAGGCGCTCGAGCAGGCCTTCGCCCGTTGGGAAGAGCTGGAAGCGATGAAAAACGGCTGACCGTTGCGATGCCGCCCGCGCGCTGCTGCGGGCGGCATCGACGTGCCGGTGAGCAACGTTATTTAGGAGGAATATGGTGTGTTCCCACAACAATCATCAGCAGCATAGTCATTCCGCACCCTCGGCGGCGCAACAGGATAACCTGATGCTGTGTCCGCAGTGCGACATGCTGGTGGCGCTGCCGCCGCTGGCCTATGGCAGCAAAGCGGTATGCCCGCGCTGCAAAACCACGCTCAGCGCCCGCTGGGACGAGCCGCGCAAGCGGCCGATCGGTTACGCGCTCAGCGCCTTGTTCATGCTGGTGCTGGCCAACATTTTCCCGTTTATCAACATGCGCGTCGCCGGCCTCGGCAACGAAATCCGGCTGATCCAAATCCCGGAAGTCATGGTGGCGGAAGACTACGCCAGCATGGCCACCTTGTTTATGGTGTTCGTGCAGCTGATCCCGGCGTTTTGCATGGTGGCGATCATCCTGCTGTGCGCCAGAGTGCATTTGCCGCTGGGCCTCAAAGAATGGATGGCCCGGGTGCTGTTCCAGTTCAAGACCTGGTGCATGGTGGAGATTTTCCTCGCCGGGGTGCTGGTCAGCTTCGTCAAGCTGATGGCCTACGGCGATATCGGCATCGGCAGCAGCTTCGTGCCTTACTGCCTGTTCTGCCTGCTGCAGGTGCGCGCCTTCCAGTGCGTGGATCGGCGCTGGTTGTGGCAGGATATCGAACCGGCGCCGCGACTTAATCGCCCGCTGACGGTGGGGCGCACCGGCATGCGCCAGGGCGTGCGCTCTTGCGCGTGCTGCACGGCGATCTTGCCGGCCGATCAGGTGCGCTGTCCGCGCTGCCACACCAAGGGCTACGTGCGGCGTCGTCACAGCCTGCAGTGGACGCTGGCGCTGCTGGTGACCTCTGTCATGCTGTATATTCCGGCCAACCTGATGCCGATCATGGTGACCGAGGCGTTGGGCAACAAGATGAACTCCACCATCATGGCGGGGGTGATCCTGCTGTGGGGGGACGGCTCTTATCCGGTGGCGATGGTGATTTTCATCGCCAGTATCATGGTGCCGTCGCTGAAAATGTTGGCGATCGGCTGGCTGTGCTGGGATGCGAACGGCAGGAAGAAACCGCGCGCCGACAGCGAGCGTATGCATCTGATTTATGAAGTGGTCGAATTCGTTGGCCGTTGGTCAATGATCGACGTGTTTGTGATAGCCGTGTTGTCGGCGCTGGTGCGAATGGGGCAGTTGATGAGCATTTATCCCGCGACGGGCGCCGTGCTGTTCGCGCTGGTGGTGATCCTCACCATGTTCGCCGCCATGACATTTGATCCCCGGCTGACCTGGGATCGCGCAAGTGAAACAATCAACAAGGAGCCGCAAGGTGACGGAAAATAATCATAGCGTCGCGGACGTCGAGAAGATCAAACGCTGGTCGCCGGTGTGGATCATTCCCATCGTGACCGCGCTGATCGGCGCCTGGATCCTGTTTTACCACTTCAGCCATCAGGGGCCGGTGGTGACGCTGGTGACCTCGACGGCGGAAGGGCTGGAAGCGGGTAAAACCAAAATCAAAAGCCGCAGCGTTGACGTCGGCGTGGTGGAAACCGTCACGTTGAGCGATGACCTGAGCAAGGTGATGGTGCAGGCTCGCCTCAATTCCGGCATGGAAAAATTGCTGCGCCAGGATTCCGCTTTCTGGGTGGTGAAGCCGCAGATCGGCCGTGAAGGCGTCTCCGGGCTGGGCACGTTGCTCTCCGGCGCCTATATCGAACTGCAGCCGGGCAACAAAGGCAAAGACGGCAAAGACAACTATCAGTTGCTCGATGCGCCGCCGCTGGCCTCCCCGGATGCCAAAGGGTTGCGCATCGTGCTGGACAGCGAGAAGTCAGGCCAGCTCAACGCCGGCGATCCGGTGCTGTTCCGCGGTTATCGCGTCGGGTCGGTGGAAACCAGCTACTTCGATCCTAAAGAACGCGCTATGCGCTATCAGCTGTTCATCACCGCGCCTTACGATCAGTTGGTCACCACCAACGTGCGTTTCTGGAAAGACAGCGGCGTGGCGTTTGACATGTCGGCGCAGGGCATGCGGGTGGAGATGGGCTCGTTGACCACGCTGTTCAGCGGCGGGGTCAGTTTTGACGTGCCGGACGGCTGGGATCGTGGCGAACAGGCGAAAGAGAAGGCGGAGTACCAGCTGTTCGACAACCAGCGCAGCACGCAGGATTCACTGTATACCGTGCATAAGGATTACCTGCTGTTCTTCTCCGACTCGGTACGCGGCCTGCAGCCGGGCGCGCCGGTCGAGTTCCGCGGCATCCGTCTGGGTACGGTGGCGCAGGTGCCGTTCTATAAAGACGGCATGGCGCAGCGTCTGGATAACGATTACCGCATTCCGGTGCTGATCCGCATCGAGCCGGATCGCTTCCAGAAACAGCTGGGCGGCAACTTCGATATTGAAGGGCACCTGAAAGATGCGGAGTCTCGCGGCATGCGCGCCTCGATGAAGTCCGCCAACCTGCTGACCGGTTCGCTGTACATCGATCTTGACTTCTATCCGCAGGAAAAACCGTGGAAAGGGCCGCGCGAGCTGTTCGGTTATCCGCTGATGCCGACCACCAGCGGCGGTCTGGCGCAGATCCAGCAGAAACTGATGCAGACGTTGGATAAGATTAATTCGATGCCGATCAATCCGATGATCAACGAAGCGACCAAGACGCTGGCAGAAAGTCAGAAAACCATGAAGTCGACGCAGCAGACCATGAAGTCGCTGAACGACATCATCGCCAGCAAAGAGATGCAGGCGCTGCCGCAGGACATGCAGAAAACGCTGCTGGAGCTGAACCGCAGCATGAAAGGGCTCCAGCCTGGTTCACCGGCTTACAACAAGATGGTGGGCGACATGCAGCGCCTCGATCAGGTATTGCGTGAGCTGCAACCGGTGCTGCGCACCCTGAATGAGAAGAGCAACGCGCTGGTGTTTGAAGCCGCCGGCAGCACTGACCCTCAGCCGAAGAAGGCCACGAAATGATGAAATGGATCCCGGTAGCCCTGGCGCTGTTACTCAGCGCCTGCAGCAGTTCGCCACAGAAGACTTACTATCAGTTGCCGGCGCTGGGTGCGCCTGCTGCAGCCAGCAGCAGCGGCGCTTCCACGCGCCAGCTGTGGCTGGAACACGTGAGCGTGGCGGATTATCTGGCGCAGAACGGCGTGGTGTATCAGACCAACGACGTACAGTATGTGATAGCCCAGAACAACCTGTGGGCCAGCCCGCTCGACCAGCAGTTGCAGCAAACGCTGGTCACCAACCTGAGCAGCGCGCTGCCGGGCTGGGTGGTCTCTTCGCAGCCGATGAGCAGCGATCAGGATGTACTGAACGTGACCATCAGCGGCTTCCACGGCCGTTTTGACGGCAAGGCGATCATTCGCGGCGAGTGGGTGCTGAATCGCCAGGGGCGCTTGATCAAACGGCCTTTCAGCCTGGAATTGAAACAGGGTGAAGACGGCTATGATGCCCTGGTGCGCACCCTGGCGCAGGGATGGCAGCAGGAAGCTCAGGCTATCGCAGCACAGATGGGCGGCATTTAGTCATAATTTGGTCTAAAATCGTCTAATCCCTGTCGGCGTGAAAATCCGTTTTTTCTCGCTGGCAGGGATTTATATTTTATTTCAAACAGTTAAACCCTTTCTCGGCAGATCAGCCACTTAGCATTTTCCTCGGGCGTAGCTCACAAATATGACATTGGCGTGAATTTTGCGCATTGATCTTCTCTTCTTTTAGCGCTATTGATTACTCGTGGCTGCGCAAAAAGCAGCCATTGTTTTCTTTCCACCAGACCAAAATGAGGGAAACGAGGCATGAAGAGACAGAAACGCGATCGTCTGGAAAGGGCGCATTCGAGAGGGTATCAGGCAGGTATTTTAGGGCGTTCCAGGGAACATTGTCCCTACCAATCATCGGTGGACGCCCGGTCTCAATGGCTGGGAGGTTGGCGAGAAGCCATGGAAGACAGGGCTGTGACCGCTTAAGCGGCTCCCTGTCAAATAAAAGGAATAACCTCCGCCCTTGGCGGAGGTTTTTGTTTGTGCCGTTTATTCGTCCTGCCAGCGTTTCAGTAGAATACTCGCATTCACGCCGCCAAAGCCGAAGCCGTTCGATAAGGCGTAGGTTATGCTCATCGATTCAGCCCGTTTCGCGACCAGGTGCAAACCTGCTGCCGCCGGATCGGGATTGTCCAGATTCAGCGTCGCCGGGGCGATCTGGTCGCGCAGAGCCAAGGCGGTAAAGATGGTTTCCAGCCCGCCGGCGGCGCCGAGTAGGTGCCCGGTGGCGGATTTTGTCGAGGTTACCGCGACGCTCCCTGTCGTGCCAAACAGGTGTTTGATGGCATTGATTTCACCCAGATCGCCCACGGGCGTTGAGGTCGCGTGCGCGTTTAAATGCTGAACCTCTTCTGGGGCGACGTTCGCCTGCTTCAACGCGGTTTTCATCGCCCGATAAGCACCGTTGCCGTCTTCGGCACCGGAGGTCATGTGGTAGGCGTCGGCGCTGGTGCCATAACCGACGATTTCCGCGAGCGGTGTGGCGCCGCGCGCCCGCGCGTGTTCCAGCGTTTCAATCACCAGCATGCCGGCGCCTTCCCCCATGACAAATCCGTCTCGCGCGCTGTCAAAAGGCCGAGAAGCCTGCCTTGCCAACTCGGCCGGTGCGGTGGACATAGCGCGCGCGGCGGCGAATCCGCCCAGGCTGACGGTGTCGATAGCGGCTTCGGTACCGCCGCACAGCGCGATATCGGCCTCATCATTGCGGATCAGACGCACGGCGTCGCCAATGGCTTGCACGCCGGCCGCACAGGCGGTGACCGGTGCGCCAATCGGGCCTTTGAAGTGATGCTTGATGGAAACATGGCCGGCCGCCAGATTGACCAGGAAAGAGGGGATGGTGAAGGGCGACAGGCGCTTGGCGCCGCGGTTGTCGGTGGTGCGTACCGCCTGGGCAATCGCCGGAAAGCCGCCAATGCCCGAGGCGATGACGGTGGCGGTGCGCTCTTGTTTTTCCTCCGTATCGGCTATCCAGCCGGCCTGACGAACGGCTTCATCCGCCGCCGCCATGGCAAACAGGATAAAGCGATCCATTTTCTTTTGGTCTTTGGGGGCGACGGAAGCGTCGGGATTGAAGCCCGCTTCAGCATCCTGCGCCAGCGCCGGAACCTGACCTCCGACCTTGATCGGTAAATCTGCAACGATCTCGTCAGGTAAAGCCCGAATGCCGGACTCTCCTTTTAACAAACGTTGCCAGATGGTCTCCACGTCGCACCCTAACGGTGAAACGGCACCCATGCCGGTAATAACGATACGACGATTGCTCATGACGACTCCTTGGTAAGTTCGGATAAATCGGCGAGGCGCCGTTGCCGCATCAGTGCGGCGCGTTGATGTATGCCTTCATTTGCCGCAGGCCCTGGCGCCAGCGTAATAAACTGCGGCGGCACCGGTTGTTGGCTATCGATATTGACCAACTGGACCTGGATCGGCCGATCGGTGCGGCTGTCGACTAACAAGGCGCTAATGTCACCGTCGATCAAATGGCGATTGCCCCATTCTGAGAGAGCTGCCAGCACGGGGAGAAAATCGTTGCCGCGTTCGGTGAGCAGATACTGATAGCGGACCGGCCGCGTTTGATAACGTTGCTTATGCAGAATGCCGTGTGCCACCAAATCCTTCAGGCGTCGGGCCAGGAGAGTCGGTGACATCCCCAGGCTTTGTTGGAATTCGTCGAATTTGGACAACCCCTGAAAGGCATCACGCAGGATCAGGATGCTCCACCATTCTCCGACACGATCTAATGAACGTGCGACGGGGCAAGGTGCATCGCTAAAGCGGGTTTTTTGCATATCGGCCCTTTATCGGTACATTTATTGTAGTTACGTGGATGGTTATACTAGGTGATTTTAAGGGGCAAGAAAATAACCGGACGCAAAAACCGCTATCGTGTCGATAGCTGGCTGTGGGGAGGGGGCGCTCAAGCGGCCTGTGGCTTTGACCGTTTCGGTAGAGACATGCGGGATAAACCGGTTCGGTAGCGGGCGATTAAAGGAGGTGGGTAGTCTTTAAACGGTAAGAGAAAGAAATGCCATCACGCTGGGCGTGATGGCATGCATGCGAAGAGCATTAGCAAAGAAGACGATGGCCGCCCTCTTGTCTGCGTGATTAGAACGCTGTGGTATCCTTGAACAGACCCACTTTCAGATCGGTGGCGGTATAGATCACTTCACCGTCAACCAGCACTTCGCCATCGGCGACGCCCATGATCAGCTTACGGGTGATGACGCGTTTGAAGTTAATACGGTAGGTCACTTTTTTCGCGGTTGGCAGCACCTGGCCGGTAAACTTGACTTCACCAACGCCCAGCGCGCGGCCTTTGCCTTCGCCACCCAGCCAACCGAGGTAGAAACCGACCAACTGCCACATCGCATCCAGGCCCAGACAGCCTGGCATGACCGGATCGCCGATAAAGTGGCAACCGAAGAACCATAGGTCCGGATTAATATCCAGCTCCGCTTCCACATAACCTTTGTTGTGAGTCCCGCCGTCTTCGGTCATCTTGACCACGCGGTCCATCATCAACATGTTACCTGCCGGCAACGGTGGGCCACCGGCGCCGAACAGCTCGCCACGGCCGGATGCTTCGAGGTCTTCTTTCGTATAGGAATCGCGTTTATCTACCATGTTCTCAGTAAGCCTTATTTTAATGAAGGACGCAGGTTAGCTAACACGTGTACGCTGAACAAGTCCGATCAGCCGTGGTTGAACCAGTTGAGCCAGCGCAGCGGCCACGGACGACGGCGTTCCTGCAGGCTCACCTGCGCAATCCGTTCCTGAATGGCCGCCAACAAATTCGGCTGTTGTTCGTCAGAGTAGAGGCAACCTGTGAGCAAAGGCAAGGCTTCCGCCGCGCTCTCTACCGCCCACAGATGGAATTGCCCTTCGCGTACCGCGTCGACGATATCCTGGCGCAGGCACAGGTGGCGCACGTTGGTCGCGGGCAATACGACGCCCTGTTTGCCCGTCAGACCGCGGCGTACACAAACCTCGAAGAAACCTTCGATCTTTTCGTTAACGCCACCTATCGGCTGTACGTTGCCGAATTGGTCGACAGAGCCGGTGACGGCGATCTGCTGGGTGATCGGTTGCTGTGACAGGGCGCTGATCAATGCGCACAGCTCAGCCAGCGAGGCGCTGTCACCGTCCACTTCACCATAAGATTGCTCAAAGACGATGGAAGCGGAGAAGGGCAGTTGCTGATCAAGATCCAGTTCGGCGATCAGGAACGCCTGCATGATCATCATGCCTTTAGCATGCAGGTTGCCGCCCAGTTCAGCTTTGCGCTCGACGTCGGTGAACTCGCCGTCGCCGAGATGCACAACGCAACTGATGCGCGACGGTTCGCCAAAGCTGCGTGGATGACCGGGATAATCCAGGACTGACAGACCGTTGATCTGTCCGACCACTTCACCCTCGGTCTCAATCAGGATCTGACCCAACTCAATCTCATCCTGCATACGCTCGGCCAGATAGCTTTCACGCCATTCTCGGGCATTTAACGCCGCCTCGAACGCTTTGGCCGTAATGCGATCTTCTTCGGCATACAGTGCGGCTTCGGATAGCTGCTGGCCAATCCAAACCGGCGAGAGTGGCAGTATGCCCTGATCGCCACTGTAACGCACAGCCTGGACGATCAGCGGCGGCCAGGCGTCGGTCGCCAGCATCGGCAACTGCTGGTCGGCAATCACGCCGTTGACGTAACCGCACCACTGCGCCATATCATCAACTTCAGTCAGCTGTAGATCGTCTTCGAATTCACCGTAGATCGCTTGTTCGCTCAGTTCCGGCTCGATATCGTGAAAATCGGCCAGGCCGTGACGGTCGCCGACTACAATCAGCCGCAGATCCAGCGGCATCGGTGGAATGGCTACCGGCAGCGGGCGGGTTTCGTCTGGCGATACCCAGTGGAACTGACGCTGGCCGATCATCTGTTTCAGCCGCAGCCACAGCAACGGCTGAGCAAGCAGCGCCCGCGCCGACAGAATCAGAATGCCGCCGTTGGCCTGGTGCACCAGACCCGGTTGCAGGGTAATGTCGCCATTGTGGATCCGTACGCAGCCAAACAGCTGTTCCGGCTCAATCCACTCCTGGAACAGACAAGCGCCGCCGGCGGCAAAAGGTTCATCGCCACGGCTGGCAGGCTCGACGCTGACCTTGCCATCCTGAATGACATAGTGGCTGCCGCGGCATGCCGTATTTTTCGGCAGCAGTGGTTTGACGGCGTGAGCGATCAGTTCCAGATACTCACGCGTTTCTTGCGCTTTCAACAGCATGAAACGCGGTGGCGATTGGGGGTGGCAAAATAGCGTCAGGGCATTTTCCAGCCGAGGCTGAATGGCGGAAAAGGGCACGGGTGCCAACTGAGCGGCGGTATCAAATATCGCCTGATAAGGCGTTACGTCCGGCAATAAAGATTGCCATTCAAGTCGGTTATTGGTCAAAGTGTTAGATGCAATCGTTAAAAAGGGAAAGGGCGATTATACAAGAATAACGGCGGCTTGATACATGCGGAGTGCCAGTTGGCATCAGGGAGTTTGACATCGCGCGGTGACTGTGCAAAAAACAGTCTAAAAGACGGTTTAATTGCCGGGGAAATTCGGCGCAAAGCTGTTATGCTTATTTGAAGTTACGCGGTCACTGAAGAGCTCAAGATGAAATATCAGCAACTGGAAAATCTGGAGAGCGGTTGGAAATGGAAGTACCTGGTGAAGAAGCACCGGGAAGGGGAACTCATTACCCGCTACATTGAAAACAGCGCTGCTCAGGAGGCGGTTAACGAGCTGCTGAAGCTGGAAAATGAGCCGGTCAAGGTACTTGCATGGATTGCCGCTCATATGAATCCGGAACTGGATAACCGGATGAAACAAACGATCCGCGCCCGCCGCAAACGTCATTTTAACGCAGAACATCAGCATACGCGTAAAAAATCTATCGATCTGGAGTTTTTGGTTTGGCAACGATTGGCTGCCCTGGCGCGCCGCCGTGGCGTTACGCTGTCGGAAACCGTCGTGCAGCTTATCGAAGACGCTGAACGCAAAGAAAAGTATGCGAACCAGATGTCGTCGTTGAAAGAAGACTTGAAGGCGATTCTGGGCAAAGATCCCAAGTAAGCGCGTGAGAACGCCTCTATGGCGCCAGGCATTGAATGTTCTGGCAACAAGAGGACGAAAAAAAACCCCGCATTGGCGGGGTTTTTTATTAGGCGAGTAAACTTAGCCCTGAGGCTGAGTTACAACGTCTTTGATACCTTTAACTTCGATCTCTACGCGACGATCTGGTGCCAGGCAAGCGATCTGAGCTTTGGTAGCGCGGCCAGATTTGTAGCCACAGGTGTTGCCTGTAACTGCATCTGCTTCACCCATACCACGTGCAGAGATTTTGTCTGACGGGATGCCTTTGGAGACCAGGTAGTCAACAACGCTCTGTGCGCGTTGTTCAGACAGTTTCTGGTTGTACTGGTCAGAACCAACGGCGTCGGTGTAACCCAGAACAACTACGGAGCCGTCTTTAGGATCCATGGAGCTCAGCTGGGTGTACAGCTGATCCAGAGCCTGCTGGCCTTCTGCTTTCAGAGTAGATTTGTTGAAGTTGAACAGCACGTCAGACTTCAGAGTGAAACGCTTGGTTTCAACAACTGGAGCTGGAGCCGGAGCTGGTGCTGGAGCAACTACGTCATCCTGACCGAAGCGGTAAGAAACGCCCAGGCTCAGCATGGTGTTGTCTGGACGTGCGCCAACGGTACCTGCGTCACCGATGTTGCTTACGAACTGGTAATCCAGACGGGTAGCCCAGTTTTTGGTCAGTGCGTATTCAACACCAACAGCAGCCAGCGGAGAAACGCCGGTGTCGTGGTCGCTCAGACGCTGACCAGTACGGCCGTAGTTAGCTTTGGAGTCTGCACGCCATACCATACCACCCAGACGAGTGTAGATGTCCAGATCGTCAGCAATTGGGTAGCTCAGTTTAGCGGCCAGTTGAACGCCCTGCGCTTTGAAAGCACCGTTGTTCACGCTGCCTTTGTAAGGCATGCGGCCGAGCCAGTCATAGCCCAGCTCGAAGCCCAGGTATTGGTTTGCCTGGTAGCCCAGGAACGCGCCGGCACCCAGCTGATCTTTATGGGTTGGGCCGTTGCCGATACCGTTCTGGTAACCGTTGCCGTAGAAGCCAACGTCATGGTACTGGGACCAGCCCAGTTTAGCACCGGTGTACCAGGTGTTATCTTTTGGAGCGGCTTGCGCTACGGTAGCGAAACCTGCCAGTGCCACTGCTAATGCGATAGCTGTCTTTTTCATTTTGCGCCTCGTTATCATCCAAATAGGCAATGAGCTTTAAAGCTGTTTAAGCCCTTGGTTAAATTCCTTCGCCAAGGTTTAAGCCCTCGTTTGTTACTCGCCAGTTTTTCTGACGTTATAGAGCAACCTTGGCGATGTAAAGTCTACAACGTGGCGCGAAAGTTACAAGTGTGATGTGATAAGGCTCTAAAAAAAAACGCGGAATCGTACATATTTGCTAACATTCTCAGCCTAAAAAAACGGCGATTCATCGCGCGTTTTTGCCTGCCAAACCGCAGCCGGACTAGCTTTTTGCCTTCCCCCGCAAAGGTTCCGCTTAGGGGGTGCGAAAATGATGGGAAAAATCCTAAATTTACTTAATGATACAAAGAAGAGTGAATTTTTAGGGTGGAACAGTGTCCGTGAGTCGGGCTAATGTCACGTTGAGGGCGCATGATAAACCCATAGGCATTACCCAATTCTGCCGCACGTCTTAATTTTAGACGATCCTCCTCCGTTAGCTCGGGCAACCAGCCGAGAACCACGCTGTAATTTCCCGTTTGCAGCGCTTTTTCCATCGCCTCAACCGTATTCACCGGGCTGATTTGGCTCAATTGCACCATTTTATCGACAGGCAGGCCGGATTGCTGCAGCCATTGCTTGCTTAATTTTTGCTGCGGCGTCAGCCACAGAAGCCAGCGAGACTGCTTGCCCAATTGCAGCAGCAGGGGCAACAGTAATTGAGCCACTGCGGGCTGGCGCTCGTTGTAAACAAGTTCACTGATCAAGCCATTCTCTTTGCCGATATCCGTGTTCTTCGCAACATTGCGCGTTGTATAAGAGCCATGGCCGAAATGAGGTTGGTAGAGTGATTGAGTACGCATAAAGTTCCCGCCCGTCGTGTTACTGTATGTTTATACAGTATCCCTGATTTAGGATAAGATCAACCCAAATTTTCGTAGCGGCTCGCATAATTGCGATCATTTTTTGTACCGACGATTTTTGTGATTGGCAGGCGGGCGGATAGTGCGTATTTTTCTAATTAGTTGTTCACGTTACTTTTTTCATTGATGAGAGAAATAATACGGCCAGAACCTAAAAAGGAGGAACGCTATGAAAAGGATGTCGACGAGAAGAATCGCGCAGGCTAAAAATTGCTTTGCGGCGCTGGGCGCCATCACCACACGATCACAGTTTGGCGGCTATGGGCTGCTGGCTGAAGGGGTAATGTTTGCGGTGGTAGCGGAAGGTGAATTGTACTTGCGGGCTACGGCGAGCATGGAACCGGCCTTTCGCGCCCGGGGCATGGTCAATATGGTCTATTCCAAGCGCGGTGTGCCCATCACCTTGCGCTATTACTGGGTTGACGAGTCGCTGTGGCGGGAACGCAACGAGCTGGTAGGGCTGGCCTGGCAGGCTATCAGGGAAGCGCGCCGAGAACAGCGGCTCAAGGCCGGCGATCACGGCAGATTGAAGGCGTTGCCGAATATAGATGTCAACATGGAGCGCTTGCTATGGCGAGCGGGTATTCGCAATGCCTATGACCTGCGGCTGCATGGCGCTAAACGTAGCTATCTTCGCCTGCTGCAACAGCAGACCAATCTGGGTCTGCGCGTGCTGCTGTCGCTGGGCGGCGCGATAGCCGGTTATCATCAGGCGGCGTTGCCTACCGAATTGCGCAACGAACTGGTGCGCTGGTTCGATCATACGATGGCTATGCGTCGCCATGGCCATGAGCCAGTAGTTCAGGGCCCATCAAGCGGGCCCTGAATAATTAGGTTGCCTTATTGATTTGGGTATGGAGTGCGGTGAGTTCCGGCAGCAGCTCGAGCATTAGCCCCACCTGCTGCAAGACCAACTGTTCTTTGCTTTCAGGTTCTGGAACGGCTTTGCGAATACGCTCCGCCAGCTGTTCCAGCGCTTGCGCAATGCGCTGGCTGTTCCGTTCTTCCTGATGCAAGGCGCCGTCCACGTAACACACGGCATCATTGAGCAGATCGAGTGTGGCAGGGGTATTCAACCGCTCGCGGTGCGCCCCCAACGCCGAGATATAACTCAGGAGAGTATGGTTCAGGCAGAGCAGACGGAAGGCGGCTTCCTGCAACGCCTTGTCGGCCTTGGGATCGGCGGACATGTTGGAGATGACCGAAGCCAGTTCGGCATCGCTGTTGTGGGCATCTCGCCGCGCGATGCGGTAAGCGAGCCCGTTATCCTTACCCTGATGATATTGCACCAGAATGGCGTCCAGATAGCGACAGTTGGCATTCAGCGTTTTATCCACCACCGCCGGCAGTTGGCGGAACTTCCAGTCCGGCCAGATAAAGCTGACCGCCGCCCAGGCGATGGCGCAACCCAATAAGGTATCGTAAACGCGCGGGGCTGCTACTTCGAAACCTTCACCCAACAGGTTAAAGCACAGCAACACAAGCAGCGTGATGAACATCGTTGCATGGGCATACTGTACGGTGCGAAAAGCGAAGAACAAGACACCGGTGATGACGATCAACACCAGTTGTCCTTCCAATGAAGGCACAAAATAGAGGATTGGCAGGCCGATCAGGATACCGGCCAGGGTGCCGATGATGCGCAGCGCCAGGCGCCGGCGGGTCGCGTTGTAGTTCGGTTGGCAGACAAACAGGCTGGTCAACAGGATCCAGTAACCGTGCTGCATGCCGGTGAGCTGGATGAAGGCGTAACCCACGCACAGCACTGCCGACATGCGGATGGCATGGCGGAACAGGGCCGACTGCGGCGTCAAATGGCGGCTGATGCGCAGTCGGATGTCGCTCCAGCCGGTTAAGCGATCGTCGGCCAGGCTGTTCTCTTCCGCCTGCCCGCTGGCCAGCGTCTGCTCTGACTCGATATTGGCCAGCTGCGCATCGATCGCATGCAGGTTTTTCAGCAGGTGCGCCAGCGCTTTGGTTTGCTCTGAATTGCCCTGGGTTTCGGCTATGCGCGCCAAGGCCTCCTGAATGCGGCTGAAGGCTGGCTCAAAACGCGGGTTGTGCTGGTATTTTTGCCGCAGCAGGATCGATTGTGCCAACTGGCGGCAGGCGCGCGCCTGCATGCTCAGCAAACGCTGGAAGCGGAATAAAATATCGCTGTGGCGGAATTGCCGGCTGAGCGCGTGGTACTGAACGTGGGAAGAGCTGGCGCGTTCGTGGATATCCTGCGCGACAAAATAGTAGTGCAAGGTGCGGCGGGTGCCGCGCTGGCCGCGATCGCCTTTCAGGCGCGTCAGCAGCGAGGCTTTGGTCTGGTTCAGCAACGCGACCAACGCGCTGTTGGCCATCGCGACATCCATCCATGGCAGGTCGGCGGCGCGTTCGGCGTCGGGATCGAACAGATTGGCCTTGGCATCCAGATAGTTGGCCAGTTGATCGTAACAGCGCGCCAGGTTCTCTTGCAGCGGCCGGATAGGGAACAGCAGGTGGCCCGCCAGCGTCAGCAGGTTGTACCACAGCGCGCCGATCACCAGCAGCAGCGGTTGCTGATACCAGGCATCGTACATCGAGGTGCCGAGCATGGTGTAAACCGCGATCAGCAGTGCGCCGAAGGCGATGGTGGCGTAACGCTGCCCCAAGGCGCCCAGCAAGATAAAACCGCAGGTCGACGTGGTTAAGCCAAGGGCGAACAACCAGGGATAAGGGAACAGCAGCTCGATCGACGCGGAGGCAACAAAGAAGCACACCAGCGTGATCAGCAGGTTGCGTAACCTGCCGGCCAGGCGGTCGTCCAAATCGGTCAGTGCCGCTGCCACCACGCCCAGCGTCAGCGGGATAGTCAGCTTGGGAATGCCCAGCCACCAGGGAACGGCGGTGGTGCCGATCAGCGCAATAAGGATGCGCAGGTGATACAGCAGATTGCTGTTGTAGGTATAACGACGTACTGCGGGTGCAAAAGAGCGCACGAAAAACTCCTCAAACGGAGAAAAAATTAACGCTGATGATAGTGGCGGCGAGCATTCTCAATACGCGCTTGCTGAGCCATTTCTACCGAGACGACGCGGCGCCCCACCGGCCACAGCGCGATGGCGGCTATTTTGAAATTGGCGATACCGACCGGAATGCCGATGATTGAAACGCATTGCACGATACCGGCGGCGATGTGTGACAGGCACAGCCACCAGCCGAACAGCACTAGCCAAATAATGTTGAGCAGCGAGCCGCCGGCGGAGAGCAGCGCATTGCTTTTTTCCGGATACAGTTCATCGACGTGTATCGCTTCGTTGCCGAACGGCACCAGCGACAGCTTGGTGATTTCCCAACAGGAGCGGGTAAGCGGCAGTGTGATGACCAGCAGCACGCTGAACACCGTAGCAATAAGCCAGCCTAGCGTGGTGAAGAAACCGCCCAACACAAAATTAAGAATATTCAGTACAGTACGCATAGACGTCATTCTGCTCTAATGATAGCCAAACCGCGATGCGGGCGTATTCACGATAAAAACGCAAAATCTATTCTACCCTTTTTTTAGCGCTAGAGTGCCACTGCTTATCGCAGGTAAACTGGCAGATATCCGTTATTTACTCTCAACATAGTCATGGCGCGACGATATGGAACTTAAAGCGACATCGCTGGGGAAACACCTGGCTCAGCATCCTTATAACCGCGTGCGGTTGCTGCACGCCGGCGTTGAGGTGAGCGGGGAAAAACATGAATACCTGATCCCCTTCAATCAACTGATTCAGGTCAGGTGCAAGCGCGGCATCGTCTGGGGCGAGCTGGAATTTGAATTGCCGGACGAAAAAGTGGTGCGGCTGCACGGTACCGAATGGCAGGAAACGCAGCGTTTTTATCACTATCTGCAGCAGGCGTGGCAGCAGTGGAGCGCTGAAATGAGTGAGGTCAGCGCCGGCGTGTTGCAACAGCAGGTGACACAGATTCAGCGCATAGAGCAGCAAGATAAATGGTTCAAAAAGTCTGAGCTGGGCAAGCTGCAACAGCAAATCCGTGAGGCTTTCTCCGCGCTGCCGATGCCGGTAGCGCGCCTGGATGAATTCGATAACTGCCGGGCCGATTACCATCTGTGTCTGCAATGGCTGCAGCAGGGGCAACGCAGCGTTGAACAACGCAACCGGCAGTGGACCGATCGCATGCTGGAGCAACATCACGACTTCTTCCAGACCGTCGAAAGCTCACCGCTCAATGACTCCCAGAGCCGCGCGGTGGTCAATGGCGAGGATTCCGTGCTGGTGTTGGCCGGCGCCGGCAGTGGCAAAACGTCGGTGCTGGTGGCGCGCGCCGGCTGGCTGCTGCGCCGTCAGGAGGCGGAACCGGGGCAAATCTTGCTGTTGGCGTTCGGCCGTCAGGCTGCCGGCGAGATGAACGACCGCATCAAAGAACGTTTGGGCGATGTCGGCATTCAGGCCAAGACCTTCCATGCCTTGGCGCTGCAAATCATTCAACAAGGCAGCCGCAAAGCGCCGGCCATCAGCCGGTTGGAAACCGATGCCAAAGCGCGCAAAGAGCTGCTGATTACCCATTGGCGCCAACAGTGCGCGGAGAAGAAAGCGCAGGCCAAGGGGTGGCGTCAATGGTTGACCGAAGAGCTGGAATGGGAAGTGCCGGAAGGCGACTTCTGGCAGGATAAGCGCCTGGCGGATCGCCTGGCAAGCCGGTTGGAACGCTGGTTGGGGCTGATGCGCATGCACGGCGGCAGCCAGGCGGAAATGATTGAGCAGGCGGATGAAGAAATCCGCGATCTGTTTTCAAAACGCATCCGGCTGATGGCGCCGCTGCTGAAAGCCTGGAAAAGCGCCTTGAAAGAGGAAGGGGCGGTGGACTTCTCCGGCCTGATCCATCAGGCAGTCAACATTCTCGACAAGGGGCGCTTCGTCAGTCCGTGGAAACATATTCTGGTCGACGAGTTTCAGGATATCTCACCGCAGCGTGCACTGTTGCTGGCGGCATTGCGCCGACAGAACAAGCAGACCTGCCTGTTTGCGGTGGGGGATGACTGGCAGGCGATTTATCGCTTCAGCGGCGCAGAATTGACGTTAACCACGGCCTTCGCCACGAACTTCGGCGAAGGCGCGCAGTGCGCGCTGGATACCACCTATCGCTTCAATGAACGTATCGGCGAGGTGGCCAACCGGTTTGTGCAGCAAAACCCGCACCAGCTGAAAAAACCGCTCAACAGCCTGAGCAAGGGCAATAAAAAGTCGGTGGCGATCCTGCCGCACGAACAACTGGAGCCCTTGCTGGATAAACTGAGCGGCTATGCCAAGCCGGATGAGCGCATCTTGGTGCTGGCGCGTTACCACCATCTGCAACCGGAAGCGCTGGCGAAAGCGGCCACCCGTTGGCCTAAACTGAATCTGGAGTTTATGACCATCCATGCCAGCAAGGGGCAGCAGGCGGAATACGTCATCATTGCCGGTTTGCATGAGGGGCGTGACGGCTTCCCCGCCGTGGCGCGCGAGTCGGTGTTGGAAGAGGTGCTACTGCCGCGGCCGGAGGATTTCCCGGATGCCGAAGAACGCCGTCTGCTGTATGTCGCGTTAACTCGAGCTAAACATCAGGTATGGCTGTTGCAGGATCGTGAACGCCCTTCGGTATTCGTTGAACACCTGCAGGATCTTGGCGTACCGGTGCAGAAAAAACCGTAAGCTCGGGCCTAGCGGCAGCCAGGCCGGGAGGACTATTTCAGGCGGTCTTGCAGGTAGCGCTGATAGTCGGGAATAGCGATCTCCACCTCGTTTTTGAACAGCGGAGAGTCGATCAGAAAGTCTGCGGTCGAGCGGTTGGTGGCCACCGGAATATTCCATACGGTCGCCAGCCGTAGCAGCGCCTTCACGTCCGGATCGTGCGGCACCGCGTTCAGCGGATCCCAGAAGAAGATCAGCATGTCTATCTTGCCTTCCGCAATCAGTGCGCCAACCTGCTGATCGCCGCCCATCGGGCCACTCAGCATGCTGGTGACGGGAATGCCGCTGGCGCGCTGGATCAGATTACCGGTCGTGCCGGTGGCGTAAAGCTGATGCTGCGCAAGAATGGTCTTGTGGCTTTCTACCCACTCCAACAGGGCCTGTTTGCGGTGATCGTGCGCCACCAGCGCAATATGTTTGCGCGCGGCGATAGTGCGGGTAGTCAATTCCATCTCGGTGTCCTTCGCTAATCAGGGGGATGTGCGACAGATTACTGAAACTGTTTTTCACTGCCTAGCGTTTGCGCCTGAAAATGCGAAGAAAAGGCGCCTTTGCGGGGAAAGACGCCGGGAGGGATCAGCGAATCGGTTGTTTATTGGCCCAGCGTAGAAAACGCTTCTGTGTTTCCTTGTCGGCCTGTTGGAACCAGTATTGCAACATCTGTTCCGACACGTTCTCACCTTTCAACGTCACCGTCGGGGCATTCAGCGGCGCGCCGGCCAACGCGAGGGTTGAGGGATTGCCTGCGTTCGCCTGCACAAAGGCCGGAACGGAGGCCGGGCGGTTCTGGCGGTTGTAATCGGTCATCACCTTTTCCAAATCGGTATTGAAGGTGACGCTGTCGGGATGCAGCGCATCATGCCGGAATGGCAAGGCGTTGCCGTCTTTATCGACCACCAGATAATTTAACGTTCTGTCAAAGCGTTGCGCATCACGATCGTTCTCGATACGCGGCAGTTCGATCGCCACTTGGCTGATCTTTTGCGTATTGAAGGTGGCAACCAGCGGCAGGGACGTATAGGCCTGTGTATGCTGGCCGGAGCGTACGGTTTTGGTCACTTTAAACAGCAACTGGTGCTGCCCGCCGTCCAGTTCAAGGCTGTCGGCACCTTTTAACAACGAACCTGTCATTTTCTTGCCGTCGACCACCAGCAGGTCGATGTCCGGGGAGAGTTTCAGGGTCGTAGCCGCGGCAGGCATACTGATGCTGAGCAACGCCGCAACCACCAGACCAAATTTCATCATTATCTCCTTATAAAGTGACGTAGCTCTAAGTGTTGAACACGGCATAGGTTGTGTCAAAATTTTTCAATCTGGCATTTTGTTTACATTTTTACATATTTTATCGCGATTAGACACGACCGTGCGCAGCTGAACCGCGACAGCCTCTGACCATAAGATTGCGGTGAAGTTTCCCTCGCGTTGCGTTTAACTGAGCGAATGCCGATCGGTTACACTCGAAATGGAAAGTGACGCAGTCATAAACGGGAGTTGAAGATGCAAGATCAAGAGATTGTTGAGCTGTTGCAGCAAGTGAAAACTATCGCGCTGGTCGGCGCCAGCGATAACCCGTCGCGGCCCAGCTATGGGGTGATGGCGTATCTGTTGGCACAAGGGTATCAGGTGATACCGGTCAGCCCAAAACTGGCGGGGCAGACGCTGCTGGGACAGCCGGTTTACCCTACGCTGGCCGCTATCCCACAGCCGGTGGATATGGTTGACGTGTTTCGCAATTCGGAGGCGGCTTACGGCGTGGCGCAAGAGGCGATAGCGATCGGCGCCAGGGCGCTGTGGCTGCAGATAGGGGTGATTAACGATCAGGCGGCGGCGCTGGCGCAACAGGCTGGGCTGCGCGTGGTGATGGATCGCTGCCCGAAAATAGAAATACCGCGTTTAGGGCTGGAGCGCTAAATAAAAAAGGGCCTGGCGCGATGCCGGGCCCTCTCGGAGTTTCTCAGGTCTTGGCGCGGTCAATTGCGCAAACGTGGCGCCTGTAACTGGTGACGGATGGATTCCGCCAGTTCATCCAGCGATGGTTGCTCGGGGTGCGCTTCCTGGGGCTCGCCATCCAGCTGCGCTTCCGCCAGATAGGTGTGCACCGGTTGGCCTTCCTCGTCTTCCATCACCACGTGGTACCAAGGGGCGGAACGCAGTTCGTCGTTCGCCGCTATCTCGTCAGCTTTGGGTTGTTCTAAAGAGTATTCCGGGTCGATATCGATCACGACGCCCAAATACCCCAGCAGTTTATGCCTAACCTGTTGTCCGATACCGAATTTGCTGGCAATCATGATGACCTCCTGAGAAACAATGCCTTGCTCATATATGGGGGCAAGGCAGCGCATTTCAAGTTACATCACCCGACAAGCGAAGCCTTTCAGATACAGCCCCTCAGGATACGTGGCGATCACCGGGTGATCGGCAGCCTGGCGGAACTGCTCTATAAATTGTACATCACGTCCGGCATCGACAGCGGCATCGGCCAAAATTTTCTGGAACAGGTCGGTCGGCATCAGGCCGGAGCAGGAGAAGCTGAGTAGAATGCCGCCTGGATTCAGCAACTGCAGCGCCAGCATGTTGATGTCTTTGTAGCCGCGGCAGGCGCTGGCCAACTGATTCTTGTTCTCGACGAACTTAGGCGGATCCATGATGATCAGATCGAATTTTTCGCCTTGAGCGCGGTAGTTGCGCAGCAGTTGGAACACGTCATCGCGAACGAACTCCGCCTTGCTCAGGTCCAGCTTGTTGAGCTCGACATTCTGTTTTGCGATGTCCAGCGCCGCCTGTGAGGTATCCACGCTGATCACTTGCTCGCAGCCGCCCATCAGAGCGGAAACGGCGAAGGCGCCGGTGTAGGAGAAGCAGTTCAGCACCCGGCGGCCGGCAGAGTAGTTCCGCGCCGCCAGGCGACTGTCGCGCTGGTCGAGGTAGAAACCGGTCTTGTGCCCTTGCTGAATGTCCACCAGCAGCTTCATGCCGTGCTCGGTAATAGGCAGCAGTTCCGGCGGCAGATCGCCCAGCACCGGGCCCTGCGCCAGCGGCAGGCCTTCTTTTTTACGCACCGCAACGTCGGAGCGATCGTAAATCGAACATTCCGGGTAGCAATGCTGCAGGGCGGAAAGCAGGGCCGGGCGCTGGTATTCGGCACCGGCGGACAGCAGCTGCAGCACCAGGAAATTCTGGAAGCGATCGATAGTGATGCCCGGCAGGCCGTCGGACTCGCCGGCGATCAGGCGGTATCCGTCCAGACCGTCACGCTGCGCGACCCAATCACGCCAGCTTTGCGCTTGCAGCAGGCGGCGAATGAAGAAATCGATGTTAATCTCTTCATCCTGTTGGAAAGTCCAGACGCGTGCGCGGATCTGCGACTCGGGCGAATAGGCGCCGCGCGCCAGCCACTTGCCCTGGCTGTCGAGGATATCGATGGTTTCACCGGAGAGGGCTTTACCCTCAACGCGTTGAACGGCGCCGGAGAACACCCAAGGGTGGCGACGGAGTAAGGACTTTTCACGTCCTTTGGCGAGATGTAAGCGCATGGTTAAACTACTTTTTATTCAATGGGTTAATTGGCGGGTTTGAAGAATTGCCAAAATAAGTTCGTCATCATAGCTGAATCTTACGGTGTTCACTACCGCGTTGGCTCGGATTGTATCGCGTTATCTCTGCTGACGTCACACCGAAGAGAGAGAAAGTGCAGCCTTCAAACTGAAGAAATGACAGCTTAAATAGGTGTATTATAGCGAGGTAGAGATGAACGCACGTCGATCAGCGTGTGAAGGCGCCTCGTTACCTGTAGGCGCCGATATTCGTCTGAGGCATTATGCTTTATAGGAAATAAGGCTGAATAGTAATGTTTTATTTTAATTAAGAGTGTTGCTGATTGTTTTTAAGATATGAATTGAAGGGAGTGCACCAGTGAGGATTTTTTTGTTTTTAATTTTTTTTATGACGACTAACACAGTATTAGCTAACGAGTGGGTTTTTCATGGTGATGAAAACACTATAAGTGATGGAGTATTAAAGATTTCGGTTCAGGCCGGGCATTATAAAATTTCATTTCCACCCACTGCGAACCCAAACTCAGGTGCTGTGTTGATTAACGGCGAGCGATTTTACGGCAACCGTTATTTTGGATTCGACGGCGAGCAAGCGGACAGAATGATTGATAGGTTATTAAAGGTAAAAAATGCTCAGGTTGAATATGATGATCGTTTTAAAACGAAAGTCGTTCGCAAGTCGGTTGATTTTTCTGATATTACATCATCCCTCGATAACTTGAAAAAAAATCATTGACGCCTCTCACATAATCGTCAATGGAGCAGATGGCTTTACTCGAAATAGGAATAGCGCTGCCGCTTGGTTGTCCGACGGTAAGTGTAACAACGACGGCGTGTCGACGGTGCGCTTTCTTGTGAGCAAGCAGAGCCTATCATTCAAGGGGGGGTAATTTGTTAATTAATTGATTGATATCATTTTATTGTCGTAGTAATTGACTTCAGACTATCGTTTGCCTCACGGAGGAAAGCCTATCCTCCGGGCGACGGTTTGTAAGTTTTTTGTAAGTTTTTTGTGATTTTTAGGTTTTTTCGCATTGACAAAAATCTTAACTTAATCTGTTATTGAGCACCTGATATTTATTATTTAGATGTTAGGATTTTTCTTAAATGACTAAAGAAAGAAGCTTATCGTTTGATTTTTTGAAAGGGTTGCTTATCTTGCTCGTCATTGTGGGACATGTATTGCCTGGCAGTGCTGATGTTGGTTTACGTGGGGCAATATATTATTTCCATATGCCGCTTTTTCTAGGGGTGACGGGCTACTTTGTTCGGCGCTATTTTCTTGATGGCGGCGTGATTAGCGTGCTGAAAAAGTATCAGTGGCGAATGATAATTCCTTATGTGTTGGCGTTCGTTGTTTACAGTGTTTATTCTCTTTACTTCTCAGAAGAAGTAGGCTTAAAGCAACTCATCGGTCTATTTCTCTACCCCTACTATCATCTTTGGTATATCCCAGCAGTGATCATATTTGTGCTATATACTATGGTCATTTACAAGAGTAATTTCTTACTCGGTTTCTTTCTGTTCACTTCCGCCATATTGTCTATTGTCTGGTACTGTTACGCCGACACGCTGGAAAACCAATATGCCTGGCTGAAATTCATTGGTGATAAGCGTTTCTATTATTACTACTCCTTCTTTTTATTAGGCTTCCTGGTGGGGGATAAGAATTTTTACGGTAATCCGCTGGCATTGTTCGCTATCGCGTCGGCCGTAGGTATATTAGGGTATTATGAACCGAGAGGGGCACTGCTGGATGCCGCCTCATGGTTTGCATTTAATGCTGCGCTGTTGTTGTTGATGCTGAGTTTGTGTAAGCGCCTGAAGCTAAGAATTGAGGGCTTAGTGGTCAAAATGGGGCAGGTATCTCTGCCTATTTATCTTTGGCATGTGTTACCCATTTTGCTTGTCGGAGCAATGGTCGATAAGGATTCGTCAGGTTTTTATCTCAGCGTAACGGCCATTATTTTCGCCCTGGTCATCATATTTATCCGCTTGCGTGGCAAAAGCAGATTTATCGACTCTTTCTTTTACGGGGAAAGGGCCAACTGGCTACCCGCCGAAAAATAGAACGTCTGTCCCGGCCGAGGGGACTCGGCCGTCTACTTTTTACGTAAGCCTCCATTAGACAAATTGTTGTCCTATGGCTCCCTGTCTCTTTATCTTTTGATTGAGTTTCTATACTCAATACATCCTTATTCTTTAGACAAGACAACAGTGGGGCGATTATGACACAAGTTTGCATTGCTGCGTATGTGTATGGCGTGGTGCAGGGGGTAGGGTTCCGCTATTCCACTCAGCGGCAGGCCGAGGCGTTGGGGGTGACCGGCTATGCGCGCAATCTCGATGACGGCAGCGTTCAGGTGGTGGCCTGCGGCACACAGGCGCAGGTGGATAAGCTGGTGGAGTGGTTGAAACAGGGCGGCCCGCGCAGCGCGCGCGTCGAACGCGTGCTGGTGGAGCCGCAGGGGGTGGCCGATTACGCCGGGTTTGGCATTCGCTACTGAATGCTCGCCTGCAGCGGCGCTGCGGGCTGAGCGGTCAGATGCATTTCACCGGTTTCGGCAAGCCGGCGATTTTGGTGGCTTGTTTGGCCGGCCCTTTCGGAAACAGGCGATACAGATAGCGGCTGTTGCCTTTTTCTTCGCCGTATTTCTGCGCCATGGCTTTGACCAGCATGCGAATAGCCGGCGAAGTATTGAATTCCTGATAGAAGTCGCGCACGAAGCGCACCACTTCCCAGTGTGCTTCGGTGAGCACGATCTCTTCCTGCGCGGCCAGCAGCGGCGCCAGGCCCTCATGCCAGTCGGCGCTGTTTTTCAGATAGCCCTGCGCGTCAGTGTCGATAACCTGACCTTCAAACTCCAACATACTGCCTCGATAACGGATAATTCGGAACGGCCGCCAGTTTAGCAAATTTTTTCGGCCGCAAAAAACAAAGCCCCGCCGGAGCGGGGCCTGGAAGGCATGCGTAACGCGCGATCAGTTGCTGCGGGCGAAGCCCAGAATGCTCAACAGGCTGATGAACATGTTGTAGAGCGACACGTACAGGCTAACGGTGGCGCGAATGTAGTTGGTCTCGCCGCCGTGAATGATGTTGCTGGTTTCCCACAGGATCGCGCCGGCGGAGAACAGGATGAACAGCGCGCTGATAGCCAGGTGCAGAGCAGGGATCTGCAGGAACAGGTTGGCGATCACCGCCACCAGCAGCACCACAAAACCGGCCATCATCATGCCGGACAGGAACGACATGTCTTTACGGGTGGTCAGCACATACGCCGAGCAGCAGAAGAACACCGCGGCGGTGCCGCCCAGCGCCAGCATGATCAGATCGCCCGCGCCGGCGTTCAGGAACGAACTGAGGATCGGGCCGAGGGCGTATCCCATAAAACCGGTCAGCGCGAAAGCCGCCAGAATGCCCGCCGGGCTGTTGGCCAGTTTATGGGTCAGGAACATCAGGCCGTAGAAACCGACCAGCATCAGCAGCAAGCCTGGCGCAGGCAGACCCAACATCGTACTGGCGGTCGCGGTCAGGGCTGAGAAAGCCAGGGTCAGGGATAACAGGAAATAGGTGTTGCGCAGGACTTTATGCGTGCTGAGCAGCGAGTCGCGCGAAGAAGATGAGACGACAATGCGGTCCATAATGATGCTCTCTCTTATCAGGCCATCACAAAATAATCCCGATGATAGGCAGCGCAAGCGCTTGATTAAAGTTTGTTTACCAATCTTTACCCTTAGTTATCATTATGGCAACAACGGGGAAGGTGTTCGTTTGATCGCCGCTTGCTTTGCCTGCGGCGATTTTTCGCGCGGTTGAACGCGTTTGGGCTTTACAAGCGAATAAGGTCTGTTTATAGTGCGCGTCGTTGCGGAGGGGTGGCCGAGTGGCTGAAGGCAACGGTCTTGAAAACCGTCGACGGGAAACCGTTCCAGAGTTCGAATCTCTGCTCCTCCGCCATACATTCTGACCCCGTGCTCTCTGAGCACGGGGTTTTTTGCTTTTGCGTGCGGATAAACCGGGGCGCTTCTGCAGGAAACGCGATCGGCTATTGATAAGGGCCATGCGTCGGTGAGATTATGCACCCATCAAGGTCGGCCGCTCGGATGCCTGCTGTTGCCAGGCGTTACCGGTGCGACAAGCAACGCCGCCTTATCAATTTCGCTTAATGCTCTTATGGAGACAGAGATGAACTGGTATCAAGTCGCCTTATGGACGATGATCTTTTTGAAGTCCGGCGCTTTTCTGGTGTTCGTATGGTGGTGGATGTTCAAACGCGCGACCAAACCTTATGTCCGCCCGCAAGACGTCGTGGTGGATGATACGCCGTACGATGAGAACCTCACCATGGAAGAGGTGATGAAAAACCATGGCATCGTCCGCACGGATATGTCGGTAAAATAATCCTCCCGCCTCCCCAACCGCTATCTGGAGCGTGTTTGCCAAGAGCACGCCCCCTTGTGTTTCTTCGCTGTCTTTCTACTCCTCCCTCAATGCCGGCCTGACGGTCAGGTTGCCCAAAATGGGCATGGCGCAGGTGCTGAATAACAATCAACCCGGCTACACGCCGTTCTCGCTGAACATCAGCTGCCAGAACATGCAGCAGGAAGGCATCGCCGATCGCGCCGTTGAGATGTTCCTGTCCAGCAATAACCTGCTGGCCTCCGACGCCAGCGTGTTGACCAATGCCAATGCGGGCGGCGCGCAAGGAGTGGGGCTGCGCCTGGTCAAGCGCGACATGCCGAGCTCGCCGGTGGTATTGTCGCCTTCCAACGTCGATCGCGGCAGCGCCACCTCACTGTTTCACGTCGCCGCCGGCGGCAGCCTGAACAGTCACTTCATCATCGGCATGGGCGCTTATTATTACCCTTATCAGCGCGACGGCGTGACGCAGGGGGAAATCAACACCTCGGCCACGTTGAACATCATCTATCCCTGAGAGGCCCGGGAGAACCGGTGCGCAACCTGTTTCGCTCAGCGGTGTTCCGTCGGGTGTTCGAAAATATGCGCGCCGGCGCCCTGTTGGCCCAAAATATCGTTTGGGTTGCGCAGCGGGCAGTCGGCGAGCGACAGGCAGCCGCAGCCGATGCAGCTGTCGAGATGGTCGCGCAGCACCGTTAGCCGTTGAATACGTTCATCCAGCGTTTTGCGCCAGGCGGAGGACAAAAGCCCCCATTGTTCTGAGGTCAGTTTGCTGCCGCTGGGAAAGCGGCCCAGCGTGGCGCGGATCTCCTCCAGTGGAATGCCCGCGCTTTGCGCGATCTTGATCACCGCGATGTAGCGCAACACCACCGGCGTGTAGCGGCGCTGGTTACCGGCGTTGCGCGTTGCCTGAATCAGCCCCTTGCTTTCGTAAAAGTGCAACGCGGATACCGCTACGCCGCTGCGCTTCGCCACTTCTCCAACGGTCAATAGCCGATAGGTGTTAATCGGTTCATTTCTTGCCATTCCACGTTCCTCAGCTTGACCTCAAGTTAACCTGAGGTTTTATAGTGCAGCCAGCCGGGCTTGGCAACCGGCATCTTTCGTCACCTGCCTGCGCTGCGTCGGGGGAAGGATGGCTTTGGCTGTAAAATCAGGAAGAAACCGTTACATGATGAAACGATACCTCATTATTGCCGCGCTGCTGGCGGCGCTCGCCGTCGCTGCGGTAGCGATGCGATCCACCGCGCGGCAAAGCGAAGGCGCGCCGGCCTATCCGCCGGTGAAAGTGGCGCTGGCGCCCGCACTGCGTGAACAGGCGGCGCGCAGTTACGCCGGCGTGGGCGAGCTGGAGGCGGCCAGCCAGGTGGAAGTGGCGGCAGAGACCAGCGGCCGCATCACGCGCATCCTGTTCGAATCCGGCCAAACGGTGCGGCAGGGGCAACTGCTGGTGCAGCTCAACGATGCGGTCGAACAGGCTGAGCTGGTGCGCCTGCAGGCGCAATTGCGCAATGCCGATCTGCTGTTGGCGCGCATGCGCAAGCTGATGAACCTCAACGCCACCGCGCGACAACAGCTAGACGATGCGCTGGCCGAACGGGATATGGCGTTCGGGGCGGTGCAGGAAACGCAGGCCAAAATCGCACAAAAGGCGATCCGCGCGCCGTTCTCCGGCACCATCGGCATTCGCCGCGTGCATGAAGGGCAATACCTCAACGCCGCCGAGGCGGTGGCGAACCTGGTGGACGCCGATACGCTGCGCGTCAACTTCTCGCTGGACGAACAAAGCAGCGCCGGGCTGGCGTTGGGGCAGGCGGTGTCGGTGCAGGTCGGGGCCTATCCCGAGCGCGCTTTCCCCGCCGCCATTACCGCTATCGACCCGATGATCGGCAAATCCCGCACCGTGCAGGTGCAGGCGACGTTGGCCAACCGTCAAGGATTGCTGAAAGCTGGCATGTACGCCAGCATTCGCGTCACGCAGCGGCAACGCGTGGCGGTGCTGACGGTGCCGGAAACGGCGCTGACCTATACGGCGTACGGCGATACCGTGTTTCTGGCCCAGCAGGGTGAAAAGGGCATGACGGTCAAGCGCGCCTCGGTCACCGTGGGTGAGCGCAACGACGGGCGCGTCGAGATCGTCAGCGGCCTGCAGGAAGGCGATCGGGTGGTGACTTCGGGCCAGCTCAAGCTGAGCGACGGCATGGCGGCCGAGCCGGTGGCGCAGGATACCCTGAACGCCGCTCCGGCCGGTTCCTGAGGAGAGGCCGATGACATTTACCGATCTGTTCGTGCGCCGGCCGGTGCTGGCGCTGGTGGTCAGCACCCTGATCCTGCTGTTCGGCGCGCTGGCGCTCAGCAAACTGCCGATCCGCCAATACCCGCTGCTGGAAAACTCTACCATCACCATCAGCACCGACTATCCCGGCGCGTCGTCCGAGCTGATGCAGGGCTTTGTTACGCAGCCGATCGCCCAGGCAGTGTCCTCCGTCGAGGGCGTTGACTACCTTTCTTCCTCCTCGGTGCAGGGGCGCAGCGTGGTGACGGTGCGCATGGCGCTGAACCGCGACTCCACCCAGGCGCTGACCGAAGTGATGGCCAAGGTCAACCAGGTGCGCTACAAGCTGCCGGAACAGGCTTACGATCCGGTGATTGAGCGCTCAGCCGGCGAAGCCACCGCTGTGGCCTATGTCGGTTTTTCCAGTAAAACGCTGTCCACGCCGGCGCTGAGCGAATACCTGACGCGGGTGGTGGAACCGATGTTCACCACCATCGACGGCGTCGCCAAGGTTGAAGTGTTCGGCGGGCAAAAAATGGCGATGCGCCTGTGGCTGGACAGCGATCGGCTGGCCGGCCGCGGTCTGACCGCTGCCGATGTGGCCGATGCGGTGCGGCGCAACAACTACCAGGCGGCGCCGGGCAAGGTGAAAGGGCAGTATGTGGTTGCCAACGTGCGGGTGAATACCGATCTCACCAGCGTGGAAGAGTTCCGCAATCTGGTGGTGCGCAACGACGGCAACGGTCTGGTGCGCCTGAAAGACGTCGGCACCGTGGAGCTGGGCGCCGCAGCCACGGAAACCAGTGCCCTGATGGATGGCGAACCGGCGGTGTTCCTCGGCGTCTTCCCTACGCCGACCGGCAACCCGCTGGTGATCGTCGACGGCATTCGCCACCTGATGCCGGCGATCGACAAGATGCAGCCGCCGGGCGTGAAGATGGCGCTGGCGTTCGAAACCGCGCGTTTTATTCAGGCCTCGATCGATGAAGTGGTGCATACCCTGCTCGAAGCGCTGGCGATCGTTGTGGCGGTGATCTACCTGTGTCTGGGGTCGCTGCGCACCGTGTTGATCCCGGTGGTGACCATTCCGCTGTCGATACTTGGCGCTGCCGGGCTGATGTTGGCCTTTGGCTTCAGCGTCAATTTGCTGACGCTGCTGGCGATGGTCCTGGCGATCGGTTTGGTGGTGGACGACGCCATCGTGGTGGTGGAGAACGTGCATCGCCATATCGAAGAGGGGAAAACGCCGCTGGCGGCGGCGATGATCGGCGCACGTGAGGTGGCCGGGCCAGTGATCGCCATGACTCTGACGCTGGCCGCGGTCTATGCGCCGATCGGCCTGATGGGCGGGCTGACCGGCGCGCTGTTTCGCGAATTCGCACTGACGCTGGCCGGGGCGGTAGTGGTGTCCGGCGTGGTGGCGCTGACGCTGTCGCCGGTGATGAGCTCGCTCCTGCTGCCGGCCAAACAGAGCGAAGGACGCGTGGCGCACGCCGCCGAGTGGTTCTTCGGCGGCCTGACGCGGCGCTATGCGCGCGCGCTGGATTTCTCGCTGCACCACCGTTGGGTGACCGGCATGCTGGCGTTGCTGGTGATGATCAGTCTGCCGCTATTGTACCTGATGCCGCAGCGCGAGCTGGCGCCGACCGAGGATCAGGCCATCGTACTGACCGCCATCAAGGCGCCGCAGCACGCCAACCTGAACTATGTCGAACGCTTTGCCTACAAGCTGGATGAGGTTTACAACCGCATGCCGGAAACCGAAAGCCGCTGGATCATCAACGGCAGCGACGGCACGGCGTCCGGCATCGGCGGCATCAACCTGACGCTGTGGCAGGCGCGCCAGCGCTCGGCGTCGGCGGTGCAGGCCGATCTGCAACGGGCGGTGAACGATGTTGAAGGCACCAGCATTTTCGCCTTCCAGCTGCCCGCCTTGCCAGGCTCCACCGGGGGGCTGCCGGTGCAAATGGTGCTGCGTACGCCGCAGGACTACCCGCAGCTGTACCGCACCCTGGAGGAGGTGAAGCAGAACGCCAGAAACAGCGGCCTGTTTATGGTGGTGGACAGCGATTTGGACTACAACAACCCGCTGGCGGAGGTGCGCATCGATCGCGCCAAGGCCAACAGTCTGGGGATACGCATGAGCGACATCGGTGAATCGTTGGCGGTGCTGGTGGGAGAGAACTACCTCAACCGCTTCGGCATGGACGGGCGCGCTTATGACGTCATCCCGCAAAGCCTGCGCGAACAACGGCTGACGCCGCAGGCGCTGGCGCGGCAATATGTCCGCACCCAGGACAATACGCTGGTGCCGCTCTCCACCGTGGTATCGGTGGCCGTTAAGGTCGAACCGAACAAGCTGACCCAGTTCAACCAGCAGAACGCCGCCACCCTGCAGGCCATTCCCGCGCCCGGCGTTTCGATGGGCGAAGCGGTGGCTTTCCTCGAACGGCAGGCCAATGCGCTGCCGGCCGAATTTAGCCACGACTGGCAGGGGGATTCGCGCCAATACACCCAAGAGGGCAGCGCGCTGGCGTTCGCATTCCTGGCGGCGTTGGTGATCATTTACCTGGTGCTGGCGGCGCAGTACGAGAGCCTGAAAGATCCGCTGATTATCCTCATCACCGTGCCGCTGTCGATCTGCGGCGCCTTGCTGCCGCTGGCGCTGGGCTACGCCACGATGAATATCTACACCCAGGTCGGGCTGGTGACCCTGATCGGGCTCATCAGCAAGCACGGCATTCTGATGGTGGAGTTCGCCAATGAGCTGCAGATGCATCAGGGGCTGACGCGGCGCGGCGCGATTTTGCAGGCGGCGCAAATTCGTCTGCGGCCGGTGCTGATGACCACCGGGGCGATGGTGTTCGGTTTGATCCCGCTGCTGTTCGCCAGCGGCGCCGGGGCTGCCAGCCGCTTCGGCCTGGGGCTGGTGATCGTCTCCGGCATGCTGGTGGGCACGCTGTTTACCCTGTTCGTGCTGCCGACGGTGTACACGCTGTTGGCGCGCGATCACGCGGTAGCCTCACCCCGTCAGCGTGAGTTGGCCGCCGCGCAAAAGGCGCTGACGGAATAATCCGCCGGCGCCCGCGTGAAAAATAAACCCGCTTCGGCGGGTTTTTTCGTCAGTTTTTGCAGCCCATCAACTCCGGCAGGACGCCGGGTTTGCTCTTCAGCGAAGCCTGCACGTCGTCCGGCAGACCGGCCCAGATGATCAGGCCGGTGCGTTTCTCGATCTCGTCCACCGTCACGCGGAATTGGCAGAAATCGGCGCCCTTCGGCGTGTTTTGATCGAACAGGAAAGCGGCATAGTGGTTCACCGCCGGGCTGTTGTTGATGAAAATCACCTTCCAGTAGGCGCTGGGGATGGTGTGCGCTTTCTGGGTGCCCGGCAGTTTGCCCATATCACGCTCATACAGCGGCCCGGTTACGGTATAGACCGAGGAGATATCGGCGCGATCGATCAGCTTGCGTTCCTGATCTTCCAGCCGCGCCCAGGCGCCCTGGTTAAGATCGGACTTTTGCGGCGTGATGTTGGACAGGTAATTCAGCGATTCCCAGTCGGAGACGCCCGCCAGCGAGGCCAGCGGCGCCTGATGACCGCGATCGACCTTCAGCGCCGCGTTGGCGCCAGTGTAATCGGCGGGCGCCAACGTGTCCGCCGGGTTGAGCGCCGGATCGGTTTTCCAGTTGCGCGTCTTGCCGCTGGCCGGTGTGTCTTTGGTGATGTGATAAGCCACCCAGTTGGCGAACTTGGTGGTGCTGTTGTTGTTCAACGTATAAGCATGACGCACGATAGACACGTTGCTGCTGCCGCCGGTCGGGCAGCCGACCGCGCAGTTGTCGATGGATTCGAGCGTGTCGGCCGACGCCTGTGCGGCGAACAGCAGGGCGGCCAGGGCCAACATCTTGTTGTTAAAGCGCATATTCATATCCTCAATAAGTTAAAAAAACACTGTATATATTTACAGTAAATTAAACTTATCGCAGTGAAACGAATACAACAATGCAACATATTCATGTTGTGAATGTGTCAGTCATGGTACAGCCACGCCGCACGTGAAATGCGGCGGAAATAAAAACGGCGTCCAACAGACGCCGTTTCAAAGGGGGGATTATTCCAGCAGGTCGTTGACCGTGCGGCGAACGTAATGCGTCATCTGCGCCAGATCGTCCGGTGATACCGGGCCGCCGCCGGCGCGCACCACCTGCTGTTCGATCTGGGCGATTTCCTGCTCGACCTTGTTGGCGATCTGCACTTTGACTATTTTGTCCACCGAAGACAGCAGCACCTTCAAGACGACTTTCAGCGCGATGTTTTCGCAGAACGAGTCGTAGTGATGAACCGGCGGCGGCGGGGCCGGAGCCGGCTCGGGCGCGCGCGGAGCCAGAGCCTTGAAGCTGTCTACATTTTCAATAATAAGATCCATGTCTCTTATTAGTTCATCAAAATCTTTAGACACTGACTTATTCCCTTCGCTGTGCGCAAAAAACAGAACGCCCGTCCTCGGGCTGAAAGCGGATGAGCGACGGGCAGAACGAATTCGGGCCTGGCCTTCAGACGCTGAATGGCCGGGGGAGGGGCATTCTAACCTTGCGGCGGGTCGGCAACAAGATGGGGCCGTGCGAATGCGCGGCCCTTAGGATCACGAGGCTGGAGGGCGCTTAACTTTTCAGCTTGGCGGTGATTTTGGCCACGTGTTCGCCCTGATAACGGGCAATGGTCAGCTCTTCGTTGCTTGGCTGCCGCGAACCGTCGGCGCCGGCGATGGTGGTGGCGCCATACGGGGTGCCGCCGCGCACCTGTGAAACGTCAAACAGCTCCTGCGTCGCATAGCCGATCGGCACGATGATGAAACCGTGGTGTGCCAACGTGGTCCAGGTCGAACTGATGGTCTGTTCCTGGCCACCGCCGGTGCCGGTGGAGGAGAAGACGCTGCCTACCTTGCCGTACAGCGCGCCGGAAGCCCACAGGCCGCCGGTCTGATCGAGGAAGGTGCGCATTTGCCCGGCCATATTGCCGAAGCGGGTCGGCGTACCGAAGATGATGCCGTCATAGTCCGCCAGCTCTTGCGGGGTGGCGACCGGCGCCTGTTGATGTTGTTTGCCCCCGGCCTTGGCGAAGGCCTCCGGCGTCATGGTTTCCGGCACGCGTTTAATCGTCACGTCCACGTTATCGACCCGATTCGCCCCTTCGGCCACCGCCTGCGCCAGGCGTTCGATGTGGCCGTACATTGAGTAATAAAGCACCAACAGTTTCGTCATGTTCCGTACTCCCGCTCAGATGATTAACAAAAACCCCTGATAAGCATAGAAGCGAATGGCGAACTTGGCGTTACTTGATGCCGGCGATCGCCAGCAGGGCGCCAAAGGCGATCAGCAGCCCGCCAAAGGTGCGGTCGATGCCGCGGCGCAAACGCAAAAAGCGCGCATTGACGCCCGGTGCGGAAAATAGCAGCGCGACGGCGGCAAACCAGAAGATATGGACGGCGGCGATAAAAAGACCATAGCCGATTTGCACGCCGAGCGGGGTGTGCGGAGAAACCACCTGCATGAACAGGCTGACGATGAAGATGGTGGTTTTCGGGTTTAACGCGTTGGTGAAAAAACCGGTTTTCAAGGCGGCGAAATCGCTGATGGCGGCCGGCGCTGTGCTGGGGGCTGCGTCATGATGCGCCGCGTTGCGCAGCAGCATAACGCCGAGGTAGATCAGGTAGGCGGCGCCGATGGCTTTAAGCAGGTTAAACAACCAGGGCGACTGTTGAATCAACACGCCGACGCCAATCAGCGTATAGCTGACATGGACCAGCACCCCGGCGCCAATGCCGCAGGCGGTCAAGACGCCGGCGCGGCGCGAAAGCAACAGGCTATTACGCGAGACCATGGCGAAGTCCGGCCCCGGGCTTATCACGGCGAGTAAAGTAATGGTGACGACAGCGATGAGTTCAGTCATAGTTATCCTTGCGGCGTTTATCAATAGAGTGACTGATTTATAAGAGTAATTTTTCTCGGTGACAAACGATGAATAGTGACAATATCGGTGAGAAAAACTCACGCAAAACCGGCAGGCCGTTGCCGTTGGGCGGGCTGCGCTGCTTCGAGGCCGCCGCGCGGCTGGAAAGTTTTACGCAGGCGGCGCAGGGGCTGAATTTGACGCATGGCGCCGTCAGCCGGGCTGTGCGGGCGCTGGAAGAGGAACTGGGCGTGGCGTTGTTTGAGCGCCGCCATCGGCGGGTACTGCTCACGGCGGCGGGCCGCAAGCTGTTTCAGGCGACGCAGCAGGCCTTCGGCATTCTGGATCATACCGCGCTGGAACTGCGTCAGCAGGCGCTCGACGCGCCGCTGGTCTTGTCCTGCGAACCGACCTTATTGATGCGTTGGCTGATCCCGCGCCTGCCGGCTTTTCAGCAGGCGCACCCGGATATCAACTTACAACTGGTGGCCGGTGGCGGGCCGTTTTCGTTCCATGACGGCATTACGGCGGCGATCAGGCGCAATGACTTCGATTGGGGAAAGCAGGTGCATAGCCTGGCGCTGTTCAGTGAAAAGGTTGGGCCGGTGTGCCAACCCGAGGCATTGGCAAGGATGACGATCGCCAAGGGCAGCCTGCGGAGTTTGCGGCCCGGCACTAAACTGCTGCATTCTGCCACCCGGCCGGATGCCTGGCGGCACTGGGCGCAGCAGCAGGGGATGACGTTGGCAGGGCATTCGGAGCAGCGCTTTGATCATTTCTATTTCAGCCTGCAGGCGGCGGTCGCCGGTCTTGGCATCGCGATCGGCCCGTGGTTGCAAGTGCGAGACGATCTGGCCGCCGGTTTGTTGAGCGCGCCGTTCGGTTTTACGCCCGACGGCAGTGGCTATTACCTGCTGTCGCCGCAGGCGATCGTACCGGGCAGTGCGTTGGCCCGGCTGGCCGAGTGGCTAACGCTCACGGCAGACGCCTGAGTTTTTGCGCCAGCCGCTGTTCCTGCCAGCGGCTGAAGACGTTGCGCAGCAGCAGAGTGCGCACCGCCCGCATGACCAGCGCGAGGCTCATGCCGCCGATCGCCCACAGCGACCAGAGATAGTGCGGGTGGGTAAACCAATTGATGGCGAACAACATCACGCCAATCACGGCGAAACGCACCGCCATGCTCAGCAGTTTGCCTTCTGCCGCGACCTGGCGACGAAGGCGCTGTTCGTCAGGCGCCTTCTCCTCCATTGTCTGTTGCGGCTGTGCGTTGAGATCGCGGACCTGCACGCCCAGCGCGGCGGCGATCGCGGTCAAGGTTTCCAGGCTGGCCTGTTCGCCGTTTTCAATCCGCTGTACGGTGCGGGTGCTGAGGCCGGCTATGGTCGCCAACTGCTCCTGCGACCAGCCTTTTTCCAGACGCAACGGCCTGATGCGGTACTTTAGCATGATGCACTCCCGAGTTCGCTGTCACTGTCATCCAGTGTAGGAGGCGCGGGGTGGCGGCGCCACGACAGCGGCACGACAGCGACACGACATCCGCCGCCGGCGCGGGCCGGCGGGCAGTCAGAAGGCAACGTTGCGGATAAAGCGCAGCGGGAGGTCGCCGCGGTTGGCGTAAGCGTAACGTTGATCGCTGTTGAAGGTTTGCGCGGCGCCGGCGCTGAGCGTCAGCGTGCCTTGTTCCAGTTCCAACGTCAGGGTGCCGGCAATCACGTAGATCATTTCACTCCAGCCTTCGGCGTCCGGCGCCGAGTCATAGCGCTCACCCGGCATCAGCGTCCATTCCCACAGCTCGGCCCGTTGGCGCGCCGGCACGCTGGCGGCGAACAGCGCCTGGCTGCCCGGCTGTGCGCCTTGCCAGGCCAACTCTCCCACCAGATGGCTGCCGCGAGCCTCCGGTGCCTGAATCAGATCGGTAAAGGAAATCGCCAGGGCGGCGGCGATCTTGTCGAGCACCGCCAGGCTGACGTTGCGATCGCCGGCCTCGATGCCCGCCAGCATGCGGCGGCTGACGCCGGAAAGCTCGGCCAGCGCCATCTGGCTCAGGCCCGCCTGTTGGCGGTAGCCGCGCAGATTGCTGCTCAGGTACTGCAGCACTTTGGGGGAATCGGTTTTCGCGTTATGCGCCGTATTGCTCATCGCCGGACTTTATCTCATACTGGCAGGATCTGTGCATTATATTGCACTCAGCAGGAAGGGCAAGCCGGTGTCAGCAGCAAAAAAATCCTTTATTTCCGCCGTGGTTCCGCAGATCAGGCTGCCGGAAGCGGTGTTGATTTTCATCACGATGATCTGGGGCGGCACCTTTTTGGCGGTGCATCACGCGATGCAAGTCAGCGGGCCGTTCTTTTTTGTCGGCCTGCGTTTCGCCACCGCCACGCTGGCGTTGACGTTGTTTTCGCTGCGCGTGCTGCGCGGCCTGACCCTGTATGAACTGAAGGCGGGCGTCCTGATCGGGCTGGCGATCATGTTCGGCTACAGCATGCAAACCGTCGGTCTGCAGACGATTAGCAGCAGCCAATCGGCGTTCATCACCGCCATGTACGTGCCGATCGTGCCGCTGTTGCAATGGCTGGTGCTGGGGCGCTTCCCCGGCATCATGTCGTGGATCGGCATTCTGCTGGCTTTTACCGGCCTGATGCTGCTGGCGGCGCCGAGCAGCACCGACATGACGCTGAGCCTCGGCGAAATGCTGACGCTGGCCGGCACGCTGGGCATGGCGGCAGAGATCATCCTCATCGGCGCTTTCGCCGGCAAGGTGAATATCCGCCGCGTGACCATAGTACAGCTGGCGACCGCCTCCCTGGCCTCGTTTTTGATGATGGTGCCGACCGGCGAGTCGCCGCCGCCGTATTCGGATTACCTGCTGTACAGCGCCATAGGGCTGGGGCTGGCCAGCGCGTTGATTCAGCTGACCATGAACTGGGCGCAGCGCAGCGTTTCACCCACGCGCGCTACGGTGATCTACGCCGGTGAACCGGTCTGGGCGGGCATTGTCGGGCGGCTCGCCGGTGAGCGTTTACCGGGCGTGGCGTTATTGGGGGGCGCGTTGATCGTGATTGGGGTGGTGGTCAGCGAGCTGCGCGTGCGGCGCAAGGATAAAGCGGCGGTGGCGACGGAAGCGGATTAGCGCAGAGGCATAAAAAGAAAGGGGCGGAGAGATCCGCCCCTTTTTGCATCACGCGGTTTTCTTCTTGCGCAGGAACACGTAAGACAGGCCGAGCACGATGAACCACAGCGGGGTGACGATCAACGCCTGGCGGGTGTCTTCGCGCAGCGACAGCAGCACCAGCACGAACACGAAGAACGCCATGCACACCCAGCACATCAGTTTGCCGGCAGGCATCTTGTAGATCGATTTCTGGTGCAGCGCCGGGCGCCGTTTACGGTAGACCAGGTACGAGCACAGGATGATGGTCCAGACGAACATGAACAGAATCGCCGATACGGTGGTCACCAGAGTGAAGACCGTCATCACGTTCGGGATCAGGTAAATCAACACCACTCCGCCCAGCAGGCAGATGCAGGAGAAGGTGAGGCCGTTGGCCGGCACTGCGCGCTTGGACAGGTTAGCGAACGATTTCGGCGCGTCGCCTTCCTGCGCCAGCCCGAACAGCATGCGGCTGGTGGAGAACACGCCGCTGTTGGCGGAAGAGGCGGCGGAGGTCAGCACCACGAAGTTGATTACGCTGGCCGCGGCCGGCAGGCCGATCAGCACGAACAGCTCAACGAACGGGCTCTTGTCAGGCACCACGGAGTTCCACGGCGTTACCGACATGATGACGATCAGGGCGAACACGTAGAACATGATGATGCGGATCGGAATCGAGTTGATGGCGCGCGGCAGCGACTTCTCCGGATCCTTGGTTTCCGCGGCGGTGGTGCCCACCAGCTCAATGCCGACGAAGGCGAATACCGCGATCTGGAAGCCGGCGAAGAAGCCGCTGATGCCTTTCGGGAACATGCCGCCGTCATTCCACAGATGGGTGAATGAGGCCACGGTGCCGGTCGGCGACTGGAACTGCATGGCGATCATCACCAGCCCGGCGACAATCAGCCCGACGATGGCGACGATTTTAATCATCGCAAACCAAAACTCCATTTCGCCGAACATTTTCACCGTCGCCAGATTAAGGCCGAGCAGCAACAGCACGCACAGCAGTGAAGCGATCCACTGCGACAGCTCGGGGAACCAGAACTGGGCGTAGGCGGTGATCGCCACGACGTCGGCGATGCCGGTGACCACCCAGCAGAACCAGTAGGTCCAGCCGGTGAAGAAACCGGCCCACGGGCCGAGCAGATCCGCGGCGAAATCGCTGAACGATTTGTATTCCAGATTGGACAGCAGCAGCTCGCCCATGGCGCGCATCACGAAGAACAGCATAAAGCCGATGATCATGTACACGAAGATGATCGAAGGGCCGGCCAGGCTGATGGTTTTACCGGAGCCCATAAACAGACCGGTGCCGATGGCGCCGCCGATGGCGATCAGTTGAATATGTCGGTTAGTGAGGTTTCGCCGTAGATGATCTTCTGAAGCGGGCGTCGCGTCAGTCGCTATTTTAGAGTGATCTACCATCTGATGATGTCCTGTTTTACCTGTCATTAGTGAAGTCGTGAGCTCTGAAGTGGCTCTTTTTTATACATTTATCCGGTTGGTCCGGCTTTAGTAAGGTAGTGCAATAACGCCACCTTTGTGCAACATGTTTACAACATTTATACGTGGGATAAAAGTCGATCAATCTTTACACGGAGGAGGCAAATCGGACGTTCAGGGAGCGGAAGATTACTCTTCAAAAGATGGGATTAACAGACCTTATGCGGCTTATCTCGTTGATTAAACAAAGGGTTGTAAAATTCGCATGAGAAAAAGTAATGAGTGGAAGCGTTTGACAGCGGCACTGACGAGGAGGGCAACTTACCGCGTTGGGTCATTAGCTCAGTCGGTAGAGCAGTTGACGCTTAATCAATGAGGCACAGGTTCGAACCCTGTACCACCCACCAACCAAATCAGCGTGTTACGCTCAGGCTTTTCTTTGCTTGTTCCCTCATTGCGCCGTTTTAAGCGCGCTTTTTGCAAAAAAATTCGCATTTTTCGACTGATGTTCAGAAAGGTGATCTGGCGCAAACTGCGGTGTCGCACCGCAGTTTATACGGCAAGAGAGGCTGTGCGCTGGCGCAATGTCGGCGTAGGGGCGAGCCATTTGCCCAAGAATCTTTCAGGTCAAGAAGCGGGGGAATAAATGCGCCGCCGACATCAAAAGCAGCGCCCAGACGGCGGCCGAGAGCGCGGCGGTGGCATAGACGCGCCGCGCCGGCAGTTGCAGCATGCCGGCCATCAGCGGCACGGTGTAACGCATCACCGCCAGAAAACGCGAGGCGAACAGCAGCGGTAGTCCGCGCTTTTGCAAGGAACGTTGCGCTTTGCGCAGCGGGGCGTGAAAGCGTGCCGGCAGCCGGCAGCCAAGATCGCGGCCGTGCAGCCGTGCGCCACAGTGGAAAGACAGGATCGAGCCCAACGCGGCGCCGAGGGCGATGGCCGCCCAAACCGCGCCGAAGGGCAGCGCGTGCTTGCCTGCAACGATGCCCATCAGCAGCGTCACCGAGGCGGGCGGCAGGGCGGAAGACACCACGATCACGGATTTTCCTAGCGCGAACAGGAAAATCAGCAGCAGCAACATCCCCGGTTCCGGACTGTATTTGGCGATAATGTGCGTCAATTCATCCATTTAACACCTGCGGGCGAGAGGGCTGAGAGCCAGTGTCCCATCCGCAGGTTCAATAAGGGTTAAATAACGCGCCGCTATCCGGCAATCTCCGCGTCTTGCTTGCTCACGTCGGCGCGCCGGTTTCTGAGCGTCCACAACAGCGTGGCGCACAGCAGCGAAAAGGCGGCCAGCACCAATGGCCCGGCATGCGGGCTGTGAAAACGCTGTTCCGCCTCCGTGCGGATCAGCGGGGCTAAAAAGCTGAATGCGGCGCCGAGCGTGGTGCAAAAACCGATGCCGGCCGCCAGCGCCGGGCCGGTGAGCACCTGCGCGGGAAACGTCCAGAAAATCGGCTGCACCGCCAGGAAACTGACTGCGCAGCAGCTCAGGGCGACGATGGCGAGCAGAGGGCCGGCATAGGAAGACACTACCAACCCCAGCGCCGCGGCGACCATGCACCCGACGGCGATCGGTAATCTTCTGGCGGTGTTTCTGTCGGCATAGCGCGGCAGGAAATAGACGCCCAGTGCGGAGAACGCCCAGGGGATGGCGGCCACCAGCGAGGCCTTGAAGCCGAGATGGGTGCCCATCAGTGAAGCGACCTGCGACGGCAGGAAAAACATCAGGCCGTATACGCCAATCTGCAGGGTGCCGTAGATCAACGCCAGATGCCAAACGGTGCCGCTGCTCATCGCCGCTTTGACGCTGCTGGTTTCGGTCTGCTGCTGTTCATCGGCCAATTGTGTCACCAGCGCCGTGCGTTCTTCCTCGGTCAGAAAGCGGGCCTGCCGTGGGTTATCGTCGAGATAGAAAAAGGCGAAGATGCCGAGGGCGACGGCCGGCAGCCCTTCCAGCACGAACATCCAGAACCAGCCGGGTTTACCCAACACGCCGTGCATCTCCAGCAATGCCCCCGACAGCGGTGAGCCGAGCGTCAGGGCCGCCGGCACGCCAAGCACGAAAATGCCAATAACCGAGGCGCGCACCTTATTGGGAAAATAGATCGACGCCAGCAGCAGGATGCCGGGGTAAAAGCCGGCTTCGGCGATCCCCAGCAGAAACCGCAGAACGATAAATTGCTGTTCATTGGTCACCAGCCCGGTGCAGGCCGACAGTGCCCCCCACAGCGCGGTGGTGGCGCTGAGCCAGCGTTTGGCCCCCCAGCGGTTCATCAGCAGGTTGGCCGGGATGCCAAACAGCGCATAGGCGGCAAAAAATATTCCGGCGCCCAGTGCAAAGGCGGATTGCGACAGTGCGATATCGATGGCCATCGCGTCCTTGGCAAAGCCGACGTTAACCCTATCGATAAACGCGATGAAGTACATGGCGAACATCAAGGGCACCAGTCTGCGCCAGGTTTTGCGAATGGCGGCGTTGAGCGCAGGAACGGCATAGGTGGCGTGATTCACTGGCGGTAACCTCTCTTCTGAGAATGACAAGCGTCGGTCATAAGGACCGTCCTGGCGCCGTTGCCCTCAACACGACGGTAACAGCGGACTTTCTTCGTGAGCCTTAAAGGTCTAATGGTCAGGCCTTTAAGGATGAAAAAAATGCCGCATATCGGGTCGGCAGGTTAATGCAGACATCACCATGGTGAATGGTGTGTTGCTTTTTTGTTAATCAGACGTTCACACAGGGCCAGGGCGCGTTCAAGCGCTTTGATCGAGATCTGTGTGCGCTATCACCGAATTGGCAACCCGGCGATAGACCTGGAGTATGGCGCTTTCATCTCGGGAGTGAGGGCGATAAGGTGAGGCACGGCAAAACAGAATGCAGGAGCGCAACATGCTGAAGGTCATCGCTGAAGATTTTATCCACCCGGAACACATTGACACCGTTATGCCGTGGTATCGCGAGCTGGTGGAGAAAACCCGTCAAGAGCCGCTGAACATCAGTTATGAACTGTGCATCGACCAGCAGGATCCCGGGCATTTTATTTTTATCGAAAGCTGGCCGGATCGCGCCGCCCTGGACGCGCATTGTCAGACCGAGCATTTCACCCGGCTGGTGCCGCAGATCAATCAGTATCAACGCAAGCCTTGCACCTTCCTGTTTATGCAGGCATTTCCTGAAACAGGTGATAAATAGGCGAAAAAATCCCCGCAGGGGGCGGGGTTAATGGCTTCTCACACTATCTTGTTGTGATTAAAAAATAGGCTGATAATGATTTTCATTCTCTAAGAATGCTCTTAAATTAATCAATCTAGTGAATGATTCACCGCCTGCTTTCGCTGGCGGTTTTAATGGCGCGCAACATACGGCGCCGTATCAACCCGCTCACCAGGCGAATAGCATACCAATAGGGGGTAAACCGCCGCCGGCTGGCGTCGTCGGGGCAGAAGATGCGCGTTTCCGTCACCAGACGACAACGCCCGCCCTCGGGGGGGCTCACGACATAACCCAGCGCCAGTTTGGCGACGCCGGGCTGAGCGAAGGCCAGAAAGCCCGCCCCGTCAGCGACCTGCTCCAGACCGTATTCAGCCTGCCAAAAGCGGCCGATCAGGCCATAGACCAACGCGCTGTCATCCTGCTCAAGCAGGCAAAAGTTATGCAGGCCAAACGGCGGCGGGGTGGGCGTTCGGCGCGGCATTAGCCGCGCAGGCAATTCGCGCAGCGCTATCATGCTGCGGAAGAAACGATCGTGCTTGGGATCGTAGGCGGCCACGGCCGCCAGGATCCTCGCCTGCGGCGCGGCGATGGCGATCGCATGCCGTTCCGAGAACTGGTATTGCCCAAGGTATTTATTCAGCAACGTCATGCCTTGCATTCTCCCGCCATTCACTTTGCAGCAGGGCGAAACCGAATTCGTCGCCCCATGCGCCTTTGAAAAACACGTTTTGCCGCCAATAGGCCTCGCGCCGAAAACCCAGTTTGCCGAACAGCGTGGCGGCGGCAAGATTACGCGCGTCCACCACCGCAGTAATACGGTGCTTCGCCAGCGGCCCGAACAGCAGAGCGATGACGGCGGTCATCGCTTCGCGCGCCAGTCCTTGACGCTGGTGGCTGGGCGCGAAGGTCACGCCCAGTTCAGCCTGGCGCCCCTCATCGAAGAAATGCACCGCGATATCGCCGAGCAACGCGCCGTCCTCGCGGCGTTCGACCGCCAGTTGAAACCAGCTGTCGTCACGGTTGAATTCGAGCCGCCGTTGCTGTGCGAAAAAGGCCTGTGCCTCGGCGGCGCTGTAGTCGCTCCAGCTTTGATAGCGCGCCACGTCAGGGTGGCTGCGGTAGGCGGTAAAGTGGGGCAGATCGTCGGCGGTGAACGGGCGCAGGATCAGTCTGGGGGTCAGCAGAGGCAAGTGGCGCATTGTTTTTCCTTATCAGCGCATTAGGGCTACCGGCAGTGTAGCCCAGCGCCGAGAGGCGGGCTGTGTAAAATGAGCGGTGGAGGACAAACGGGAAATGCCGGTTCAGGCGAACCGGCAGGGGCATTATCGGCGGGCGGCGGCCTGACGCAGGCGCTCGACCGGGCCTTGTTGAAAATCGAATGAGGGGGCTTCTTGCCGTGCCAGCCCCTGGCGCACAATGGCCTTAACCGCCTGGCTGGCGGCAAGATCTTTTCCGGCGATCTGTTCGGCGATGCGCAGCGCCTCTTCCCGGGCCGCCCCCTCGCTGATGCGAGAAATGGCGCCGTGTGACAACGCCTCCTGTGCGCCGACGGTTCTGCCTGTCAGCAGCCAGTCGAGCGCGACATAGGGGGAAATACGCGCCGGCAAGCGCGCGCACCCGCCTTGTGCGGCGACTAATCCGAGCCCGGTTTCGGGGAAGCTGAAGCGCGCGTTCTGGCCGGCGACGATCAGATCGCACGCCAGCGCCAGCTCAAATCCGCCCCCGAACGCGATGCCGTCAACGGCGGCGATGATCACCTTGGCGATCTGTGCATGGATCAGCCCGCCAAACCCCTCCGGCGTGACGATGGGCAGTTCACCCTGATGAAAGGCGTTGATATCCATGCCGGCGGAAAATACCGCCGGTTGACCGGCCAGGACGATCGCTCGCACCGAGTCATCGTTATCCGCCTGCCGCAGGTAAGTGCGGATCAGCTCGGCCATCTGCAGGTTGATGGCGTTTTTTTTCTCCGGCCGATTGAGGGTGATGACCGCAACCTGCGCGCCATAACGTTCGTAAAGCACCGGCGGTGATTCACTCATCGCTGGCCTCCCCGTGGAAAAAGATCAGCGTCAGCAGCAGGGCGATGGCGCCGAGCGGCAGCGAAAACAGCGGCAGGTAATAGGCCGGCAGCGCGTAGAGCGCCAGGCCGCCCAGCATGCCGCCCGCCGCGATGCCGGCGTACAGTACCGAGCTGTTGAGCGATACGGTCAGCGCGCCAAAGCGTTTCGATAGCGACAACAGGTGATGCTGGATCGGCACCAGATACATCCAGCCGGTGATGCCCCAGACCAGAAAGATGGCCAGCACCCACCAGGGGGAAGTGACATAGAAGGCCAGCAGAAACAGGGACAGCGTCTGGATCGCCACGGAAAACAGCAGCACGAACTTGCTGCCGAGGGCATCGGTTAACGCGCCGGAGGCAAAATTGCCGATCACCGCGCCAATGCCGAACACCAGCAGCGCGAGGGGCAGGATCGCCTGCGGACCGAACTGGGTGTTTTTCAGCAACACGCTGACGTAGCTATAGACGATGTGTTCCGAGCAAACGGCAAAAAAGGTGATCAGCAGCGTGGTCAGCACCGCCTTTTGTCTCAGCGGGGCGAGCCGCTCTTTCAGCGAATGCTTGCCCGGAGGCGCAATGGCCCGCAGCGCCAGCGACAGGCCCAGCAGCGCAATCGCCCCCAGCAGGGAGATGAACAGGAAGATTTCACGCCAGCCGATCAGTTTGGCGAGAAAGGTGCCGAACGGAATACCGAGCGCAATAGCCAACGTCATGCCCCCATAGACGATGGAAATGGCCAGGCCGCGGCGTTTTTCCGCCACCAGCCCCACCGCGGCGGCGGCGGCCTGCGGCGTGTAACAGGCCGCCCCCAATGCCGCCAGCACTCTGCCGAACGAGATCTGCAGGTAGCTGGTGGCCCAGGCGCAGGCCAGGTTGCCGGCGATGAACAGCACCAGCGCCAACTGCAGGATATGCTTGCGGTTGACGTTGCCCAGCAGCCAGGCGGTGAGGGGGGCGAACAACATATAAGCCAGCGCGAATACCGATATCAATTGCCCCGCTTGCGCGGGGCTGACGGCAAAGGTATCGGAAATGTCGCTGAGCACGCCGGCGACGATAAAGGCGTCGGTGCCGATAGCGAAGGTACCGGTCGCCATCAGACAGAGCGTGATCAGATGGCCGTTATAATCCGCTAACTTCATCCCGCCCTCCGCAGATCGTTCGCCGCCCAGACTCGTCCCAGCGCCGCCAGGAAGGTCTCCACGTCGGCATGGGAGTGCGCCGAGGTCGGCGTCACCCGCAGCCGCTCGCTGCCTGCGGGCACCGTCGGGGCATTGACCGGTTGCACGTAAATATCGTGCTCATCGAGCAGCACTTTACTGATGTGTTTGTTGCGGTGCGGATCGCCGACCAGCAGCGGCAGGATATGGCTGTCAGCCGACACCAGCGGGATGCCGGCGGCGCGCAGGCCGGTTTTCAGGTGATCGACGATCGCCAGCAGGTGTTTGCGTTGGGTGTCATGCTCGAGGTTGTATTTAAAACTGGCCAGCGCGGCGGCCACCACCGGCGCCGGCGACGAGGTGCTGAAGACGAATGCCGGAGCCCAACTGCGCACGGCCTCCACCACTGAGCGGGGCGCGGCGATATAGCCGCCCGCCGCACCGTAAGATTTGCCGAACCCGCCCTGAATAATGGTGATTTTATCCAGCAGGCCCAGTTGTTCGGCGTAACCCAGCCCCCGTTCGCCATAGACGCCGGCGGAGTGGATCTCGTCGAGATAGGTCAGCGCCTGATACTGCTCCGCCAGCGCCACGATCTGCGCCAGGGGGGCGAAGTCACCGTCCATGGAATACAGCGACTCGAAAGCGATCAGCTTTGGCCGCGCTGGATCGGCGGCCTGCAGCAGCTCGGCGAGGTGCGCCACGTCGTTATGGCGGAAGATTTTTTTCTCCGCCTTGCTGTAGCGTATCCCGTAAATCATCGAGGCGTGATTCAGCTCGTCGGAGAACACGATCAGATCGGGAATGGCGTCGCACAGGGTGGACAAGGTGGCGTCGTTGGCGCCGAAACCGGTGGTGAACAGCAGCGCCGACTCTTTGCCGTAGGCGCTGGCCAGCAGCGTTTCCAGCTCGCTGTGGTAGACCGAGGTGCCGGAAATGCTGCGGGCGCCGCAGGTGCCCAGCCCGACCCGGTTAACCGCGTCGGTGGTGGCCAGCAGCACTTTGGGGTGGTGGCTCATCGCCAGATAGTCGTTCGAGCACCAGACGTTGAGACGGCGCTCACCGTGATGGCCGTGGCTGGTGGCCCAGGGTTTGTCCTGCACGCCGCGTTCAAGGTTGAGGAACTCGCGAAAACGCCCCTGTTTTTTGGTTTCCGCCAGCTTTTCTTCAAGAATGTTCAGTACGCTCATCGTATGTTCCTTGTGTTAAACGGCTTTAAGGTTTAATGACAGCCCCTGACCGACGCCGACGCACATCGTCACCAATGCGTTGTTCGCCTGTTGGTCGCGTAATTCCAGCGCCGCCGACAGCACCAGGCGCGCGCCGGACATCCCCAGCGGATGACCGAGTGCGATGGCGCCGCCGTTCGGGTTGACCCGCGCGTCGTTGGCGCCGATACGCCAGTGTTTCAGCGCCGCCAGAACCTGTGAGGCGAACGCTTCGTTAATCTCGATGATGTCGAAGTCGTTCAAGGTGAAGCCGCCGCGCTGCAGCAAGCGCTCGGTTGAGGCGATCGGCCCCAGCCCCATCAGCGCCGGTTCAACGCCGGCGGCCGCGCTGTCGCCGATCTCCGCCAGCGGTTGCCACCCCTGGCGTTTCACGTAGCGACCGGAGGCTAATAGCAGCGCGGCGGCGCCGTCGTTGATGCCGGAAGCGTTGCCTGCGGTGACCGAACCGCCGGCGGAGAACGCCGGTTTCAGCGCCTGCAGCTGTTGCAGCGTGCTGAGCCGGGGGAATTCGTCCTGCGCGAATGTGCGGGTAGTTTTACGATCCGCCGGCACGTCCACGGGCGTGATTTCCCGCGCCAGCCGGCCGCTGTCGATCGCCCGGCGGGCCTTCTGCTGCGAGGCCAGCGCGAACAGATCCTGTTCCTCGCGTGAGATATGTTGCCGTTGGGCCACGTTTTCCGCCGTGATGCCCAGCGGATCGCTGCCGTAGCGCTGCGCCAGCCGCGGGTTAACAAAGCGCCACCCCAACGTGGTGTCGTACAGCTTTACCCCCTTGTCGAACGGCGTTTCGCCTTTGCTCAGCACATAGGGCGCGCGGCTCATGCTTTCCACACCGCCGGCCAGAATCAGTTCGCTGAGGCCGCTGCGGATTTTCGCCGCGGCGTAGATCACCGCATCCAACCCGGAGGCGCAAAGGCGGTTGAGGGTGATGGCCGGTACCGACGGATCCAACCCGGAAAGCAGCGTCGCCATGCGGGCGACGTTGCGGTTGTCTTCGCCGGACTGGTTGGCGCAGCCCAGAACCACTTCGTCCAGATCTGCTTCCGCCGCGGGATGGCGCTGCAGCAGGCCGCGAATGATCGTCGCCGCCATGTCGTCGGGACGGGTATGCGCCAGGCTGCCGCCATAGGCGCCGATCGCCGTGCGCGTGCCGTCGATCAGATAAACGCCGTCATCGTTAATGCTCATCATGGATCCTTAAGGCGTGGTCGTCAGCGCCGGTTGCGCGGCGTGCAGAAGGGTGTAATGCGGCGCATAGCGCGCCGCGTGCAGCAACTGAGCCAGATTGCTCAGCGTTGTCCTGACGTTTTTCTCCCCCAGTTTGCCGAGCCAGTCGAAAATGCCGCCGGCGTAGTTAACGCCCGCGACGGCGGCGACATCGATGTCTTCCCGGCTGCAGACGCCGCTTTCCACCATGATCACCGACTCATTGATCAGGCTGCTGAGGACGCGGGCGACGATAAGCGCCGGAGAGTCCTTGATAAATTCAACCTGCGGGATTGCCGTGTGCAGCAGGCGTAAAAACAGCGCCTTATTGGCCGCAGAGGCGTGGCGGCTGTGCGCCGCCGCCAGATACGTCGTGTCGGCGTAGTTCAGGGCTACATCGACCACAAAGGCATCCGCTGCCGTCTGCTCGGCCAGTTGGCTCGCCGTGCGGCCATCGGTGATGCTGACGGTGAAAGCGTCATTGATCTGGACGGCCGACCCCAGCCCCGGTAATGCCGGCCGTTGTTCCACGCGCAGCTGTGGCCACTGAAGCGCGGCTCGCTGCTGTAACAGGGTAAAAAAAGGGTGCTCGCCGTAAACGCGCAGCGTCTCGACGTCTGCATTGCTGGCGGCCGTCACCGGCGGGGCGGTTTCTTCGGCGGCAAAATAGGAGCGGCCGTTCTTTTTCCCCAACAGACCGGCATCGACCAGTGAACGCTGCAGATGACCGGGGGTATAGCGCGGGTCGTATTGCATGTCCTGCCAGATTTGCCGACTGACCTGATAGTTGATGTCTTGGCCGATAAAATCGGTCAGCTCGAGCGGCCCCATGCGGAAGCGTCCGCCGGCCTTGAGGGCGCGGTCGATCTGCGCCGCGCGCGCCACGTGTTCTTCCAACAGGCGGAACCCTTCCAGGTAGTAGGGGCGGGCCATGCGATTGACGATGAACCCCGGCGTGGCCTGGCAGACGACATCGTGTTTCCCCAACGCCGCCACCAGTTGGCGGCAGCGTTCGGTGGTGGCGTGCGCGGTAAAGTAGGCCGGAATGATTTCAATCAGCTTCATCAGCGGCGCGGGGTTGAAAAAATGCAAACCGATAAAGCGTTCGCTGTGCGTCACCGCAGTAGCCAGCTTGTTAAGCGACAGTGAGGAGGTATTGGTGGCGATCAGCGTGTCGGGCTTGACCACCGCGGCGATGGCCGCCAGCACCTCAAGTTTGGTTTGTTCTTGCTCGGCGATGGTTTCTATCACCAGCTCGCTGTCGGCGATGGCCTCAAACACTGAAGTGAACATTAGATTGGCCAGCACCGCGCCTTTATCCTGCAGCGCGATCTTGCCCTGTTCGACTTTCTTGTTCAGGTCTTGCGCGATATATTCGCGAGCCTGATTGAGGGTATTGCTGTTGCGATTATAAAGCACCGTGCGAATGCCTTTTTGCGCGAAAAGATAAGCGATGCCTCTGCCCATCGTTCCCGCGCCGATAATCGCAGCCGATTGAATTGCCGCATTACTTTCTGCCATAGAAAATCCCCGTCACTGTATGCCATGCGAAATTCGCAAATGCTTATTATCTCTTTGGATTTACGGCGGCACTGGGTGCCTGTCTGGAAAGTAATTGGTGGTGTCCTGGCTGTCTAACGGTAGAAATGACAGGTTTACGTGCCGAGGAGAGTATGCTATTCGCGTAGTTTTCCTGTTCGGCGCAATAAAAAGGCTTATTTAAAGGGGAATAGCTGTTTTCGTTATAGCGTTGGTATTTTTTATTATATGAAACGGCTACTGGCGCCGGGCGGCGATATTCTATAGTGAACCTGACCTATCGATAAATCGACATCGCTATCTGGAGAACCTGCGTTATGGATACCCGCACTCAACGGCTCATGGCGGAGGTGATTGGCAGCCTGGCCGATCGCGAATGCTTTCTGACGCAGCTGGGGCCCTGCGCCGAGGCGTTGGGGTTTGATTATTTCTCTTACATCGTGTTTTCCTGTTATCCGGCCAGCAGCCCCAAGATGCTGATCGAAGGGAATATTTCAACGAACTATCTCGAAGATTATCGGCGGCAGCGGGTGTATTTGCAGGATCCGGTTATTGAGCGTGCTCACCATTCCACGCTGCAGTTCCAGTGGGACGAAAGCTTTTATCATGAGCGGCCGACGCTTTGGCGGCGTATGGCGCAATTCGGCCTGTGCGCCGGTTGGTCGCAGTCGGTCAAGGATTGCTATGGCAGGTTGGGGATCCTGACGTTTGCCGGTAAAGCGCTACCCGAGCAAACGCCGCAAGTGCGTGCGGCAAATGAAACTTTTTTCCTTTGGCTGGCGCAAACCGCCCATAAAACGCTGCGGGAGGCCTTGATATCGGTGAATGATGACGCGATAAAAGATGTGCTGACGCTGCGCGAAAAAGACATTTTACGCTGGTGCAGCGAAGGGAAAACGGCGGAAGAGATCGCGTTGTTGATGGGGGTGAGTGAGCGCACGGTCAATTTCCACATCGGCAACTCGATTAAAAAACTTTCTGTCGCCAATAAGACCGCCGCTACCGCCAAAGCGGTTTATTTACAGCTGATTTAATCTCGAGTAATAAATAATTAAGCGCCTATCCGTTATCGGTGTAATGTTTATATTTTGTTAAATTAAAAACTATCCTTATCAGTATTTACCCCCCGATCACAAAAGCGTGATAAAGCGATTCACCGCGCCCGTGCGCGGCAGTATTCTGTTGGCACCCGGTTTACATAGAAAGGACGTGATATGTACAAGACTATTTTAGTGCCGATCGATATTGAAGAGGACCTGTTGACCGAGCATGCGCTGAAGCATGTGGAATATTTGGCGAAGATGTCCGGCGCTAAAGTGCATTTCTTCCATGCGCTGCCGGATGCTTCGGCGTTTGTTACTGCCTATTCGTTTGGTCTCAAGGAGTTTGAGAATCAGGCGGAGGTGAAGGCGGTGGATAGACTGAAGAAAATCATGTCGGAAATCGATCTGCCGTTGGATCGCCTCAATTACACCGTCAGCTTCGGTTCTGCACGCGATCAGGTGTTGGAACTGGCGGAAGAGATCGACGCCGATCTGATCATCATCGGTTCGCGTCGCCCGAGCGTGAAAACCTATCTGCTGGGGTCCAACGCCGCCGCTATCGTTCGCCATGCCAATATTTCGGTGATGGTGGTCAGATAATCTATCTTAAACTCACCATTTTCGGGCACGTTCTGCGGTTACCGGCCGGCTGCAGAGCGTGCTTTGCGTTTTATTGCCATCCCAGTCTGAACTGCTACGATTTTAGCTGACGTTTTTATGCCAACCGGGCCACCGGCCTTGCGCATATTTTTCATTTCAGCCAGAAGAGGGGCAGCTATGCCATTAGAAGTCGATGGGATTATCAGAGGCGATCGGGGCAGTGAACCGAGCCGTTGGCAACATGCGTCAACCAAACCGCTTATCACGCTGACCTGGCATCACACCATTCCCTGGAACTGTTTGCGTAATGTCTGGAATGGTCTGGTGGCGGGGCAGCATTGGAACGCGCTGGACGAGTTTATGAATCTGATCGGTGTGCCAAACCGCGCCGCGGTGCTCAAACAGATCCAGAATAAGAACCTGCAGGATCGCGATGGATTACACACTCTGGTGACCTGGCAAGGATGGAATATCGTCGAGGGGCCAGGTAATGAGTATCGCGCGCAGGGGGACGATCCCGGTGAAAACTTCGACGGTTGGTCGGGTAAGGGCATGAGCACTAATCAGCAAGCGACGCTGCAGCAGGTCAACGTGTTGTATCAGGTGATGGCGCCGCTGGGAAGCCGTGCGCTGGACGCCGCCAGACAGGCGCCGCCCATTACTGCGGAAGAAGCAGACGTCTTGCAACGGACGATTAAACAGACCCGCCCAACGTTGCGAGGAAAGGAACCGATCCGGTGGCAAGAAGACATGTGGCATCAGGTGCAGCCGGGTAAAGAGGCGAAACACTTCGCCCGCTGGGACACCAAACCGGTGTGGCGCAAACGCCTGCACAGCGACCTGGCTCAGGCTGGATAAGCTTCTCCCCGCGCCGGGTTGCCGGCGCGGGGCATTAATCCAGCGTTAATCGCACAGCGCCACTATGTCGTCGTACAACGCCTTGGGGATTTCCACGCCGTATTGCTCGCTCTGGCGCCGTTGCCGATAACGGCGTTCGCCGGGGATGCGGGCGCCTTGCGCCTGCATATCGGCAAACATCGCCTCCGCTCCGGCGAAATATTTCGCCTTATCCGCACCGAGAAAACGCTCGGGATCCAACGCGATGACCAGCTCACCGCCGTAAGGCGACGAACCGGTGCCATCGTCATAGGCCAGCGATTCCTTGCTGGTCATATCGCCGATCAGCGGCCCTGCCAGCAATTCAACCATCGCCGCCAGCGCCGAGCCCTTATGCCCGCCGAAGGTCAGCATCGCGCCCTCCAACACGCTGGCGGCATCGGTGGACGGATTGCCTGCCTTATCAATGCCCCAGCCTTCAGGCAGCGGGGTGCCAGCGCGGCGGTGTAATTCGATTTCGCCGCGCGCCGCCGCGCTGGTGGCCATGTCGAACAAAAATGGCGGCCGATCCGGACGCGGCCAGCCGAAGGCGATGGGGTTGGTGCCGAAGAGCGGTCGCGAACCGCCGGCCGGCGTCACCCAGGCGTGGCTGGGCGTGCAGGCCAAGGCCACCAACCCCTGCTCGGTCAGCGGTTCGATATCGGCCCACAGCGCGGAGAAATGCACGCAGCGGTTGATCGCCAGCGCGGCGAGGCCGTTGGCGCGCACTTTCTCGATAAAGGCCGGCAGGGCGGTGCGGTAGGCCAGCAGGGAGAACGCGCCGCCGGCGTCGGCGCGCAAGATAGCCGGCGCCTGGTCGAGCAACCTGGGCATCGCATCGGCAGAAACCTTGCCTGCCCGCAGCGATCGCACGCAGCCCAACAGCCGGTACAGCCCGTGAGAAGCGCAGCCGTCGCGTTCGCCCTGAGTGACATTTTGCGCCACCGCTTCGGCATGCGCCTGATTGAAACCGTTGTTGCGCAGCGTACGCAACGCCAGTTGATAAGCCTGTTCCAGCGACAGCACATGCATGGATGTCATTTCGATGTCCTCCCTGGGGTCATTCTTCTTCATCGCCGATAAAATTGGCCTGGGGTAAACAGGTATAGGCGCCCCAGTAGTAAATCGCCAGCGCAATCACCGCCATGGTGAGGGTGTCCCATGGATGAGCAATAGCGCCGATGCCGCCGAAGCTGCTGAGGTAGGAAAGCCCGATCACCAGCGCATAGAAGACGATCAGCCACAGCGAGGACCAAATTTGCTGTCGGAGGCTAACGGCGTGGGTCGGCACCTGATTCTTGAACAGGATGTAGATGAAGAACATCAGGATCTGCAAGCCGAGCAGCCAGGAGACGGTATCCCAGCCGGACCAGAAGACGATCAGCGCCGAAATGATAAACGACAGCGGGCCGAGCACGCAGAAACCGCGGACCCGGAACGGACGCGGCATATCGGGCGCATTGCGCCGCAGCCCGGCGGCGGTCACCGGGGCGATGGCGTAGCTCAGCACCAGTGCGGTGGATACCACGCCGATCAGTTTTTCCCAGGATGGGAACGGCAGCGTCCAGAATACCGAGAGAGCGAAGGTCAGCCACAGCGCCGGGCGGGGAATACCTGACTCGCCATCGACCCGGGTGAACAGTTTGAAGAAGGTGCCGGCGCGCGCCCAACCGTAGATCACGCGAGGCGTGGCGTTCATATAGATATTGCCGGTGCCGCTCGGCGAAACGATCGCGTCGCTGACCACCAGAAACGCCAGCCACCCCATGCCCAGCGTGATGGCGATGTCGCGGAACGGCAGGGAGAACTGTTGGCTGATGCCGGCCCAGCCGCCGCTCAGCATCTCGCTGGGGATACTGCCGAGAAACGCTATCTGCAGCAGCACATAGATGATGGTGGACAGCACTACCGACAGGATCAGCGCGATGGGAATGGTGCGCTGCGGCCGTTGCACCTCGCTGGCGACCGAAATGATCGGTGTCAAGCCGAGGTAGGCGAAGATGATGCCGCCGGCGGAAATGGCGGCCTCAACGCCGGCGGAACCGAAGGGAGCAAAGCCCTGGCTGTGCAGGTTTTCCGGTTTGAAAAAGCTGAACAACACCACGATCACCAACAGCGGCACCAGAAACTTCAGCACGCTGATCAGGTTATTGGATTTGGCGAAGGTTTTGACGCTGTAATAGTTGAGCGCGAAGAAAAAGCACAGCAGCGCCAGCTGCACCAGCCAGCCGATCGCTGTTGGATCGCCGGAACCCGGCTGGCTGAGGAACGGGAACCAGGCGGCGGCGTACTGCCGGGCGGCGACGACTTCGATGGCGATCAGGCTGGAGAAGGCGATCAGCGTGATAAACCCCAGCAGATAACCCATCAGTTCGCCGTGCGAGAATACCGGATAGCGAATGATGCCGCCGGCGCGCGGCAAGGCGGCGCCCAGCTCGCAGTAGACGATGCCGAGCAGCAGCACCGCCAGGCCGCCGATCAGCCAGGAATAAATGCCGGCCGGGCCGGCGATGGAGGAGACATGGCTGGCGGCGAACAGCCAACCGGAGCCGAAGATGGCGCCCAGACCGATGAACGTCAGATCGGTGAGCGTAAGCTGCTTCTTGAATTTGCCTTGGGTTGTCATGGTATTACCCTTTTGTTATTGAGTGGCAGGCAGATGCGGCCGGGCTAATGTTGGGCAGGTGAAACCAGGGGATCTCGGGTGTAAACGCCGTTAACCAGTCGCAGCAGGTTGAGCGGGTTGGCGTCCTGCAGCGCCGGCGGCAACAGCGCCGCAGGGGTGTTTTGCAAACAGACCGGCCGCAGGAAACGCTCGATGGCCAGCGTGCCTACCGAGGTGCCGCGTGCGTCGCTGGTCGCCGGGTAAGGGCCGCCGTGCACCATGGCGTCGCACACTTCCACCCCGGTCGGATACCCGTTGAACAGCACCCGACCGGCTTTGCGCGCCAACAGTGTCGTCAAACCGGCGGCCACATCGAGATCGTCGTCGTCCGCCAGCAGCGTGGCGGTCAACTGGCCTTGCAATGCCGTTAGCGCCGCATGCAGCTGCATTTCATTATCCACCGCCACCAGGATGCTGACCGGGCCGAAGACCTCTTGTTGCAGCAGCGGGTCAACCTGCAGCAACAGCGCCTCCTCCGCCTGATAAAGCTGCGCCGCCGCCCGAAGAGCGGGCGTTTCGCTTCGGCCTGCCAGCCGCCGCATACCCGGGTGGGCATCAAGGGCCGCCAGCCCGTGACGGTAGTGCTCCAGGGTGCCGGCATTCAGCATCGGCTGCGGCTCGGCGGCGTTGACCAGGGCACTCATCGTTTCGGTTAACCGATCCAAGGCGGCGCCGCGCAGCGCGACGATCACGCCGGGCTTGGTGCAGAACTGACCGCAGCCGAGTGTGAAGGAAGAGACCAGCTCCTGCGCAATGTGCTGCCCGCGCCGCGCCAACGCCTTGGGCAGGATCACTACCGGATTGATGCTCGACATTTCTGCAAAGACCGGGATAGGTTGAGGGCGTTGCATCGCCAGATCGAACAGCGCTCGGCCGCCTTGCAGCGAGCCGGTGAATCCCACTGCCTGAATCGCCGGATGTTGTACCAAATCAGCCCCCACGCGGTTGCCGAAGATCATGTTGAAGACGCCGGCGGGCATCCTTGTGCGTTCCCGAGCGCGCTCGATCGCCTGAGCGGTCAGCTCGGCGGTGATCATATGGCCGCTGTGCGCCTTGAACACGACCGGGCAGCCGGCGGCGAGCGCGGCGGCGGTATCACCGCCCGCGGTGGAAAACGCCAGCGGGAAGTTGCTGGCGCCGAATACCGCCACCGGGCCGAGCGCCGTGCGGTATTGGCGCAGATCGGGGCGCGGCAGGGGGGAGCGCTGCGGCAGCGCGCAGTCGATACGCACACCCTCGACGTCGCCGCGCCGCAGCAGCGTGGCGAACAGCCGCATCTGGCCGCTGGTTCTGGCGCGTTCGCCGCTCAAGCGCGCCGGCGGCAGGGCCGTTTCCTGTGTGGCGAGGGCGAAGAAGGTTTCGTCCAAGGCATCTAGCTCCTCGGCGATGGTGTCCAAAAAGTTCGCGCGTTGCTCGGCGCTGAGTTGCGAATAGGGCGCAAAGGCCGTGGCAGCGGCTTCTGCGGCGGCGGCGGTTTCTGCCGCCGTGGCCTGGTGGAAGCGGTAGCCGGTTGGCTGACCGTCGTCGGCGCGCAGGCTAAACAGCGACGCTTCCCCTTCGGCGCGGCGCTGGTCGCCGATAAATTGTTGGCCGCTGATGGCGGCGTAGCGATCGTTGGGCATCGTTTCCCCCGGTAGATAAAGCATGACGCCCGGCATGGCCGGGCGATGAAGGCGTCACAGGCCGACGTTCGGCAGCGCAGGGCGGGTGGCCAGCGCTTTATCGATCACGGCGTTGATCTCGGTGAGCGTTTCTCCCTGCAGCGCCAGGCGCGGAGGGCGAGTGACAGCGCTGCCGCGGCCGACCCGCTGTTCGCAGAGTTTGATGCACTGCACCAGATCGGGGCGGGCATCGAGGTGCAGTAGCGGCATAAACCAGCTGTATAGCGCCAACGCTTCCTCATAGCGTTTTTCCTTCGCCAGCCGGAACAGGGTTTCCCCTTCGCGCGGGAAGGCATTGGACATGCCGGAGATCCAGCCTTGCGCGCCGACGGCGATGCTTTCCAGCACCACATCGTCCAACCCGGCGAACAGCACGAAGCGATCGCCGACTTCATTGCGCAGGTCGATAAAGCGGCGGGTATCGCCCGACGAGTCTTTGAAGCACACGATGTTCTCGCAGTCGACCAGCGAGGTCAGAATGTCGGGCGTGACGTCATTTTTGTAAATGGGAGGGTTGTTGTAGACCATTATCGGCAGATCGGTCGCGCCAGCGACGCTGCGGAAGTGCGCGGCGGTTTCGTGCGGTTTGGCGGAGTAGACCAGCGCCGGCATCACCATAATCCCGTCGACGCCAGCCTTTTGCGCTTCGCGCGCCATGTTCTGCGCGAAGGCGGTGGTGAATTCGGCGATGCCGGCGATCACCGGCACTTTACCGTCGGCGGCGTCTTTCGCCACTTCGATCACCGCCAGTTTTTCCTGCACCGTCATCGAAGTATTTTCACCGACGGTGCCGCACACCACCAGGCCGGAGACGCCGTCGCGCACCAGGTTTTTGATCACCGTATGGGTGGCGTCGAGATCCAGAGAGAAATCGTTGCGAAATTGGGTCGTCACCGCCGGGAATACGCCGCTCCAGCTTATGGTTTTATGGCTCATCGTGTTGTCCTGTCGTCCGAAAGTGTTAATGAAAAGTGAATCTTTGGTAAGGCTCACCGACAGATTGACCGGTATTGCGCAGGGAGGCTTGACGCTTTTCGCCGATTGCCGCGACGAAATTGGCACAATAGCGGCGGAAAGCGGGCGTGAAAAATCGGGCGCCGGTACGCCGTGAGAAGAGAGGGTTAACGGGGTAAATCAGCGCGTTAAGCGGAAAGCGTCAGGCGAAAATCGCGCGGCGTGGAACCGGTCATCGCTTTGAACTGACGGCTGAAGGCGCTGTGATCGGTATAGCCGCACTGCAGCGCGATGTCCGTGATCTGCAGATCGCCGGCCAGGAGTTCCGTGGCCTTTTCCAGCCGCACTTTGTGGATCATCTGGCGCGGGGTGAGGTGGAAGATACGTTTGCAGTAGCGTTCGATCTGCGCCACCGATAACCCGGTCAGCGCCGTCAGCTCTTCAAGCGCGATCGGTCGGGCGTAGTGGCGGCGGATATGCACGTCGATCGCCGCCAGCCGCTGGTAGGCCGGGTGATTGGCTCTGGCCTCCTGCAGATCGTGAGAAATACCCGCCATACCGATGATTTTTCCCTGCGCGTCATACAGCGCCAGCTTTTGCGTCAGACACCAGCCGGTTTCTCGGCCGTTGTACAGGTGCATTTCCAGCTGATCCTGGATCAGCACGCCGTGGCGCAATACCCGCAGATCCTGCTCGGTATAGCCGGATCCGAGCTGAGCGGGAAAAACGTCGGCGGAGGTTTTACCCAGCAGCGGCGTGACGGTTTTGAAACCGCAGCGCCTGGCCAGCGTCAGGTTGGCCAGCAGGTAGCGCGCCTGGGCGTCTTTGATAAAGAACACGACGTTGGGAATCGCGTTCAGCAACGGCGCGATCAGCGCCAGCGTATTCAGCAGATCGCGCAGGTTGTTCGGGCGCTGCTGCGCCAGTCCGTCGCACAGGCGCGACAGATGTTCGACGGCAAAAACGTCCTCCTGCTCCGGCAGCCCCACTAGCGAAGGCGGCGAGAGAGAAACCGGAGGCGGGTAGTCTGAAGTGGATCGCATAGCAGTCCCTTTTCGGTCGTTAGCCGGAAAAACAGGCGGGCCAGGTTGGCGCTTTCGCATCAATATTAACTTTTTTGTAACGAAGCAAGCGCTATTTCCGGCGGGCTGCCAAATATGCGGATTGCCGCATACTTTTGCCGGACGGTGTTTGGCGGTTGCTTGAAAACTGCGGCGTTTCTCGCTAGGCAAGGGTTTAGCATGGAAATAACAATATGATAAATAAGTTATTATTATGACAATCGTTAAGTTCATTCCCGCGGCGCGTCAGTCCCGACTTTTGTCACTGTGCTGATTTCTTCATTCGCTGCGCCGAAACGCATCAAGCCGTCATGCTCACATTCGTTCAGGCTAATGCCATTGGTAACATCTCATTAACCCAGGAGACGCCGATGGCACTTTCTGCGCATATCACCGCTTTGCGGGCGATCGATTCTCATACCGGCGGAGAGCCGACCCGCCTGATCGTGGAAGGTTTTCCCGATCTTGGCGAGGGCAGCATGGCGGAACGGCGGGCGCGTTTCGCACAACATTATGACGATTGGCGCTGCGCGGTGATGCTCGAACCGCGTGGCAATGACGTGCTGGTGGGGGCGTTGCTGTGCCGCCCCTGCTCGCCACAGGCCACCGCCGGGGTGATATTCTTTAACAACAGCGGCTATCTGGGCATGTGCGGGCACGGCACCATCGGGCTGATCGCTTCGCTGGCTCATCTGGGGCGCATCCACGCCGGGCGCCATCTGATCGAGACCCCGGTCGGCCCGGTAAGCGCCACGCTGCATGATGACGGCAGCGTCACGGTGGAGAATGTGGCGGCTTATCGTTACCGCCGCCAGGTGCGGATTGAGGTTGCCGGTCACGGGCCGGTGACGGGCGACATCGCCTGGGGGGGCAACTGGTTCTTCCTGATCGGCGAGTCACCGTTGCTCATCGATAAACACAATCTGGAGGCGTTGACCGCATTCACCTGGGCGGTGCGGCAGACGTTGGAACAGGCGGGCATCCGCGGTGAAGACGGCGGCGCGATAGACCATATCGAACTGTTCGGTGACGATCCGCAGGCCGACAGCCGCAGCTTCGTGCTGTGTCCCGGCAAAGCCTATGACCGTTCCCCGTGCGGTACCGGCACCAGCGCCAAACTAGCGTGTCTGGCGGCGGACGGCAAACTGCCGCCGGACACGCAGTGGCGGCAGGCCAGCGTGATCGGCAGCGAATTCCAGGCCTATTATCGTTGGAACGGCGATCGCATTGCCCCCTTTATTCGCGGGCAGGCCTATGTGTGCGCCGATAGCCAACTGTTGCTCGACGAACGCGATCCCTTCGTCTGGGGAATACGCTGATGGGCGCCGAGCGGGGAGCCGATGTCATCGTGGTCGGCGCCGGTATCATCGGCGCCGCTTGCGCCTGGCGGCTGGCGCGGGAAGGGTATCGTGTCTCGGTGGTGGACGACCGCCGCGCCGGCGCCACCGCAGCCGGTATGGGGCACCTGGTTTGCATGGACGATAATCCTGCCGAGCTGGCGTTAAGCGCTTATTCGCTGCGGTTGTGGCGCGAAGTGACGGGGCGCATGCCGGAAGCCTGCGCCTGGCGCGGCTGCGGTACGCTGTGGTTGGCGGATCAAGCGGATGAAATGGCCATCGCCGAGCAAAAGCGGGCGCGGCTGGCGGAGCAGGGCGTGGCCGCGGAACTGCTGGCGGCAGAGCAGATCGCCGTCATGGAGCCGATGCTGCGGCACGGCCTGGCCGGTGGACTGCGGGTGCCGGGCGACGGCATTGTGTATGCGCCGCTCGCGGCTCGCTGGCTGTTGGCCGACGGTGGTGCGGCAATTGACGTGGTGCATGGTGAAGCGACAGCGTTGGAGGAGGAAGCCGTGCGGCTGGCGGACGGCAGACGTCTGGTCGCGCCGGTGGTGGTCCTGGCCTGCGGCCTTAGGGCCAATAACCTATTGCCACAGACTTTGCTTCACGCCAAGAAGGGCCAACTGGCGATCACCGATCGCTACCCGCCGCGGGTGCGGCATCAACTGGTGGAGCTGGGGTATGGCGCCAGCGCGCATGCCAGCAACGGCACGTCGGTGGCTTTCAATGTGCAGGCGCGGCCCACCGGACAATGGCTGATCGGCTCTTCCCGCCAGTTCGACGCCGTCGATTCGGCGTTGGACATGCCGCTGTTGGCGGCAATGCTTACGCGTGTGCAGCATTTCTTGCCCGCACTGGCGCAGATGAACATCATTCGCTGCTGGACAGGGTTGCGCGCCGCCTCTGCCGACGGGCTGCCGCTGTTGGGCGTGCATCCGCGGCATTCCTGGCTGTGGCTGGCTCTGGGGCATGAGGGATTGGGCGTCACGACTGCACTCGGCAGCGCTGCGCTGATTACTGCGCAGATTGGCCGGCAAACGCCGGAGATTGACGATTCCCCGTATTTGGCTGCGCGGGCGTTTGCCGCCGAGGAGTTGCCTGTATGAATGAAAGACAAAATACGATCGCGTTGAGCATCGATGGAGAACACCGACAGGTGCCGGTTGGTCTCAGCGTTGCTGCGGCGCTCAGCCTGTGCGGCGACGATCGTTGTCGGTTATCTGTTTCACACCAACCGCGCGCTCCCTTTTGCGGCATGGGCGTTTGTCAGGAGTGCCGGGTGACCATTAACGGTCTGCGTCGCCTGGCGTGCCAAACGCTGTGCCAAGCCGGCATGCGCATAGAGAGGAACGATGATGAGTAACTTCGACTGTGAGGTGCTGATCGTCGGCGCTGGGCCGGCCGGCATGGCGGCGGCGCTGGCCGCTGCGGAAAGTGGTGGCCAGGTGCGAATGATTGATGATAATCCGCATCCCGGCGGGCAAATCTGGCGCGATGGACCGCAGGCGACGTTGCCTGAAACGGCGAACCGCTATCGGCAGGCGGTGGCGGCGCGGGAAAATATTGCACGGCAGTCCGGCTGCAAGCTGGTGGCGCAGTGTGGCGCTAACCGATTGGCATATGAAGACGCCGAAGGCTGCGGCGTGATTCGCTATCAAAAGCTGATTTTATGCAATGGCGCGCGTGAACTGTTGTTGCCGTTTCCCGGCTGGACGCTGCCGGGGGTGACCGGTGCCGGTGGGCTACAGGCGCAAATCAAGCAGGGATTGGCGATCCGCGGCGAGCGAGTGGTGATAGCCGGCAGTGGTCCGCTGCTGTTGGCGGTGGCCGACAGCGTGAAACAGGCCGGCGGAGAGGTGGTCATGTTGGCGGAGCAGGCGCCGCTTTGGCGGTTGGCGGCGTTTGCCGGCGGCTTGTGGCGCTGGCCGGCCAAACTGCGTCAGGCGTTTTCTCTGATGCCGCATCGTTATCGTGCCGACAGCCGGGTGCTGGCGGCGTTGGGGCAAGACCGTTTAACCTCGGTGCGTGTCAATAACGGCGGGCGGGAAAGAACGATCGCCTGCGACAGGTTGGCCTGCGGTTTTGGTCTGGTGGCGAACATTGAGTTGGCGATGCTGCTGGGGTGTCGGATAGAACACGACGCCGTGGCGGTGAATCATTGGCAGCAAACCTGCCAAGCGCAAATTTATGCCGCCGGGGAGTGTACCGGCGTCGGCGGCAGTGAATTGGCGCTCACCGAAGGCGCCATTGCCGGTTATGCCGCCACCGGGCAGCGGGAAAAGGCAGAGCGCCTGGCGGCGCAGCGGCGGCGGTGGCGGCGTTTCGCCACGGCGATAGCGGCCGCTTTTGCGCTCGATGAGCGCTTGAATTCGCTGGCCAATCCGCAAACGTTACTGTGCCGCTGCGAAGACGTTACGTTGGAACAGGTACGCCATCAGCCGGATTGGAACACGGCGAAGATGAGCAGCCGCTGTGGCATGGGGGCATGCCAGGGTAAAGTCTGCGCAACGGCGGCGAGGCAGCTTTTGAGCTGGCCTTTACCGTCGCCGCGTGTGCCTTTAACGCCGGTCAGGACGGAAACGCTGGTTGCGCTGGGGCTGAGCCGATGTGATGACGACGGTTGAATGGGGTTGCGGGCATTTCGCCTCAGGCAAACGCCGCCACATCACCATTGCGGCCAATAGTAGGTTTTCTCCCGCCAGCCTTTGCCGTACATACAGGCTTCGATGGTGGCGTCTCGGGCGGACTGATTGCGATCGGTCTGCACTGTTTTAATCGACGGTTCCTTGTCGTAGCGGTATCCCGATGGACAGTCTTTCTTATTCTTCTCGCAAGGAATGTATTTGTTTTCGTAGCTGAACTCCACGTCCCGCACCACGTCCGGGGGGAAGCGATCGTATCCGCGGCTGCGGCATTCGGCATATTCGGCGTTCCGGGTACTCTCAACCGCGCCAGGCCTCTCCCATTGGGTGCAGGCGGTCAACATCAATAACGGAAAAACAATCAAACAACGGCAATTCTTCATGGTGTCCCTAACTCTTTCTCTATCCTGAGGCTCGCAGCCTAGGAATGTTCCTAACTGACGAGGTAGGAAAGTGTAATAAACTGGCGGAACAATTGGAAATGATAATGGTTATTGTTTAGGTGTGATTGAGGAAGTGCCGCGTTGAGAGAGGATGTGGTGCATTGAGGGCAGTCTGTAAGGATCCGCGACATCACGACGAGGGCTGGACGATGTGGCATTGATTTTATTCATTCTCTTTATGCCGCAATGAGCCGACCGCAATTGCATCGTTTTGATGAGGGAAATAATATGCAAGCTAAGCATTTTCTTATCGGGTATGAATATTATTTTTATTTAGGATATTTACCCATGCCAAGGATTTAATGCTCGGTATTAATACCGTATTTTTTTATTTCTGTTTTTTTATTGGGGTTTTGTTTTCAGGTTTTTTCTGGGGAAGGATTTTTAGTTACAGGGAATTCATTTGCATTTTAAATTTGGATTTTTTAAATTCATTTTAGAGGAAGGATAACCGTAGGCGACAGAGTCAAAAAAAGGAGTTTATTTTGTCTGGGATAAAGAAAACGCCTGAAAGTCATGACGGTTTACCTTCACCATCAGAGGATTATGATACTTTTAAGCACCTCTCCGATGTTGGCGCCGTGTTGGGATATGGGCGAACCCGCTTTTATCAGTGGTGCCGTGGGCGCGGATTTCTAACCCCGATGAACGTTCCGTCCCATGAAATGATCAGCCTGGGATATATGGTGGCGGTGTTATCAGAGACCGGTCATACCCGGGTTTATGTCACGCAGGATGGTTTCAGTTACGTCAGTGGTGCTTTTGCGGCAGATATCCAACGTGGCATGATCAAGTTTTAAATCTGCAAGAATCGCCTTTATTTCAATGGCTTTAATGCAGAATCTTCTTATCCCTGCAGGTTCGTGAGAGGAGTGGGAAGTTATCCGATTTTTTCGTCTCTGCGGTATGAATGCTACTGGAGACAGCTATTCTCTTGTTACGATAAGCATTATTTTCTTCAGGAGCCAAGGATGAAGCATTACGCCGCGTTGTTATTTGCCTCTGCACTGCTGACGGGGTGTGCGACTCAAGCCGTACCGCCGCAACAGGCTGAGTTGCCCCCCCCAAGCCGTCTGATGCTCTATCAGAATATCCCGGATACGCCTTACGCTACGGTGGTCGTGGTGCGCGACAGCGGCATGCTGGCGGGCAGCTGCCGTACCGGCGTCTATGTGAATGGGGAGTTTGCCGCTTCACTCGAGGCGAAAGAAAAAGCAGAGTTTCGCGTGCCGCCAGGCAATATTTCGGTCAGTATCGGGCAAGATATGATCGAGAACTCTCTATGTATTTGGCGTGAAACCAGCGGCAGCGTGCCGATGACGCTGCGCGCCGGTGAAAGCCGCTATCTGCGCATCGCCGGCGATCGGCAGCGAGGCTTCGTGTTGCAGGCAGGGCGGCCGTAACAGCTCAGGCAAGGGCGTTAATGCCCTTGCCACCATCCCCACAGCGTAATTAATAGCCACGCCGCCGCAATCCAGCACAGTACCGCCGCACCCAGCGCTAACGACAGCCGCAGACTGTTAATCAGGAAATACAGCGAAATCAAATACACCAGATAGGGCAATACCGCCCACATGCCGAAAATCAGCGTCGTTTTCAGTGCCGCAATTGAACGTTCGCTGCCGACAATGTAATGCGCAATCAGGGCGAAAGTGGGAAAGAGCGGGACTAAACCGGCGATATAATAGTTGCGCGTTTTGGCCAACAGGCCGATCAGAACCACGACCAGCGCGCCGATCAGCGCTTTGACAATGATGCCCATAACGGTCTCGGGTGTGGGGGAGAAAGTCAACACACTGCCCGAAAGCACGTGCAAGATCAATGGGGTGTGGCGTAGAGTGGTGAAAAGCAGACCCACAAGAAGTGCGGGTCTGGGGCGCAACGCTTACTGACGGTAAGCGTGCTTGATTTGCTGAATGCTGTTCTTGAAGATTTCTGCCTGGGTCGGATCTTCAATCTGCGCGATGAAACGTTCCATGTTGATGATGACTTTCCCGGCGTCGGCCTGGCCGATCGACTTCAAGATCAGCGTCAGCGTAGCTTTGAGGCAGGCAACTTCGGTCGCCAAGATTTCCGGGTTTGCAGACGTAGTGAAATCAACGTTGCTCATTTTCTCTCCTGATTTTTTGAGGCCGTAGCCTGATACAAGCTGCTTTGGCGCACCGCGCGCGGGCTAAAAATTAGCCCCTGGCGCGGCGGCGAATTTAACTGGGCGCGGAGTATAGCATAGCATGAGTCTGCCATCTGCACCGGGCTTGCTCAGGTCACGCAAGTGGGCAACGTTCGCTCATTGCCTGTCTGAATCATCTACTCTCGGCAAGTTATTTCGAGGTGGTTAACAAGTATTTTTCCGGTACGTTATTGTTGAACAATCGAGGTTATTATAATTATTGGGGGCGGAGGCGCCGATTTTACCGGCGTTTGCCGGGAATAATAGTTTCCACCGTGGGTTGCCAGACCCGCGTTAGCCGCGGATTTTGTTACGCCTTTAAATATCAAATGATTACAAACAGCCAACAGCCGTGTTAATATTATTCATGTCGTGATTGCTTACACAGATTTCTCCCTCGCGGCATGATTGTCGCGCTATCCTGTGTCAGACGCAGCGCGACGAAATTATTTTCGTCGCCCGATCTTTTCCGACATGACGATTTATCGGCGGCATAGACGGCTAAAATTGAAAAATCAGCTCTGCTCCGCAAAGTTATTCGGAAGTATGTATTAATCTGTGTTCATTCTTGTCTGAAAAACAAGTAATATCTCTGGCGAAAACAGAGGCCGATTGCGTTACTCCCTTTTTTTGGAGATTTTTCCTTGATTAGCGTTCTTCTTGTTGATGACCACGAACTGGTGCGCGCAGGGATACGACGCATTCTTGAAGATATCAAAGGTATAAAAGTTGTCGGTGAGGCTCAGTGCGGTGAAGACGCCGTAAAATGGTGCCGTGGCAACGCTGTCGATATCGTGCTGATGGACATGAATATGCCGGGCATTGGCGGGCTGGAAGCCACGCGCAAGATTGTGCGTTATGCACCCGACGTCAAAGTCATCATGTTGACCATCCATACTGAAAATCCTTTGCCCGCGAAGGTGATGCAGGCGGGTGCCGCCGGTTACCTGAGCAAGGGCGCCGCGCCGCAGGAAGTGATTAACGCCTTGCGTTCCGTGCATGCCGGGCAGCGCTATATCGCGTCTGATATCGCCCAGCAGATGGCCCTGAGTCAGTTGGAACCGCAGGCTGAAACGCCGTTCAGCTGCTTGTCTGAACGCGAGTTACAGATCATGTTGATGATCACCAAAGGCAAAAAAGTGAATGAGATCTCGGAGCAACTGAGTCTCAGCCCGAAAACGGTGAACAGCTACCGTTACCGCATGTTCAGCAAACTGAATATCAGCGGCGACGTCGAATTGACTCACCTGGCCATCCGACATGGATTGTTCAATGCGGAGACGTTGTTAAGCAGTGAATGACCGTTTTGATGCCAAAGCCTTCCTGAGTACCGTCACCAGCCAGCCCGGCGTCTACCGTATGTACGACGCCACGGGTACGGTGATCTACGTCGGTAAAGCCAAAGACCTGAAAAAGCGTCTCGCCAGCTATTTTCGGCAGCAGGTCAGCAGCCGTAAAACCGAGACGCTGGTTAAAAATATCGCGCAAATAGACGTAACGGTTACCCATACTGAGACAGAAGCGCTGTTGTTGGAACATAACTACATTAAATTGTACCAACCGCGATATAATGTTCTTTTGCGAGACGATAAATCTTATCCGCTGATTTTTCTCAGTGCGGATACCCATCCCCGTTTGGCGGTGCATCGCGGCGCCAAACACGCCAAAGGCGAATACTTCGGGCCTTTCCCCAACTCTTACGCCGTGCGCGAAACGCTGGCGCTGCTGCAGAAGCTGTTCCCAATCCGCCAGTGCGAAAACAGCGTGTATCGCAACCGTTCGCGTCCGTGCCTGCAGTATCAGATCGGCCGCTGTCTGGGGCCTTGTGTTGCCGGCCTGGTGAGCGAAGAAGAGTACCGGCAGCAGGTGGACTACGTGCGGCTGTTTCTTTCTGGCAAAGATCAGCAGGTATTGCACCAGCTGATTGAGCGTATGGAAGAAGCCAGCAAACTGCTTAATTTCGAAGAGGCGGCGCGCATTCGCGATCAAATTCAGGCCGTGCGCCGCGTCACCGAACGGCAGTTCGTGTCGGGCGACAGCGACGATCTGGACGTGATCGGCGTGGCGTTCGATGCCGGTATGGCGTGCCTGCATGTGCTGTTCATCCGTCAGGGCAAGGTGCTGGGCAGCCGCAGCTATTTCCCTAAAGTGCCGGGCGGCACGGATATGGGCGAGGTGGTGCAGACCTTTGTCGGCCAGTTCTATCTGCAAGGCAGCCAGGCGCGTACGCTGCCCGGCGAGATCCTGCTGGATTTCAGCCTGCCGGAAAAAGACCTGCTTGCGGAATCGCTTTCCGAGTTGGCGGGGCGCAAGATCCAAATCCAAAGCAAACCGCGCGGCGATCGCGCCCGTTATCTGAAACTGGCGCGCACCAACGCGGCAACGGCGTTGACCACCAAGCTGTCGCAACAGTCGACGATCCATCAGCGGCTGGCGGAGTTGGCCAAAGTGCTGAACCTGACGGAAATCAACCGTATGGAGTGCTTCGATATCAGCCATACCATGGGTGAGCAGACCGTGGCTTCGTGCGTGGTGTTCGACGGAAACGGCCCCGTGCGAGCGGAGTATCGGCGTTACAATATCAGCGGCATCACTCCTGGCGATGACTACGCGGCGATGACGCAAGTGCTGAAGCGCCGTTACGGCAAAGCGCTGGAAGAGAAAAAGATCCCGGATGTCATCTTTATCGACGGCGGTAAAGGGCAGCTCGGCATGGCGATCGACGTATTCAAATCGCTGAATGTTACCTGGGACAAGAATAAGCCGCTGCTGATCGGCATCGCCAAAGGTGCCGACCGCAAGGCAGGGTTGGAAACGTTGTTCTTCGTCCCGGAAGGTGAAGGGATTTCTCTGCCGCCGGATTCGCCGGCGCTGCATGTGATCCAACACATCCGCGACGATTCGCACAATCATGCCATTACCGGTCACCGGCAGAGAAGGGCGAAAGTCAGAAATACCAGCGCATTGGAGCTGATTGAAGGCGTAGGGCCGAAACGGCGCCAGGTGCTGTTGAAGTATATGGGCGGACTGCAACCTTTGTTGAACGCCAGCGTGGAGGAAATTGCAAAAGTGCCGGGTATTTCACAAGCATTGGCAGAAAAGATCTACAATGCATTGAAACACTGAGGGCAATGTAGCAACATACTCTTAATTTCCACTCTAGCCAGATAGTTACCGTAGCATTATGCAATTGAATATACCGACTTGGCTTACCCTGTTTCGCGTAGTTCTGATCCCATTCTTTGTGCTGGCGTTTTATCTGCCGTTCAACTGGGCTCCGATGGTTTGCGCCGTTATCTTTGTGTTTGCCGCCGTCACCGACTGGTTTGACGGCTTCCTGGCACGTCGCTGGAAACAAACGACACGCTTCGGAGCGTTTTTGGATCCGGTCGCGGATAAAGTGATGGTGGCGGTGGCGCTGGTGCTGGTGGCGGAACACTACCACAGCTGGTGGATCACGCTGCCGGCGGCCACCATGATCGCCCGTGAAATCATCATTTCGTCGCTGCGCGAGTGGATGGCGGAAATTGGCAAACGCAGCAGCGTGGCGGTGTCCTGGATAGGCAAAGTGAAAACCATGGCGCAGATGATGTCACTGGTGGGCTTGCTGTGGCGGCCGGATCGCTCCGTAGAGTATGTGGCGATTGGCTTATTGTATATCGCAGCGGTGCTGACTTTCTGGTCGATGTTCCAATATTTGAACGCGGCACGCAACGATCTGCTGGAACCGTGATCGATACGCTGCAAAAATCGGCAAACGATCGTGGTGAGCCAACAATTTTATTGACTCATCACGTCAGGTAAGTAGAATGCATCGCATCAGACGACAACGATGAATTGCCGAAAGATGGCAAAGAAATCAGTCAGTTCTGGTAATGCGGGAATAGCTCAGTTGGTAGAGCGCAACCTTGCCAAGGTTGAGGTCGCGAGTTCGAGCCTCGTTTCCCGCTCCAAATATTGGCCTGTTGAATCCCCGCGATTCGGCAGGTAAGAGAAAGGGGCTTCGGCCCCTTTTTTCGTTTTCTATTCCTTTGCCGTCCGGCGAAACCTGTCTGCATCTTCCTGCATCGACTATTGTCCCTATCTCTCCTGTCGTTTTCCTGCCGTAGGATGCCCCGTTGAACAGCGAAAACAGGCACATTTGATTGGGCGTCTGCCGGTGCTTTGTGGGGGATTGATGCCGACCCATCGTGCGCTGGAAAGCCTGACGTCAGTCTCCAGCTTTGCAGTTACGTTGGCCGTTCAGGGCGGTGGAGATTGCGCGATGTCTCCCATGATGATGTTTTGCATGATATCCCATCATCTATAAGCGGGTGAAAAGCCGGGGAGAGGTGCGTAAGCGATTCATGTCGAGAAAAAAGATCCGATTTGCCCGTGAATCCTCGAGCCGATGCATATAAAATCAACATTCCGCTTGTCTTTCCGTTGGCATTGTGAACAGTGCGCCCACAAAATAAGCAGTTGAAAGCGTTAGAGAACTTTTTGCTATTTCGGGGGGTTGCCAAGGTGGGGGGTTTAGTCCATAATGCAGTCCATCGATTCGGCGGTAACGAAATAAATTACTTAAGAATCAGATGATTAAGATATGCGATTTCAACATCGCAGTTAAAAAGAACAAAACGAAGTGGGTGAATCACCGGCTTTGGCCTGAAAAGGCAAACAGAATAAAGGCGCGTTAACAAAGCGGTTATGTAGCGGATTGCAAATCCGTCCAGTCCGGTTCGACTCCGGAACGCGCCTCCAACTTTCCCGAGCCCGGGTGGTGAAATCGGTAGACACAAGGGATTTAAAATCCCTCGGCTTATGGCTGTGCGGGTTCAAGTCCCGCCCCGGGTACCAGGGAACGAAAATACCGAATAATCAAAGCAATAAGTAGTAATGTCGTAGACCGCCGAGAGGCGGTTTTTTTGTTTTTGCACTCCCATTCCTAACATCAATTTTACTCTATGCGCGCGCACTGAATAATTGCTGTCCGCCGACCACCGGCACAATCTTGGTTTTTCTGTCGTATCTTGCTGTTTGGCTGATGCTCTTGTGCCCTGAAATCGCCTGCTTCTCGGTGAGTGAGCCTTCCAGATCAGAAATGCCGTTGGCTTTAAGAGCATGGAAAGTGAAATCAAAACTCAGCTCTGGGAGCTCGGCGGCAGATCGCTCACTGGCTGGCCTGCCAGCGGCATCCCTCGTATACCGGTGCCCCCGAGGCTGCTGTAGAACGTACATGCTCACTACACCATCCTTTAGCGGCAGGCTGGCGGCGAGATCAATCGCCGCTTTAAGCCGGCCTGTCATGCCTTGATCTGTTTCTTGCCTGTTTTTCCCTGCTTGATAAAAATCCCCTTCGGCAACAGCTGAGATTTCGACAGAGTCAGAAGATCGCCTTGCCGGGGCAGCAAAGATAAGCCAGCGCCATGACGTATGCATTGAAACAGCCGGCCAACGGCAAAGAGGTGGAGATGACGCCTCAAAACCTGGTGCTCGAAGGTCTGTATCGGTCGGGTATTCTCGGGCCACTGATGGAATACAACAACATAGCGGAAAAGGCATCGGGTGGCATGGTCGGCCTGTTGGGTACGCTGACTGACGTCATCCCCGGCGTGCTGAACGGCGACGCCGGGGATCGTGTTATACACAATGCCTGCACGTTTTTACCAGGCAATAACCTGTTCTGAATAGCTTCGCTTATTAATCAGGTAGACCCTGGCATGAAGTAACATTTTGATGGATATCTTTACAAAAGAAATGTAAAATTCGCAAACCTTTAGGATTGTTGCGGTTGACATTTTTAAAAATGAAACACATCAAAGAGTTGGATGGGCTTAGAGGGTTAATGGCTTTGTGGGTTGTTGCAGGACACGCGTATGAAGCCATTCCCACAATGAACAAAGTAATACCCATCACGTTGTTGAATGATTTTGCAGTTGACGTTTTTATAGTTCTCAGCGGGTTTGTTATTTTTAACCTATTAAATAAAAGCAAGGTGTCTTATAAGAAATATATAACTCAAAGATGGATGAGGCTTTTCCCTATATATCTGGTGGTTCTGGCCGCATCAATCTCGAGCATGTATTTCTACAGGGATATATTAACTATTGCTCCGTTCTCACCATCAACGGAGCATAGAATTTATCAGGTGGATACCTATCTAAGTAACCAGTTTTCTCATCTCATTCCGCATCTTTTCCTGCTCCAGGGGATAATTCCTGAGAGGGTATTGCCACTTGCTGGCACAACAATCGTAGGCCAGGCTTGGAGCGCTTCCGTTGAGTGGCAGTTCTATCTGATTGCTCCTATGTTGTTTGTTTTTTTTAGTAAGTTAATGACATCCTCTTCTAACAGGGCGTTTTTACTTGCGTTATCTTTCCTGGTCGCCATGATTCTTTTGAGCAAGGTACTTCATAATAAAGCGTTTGCTGGTGGAAGCATGGCTGCTTTCTTGATGGGGTTTATTTCATTTTTCTTTTATCGTGATATTTTCCCGATTATTACTCTGGCTAAGCTTAAGGTTATTTCTTTCTTTGTTGTTGTGTCATCGGTGTTGTTGCTAAAGAAGGATTGCATCGGCTATGTAATATGGTTTGCGACATTCTTTGCTGTTCTGATAAGTATGAAGAGTGAACGTGGGAATCTCATAACAAAATTGTTTGATAATAGAATCATGCAGATTATTGGCAAGGTTTCTTATTCTGTGTATATGGTTCATATGTTGGTTATTTACTTCTCTCTATATCTTTTTGTAAGGCTGGAAGTTAATGTTGGGTTTGGATATTTAATGCTTGTGCCTATATCAATAATTGTCTCGCTAATTGTATCAATGGGCACGTTTAAGTTTATTGAGCAGCCAATGATGAATCTGGGAAAACGAGTTTCACAAAAACTGGCATAAGAGCATCTAACATTTCGATGTCTCTACGATAGCCAGGAAACCAACCACCCGCCACATCATAGCCCCATGACAACCATGGGGCTTTTTTATGCACAACGATTACAAAACCCGCCTTAATGTGCTGAGTGACAAGTTAACCGACGTCGTGCTGAAGGAAGCCGAATCGGATACCTGTCCGGGCGCCGACTGCCTGACGATCAAGCTTTTCGAGAAAGAGCACCGCATCGATGAAAAAAGGCGACGGTGCGCAGCTATAGACTGACGTTCGGGCCGGAGTATGTTTTTGTTGGCATCCATAAGGGCGCGCGCCTGCTCGCAGAGGGCGTCGATTGCCAGTTGACGGCAACGGGCATCACTTTCGCTGAACCGCCAAGAACGACGGTGGACTGCTACGCAGAATCCGCCTCGATCCTGAGCGTATCCGCGAGTACAACGTGCAGCAGGAAACCCGGTGCGCGAACCGCACCGCCTCGATGTGGCGGGGCAGCCAGCAGATCGTTGGTGCTGACCGACGCACGCGGGCACCTGTACTGGCACGTGTGCCAGGAGCTGATCGGCGATCTGGCCGAGTTCAACGAGCGCGACAAAATCATCGGCGGCCAGGTAGTGCAGATCCGCGAACTGGTGATCCGGTACCAGATACCGCAGGTGGTGGTTGAAGTGAACGGGCCCGGCAGTTTCGCCGGCAAGTTGCTGCGTCAGGCGCTGAAAGGCACCGGTTGCGGTGTTCGTGAAGTCACGATAACCAACAGACAAAAACGCATTCTCGACGCATTTGAGGCGCCGCTGTTGCCCTGTTTTCTGTGGGCGCATAGCGACGTGCTAGACGGGTCGGCCTATGACCAAATGCGCGTTTTCAACCCGGTGGTAACCAACCAGCCGGACGACTTCAGCGATTCCGGGACGGGGGCTAACAGCGAGACGCCCGTGCGCATCGGAGAAAATTGGTCGGAAAACCGACCAGCTCAGGGGCGGGAAGATTGGCAGTCATCAGATGGTGATCATGAGGTCGCCGTGGACTACTCCCCCTCATACATCCAAACGTAAACCGCGTTCCAGACCAGCGGCGCGGCGGCCCCAAACGGAACAACAGAATTATTATGGATATGTAAGATTAACAAGGTGAATTTAAAATCCCTCGGCTTATGGCTGTGCGGGTTCAAGTCCCGCCCCGGGTACCAGGGAACGAAAATACCGAATAATCAAAGCAATAAGTAGTAATGTCGTAGACCGCCGAGAGGCGGTTTTTTTGTTTCTGTCATTCGCATTACACCTGCATTCTTCCCTGTCTTGTCATGTCTTATACCCATGGATTGTCATCCTGCTTGCAGGGAGCCCCGCAGGGCTCCGAAGTACAACTCATAAGAAACCGAACGCCGCAGCGAGGATCCAGCCGAAGACGCAGGAGACGCTGACGCCGATCAGGCCGGGCAGAATAAAGCTGTGGTTGATCACGAAGCGGCCGATGCGGGTGGTGCCGGAGCGATCGAACTGGATTGCCGCCAGATCGCTGGGGTAGGTTGGCAGAATGTAATAACCGTAACAGGCCGGCGCCGAAGCGACGATATAGGCAGGGTTAACCCCGATCGCCAGCGCCACCGGCACCAGCGCCGCCAGTGCGGCGGCCTGCGAGTTGACGAATTTCGACACCAGCAGCAGGATCAGCGCATAGGCCCAAGGGTACTCTTTCACTAACACACCCAGTGTGGCCTCGATCTGCGCCAGGTGCGCGCCGAACATGGTTTCCGCCATCCAGGCAACACCATACACCGCCACGATGGCGATCATGCCGGAGCGGAATACCTCGTTTTTAGAGATAGACGCCGGGTTGGTGCGGGTGATGATAACGATCAACGCCCCGGCCATCAGCATGCACATCTGGATCACCAGAACCATGGAAAGTGGCTTGCCGCCGAAGCTGGGCCGCAGGCCGGAAAAGGCTCCCAGCACCGCCACCAGGGTGATGGTGGCGAGGAAAATCCACATGGCGATCCAGTTGCTGCGTGGCAATACCCGGTCCAGCAGGGTAGCGGCGTCGCCGTAGACGTAGCGATGGTTTTCCGGCACCGAGATGAACTTCTGGAACTCCGGGTCTTTGTCCAGGTCTTTGCCGCGGAACCAGCTGAAGATGCCGATCGCCAGAATGCCGCACAGCGTCGAAGGGATGGTGATAGACAGCAGATCGAGGAATTCCAGATGGCGGCCATTGAAGGTGTAGCTGCTGAGCATCGCCACCAGTGACACCACCGCCACCGACACCGGGCTGGCGATAATGCCCATCTGTGCGCCGATCGAACTGGCCGCCATCGGCCGTTCCGGGCGGATATTGTTTTTGATCGCCACGTCATAGATGATCGGCAAGATGGTGTACACCACATGGCCGGTGCCGCACAGGATAGTGAGAATGCAGGTGACGAAGGGGGCGATGATCGAGACATAACGCGGGTTGCGCCGCAGCATCCGCTCGGCGATCTGCAGCATGACGTCCAACCCGCCTGAAGCCTGCAGGGTGGCGGAGGCCGCCACCACCGCGATGATCACCAGCATCACGTCTACCGGCGGTTTGCCGGGCTGCAGGTGAAAGCCAAACACCAGGATCATCAAACCGATGCCGCCCAGTAACCCCAGCGCAATGCCGCCCTTACGCGCCCCATACAGCAGGCATGCCAATATAACCGCTAATTGCAGAAAGAAATCCATGATAGATACGCCTTAATAATGTTGAACTTAACTGCGTTCAGTTTCCGGCGGTGTTTACAGTAGAAAGTTGTTTTAAATCTAAAGGCGCTAAAAAATTGTGGTTATTAGCTCTAAAGAGTGATGACGGTCACGTTCAGAGAATCTGAAGAGCAGGCGGCTGACGACATCAGCACGAAAAAGCAAGTTAAGAGGTCAGACCTCTCCTATATAACCGGTTTACCACCAGAGGAGAGAGCAATGGACCCGACAAAAATGACCGGGCTGGCGTTATTACAGGCTGCGATGGCTGGCAAGATCCCACCGGCCTCGATCGCTGAAACCGTGCCCATGAAACCGGTCGCGGTGGAAGAGGGGTATATCCGCATCGCGGCGCGGGCCGACGGGCGCCATCTGAATCCCCTGGGGGGCGTACATGGCGGTTTCGCCGCCACGGTTTTGGACTCGGTGACCGGTTGCGCGGTGCACAGTACGCTGGGCGCGGGGATTGGCTATGGCACCGTCGATCTGCAGGTTAAAATGTTGCGCCCTGTGCCGAAGGAAACTGATCTGATCGCCGAGGGGCGTCTGGTCTATGCGGCGAAGAACGTCGCTTTCGCTGAAGGCACGCTCAAAACGGCGGAAGGGAAGCAGCTGGCTTCAGCAACCGCCACTTGTTTTATTATTCGCCCCGCCGAACAAGCACCGCAATAACCTGCTCTTTATCGGGCTTCGGGCTATCAACCCGGAGCCTGATGCATTTATCTTTGGCTGCATACCTTGCTGCGCTACGATGGCAGGCGCGATACGCCATTGTGGTCTAGTATTCTTGGGTGAAAATTTATCGGGGTGATTATGCAGCCGTATAAAGAGGTTGAGTTTGATCATGAGCTTTGTCTGGCGATCGGCAAAGCCGTATTAGACGTGGTGGCGCAGGGGGAAGAAACCAGCGCTCCGGCGGTGATGAACGCGATTGAGCGGTCGGTGGAGCAGGGGCTGGATGATGACGAAACCGCCATCGCCGACGACGCCCTGGATTTGATGGCTCGTCTCATCCACGGCTTCAGATTCATTAATCTCGCGGGTGAAGAGGATACTTCCCATGCATTGGTTGAATTTCAAGCGCTACAAGAGTGACGTTGCCAAACAGGCTGTGCCGCCGCATTTGAATGCGGCTGAGTTTGCGCGGCATTACGCTGACAAGCCGCAAGCCGATACGGAAGAGTACCTTTCGTTGAGCGGGGAGATGTGCTGGGATGCGGTGGTGCTTTGCGCTCATCGTTCAGGCGCGCTCAGCAAGGCGAAATACAAGCAGCTGTGGCTGACGGTGTTCGATAAGCAATACAAACATTTCGTCAGCCCTGATGATACCGAGATCCGCACCATGGCGGATATGCTGCGCGCGCCGCAGGGATGTTTTATCGGTATATTTTCCCTGCGCGACGCGGCGGCGCCCCGTTTACTGCATGCCATGATCGGCACCGGCGCGGGATTTGCCGCGGGCAATAAAAATCTTTGCATCGGCGTGGGGGGCGCGGTCGGTTGGGAAAATCTCAATCTGGCGCGCGATCTGCGCTGGCAGCCGGAAGGCGGTTTTTTACGCCAGGGCGACAACGAAGTGCTGCGCATTTTTTATCGGCCTTTCCCCGCCTGAACCACCGGTCCGCAGGCTTTTTAGGATAAAAAACCGCCGCCCGGCGGTTTTTTTGCTTACTTAAACCCGCCGTTGCGCATGAACTCAAGACCGGCGGTGGTGATCCGCGTTTGGTGCGGATCGATATCATAGTTGTTCTCGTCGATGTCGCTCATCACGTAGGCTTGTATCAGCCCCTTGGTTTTGAGATAGGCGAAGGGATCGGCGAAGGCGTGCGGGCTGGTGGCGTCCTGCTTCCACAGTTCGTAGGTTTTTTCATCCAGCGTGCCGGGGTGATTGGCGGCCAGCCGGGTCAGGATCTGATTGTAGAACTCATAGTCGGTCATGATGCAGTCCTCTTTATCGCGAGCGACAGTCTCGGAAAATAGCGTAACGTCTATCAATCATAGCCGAAGTTTTCCACCGCCTGCGGCGGCGTCGGGTTAGCCGCGTTGGCTTTCAATCCAGTGAAACAGACGTGAAATGCTGCAGGTGATATCGCCAATGTTGAAGAGCGCGCCGAGCCACAGGGTCAGCATCACCAGGATGCCGATGATGATGGGAAGGTCCATTTTGCTCATGATTATGTTCTTCATCAATAAAGAGTGTGCGGCAAAGCGTACCACCAATCCTGATTGTCATAAAAATGCGCTGCGCATTATTTCTTTTGAAATCAAAGTAAAAAAGCCACCCAAACGGGTGGCTTTTGTCTTTCAGCGGCGATCAGTCCAGCTTGGGGTGCTGGTCTATCAGGATCTGCTTTTTCTTTTCCAGCTCGGCGATCTGCGCGTTGATGTCCTCGACTTTCTGTTCGATATTGTCGTAGGTCTCCTGCAGCAGTTCTTTCGCTTCGGTACGGTCAGAAGCGGCCGGCGTCGCGCCGCGCAGCGGCTTGTTGGCGGTCTCTTTCATGTACAGACCGGTGATAAGACCGATCACCGCCACAACCATCAGGTAGTAGGCCGGCATATACAGGTTGCCGGTCGCTTCGACCAGCCAGGCAGCGGCGGTCGGTGTCGCACCGGCGATCAGTACCGAAATGTTGAACGAAATCGCCAGCGCGCTGTAGCGAATGTGCGTCGGGAACATTGCCGGCAGAATCGAGGCCATCACCCCGGTGAAGGAGTTGAGCAGCACCGCCAGCACCAGCAGACCGACGAAGATCAGGCCGATGACGTTGCTGTTGATCAAAATGAAGCACGGGATCGCCAGCGCCAACAGGCCGATGCTGCCGCCGATGATGAACGGCTTACGGCCGATACGGTCGCTGGTCAGGCCGATCACCGGCTGCACGAACAGCATGCCGATCATGATGGCGATGATGATCAGAACGCCGTGATCCTCCGAGTAGTGCAGGTTATGCGACAGGTAACTCGGCATGTAGGTCAACAGCATGTAATAGGTCACGTTGGTGGAAATCACGATACCGACGCACACCAGCAAACTTTTCCAGTGTTTGGCCGCGATCTCTTTGAACGAGGTTTTCGGCGGATTTTCGATGGCGTTGCGATCCTCTTTCTCCATCTTATCCACGTGCTGCTGGAACGCCGGGGTTTCTTCCAGCGCATGGCGCAAATAGAGACCGATCAGGCCCAGCGGCGCGGCGATGAAGAACGGAATGCGCCAGCCCCAGTCGAGGAAGTTGGCTTCGCCGACGATGCTGGAGATCAGCACCACTACGCCTGCACCCATCACAAAGCCGGCAATGGAGCCGAAATCCAGCCAGCTCCCCATAAAGCCGCGTTTGCGGTCCGGCGAGTATTCGGCGACGAAGATCGCCGCGCCGGAATATTCACCGCCGACGGAGAAGCCCTGCGCCAGTTTGGCCAGCAGCAGCAGGATCGGAGCCCAGATGCCGATCGACGCATAGGACGGGATCAGGCCGATACAGAAGGTGCTGACCGCCATGATGATAATGGTGACCGAGAGGACTTTTTGCCGGCCGAACTTGTCGCCCATGGCGCCGAAGAACAGGCCGCCGAGCGGACGCACCAGGAAGGGCACGGAGAAGGTCGCCAGCGCGGCGATCATTTGTACGCCGGGCGAGGCGCCGGGGAAGAAGACCTGGCCAAGTGCGTAGGCGACAAAGCCGTATACGCCGAAGTCGAACCACTCCATCGCATTGCCCAGGGCCGCTGCGGTGATCGCCTTCTTGAGTTTGCTGTCATCGATGATGGTGATGTCGTTAATGTGCATCGGTTTATGTCGTTTTTTTCTTAACTTCATATAATCATCCCTTAATGAATTATTCGTTGTTCGTGAAAGCGTAATCTCCGTTCACTGTTGTTTTCGAGTTATCAAATAGGCTAATCGAATCGCGGTTCAAGACGATTCATTATCCACATTTAAGTTGGGATGTGGATCACAAAATACCGTCATTTATGCCAAGGTTATGTCATTTAGGTGACTAATTATTTTGCATCTATAGCTTAACGTTATATCTTGCGGCGATCAAATCCAGCAGTTTAACTTAAGTATTTGCACCGATTTGGTGCGAGAATGGTCTAATAAATGTGCGATTTGACGATTTTTCGTCTAATTGGTGATGTTTCAAGTATAGAGAGTGCGGGAGATAAAACCGGAAAAATTGATGTGTTCGCCGCTAAAAAAACGCCTGACCCACTGGCCAGGCAGTTTGGATTAGGGCGCCGACGAACCGCCGAACTCCAGATAGATTTTCGCCAGGTTCTGGTACTGCGCGAAGCGGTTTTCGTCCACCGCCAGTTCCGCCTGACGGCGTTGCTCCTGCGCGTTTAACCAGTCGGTTATGGTGACGGCGCCCTGCCGGTAACGCACTTCGTTCAGCCGTTCCGATTTGCGCGCCAGCGCCAGCGAGGCCTGCAGCTGTGTCTCTTGCGCCAGCAGTTGCGCGCGCAGCGACAGGGCGTTGTTCACATCGCCCATCGCCTTGTACAGCGCCTGCCTGAACTCCAGCACCAGCTGTTCATAGTCATTGCGGGCGATCTTGATCTCCACGCCCATTTGTCGCCATTGCAGGAACGGCATCGTCAGGCCGGCGCCGAGGCTGCCCGTCGGGTTGCGCAGGAATTCCAGCAGCGCGCTGCTGCTGGCGCCCAGTGAACCGGTCAGGCTGAACGCGGGATAGTATTGCAGACGTTTCTCGTCGACGTTGGCCAGGGCGGCGCGCAACCGCAGTTCTTGAGCGTTGAGATCCGGACGACGGCTCAAGACGCTGGCGGGAATGCCGGTGTTGATCTGCGGCATCGCCGTCGTCGGCAGACGCGCGGGCGCGATAGTGGCCTGGCCTGATGGCGCGCCCCGCAGCACCGCCTGTTCATTCAGCGCCTGTTGACGATCGTGTTGCAGCGTCAACAGCCGGCTTTCCTGCGTCAACAGGTTTTGTTCCGCGTTCACCACGTCCAGCGCCGAGATGCTGCCGGCCTGATAACGGGCGTTGGCCAGCCGCAGCGTCGTTTTGGCATACGCGATGCTCGCCTGGCTGACGCCGATCTGCTGATTGAGAAAACCGATGCGCCAGTAGTTGGTGGCGGCGTCGGCCAGCAGCGTCAGCCGCGCCGTTCGCAGATCTTGCTCGGAAGCCTGGCTGGCCCACTCGGCGGCGTCGCGCTGGCGAGCCAGTTTGCCCCACAGATCGACTTCATAGCTCGTAGAGAGAGTCGCGCCGCTGGTTTTATTCCAGGCGGAGGACTCGGACAACGGGCGATTGATGCCGCTGCTTAACGAGGCGCTGACGTCAGGCGCGGTGCTGATGCCGACGCGTTCCGCCTCGAGCCGCGCGCGGTAGACGCGCAGCACGGCGACGGCCAGATCGTTGTTGCTCGCCATCACCTGTTGCAGCCAGCGATCGAGCTCAGGATCGTGGAAATCACGCCAGTCGAACGGCGTCGGCGCGGCGTTTTCGGCGGCGTATTGCCACCCCGCAGGATAGTTGACCTGCGGCGCCCGGTAGTCGCTTTTCAGGGCGTTGCCGCAGCCGGCGGTGAGCAGGGCGGCGAGGCTTAACGCCAGGGGAGAGAGAATTTTCATGGGTTACTCGCTGGCCAATGAAACGACCGGATCCATCCTTGCCGCTTTACGGGCGGGGAGATAACCGAAGATCATGCCGATTAAGGTTGAACAGAAAAACGCCGTCGCGGCGGCTTGCCAGGAATAGATGGCGGTGAACATGCCGCCCGCCAGCGAGGTGAATAGCGAACCGGCGGCGAACGACAGCGCGATGCCCAAAATGCCGCCGATCAGACAGACCAGCACCGCCTCGATCATGAACTGTTGCATGATATCGCCGCGCCGTGCGCCGACCGCCATGCGTACGCCGATCTCGTGGGTGCGCTCGGTTACCGAGACCAGCATGATGTTCATCACGCCCAGGCTGCCGATCACCAGCGAGATCGAGGCCACCATCAGGATCAGCAGGCTGAGCGTCATCGAGGTGCGTTCGATCGATTTACGGAACTGATCGCGGTTGAACGTCATGAAATCCTTGACGCCATGGCGTTGGGTCAGCAACTGCGTGATGGCGCTGACGGCGGCTTCGCTGGCGACGTCGTCCTTCAGGCGCACGGTGATGCCGCTGAGCGTGGTCTTGCCGACCATACGGTACATCACCGTGCTGTAGGGCATCCAGACGCTGATGCGGTTAGGCGCATAGTTGCGTTCGCTTTTGGCGACGCCGACCACCCGCGCCGGCACCGAGCCGAGAAATACGATCTGGCCGAGCGGCTCGACGCCAAAATCGCCGAACAGCGCCTGGCGCGCGTTATCGTCGATGATCACTTCCTGCAGCGCGTTGCGATCGTCGCGGAAGGTGGCGCCTTGCACCAGCGTGATGCCGTTGACGCGGAAATAGTCGCGCCCGACGCCGGTGATCGAGGCGGTGGCGGATTTGCTGCGAAAACGGATGCTGTCGGACGCGCTGACTTCAGGGCTGACGCTGTCGACGAAGCTTTGCTGCGCCAGCGCGTCGGCGTCGGCCGGCACCAGGGTGCGGATGCTGTCGATGGCGTCGTCGAAGAAGTCGCGCCCCGGATAGATGCTCACCACGTTGGTGCCGAGCCCCTTGATATTCTCCAGCGTACGCTGCTTGGCGCCTTCGCCCAGCGCCACCACCGTTACCACGGCGGCGATGCCGAAGATAATGCCGGTCATGGTCAGCGCGGTGCGCAGGCGATGGGCGTTCATCGCTTTCAGCGCCATATGTAGCGATTCGCGGGTGCGGTCAATCAGGCTTTGCCAGCCGCTTTGCCGACTGCGGTTCGGCGGCGGCAGCGATGGGCCGGACGCCGACTTGCGGCCGCTGTCAGCGATGATCACGCCGTCTCGCAGCTCGATGACGCGGTGCGCATGCTGCGCCACGTTCATATCGTGGGTCACGATCACCACGGTGTGGCCGCGCTGATTCAATTCGCTCAGGATCGCCAGCACTTCCTGGCCGGATTGGGTGTCCAGTGCGCCGGTCGGTTCGTCCGCCAGGATAATTTCGCCGCCGTTGATCAGCGAGCGGGCGATGCTGACGCGCTGCTGCTGGCCGCCGGAAAGCTGGCCGGGCTTGTGGTCTTCGCGTCCCTCAAGGCCCAACCGCGCCAGCAGTTGCGCCGCTCGCCGCCGCCGCTGATCGCGCCGGGCGTTGGCGTAGATAGCCGGAATTTCGACGTTGCCCAGCGCGCTGAGATCGGGCATCAGGTGGTAACGCTGGAAGATAAAGCCGATATGCTCGCGGCGCAGGCGGGCCAGTTCGTCCGGCGACAGGTGGGCGGCGTTCTGGCCGCTGATGTAGTAGTCGCCGCGATCCGGCACGTCGAGGCAGCCCATGATGTTCATCAGCGTCGATTTGCCGGAACCGGAGGCGCCGATGATCGCCACCAGCTCGCCGGCGGCGATGGTCAAATCGATGTCTTTCAACACCGTCAGCGTCTGACCGCCGTTGGTGTAGGTTCGACTGATGCCTTTTAGCTCGATGATCGCGTTCACAGGAAAATGCCATCCTCAGCCGACTTGGCGGCGGGCTGCGACAGCACCACGGTTTCACCGGCTTTCAGGCCGCTGAGGATCTGAATATCGACGTTGTTGGTGATGCCTGTGGTCACTTCGCGCGTTTCCAGCCGCTGATCCTGAGTCAGCACCTGCACCTGCTGCACTTTTCCTTCGGTTTTATGCACCGCCTGGATCGGCACCAGCAGGGTGTTCTTCGCGTCGCCGAGCAGTAAGGAAACCTGCGCGGTCATGGCGATGCGCAGGCGGTTCTCCGGGTTGGGCACGTCCAGCAGCGCGTTGTAATAGACCGAGGCGTTCGAGGTGCCGGAACCGGACGCGGAGCTGGTGCCGGCGAGCGAGTCGTCTTTCATCACCGATTCCGGCGCCAGCTCGATGGTGCGCAGCGTGGCGTCGTACCGTTTATCCGGATCGGAAAAAATAGTGAAGTACGCCTTTTGCCCCGGTGAAATGCGGGTGATGTCGGCTTCGGAGATCTGCGCCTTGATGGTCATCATATCCAACCGCGCCAGCTTGACGATGGTCGGCGCGCTTTGGCTGGAGTTGACCGTTTGCCCCTGCTGCGTCACCACGGCGATGACGATGCCGTCCATCGGCGCGACCACGCGGGTATAGCCCAGATCGATTTTTTTCTTGTCGACTTCAATCTGCGCCTGCACCAGGCGCGCATTGAGCGAAAGCTGTTCGGCGCGGGTGGTGGCCAGCGTGGCCTCGGCGGTCTCGAAGTCTTCACGCGAGCTGGCTTCGTCGCTCAGCATGCGGCGCTGGCGTTTGAAACGCGATTCCGCCTGCTTCAACTGCGCCTGTTTGGCCTGCAATTCGGCCTTGATGACGTTCAGCGCCGCCTCGGCGTTGCGCAGATCGTTGCGCTGTTGCAGATCGTCGATGTCGGCGATCGGCTGCCCTTTGGTGACGCGATCGCCCAGTTTGACCTTCAGCGATTTGACTTCACCGGAGACCCGCGCACCGACGTTAACGCGCTCGACGGCATCCAGTCGCCCGGTGGCCAGCACGGCGTTCTCGATATCGCCCAGGCGGGCCGGCGCGGTAACGCAATCCTGCTGCGGCGGGCGTTGCCAGTAGATGGCCAGCGCGACAGCGACGGCGATGAAAACGATGGCGGCGATCAACGCCAGACGGCGGGAGGGGAGTTTCAGTGGTGACATACCCAGGTTTTCCATAACGATAAAAGCGGCGGTTCCAGTCTGCCATCATGGCAGCGCCAGCTTGAACTGGCGCTAAACGTGAGGCGCTTTCCCGCTGGAAAGGGGATGGTAAAGGCTTTCCCGCCAAAGATCACGGCGAGTTATTATCCTTCGGGTGTGCAACCGGCTGCAGGGCGCGTTATACTGGCTAAAAAACCAGTGTTCATTCATCAGCAGGACAATACCGCCGCCATGATGCCAAACCGCCTCGAGCCGGAACTCGACATTTATCAATACCCGGAGCACCTGCGCGCCTGCCTGGCGCCGTTGCCCAAAGGGCCGGGTGTGTATATGTTTCACGGTCAAAGCGAGAGCCTGCCGCTTTACATCGGTAAAAGCGTCAATATACGCAGCCGGGTGATGGCGCATTTCCGCGCGCAGGACGAGGCTAAAATGCTGCGGCAAACCCGACGCATCAGCTTTATCGAGACCGCCGGCGAGTTGGGGGCACTGCTGCTGGAGGCGCAATTGATCAAACAGCAACAGCCGCTGTTCAACAAGCGCCTGCGGCGCTCGAAGCAGCTGTGCGCGCTGCGCGTGCAGGCAGACACGGTGACGATTGCTCACGCCAAAGAGATCGATTTCGCCGTTACGCCCCATCTCTACGGGCTGTTTGCCAATCGCCACGCCGCGCTGGAAAAGCTGCGCGCCATCGCCGACGAGCATCGTTTATGTTACGGCAAGCTGGGGATCGACAAGCTGCCGGCAGGGCGAGCCTGTTTCCGCTACAGCCTGCGCAAGTGCGCGGGCGCCTGCTGTGGCGTGGAGTCGGCGCAGGAGCATGCGCTGCGGCTCGGCGCGGCGCTTGAACAGCTGCGCATCGCCTGTTGGCCGTTCGCCGGGCGAGTGGCGTTGGAAGAACAGGGCGAGACGCTGCGTCAGTACCATGTGATTCACAATTGGTTTTATCTGGGTTCGGTCAACAGCCTGGCGCAGGCGCAGCGGCTCCAGAGCGCGGCCAGCCATTTTGATAGCGATGGCTACAAGATTTTGTGCAAGCCGCTCATGGCCGGCGATTATCGGATTATTGAGCTGCCGTAATGCTATAACGCTATCGATAACCTAAGACTTATCCGTAAATTCAGGGCATTATGCTAAAAAAGCTTGAGTCCATAATGTTGTTATGGATAATGACGCCCCGAAGCGAAGGAATGCGCTATTAACTCAGTTGGCAGAGTGATTGGTTTTATAATGGCTTGTTTTGGCTTGAAAATTGATAGACGCGGGTTCGAGTCCTGCATAGCGCGCCAGCTTTCTTTCCTTCATCTCACCGCGCTTATCGTAAAGCGCACCCGGGTTGATTTGCACTATCGGCTCCTCGTTGGGATTTTCGGGTGTGCTTTACCGTAACCGCTGGCTTTCCTTCCTCTTTCTCTTTCGATCCTTTGCTAAACTGTAATCAGGCAGGCTTGCTGCCCGGCAACAGGAGGTCGATATGTCTCACTCCGAGCAACTGCAGGAACTCTTGCAACGCGTCGCCGCCCTCGAGGCGAGAGAGAAAGCGCTGAGCGCCGCGTCCAACGCTTATCAGGCGATTATCACCACCATGTTGGGCAATATGGAGAAGACCGAACGTGACCGGATCATCGCGATGATCGATCAGGCTCATGAAATCGCTTACGCCCGCGCCATTCAACGCAGCAACGAACCGCAAAAGCAGAAGATCAAACAGGCCGACGATGTGGCGCAGCGTATGTTCATGTTTGCACAAGGCAAGGCCGCCCAGCCGCGCTGAAGTCGAACTATAACAGTTGCCGCCATTAAGTTGGCTAACTGATCTACCCGGCGAAACTGTACTTGTGTTACTTTTAGCGGTGAGATTTGATGGCAATGCTGTTTCCAGCATAAGGTTGTAACGATGGACGCGATTAAAAGCATCTTGGTTAAAGAGATTGAACAGATCAATCGGCGTGAAGGGCGGGACGGCAAGCCGCGCTTCAACAGCGAATTCGCCCGCACTCACCGCTATCTGTGCCTTGCCATGTTCGCCGGTTATTTCGCGGTGATCGCCGTGATGTATCAGGTGCCGTACATGGGGATATATGCCTTCCTGGGCTTCACCGCTTTCGTGCTGTTCATGTTCGCCATGCTGCTGATCGAGATCCGGCCGGTGTACCGCTTCGAGGACATCGGGGTGCTGGATCTGCGAGTTTGCTACAACGGCGAGTGGTACTTCACCCGCGCGCTGTCGCCTTATGCGGTGCAGCAGCTGCTGGATGAGCCATCTATCGGCGCCGCGCTGAAACAGAAGATGCGCGTGATCATCGGCAACAAGGGCGAAATCGACTTCTACGACGTGTACGACATGGCCTACGGAAAAAAGCCGCAGGATGAGACACCTCAGTTGGCGGCGGCAAACTGAAAGGTTTCCGGCCGGCGGCTTGTCGATTATACTCAGCGTTTGAACGCGAAGCAGAATGAGGACCAAGCGATGAGTGATGATATTTTCGATTTTGATATCGATGCCGAACTGGCGAAAGCCGAAGAAAAAGCGGCGCAGAAGGTAAAAGAGGTCCCCGAGTTCCTCGAAGACGAAGCGGACTGCGAAGGTTGCAAGATCTGATCGCCTGCCCCATAAAAAAAACCGCCGCGGCGGTTTTTTTTATGTCTGAGCGTCGCTGGGTATTATCAATCCAGCACGAATCCCCAGATCAGGAACGCCGCCACCAGAATCAGGCAAAGCGCGGACACCGTCACCAGTATTTTCCCCAGAATGTCTTTTTCTTGTTCCTGCTGCGTCACGTTGAAATTATCCAATTAAAAGTCTATGGACCAAACCGGCGATGCTGAGATCGGCTGCCGCTACGCCCAGCGCCATGAGCATCATCACCGAAAGAAATCGAGTCTTGCCGTTCACATCCTTAATCCCTGTGGACGTCGCTGTTAGTTTTTATATCAAAGGGATATCATTCAGCGACGCTCTATTTCATGCATCTTGATAGTGATTAAGAACGTTCTTAAGGCCAGAAGTTCCCTCATCGGGTAACGCCGCCCGCGGTAGCGTCAGTCGGTTACGATTCGGACGCCTATCTTGCTGACTTGATTGCCGTCCATTTCGGCTATGGTCCAGGTCAGGCCGTCCCATTCCACCTGGTCGCCGATCACCGGTTCACCGCCGATCAGCTGAATGACGAACTGCCCCAGCGTCTGCTGCTCGTCGACGTCGTCTTGCAGATTGAGGCCATAAACCTGCGAGATGTCGCTTAAACGGGCGTCGGATTGCAGGATAAAGTCGCCGAAGAAGCGTTCGTCGAGCGTCACGGCCGGCGCCTGGCTGAACAGCTTGCCGAGGATCGGCAGATCGTGCTCATGGCCGATGACGCACAGAATATCGTTCTCCCGCAGCCGGGTACTGCCGCTAGGATGCAGCAGCTCTTTGCCGCGGAACAGGGCGGCGATGCGGGTATTGGGCGGCATTTTCAGCTCACGCAGCGCCGCGCCGACGCACCAGTTTTCCGCCGAAAGCTGATACACGAACTGTTCCCACTGGTTTTCCGGGTGTACATCCAGCCCAACGCGGGAGATCGGCGTCAGCGCCGGCGGTACGATCACCTTGGCTTTTTTAGCGGCGAACGACAGTGTGGTGCCCTGCAGCAGCAGGGAGACCAGCACCACGAAGAACGCCACGTTGAAGAACAGCTGTGCGTTGGGCAGCCCGGCCATCATCGGGAATACCGCCAGAATCACCGGCACCGCGCCGCGCAGGCCGACCCAGGAAATAAAGCCGCGTTCGCGCAGGGTAAAGCTGCGGAACGGCAGCAGGCCGATAAACACCGACAGCGGGCGGGCGAACAGGATCATCCACAGCGACAGCAGCAGAGCAGGGATGGCGATCGGCAGCAGCTCGTGCGGATTGAGCAGCAGCCCGAGCACCAGGAACATGCCAATCTGGCTGAGCCAGGCCAGGCCATCGAAGGTTTGTACGATGCCGTGACGGTTGCGGATCGGCCGGTTGCCCAGCAGCAGGCCGCACAAATACACCGCCAGAATGCCGCTGCCGTCCAGCGCGGTGGTCAGTGCGAAAATAAGAATACCGCCGCTTACCGCCAGCAGCGGATAGAGGCCGTCCGCCAGTTTGATGTGGTTGATCAGCGTCAGCAGCAGCCAGCCGCCGCCCAGACCGAAGACGATGCCCATGCCGAACTGCTGCATCAGATGCAGCGGGAAGGTCCAGCTCAGTGCGGTTTCCCCGGCGGCGATCATCGCAATCAGCGTGATGGTGAGAAACACCGCCATCGGATCGTTGCTGCCGGATTCGATCTCCAACGTGGCGCTGACGCGTTCGTTCAAACCTTTGCCCCCCAAAAGGGAGAAGACCGCGGCGGCGTCGGTGGAACCGATGATGGCGCCGATCAGCAACCCCTGCAGCAGATCGAGATTGAACAGCCAGGCGGCGGCCATGCCGGTCAGACCGGCGGTGATCACTACACCGACGGTGGCGAGAGAGAGTGCCGGCCACAGGGCGACGCGGAAAGAGCTGACCCGGGTACGCATGCCGCCGTCGAGCAGGATCACTGCCAACGCGAGGTTGCTGACCAGATAAGCGACCGGGTAATTGCTGAAGACGATGCCGCCGGGGCCATCGACGCCGGCCAGCATGCCGATCGCCAGGAAGATCACTAGGATCGGAATGCCGAGCCGGGAAGAAAATGAGCTGAGCAGAATGCTTGCCCCCACCAGCACGGCACCGATGACGAACAAACTGTTAATGGTGCTGGCATCCAAAATATTGCTCTCCTGAGGCTGGGAATAGGGGGCACTGCGCGTGTGCCGATGATAACGTGTTTAGTGGGTAAAACGCCAAGGCTGATTGTGAAAACAACCGATCAATTATTGCCTGTTGGCACGTTTGAACTACGAAAGTGAGGAGAAGAGGGGAAATTCTGCCTTTTATCTAACATTATCAGGCTGCTGTATTTCTGTTTCGGCAATAATGTCCCATTCGGCGGAGGAAAAACCATTAAGCCCGCGCAGGCAGGCTTAATGGTTTGCAGGCGCGGTAGGATTAATGATCGAGCGATTCCAGCGCCCGTTTGATCAGTTCGGTGGCCAGCTTGCTTTCCGCTTCAGAAATACCGTCGAGATTGAAGTTGGAAAGCTCAGCGACCAAAACGCTGCGTTCTTTGCCGCTGATCGAAGCGTCCAGCGCGGACAGCAACCTGCCGAGGATCTTCAGCAGGGTGGCGTTTTCCGCTATGGCTTCTTGAGCCGGGGGGGTCTTATCGGTCATTCAAAATCCTCTCTGTCGTGACGGAAGGGAGATGCAGCTAACGCCATCGAATAAATTAAACGATCGCGCAGCCCTTCGGGGGTGTTGAGCCCAATCACTACCGTAAGGCAGGGATCCGGATTTCTACTTATGCATTGCAGTTATAACGGCTAGGTTATCTATGCAGCCGTATCACTTTGCCCTAACGGGCGACGCCAGGCTGAGCAATGTGTGCTCTGCATGGCAAGAGAGAGATGACGCAACCGATAGGTTGCGCCATCAAGTATAGCGACGGGGAGAAAACGTGAAGGCGGTTGAACCGCCTTCAGGAGATTTTTTCTTTTCGCAGACGGCTATTGAAACGAGGACGCTCCAACAGAAAAGTAAGATGCAGGCGTTGTATCAGCGCATAGGCGATAACAGGGGCGATTAGCCCGAACAGCGTGCCGGCGATCGCTTGTGTTGGCCAATGGCTGATATGCATAAACTTGGTCAGTACGATGCGTAAGCCGCTGGCCGCGAGGATATGCATCAAATAGATGACCATGCTCAATTCGCCGAGTCGGCGCAGCCAGGAAAGATTCGTTTTGGCCAACAGAACCGACAGGTTGACGATGAAGAAGATGGCTTCAATCGCCAGTAACAGGGAGAAACTTCCGGTATCGGTATACAGCAAGCCTGAATAGCCGTGGAATCCCCACTGCAACGCGATAAACGCGATCAGGGAGGCCAGCAGCGAACCGAAACCCAGATTGGCGATGAGCGAAGCGTAGCGAATGGCAAAAACGCCCAGCAGGAAGAAGATCAAGAATCGGGTAATGTAATCAAAATGGAAGGCTTTGGTGAGGCTGTCTTGGTAGACATACAGCCCCGCGCTGATAACGATCAATACCGGCAAGAGATAGCGGTATGTTTCTTTGCTATACAGCAAGGTGGCCAAAATAAAGACCATGAACAAGGCATACAGGAACCAAAACTGCGCGCGCGGATGCGTAAACAGCGACAGGATATCGCCCAGGCTGGCAGGGTTATTGGTATAGCGCGACAACAGCACTTCCACCATGCCTTGCAGCAGCGACCAGATGACATAGGGATAAACGATGGTGTCTATCTTGCTGATCACAAAGCGTGTTTTTCCCTTTTTATCCAAGGACTGCGTAAAAAACAGGCCGGAAAGGAAGAAAAACAGTGGCATATGAAAACTGTAGAGGATGCTGTCTGTCAGTAGATAGGATGAACCAGAAAGCTGAATGCCCGCGCTGTATAGACCCCGATTGACGTGGCCAAAAACCACGAGAATGATGCCGATTCCCTTGGCATAATCGACCCATGCTTCTCTCATATGTGTACCTAGCCCAGAAAGTAACGCAACTGATTTATAAGTATGAATAATGAGCGTAACAGGCAGTTGCCGTTTTGCAATGTATCCCGGGGATTAGGATTAATATTAGGAAAATGCTCAGGGCAGCTATCGCTGCGCCGAGGTAGTGAGGCGCTTTATCATTGGTGAGGTTAATTTCTGGATGATAAATCATCACCCAGAAATGGGGTGGGAAGCCTATTGCGGCTTGCCGGAGAACAGGAAGCGCAGCACCGGAATGCGCTTGTGCAGTTCATATAGCGCGAAGGCCAGAGAGAACACAAACAGCAGGCCCAGCAAGAATCCCAACAGGTTGTTGCCGATATACGGCGTCACGAAAGCGCCATATATCAGGGTCAACGGATGGTGCACCAGATATATAAACAGCGAGGCGTTGACCAGATAGGTGATGCGCGGCGAGTGATAATTCAGCAGGTTATGCCCGAAAGAGAACACTACGTTGGTCATCAGGATCCCCATTAGGGTTTTGATCACCACTTCCAGCTCGAACATATAGCTGCTGTGCGCCAACATCTTTTGGTTCAGCATATATGCGATAAACAGCAGCAGCGAACCGAGCAGCGCCAGCGGCGAGCGGCGCAGAAAAATCTCCTTAAGCCACACGTACTTAAACGCATAGGCGCCGAGGAGGAAGAACGGCAGGTAGAACATCGTCTCCATCACCACGAAATTGAACAGGCCGTTGGATAATAGCTGTGGGGCGAAAATTAAAATAATACGGTGCGCGGCCGAATAGCATACCGCATAAATAAAGAAATACAGTGAGATGTTTCCTAATCCGCGCATTCTGTTTATTAACGTTGGAATATGTTCACGGGGTTGACGCTTGATTTTACGGAACAGATAAAAACAGGCGCAGGTTAACAATGACAGCGTCAATAAGAACCACAGATGAGAAACCAATTCCCAAACTGTTACATTTATTTTCTGATAGAGAGAAAATTCATCCCAGCCGTTTAATTTATCGGTGAAATATTTCAGCATGAAAAACTGCGGCACCGTGATCAGCGGGATGGAGCTCAACAGCGGGATCGCCACTCGCTCCAGCCTGACCTTCAGCCACTGGTGGCGCTCGTAGCGCTCGTAAAGCATGTAGGAGAAGTAGCCGGATATCACGAAGAACACCTGCATGCGGAAGGCGTGGATAAAGTCGTTCAGCACCGTGAGCGAGAAGGAGGGCGACGCGCTGTTCACCGCCCAGGCGTGGCTGGAATAAATCAGGGAGAGGTGAAACGGAATGCCGAGCAACATCAAATAGGCTCTGATGGAGTCGAGGAAAAACTCGCGCTGTTTGCTGCCTTTAGTCATAGATTACCGCTGGTGATTTAATCGAGAGTTCATTAACACGCTTAATAAGTCGTCAAACGTTAAATTGTTATCCGGAACCCTACTATAGCCCCCCGCATTTTTCCATAGCGTCTTGTTGCGCGGCTTGCTACGCTGGTGTTCCATCAGCTGCTTAAACAATGAGCCGTAAACATGAACCATCCATTTATCATGTTGTCGGAAAGCTGAGTAATCCATTAATATGGATTTAAATGATTTGAGCACACGAATAGGGGGGGATGTGCTAGTTAATATATTATCCGGACAACCACGCGCCGCGAGCGTTCGTTGGTTAGGTGCGACCGTATTGTTCACGCTGTTCAGTTCGCCGGCTTGGGCCTTTTCTATTGATGATGTCGCCAAGCAGGCGCAGGATCTGGCGGCGAAAGGTTTCGAAGCCCCGAAGAGCAACCTTCCTTCTCAGTTCCGCGAGATGAAGTTCGCAGACTATCAGCAGATTCAGTTCAATCACGATAAAGCCTATTGGAGCAAGCTGAAAACCCCTTTCAAGCTTGAGTTTTATCATCAGGGGATGTACTTCGACACGCCGGTGAAAATCAACGAAGTCACCTCCACCAGCGTAAAACAGATCAAGTACAGCCCGGATTACTTCAACTTCGGTTCGGTCAAACACGACCCTGAATCGGTGAAAAATCTCGGTTTTGCCGGCTTCAAGGTGCTCTACCCGATCAACAGCGCCGACAAAAACGATGAGATCATGAGCCTGCTGGGCGCGAGCTATTTCCGCGTGGTGGGTAAAGGGCAGGTTTACGGGCTTTCCGCTCGCGGCCTGGCTATCGATACCGCTTTGCCGTCCGGCGAAGAGTTCCCGCGTTTCCGCGAATTCTGGGTTGAGCGTCCGAAGCAGGGCGACAAGCACCTGGTGATCTACGCGCTGCTGGATTCCCCGCGCGCCACTGGCGCTTACCGTTTTACGGTGATCCCGGGTCGCGACACCACCGTGGACGTCGAGTCCAAAGTGTTCCTGCGCGACAAGGTGGGCAAACTGGGCCTGGCGCCGTTGACCAGCATGTACCTGTTCGGGCCGAACCAGCCGTCGCCGACGCTGAACTACCGCCCGGCGTTGCACGATTCCAACGGTCTGTCTATCCATGCCGGCAACGGCGAGTGGATTTGGCGTCCGCTGAACAATCCTAAACACCTGTCCGTCAGCACCTATACCGTCGAGAATCCGAAAGGCTTCGGTCTGCTGCAGCGCGGTCGCAACTTCAAAGAATATGAAGATCTGGACGATCGTTACGATCTGCGTCCGAGCGCCTGGATCGAACCGAAGGGCGACTGGGGCAAAGGCAAGGTCGAGCTGGTGGAGATCCCGACGGCGGATGAAACCAACGACAACATCGTCGCGTTCTGGACGCCGGATACCTTGCCGGAGGCCAAAAAGCCGCTGACGCTGAGCTACCGTTTGAACTTCACCCGCGATGAAGACAAACTGCATTCGCAAGATATCGCCTATGTGGCTCGTACCATGCGTTCGACCGGCGACGTGAAGCAGTCCAACCTGATTCGCGAGCCAGACGGCAGCGTGGCCTTCCTGGTCGACTTCGTTGGCCCGGTGCTGAAAGGGCTGGATGCCAATACGCCGGTCGCCTCTCAGATCAGCATCGGCGACAACGGTGAGATGGTAGAAAACAACGTCCGCTATAACCCAGTGACCAAAGGCTGGCGCCTGACGGTGCGTCTGAAAGTGAAAGACGACAAGAAGCCGGTAGAAATGCGTGCGGCACTGGTCAATGGCGATAAGACTCTGTCGGAAACCTGGAGCTATCAGCTACCTGCCAATGAATAAGCCTACTCAACCCGCCCAGGATTATCTTGCGGCGCTGCCTCTGACCGCCGAGCGGTCGGAGGCGCTCAACCCTCAAACGGCGGATGACGCTCAGGCACTGGAGGCGCTCCATCGGCAGATGGGCGCCGCTGACGCCAACGTCAATAGCCTGTCGGCGGATGACGTGGCGCTGGCCTCGGTCAAACCGCGTATCGAAAACGCCTGGCCGGATGCGGTCAGCGATGACGACTTCGACACCGACGCCGAAGGGCGCGCCATTCTGAAGGCGACGCCGCCGATCAAACGAACCACCATGTTCCCGGAAGCCTGGCGCACCAACCCGGTGGCGCGCTTCTGGGATTCTCTGCTGGGGCGTTCGCCGCACAATCGGCACGCCACCAAAGAGGAGGCCGAGGCTGAAAACCGCTGGCGTACCGTCGGCTCCATGCGCCGCTATGTGCTGCTGGTGCTGATGCTGGTGCAAACCGGCATCGCTACCTGGTATATGAAAACCATCTTGCCTTATCAGGGCTGGGCGCTGATCGATCCTATCGCCATGCTGGATCAGGATCTGATGCAGTCGGTGCTGCAGCTGCTGCCGTATGTGCTGCAAACCGGCATTCTGATCCTGTTCGCCGTGCTGTTCTGCTGGGTCTCGGCCGGTTTTTGGACCGCGCTGATGGGCTTCCTGCAGCTGCTGATCGGCAAGGACAAATACAGCATTTCCTCCACCATCAAGGGCGATGAGCCGATCAACCCGGCGCACCGCACTGCGCTGATCATGCCGATCTGCAACGAAGACGTCGAACGCGTGTTCGCCGGCCTGCGTGCGACCTATGAGTCCGTCGCCGCGACCGGTCAGCTGGAACACTTCGATATCTACGTGCTGAGCGACAGCTACGATCCGGACATCTGCGTGGCGGAGCAAAAGGCGTGGATGGAGCTGTGCCGCGATGTCGACGGCCACGGCCGCATCTTCTATCGCCGCCGCCGCCGTCGCGTAAAACGCAAGAGCGGCAACATCGACGACTTCTGCCGTCGCTGGGGCGGTGAGTACAGCTACATGGTGATCCTGGATGCCGACAGCGTGATGAGCGGCGAATGCCTCACCGGGCTGGTGCGTCTGATGGAAGCCAACCCGAACGCCGGCATCATCCAGTCGGCGCCGAAGGCGTCCGGTATGGATACCCTGTATGCGCGCGTGCAGCAGTTCGCCACCCGCGTTTACGGGCCGTTGTTCACCGCCGGCCTGCATTTCTGGCAGCTGGGCGAGTCGCACTACTGGGGGCACAACGCTATCATCCGCGTGAAGCCGTTTATCGAGCACTGTGCGCTGGCGCCGCTGCCGGGCGAGGGCTCTTTCGCCGGGTCCATCTTGTCGCACGACTTCGTTGAAGCGGCGCTGATGCGCCGCGCCGGCTGGGGCGTGTGGATCGCTTACGATCTGCCGGGCAGTTATGAAGAGCTGCCGCCAAACCTGCTGGACGAGCTGAAGCGCGACCGTCGCTGGTGTCACGGCAACCTGATGAACTTCCGCCTGTTCCTGGTGAAAGGCATGCACCCGGTGCACCGCGCGGTGTTCCTGACCGGCGTCATGTCCTACCTGTCGGCGCCGCTGTGGTTCATGTTCCTGGCGCTCTCCACCGCCTTGCAGGTGGTGCATACCCTGATGGAACCGCAATACTTCCTGCAGCCACGGCAGCTGTTCCCGGTCTGGCCGCAGTGGCGGCCCGAGCTGGCGATAGCGCTGTTCTCCACCACGCTGGTGCTGCTGTTCCTGCCGAAGTTGCTCAGTATTGTGCTGATCTGGGCCAAGGGCGCGAAAGAGTACGGCGGGGCGTTCCGTCTGTTCATTTCGATGCTGATGGAAATGCTGTTCTCGGTGCTGCTGGCGCCGGTGCGCATGCTGTTCCATACCGTATTCGTGGTGAGCGCCTTCCTCGGTTGGGAAGTGGTGTGGAATTCGCCGCAGCGTGACGATGACGATACGCCGTGGGGGGAAGCGTTCCGCCGCCATGGCTCGCAGATGTTGCTGGGCCTGGTGTGGGCCGGCGGCATGGCGTGGCTGGATCTGCGCTTCCTGTGGTGGTTGGCGCCGATCGTGTTTTCGCTGATCCTGTCGCCGTTCGTGTCGGTGCTGTCGAGCCGCGCAACGCTGGGCATGAAAAGCAAACGCGCCAAGCTGTTCCTGATCCCGGAAGAGTACAACCCGCCGCGCGAGTTGCTGGCGACGGAAGAATATCTGCATCTCAACCGCAACCGCGCGCTGACCAACGGCTTTATGCATGCGGTGGTCAACCCATCCTTCAACGCGCTGGCGACGGCGTTGGCGACGGCGCGTCACCATCTGCGCGCGACGCTCGATCGCAACCGCGAGGAGCGGGTGAACGAAGCACTGCAGCTGGGACCGGAGAAGCTGGTGAAGGGCAAACGTCTGGAGCTGCTGAGCGATCCGGTCACGCTGGCTCGTTTGCATCAGCGCGTCTGGCTGTTGCCGGAAGGCGCCGCCTGGCGTGAGCACTATCAGCAGTTGCCGCACAACCCGCTGGCGCACCCTACGGGCCGGCGTTAATCGCTTAACGGCAACGCTCAGACGGGGAATGCGCATGGCGCATTCCCCGTTTTTTTTACCTTTTGCTTACGTGCGCCGACGCCGGTGGATAACGGGAACTGTGATAGACTGCGGCCGATGCGTTGTTCACTCGCGAAACAACCCCTTGCTCAGAGTCAATGTCGTGAAGCTCTCTTCCTACCTTCGGCTGGCCTGCGTGGCGGCCGGTGTGATGGCACTCACCGGCTGCGGCAGCATTATCAGCCGCACCGTGCCCGGCGCCGGGCATGGTCACCAGTATTATCCCGGCGTGCAGTGGGATCTGCGCGATACGCCCTGGCGCTATGTCACGGTGATAGACGTGCCGCTGTCGATGGTGGTGGACACCTTTATGCTGCCGTTTGATGCGCAGCATGGCCCCTACGAGTAATTTCGTTCAGCGGGTGGCGAACACCACCAGCTGATAGCCTTTCTGCCCGCAATGGAAAGGCGCCAGCGCCGTCATCCCCAGCCCTTGCACGTGAGCGGCCAACGAATGCGGATTGTCGTCGTCGATAAACAACGCGCCCACGTCGTAATCATCGCGGGTGTGCGCTTTGACCGCGGCGTAGAGGCGCTTCAGCACGCCTTTGCCGCGCCAGGCGGCGGCGAGGCAGACGGGGCCGTAGAGAAATACCCGCTGCTCACGCAGCGGCCGTCCGGCGAAGGATTGCGTGGCGAGCGTCGCCAGCATCGCATCCACCACCGGCGGCCGCGGTTGCGCGTCGGCGGGCATCAGGCAAACAAACCCCGCCAGTTGGTTCTCCTGTTCGGCCACCCATATGCCGATGCCGCGGTTGATCGTCGCCAGCTGCACCTCATTCATGCGTGATACGATAAATCCCTGCCGTTTTTGGCTCTCGTCGAGCGCTTCCGGCACGTTTTCCCCCTGTAGCTGCAAAATGGCGGGGTAGTCGGTAGGGCGGGCCCGGCGAATAATCATGCGGCCTCCTTGGCGATGAAAGCGCGGCGCAGGTTAACGTTCATCCCACTCATCGGCTGCGGCCTGGCCTTCTTCGGTATCCAGCGGCGGTTCGAGCTGAAAGTCGCCTTCTTCCCATTCGTACAGGGTGTTTTCATCTATCCACTCGGCGGTAATTTCCACCTCGTCGTAGTCACCGTCGAAGATCGCCTGCGCCGCCGCACCGCTGCGCAGCGTCAGGCATTCCACCGCCTCTCCTTCTTCTTCGAAGAACTCCGCCTGCCACATCGTGTCGCCATCCTGCATCACGTACTTTTGCAGATTGAACTGCTGGGGCACCGGCGGCTCGTCACCGCTGCCGCCTTCGGCGGTGTCGATAAACTCTTCGCGTGCGGCCTCGATGGCTTCTTCCAGGGTTGCATACAGGCTCATGTTCGCCTCCGTTGACAATGAGAGTAAAGCGTCCGGCGCACTGCCGGTGCGGTGGGGGAAACGTCAAAACTAATTGTTGTCTCACTGGCGCAGGATGCAAATTTTTTTGTTGTCCGCTTTGCGACGATGGTTGTCCGCAAAGCGGGAGAAGAGGAGGCGATGGCGGGAAATAATGACGCATCGTTCACTCTGGCGTCAGGAGAAGCCCATGTTAATCGACCCTTCAAGCAAATACCGACCGTTCCCGCCGGTGGCGTTGCCGGACCGCCAATGGCCTGCGCGTACGCTGCGGCAGGCGCCGCGCTGGTGCTCCAGCGATCTGCGCGACGGCAACCAGGCGCTGGCGGAGCCGATGGATAACGCGCGCAAGCGCGAATTCTATCAATTGTTGTTGCAGTGCGGTTTCAAGGAGATCGAGGTGGCTTTCCCTTCGGCGTCGCAAACGGATTTCGACTTTGTACGCGCGCTGATCGACGAGCGGCTGATCCCGGACGACGTCACGATCCAGGTGCTGACGCAGTCGCGCGACGATCTGATCGATCGCACCTTCGAAGCGCTGCAGGGGGCGCCGCGGGCTATCGTGCATCTGTATAACGCCACGGCGCCGATGTTTCGCGATATCGTGTTCCGCCAGGATAAGGCCGCCACCGTGGCGCTGGCGGTGAACGGCGCGCGGCGCATCCGCCGGCAGTGCGAGGCACAGCCCGATACCGCCTGGTGCTTCGAGTATTCGCCGGAAACCTTCTGTTTTACTGAGTTAGAGTTCGCGCTGGAGATCTGCGAAGCGGTGGCGGAGGTTTGGCAGCCGGGGCCGCAGCGGCCGATGATCATCAACCTGCCGGCGACGGTGGAAGTGAGCACGCCCAACGTGTATGCCGATCAGATCGAATGGTTTTGCCGGCACTTCAGCCGTCGCGCCGATGTGGCGATCAGCGTGCATCCGCATAACGATCGCGGCACCGGCGTGGCCTGTGCGGAGCTGGCCTTGCTGGCCGGCGCCGATCGGGTCGAAGGCTGCCTGTTCGGCAACGGAGAGCGCACCGGCAACGTCGATCTGGTCACGCTGGCGTTGAATCTCTATACCCAGGGCGTGGCGCCGGGTCTGGACTTCAGCCGCCTGAAGCAGGTGGTGGAGGTGGTGGAGCAGTGCAATCAGCTGCCGGTGCATCCTCGCCATCCTTATGCCGGCGAGTTGGTGTTTACCGCCTTTTCCGGTTCGCATCAGGATGCGATCAAGAAAGGTTTCGCCGCGCAACGGCAGCGGCAAGATGGCCGCTGGCAGGTGCCATACCTGCCGCTCGATCCCGCCGATGTCGGTTGCAGCTATGAAGCGGTGATCCGGGTCAACAGCCAGTCCGGCAAAAGCGGCGCCGCCTGGTTGTTGGAACAGAATCATGGGTTGGCGTTGCCGCGCGGTTTGCAGATTGATTTCAGCCAAGTGGTGCAGCGCGCGACCGACGGCAGCGGCAAAGAAATGAGCGGCGCGCAGCTGTGGCGTTTATTCCGCGATACTTACGGGCTGGTGGAGCAGCCGCGTTTGCAGCTGTTAAGCTACCAAACGGAAAGCCATGGGGTAGAGGCCTACAGCTTCAACGCGCGAGTTGCCTGCGAGGGAGAGCCACTGCGCCTGCAGGGGGCCGGCAACGGTCTGCTTTCCAGCGCGGTGGATGCGCTGCGTCAGCGCTTCGGCTTGTCGCTGGCGATCGAGGATTATCACGAGCATACGTTGGGACATCAGAGCGATAGCCGAGCGGTGGCCTATATTCGCTGTACGCTGCCGCAAGGTGAGGCGACTTACGGTGTTGGCATCGACGCCGACTCCGCCAGCGCCTCGCTGCAGGCGCTGTTCAACGTCGCCGGGCGCTATCTGGCGCCAACGTCGGCGCAGTCCGGCTGAAATAGTCGCTGGGCGCTACTCCCAGCAGCCGGCGGAACATGGCGCTGAACGCGCTGGGGCTGTCATAGCCGAGATCCAGCGCCACTTCCAACACCGAGCGGCCGGTCGCCAGCGCGTTTAATGCCGCCAGCAAACGGGCGCGTCGCACCCAATCGCTAAAATGCAGCCCGGTTTCTCGCTGGAAGCGCCGCGACAGAGTGCGTCCGCTGACGCTGAGATGAGCGGCAGCCTGTTCCAGCGTCCAGGGTTGCGCCAGCGTGGCCTGGATATGGCGGCACAGGGCGAGCAGCGAGGCTTCGCGAGGTTCCGGCAGGTGCAGCGGCAGAATCGGCAGCATTCGCAACTCATCCAGAATCAGTTCCATCACGCGCTCATCGCGCCCGCCGCTTGGATAGCCGGGCGCAATTTCCATCGCACAGATAATCAACTCGCGCAGCAGCGGGGAAACCTGCACTACCTGGCATTGGGCCGGCAGATCGGCGCGCGCCAACGGATCGACGAACAACGTCCTGGCCGCCACCTGGCCGGTGATACGCAGGCTGTGCACCACTTTCGCCGGCACCCAGACGCCGCGGCCGGGCGGCACCACCCAACTGCCGAGCCGGGTCGTGACCTGCACCACGCCGCTCAGGCTGTGAATCAGCTGCGCGCAGTTATGGTAGTGGTCCGGCTCGCTGTCGCCGTGGCGATAATCTCTGGCTAATGGCCGTACAGGCCGATCGGGCGGCAGAACGTCGTGAAACAACAGCATCGTAAGCAGGCTCCGCGCGGCAAAAGGGGGAGGACAGCATGCCATGCGGCGCTGTTTCACACCAGTCTGTGGCGCGGCACGGCAAAATGGTTTATAAAATTATATTATATAATTTTATAAATTGATGGAGAGGCAATGGATATTGATGCGATGCGCAAGGCGGCGGCGCAGGCCGGTGCGATGCTGCGTACCTTGGGCAACGAAGATCGGCTGCTGTTACTGTGCAGGCTCAGTCAGGGCGAGATGGCGGTGAGTGAGCTGGCGCAGGCGCTGGATATCCGCCAGCCGACGCTGTCCCAACAGCTTGGCGTGCTGCGCGAGGAGGGGTTGGTCTCCACCCGGCGAGCCGGCAAGCAGATTTACTATGCGGTGGCCGATGCCAAAGTGCTGGCGCTGCTCACGACCCTGTATCAACTGTATTGCCCACAGCCGGAGAACCGCGATGACCATTGACTGGCAGCACTTCACGCCGTATTCCGCGTTGGCGGGCGGGGCCATTATCGGCGGCGCGGTAGCGCTGCTGCTGCTGTTCAATGGCCGGATCGCCGGTATCAGCGGCATTACCGGCGGTTTATTGAGCGCGGGCGGCCGGGAGCGGGGCTGGCGCGCCGCATTTATTGGCGGGTTGCTGCTCTCTCCCTGGCTGTATGCTGCCGCTGCGGCGTTGCCGCCCGGTGAGATCTCGGTTGGCAACGGCTGGCTGGCGGCCGCAGGGCTGTTGGTGGGCTTGGGCACTCGATTGGGCAGCGGTTGCACCAGCGGGCACGGCGTGTGCGGCGTCGCGCGGTTGGCGCCGCGTTCACTGGCCGCCACGGCGGTGTTTATGCTGCTGGGCTTTATGACCGTGTGGCTGATGCGCCATACGTTGGGAGGTTGAAAATGCTTAAAACGCTGTTGGCGCTGCTGAGCGGCGTGATTTTCGGTCTGGGGTTAATTATCGCCGGCATGGCCAATCCGGCCAAGGTGTTGGCGTTTCTCGACGTTACCGGCATGTGGGATCCCTCGCTGGCGTTGGTGATGGCAGGGGCGATCGCGGTGGCAGCCCCGGCCTTCCTGTGGGCGCGGCGACGCGAGCGGAGTCTGTTGGGCGAGCCGCTGCAGATCCCGGCCGCCAGGCGTGTGGATCGCCGTTTGCTGGCCGGCAGCGCGCTGTTCGGCATCGGCTGGGGCATCGCGGGCATTTGCCCCGGTCCGGCCTGGGTATTGGCCGGGGCGGAGATACAACGGGTATGGCCGTTCCTGCTGGCGATGCTGGCGGGCATGGCGCTGTATGACGTTATCATGAGGCGGAGGCGTACATGTCGATAGCCAAAGCGGTGTTGCGCATCGGGCGCCCCACCGATCGGTTGCAGGAAATTGCCGCGTTGTATTGCCGCGGGCTGGGTTTCGAAAAACTGGGCGAGTTTGTCGATCATCAGGGGTTCGACGGCATGATGATTGGGCATCCGCAGCATGCCTACCATCTGGAGTTCACGCAGCACCGCGGGGTGCGGGTCGGGCAGGCGCCGACGCAGGATCATCTGCTGGTATTTTATCTGCCGGATGAGAACGAATGGCGGGCCGCGTGTGAGCGGATGCGGGCGGCGGGGTTCTTGGCGGTCGCCGCCTATAATCCCTATTGGGATCGCGCGGGGCAAACCTTTGAAGATCCTGACGGCTACCGGGTGGTCTTGCAACATCAGGCCTGGCAAGCATAAAAAAACCGGCGCATCGAGCGCCGGTTTGCGAGAGAAAAACGGGTTATCCGTCAGACGTTGGTCGCCGGTTTTTGCGCGCTCTTGGACTGGGTATTTTCCAGCATGCGGCGAATCGGCACGATCAGCACGATAAGCACGGCGGCGCAGATCAGCAACGCGACTGAACAGCGAGCGAACAGATTCGGCAGCATATCCAGTTGGTCGGCCTTGACGTGGCCGCCGATCAGACCGGCCGCCAGGTTGCCCAGCGCACTGGCGCAGAACCACAGCCCCATCATTTGCCCGCGCATTCTCTCCGGCGCCAGCAGCGTCATGGTGGCCAGCCCGATCGGGCTCAGGCACAGCTCACCCAGCGTCAGCATCAGGATACTGCCCACCAGCCACATCGGCGATACGCCGGCGCCGCCGTTGCTCAGCACATTCTGCGCGGCCAACATCATCAGGCCGAAACCGCCGGCGGCGCACAGGATACCGATCACGAACTTGGTGATGCTGCTCGGACGCACGTTATTGCGTGCCAGCGCAGGCCAGGCCCAGCTGAACACTGGCGCCAGCAGGATGATGAACAGGGCGTTGATAGACTGGAACCACACCGCCGGGATCTCGAAGCCGCCGATCATGCGATTGGTGTAATCGTTGGCGAACAGGTTGAACGAGGTCGGTTTCTGTTCAAACGCCGACCAGAAGAACGCAGCGGAGATCAGCAGGATGAAGCACACCAGCAGGCGCGCACGCTCTTTGCGGCTCAGGCCGGCAAAGGCGAACAGATAGATGAAGTACAGGGTGACCGACGCGGCGATGACGTATACCAGCACGCTGGCCACCTCGACCGGATTGATGACGATGGTGCCCTGAGCGATCAGCACGATGACCGCCACCAGGATGGCCGCCAGCGCCAGCAACCAGACGCCGACGCCTTCTTTCTTCGCGACCGGGCTGTTCCAGGTGGAGTCCAGGCCCACTTCGTGGTCATAACGTTTCATCGCCGGTACGGCGAATACCCGGAAGATCACCAGCGCCACCAGCATCCCGATGCCGCCGATGCCGAAGCCCCAGTGCCAGCCGTGTGACTTGATCAACCAGCCGGAGATCAGCGGGGCAATGAACGAGCCGATGTTGATGCCCATGTAGAACAGCGAGAAACCGCCGTCACGACGCGCATCGCCTTTTTTGTACAGCGTACCGACCATCACCGAGATACAGGTTTTGAACAGGCCGGAACCGAGCACGATGAACATCAGGCCGATGAAGAACAGGTTGGTGCCCATCACCGCGGACAGGGCGATCGACAGGTGGCCGAGCGCGATCAGGATCGAACCGTACCAGACGGCCTTGCGTTGGCCGAGCCAGTTGTCCGCCAGCCAGCCGCCCGGCAGTGCCGCCAGGTACATGCTGCCGGCGAAGATGCCGACGATCGCCGACGCGTTCTCGCGCGCGAGACCCAGACCGCCATCGTACACGGTGGCGGCCATAAACAGGATCAGCAGCGGACGGATGCCGTAGAACGAGAAACGCTCCCACATTTCGGTGAAGAACAGAGAACCCAGCGGATAGGGATGGCCGAAGAAGGTCCGGCTTTCTGACTTATTGACAGAGGATTGCATAACGATTTCCCAATAAAAGGCGCTGCAAGGCTGCAGCCCGTACTGTGGTATGTATGTGTATTTAATGAAGGCGATCCGCCCAATGCGGATTACCCGACAAACACCGCGGCTGCAACGCTGATAAACCGTGGAAAGCGTGCTGACCTTTTCTTCACTTGGCCGATGTTTCACATCTGGCGTGATATTATTTAACCATTTGATAACTGGTCGTTGGTTTTGTCTAGTACCTGTATCCCATTTTTTAGACGAAAAGTCGACAAGCATCTCCTTTTCTGGTTTTTCTGTTGGTTATGACAGGAATATGATTGACAGCGGGTTTTATACGCTGAAAGTTAATTAATTGTTGATAAACAAAGCGTTGGGATAAGAATGTTCTGGGTGGGGCGAAAATACGCCAGCCCGAAGGAGGCATTATTAAAAGTGGGGGAAATGCGCCATTGATCTGGTCAACGGAGGCAACTGGCGATAAATGCAGCTATTGCTCTTCCTGCAGTGTGTCTTCCCGCAAATAGCTCGGCCGCCGCCGCAGACACCACCAGGAATAACCCGCGTTGAACAGCACCACTAAAGCGGTGACGGCGAAGACCGCGCGAAAACCGTAACCGGCGGAGACTGCGGCGCCGAGCAGCGGACCGCTGACGTTGCCGACGTCACGGAACGACTGGTTATAGCTGAAAATACGGCCGGCCACCTGATTGGTGCAGTTATAAATTAACAACGTCTGTACCGCCGGCAGCAACGCGCCGTCGGCCGCCCCCAGCAGAAAACGCAGCACCCCGAGCTGCCACGGCGTTTGCACGAACGCCATCGGGATCAGCAATAGCACCGAGACGATCAGCATGAATACCAGTATGCGTTCCGGGCCGATGCGATCGCCCAGCTTGCCCAGCCGCGGGGCGCTCATCAATGCCGCGACGCCGGGCACCGAGGCGATCAGCCCGCTGATAAACGCCAGGTTATGGGTGGCGCCGGCCAAATCGCGCACATACAGCGTCAGGATCGGCGCGATCGAGCCGGTGGCGATCTGGATGATCATGGTGGTGACGAACAGGCTGAGCACCAGCTTCGGGTTTTTCAGCGAAGCGAACACCTGTTTTGCATGCAACATGTCGCGCTTTTGCACCGGGGTGAATTGTTCTTTGACATACAGCAACGTCAGCACGAAGCAGACGAACAGCACCGCGGCGGTGATGTAAAACACCGGGCGCAGGCCGTATAAATCGGCCAGCAGCCCCCCGATCAGCGGGCCGACCAGCGCGCCGCCGACGCCGCCGGTAGACAGGGTGCCGAGCGCCCAGCCGCTGCGGTTGCGCGGCACCTGGGTGGCGATCAGCGCGTTGGCGTTGGGAATGAAGCCGCCGAGCAGCCCCAGCACCGCACGCAGCGCGAGAAACTGCCAGACCGTTTGCGCCATGCCCATCAGCGCCATGACGATCGCCATACCGAGCGCCGAACGCAGCAGCATCAGTTTGCGGCCGCGTCGGTCGGCCAGGGCGCCCCAGAACGGCGCGGCGATAGCGGAAAACAGGAAGGTGATGCTGAACAGCAGACCGGACCACATGTTGAGCGCCTGATGGCCGGTTACGCCCAGCGTCTCTACGTACAGCGGCAGAAACGGCATCACCAGGCTGAAGGCGGCGCCGGTGAGAAAGCATCCCAGCCAGGCGACGAAAAGGTTGCGTTTCCAGTTAACGGGTTCTGCTGCCGAAGCCATAAATGTCCATTGCCGAAAGGTGACGCGTTTTGCCGGTGGCAAAGATGAAGGGGCAAAACGTGAAAAGTTAGCCTGGTAAGTATGCGCCGCAAGCGCGGCGACGGCAAATGAGGGGACAAAGATTGGGCGAAAAATGAAATAAAGTTTTAAAAATAACGTTTAAACCTTATTCCGCGCTTGGCGCGCGGAATTTACAGCGTTTTATAAGCCGGCCAGCGCCTCGAAACCGGCAGCGGTGGTGGTGGCGCTAAAGTCGGTGACCTCGTAGTGGGCCACGGCGTTGAACGGATCTTCGGCCAGGATGGCGTCCAGTTGCGCACGCTCAATGCCTTTGGCCAGGATCACGCCGCCGGTGCGGGGATTCTTGCGGCCGGAAGCGACGAAGGTGCCGTCCTGAAAATATTTCTTAAGCCAGGCGATGTGCCCGTCAAGGTGGCTGTCGACGTCGGCGATCGGGCGATGGTAGGTCAGGCTGACAATGTACATAGCGGCTCCAGGGGGTGGCGGCAAAGGCATTACCATCCCACCCTCGCCGGCGATTCTCAAGAGGCGCGCAATAAAAAACCCGCCGGCGGCGGGTTGGTTTTATCAGTAAAGCGAAGGCTCGCCTTCCGGGCGGGTCTTGAAGCGGCGATGCAGCCACATGTATTGATCCGGCGCCATCAGGATCTCTTTTTCCACCACTTTGTTCATGAAGGCGGCGGCGTCGAGTTCATTATCCAGCGGGAAGTTTTCCACCGCCGGCTGCATGATCAGCTCATACCCTTTGCCGTCCGGCAGGCGGCGCGGGGTGAACGGAATGATCGCCGGTTTACCCATTCGCACCAGCACATAGCTGCCGGTGGTGGTGGCGGCTTTGTCCACTGCGAACAGCGGCACGAAAACGCTGCTGCGCGGGCCGTAGTCGTGATCCGGCGCATACCAGATGATATCGCCCTGTTTCAGGGCGCGGATCATGCCTTTGACGTCCTTGCGATCCAGCATCGACTTGTTGGAACGCATGCGCCCCCAGGTTTGCAGCCAGTCCATCAGCTTGTTGTCGTGCGGGCGGTAAACGCCGATGCCCGGGTTGTGAATGCCGAAGATGCGCGCGCCCAGCTCCAGCGTCAAAAAGTGCAGGCCAATCAGCAGCACGCCCTGCTGGTTGTCGCGCGCTTTTTGGATATGCTCCAGGCCGCTGACCTTGAACCAGCGCTCGATGCGCCAGTTGGGCCAGAACCACGCCATGCCGGTTTCAAACAGCCCCATGCCGACCGATTCGAAATTCTTTACCACCAGCGCATCGCGTTCGGCCTGCGGCATGTCGGGAAAACAGAGCTCGAGGTTGCGCTGGGCGATAGCGACGCGCCGCTTGAGAAAGCGCATGGAAAATCGCCCAATCGAGGTGCCGAGCCAGTAGATGACGGGGTAAGGCAGCAACACCAGCAGATACAGCAAGCCGATGCCGACCCAGGTCAGCCAGTAGCGCGGGTGCAATAAGGAGCGATTGAAAGTAGGAACTTGAGTCATGGGTTCTCTGTTTGAATACGGTTGTTTAAGTGTAATGACAGCGTCATCGCACGGTCTGGCAGCCGGGTGAACTCGGCGGCAAGGTTCGTTTCTGCCGTTTGTTTGCGACTATTGTGGCATTTTTCTGGCGATCCGGGAAAACACAACGCATTAAAATCCCTTTTTGGGCGTTAAATATGCATCGAATGCCGAATTTTTCCACAATCTTTCCTGCCAAAGATAATGGCGATATTATTGTCGGTAATTATTCAGAGGGTAAATATGTTGGCACCATGGATCAGTGCGGGGCTGCTGGTGTTGGGCGCGGCGGTCGGCAGCGTCGGCGCACATTTGCAGATGAACGCGATATTGGCGCTTGCCGGCGTGATGATGGCGCTCGGTATGGTGGCTTCCGCGTTTACCGAAGGCGGCGGACGCTGAACGGGGCGCTTGCGCCAGGGCTGCGCGGCGGCGGTTTTTCGGGTATGATGTGCGCCGCGCGCGGGCCTGCTGGCTGCGCGCGGTAATCAGTCACCTCCCGAAAGACAGGAAAGTACACCATGCCAGTGTTACATAACCGAATTTCTAATGAGGAACTGAAGGCGCGCATGCTGGCGGAAACCGAGCCGCGCACCACAGTTTCTTTTTACAAATACTTCTCCATCGACGATCCCAAGGCGTTTCGCGACAGCCTGTACATTCAGTTCGAAAAACTGAAGGTGTTCGGCCGCATCTACGTGGCGAAAGAGGGCATCAACGCGCAGATCAGCGTGCCGCAGCATCACTTCGACGCGTTCAAAGCCGCGCTGTTCGCCTCGCACCCGGCGTTGGATCAGGTCCGCCTGAATATCGCGCTGGAAGACGACGGCAAATCCTTCTGGGTGCTGCGCCTCAAGGTGCGTGAGCGCATCGTGGCCGACGGCATCGATGACGAGAGCTTCGATCCGAGCAACGTCGGCGAGTATCTGCAGGCCGATCGCGTTAATCAGATGATCGACGATCCGAATACGGTATTTGTCGATATGCGCAACCACTATGAGTACGAAGTTGGCCACTTCGAAAATGCCATCGAGGTGCCGTCGGATACCTTCCGCGATCAGCTGCCGATGGCGGTGGAGATGCTGCAGGACAGCAAAGACAAGAATATCGTCATGTACTGCACCGGCGGCATTCGCTGTGAAAAAGCCAGCGCCTATATGCTGCACAACGGTTTTAAAAACATCTACCACGTGGAAGGCGGGATCATCGAGTACACCCGCAAAGCGAAAGAACAGGGGTTGCCGCTGAAGTTTATCGGCAAAAACTTCGTGTTCGATGAGCGCATGGGCGAGCGCATCTCCGACGATGTGATCGCCAACTGCCACCAGTGCGGCGCGCCGTGCGATACCCATACCAACTGCAAGAACGACGGCTGCCATCTGCTGTTCATTCAGTGCCCGAGCTGCGCCGCCAAGTTTGAAGGATGCTGCAGCGAGATTTGCCGCGAAGAGCTGAAGCTGCCGCGCGAAGAGCAGCGCGCGCGCCGTGCCGGCCGCGAAAATGGCGTCAAGATTTTCAATAAATCGAAAGGATTGTTGCAGACCACGATGCACATTCCGGCACCGGAAGAAGAAGGCCCAGCCCGCTGAGCCTGAGGAAATGAGAAGCCCGGCCGCCAAGCCGGGCTTTTTTTTATTTCTCGCGCACGCCTTCTACGGAGATGATCAGCTCAACGTCTTGCGACGCCGGGCCCAGATCGGTGGTAATGCCGAAATCTTTCAGCTTGATCTTGCCGTTGGCTTCAAAGCCGGCGCGGTAGCCGCCCCACGGATCGTTGCCCTGGCCAATCAGTTTGGCGTCCAGCGTGACGGGCTTGGTCACGCCGTTCAGCGTCAGGTTGCCGACCACCGCATAACCGTCGCCGTTTTTCTTCACTTCGGTGGATTCAAACTTGGCCTGTTTGTTCTTCTCCACGTTGAGGAACTCGGCGCTGCGCAGGTGCTTGTCGCGCTCGGCATGGTTGGTGTCGACGCTGGCGGTATTGATGGTCACGTTGACCTTGTCCTTCGAAGGATCTTTTTCGTCGAAGGTGAAGCCGCCGTCGAAGTCTTTAAAGCTGCCGTACAGCCAGCTGTAGCCCAGGTGCTGGATGCGGAACTCGATAAAGGCGTGCTGGCCCTGTTTGTCGATCTTGTAGTCCGCCGCCAGTGCGGAACCGGCGCTCAGCAGCAGGGCGCCTGCGGTCAGGCCCAATACGGTCTTTTTCAACATAGCAATCTCCATAAATCCAAAGGTTAATCGGCGCTGCTACCCAGCATCCGTTTCAAAGTGACATCACGATCGATAAAGTGATGTTTAAGCGCGGCCAGCCCGTGCAGTACCGAAAGCACAACCACGGCCCAGGCCAGGTAAAGGTGTATGGCGCCGGCGGTGTCGGCTTGCTCCGCCATGCCGGTCACGGTGGCGGGCACGTCGAACCAGCCGAACACGCTGATCGGTTGGCCGTCGGCGGTGGAGATCAGATAGCCGCTGATCAGAATGCCGAACAACACGGCGTACAGCGCCAGATGCGCGAGGATGGCGCTGACGCGAGTGAGGCGGCCATAGCTGGCCAGAGGTTTGGGCGGCGGCGAGACAAAGCGCCAGACCACGCGGATCACCATCACGATGAATAGCAGCGTGCCGATGCTTTTGTGGATCTCCGGCGCCTGATGGTACCAGACGTCGTAATAGCCCAGCGTGACCATCCACAGGCCAAGTGCGAACATGCCGTACACCGTCAGCGCCACCAGCCAGTGGATCAACACTGACACATGGCCGAAACGATCGGCGGTATTTTTCCAGAGCATCCTGTTTCCTTCGATTACCGATTGGCTGGCTGCAATAATTAAACTTTAGGAAACATAAAATCAATAATAAATTTAACTATGTTACTTCTTAGAAATATTAGTCAGTGAATTTGTTTGAGATGTTCGGGCTTCATCAGATAAATCGTTGAAGATGATATTATTTCCTTCATGGGGCGGTTGTGCTAGTTGTTGAAAATTAGGCTTATTATTTATTAATGTCAGCTTTTGTCATTTTACGTAAATCGTCCATGAGTTGCTCGGTGGAATTATTTGTTGGCAAAGGTTATGCCTATTTCTTGCGGCAAAGAGCAGGGCGGAAAGATTAATTTTTTCGAACGGTTAGGCGAAATCCTCTGCGGCGTGACGGTGGATTTTGCTACCATTAGCGCCAAGAGTCGGCTCTTGGTGGCCGGTTAACCCAGTGAAATAACAAGGAAACGTCATGGGCCGAACCCGCGTGACCGACAGCAGCCTGCGTCTGGCCGTCCTGCTGGCGATGTTGGTGATCATTTTGGCCGGGGTGAAAGCCGCCGCCGACATCGTGGTGCCGTTTTTGCTGGCGGTATTTCTCGCCATGGTGTTGAACCCGCTGGTGGCGATGCTGGAACGCAAGCGGGTGCCGCGTATCGTCGGGGTGACGCTGCTGCTGACGGCGGTGATCGTGGTCGTGATGCTGTTTATCGGCATGCTGGGCGCTTCGCTCAATGAGTTCGCCCGCTCGCTGCCGCAGTACCGCGGCATGATGATCGAGAAGTTGCGCGAGCTGCAGCATTACGCCGATCGCTTCAATATCAGCCTCTCCAGCGAAGCGATGCTGCAGTATGTCGATCCGAGCGCGGCGATGAATCTGGTCACCCGCATGCTGGGGCACCTGTCTGGCGCCATGACCAACGTCTTCCTGCTGCTGATGACCGTGGTGTTTATGCTGTTTGAAGTGCAGCTGCTGCCGTATAAGCTGCAGCTGGCGCTGGATAAGCCGGACGAAGGCCTTGCCGCGGTGCGGCGGGCGCTGGACGGCGTGACGCGCTATCTGGTGATTAAAACCATCATCAGCCTGGCCACCGGGGTGATCGTCTGGATCTTCCTGGCGGCGGTCGGCGTGCGCTTCGCTTTTATCTGGGGGCTGCTGGCGTTTCTGCTCAACTACATTCCCAACATTGGCTCGGTATTGGCCGCCATTCCGCCGCTGATTCAGGCGCTGTTGTTCAACGGGCTGGGCGATGCGCTGGTGGTGGCGGGCGGCTTTATCGCTGTCAACATGGTGATCGGCAATATCCTCGAACCACGGGTGATGGGGCGCGGGCTGGGGCTGTCGACGCTGGTGGTGTTCCTGTCGCTGATCTTTTGGGGCTGGCTGCTCGGCCCGGTGGGCATGTTGCTGTCGGTGCCGCTGACGATCGTGGCGCGCATCGCGCTGGAGACCACCGAGGGCGGCTATCGGCTGGCGGTTATCCTGGGCGACGGCCGCCCGCCGCGTCAGCCTCCGGCGGCGCCGGAGTGAGGAAGATCTTGCCGTTCACACCGGGCTGCGTGGCCTGCTGCAGCGCCGCTGCGTACTGATGCAAAGGATAAATCGCGGCGGGTGGGCGCAAAGCCAGCTGGCCGCGCCGCAGCAGCTGGAATAGCTGATAAAACGCCATCTGCCACTGCGCCGGCGCCGCCTGTGCGTTCCATTTGCGCAGGTGGAACAGCGAAGCGCGCAGCTTTAACTCGTCCACCACGCGCCGCCAGTCTACCTGGCGGCCGCTCAGCAGGCCTAGCGCCACAAAATCGCCGCCGGTGCGGACCGCCTGCGCCAGCTGCAATCCGTCTTCCCCACCGATGCAGTCGATGGCCGCACGGGCGCCAAAATTCGTCATTTCCACCAACTGTGGCGCTTCGATAACGCGCCAGGCGCCGGCGGCCAGTAACGCCTGGCGATGAGCGGCGTTGCGCACCACGACCGCCAGACGAATGCCGCGCAGCGCCGTCAGCTGCGCCAGCAGCAGGCTGACAGCGGAGCCGCCGCCGTTGATCAGCAGTACGTCGCCGGCGTTGAGCGGCAGCCATTGCGTCAACAGCACCCAGCAGGTGAGCGGGTTGATATAGATTTGCGCTGCGCAGGCGTCGTCAATGTCATCCGGCACCCAGACCACCCGAGCCTCAGGCAGCGTGACGAAGGTTTGCCAACTGCCGTCACCCGCTACCGCCAGCGCGCGTCGGTCCGTTGAATGCCCATTCTGCGGATTGACGATGACGCCCACGCCTTCATATCCCGGCACCTGCGGCAGGGCGATGCGGTGCGCGTATTGGCCGTGGATCGGGATCAGATCGGAAGGGTTGATCGGGGCATAGCGCATCTGCAATAACTGCTGTCCGGGGCGCAGCAGCGGTCTGCTCATCTGCTGCAATTCCAGCACCTGGGCGGGATCGCCGAAGCGGCTGAAGCTCAATCGGGGAAATAACGGCGGCATGGATTACATGACGAAGAAGAAATAGACATCCAACGCCAGCAGCACCAGCCACAGACAAAGGTAAAGCACCAGGTGCTCACGCACATTGTTGACGATAGCCGCCAGTATTCGGTTTAACATTTCAGCCGCCTGAAGAGAAGGACCCTTGATTATAGTCCTTTTCTCGACGTCTTTTACAGCGCGCCGCGCGTGTGCGCTGGAAGAGCGGTGATAAAAAAGCCTGCGTTATCGCAGGCTTGATGCTATACCGCCAGCAGCGCCAGCGGCGTCGAATTTGTTGGCGTGCTCGGCGGGTAGAAATAGCGCAGCACGTTATACAGCGAGTAGAACTCCAGCCGGTTGCGCGCGTTGATCTTCTCCGTGATGTGACGTTTGTGCACGTACACCGTATGCGAGCTGATCTGCAGCTTTTTCGCGATGCGGTAGTTGGGCATCTCCGCCATCCAATATTTCATTACCGTCAGTTCCTGCGGGCTGAACAGGGAACGCTCTTCGCCGTCATCGGCCAGCGCCAGCGGATTTTCGCGCAGCGTGCGTAAGGTGAGCGGCAGAATGCTTTTATTGAACAGAAAGGCATTATCGGCGATGCGCATTGGCGCTTCGCTGTAAGGGTAAGGCGTATCGAGATAGATAAACAGCAAGGCAGAGTGGCTGGCTTCCATAAATGCCAGCAGCTGTGCGTCCGCTTCGTTATAGCGGCATTGGTTGCTGAGGTTCACCAGAATGTGGCTCGGCTGAAAGCTGGACAACAGTGGCGTAGCGTACTCAATGCTGTGGCAGCACTTGATCGTCGTAATCCCACTATCAGCAAAGTAGCTGGCTATACCGACCCGGGTGAAGCAGCATTCGTCCACGACAAGTAGTTTCATGGTGACGTCCTTGTTGAAAGCCGATGGAGCATATCTTCTGTAAAATAGGACTTACACTGCAAGTGTTCAATTCGGAAATTCAAATGCTGAATGCAAGAAATTTCCGTTATCAGAATTTTTACTTGGTATTTAAAAGAGTTAGCAGGTTAATAAATTGTAACCGCCAGATTTCACTGTCCAGGGCTCGACGGGAACGTGGACAGCGAAATCCTCCGCTCAGCTAAATCGCTTCAGACCAAAGCTGGAGAGGTCAACCGGCGGCGCTTTGTCCTGCGCGAACAGCGCGGCGATCTCGCCCAGAGCGCTGGCGAACTTGAAGCCGTGGCCGCTCAATCCGCTGATGACCATCAGGCGATCGCAATCCGGCAGCGTATCGATAATAAAGTCTTCGTCAGGGCTCATATCATAACTGCAGGCTTCGCCGTGTAAACATACGCCTACACCCGGCAAAAATTGCCGCAGGAAGGAGAAAACTTCCGTGCCGTCGCTGGCGTAGCTGCCGAAGGGCTTGCGCTGCTCGGGGGCATCCATCGGCTGGCCGCCGTCGTGTTTGCCCACTTTCAGGCCATCGTTATCCGCCGGGAAGCCGTAATAGTGCGTGCCGTCCTGCGCTTCGACGGTAAAGGCCGGGAAGCGATTGTTCACGCTGTAGCGGCCGTCCGCCTGATGCCAGGAGAATACCTTGCGCAATGGCGCGATCGGCAGCTGCGGCAACAGCGCCTTCACCCAGGTGCCTGCGGTGACCACCGCTTTTCGCGCCGTGAAACGCCCTTCGTCGGTGACGACCTCAACGCCGCCATCAATGGGGTTCACCGCGCTGACCGGGCAGTTGAACAGCTGGCTGCAGCCGGCCTCTTTCGCCAGTTTGATCAGGCTGGCAACCGCCAGTTCGGATCGCAGGAAGCCGGCGTCCGGCTCGAAGACACCGACGTAACCTTCCGGCGCGCGGAATTCCGGCCAGCGTTGAGCGATCTGTTCGGCGCTGAGGGTTTGCGCATTAAGGCGAAACTTTTGCGCGCTCTGCTGAGCATTGCGAATGAATTCGGAGTGCTGCGGCCCCAGGTTGAGCACGCCGCACGACTGGAACAGTTCTTCACCGGATTGTTGAATCAGCGCATTCCACAGCGCCTGTGCGCGCAGCACCAGCGGCACGTACTTTTCACCTTCGCCGTAAGCGTGACGAATGATGCGGGTATCGCCGTGATGGCTGCCGTTGCGGTGTGGAGGAATGGCGCTGTCGATCATCAGCGCTTTCAAGCCGGCGCGGGTAGCGTAATACCCTGCCGCCGCGCCGACTGAACCGCTGCCCACCACAATCAAATCATATTCCACGTGCCCACCCTCTCTGATAGCGATTTCTTATCGCCCCATGATAAAAGGTTGGCGAGCGCAATGCACTGATTGAACGGCGAAAGGCGAAGAAAAGGCGCCGGGATCGGTCACGGCGCCTTAGGGGTTAGGGGACGATGTATCAATGTTTTCTGCGATCAAGATCCTGGTAATCCGTAGCTTCAATCTTGGCGATGCCGGCCTCTAAGATATTGATTAATTGACGGGCGACATCTGTAGTCAGCCAAAGCGTTCGGTCTACTTGGGCTTCTTCGGGCGTTTGGTCTAGTGAAGACAGGTAATGAAGGCGTATCATCATGGCGTCGTAAACGTCGACAGTACTGATATCCCAACCGACAAGCGGGTGCGTCTGAATTACTTCATCATTTCTGTCCATAAAGACCCCTTATTGAGTAGTAACTACCGTGAGTGACTAACGAGGATCAATGCGGCTCATCATCATGAGAGCAATTACAGTATACGCATCCGCTTTCATCGGTGGAGGGGGTTGTCACCGAAATTTGCAAAATAAATATTTATTTGAACAATTATTCTACAAATTTGTATGTGCAGCAGTGGATGAGTCAAGCGCAGCGCGTTATTCCGCGTCGGCAGGTGGCGATGCGCCGTGCAGACATTTTTCCAGCTCTTCGGCCAAATGGGCGAAATGCTTTTGCGTTTCGGCATCACGATTCTGGCTGTGCGATTCCAGCTTCAGGCTGTGGATCAGCCGCTGGTTGGCTTTGTCATCCAGGCTGAAGGCCAGGTAAGAGAAGGCCACTTCCAGTACGTTCAAGCGCCTTTTCTGATCGGCAATCAGCGCCAGCAGTTCGCCAAACGTCATTGCGTCTTCGGATTTCACCTTGTCCGGGGCCATGCTTACTCCTTTGCGTTAAATACAGCGCTGAGGCAAATTTTGTTTCAGAGTAAGGGTAAGCGATGAATGGGCAGGGCGCCAGAAACAAAAAAGCCGGAGAGCGACCCCCGGCAAAAACAGCATTGCAGTGTTATTCTGCGCTAAACCATTCGTCTGCGCTTTCCCAGGTTTCCTGAAGGATTTCCTCGATCAGATCCCGGTCGGTTTTGGCGCCCCCCAGCACGGAGAGCCCGTTGGCGCCGGCATAACGTACGTGCACGACGGCGTCTGGAAACTGGCGGTTGACCCGCTTGCCCAGTTCACCGGTCAGCGCCTCAATGGCGCCCGCCGGCAGCGGCCGGGTTTTATCTATAGTGACTTCAACACGCATAATTGCCCCCGAAGTGATTTACTGTTTATTTATACAGTTAACCGAGTGCAGGGGCAAGAGGGCGAAGCAAAAATATCAGTCTTTCAGCGACCAGTTCAGGGTTTCACCCGCCAGGAAGGGGATCACGGATTCATTGCCGAGGGTAATCTCTTCCGGCTGGGTGGTTGGCACGCGCTGCAGTTCGATGAAGTCTTCGTTGAGCGGCAGGCCATAGAAGCGCGGGCCGTTGAGCGAGCAGAAGGCTTCGAAGTGCTCCAGTGCGCCGAGCTGTTCGAAGACCGCTGCGTAAGCCGGGATCGCATTCGGCGCGTTGAAACAGCCGGCGCAACCGCAGCTGGACTCTTTGCGATGCTTGAGGTGCGGCGCGGAGTCGGTGCCAAGGAAGAAGCGATCCGAGCCGCTGGCGACCGCCTGACGCAGCGCTTCCTGGTGGACATTGCGCTTGAGGATCGGCAGGCAGAACAGGTGCGGGCGAATGCCGCCGACCAGCATGTGGTTGCGGTTGAACATCAGGTGCTGTGGCGTGATGGTGGCGCCGAGGAAACGATTGCCTGCCTGCACGTATTGCGCCGCTTCTTTGGTGGTGATGTGCTCGAAGACGATCTTCAGCTCAGGGAACTGTTGGCGAATCGGTTCCATCACCTGCTCGATAAAACGCGCCTCGCGGTCGAAAATATCGATGGCAGGATCGGTCACTTCGCCGTGGATCAGCAATGGCATGCCGATTTTTTGCATCTGCTCGAACAGCGGGTAAATACCGGTCACGTCGCTGACGCCGTGGCTGGAGTTGGTGGTGGCGTTGGCCGGATACAGCTTGGCGGCAGTAAACACCCCTTGTTCGAAGCCGTTGACCAGTTCACTGGCCGCCAGGGAGTTGGTCAGGTAGCAGGTCATCAGCGGAGTGAAATTGTGACCCTGCGGAACCGCCGCCAGAATGCGATCGCGGTAGGCGCGCGCGGCGGCCACGGTCGTTACGGGCGGAACCAGGTTCGGCATCACGATCGCCCGGCCAAATACCTGGCTGGTATAGGGCACCACCGTTTTCAGCATTTCATCGTCACGCAGGTGGATATGCCAGTCGTCTGGGCGGCGGATTTTCAGAACTTGGGGTTGTGCGGTCATCTAGCTAGGCTCCGGCGGTCAAATACGTCTAATGAAAAGCGAATAATGGGTTTATTCACGCCGGGGTGTAAGGATAAGCGGAAAGTGCCGCAGATGCATCTGTTTGTTGGCGACAAGTTGAAATCAATAGCGCGGCGGGCGCATAGTAACAGGGATTTCAACGATGCCGACGCCAATACCGTCGACCTTCATCAAGTGGAAAGGGAGAAAGCAATGGAAGTACGCGTTATCGCCACCCTGCAAGCGAAAGCGGGATTTGAAGCCGCCGTCAGCGAAGCGGTGCACGACATTATCGAGCCGAGCCGCCAGGAGTTGGGCAACCTGCAATATGACTTGCATCGCGATCTGGAAAAACCGGGCGTTTTCGTGTTCTTTGAGCGTTGGGCCAGCAGCGAAGCGCTGGATAAGCATAATGAGACGGCGCATTTTCAGCAGTTCGTCAGCCGGCTTGACGGCAAGTTGGATGTTCTGGACATCAAAAAACTGAAGAAGATCGCCTGAGGACGTTACAGGCAAGAAAAAACCCGCCGATGGCGGGTTTTTTTAGGGTTGCAGATTAACTTATTCGTTAACCGGCTGTGGTTTGGTGGCCGGCGCGGTCGCCTGGCTCACCGCCGAATGGCCGCCTGCGGAGCCTTTGCCTTCAAAGTTGAAGGAAGGGCGCTGCCAGTCGCTGTGCTTGCGTTCTTCCGGCACGTAGGCCGGCGCAGGCGCTTTGGTCATCGGCGCAGTGGCGATGTGTTTGTACAGCGCGTCCTGCACGGCTTTCACCGGCGCCGGCTGCTGAGCAACCACTGGCGCAGGGGCTTGTTCCACCGGAGCGGCTTCCACGGCTGCCGCCGCAGGTGCGGCTTCTACCATTGGCGTTTCTTCCGCTGGCGTGGCTTCTACCACCGGTGCAGTTTCGACCACAGGCTCGTCTTCCGCTAGCGCAGGTTCAACCACTGGCTCTACAGCTACGGTTTCAGCTACCGGCTCGGCTTCCACTGCAGGGGCAGTCTCTTCCGCTTTCGGCTGTTCAACTGCAACAGTTGCCGGGGCGGTTTCCACCGGCGCCGGGATTTCCTCGGCCGGGATAGCCACGACAGGCGCTACGGCTGCAGCTTCTTCCGTTACGGTAACGGCAGCAGTTTCAACGGCGGCCTCTGGCGCAGGCGGGTTGACGCTGGCCGCCACCTGGGTTTCTTCCACGGCAACGTTGTGCTGTTCAACCGCGGCAGCGACAACCGGTGCCACAGCCTGTTCTACGGCTTCGGTCTGCACTTCGGCTTCTTCAACCTGAGCGACCGGGTAGCTTACCCAGACTTTGCCCGATGCCATTTCCGGCGAAGCGAATGCGCCCGCCAGCGGCATTGGAGATTGCAGCGGGTAACGTTCATCGCGGTAACGACGGCGGCGCTGGCCGCTGACGCGCAGGTGGCGCGGTGAACGGCGGGAACGGCGCGGCATGCCTTCGCCGTTGCCGCGGCTTTCGCCCTGGGCATCGTCTTCCGGCTGTGCGGCAACGGTTTCCGGCAGCAGCTTGACGCTGTCGTCGGTGGTCGGCTGCGCGTCTTCGGCTTTCGCTACCGGCGCTTTCGGCGCCAACAGCTCTTCCGCTGCGCGCTGCAGCTCTTCTTCGGCAGACAGGATACGCACTTTCTGCGTCAGCGTGCGGCGCTGACGGCGCTGCATGTTCTGCTGCTGGCGTTCTTCCTGCTCTTCGTCGGTGCTCTCGACCGCTTCAACGCTTTCCAGCGCTTTCACTTCCTGCTGAGCCTGACGTTTCTCTTCCTGACGGCGACGCTGGCGTTCAGCGCGCTGCTCACGGCGTTGCTGCTGATCTTCGCGCGGCGCTTTAGCGCCTTCTTCTGAAGCGGTTTCCTCCGCTACCGGCGCGTTCTGCTGCTGGTTGCGGCGGTTACGGCGCTGCTCATCGCGGGACTCACGCGATTCACGGCCTTCACGGTTCTCACGCGGTTCACGGTTGTCGCGCTCGCGATTGTCACGGCCTTCACCGCGCTCTTTACGCTCGCCACGTTCCGGACGATCGCCACGGTCGCTACGCTCACCGCGCTCTTTACGGCCGGTGCCTTGACGGCGCTGACCGCGACGATCCTGACGACGGTTTTCACCGTTGCTTTCCGCCTTCGGCGCTTCGGCTGGTTTGGCTTCTTCGACGGCAGGTTGCTCTTCACCGGCGAACAAGTTCTTCAGACCACCGAACAGGCGGCCCAGGAAGCCCGGCTTGGCGGCGGCCGGCGCTGCGGCTTTCGCCTTGGCGGCTGCAGCGGCAGGCTTGGCCACGGCGACGGGTTCTTCAGCCGGCGGCGGCGCATCGGCGGACAGCGAGAAGGAAGCCAGGGCCGGTTGCTCCGGACGCTTGCGCTCCATCGGCGCGTCTTCCAGCGGGCGTTCCATGTCTTCTTCGTGCAGTTTCGGCAGCAGGTAGCTGAGGGTAGAGGTTTCCTCGCCCTTGCGCACGCGCAGCACCGAGTAATGCGGGGTTTGCATTTCATCGTTCGGCACGATGACGGCTTTCACGCCACCCTGACGTTTTTCGATCGCGCTGACGGATTCGCGCTTTTCGTTCAACAGGTACGAAGCGACCTGAACCGGCACGATAGCGTGAACTTCTTTGGTGTTTTCCTTCAGCGCTTCTTCTTCGATCAGGCGCAGAATGGACAGCGCCAGCGATTCGTTGTCGCGAATGGTGCCGGTGCCGTTACAGCGTGGGCACACGTGATGGCTGGACTCGCCCAGCGACGGGCTGAGGCGCTGACGCGACATTTCCAGCAGGCCGAAGCGGGAGATGCGGCCGATTTGGATGCGCGCGCGGTCTTGGCGCACGGCGTCACGCAGGCGGTTTTCCACTTCGCGCTGGTGGCGAACCGGCGTCATGTCGATGAAGTCGATGACGATCAGGCCGCCGAGGTCGCGCAGGCGCAGCTGGCGTGCGATCTCGTCCGCCGCTTCCAGGTTGGTGTTGAACGCCGTCTCTTCGATGTCGCCGCCGCGGGTTGCACGCGCGGAGTTGATGTCGATGGCGGTCAGCGCTTCGGTGCTGTCGATGACGATCGAGCCGCCGGACGGCAGGCGCACTTCGCGCTGGAAGGCGGATTCGATCTGCGATTCGATCTGATAGTGGCTGAACAGAGGAATTTCACCGCTGTACAGTTTGATTTTGCTGCTGAAATCCGGGCGGCCCAGCGCAGCGATGTGCTCTTTGGCCAGATCGAGAATTTTCGGGTTGTCGATCAGGATTTCGCCGATGTCCGGGCGCAGGTAATCGCGGAAGGCGCGCACGATAACGTTGCTTTCCTGGTGGATCAGGAACGGCGCAGAGCGGCCTTCGGCGGCTTTTTTAATCGCTTCCCAGTGCTTCAGGCGGAAGGAGAGATCCCACTGCAGCGCGTCGGCGGATTTGCCTACGCCCGCGGTGCGAACGATCAGGCCCATGCCGTCCGGCAGTTGCAGCGAAGAGAGCGCTTCTTTCAGCTCGGTGCGATCGTCGCCCTCGATGCGGCGAGAAATACCGCCGGCGCGCGGGTTGTTCGGCATCAGCACCAGATAACTGCCCGCCAGACTGATGAAGGTGGTCAAGGCGGCGCCTTTGTTGCCACGTTCTTCTTTGTCTACCTGAACGATGACTTCCTGGCCTTCGCGCAGCACATCTTTGATGTTCGGGCGACCATGGGAAGAGTAATTGCTAGGGAAGTATTCGCGGGCGATTTCTTTAAGGGGGAGGAAACCATGTCGTTCTGCGCCGTAGTCCACGAACGCTGCTTCAAGACTTGGTTCAATGCGGGTGATTTTGCCTTTGTAAATATTCGCTTTTTTCTGCTCATGACCCGGACTTTCAATATCCAAATCATACAGCCGCTGTCCATCTACGAGGGCAACACGCAACTCTTCCTGCTGAGTTGCGTTAATCAACATTCTTTTCATCTTAACTTACTCGTTATTTTTACATTATCGACAAAGCTGCGGGCAAAATAACCTCATGGCCGGAGTTAAACCGAAAGCCCCGTGTCTTCTCGCAAAGTCGTCAACCTCACGGTTGTCGCCTGCATAGGGGCGCATTATCTCGGTAAGCCTGCTTTTCTTTGTGAAAGACAGCACTTTTACTAGGGGAATAGCCTCTGATTTACGTCGACAGATCTGATTCCATTTGCCGGCCAAGCTGCAACCCGCAGCCCGCTAATTGTTTGATTTCGCATTACGTCTTACGCCATTGCTGCGTTTTTGCGCGATCAGACAAATTTTATAATTCCACCGTTTTCCCTGTTTAACGAGAATCAACGCGGAAAGTGACTGCATTATTCCACTGCTGATGCCGTTATAGCAAGGTGACTTTTCCTTAACTGCGGAAGAAATCGCAAACGTTCAAATCGGCTTGCTGCCTTATTGTCCGCTGGGGTTTCGCCCGCCGTCAGAGAGACAGTTAAGCACAGAAAAAGATGTGGCGCTATTCACGCGCTCTATTTAGAATCCCGCACCATGAAAACGAACAATCCAGCAGTACAATTCATCACGATTTCCGACGACGAAGCCGGTCAGAGAATCGACAACTTTCTGCTCGCTCGCCTGAAAGGCGTGCCGAAGAGCATGATTTATCGCATCGTGCGTAAAGGCGAGGTGCGGGTCAATAAAGGGCGCATCAAGGTTGAATACAAATTGGCGGCCGGCGACGTGGTGCGCGTGCCGCCGGTGCGGGTGGCCGAGCGCGAAGAGACGCCGGTGTCGGCCAAGCTGGATAAGGTGGCCGCGCTGGCCGACTGTATTTTGTATGAAGACGACCACCTGCTGATCCTCAACAAGCCTTCCGGCACCGCAGTGCACGGCGGCAGCGGCCTGAGCTTCGGCGTGATCGAAGGGCTGCGCGCGCTGCGCCCGGAGGCTCGTTTCCTTGAACTGGTGCACCGGCTCGATCGCGATACCTCCGGCTTGCTGTTGGTGGCCAAGAAGCGTTCCGCGCTGCGTTCGCTGCATGAGCAACTGCGGCTGAAAGGCATGCAGAAAGATTATCTGGCGCTGGTGCGCGGCCAATGGCAATCGCACTGCAAGGCCGTACAGGCGCCGCTGCTGAAAAATATTCTGCAAAGCGGTGAACGCATCGTGCGCGTCAACAGCGAAGGCAAGCCTTCGGAAACCCGCTTCAAGGTGGAGGAGCGTTACGAATTCGCCACCCTGGTGAAGGCTAGCCCAATCACCGGGCGTACCCACCAGATCCGCGTGCACACTCTGCATGCCGGGCACCCGATCGCCTTTGACGACCGCTATGGCGACCGCGAGTTCGATCGCCAACTGGCGGGTACCGGCCTGAAGCGGCTGTTCCTGCACGCCGCGGCGCTGCGCTTCGAGCATCCGGCCACCGGCGAAACGATGCGCATCGAAGCGCCGATGGACGAAGAGCTGCGCCACTGTCTGCAGGTGCTGCGCCGGCAGGCGGCCAAGTAATCTGCGTCACCCCAGCGGGTTGATGCCTTCAGCCCGCAACATCTCCAACAGCGCGATCAACGGCAGGCCGATCAGGGCGTTCGGATCCCGGCCTTCCAGCTTGTCGAACAGCGCGATCCCCAATCCCTCGCTCTTGAAACTGCCTGCGCAGTTCAGCGGTTGCTCCAGACGCACATAGGCGGCGATCTCCGCTTCGCTCAGCGCGCGAAAATGCACGTGAAACGGCTCGCACAAGGCTTGCAGCTGCTTGCTGCGGCCGTTGTACAGCGCCAGGCCGGTATAGAAAGTCACGGCTTGGCCACTGGCCTGCCGCAGCTGCGCCCGGGCGTTTTCCTCGGTATGGGGCTTGCCGGTGATGTTGCCATCGATCACGCAGACCTGATCGGAGCCGATGATCAGATGCTCGGGATAGGCGAGGGCCAACGCCTGAGCCTTCGCCGCCGCCAGGCGCAGCACCAGCGCTTCCGCGCTTTCGCCGGGCAAGGGGGTTTCATCCACCTCCGGCGCGGCGCAGTCGAACGGCAGCTGCAGCTTCTCCAGCAGCATTTTTCGATAGGGGGAGGTGGAGGCTAAAAGCAATCTCTGCATAATTTTTTTCGCAAACCGTAGCGTAAATGGGTACGGCATTTTAAACTGTCGGCCGCTGTGGAAGCGAATATTGGTGAAAGGAGCCGTTTTACGGCCTTTTTCTTTGACTCTATGTCGTTACAAAGTTAATATGCGCGCCCTATGCAAAAGGTAAAATTACCCTTGACCATTGATGCGGTACGTACCGCTCAGAAACGCCTGGACTATGCTGGTGTCTATGCGCCTGAGCAGGTTACTCGTGTTGCCGACTCCGTGGTCAGTGTGGACAGTGATGTCGAGGTGTCGTTGTCGTTTAATATCGACAATCAACGCCTCGCGGTGATAACAGGGCATGCGGACGTCACGGTAACGTTGATGTGCCAACGCTGTGGAGTCCCGTTCGAACATCAGGTTCACACAACATATTGTTTTAGCCCGGTCGTCAATGATGAGCAGGCTGAGGCATTACCGGAAGCGTACGAACCGATCGAAGTTGACGAGTTTGGCGAAGTCGATCTGTTGGCAATGATTGAAGACGAAATTATTCTTTCACTGCCTGTCGTTCCGGTACATGAATCTGAACACTGTGAAGTGTCCGAAGCGGACATGGTATTTGGCCAACTGCCTCCAGAGGCGGAGAAACCGAATCCGTTTGCCGTATTAGCCAGTTTAAAGCGTAAGTAATTGAGGAGTAAGGTCCATGGCCGTACAACAGAATAAACCAACCCGTTCCAAGCGTGGCATGCGTCGTTCTCACGATGCTCTGACCACGACTACTCTGTCTGTAGACAAAGTATCCGGTGAAACTCACCGTCGTCACCACATCACTGCCGACGGTTTCTACCGCGGTCGCAAGGTTATCGGCTAAGTAGCGATACCTTGACTCGTCTAACCCTGGCGTTAGATGCAATGGGCGGGGACTTCGGTCCCTGCGTCACAGTGCCTGCTTCGTTGCAGGCACTGGCCTCTAATTTACAGCTTCATCTCCTGCTGGTCGGCAATCCCGACGTCATCTCTCCCTTGCTTGCCCACGCCGATCCGGTTCTTCTGGAGCGTCTGCAAGTCGTGCCCGCCGAGTCCGTGATCGCCGGCGACGCCAAACCTTCACAAGCGATACGCGCCAGCCGCGGCACGTCGATGCGCATTGCGCTCGAGCAGCTCAGCAGCGGAAACGCGCAGGGGTGCGTCAGCGCCGGCAATACCGGTGCGCTGATGGGATTGGCGAAGCTGTTGGTCAAGCCGCTGGAAGGCATCGAGCGCCCGGCGCTGATGACGGCGATCCCGAATCAGCAACGCAGCAAAACCGTGGTGCTGGATCTCGGCGCCAACGTCGAGTGCGACAGCACCATGCTGGTGCAGTTTGCCGTGATGGGGGCGGTGATGGCGGAAGAGGTGATCGGCATTGCGCAACCGCGGGTGGCGCTGCTGAATATTGGCGAAGAAGAGACCAAAGGCCTGGATAATATCCGCGAAGCGGCCGCTGTGCTAAAAAATACTCCGGCAATCAACTATATTGGTTACCTGGAAGGAAACGAACTGCTCACCGGCAAGACCGACGTGTTGGTTTGCGATGGCTTCGTGGGCAACGTCACCCTGAAAACCATGGAAGGGGTGGTCAGGGTGTTCTTATCGCTGTTGAAATCGTCCGGCGACGGAAACAAGCGAGCGTGGTGGTTGAAATTGTTGGGCCGTTGGTTGCAAAAACGGGTGGTTAAGCGGTTCGGCCACCTGAACCCCGACCAGTATAATGGCGCATGTCTGTTAGGATTGCGCAGCACCGTAGTCAAGAGCCACGGCGCTGCGAACCCTCACGCGTTTGCAGTCGCAATCGAACAGGCTGTGCAGGCGGTGCAGCGGCAAGTCCCGGAAAGGATTGCTGCGCGCCTTGAGGCTGTATTACCTAAGAGTGACTGATCGTACATGTATACAAAGATTCTCGGTACGGGGAGTTATTTGCCCGTACAAGTGCGCACCAATGCTGATTTGGAAAAAATGGTGGATACCTCTGACGAATGGATCGTCACGCGTACCGGTATCCGCGAACGTCGCATCGCCGCTGCGGATGAAACCGTTGCGACGATGAGCTTCCAGGCCGCTGAGAACGCGCTGGAAATGGCAGGTGTGGCTAAAGAAGACATTGGGCTTATCATCGTGGCGACCACCACGACCACTCACGCGTTCCCGAGCGCGGCGTGCCTGGTGCAGCAAATGCTGGGCATCAAAGACTGCGCGGCGTTCGATCTGGCTGCGGCCTGCGCCGGCTTTACTTATGCGCTCAGCGTGGCCGATCAGTACGTGAAAAACGGCGCGGTCAAACATGCGCTGGTTATCGGCGCGGACGTCTTGTCGCGCACGCTCGATCCTGAAGATCGCGGCACCATCATCCTGTTTGGCGATGGCGCGGGTGCGGTGGTGCTTGGGGCGTCTGAAGAGCCGGGCATTCTGTCTACCCATCTGCATGCCGACGGCAGCTACGGCAACCTGCTGACGCTGCCGTACAAGGATCGCCAGAATCAAGACAAGCCGGCCTATGTCACCATGGCGGGCAACGAAGTCTTCAAGGTTGCGGTCACCGAACTGGCGCGCATCGTCGACGAGACGTTGCAGGCCAACAACATGGACCGCAGCGAGCTGGATTGGCTGGTGCCGCACCAGGCCAACCTGCGCATCATCAGCGCAACGGCGAAAAAACTGGGCATGGGGATGGACAAAGTGGTGGTGACGCTCGATCGTCACGGCAACACCTCTGCCGCCTCGGTGCCTTCCGCACTGGACGAAGCCGTGCGCGACGGGCGAATTCAGCGTGGTCAACTGGTGCTGTTGGAAGCCTTCGGCGGCGGCTTTACCTGGGGCTCGGCGCTGGTTCGTTTCTGATTTGGACAGGAAGAAAAAATGACGCAATTTGCTTTTGTTTTCCCGGGCCAGGGGTCGCAGACCGTTGGCATGCTGGCCGAGTTGGCCGCACAGTTCCCGATCGTCGAAGAAACCTTCGGCGAGGCTTCTTCCGCCCTGGGTTACGACCTGTGGCAGCTGGTGCAGCAAGGTCCGGCGGAAGAACTGAACAAAACCTGGCAGACCCAACCGGCTCTGTTGGCCGCTTCGGTGGCGATTTTCCGCGTGTGGCAGCAGCAGGGCGGTAAAGCGCCTGCGCTGATGGCTGGCCACAGCCTGGGCGAGTACTCGGCGCTGGTCTGCGCCGGCGTGCTGGACTTCAAGGCGGCGATCCGTCTGGTCGAGCTGCGCGGCAAGCTGATGCAGGAAGCGGTGCCGGAAGGCACCGGCGCGATGTACGCCATCATCGGTCTGGACAACGACGCGATCGCCAAGGCGTGTGAAGAGTCCGCACAGGGGCAGGTGGTTTCTCCGGTCAACTTCAACTCGCCGGGCCAGGTGGTCATCGCCGGCAACAAAGAAGCGGTTGAACGTGCGGGCGCCGCCTGCAAAGCCGCCGGAGCCAAACGTGCGCTGCCGCTGCCGGTGAGCGTGCCTTCGCACTGCGCGCTGATGAAACCGGCCGCCGACAAGCTGGCCGTAGCGCTGCAGGACATCACTTTCAACGCGCCGCAGGTGCCGGTGGTGAACAACGTCGACGTGCGCACCGAAAACGATCCTGAAGCGATCCGCAGCGCGCTGGTGCGTCAGCTGTACAGCCCGGTGCGTTGGACCGAGAGCGTAGAATTTATCGCAGCACAGGGAGTGACGTCGCTGCTGGAAGTGGGGCCGGGCAAAGTGCTGACCGGTCTGACTAAACGTATTGTTGACACCCTGACGGCTGCGGCGGTGAACGACACCGCCAGCCTGTCGGCGGCGCTTGAACAATAAAGAGGAAAATGATGAGCTTCGAAGGTAAAATCGTTCTGGTCACCGGCGCAAGCCGCGGTATTGGCCGAGCCATTGCAGAAACGTTTGTGGCACGCGGCGCCAAAGTGATCGGCACCGCGACCAGCGAGAGCGGCGCTGAAGCGATCAGCAGCTACCTGGGCGCAAACGGCAAAGGGTTTATGTTGAACGTTGTTGATGCGCAATCTATCGACAGCGTGCTGGCATCGATTCGCGCCGAATTTGGCGAAATCGACATTTTAGTGAATAATGCCGGCATCACGCGTGATAACCTGCTGATGCGTATGAAGGATGATGAGTGGGAGGATATCCTCGACACTAACCTGACTTCCGTATTCCGCCTGTCAAAAGCGGTAATGCGCGCTATGATGAAAAAGCGGTTTGGCCGTATCATCACCATCGGTTCCGTTGTCGGCACCATGGGGAACGCAGGGCAGGCGAACTACGCGGCGGCTAAAGCCGGTCTGATTGGTTTTAGCAAATCTTTGGCACGTGAAGTTGCTTCGCGTGGCATTACGGTCAACGTCGTGGCACCTGGCTTTATTGAGACGGACATGACACGGGCGTTGACAGATGATCAACGTGCAGGCATTTTGTCATCAGTTCCAGCCAACCGGCTGGGCGATGCTAAAGAAATCGCCAGCGCTGTTGCATTTTTGGCCTCTGATGAGGCCGGCTATATCACCGGTGAAACGTTACATGTCAATGGCGGCATGTACATGATTTAAAAAATGTGAAAACCATTTGCGTTATTTGAGGCAAAAACCGCAAAATAGCGTAAAATCGTGGTTTGACCAGCCGGGATTTAGTTGCATCTTTTTCAGCATTTTATACACTACGAAAACCATCGCGAAAGCGAGTTTTGATAGGAAATTTAAGAGTATGAGCACTATCGAAGAACGCGTTAAGAAAATCATTGTTGAGCAACTGGGTGTTAAACAGGAAGAAGTTTTGAACAACGCTTCTTTCGTTGAAGATCTGGGCGCTGATTCTCTTGACACCGTTGAGCTGGTAATGGCACTGGAAGAAGAATTCGACACCGAGATTCCAGACGAAGAAGCTGAGAAGATCACTACTGTTCAGGCAGCTATTGATTTCATCAACGCTAGCCAGCAGTAAGAGAACATATCTAGGCGGTCGTTCGACCGCCTAAGTTTTTTCTATCCCTAGTGTCATATTTTTCCCTCCCTGGAGGACAAACGTGTCTAAGCGTCGAGTAGTTGTGACCGGACTGGGCATGTTGTCTCCTGTCGGCAATACGGTAGAGTCCACGTGGAACGCTCTTCTTGCCGGTCAGAGTGGCATCAGCCTGATCGACCATTTCGATACCACTGCCTATGCGACCAAGTTTGCTGGCCTGGTAAAGAATTTTAATTCTGAGGATTTCATCTCTCGCAAAGATGCGCGCAAGATGGACGCCTTTATCCAGTACGGTATCGCTGCCGGCATGCAAGCCATGCAGGATGCTGGCCTGGACATCACCGAGGCTAACGCCACCCGCATTGGAGCCGCGATCGGTTCCGGCATCGGCGGCCTGGGTTTGATCGAAGAAAACCACAGTTCACTGGTTAACGGTGGCCCACGGAAAATCAGTCCGTTCTTCGTGCCATCCACCATCGTGAATATGATTGCAGGCCACCTGACAATCATGTACGGCATGCGTGGCCCAAGCATTTCCATCGCCACCGCCTGTACTTCAGGTGTGCACAACATCGGCCATGCGGCGCGTATCATTGCCTACAATGATGCGGACGTGATGCTAGCCGGTGGGGCAGAGAAAGCCAGCACCCCATTGGGCGTCGGCGGCTTTGGCGCAGCGCGCGCCCTGTCCACCCGTAATGACAACCCGCAGGCGGCGAGCCGTCCGTGGGATAAAGACCGCGACGGCTTCGTGCTGGGCGACGGCGCCGGCATGATGGTGCTCGAAGAGTACGAACATGCGAAAAAACGCGGCGCGAAAATCTACGCCGAAGTGGTTGGCTTTGGGATGAGCAGCGACGCTTATCACATGACGTCGCCACCGGAAAACGGCGCGGGCGCTGCGCTGGCGATGGAAAATGCCCTGCTTGACGCCGGTGTGACCCCGTCACAAATCGGTTACATCAACGCACACGGCACCTCTACGCCGGCGGGCGACCAGGCGGAAGCGCAGGCGGTGAAATCCGTGTTCGGCGCCGATGCAGAGCGCGTGCTGGTGAGCTCGACCAAATCGATGACCGGCCACCTGTTGGGCGCGGCGGGCGCGATCGAGTCCATCTTCACCGTGCTGGCGCTGCGCGATCAGGCGGTACCGCCAACCATCAACCTGGATAACCCGGATGAAGGTTGCGATCTGGACTTCGTGCCCCACGAAGCGCGCCAGGTCAGCGATATGGAGTACACCCTGTGTAACTCCTTCGGCTTCGGCGGAACCAACGGCTCGCTGATCTTCCGCCGAGTGTAACTCGCGCTGTTGAACGCTGATGAAAAGCCCGGTTTTTAACCGGGCTTTTTTACGCGTACAACTTGATGGAGAGGGGCATCTGCAGGGGGCTATTTTATATTTTTCGCCGCTTGCAACACGGATTGATTGCCGAGTGTAGCCTGCCACATCTCGAATTGAGTACGCCATTCTTCGAAGGGGGCGCCCAGTGAGCGCGGGTCGCCACTCATGGAATAAGCCATGCCCTCAATCAGCCATGAAGGCTTGGTCAACATGGCGAGATTACCGAAGGATTCTGCCTGCCGATAGTGGATCATTTCATGCGTTAAGTAGAACGCTGTCCAACCGCGTGGTGCAACAATCAGACCGAGATCACCGATCGCAGCGGCGGCTCGTTTTCCCATGCCGAACATCTCGGCGCAGGCTGCTGCGCTGCAGAACACGACTCGAGGGCTGCCGATAAATAGTCCGACGGCGTTACTGGCGTGCGCATAGCCGGTTCGATAAAGCTTTTGAGCATCTACTAATTTTGCGACATCATCCGTGCAGAGGGTTGCTGTTGGGCATGTTATTCCCGGCAGCAATGAGGGGAAGGCAACGCGCAGCGGCTTTATGGTCAGCAGCCCGGCAGTTATCAGAATGGTAAATAAAATTATAATTATTGATAATATTTTTTGTATTTCATGCGGATAGCCTAATTTTTCCAATGAGCTACCATAACACCAGCCGAGCTGGATGATAAGTGGTCATATTGAGCGCTTTTGCATTAACGGCCGCCTGCTATTCTGCGAGCGTAATAAAATTACCCGGCAACAGGAGGATGCATGTACTGGATTAACGGACAACGCCACGATGCGCTGGCGCCGAGCGATCGCGGCCTGCAGTTCGGCGATGGCTGTTTTACGACTGCCCGGGTTATCGACGGTAAAATCGAGCTGCTGCCCTGGCATCTGGAGCGGCTGCAGCAAGCGGCGCAGCGGCTGATGCTGCCCGCCACCGATTGGCCGGCTTTCGAGCGCGAGATGGCGCAGGCGGCCGAATCAATTCCGCTCGGCGTGGTCAAAGCGATACTGACGCGCGGCAGCGGCGGGCGGGGTTACAGCCCGACCGGGTGCGAAAACCCGACGCGCATCGTGGCCCGCAGCAGCTACCCTGCGCACTATTTGCAGTGGCGCGAACAGGGCATTACGCTTGCGCTCAGCCCGGTAGCGCTGGCGCGCAATCCGCTGCTGGCGGGGTTGAAGCATTTGAACCGCCTGGAGCAGGTGCTGATCCGCGCGCATCTTGACCAGACGGCCGCCGACGAGGCGCTGGTGCTTGACACTGCCGGTATGCTGGTGGAATGCTGTGCGGCTAATTTGTTCTGGCGTAAGGGAAAAGCGGTATTCACCCCGGATCTGAGCCAGGCGGGCGTCGCGGGCCTGATGCGGCGGCGAGTGATCGCGCTGCTGGCGGGCTCGGAATACCGTCTGCACTGCGTCAGTGAACCGCTGGAGACGCTGGCCGATGCCGACGAAGTCCTGGTGAGCAATGCGCTGATGCCGTTGCTGCCGGTAAACGCTGCGCAATCATGGCGTTATGCTTCACGTCAGCTGTATGATTTTTTGCGTCCACACTGTTAACCATGGCTAATTGATGAAGAAAAGAAAGCTGAAGGTCCTGTCTGTTATTGTTGTTCTGGTATTGGCGCTGTTGTTTTGGGGCTACCAGAAGATCGAACGCTTTGCCGATACGCCACTGGCTATCCAACAAGAAACCATCTTCAAACTGCCGGCCGGCACTGGCCGGGTAGCGCTCGAAGGGTTACTGGTGCGCGATAAATTGGTGCACAATGGCCGCTGGTTCCAGTGGCTGCTGAAGCTGGAGCCGGAGCTGGCGGAATTTAAAGCCGGTACCTACCGGTTCACGCCGGGCATGACGGTGCGCCAGATGCTGAAACTGTTGGCCAGCGGCAAAGAGGCGCAGTTCACCGCACGCTTTATCGAAGGCTCACGCCTGCGTGACTGGCAGCAGGTGTTGCAGCAGTCCAAATACCTGAAACACACCCTGGCGGGCAAGAGCGAAGCGGAGATCGCCGCTGCGCTCGGCATTCCTGCGGGAGAAACCCCGGAAGGGCATTTGTACCCGGATACCTATCAGTATACCGCCGGCATGAGCGACATCGCGCTGTTCAAACGCGCGCACGTGCGCATGAACAAAGCGCTGCAGGCCGCCTGGGCCGGCCGCGACACCAGCCTGCCGTACAAAAAGCCGGAAGAGCTGCTGACCATGGCTTCGATCGTCGAGAAAGAGACCGCCGTGCCGGAAGAGCGCAGCAAGGTAGCGTCGGTGTTCGTCAACCGCTTGCGCATCGGCATGCGTCTGCAGACTGATCCGACGGTGATCTACGGCATGGGCGAAAGCTATAATGGCAACATCACGCGCAAGGATCTGGAGACGCCGACGCCTTACAACACCTATGTGATCGCCGGCCTGCCGCCAACGCCGATCGCCATGCCGGGTGAGGCCTCGTTGCAGGCGGCCGCCAATCCGGCCAAAACGCCATATCTCTATTTTGTCGCCGACGGCAAGGGTGGGCATACCTTCACCACCAATCTGGCGAGCCATAACCAGGCGGTGCGCGTGTACCGTCAGGCGTTAAAGGAAAAGAATGAAAAGTAAATTCGTTGTAATTGAAGGGCTGGAAGGTGCGGGCAAAACCACCGCGCGCGATACGGTGGTCAATGTGCTGCGTGAACATGGCATCAACGATATCGTCTTCACCCGTGAGCCCGGCGGCACGCCGCTGGCGGAGAAGCTGCGCGATCTGTTCAAGCGCGGCATCGACGGCGAATTGCCGACCATCAAGGCCGAAGTCTTGATGCTGTACGCTGCGCGCGTACAGCTGGTGGAAACCGTGATCAAACCCGCCCTGGCACGCGGCGCCTGGGTGGTGGGCGATCGCCACGATCTCTCTTCACAGGCTTACCAGGGCGGCGGCCGCGGTGTGGATCCGCAGCTGATGACCTCGCTGCGCGACACCGTGCTGGGGGATTTCCGCCCGGATTTGACGGTCTATCTCGATCTGCCGCCGCTGGTCGGCCTGCAACGCGCGCAGGCGCGTGGCCAGCTGGATCGCATCGAACAGGAGGCGCTGCCGTTCTTCGAACGCACCCGCGCTCGCTATCTCGAGCTGGCGGCGCAGGATGAAACCATCGTCACCGTCGACGCCGCCCAGACGCTGGAGCAGGTGACCGCGGCGATCCGCGACTGCGTCGGCCACTGGCTGCGGCAGCAGGAAGGCGCATAATGAACTGGTACCCGTGGCTGAACGGCCCTTATCGCCAGCTGATTGGGCAGTACGCTGAGGGCCGTGGCCATCATGCGCTGCTGCTGCACGCGGCGGCGGGCAATGGTGACGATGCGCTGGCCTACGGCTTGAGCCGCTGGTTGATCTGCCAACAGCGCAACGGCGAAAAAAGCTGCGGCGAGTGTCACAGCTGCCGGCTGATGCTGGCGGGCAACCACCCGGATTATCATGTGCTGGCGCCGGAAAAGGGCAAGAGCAGCCTGGGTATCGAACCGATTCGCCAGGTGATTGAAACGCTGTACGCTCACGCTCAACAGGGCGGCGCCAAGGTGATTTGGCTGCCGCAGGCGGAACAGCTGACCGAGGCGGCGGCCAACGCGCTGTTGAAAACGCTGGAAGAGCCGCCGGAGAAAACCTATTTTCTGCTGGGTTGCCGTGAGCCGTCGCGGCTGATGGCGACGTTGCGCAGCCGCTGCCTGTACTGGCATTTGGCCAGCCCGGATGAACAACTCAGCCTGCAGTGGCTGAGCCGGCAGGCGGCCGGCTCTCAGACGGACCGCCTCACGGCGCTGCGCCTGCACGACGGCGCGCCGCTGGCCGCCGAACAGCTGTTGCAGCCGCAGCAGTGGCAGCAGCGCAGCGTGCTGTGCGCCGCCTTGAGCGCCGCGCTGCCGCAGCGCGATATGCTGTCGCTGCTGCCGGCGCTGAACCATGAAGACGTCGCCGAGCGCCTGCACTGGCTGTGCGCGCTGCTGGTGGACGCCATGAAGTGGCAGCAGGGCGCGCATCACTATGTATTGAATCAGGATCAGCAGCCGCTGGTGCATCAGTTGGCCAGCCTGCTGAGCAGTGCCTCGCTGCAACAGATCGTGCAGCAGTGGTTGAACTGCCGCCATCAGCTGCTCAGCGTGGTGGGCGTCAACCGCGAGCTGCTGCTGACCGAACAGTTACTTCGCTGGGAACAGATGCTTGGCGCCGCCGGCTATTCCCACCCTCACTCGCTGTAAAGTTAAAGAGTTAAACATTATGTTGTTAGTCGATTCTCATTGCCACCTTGACAGTCTGGATTATCAGACGCTGCACCAGAATGTGGACGACGCGCTGGCCAAGGCCAAAGCGCGCGACGTCGGCTATGTGCTGGCGGTCGCCACCACGTTGCCGGGTTACCGTTCCATGACCGAACTGATCGGCCAGCGCAACGACGTGGCCTTCTCGTGCGGGGTGCATCCGCTCAATCTGGAAGAGGGCTATGATTACGCCGAACTGCGTCACCTGGCGGCGGCGGAGCAGGTGGTGGCGCTGGGAGAGACCGGGCTCGATTACTTCTACCAGAAAGACAACCTTGAGCTGCAGCAGGACTCTTTCCGCGAACATATCCGCATTGGCCGGGATCTGAACAAGCCGGTGATCGTCCACACCCGCGATGCGCGCGCGGACACGCTGGCGATCCTGCGTGAAGAGAATGCACAGGACTGCGGCGGCGTGCTGCACTGCTTCACCGAAGATCTGGCCACGGCCGAAGCCCTGTTGGATCTGGGCTTCTACATCTCTTTCTCCGGTATCGTCACCTTCCGCAATGCCGAACAGCTGCGCGAAGTGGCGCGTTATGTGCCTCTGGATCGCATTTTGGTGGAAACCGACTCGCCGTACCTGGCGCCGGTGCCGCATCGCGGCAAAGAAAACCAACCCGCCTATGTGCGTGATGTGGCTGAATACATGGCGGTATTGAAGGGCGTTAGCCTGGAACAACTGGCCGAAGCCACCACCGCCAACTTTTCACGCTTATTTCACCTCGATCTGTGATCTTTGACCTAGGCTATAGCTGTAGGTCATTGTCTGCGTAATTTTTTTTAAGCTCGTAATTAATCACTGAAACGGGTAAGGTTCCCTCCCGTTTCAAGGTGGTTGGCGCGCGTTTTTTGCTCTGTTTTGCCAAAAAAACGCCGATTTTTGCAAAGTTGCGCGGCTCGATCATCGAAACGTGATTGTCATCAAACATTGCGCAGGTTATTTATTTTACTCTGCGTAATAAATTCAAGGGGTGCTCAGACACCCTGAATTGCAGGGGTTTTTCTCCCCCCCTTGCAGCGCGAATCATCGCGACAAGAAGTAGCAAAGCATTATTACTCAGGAGCACACTCAACTATGTTCAAGAACGCATTTGCAAACCTGCAAAAAGTAGGTAAATCGCTCATGCTGCCGGTGTCCGTGTTGCCTATCGCAGGTATCCTGCTGGGCGTCGGCTCCGCCAACTTTAGCTGGCTACCTGCGGTAGTCTCCCACGTGATGGCGGAAGCGGGCGGTTCGGTCTTCGCCAATATGCCGCTGATTTTCGCCATCGGCGTCGCTCTGGGCTTCACCAACAACGACGGCGTTTCCGCGCTGGCGGCGGTGGTGGCTTACGGCATCATGGTGAAAACCATGGCGGTGGTTGCGCCGCTGGTGCTGCACCTGCCGGCTGAAGAGATTGCGGCCAAACACCTGGCGGATACCGGCGTGCTCGGGGGGATTATCTCCGGCGCCATCGCGGCCTATATGTTCAACCGCTTCTTCCGCATTCAACTGCCGGAATACCTGGGCTTCTTTGCCGGTAAGCGTTTCGTGCCGATCATTTCCGGTCTGGCGGCGATCGTTCTGGGCGTAGTGCTGTCCTTCATCTGGCCGCCGATCGGTACGGCTATCCAGACCTTCTCGCAGTGGGCGGCTTATCAGAACCCGGTCGTGGCCTTCGGCATTTACGGCGTGGTTGAGCGTGCTCTGGTGCCGTTCGGTCTGCACCACATCTGGAACGTGCCGTTCCAAATGCAAATCGGTGAATTCACCAACGCGGCGGGCCAGGTGTTCCACGGCGACATCCCTCGCTACATGGCGGGTGACCCAACCGCGGGCAAACTGTCCGGCGGCTTCCTGTTCAAAATGTACGGTCTGCCTGCTGCGGCCATCGCCATCTGGCACTCGGCCAAGCCGGAAAACCGCGCGAAAGTCGGCGGCATCATGATCTCCGCCGCGCTGACCTCGTTCCTGACCGGTATCACCGAGCCGATCGAGTTCTCCTTCATGTTCGTTGCGCCGATCCTGTACGTGATCCACGCTATCCTGGCCGGTCTGGCGTTCCCAATCTGCATCCTGTTGGGCATGCGTGACGGCACCAGCTTCTCGCACGGCCTGATCGACTTTATCGTACTGAGCGGCAACAGCAGCAAAATCTGGCTGTTCCCAATCGTCGGCATCGTCTACGGTCTGGTGTACTACACCATCTTCCGCGTGCTGATCGCCAAGCTGGATCTGAAAACCCCTGGCCGTGAAGACACCGCTGCCGAGCAGACTGCGCAGGGCGGTTCCGAAATGTCCGCGGCGCTGGTTCAGGCCTTCGGCGGTAAAGAAAACATCACTAACCTGGATGCTTGTATCACCCGTCTGCGCGTCAGCGTGGCCGACGTGTCCAAAGTCGACCAGGCGGGCCTGAAGAAACTGGGCGCAGCCGGCGTAGTCGTCGCTGGCTCCGGCGTGCAGGCCATCTTCGGCACCAAGTCCGACAACCTGAAAACCGATATGGACGAATACATCCGTAATCACTGATTCAGGCAGGGGAGTTACCAAGGGAGGCGTAAGCCTCCCTTTTTTATTGCCTGTCGTCAGGCGCCAAGGCGCTGTTCGAGTTCGGCGAGAGAAGGGAGGAACCAGACCTGTTCGCCGCGGTTGGCTTCGCGCACAAGGTCTTGCAGCGCGTTGCTTTGCGCTAACCAGGGGGTGATATCGCCCAGCAGCGCCACGCGCAGGCGGTAGTTGATGAATTTCTGCAATACGGCGCCGGCAATGCCGCTTTTGAGCTGGAAAAAGGCGGCGTCGAGGCGGTTGACAGGGAGGGCGATCATCCCGGCCTCGTGTTCAAAGGCGGGCGCGATAAACAGGCTGACGTCGTTTTCGTCTTTCAGCAGCGGCCCCGCTTCGGCGAACACCACCAGGCGCAGGTCGTGGACTTGCAGCACGGCATAGCTCATCGGCGCTCCGGGAGTCAGGGGTTGGCATGTTTTTGCAGGTAATGCTCGAACACCGCCAGCGTTTCGTCCGAGATATGGTGTTCAATCCCTTCGCTGTCCAGCTCGGCGGTTTCGCTCGGCACCCCGAGGCACATCAGCAGATCGACCACGATGCGGTGACGGCGGCGCACCTTCTGCGCTAGCTGCTCGCCTTCTTCCGTTAGAAACACCCCGCGATAAGGGCGCGATTCCACTAACCCGGCGCTTTTCAGCCGCGCGATATTTTTGATCGCCGTCGGGTGAGACACGCCGAAGCGGCGCGCGATATCGGTGGTTCTGGCTTCGCGGGTGCTTTGCAGCAAATCGGCGATCAGCTCAACGTAATCTTCGATCAGCGCATTGGACTGCGCTTCGCGGGCGCGGCTAAAACGCAGGGCGTGCTCGGCCTCGTCCGGCATGTCGGTCTGGGCGTGGCGGTCGGCGTTATCTGGCGCGCGGGTAACCATAGCGTGGGGCGTCCTGTAAGCATAAGAATGGCGTCTCCCGGTAATGCGGGGAGGGTTGCCCTAAGTTAGTCCAAATAGCACACATTATCAATTCGATGCCACGCATTGTGGTAGTTAGAAATATCTCTACACAAAGCCCATTAATTTTGCCTGTTGCATAAAGTGTAGCCGATGCTACATTGTCAGCATGATCGGTGGAAAAATAACCAGCAAAAGATTAAGGGTACTTCATGCGAGACGCGGCTACTCCCTCATCGTTAACCGAACGGACCAACATCGCGATTGGCGCCGCCCTTGCCGGACGCAAGCGCGGCGCCTTTACGCCGTTGCTGTTCGCCGGCCCGGCGGTGATTGCCTCGATCGCCTATATGGACCCCGGTAATTTCGCCACCAACATTCAGGCCGGGGCGAAATACGGCTACAGCCTGCTGTGGGTGGTGGTGATGGCCAACCTGATCGCCATGCTGTTTCAGGCGCTGTCGGCCAAACTGGGCATCGTCACCAACCGCAATCTGGCGGAAATGTGCCGCGACCAGTTTTCACGGCCGGTGGTGATCGGCATGTGGCTGCTCAGCGAAGTGGCGGCGATGGCCACTGATTTGGCGGAGTTTCTCGGCGGGGCGATTGCGCTGGCGCTGCTGTTCCATATGCCGCTGCTGGCGGGGATGGGGGTGACGGCGGTGATCACCTATGCGCTGTTGATGGTGGAAAAGAAAGGTTTCCGCCCGGTCGAGCTGATGATCGGCGGCCTGGTGGGCATCATCGCGCTGTGCTATCTGGTGGAGATGTTCATCGTGCCGGTAGACTGGCAGGCGGCCGGCATCGGCATGGTGACGCCGCAGTTGCCGGATGCCCAGGCGCTGACCATCGCCGTCGGCATTATCGGCGCCACCGTGATGCCGCACGCCATTTTCCTGCACTCGGGATTGACCCAGCACCGCAGCCCGGCCAGCGACAACGGCGAGCGGCGCAAGCTGCTGCGTTTTTCCAATATTGAAGTGGTGATCGCGCTGGCGCTGGCCGGGCTGGTGAATATTGCGATGGTGATCATGGCCTCGAGCGCCTTCCACGCCGGTAACAGCGACGTGGCCGAAATTGGCACCGCCTACCATACGCTGACGCCGCTGTTCGGCGCGGCGGCGGCCGGCATCTTCCTTGCGTCGCTGATCGCCTCCGGCATTTCCAGCTCGGTGGTGGGCACCATGGCCGGGCAAATGATCATGCAGGGCTTCGTCGGTTTCCGTATCCCGGTGTGGGTACGCCGCCTGGTCACCATGGTGCCGGCGTTTATCGTGGTGGCGATGGGCGTCAACGCCACCGACGCGCTGGTCTACAGCCAGGTGGTGTTGAGCCTGGCGCTGCCGGCGCCGATGATCGCGTTGGTGATGTTCACCCGTCGCCGCGACATCATGGGCGAGTTCGCCAACGGCCGCTGGACCAGTCTGGCGGCGGTGGTCGGCACGGTGGTGATCGTGCTGCTCAACGGGGTGTTGCTGCTGCAGACTTTCGGCGTCGATATCCCTGGACTGGGGTGAGGCGCGCGCTCAGGGCCTGGCGAATTTGTCGGTGAACAGCTCGCTGATGAAGTCGACGAAGACCCGAATTTTGTGGCTGCGATCCCGCAGGCGCGGATAGAGAATATTGATCGGCGCCCCTGTGGGCGCCCATTCCTGCAGTATCGGCTCCAATTCCCCTGTCTTCAGATAATTTTCCAGCGTGCAATCCAGCAAGTAAACCAGGCCGAGGTGATTCCTGGCAACCTCGCACAGCGATTGAGAATGGTTGAAGCTCAGCAGCGGGCTGGGCGCCAGAGAGTAGCGTTCGTCGCCGCGAATGAACTGCCAGTCGTCCGCCGCCGCTGCGCCTGAACGCATAAATCCCAGCCGCTGATGCTGTTGCAGCTGTTCCGGGTGTTCCGGCCGGCCATGGCGCGCAAAATAATCGGGCGACGCACAGCACAGGTAGCGTGGTTGCAGCAATTGACGGCTGACCATCTCGGGGATGTCGCCGGCGCCGATGCGAATAAATACGTCGGCGCGATCTTCCGCCGGATTGACCAGGCGATCGCTAACCGACACGCTGAGCTGCAACTCCGGGTATTGCGCCAAAAAAGCCGGCAGCGCCGGGGCGATATGCATGCTGCTCAGCATTGAGGCTATCTCAACCCGCAGCGGTCCGCGCGGTTGTTCAAAGTCACCCGACATGTCGTTTTTCAGCTGGTCAAACTGCCGCAGTATCTCTTGCGCGGTGCGATAGCAACACTCCCCGGCGCTGGTCAGCGAGAAGCGCCGGGTTGAACGCTTGAAGAGGGACTGCCCGAACTGTTTTTCAAGCTGATTGATGCTGTACGTGACGCTGGCTGGGGAGAGCCCCATTTTGGTTGCCGCCTGGCTGAATCCCTCCATTTCCACCACCTGGCAGAACACGCGCAACGCATGCAGTTCGTTCATGTTAACAGCTTCCATTATTTAAATTATTAAAAGAGTATTTTTAAATATGCCGGCTGTCAATTTAACGCGGCATTGGATAATTTATTTTAAGCGTTTTTATTTATCTGAAATCGCATCCTTTATTGCCATAATTAAATAACGCCGAAGAGGATATTTATATGAAAAAGTTAACTGCCGTATTGTTATTGGCGGGCGCGGGTTTGTGCGGCCAAACTTATGCCGCAAGCAGCGAGGCCGTACCGCAACGTTACAGGGTTTCCGCAGAGGCGGGCGTCGCGGCAGAGCAGAAGGCGGTGTATGAGCTGATAAACCGCTACCAGACAGCGCTTAACGCCGGCGACACACAAACGATTTTGTCACTTTTTGCGCCAGAAAGTTACTCGCAATGGAACGAAAAACCGACGGCGGACAGCAATGAAAAGCGCCGCCAACAATATGACAACTTATTTAAAAACGAGAAATTTGAAACCGAGTTTGCTTATGACAGCGTCAGCGTGAACGGTAATATGGCCTATGTGCGAACGCACCATCATCGCGGCGCAACGGTCACCCGAATAAGCGACGGCGCCACCCTGATCGATTTAAACCGTGAAGTATTTGTATTGGAGAAACAGCAGGGCCAATGGAAGATCGTGGTCTACACCTTTAATACCAATCCGATTCAAGGGGTGAGCTGATAAGGACAGATAAAGGCCGCGCAAGCGGCCTCCTTAGGGTGTCGCGCGCGGTTACAGGTTCCCCACGCCGCCGTCCATTTGCAGCTCCGCGCCGACCATAAATGCCGACTCGTCCGCCGCCAGAAACACCGCCGCTTTGGCCAGTTCCAGCGCGCTGCCCATGCGGCCGATCGGCACCAGCGCGCGGATATCGTCGCGCAATGCCTGCTCATCCGCTTCCGCCAGCCCCAGCTTACCCAGCGCCGGGGTTTCGGTCGGGCCGGGGCTGAGGCCGTTGACGCGAATGCCGCGCGCGTGCAGTTCGCCGGAGAGCGTTCTGGCCAAAGATAACAAACCGGCTTTGCTGGCGGCGTAGGCGCTGCTCTGCGGCAGGCCGATATGGGCGCTGACCGAACCGCACAGGATCACCGAAGAAGGGTTGGCCAGCAGCGGCAGCAGCGCCTGGATCAGAAAGAACGGTCCCTTGAGGTTGATGTCCATCAGCCGCTGGTAGCTCTGTTCATCCCATTCCTGCAGCGGGCGGTGCGTGACGTCGCCGGCGTTAACGTACAGCACGTCCAGCCGCGGCCACCGTTGCTCCAACTGCTGCGCCAGCGCGCGCTGTTGTGGGAGGTCGCCGGCGTCGCTCAGCAACAGCAGCGCGTTGCCCGCCAATGCCTGGCCCGCCGCGTCCAGGGCGCGTTGGCTGCGGCCGGTGATCGCCACCGTCGCGCCCTCGGCGATGAACTGGCGGGCGGTTTCCAACCCGATGCCGCTGGTGCCGCCGGTGATCAATGCGTATTTGCCTTGCAGTCGTGACATAACCGATTCCTCTTTAGCGTCAGTTTCGGCATTATTTGCGCTATAGTTACTTTTGCATAGTAGGCACCTTTTGGATACTAATGGACGAGGTGGGATGAAATGACGACGCAAGCGCCCTTAGCGGCGGAAAATAATTTGGCGGCGTTGCCGACGGCGGGTGAACCTTGCCCGATGGTGGACTTCGTCAATCTGGTGTCGGGCAAATGGGCGATACCGATCTTGTACCGGCTGATCATGATCGATGGCCCGGTACGATTCAGCGAGCTGCAGCGGGCGGTGGCGCCCATTGCGCAAAAAGAGCTGACGCGTCAACTGCGGCTGTTCGAACAGCGCGGTCTGGTGACGCGGCAGGTGTTTCCCGAAGTGCCGCCGCGAGTGGAGTATCAGGTCACCGCGCTGGGCAAATCGCTGCGGCCAACGTTGGACTCGCTGGCCGAGTGGATGCGTCGGCATGCGCCGCAGCTGATCGGCGGCTAGTCGCCGATGCCTGGCGGGTTGATGGTTGAACGCTCGACCTTTTCGTCGCCTTCGCCCCAGCGTTCCAGCACCTGCGCATATTCGCCGCTGACGATAGCGCCATTGATGGCGGCGTTGACGGCGTTCACCAACCCGTTGCCTTTTTTGGTGGTGACCGCGACATAGGCCACGTTGGGGCCGATGCCGACCATTTTGGTTTTGCCGGTCAGCGCCGCCTTGTAGGCGCCGGTAGAGTGGGGGCCGAAGAACGCATCGGCGCGCCCGGACTGAATGCTGAGGTTGGTGGCGGCGTCGTCGGTCACGTAGATCGGCTGCACCGGCGGCAGCCCGGCGGCGCGATTCTGCTTATCCCATCCCAGCAGAATGTTTTCCTGATTGGTGCCGGATCCGACGATGATCCGCAGACCGGCGACGTCCTGCGGCCGGTTGATCGCGGTGATGTTGCTGGTGGATTTGACGTAAAAGCCCAGCGTGTCCACTCGGTAAGTGGCGAAGTCGAATTTGGTTTTACGCTGTTTGGTGACGGCGATGTTGAAGATCGCCGCATCGTATTTGCCCGCGCTGATGCCAAGCGGCCAATCTTCCCAGGAGGTGGGCACCAGATTCAGCTCCAGCCCGAGGCTGTCGGCCACCAGGCGGGCGATGTCCGGATCGCTGCCGATCAGCGTTTTATTGTCTTCGGCGAACAGCGCCAGCGGCGGGGAGTTCTCGAATGCCACCGCCACCGTCAGCTTGCCGGGCACCGCGAAGTGAAAGTTCGCCGGGATCAGCGCGATAGCGGCGGGGTTCTTCTCTGCGCGTATCGGCTGTCGATTAGCCTGCAGATCGATACCGCCCGACGGGGCCGCCTGCACGGCGGCGCTCAGCAACAGCGCGCACAGCGCCGGAATCCTCGGTAACATAACGCCCTCTATCCTTTGTTAATCATGGGGTTACTATTGGCGGCGGCGCGGGGCAAGTAAAGCAACAATAGTGAATAACCAAAGTGAAAAGATGCACAAGCGGGGGGCCGGGCTGCGCGAATCTGCAGCACTCGACGTGGAAAGTGCGCAATCAGGTTGAAAGCAGTAGAATTTGTCACTCATACTGCGTACAGCTAATTGTGTATAACAAGGAACGCCAGATGGCCGAAGAAACGATTTTCAGTAAAATTATCCGCCGCGAAATCCCTGCTGATGTGGTTTACCAGGATGAACTGGTGACCGCTTTCCGTGACATCTCCCCCCAGGCGCCCACCCATGTGCTGATCGTTCCCAACGTGCTGATCCCAACCGTCAACGACGTGACCGTGGAGCACGAAGCCGCGCTGGGCCGCATGATCACCGCCGCGGCGAAAATCGCCGAACAGGAAGGCATCGCCGAGGACGGCTACCGCCTGATCGTCAACTGCAATCGCCACGCCGGTCAGGAGGTCTATCATATTCATATGCACCTGGTCGGTGGCCGCTCGCTGGGGCCGCTGTTGTCACGTTAAGCGAGGAAATCATGCGCGGTAAAAAAACTCTGCGTGGTCTGATGGCGTTGGCGCTGCCCGCCGCGTTGTTGATGGGATGCAGCTCACCGCCCGGCATCGCGGTCAACCAAGGGCAGACGGTGGTGATGGATCCTTCGGTGCTGACTGCCGGCATTCTGGCCGATACGCCCTCGATTTCGAACGCTTCCGGGCGGGTGATGGCAACCTCGGTGCTCAATAACAGTCAGCCGACGCCGGTCACCGTACATTACCGTTTCTATTGGTACGACGCGCAGGGACTGGATATTCGCCCCTTCGAGAAACCGCGCGAGATCGTGGTGGCGCCCAACTCGGACGCCAAAATCTACTCGATTAACGGCAATCTGGACGCTAAAAGCGCGCGTCTGTATCTGTACCTGTAAGCGCTTGCCAGGTTTGGAGAAAAAGCATGAAAAAGTACGTCTTAGTGGCGCTGGCCGCATTCACCCTGAGCGGCTGTCTGTCGCGCCCGCCTGAGCCGGAACAACCGCTGCCGCCGGTCACCGTCGAGCCGGATCAGCCGCAGCCGCCGGTCGAGCAGCCGCAGCCGCCAACTACCGAGCCGGTGCCGCAGCCGCCGAAAATCCAGCAGCTCGACTGGCTGGGCAGTGTTCAGCCGCTGGTGGGGCAGATGTTGAAGGCCGATGGCGTCACGGCCGGCAGCGTGTTGCTGCTGGACAGCGTCAAGAACAACACCAACGGTTCGCTGCAGATGGGCAAAGCCACCGCGGCGCTGTATAAGGCGCTGGCGTCGAACTCCACCTTCAGCGTGGTGCCGGAAGCGAAGCTGACGAGCGCCAGACAAACGCTGGGCCTGTCGGCGGATGACAGCTTCGGCTCGCGCAGCAAGGCGATTGGCCTGGCGCGCATCGTCGGCGCGCAGTACGTGCTGTACAGCGACGTCAGCGGCGACGTGAAGTCGCCGGCGTTGGATATGCAGCTGATGCTGGTGCAAACCGGCGAGATCGTCTGGTCGGGCAATGGCGCCGTTAAACGCTGAGGCCGCGCTGCGACGATTGATGGAAACCAGACTGCCGGCGGTGAATACCGCCGGTTGTCATTTCAGCCCGGTGCAGGGGCTGACCGGCGAGAGCTGGCGTATCGACGGTGTGGGCATTACGCTGCTGGCGCGGCAACACAGCGCGGAGAAACGCGCGCTGGGCGTGAGCAGGCGGCGGGAAGCGCAGGTCTTGCGTCGCTGCGCGCCGGGGCTGGGGCCACGGGTTTTCGCGCAGAATAATCAGTGGCTTATCCTCGAATGGCTTGAAGGTGACGTCGTCACAATTGCCGAGTTTGACGCGCTGAATCAGCGCGGCGAGCTGGCGGCGATGGTGGCGACGCTGCATCGGCGGCCGCTCAGCGGTTACCGGCTGGATCTGCGGCGGCAGTTCCTCCGCTACTGGCAGCAGCTGGATACGCGGCGTTTAACTCCCGCCTGGCTGCGCCTGCAGCGTCATTTTTTACGCAGCGCCTTGCCACGACCGCTGCATCTGGCGCCGCTGCACATGGATATCCATCCGGGCAATCTGCTCGCCACCGGCGAAGGGCTGCGGCTGATCGACTGGGAGTATGCCGCCGACGGTGATGTGGCGCTGGATATCGCCGCGCTGTTTCGCAGCAACGGCTGGTCGGCCGAACGGCAGCAGCGCTTTTTGCAGCACTACGCGCGTCAGGATTATCACGACATCGCCCGGCTGCAGGCACAGGTGCGCCGTTGGCTGCCGTGGGTGGATTATCTGATGCTGCTGTGGTTTGAAGTGCGCTGGCAGCAGAGCGGCGACGTTGAATTTTTGCGCTGGGGCGCTGCGCTGCGCCGGCGATTCTGTTTATCACCATCCGAATTCTGAACGAACACAATGAAGTGAGGTGCCCGTGGGCCCAGTAATGCTAGATGTCGCCGGCTACGAGCTGGATGCAGAAGAACGCGAAATATTGAAACACCCGCTGGTTGGCGGATTGATCTTGTTTACCCGCAACTTCCACGATGCGGAGCAGCTGCGTGAGCTGGTGCGCCAGATCCGCGCCGAATCGCACGATCGGCTGGTGGTGGCGGTAGATCAGGAAGGCGGGCGCGTGCAGCGCTTCCGCGAGGGCTTCACCCGTCTGCCGGCGGCGCAGTCGTTTGCCGCGTTGCACGATGCGCAGGAAGGTGGCCGTCTGGCGCAGGAGGCCGGCTGGCTGATGGCGGCGGAAATGATCGCGCAGGATATCGACATCAGCTTTGCGCCGGTGCTGGACATCGGCCACGGCAGCGCGGCGATCGGCGAGCGTTCGTTCCACAGCGATCCGCCGCAGGCGTTGGCGATGGCGGAACGCTTCATCCTCGGCATGCACAGCGCCGGCATGAAAACCACCGGCAAACACTTCCCGGGGCACGGCGCCGTCAGCGCCGATTCGCACAAGGAAACCCCGCGCGATCCGCGGCCGCTGGCGCAGATCCGCGAGCACGACATGGCGATCTTCCGCGAGCTGATCAACCGCCAGCTGTTGGACGCCGTCATGCCGGCCCACGTCATCTATACTGAAGCGGACCCGCGTCCGGCCAGCGGCTCGCCGTACTGGCTGCAGCAGATCCTGCGTCAGGAGCTGGGCTTCGACGGCGTGATTTTCTCCGACGATCTGTCGATGGAAGGCGCCGCCATCATGGGCAGCTATGCCGAACGCGGCCAGGCGGCGCTGGATGCCGGTTGCGACATGATCCTGGTGTGCAACCACCGCGAAGGCGCGGTCAGCGTGTTGGATAACCTGTCCCCGGTCAAAGCAGAGAAGGTGAAGCGGTTATATCATCGCGGTCAGTTCACCCGTCAGGAACTGCGCGACTCCGAGCGCTGGCAGCAGGCGCACAAGGCGCTCAGCGCGCTGAGCGAGCGCTGGGAGGAGCACAAGCAGCGTTCGCAAGGGTGAATCCAGGCGCCGCACCGCGGCGCAGAGCGGAAATGATGAGGGCCGCGCCCGCGGCCCTTGGCTTGTTGCGAGGATCCACATGATTATCTATTTGCACGGCTTCGATTCCACCAGTCCCGGCAATCATGAAAAGGTGTTACAGCTGCAGTTTATCGATCCGGACGTGCGCTTTATCAGCTACAGCACGCTGCATCCGCGTCACGACATGCAGCATCTGTTGAAAGAGGTGGACAAGGCGGTGCAGCAGGGCGGCGACGCGCACCCGTTGATCTGCGGGGTCGGCCTCGGCGGCTTCTGGGCGGAGCGCATCGGTTTCCTGTGCGGCATTCGCCAGGCGATGTTCAATCCCAACCTGTACCCGGAAGAGCACATGCACGGCAAGATAGACCGGCCGGAAGAGTATCGCGATATCGCCACCAAGTGCGTGGAGGATTTCCGCGAGAAAAACCGCGATCGCTGTCTGGTGGTGCTGTCGCGCCACGACGAGGTGCTGGATAACCGGCGCAGCGCCGAATTGCTGCATCACTACTACGAGCTTGTGTGGGATGAACAGCAGACGCACAAGTTCAAAAACATCTCGCCGCATCTGCAGCGGCTCAAGGCGTTCAAGGCGCTGGGTTAACAGTTTCATAACGCTGCCGCGAGCCGCGCTCCCCGTTTTTCACCGGCGGAAAGTGCGGCTTTTTTGTGCGTCAAAGCAAGATTCTCTGTGGCAATCGGCAAAATTTAAAACTGTGACTCAGCGCTAACTATTTGAATCACAATCCCCAAAAAATCCCCTCGTCCAGCCTTTAACCAAAAAAAATTGATGTACGTCAATTTTGGTATGACCAAATAACCTCACATGCTATTCTGGCTGCAGAGAGCCGATTTATTTTACGCGAACCCTATGTATTCTAAGGATATTATTTATTTACCCTGGGATAACAAATGGTTCACATTTAGGGGGTTATTTTGACAACGCCAAAGAAGAAAATCGTTATTGTTGGCGGCGGCGCCGGTGGTCTGGAGCTGGCGACCAGCCTGGGCCATAAACTTGGCCGCAAGAACAAAGCCGAGATCACGCTGGTGGATCGCAACCACAGCCATTTGTGGAAACCGCTGTTGCACGAAGTGGCGACCGGTTCCCTCGATGACGGCGTGGATGCGCTCAGCTACCTGGCGCACGCGCGCAATCACCATTTCAGCTTCCAACTGGGGTCGTTGACCAACATCAACCGCGAGACGCAAACTCTGCAGCTGGCGCAGATCTGCGACGAGCAGGGCGGCGAACTGGTGCCGGCGCGCGAATTGCCGTACGACATCCTGGTGATGGCGCTGGGCAGCACCTCGAACGATTTCGGTACGCCGGGCGTGAAAGAGCACTGCATCTTCCTGGATAACCCCCATCAGGCACGTCGTTTCCACAACGAAATGCTCAACCTGTTCCTGAAGTTCTCGGCGCAGCCGGGGCAAAAAGAGCGGGTCAACATCGCTATCGTCGGCGGCGGCGCCACCGGCGTTGAACTGTCCGCCGAACTGCACAACGCGGTGAAGCAGTTGCACAGCTACGGTTTCGAAGGCCTGGACAACAGCGCGCTCAACGTGACGCTGGTGGAAGCCGGCGAGCGCATCCTGCCGGCGCTGCCGCCGCGCATTTCCGCCGCCGCGCACCAGGAGCTGATCAAACTGGGCGTGCGCGTGCTGACCAACACCATGGTGACCAGCGCGGATGCCAAGGGGCTGAACACCAAGGGCGGCGAATTTATCGACGCCGATCTGATGGTGTGGGCGGCCGGCATCAAGGCGCCGGACTTTATGAAGGACATCGGCGGCCTGGAAACCAACCGCATCAACCAGCTGGTGGTGGAGCCGACGCTGCAGACCACGCGCGATCCGAACATCTTCGCCATCGGCGACTGCGCCTCCTGCCCGAAAGAGGGCGGCGGTTTCGTGCCGCCGCGCGCACAGTCGGCGCACCAGATGGCCTCACGCTGCGCCACCAATATTCTGGCACTGATGAACGGCCAGACGCTGAAGCCATACGTGTATAAAGACCACGGCTCGCTGGTGTCGCTGTCGCGCTTCAGCACCGTCGGCAGCCTGATGGGCAACCTGATGCGCGGCTCCATGATGGTGGAAGGGCGCATCGCGCGCTTCGTTTACATCTCGCTGTACCGCATGCACCAGGTGGCGCTGCATGGCTACATCAAAACCGGCCTGATGATGCTGGTGGGCGGCATCAACCGGGTGATCCGTCCGCGTCTGAAGATGCACTGATCCCGCCTTTGTCGATCAACCCGCGCCGGTTCGCCCGCGCGGGTTTTTTTATGGCGGCGCGAGGCGATCGGCGGCGGCTGTTTGATTCTTCTGCAGAAGCCGTCATCGGCATGGGTAAAATTCTTAAGATTCCTCCTAAACAACGGGAAAACGGCCGTTTTCCCGCATTTTTGGTCCCTTTGTCTTATTGCGGGCCTTCAGATCATTGTGCAGACTTTACCTCGTTTACAGACGGCGCGTCGCGCACGCCGTAAACCGGGATACCGCAAGCCGCCCATGCGCAAAATAATAAGCGCGGTGCAGCCGGTAACAGACCCCGGAAAAAATGCGTGGTAACACTTTCAGGAGGTTTCCTGTGAACAAGTCAATGTTAGCCGGTGTTGGAATTGGTGTCGCTGCCGCTCTGGGGATTGCCGCGGTAGCCAGCCTGGACGTCTTTTCTGCCGGTCCGCAATATGCGCAGGTGCTCGCCGCAACGCCGATTAAAGAAACCATCAAAACGCCGCGTCAGGAATGCCGCAATGTCACCGTGACGCACCGCGCACCGGTGCAGGATGAAAACCGCATCGCCGGTTCTGTGCTGGGCGCAGTGGCGGGCGGCGTGATCGGCCACCAGTTCGGCGGCGGTCGCGGGCGCGACGTGGCGACGGTGGTCGGCGCACTGGGCGGCGGTTATGCCGGCAACCAGGTGCAAGGGGCGATGCAGAACAACGACGTCAGCACCAGCGTTCAGCAGCGTTGCAAAACGGTCTACGACAAGTCTCAGAAAATGCTGGGCTATGACGTGACCTACAAGATCGGCAATCAGCAGGGCAAGATCCGCATGGATCACGATCCGGGCACGCAAATCCCGTTGGATAAAAACGGCCAGTTGGTGTTGAACAGAGCCTGATCGCCACATTCGAATTAAACCCGCGGGCAGTGTTAGTTCTGATCGTTTAACCCGGTTAAGCGAGCGGCGTTAACATTGACGCGGGTTTCTGTTTTCTGCCTGCCTAAAAATTTGCGATCGTTCTAATGTCTGCGTGCGATATCGCTGGGCGAAACTTCAAAAAAGCCCCCGCGTTTGTTATATTATTGTGCGATTAAGCGGTGTGTTCGGCGCCAATCGCCACACCGGCCAAACCCGAGTATTTCGTCTCGCAGAGATAACGACATGTTAGATTTTCGCTTTCCGACAGCGTTGCAAATGGTCCTTAGCGTCGCCGTAGCTGAGAAGCAGGGCATGCGTTCGACGAGCGCCACCCTCGCCGCCGCTCTGGAAGCCAACCCCAGCTTTATCCGCAAACTGATGGTGCCGCTGACCAAAGACGGCATCATCGTTTCCACCCTGGGCCGAAACGGCTCTATCCACCTCGGCCGCCCGGCGGAAGAGATCACCCTGCGGGATATCTATCTGGCGGTGATCGACGACAAGCGCATCTGGGCTTCCCGCCCTGAAGTGCCGGCCCGCTGCCTGGTGAGCGCCAACGCCTGCTGGTATTTCAAATCGGTGGTGAACGAGGCCGAGCAGGCTTCGCTCGCGGTGCTGGCGCGCCACACCGTGGCCGACTCGTTGGCCGAACTGGAGCGGGGCGACAAACGCGCCTGCGCGGAGTACGCCGCCGAGCAAGAGGCTGAAACCGCCGATAAATAATCGCGGTTCGCATGCATAAAAAAAGGTCGGGCAATGCCCGACCTTTTTGCATGTTAAGACGATGATTACGCCGTCTGCGGCTGCGCTTTGCGCGCCACCAGGCGCCGCAGGGTGACGTAGAACACCGGCGTCAGGAACAGCCCGAACAGGGTGACCCCCAGCATGCCGGAGAACACCGTGATGCCGGTGACGCCACGCACCTCGGCGCCGGCGCCGTGGCCGAGGATCAGCGGGATGGTGCCGGCGATGAAGGCGATGGAGGTCATCACGATCGGCCGCAACCGCAGGCGACAGGCCTCCAGCGCCGCCTCGATGATGCCTTTGCCCTGCATTTCCAGCTCGCGGGCGAACTCGACGATCAGAATGGCGTTCTTGCAGGCCAGCCCCATCAGAACGACCAGCCCGACCTGCACGAACACGTTGTTGTCGCCGCCGGTCAGCCACACGCCGAACAGCGCCGACAGCATGGTCATCGGCACGATCAGGATCACCGCCAGCGGCAGCGTCCAGCTTTCATACAGCGCCGCCAGCGCGAGGAACGCCAGCAGCACTGCCACCGGGAAGACCACCAGCGCGGCGTTGCCCTGGGTCGATTGCTGATAGCTCAGATCGGTCCACTGGATGTTCATGCCGTTCGGCAACAGCTTATCGGCCATCTGCGTCAGCGCGCCCATCGCCTGGGTAGAGGAGAGCACGCGCGGATCGGCGTCGCCGATCAGATCCGCCGCCGGGAAGCCGTTATAACGGATCACCGGATCCGGGCCGTAAGTGGTGCCGATGCTGACCATGCTGCCGATCGGCACCATTTCGCCCTTGTCGTTGCGGGTACGCAGGTTGGCGATGTCTTCCACGCTGTCGCGGAACTGGCCGTCGGCCTGCGCCATCACCTTCCAGGTGCGGCCATAGCGGTTGAAGTCGTTGATGTAAGATGAACCGAGGTAGGTCTGCAGCGTGCTGAACAGCGCATTGAGCGGCACCCCCTGCGCCTTGGCCTTGTCGCGATCGATTTTGGCGTCCAGCTGCGGCACGTTGGCCTGATAGGAGGAGATCGGGAACCCCATGCCCGGCGTTTGCATAATGGCGCCGGACATCGTGTTGATTGCCGTCTGCAGCGCGCCGTAACCCAGCCCGCCGCGATCCTGCACATACAGCGAATAGCCGGAACCCTGGCCGATGCCGAGGATCGGCGGCGGCATGATGGAGAAGGCGAAGCCTTCCTGAATCTGCGAAATGCGCGCGTTGATCTCGGCGTTGATCTGCGCCGCGCTGCGGGTGCGGGTGCTCAGCGACTCCAGTGCGAAGAACACCGTGCCGGTATTCGGCGTATTGGTGAACTGCAGCGCGTTCAGGCCGGGGAAGGCCACCGCATCGGTGACGCCGTCCACGCTCAGGCCGATGGCGCTCATCTTGCGGATCACCGCATCGGTGCGTTCCAGCGAGGCGCCTTCCGGCATTTTCACGCCGCCGATCAGGTACAGCTTGTCCTGCGTCGGGATAAAGCCGCCGGGCACGGTCTTGAACATCACCCCGGCGGCGGCCAGCAGCAGCAGATAGACGACGAACACCGCGCCGCGCCGGCCCAGCACGCGGGAGACGCCGCGCTGGTAGCGTTGCGAACCGCTGGCGAAGAAGCGGTTGAACGGCCGGAACAGCCAACCGAACAGCCTGTCGATCAGGCGCGATGGCAGATCTTTCGGCGCGCCGTGCGGTTTGAGCAAGCGCGCCGCCAGCGCCGGCGACAAGGTCAGCGAGTTGATGGCGGAGATCACCGTCGAGATGGCGATGGTGACGGCGAATTGCTTGTAGAACTGGCCGGTGACGCCGGAGAGGAACGCCATCGGCACGAACACCGCGCACAGCACCACGGCGATGGCGATGATCGGGCCGGAGACTTCGCGCATCGCCTGGTGCGCCGCCGCCAGCGGCGACAGCCCCTCTTCGATGTTGCGCTCGACGTTCTCCACCACCACGATGGCGTCATCCACCACGATGCCGATCGCCAGCACCAGCCCGAACAGACTGAGGGTGTTGAGCGAGAAGCCCAGCAGATACAGCGCGGCGAAGGTGCCGACCACGGAGATCGGCACCGCCAACAGCGGAATGATCGAGGCGCGCCAGGTCTGCAGGAACAGAATAACCACCAGCACCACCAGGATCACCGCTTCCAGCAGGGTATCCACCACCGCGCGGATCGAATCGCGCACGAAAACCGTCGGATCGTACGGAGATTTCCAGCTCATGCCATCCGGGAAGCGGGTCGCCAGCTCGGCCATCTTGCCGCGCACCGCGTCCGACAGCTCGATGGCGTTGGCGCCCGGCGACTGGAAGATGCCGATGCCGACCGCATCCTTGTTATTGAGCTGGGCGCGCAGCGCGTAGCTGCCGGAACCCATCTCGATGCGCGCCACGTCGCGCAGCCGCACGATCTCGCCGTTATCGCCGCTTTTGAGGATGATATTGCCGAACTCTTCTTCAGTTTGCAGGCGGCCCTGGGCGTTGATCGACAGCAGATAGTCGCTGCGCGTCGGCATCGGCTCCGCGCCGAGCTGGCCGGCGGAGACCTGCACGTTTTGCTCTTGCATGGCGCTCACCACGTCGGAGGCGGTCAGCCCGCGCGCGGCGACCTTGTTCGGATCGAGCCAGATGCGCATCGCGTATTCACCGGCGCCGAAGATCTGCACCTGGCCGACGCCCGGCAGGCGAGCCAGTTCATCCTTGACCTTCAGGGTGGCGTAGTTGCGCAGGTACAGCGAGTCGTACTTGCCGGAAGGCGACACCAGATGCACCACCAGCGTCAGCGCCGGAGACTGTTTCTGGGTAGTGATGCCCTGGCGGCGCACGTCTTCCGGCAGGCGCGCTTCGGCCTGCGCCACGCGGTTTTGCACCTGCACCTGCGCCTGATCGGGATCGGTGCCGGGGCGGAAGGTGACGGTGGTCACCAGCACGCCGTCGGAACCGGCGACCGATTTCATGTACATCATGTTTTCGACGCCGTTGATCGCTTCTTCTAGCGGCGTGGCCACCGTTTCAGCGATCTCTTTCGGGTTGGCGCCCGGGTATTCTGCGCGCACCTGCACGCTGGGCGGCACCACGTCCGGGTACTCGCTGATCGGCAGCAGCGGGATGGCGATCACCCCGGCGACAAAAATCAGTATCGACAGCACCGCGGCAAAGATCGGCCGGTCGATGAAAAAACGGGAAAAGTCCATGGGTCAGAGTTCTCTGCTGGGAGCTTAGTTAAGTGCGGAGGCGGTGGTGGTCATGGCGACGCTTTTCGCGTCGACCGGCATGCCCGGCATAAACACTTTCTGCATGCCGTCGACGATCACCCGATCGCCGTTTGCCAAGCCTTTTTGCACAATGCGCAATCCTTCGGCCATCCGGCCCACGTCGATGTCGCGGCGCTGCGCCTTGCCGTCTTTATCGACGATGTAAACGAACTTGCGGTTCTGATCGGTCATCACCGCTTTGTCGTCGATCAGCATGGCGTTGAACTCGGCGCTGCCGGGCATCTGTACCCGAGCGAACAGCCCCGGCGTGAAGCGGCGATCGCGGTTGTCGAGCAGGGCGCGCATGCGGATGGTGCCGGTCCCGGCGTTCAGTTGGTTATCAGTGAAGTCCACCAGCCCTTGATGCGGAGTGCCGTCTTCGCCCACCAGGCCGACTTTCACCGGCAGGCGGGCATCGTGCCGGCCTTGCTGCTGATAACGCAGGAAGGTGGCTTCATCCACGTCGAAATAGACGTAGACCTTGTCGAGCGACACCAGCGTCGTCAGCACGCTGGCGCTGTCGCCGGCGGTGACCAGGTTGCCGGCGGTGATCATCGCGCGGCTGGCGCGCCCGTCGATCGGGGCGGTGACGCGGGTAAAGTCGAGATTAAGCTGCGCCATATCGAGCTGGGCCTGCGCCGCCAGCACGTTGCTTTGCGCCTGCGCGGCGGACGAACGGCGCTGTTCCCACACCTCTTGCGAGATGGCCTGAGTACCGATCAGCTTCTCGGTGCGCGAGGATTCGCTGCGCGCCAGAGCGGCTTGGTTGCGCGCCCGCACCAGCTCTGCCTGCGCCTGTTCACGCGCGGCGCGGTAGGTGCGATCGTCGATGGTGAACAGCACCTGGCCTTTCTTCACCTCGTCGCCTTCGGTGTAGTTGACCCGCTCGATGTAACCAGAGACCCGTGGGCGCAGTTGCACGCTCTGCACCGCCTCGACCCGGCCATTGAACGCATCCCACTGGCTGATCGGCTTGACCACCACGCTGGCGGCGCTGACCACCGGCGGCGGCGGCGGGGCATTGTGCGCGACGCTGTTGTCACACCCGGCGAGCAGGGCGGCCAACAGCGCCACCCCGGAGAGCCGCTGGCCCAGAGCGACGGCGCGCGTGCGGCCGCCGGCGTTGAACGATGAGTTTGGTTGATTTGGCATTATTTTTATTCCGATAAGTAAGCGCTGTCTGGCCCCATACCCAGCCCTGTTTTCCGGGCTTTTCCCTTCATGCCGGCGTTCGGCGGAAGGGGCGCCGCGCTTTGTCATGGCGCAACGTTAGGTTTTGAAACATATTGGTGTCACATTAATGTATCAATATCGGTTACATTAATTGGGTGGAGTATAGTGGCGGCTTTCCGATAAATGCAATAATAAAAATTGCATTTAAAGCGAAACTGTTGCAACGTATGTGCATCGGGCAGAGGGTGACCCTGCCGAATGATGGGAGCATCTGCATGAACACTACGGGCTTTATTACCGATTTGAAGGCGTGGATCGACAACAATCTGGAAGAGAAACTGGATATCAACACCGTGGCGGACCGCGCGGGCTATTCCAAATGGCATCTGCAGCGCATGTTCAAACGCCAGACCGGCTACGCGCTGGGGGAGTATATCCGCATGCAAAAACTGAAAGTGTCGGCGGAGCGCCTGGCCAACAGCGGCGAGCCTATCGTGAGCGTGGCGATCTCGCTCGGCTTCGACTCACAGCAGTCGTTCAACCGCAGCTTCAAACGCCAGTTCGGCCAAACGCCGGGCGACTGGCGCCGCGCGCTGGCGCAGCCAGCGTCGGTGAGATGCACGCACCACTGAACGGTTGGGCAGTGGGGATAAAAAAGCCTGAATTTGCGTTCGGGCTTTTTTGTATGGCGGTGAGGGAGGGATAGATTCGCTGCGCTCACCCTGCGGGCCGCCGTTGGCGGTCCAAAACGCAAGCGTTTTGTCGAACCCTGTCGAGGGTTCTCACCCTCCCGGTTGGTGCGCTATGCATACAAAAAAGCCTGAACTTTCGCTCAGGCTTTCTCGTTAGAATATGGCGGTGAGGGAGGGATTCGAACCCTCGATACACTTTCGCGTATACACACTTTCCAGGCGTGCTCCTTCAGCCACTCGGACACCTCACCATATTTTTTTGTTGCGAAATCATCGCTGCAACGGGGCGCTACTATAGGGAGTGGGGCCGATCCGGTCAAGAATAATTTCTGTGTTTTTGTTCGTCCGCTCAAGCCGTGTTCACTTTGCTGAAAACTGCGGCGAACTACACGTCAGAAGTCATGAAAGGGCGAGAAAATCAGAGAGGCGGTTCGAGGAGAACCGAGAAAAAGGGGAACCTCGGTAGCGTAAGGCGGGAGGTGTTCGCGGCGGGCCGCCGTTGGCGGTCCAAAACGCAGGCGTTTTGTCGAACCCTGTCGAGGCTTCTCACCCCTCTCGGCGGTGCGCCATGCAAAAAAAGCCTGGACGCGAATCCAGGCTTTCTCTTTGAATTTGGCGGTGAGAGAGGGCTTGATTCGCTGCGCTCACCCTGCGGGCCGCCGTTGGCGGTCCAAAACGCAGGCGTTTTGTCAAACCCCGTCGAGGCTTCTCGCCCCTCTCGGCGGTGCACCATGCAAAAAAAAGCCTGGACGCGAATCCAGGCTTTCTCTTTTGAATTTGGCGGTGAGAGAGGGGTTCGAACCCTCGATACACTTTCGCGTATACACACTTTCCAGGCGTGCTCCTTCAGCCACTCAGACACCTCACCGTTTTGTTGTCGAAAACGCTTTGCGCTGTCGACGGGCGCTAATGTAGGAGAATCTGATCTCAGCGTCAACCCTCTTATTTCATTCTCATGACTGTTTAGCCAAACTTGCAGCAATTTGCTGATTTACCGAACGATATTCCCACTCGCGGTCGCCAGCGGGCAGGGTAGGCAGCGGCCAGAATTCATGACAGACGATTGTTTGACCTTTTTCTGTTCAAGTAGCTCAATATATCGCCAGTGAGATAGTTCTGTTTGATGTTATATGCATTAATACTGGATTATTAGTCAAATGTGTCGCTAAATGGAATTGTGTCGGCGCGGCGTTTTTGGCAAGGAACATCACGACGCCGCGCAGATTGCCGGGAGACAGGCCGGCGATACCGCAGACAGGGACAGACTCATTACATAATAATGCAGTAGAGGTTCGTTTTGACTCCTTCAGATGCCATGCCGGCGCCGCAAGCGCGCCATGCCATTCCCCCCGGTGCAGGGGCGCTGTTCTTCATCCAAATCTTCGCCACGCTGGGCTTCGCCGTGCTTTACTCCACGCTGGTGCTGTACGCCACCAAGCGATTGGGCTTCAACGAAAGCAGCGCCAACGCCATGATGGGCGTGTTCGGCGCCTTCAACTATGGTCTGCACATGTTCGGCGGCTACCTCGGCGGCCGTTTCCTCAGTAACCGCAACCTGTTCGTGCTCGGTATGGTGCTGCAGGTGTTCGGCTGCGCGCTGATTGCCGTCGCGGGCGTGTGGGGGCTGTACTGGGGGCTGGCGATGTTTCTGACCGGCAGCGGCCTTAACGTCACCTGCATTAACATGATGCTGACCCAGCGTTTCAAGCCGGACGATGACCGGCGCGAATCGGCATTCCTGTGGAACTACGCCGGCATGAACCTCGGGTTCTTCGTTGGCTTTACCGTCGCCGGGTATTTCCAACTGACGGAAAACTATCGCGCGCTGTTCCTGTTCGCCACGCTGGGCAATGCGGCGGCGATCATCGTCGCCGTCTGCCGCTGGCGGATTCTGGCGGATCTCAATACGCCGCTGCACGACGCCAGCCGCAGCCAATACCGTTGGCGCATGCTGGTCGGGCTGGCGGTGCTGGTGGCGCTGGTGCCGATCATCCGCGTGATGCTGACCCACGCCGAGTTCAGCGGGCACTTTGTGATCGTACTCGGCGCCCTGATCTTCCTGATGCTGTGCGTGGTGACGCTGCGCCACCATCCGCGCGATGAGCGCCGCAGAATGGCGGCCTATCTGATCCTGGCGCTGGGCTCGCTGGTGTTTTGGGCGCTGTACCAGCTGGCGCCGATGGGGCTAATGCTGTTCTCCGAGCACAACATCAATCTGAACGTTTACGGCATTCAGGTGGCGCCGCAGTGGATCCAGAATATCAACACGCTGGTGATCGTGGTGGGCGGCCCGCTGCTGGCCTGGTGGTTCAACCGCCTGCGCGCTCGCGGCTGCAACATCGACATTCCGCTGCAGTTCTCCGGATCGCTGTTCTGCATCGGGCTTGGCATGCTGGTGCTGCCGCTGGGCATCAGCATGGCCGGCGGCGACGGGCTGGTGGCGTTTAAATGGATCGTCATCAGCTATGTGCTGCAAAGCGTCGGTGAATTGATGATCTCGCCGATCGGTTACGCGATGATCGGCAAGCTGGCGCCGCCGCGCTATCAGGGCGTGATGATGGGCTGCTGGATGATGGTGACCGGCGTCGCCTCGGTGCTGGCGGGCTACGTCTCCGGCCTGATGCCGGAAAACAGCGGCAGCACGCCGCTGCAAACCAATCCCGGCTACAGCGAAATCTTCAGCGCGCTGGGCTGGGGGGCGACGGGCGTCGGCGTGGCGATGCTGATCCTCATTCCGCTGTTGCGGCGCCTTATCCGGCGCGACGGTCCGTCTGCCGCCTGATTGACGAGCATGCGCAACAGCCCCACTGGTCGGGGCTGTTTTTATTTTGGGCTTTAACGCTTGCATCCGGCGGCGAATCGCGGAAGGCTGGAGGAAAACCAATAAAAACAAACGGGAGCCCGCAGCATGAACATCATTTATTACCACCCCTTGTTTAACGCCCAGGAATGGCTGGCCGGCATCAAGCAACGCCTGCCGCAGGCCGAGATCCGCGAGTGGCAGCGCGGCGACGAGCGGCCGGCCGATTACGCGCTGGTGTGGCGCCCGCCGCACGAGATGCTGGCCAACCGCCGCGATCTGAAAGCGGTGTTCGCCCTCGGCGCCGGCGTCGACGCCATTCTTGATCAGGAACGCAAACACCCCGGCACGCTGCCCGCCGGCGTGCCGCTGCTGCGGCTGGAGGATACCGGCATGGCGCAGCAGATGCAGGAATATGCGCTGAGCTATGCGCTGCGTTATTTCCGCCGTTTCGACGAGTATCAGGCGCTCCAGCAGCGGCAGGAATGGCAGCCGCTCGATCCTCACTCGCTGGATGATTTCACCATCGGCATCCTCGGCGCCGGCGTGTTGGGGCAGAGCGTGGCGCGCAAGCTGACCGAGTTTGGCTTTCGCGTGCGCTGTTGGAGCCGCAGCGCCAAACAGATCGACGGCGTGCAAAGCTTCGCCGGGGAGGCGCAGCGCGCGGCCTTCCTCGACGGCGTCAAACTGCTCATCAATCTACTGCCCAATACGCCGGAGACCGTCGGCATCCTCAACCGCGAGCTGTTCGCGCAGTTGAGCACGGGCGCCTATCTCATCAACATCGCGCGCGGCGCGCATCTGGTGGAAGCCGATCTGCTGGCGGCGCTCGAGCAGGGGCAGCTGGCCGCCGCCACGCTGGACGTGTTCGCCCGCGAGCCGCTGCCGCAGGATCATCCGTTCTGGCGTCATCCGCGTGTCACCATTACCCCGCATATTGCTGCCATCACGTTGCCGCAGCAGGCGATGGATCAGATCGCCGCCAACATTCGCGCGCTGGAGGCGGGGCATGCCCCGGCCGGCGTGGTCGACAGGCAACGGGGATACTGATCCTTCAGCCGCCGTTCGGTAACTGATAAGCTGTTATCGTCATCGCGCCTGCCCGTACCTTTGCGGGCGGGCCCTCTGGAAGGAGAAACAATGTACCCCGTTGATTTGCACATGCACACCGTCGCCAGCACCCACGCTTACAGCACGCTGCACGATTACATCGCCGAAGCCCAGCAGAAGGGCATCAAGCTGTTCGCCATCACCGATCACGGCCCGGACATGGCCGATGCGCCGCACTACTGGCACTTTATGAACATGCACGTGTGGCCGCGCCGGGTGAACGGCGTGGGCATCTTGCGCGGCATCGAAGCCAACATCAAAAACCTGCAGGGCGATATCGACTGCACCGGCCCGATGCTGACCGCCACCGACGTGATCATCGCCGGTTTCCACGAGCCGGTGTTTGCGCCGCAGGATAAAGCGTCCAATACTGAAGCGATGATCGCCGCGATGGCGCAGGGGGACGTGCATATCATCAGCCACCCCGGCAACCCGCGTTACCCGATCGACATTCCCGCCGTCGCGGCGGCCGCCGCCAAATACGAAGTGGCGCTGGAGCTGAATAACTCGTCGTTCACCCATTCCCGCAAGGGCAGCGAGGCCAACTGCCGGGCGATCGCCGCCGCGGTGCGCGACGCCGGCGGCTGGCTGGCGCTGGGTTCGGATTCGCACGTCGCTTTTTCACTGGGTAATTTCGAGCACTGCGAGCGCATCATCGAAGAGGTGGGCTTCCCACAAGCGCGCATTCTTAACGTCAGCCCGCGCCGGTTGCTGGATTTTCTCGAGCGGCGCGGCAAGCCGGCGATTGCGGAATTGGCCGATTTGTGACATCGTCCCGGCAAAATTTTCCGTATTGTATAAGGCCTTATCATGAATGAGTTTTCGATTGTCTGCCGCGTGCTGGGTACGCTGTTCTACCGCCAGCCGCAGGATCCGCTGTTGGTGCCGCTGTTCGCGCTGATCAAAGAGGGCAAGCTGCAGCAGCACTGGCCGCTGGAGCAGGATGAGCTGCTGAAGCGCCTGCAACAGGGCTGTGACGTCAACCAGCTGGCGACCGACTTCAACGCGATGTTCGTCGGCAGCGAGTGCAGCGTGTCGCCGTTCCGCTCCGACTACGTCGAAGGCGCCAGCGAAGCGGAAGTGCGCACCTTCCTGCAGCAGCGCGGCATGCCGCTGGCGGAGGCGCCGGCCGACCATTTCGGCCAACTGCTGCTGGCGGCCTCCTGGCTGGAAGATCAGTCGCAGGAGGATGAAGCGCAGGCGCAGATCGCGCTGTTCGACGAGTTTCTGCTGCCGTGGTGCGGCCGCTTCCTCGGTAAAGTGGAAGCGCACGCCACCACCGGTTTCTACCGCACGCTGGCGCTGATGACCCGCGACGCCATCCAGGCGATGCGCGACGAGCTGGCGGAGTACGAGCAGGACGACGAAGCGGGCGACGAAGACGCGTAACGCCGCAGCCATCCAGGCGGGCCGTCCGGCCCGCTAAACACAGGTTTGCATCCCCCAGACGTAAATTGACAAAAGATCCCCTAATCTGGCGGTTTACCGTCGGTTCGGCCGCGCCTGCGCGCCGCGTTTTCTCACGCAAGGGGTAGATGATGAAAAGTAACTGGATGCAGCAGATTCAAACGTTGATCGGGCAGAAGGCCGGTGCGATGGGCGGGGCGGAAGGCATCGGCAAACTGCTGGCGCCCACGGCGCTGGGCGGCCTGGTCGGCGTGCTGTTGGCCAACAAATCTTCGCGCAAGCTGGTGGGCAAATTCGGCAAGAATGCGCTGATTATCGGCGGCAGCGCGGCGGTGGGCGCGGTGCTGTGGAACAAGTATAAGCAGCGGGTGAAAGAGACCCATCAGGACGAACCGCAGTTCGGTTTGCAAACCACGCCGGTGGATCTGCGCGCCAAGCGTTTGGTGCAGGCGCTGGTGTTCGCCGCCAAGAGCGACGGCCATATCGATGCCGACGAGCAGCGCGCCATCGATCACAGCCTGTCGCAGCTGCAGGTGGGGGAAGAGGCGCAGGGCTGGGTGCAGGAAGCGCTCGATCAGCCGCTCAACCCGGCATTGATCGCCCGCAGCGTGCAAAACGAAGACGAGGCGCTGGAGGTTTACTACCTGAGTTGTCTGGTGATCGACGTCGATCACTTTATGGAGCGCGGCTACCTCGATGCGCTGGCGCAGGCGCTGAAGATCCCGGCGGACGTCAAGCAGGGCATCGAGAGCGACGTCAACGAGAAAAAGCGCGAGCTGGCGTAGCGCCGCTTGGCAAGCCGGGGGGAATCGTGTCACTCTTGCCGCAATCTATGTAAGCGGATGATTTAGCAATGATGACCCCACCAAAAGCGGAAAAACGCCCTTATCCCATCACCATCCACGGCGATACGCGCGTGGATGACTACTACTGGCTGCGCGACGATGAGCGCGCGGACCGCCAGGTGCTGGACTACCTGCAGGCGGAGAACGCCTACACCGATGCGATGCTGAAGCCGCAGCAGGCGCTGCGCGAAACTCTGTACGAAGAGATGGTGGCGCGCATTCCGCAGCAGGAACATTCGGTGCCTTACGTGCGCCATGGCTATCGCTATCAGACGCGCTACGAGCCGGGCAACGAATACGCGATTTCCGTGCGCCAGCCGCAGGCCGAGAGTGAGCACTGGGAGGTGCTTATCGACGGCAACCAGCGCGCCGAGAACCACGAGTTTTATACCCTGGGCGGGCTGGACGTCAGCCCCGACAACCAGCGGCTGGGGGTGGCGGAGGATTTCCTGTCGCGCCGCCAGTATGACATTCGTTTCAAGAACCTGGCCGACGGCAGCTGGGCCGACGAAGTGCTGGAAAACACCTCCGGCAGCTTCGAGTGGGCCAACGACTCCTCGACGGTGTACTACGTGCGCAAGCACGCCAAGACGCTGTTGCCGTATCAGGTTTATCGCCACGTGGTGGGCAGCGATCCGCAGCAGGACGAGCTGATTTACGAAGAGCTGGACGATACCTTTTACGTCGGGCTGGAGAAGACCACCTCCGAGCGCTTTATCCTGATCCACCTGAGCAGCACCACCACCTCGGAGATCCTGCTGTTGGACGCCGATCGTGCGGACGCCAAGCCGCAGCTGTTCGTGCCGCGCCGCAAGGATCACGAGTACGCTATCGATCACTATCACCAGCATTTCTATATCCGCTCCAACAAGGACGGCAAGAACTTTGGCCTGTACCAGAGCGAGCAGGCGGACGAAGCGCAGTGGCAGACGCTGATCGCCCCGCGCGCCGACGTGATGCTGGAGGGCTTCAGCCTGTTCCGCGATTGGTTGGTGGTGGAAGAGCGCAATGCCGGCCTGACGCTGCTGCGCCAGATCCACTGGCAGACGGGCGAAGAGAAGCGCATCGCCTTCGACGATCCGACCTACACCACCTGGCTGGCGTATAACCCGGATCCGGAAACCGCGCTGCTGCGCTACGGCTATTCGTCGATGACCACCCCGACCACGCTGTACGAGCTGAACATGGACAGCGGCGAGCGGACGATGCTCAAACAGCAGGAGGTGAAGAACTTCACGCCGGAAAACTACCGCAGCGAGCGGGTGTGGGTGAAGGCGCGCGACGGCGTCGAGGTGCCGGTTTCGCTGGTGTATCGCCAGGACAGCTTCCAGCGCGGCGCCAACCCGCTGATGGTGTACGGCTACGGTTCTTACGGCAGCAGCATGGATCCGGCGTTCAGCGCCAGCCGCCTGAGCCTGCTGGATCGCGGTGTCGTGTTCGCGCTGGCGCACATTCGCGGCGGCGGCGAGCTGGGGCAGCTGTGGTATGAAGACGGCAAACTGTTCAACAAGCAGAACACCTTCAACGATTTTATCGACGTGACCGAAACGCTGATCGCCCAGGGGTACGGCGACGGCAAGCGGGTGTTCGCCATGGGCGGCAGCGCCGGCGGTCTGCTGATGGGCGCAGTGATCAACCAGGCGCCGCAGCTGTTCCACGGCGTGGTGGCGCAGGTGCCGTTCGTCGACGTGGTGACCACCATGCTGGATGAGTCCATCCCGCTGACCACCGGCGAATACGACGAGTGGGGTAACCCGAACGAGCAGGCCTATTACGACTACATCAAACAGTACAGCCCGTACGATCAGGTGAAAGCGCAGGCATACCCGCATCTGCTGGTGACCACCGGTCTGCACGATTCGCAAGTGCAGTATTGGGAGCCGGCCAAGTGGGTGGCCAAGCTGCGCGAGCTGAAAACCGACGACCGGCAGTTGCTGTTGTATACCGACATGGATGCCGGTCACGGCGGCAAATCCGGCCGCTTCAAGGCCTATGAGGATATTGCGCTGGAGTACGCCTTCATTCTGGCGCTGGCGGAGTAACGGCGAACAGCGGGCGGCCTGCGCCGCCCGCTGTGCTAGCCAATCAGATAGTATTTCAGCGTGTGCTTCATGTCCGGGCTCAGATCGTCGATGGACTTCAGCATCCAGCGCAGATAGCCGGGATCTTCCTGAGCGATGCGTTCGATTTCCTGCCCGCGATACTTGCCGAATTTGAATTTCTTCAGCAGCACCGGCTGTTCGGTGATCTGCACCATTTGCTCCGGCGTCCAGCCCGAATCCTTGATGATGCGTTGCAGCAGCGCGGCGGTGACGTAGCAGTCGTACAGCGCGCGGTGCGGGTACAGCGTGGCGTCTGCCGGCAGCTGCACGTCCAGGTTCAGCGCGTAGCGCAGATACTGGTTGCCGTACTTGATGTCCGGATACAGCGTGCGCGCCAGCTTGAGGGTGCAGATCCAGGCGCCGTTCATCTCCGGCAACACCCCGCGATCAAAGGCGGCGTTGTGCGCCACATAGTAGGGGCTGCCCTGATAGCGGCCGATCGCCACCGCGATGCGCGGTTTGCCTTCCACCATCTGTTCGGTGATGTGATGAATCGCCATCGCGTCGAGGCTGATGGGGCGGTCGGGGCTGATCAGATCGCTCATCGGATTGGTTAACTGGCCGTCGAGCAGATCGAGGGAGGCCACTTCCACCACGCCGCCCTCCAGCCCGCAGGTTTCGGTATCTATTACGCGTAACGTCATGCTTTCCTCCGCGTTGCCGTCAGGCTTCAGCTTAACCGGCACAGGCGGCCGTGCCAACCGTCGGAAGTCTTGCCGGCGATGATCAGCCCAGGAGCGTCATCCGGCGCGGCAACCAGAAGCTCTCCCGTATTATCCCAGATGGCGCTGTGGCCCGCCGGGATCCAGCCGCCGGTCGGCGCCGCATGGTTGGCCATCAGCGTGACCATGCGGTAACGCCGGGCATAGCCTGCCAGCGCGGCACTGTCTTTCGCGTAACCGGCTTCAGATACCAGCACGCCGGCGGCATAAATCTGCGCGCCCGCCCGTGCGGCGGCGCTTGCGTGGCCAGGTTCCGAAGTGTCGGCGCAGATGGCCAGCGCGATACGTTGCTGCTGTATTTCCAGCAACGGGCCGCCCTCACCGGGCGAGAAGAATTGCTGTTCCGCGCCGTGCAGATGCTGTTTGGTATAGACGGCCACCGTGCCGTTGGGGTGAAAGATCAAGGCGGCGATATGCAGCGCCTGGCCACTGTGCAAAGGCGCGCCGACGATGATCGTCATCTGCCGCGATTGCGCCGCTGCACTGAGCGGTTGCAGGCGGGGATCGCCCAGCGTCAGCGCCAGTTCGGCAGCATTGGCCAACTCATAGCCGCTTAGCGACAGTTCGGGAAACACCAGCAGTTGCACCTGCTGTTCGGCTGCCTGCGCGATAAATTCCAGGTGACGTTCAAGGTTGCTGGCGATATCGGCCGCAGCGGCGGGGTATTGGGCGGCGGCGAGGGTAAAGCAGGGCATTGGCCATCTCTCCTGTGAGGCAATAAAAAACCCGCCTTGGCGGGTTTAATGACGGATGGAAGGACGCTTACTCACCAGACGGATGCGCTTTTTTGGCGCGTTTCTCCGCACGTTTCTCAGCTGGGGTTTTCAACGGCTTCTTCTTCGCATTTTTTTTGCTATCCATTCCCTTACTCATGATGGCCTCTCGTTACCTATGATTGGGTGGCTTGCTCAGTCATTAACCGCCTAAAGCCGGCAGGATGCAAGCGACAAAGTGCGAATTGCATTTAACCTGCTGTTTACACATGAGATTTTGTTTTAGGATGACCGGGTGTTAAAAATAATTATTATGTTATAATATTACACTTTCAATGTTCGGAGAACGCAATGACTGTGATGGCATTACCGGATGCGCAGCAACTGCTGGCCATGCCGGATTCTGATTATATGAACTCGGTTCAACGGGCGTTTTTCCGTCAGCTGCTGCAGGATGAGCGGCAAAAGCTGCTGCTGCACATCGATGAGCTGAAAAAAGAGATCGACGGCGGCGAAGCGACGGGCGATGAGGCCGATAAGGCGGCGCGCGAAGAGGATCTGCGCCTGTTGTTCCGCCAGCTGGATCGCGAAAGCCGCCTGTTGCCGAAAATCGATGCGGCGCTGGCGCGCTTGCAGAACGGCGAATACGGCTACTGCCGGGAAACCGGCGAACCCATCGGGCTGGCGCGCCTGCTGCTGCGCCCGACGGCGGAACTGAGCATCGAGGCAAAAACCGCGCAGGAGATGCGTGAGCCGCATATGCGTAAAGGCGGGTAAGGTCTCAGCCGCCGAGCGTATCCACCAACAGATCGAGAAAGCGCCTGACGCGGGGTTCCAGCAGGCGCTTATTCGGATAGAGCGCCACAATCCTGACTTCTTCACCCGCCACGGCGCGCAACACCTGCCGCAGACGGCCGGCGGCCAAGTCCTCCGCAATCATAAACTCCGGCAGATACGCGATGCCCAACCCGGACAGAGCGGCATCGCGTAACGCTTCCCCACTGTCCAGCCGCAGGCGGCCGCGCACCGGGGCCTTGACCCATTCGCCGCGCTCGTCGCGCAGCCGCCAGGGCTGTTTTTGGTTGCGGCTACTGAACAGCAGAGCCTCGTGCCCGGCGAGCGACTCGACGGTTTGCGGTTCGCCACGGGCGGCGAGGTAGGCGGGGGAGGCGCACAGCAGGGCGCGATACCTGGCGAGGGTTCTGGACACCAGCCGGGTATCCGGCGCCGTGACGCCAATCCGCACCGCCAAATCAAATCCTTCTTCCACGATATCCGCCAGGCGATCGGAAAAACTGATCTCCACCTGCACCTCAGGCCAGGCGACGAGAAATTTCGGCACCAGCGGCAACAGGATCCGTCTGCCGAAGGCGGCGGGAGCGGTCAGCCGCAGCACCCCGCGTGCGGTGCCTTTGTCGCCGGCCACGCTGGCCTCGGCGTCGTCGACCGAAGCGAGGATCTGCAGACCGCGCCGATAAAACTCTCGCCCCTCGTCGGTCAGGCCAAGCGAACGCGTGGTGCGATGCAACAGCCGCACGCTCAGCCGCTGCTCCAGACGCGCGATGGCCTTGCCCGCCGCCGAGCGCGATAGCCCCATCGTCTGTCCGCCGGCGACAAAACTGCCGGCGTCGACGACGGCCATGAAAACCTGAATGTCATTGAGATTCGCCCGCAGCATGCCGCCCCCCGAGAGCCGGTGATAAGATAATTAATTTAACATATTCAATTAATTAACTGCATAGTCAATGTCGTTTCAGTGACGACATTCATTCGCCAATCAAACGATTATAGTCGTCATGGAAACGATAAACGGTTGGAGAAGCAGCATGAAAAACGGCATCACGCACTACCATCACGGGGTCATTTGGGAAGAGGAGAATGGCGTGTCCCAAGGCGTTCGCGTCAAAGACACCCTCTACATTTCGGGGCAATTTTCCCATGATATGCAGGGTGAGTTTATCGGCGCGGGCGATATCGAACGGCAAACCCAACAGACGTTGGACAACCTGGATCGGGTATTGGCGGGATTCGGCGCCGAACGTTCGAACCTGGCGTATGTGGAGATCTACCTGACCGACGTACAGGCGCACGTTGAACCGTGCATTGCGTTGTTCAAGCGCTATGTCGGCGATCACCGGCCCGCCGGTTCGCTGATCGGCGTCACCGGGCTGGCTTCGCCCGAGCAGTTGGTGGAGATCAGTGCGATCGCGCACCTCAACTGATCGGGCCTGTGGGCATTTTACAGGCAGGTCGTTGTGATTTTGAGCAAACGCGCGCCGAGTTCTCGGCGCGCGTTCGAGTTTTCGGGTTTTACCGTTGACCTGCCGGGCGGCTTCCGCTTTGATGAAAGCATGACTCACAGAGAGACGGAAAGCGCCATGGAACAATTACGAGGTTTGTACCCGCCGTTAGCGGCATACGACAGCGGTTGGCTGGATACTGGGGATGGCCACCGGATCTACTGGGAGCTGAGCGGTAACCCGAACGGTAAACCGGCGGTATTCATTCACGGCGGGCCGGGCGGCGGCATCTCCCCGCATCATCGTCAGCTGTTCGATCCTGAACGCTACAAGGTGCTGCTGTTCGATCAGCGCGGTTGCGGCCGCTCCCGTCCGCATGCCAGCCTGGACAACAACACCACCTGGCATTTGGTGGCCGATATCGAGCGGCTGCGCGAAATGGCCGGCGTCGATCAATGGTTGGTGTTCGGCGGTTCCTGGGGATCGACGCTGGCGCTCGCTTATGCCCAAACGCACCCGGAGCGCGTCAGTGAAATGGTGCTGCGCGGCATCTTCACCCTGCGCAAGCAGGAGCTGCATTGGTATTACCAGGACGGCGCTTCGCGCTTCTTCCCGGAAAAATGGGAGCGCGTGCTGTCCATCCTCTCGGATGACGAGCGTAAAGACGTGATCGCCGCCTACCGGCAGCGGCTGACCTCGGCCGATCCGCAGGTGCAGCTTGAAGCGGCCAAACTGTGGAGCGTGTGGGAAGGGGAGACGGTCACGCTGTTGCCGAGCCGCGAATCCGCTTCGTTCGGCGAGGATGATTTCGCGCTGGCGTTCGCCCGCATTGAAAACCACTACTTCACCCATCTGGGCTTCCTGGAAAGCGACGATCAACTGCTGCGCAACGTGCCGCTGATCCGCCATATTCCGGCGGTGATCGTCCACGGCCGCTATGACATGGCCTGCCAGGTGCAGAACGCCTGGGACCTGGCCAAGGCCTGGCCGGAGGCGGAGCTGCATATCGTGGAAGGGGCGGGGCATTCGTATGATGAGCCGGGCATTTTGCACCAGCTGATGATCGCCACCGACCGGTTTGCCGGCAAGTGACGCAAAAAACCCGCCGTAACGGCGGGTTTTTCTATTTAGCCTTCGGTTCGTACGGCAGGCGCGAAAACTTGTGGGATTCCGCGCGGTAGTGCGCCACGCGCTCGCGAAAATAGTCGCGCAGCGCTTCCGGTTGCTCGCGCTCCACCACTTCCGGGATCACCGGCATGTTGTAGCGCTCTTTATACGCCACGCCTGAGGCGGCGAGATCCACATTCACCCTGTCCATCTCTTCTTTGGACAGCTCGGCCAGATTGTAACCCACGCTATGCTCCTTACTTACTTTGCCGCATTGAATCTGCGCAGAAGGTAATCCACCCGGCGGCGCTTGGCAAGCCCATTACGCCGTTGTCGGGAGCGATATTTATCCAGCAGTAATGCAATCTATTTATTCTTTTAAATAAGAATGATTCGCTTTTTGATTAAAATAAAAGATGAAAATAATTATCATGTGAATTCTCAATGTGAATGAAATATTTTAATTTGTTGATATTTATGGTTTTTATAATTAATGTGATTTGAGTGTAAATAAGGTGTTTTTATTTTTACGGCAGCAGGGCATAATGCGCGGAAATTAAATTCATGACCTGCAAAATAAAAGGAATCATTATGCTGACGCAAGAAATGACTCAAAAGCTGAATGAGCAACTGAATCTGGAGTTCTACTCCGCCAACCTGTATCTGCAGATGAGCGCATGGTGCAGCGATAAAGGCTTTGAAGGCGCCGCCGCATTTCTTAAGGAGCATTCTCAGGAAGAGATGCAGCATATGCAACGTTTGTTCGACTATCTGAGCGACACCGGCTCTCTGCCGCTGCTGGGCACCATCGCCGCGCCGCCGGTAGCGTTCGAATCGCTGGCGGACGTGTTCCAGCAGACCTACGAACACGAACAGCTGATCACTCGTCAGATCAACGAACTGGCGCACGCCGCCATGACCGCACACGATTACTCCACCTTCAACTTCCTGCAGTGGTACGTGGCGGAGCAGCATGAAGAAGAGAAACTGTTCAAATCCGTGCTGGACAAGCTGGCGCTGGTGGGCACCAGCGGCAAGGGCCTGTTCTTCATCGACAAAGATCTGAAGAAAATGGGCGCGATGGGCCAGGGCGGCAACGACCAGGCCTGATCTGCATCAGAACATCGAAAAAACCGCGCGCGGGCGAGCCTGACGCGCGGTTTTTTTTTACCCTGCGTTTATCGCGGTTATGCGGCGATACGTGCTGCCGGATCGCAAAATGCCAGTGATGCGCTCGACTTGCCGCAGCGTGGTCGTTATGATTTACCGCGATACGCTACAGGGATGGTAGAGTCAAAACAGCGGGTTAGCCGATACAACCCGTTTTTCTGTTTACCCGTGGCGCAATCATTGCGGTGGGTTGGGGCCGCTGATACATCGCCTTGGCTGTGGCCTTAACCCTTATGACCCTCTTTATATTGTTAAGGGATACCACTGTGATCGGTAAAATTCGTTCCTCCTGTCGCCTGCTTTCCACCGTTTTCGTTCTGTTCGTCGGCCTGTCTTCGCAGCAAGCGCTGGCGCACGCCCACCTGAAAGTGGAAACGCCGAAGGCCGACGCCAGCGTCAGCCCGGCGCCGAAGGCGCTGACCCTCAGCTTCTCCGAAGGCATCGAACCAAACTTCAGCGGCGTGAAAATCACCGGCCCGGACAACGCCGTGGTGAAAACCGGCAAGCTGCAGCTCGATCCGAACAACAACACCCAGGTCAACGTGCCGATCGAAAGCGAGCTGAGCGCGGGCAAATACAACGTCAGCTGGCATGTGGTGTCGGTCGACGGGCATAAAACCAAAGGCCAGTACAGCTTCACCGTAAACTGATCGTGACTCTGGCGACCCTGTTCGTTCTGTGTCGCTTGGTGCACTTTGCGGCGGTGATGCTGATGTTCGGCATCAGTCTGTTCACCGCCTTATTGTCACCGCAGCGCCTCTCCCCGATCCTCTCCCGCGATGTGCGTCCGCTGCTGCTTGCCGGCACCTGGATTGCCGGGCTTTCCGCCGTGGCGCTGCTGGCCATTCAGGCCGGGCAGATGGGCGACGGTTGGGAAGACGCCTGGCGGCTGGAGGTCTGGTGGGCGGTGCTCGGCACCACCTTCGGCGAAGTGTGGCGCTGGCATCTGGGCCTGTCGCTGCTGGCGATCCTGAGCCTGCTGCTGCCGGAACGGCCGCGCGCACAGGCGTTGGCGCTGTGCTCGGCGCTGTTGCTGGTGAGCCTGGCGTTTATCGGCCACGCGGCGATGCATGAAGGCGCGTTGGGCGCGCTGCACCGCGCCAACCATGCGGTGCACCTGCTGGCCGCCGGTTACTGGTTCGGCAGCCTGGCGCCGCTGCTGGTTTGCCTGCGTTACCTGCCTCCGCCGCAGTGGCGCAGCGACGCCATCACCACGCTGATCCGTTTCTCACGCTGGGGGCACCTGGCGGTGGCGGCGGTGATCGTCACCGGCATCGTCAACAACCTGATCATTCTCGGCGGTTGGCCGCTCAACCTCGGCTCGCCTTATCAGCGCCTGCTGCTGATCAAAACCGCGCTGGTGGCGCTGATGGTGATGGTGGCGCTGGCCAATCGCTACGCCATCGTGCCGGCGATGAGCCGCGTACCGGCGCTGGCGCAGCGCGGCGTGGTGCTGGCCTGCTGGCTCGAAGTCGGGTTGGGGATGGCGGTGCTGCTGCTGGTCAGTTTATTTGCAACCTATGCGCCGGTATGACATTTCAGCTTGCCGCAACCGGGCAAGCTGCGGGAAAATCGGCGCGAATAGCAACCTTAAGGCCATCACATGAAATCGGTATTACTCGGCATTACGCTGCTGGCAACCGCGACCGGCGCGCTGGCGGCAGACAAACTGGTGAACATCACCAAACTGGAGTACGGCAAACAGTGGGCGTTCACCAAGGAAGAAGTGACGCTGCAGTGCCGCAGCGGCGGCGCGCTGTTCGTGCTCAATAACAGCACCCTGATGCAATACCCGCTCAACGACGCGGCGGAGCAGCAGGTGAAGAAGGGCCATCAGCGCGCGCAGCCGCTGGACGTGATCCTGCTGGACGACCCTGCCGAACCGGGGAAAAAAATGAGCATGGCGCCGTTCATTGAACGCGCCGAGAAGCTGTGCGCTGACTAACCGCTTGTTTGCCAACGCCTTGCCCAGCGTGCGCAGATTGATGCGCATTTGCCGCATAGTTATTTCGTCACGAAACTATCACGCGGCCGCCGGGCGGCTGGCAAAACTGGCGCGGTAGGCTACTCTTAAAGTGCACGGCTGAACAAGCCCTGCATTAAATGCCAACTTTTAGCGCACGGCTCTCTCCCAAGAGCCATTTCCCTAGACCGAATATAGGAATCGTATTCGGTCTTTTTTTGAGTTGTTGATTTTAAAGGGTTTATTTTCGTTTGTCCGAAAATGTCCGAAATATGTCCGAATTTTGATATTCGGTCTTTTACAGCATCACGTACTCTTTCCCCCTCGTTTTAAGATATTTCAGCGTCATCATTTCCGTTGTATGCCCCAGCAGCTTTTGAGCAAATGCCTTGTCGTTCTGCTTTTCGTACAGGCGGCCGGACAGGCTTCGGATCTCGTGGAACGTCGGCGGGCTTTCCTGAAATTCCAAACCTGATGCTTTCCGCGCGGCGACAAATTTTTTCGTTAGCCCGTCGGGATGGATCGAACCATCTGGGCTATTTTTCCTGATGCCGGCGCTGATCATGAAGTCCGTCGTGCTGACCAATCGGCATCGGTCGATAACGGCGCCAAGCCGCAGGCCCATGCATTTCAGTTCAAGATCAAGGGGGAGGGAGAGCAAAGCCCCCGTTTTGCCTTGTTCAACTTGCAGGCGGCCGTCAACGATATGGCTAAAGCGCATTTGTGTCAGATCCTCGCGGCGCTGGCCGGAGACCAGAGCGAGATCCATCGCCAGGCAGAACCAAGGCGGCATTGTCTCCGCGGCCTCTCGAATCGGCCCGTATTGCTTCAGTTCCAGACGTTCGCGCATCACGACAGCTTTCGCCGCGCGGGTAGGGGTCACAGGGTTGTTTTCGATGTGACCTTCCACGATCGCCTCGCGGAAAATATCAGACAGCACCGATCGCATGGTTGCGGCCATTGTCTTTTTGTTCTGGGCGATCCAAAACTCGAGAAATTCGGCGATGTGGCGTGTCGTGATTTTTGTCAGCACCATGTCGCCCAGGCGTTCCCGGATAATGGCAATTTGGCCAGCGCGCACTTTGTATGTGTTCTCGGCCAGTTCTCGCCGCTTGAATAGGACATCATACCGATCGAGCCAGGCGTTCAGCGTGTATTCGTGGCTGCCCTTAATTTTCTCCAGGAGCAGAACGGGAGAGTAATTTTGTTCGATATAGTGGTTGGCTTCAATCGCCTGGGCGATGGCCTCGCGTCGCGAAATCTGACCGAGAGAGATCTCCTTTTTGGTGACTGGATTGCGCCAGTAGAACGCGTTCCGGTTTCGGCGGAATGTCAGGTTTTTCGGTAAGCGCATGTCATAACCCTCCCTTCGCCGTGCCATTGATCACTTTCTCCATGAACGCGAGCCTCGCGGGATTAGGGCTCTGCGCTTCCTTTATTTTTCTCCCCAGGTTGAAGTCCTTGGGGTTGATGTAAATAGTCCCTGGTGTCAGCCGGTACTGCTTGCCGTGCTTCTCCGCCGGCGGGTAGAAGTTTCCGTTGCGCGCCCAGCGCCAGAGCGTCTGGATGCTTGGTTTTTTATCGGTGTAGTTATCATCTCGCCATTCTTCGAGAGTCATCCATTTAGCCATTGGTCATGCCTCACTACTCAGCACAACCGGCCACAATATTAGCCGTGGCCGGCGTTGTGCGTTGATTTTCCAAAATCAGCCCTGAAACTCTGGGCGCATATCGTCGAGCGCAAGCTGGAAACGCTCCATGTCATCGGCGCTTAGATCTCGCTCTGACCGTCGCACCAGCGCCTCTACCGCGGCGAACTCTTCGGCGCTCCGACAGTCTTTCAGTTGGCTGCTGATGCTGCCGCATGCGGTGATCTGCCGGTGGCGCTTAATCACTTTGTTTTTCAACTCGGTGTAAGCGGCTATCCCCAGCTTTTGACGCAACTCTTCAACCTGTGCGCGAATATTTGAGGCTTGGTCTGTTGTTTCTGCCTGATCGATAGCTGTCCGAATACCGCTGGCAATATCATCCGTATCGACAGGCGGGGCGCTCTGCTGCACGGGTGCGGCGGCAGGTCCGTCCGCAAGCTGGCTCACACTGACGCGCGAGGCGCCGCGCTGCGGGTTAATTTCGCGTTCTTCCGTCTTTTCCAACTCGTCGATCGTGTAGACGCCGAGAATCACTTCCGGGCAGTACAGGCGCGCCCAGCGTTTCACTGCCAGATAGGCCAGTTGTTGGCGCGGATCATCAGCCCAGAGCGTAGAGTTGCGGGTGCGGGCCTGCGCCAGCATGAGCACTAACTCCCGCGGTTTATCCTCCCCCCTCAGCGTTGCCCAGACGCGGATCCCGATCCCTTCTTCATCAGCCAGGCGCCAGCCAGGAATGCGATACTCCCCTTTATCCCCTTTGCGAATATCAAATTTGCCGATCACCTTTTCCCACGGACCGAACCAGTCATAGTTGATGCGGTCGACCAGCGGCCCGCGGGTGGAAATCACCGCATTAACCAGTTGCGCCTCGTACCCGAGAACGCCGCTCACGATGAACGTTTTCTGAGCCACTGCGAAGGGATTCATTTGCCACTGGGCGGCCTGCATGGCGATCGCCATGCAGTCGGCCGGGTTCCCTCGTAGATGCGCGGGGATCGTCGCTGTGCCGCTCGCCATGACCTGCGCAAATTGGTTGATAGCAGTCAGGTATTGCGGGTTGAACAGCGCGATGTTTGAGTCGGTAACCGACGCCGTTTTTTCTTCAGGAATGCTGATATTGTTCATTAAGTTTTTGCCCCTTATGCAACGCGCAGCGATTCCATACGGCGCTTGTCATAGTCGTTTAAGTCGTCGACGATCTCTTCGGTGATCGGCGCCGGCCAGGTGTCGGTGTCGAATGCGTTTTTGATGTCGCGCAGCGCCTTTTTGTACTCAAGCCGGCCAAGCTCAAGCAGGTCAGGAGAAGCCTCGACGATAGCCACCCAGTGATAGCCCTCGTCTTTGTTGACGAAGATCCAGAAGAACTGGTCAAAGGCGGCGATGTCGCTATACATGGCAGCGCTGAGGTGGTAGTCCCGATCGATAATTTCGCGGTGCAGCTTGGCGCGCAGCGCATCTTGCTTCACGCGGCCCATGCTGACTGATTTCAAATCCACACCGACGCGCACGCTGTTAAGATCGATCTCAAGGTCAGGGCGGACGCGGACCTCGAGGCCGGTTTCCTCATCAAAGCCGAAATAACTTGCTTCAACCGAGCGATGCTCATGCTGTAGCAGCGGACCCGCTGAAGAATGAGTAAACAGCGCACGCTGAATGGCTTTGGCATGCTGCATTTGCTGCTGGGTGACCAACTGGCGACCGTCGTCGGAATTTTTCCAGGCATCGATCAGTTCGTCGGCAAAGATGGCTGTTGGCAGAATCGTTTTGATTCGCGCCGCCAAGTCTTCTTTGTTCCCGCTGACCGACAGCGGAGCTGGGATCGCGCGCTCTTTCTCAACAAACTCCGGATCGATGGCTGTCAGTTGTTCCAGCAGTGCGTCGCGGCCGCCGGCGGTTTTCAACGGCGCCGGTAGGGTGGCGTTGTACTTCTTGATGCACCCCTTCATCGCTGAAGCCGTAGGTTCGGCCGTTGCCAGGCTTTGAAACTCAACCGGGAGTGAAACATAAAATTGCGCGGTTTCTTCGTAATTGCCGCCCAACGCATACGACGCCGGGAGGGTGGCGTTATGCTTCTCGATCACGGCGCGCAGCGTATCGGCGTCGGTCTGTTTCGGCAGGCTGGCGTTGTGCTGTTCGATAAATGCGCGCATTGAGGCGGTATTCGTGAAAGCGCTGTCCGGGATAATCGGCTCTACGTTGAAATCTCGCACCAGATTCTCTGGCTCAAGCGCCAGCGTGTGCACCAGCGAACCGAACGTCAGCGCGTCGCTGCGTTCCCGGCCGATCGTTTTGATGACGTGGCGCCCGTGGTAATACATCAGGCTGATACGCGCGTCCTTCACCTGAGTGCTGCTGATGCCGTTCGCAGCGTGATAGGCTGTGTTTGAAATATCAGCGTAACGGCCTGGCTCGAAATACGCCTGTGCGCAATCTGCTGCTGGCTCACTTTCTTGCCGCTGCGCTACTTCCGCTTTTTCATCGTCGTTTGAGGCGTCTTTGCATGTCTGCTCTGGCGCCGGCTGCTGCTCGGTATCTTCGCTCAGTTCGCTATCAACCTGCACTGCAGCCAGCGGGGAGGCTTCGAAAAGACTGGACGCATCGAAGTGGCCACCGCCTAAGCTGACAAGCTCTGGCTCTGGCTCTGGCTCTGGCTCTGGCTCTGGCTCTGGCTCTGGCTCTGGCTCTGGCTCTGGCTCTGGCTCTGCAACCAAATGCACGGCATCCGGCGCGGCGCCGAATTCATAGACGCCATGCTCAGACAAATATTTCTCAATCCAGCTGCGGAGTGTGGCGGGGAAGTGGTAAATATCAGACGATGGAACGTTGCGGACCACGCCGAAAATTGTCTCACGGCTGTATTTTAGGATGTTCGGGGCTGCGTGCAGCGCCATTGACCATCGCTTAAAGTCTTCGTCATCGTTTTTTTATTTTTTTCTGCGCCCAGCGATCGATCTCACCGGCGATATTTTGGCAGTCGACATCACCGACCCACAGCGCGCAGGCGATCTCACGGTCGAGGGCGTCATGCGTTTGGGTATAGCCGCGCTTATGTACGGTTTTCGTCGTTTCTGCTTCCGGTTCCTGGGCCGGTTTCAGCAGCTGCTCAACGTATTTGCGGATATTGATGAAAGTCGATTCAGGATCGGTTTCTTCATAGCGACGCGCGACCCCGGCAACGAAAGCCGCGAAGCGTTCGGGATCCATGCAGGAAACGGCAGGCAGACGTAGAGCCTGCAGCATATCGGCGATATAAGCGGATTCGCCGCTCAATGCGGTGTTTATGACATTGGTCATCTGCGATTTACTCAGCACGGTATCGATCACCTCGAAGCCGTGCAGGATGACGGCGACAGCCCGCGTGTCAGCGCTCATTTTTGCGAAGTACGCTCGCGGCTCTTGCCCGTGAGCTGGATCCCCGCCGTCATTGGTCGTCTGGTCTAACTGTGGCTTTTGGCTGCTGCTGGTTTCTGATGCACCAGCATCACCTGCAGGTTTATGCGGCTCGCGCTCAGCCGCAGGGATGACCTGCCACGACAGGTTATCGTCCAGTTTGTAGCGCAGGCACCAGGTATCACAGAACGCCGCTTCTGGCGGCAGATCGTCAACAACGGGGTAATTGGTGCGCACCGGCTTGAAGTAAGCGGATTGATCCAGCTCGGCGTCCTCGATGTGGTTTTCGAGGTCTCGCTTTGCCCGCGCATCGTTCTTTGCTTCAAACCAGATGAAAAGCGAGGGTTTCCCTGACTTTTGCTTTGCCTTTAAGTGATAGGCGTAGACGTTTTGCATTGTGCAATTCTCCTGAGTTTTAGGTAGAATGCAGGCCGATCGGTGCTGCATCCTCGATGTGGTCATTGGTCATGCCTCGGCTGTTAGGGTTGGTCCCCTGGCAGCCCGTCACCGGGACGTTAAGCCGGTAGACTGGCCCGCCTTGCGCGGGCCTTTTTACTTTTAATCGCAATAACTCATTCGGCAGTGCGGACAATCGATAATGTGGGTGCTCGCTGCCTTTTCTACGGAAATTCCGGAAACAAAGTCGCTGTATTTATTCTCAACTGGAACATAAACATCCTTATTGCAACGGTAACAAATCCCGTCAATTGGCGAGAAATTCGGAAGACGGTTGTCATTGCAATATTGGCTCTGGGCCTCAATTGCTAATTCCGTGTTGAAAGTTTGCATTATATAAACCCTCTCTTTGTTGATATTGAAATACGCCCTGCGAGTTGACGCCCCGGGAGGGAAACGCATGACGCATTTCAATATTTGAAAAAGCCCCGCCATCGCTGGCGGGGAAGACTACACACAGCAATTAGTGGGTTGTGCGTTCTGCTGAGCCGCCAAGCATTGCCATCATGAAGGCCAAAAGCATTTCTTTCTTGTCGTCGCTGGTAATTAAATGCCCGTCAGTAATATTGTTTGCTTTGCGGTAAATTTCTTTTACTGCGCAGTCAGGGCAATCAAATTCACCGAGATCGGTTCCGTCTGCTAAAACTGCACCAACAGGTAATTCTTCGTTTTTGGTCTTGGCGATATATCCAATGACATTGTCGTTTTCAGATACGGAATGAATACCTGCGTGGATTTTTTCACAAACTAAAGTTGCGCTAGTTACTTTCATGGTCATGCCTCATTTGATTAAAGTGCGTGTTTGGTTCTACCCATTAATTCGGGCATTTTTTTCACTGCTGTTTCAGGTGGTGCTTTAGTGCGTGCCTGCTGGCTCGAATTCCGGCGGAATCCGTAGAGATTCAAAAGGGCGCTTGATGGCCCGTAGATTGCCGACCGGTTCGAACCGGTAGCGGCCGCGGATGTAATCGAACGATGCTACCCACGGCGCGCCGGTGCGCGAGTTACGGAGGCTGACGGCCTTACCGCTGTTTGGGACGATCTTGCTCATTGCCATGCCCCTTTAAAAATCAGTGCAGCTACGATGACTCCCGTCCAGAACAGGCCGCAGGTGCCGACGACAATTACAATCCAGAAACCTCTGTCGCTCATGATTGCCTCGGTGGCGCCCCGTAGGGCGCGGTGAGTGTTACTGGAGAGCTGCGTTAAATTCTGCTTCTGACATGGCCTCTTCGCCTTCCGCCAGACTGTCGAAATACTCTTCGTATGATGTGAACATCGTGTTGCCCTCTGCTGTGTGGTCTGTTGGTCATGCCTCGGTGCTGTCTTTCCAGCTGTCAGAACGTTTTTCACCTGCTGCGTTAGCGAATCATCCCGGTCTTCGTGCGCCCCGGGCGGCTACTTCGTGGGCTTCCTGCCTGTTCGCTGCTGCTTGATGTAATTTATTAAGCCAAAGACTTAGAATTATGTCAAGCTTATGGCTTAATAAATATTTAAGCCATAGGCTTATGGTGACCAGTTAAGTAGTGGGGTTGGTGAAAGGCGCAAAAAAACCGGCTCGCGGCCGGTTTGGTAGGCGTATAACGCCTTTGCACGGTCAGTCAGAATTACTTTTTAGGCAACTCTGGTCTCTTGACCTGACTTAATAACTTAGCAACATCAACCTGCGGGATCTCACCCGCCTTGGCTTTAGACGTTATGTAGGCAGGAAACTTTGTTGGGAGGTAAGATTGCTGCATCCATCTTCTGAACTCACCCAGTGCATCATCAGGGTAGACCCATGCGTCTATGGCACCTGCTCTGCTCTGGGGAAACCACTCGGGATAGACATGGGGATGCTTTGTTCTTTGGCCAAAACGAGCATCAAGGTTAGAACTGGTCCAATGCTTGCCCCAGGTAATACCAACGCTGATATCCGGCACGGAAGCTGGACCAAAATTGAAACCGCCGTTGATCATTTTTAGTGTAATATCAGCCATTTCACTGAATACTGAAAAATAGCCAAATGGAATTTGAGAGTTTAGCTGTAGGCGCTCATGGAAGCATTGCCAAGCTCCACGCTGCGGGTTTTCAGGATCAATCCCTACACTTAAGAAAATGAATCTTCTTAAGGTATTTTCCGCGAGAGCTCTAAAATTCTTTAATGCAATGCTGCTGTCAAACTGACCGCCCGCGGCGGCATCGAAGGCATAGTATTCAAGGATAGCCATGCAAACATTGTCGGGATATGCATGTGTTTCCGTACCTTGATTAGTAATCGTGGTGTAGAGCTTGGTTAATCGGAGGCCCTTAGACTGGAGAATCGCATCAATCTTTTTACCACGTGGTTTTGTGCGTTCTTCAAGCCAATTTGTAGTAAGGCGAACCATTGTACCGGAATCAACGCCACAAAGCCGAGAAAGGCCGCGCATCGTAAGATACGGGGTTCCATCGTTCAGAACGCCCATCTGAATTCCGTCAACTTCGATCTCCCTAACCGGGAAAAGATCTAGGTTTTGCTGCTGTCCAGAAGAAGGTAAATTAGGTGTATCCATTTGATATTCCTTGCTTTATAGGTGCTGCCCTAAAGGTTTCAGCTTTTCCCTGCAAAGGTTTTGCTCACCAATCTATGCTGGCTTCAGGCTGTGTGATTGTTTGGCAAATGCCATAAATTTTATTCTGTCGGTTTATACCGACCGCGGAGGTACTTCTCAACGTAATCATCGATCTCTTTTAGTCGAGCACTGAATACAGCCATCATATTTTTTTGTTCTACTTCAGGTAACTGCCTGTATAGCTTCAGCAACTCCATTTCATCTTGGTTCAGTCCGCTGCTTTCTTCGACATTATCACCAAGTAACCATGCGACTGATACGCCAGTAGCTTCTGCAATTGCTATGGCAGATTTCTTGCTGATAACCCCTTTTTTAAACCAACCATTAACTGACTGAGGAGTGACGTCAGCTATCCTGGCCATCTCTGACTTAGAGAAGCCCCGTTTGGTGAGTTCTGTAAGGCGCTCAAACAAGGTTGAGTCAGCGAAATTTTTTTCTTTCATTGCAGCATGATAAGCCTTTTGCTTAAACAATTGAATCAGCCAAAGGCTTGGCTTGTTATTAAGTCTTTGGCTTAATCTTCTCACTTCTAGACCGGAGAAAATTATGAGTGGTTTAACTAAAGCAATTCAGATAGCGGGAACAGCATCCAACCTGGCTGCTCTATTAGGCATTAAGCCTATGTCAGTTAGCCGTTGGAAAACTCGTTACAAAGGGGCAGTACCTGCTGATCGTGTACTGCAAATTTATAACGTAACAGGTGTCACCCCCCACGAGTTAAGGCCCGACCTTTACCCCAACCCAACGGACGGTTTACCGCCAGAACAGCAGGATACCAAGCCTGCAGCCTAAGGACATGATTTATGGAAATCAAACACGAGCAGATCCGCGACGCGCTGCGTGGATGGGCCACGGAGGCCACTCAGCGCACGGTCGCGGCAGAAATTACCCGCGCTTACTTCAAGTTGGAGATGCAGGCGCCGCAACTGGCGCAGATCGAACGCACCGACGGCAGCGTTGATGATGCTGCATGGCACAACAACAAGCAGCAGATCTTTCGCTGGCTCGACAGCGATAGTGCTGGCGCCCGCCAGAAAATTCAGGAACTGCAGCCGGCAATCCTTGCTGCGTTGCCGGCGGTGCTACGCGCCCGGTTGGTGGCGGGGAACAGCATCGAATACCTGGCAATCCGCGCGCTGAAGGAACACCAGGAGGCGATCGCCGCCGCGCTGCTGCACGCATCACCGGCGGATTTTGAAAGAGAGTGCGACGAGGCAGAGCGCAGCTTCTACGAGCTGCGGCGGGCCTATAGCGCACTGCATTAACCGAGGCATGACCAATGACCATTAATTACGACGATTTCCTGCAGAAGCAGATCACCGCGCAGCTGCGCGAGGCACGGTTCGACGAGGCGGTCGCCACGACGTCGGCGGCGGCTGCCGTACAGCACCAGCGCCACAACCCGAACATGAAACTGCCCGACCTGTTGGTCTGGGCGCGAAGTTTTGCAAAGCACTGCCAGCGTTTGAAAGGGAAGCCAGCGCCGCAGGGAGCACGCGCGACGGCGCGAAACTGACCTTTTAAGAAACGCAAACCGTAACGCTGTCGGCGTTACAGATTACAGAAAGTTGAGGCACATATGGCGGCAAGTTGGATCAAGGTTGAAGTAATAACCCCGGATAAACCGGAGGTGTTCCAGCTGTCGGAAATCCTGAATCTGGACCCGGACGCCGTGTTAGGCAAGTTGGTCAGATTATGGGCGTGGGCCGATCAACAGACCATTGACGGTAACGCAAAGTGTAACGCTGCGAGCGTTACAAAAAATGCAGTTGATCGGATCACTTTCGTTTCCGGTTTTGCAGATGCGCTGATCAGCGTTGGTTGGCTGGCGCTCGATGGGGAGACGTTGGTTTTTCCGAACTTTGAAAGGCATAACGGGAATTCATCGAAAAAACGAGCACTTACGAATAATCGCGTAGCAAATTCTAGGAAAGTGAAACGCGGGAGTAACGCAAAAGGTAACGCAAACAGTAACGCTGCGAGCGTTACAGATGCGTATCAAAAAGCGTTACCAGAAGTAGAGGAAGAAGAAGATCTAAAAGATAAACCCCTCTCTCTATCGGGAGCGGGCGAAATTTCACCAGATGGACAGGGATCACCGCCGACACACTGGGAAGACCAAGACGACGAGAACCCATGCGGAAAATTTCCGATGAGCGCCAACTGGGCGCCGACGGTTGATTTCCAGCGATTGGCGGCGTTGTGGGGCCGTATTATCGACGGCCCGGCGCCGGGATATACCCTACAGGAACTGGCGAGCTTCCAGGCGTACTGGAAAGCCGAAGGCAGGGTATTTAACCAGACGCAGTGGGAGCAGAAATTCGCCGACAGCGTGCTCTACGAGCGCCAGGCGGCGGTCAAACGAAAGCAGCATGCAGGAGGTTCAAATGCGACCAGATACACCGCAGCAGTCGCTACCGCTCAGCAGCAGGTCAGGGCCGCACGAAATGCAGAACGGGAGCGACAGGGCTTGGCTCCTCTGGGAGACGATGGCGGGGATCTACGCCAACCGCTGGGTGACCAAGAACGGGGTGGCGCCCTCCACGATCTGGGGCCAGACGATTTCGAAATTCTCAGATGACCAATTGGCCTACGCCGCGCGCCGGTGCATGGAGCGTTGCAGCGCCGGTAACCACTGGCCGCCTGACCTTGCGGAATTTACTGCGATCGTCGGCGAGTGCACGGCCAACCCGTTCGGCTTGTCGGCGGACGACGTCATGACCGAATACCGGCGTTGGCGCAACGAATCTTGGCGTTTCGACGGCGCAGATAGTTTCGACTGGCGCCACCCGGTGCTGTTCCAGATTTGCCCGGAGCTCCGTCGCGCCGGCGTAGAACGCAAGCTGGGACACAACGAACTCGCCGCACTGGCCGGCCGGCTGCTGGCGAAGTGGGCAAAGCAGGTGGAAATGGGATTCTCCATCCCGCCAGTGCGAAAAACGAAAGCACTGGAGAACAGGCCGCCGGGCGACGCACAAGTCGCTGACACGGACGGCCGCTATCAGCGAAAGGGCATGGAAATGCTGGCACGGATCCGCGCCAGCATGGGTAACAACAACGTGAAATAACCGAGGCATGACCAATGACCAGAATCACTACACGGCAGTTTGTCGAACTTATCCAGGGCAAAAATCTCTCGACTGCAGAGATCAGCGCCCTAACGCATGAAAAACACCCAGGGAACAGCATGACACGATCGCAGATCTGCATTCGGCTGAAATCGATGCTCCGGTCGCCGAACGTGAACATGATCCGGACCGGGCAGGGGAACAAGGCGCGCTATCACCTGATAGGCGTGAATGAGCGTTTCTACGAACTGGGTGAAGTTAATTTCCGGCCAGCAGGGAAGAAAACCAGGCCGGACAAAACGCTGTGGCATTTCAACCCAATAGAGCTACGGTTTTGCCATATACACAAAATGTTTGATCAGGCGCTGGCAGGCTTACTAAGGAAAAGCTAGAATACCTACAAAAGTATTTATAAGAATCATTGTTAGGCAGCTATGTTTCGTCTGAATAATGCGGTATTGATAGCACAAATGGCTTAATGTGATGCTTGATAGTTGACTTGAATTTTCTAGGAATTAATCATGAGTAAGGTAGAAGAAAAAAATCCCTCAACACAAAAAATCATTGCTAGTGATTCAGTAGAATTTGACGAAGATGAAAAAGCTTGTGGTGTAATTATGCCTATAGCAAACACCGATGGATATCCTTTAGGTCATTGGGATGAAGTAAAAGAGATAATATATGATGCCGCAAAGCTAGCTGGCTATACACCAAAGTTAGTTAGTTTTGATAATGATGTTGGCGTAATTCAGAAAAGAATAGTTCAGAATATATACTTGAATCCAATAGTTGTTTGTGATATCAGCAGCCGCAATGCAAATGTAATGTTTGAATTAGGAATGCGATTGGCATTTGATAAGCCAACAATTATCATAAAAGATGACTTAACTCCTTATTCGTTTGATATATCACCGATAGAACATCTTGAATACCCACACGATCTTAGATTTCAGAAAATAAACGCATTCAAAGAAAAGTTAAAAAATAAAATCTCTGATACAATGGATAAATATAGAAAGGATCCAGAAAACTTCACAACTTTCCTAAAGCATTATGGGACTTTTAAAGTTGCTAAACTGGACGAGAAAGAAGTTGGAGCTAATGAGTTAGCTTTGTATGAGTTAAAGGATTCAATAAAATCCCTTTCAAAAATGCTTTCTGCTCAAATAAATTTACCTCCAAAGGCTATTAGTAGCTGGTATAAGAAAAATCAATATATTGAGAGTGATGATTATTTTAAATTCGAAATTTCACTCCCAGAGGAAATTACTTTTGAAGAAAGAAATTCACTCCTCCAGAGCCTTAAGGCGGCAGGTGTTCCAGTAAGTCAAATGAGAACTCGTTCCGGTGTGACGACTTTATATCTTCATGAGCCAATGAGACCAGAGTATGTTGATAAGATTCAAGATGCTCTCGATAATCTGGATGAAAATAGAAGGTTTTAGTTATTTACAAATAAATAAAAGTGAATGAGATATGTATATAGATGTTTTGAGATTTCTAGCAAGTGATAATGGCGTAAAACATGTGGATTGTAGTGTCAAGAGTAAAAATGGTAAAGCTATAGATCTAGATAATACATTAGGTGTAATTAGAGCCCTCAGTGGAAAGATTAAAAACGGGGATCCTGATACCTTAACTAAGCCTCAGCGATTTTATTATGATAAATATATTGAGGATCTGATTGTTCGAGTACATTGTGAAGGTAATTATTCTGATGGTGAATGTGAATCTGGTAACTATGTTGACCCAGATAGCTTATTAATTTCCTATCAAGATGAGGACTTTCGTTGTAGTTCTTGTAGGACAAACGCAGAATAATTGAAGTGGTTTTTATATTTTTGATAGCGTTATGAGATAGAGTAGTACTAGAAAATTCTCTTGTTTGGCTTAAAAATAGCTCCGTATCTATCCGATCGCTTTGAGAGGTTATGTTTAGCAATATTACGCATAAAATACTGTTTATTCATACAGTATTTTGATGTAATAATTGTTGAGCGATGTAAATCCGAGGATGGCCGGAGAAGAAAATAATGATTGAAAAACAAAATGTTGCTAAGTTTTTTCCCGAAAATGGAAGAGTGTTAGTATACATGTCTTACGGAGCGATAACTGCGGTTTTACCGCTAAAGGAGAGCCAGATCGTCGCCGATACTGAGCTCATGATTGTGCTGCTCCGACGTATGGGCTACGACGTCCGGAGAAAGTGATATAATCCTCTCATCAGCCTGAACAGCTGATCACCTGCTGCGCCACCACGGAGACGAAAATGGCGCAGTATTCGTTTTACAAATCCCAAGGCGGGATCCTCGTGCCGGCAACGCCCGACACGGTCGATTTCGTCACGAACAAACTAAAGCTGGGGGCGGTTGTCACTGGCGAGTTTAGGCGCGCCCGGAATCCCGGACTGCACCGCAAATTTTTCTCACTCCTGAATCTCGGTTTTGAATACTGGACCCCGACTGGCGGCGCAGTATCAACGTTTGAGCGCCAATTTCTCCGCGGGTATATCAATCGCCTGGCGCGCCATGTTGACGATGCTGGCGTGTTCTATGCGCTGGCGGACGAATACCTGCAGCTGGTGGCCGAGAAGCGCGCCGAACGGCTGACGATTGCAAAATCCTTCCACGCTTTCCGCCGATGGGTAACCGTTGAAGCGGGGCATTATGACCTTTTTGAACTCCCCGATGGTTCGACCCTGCGCGAGCCGCGATCGATCTCATTCGCAAAAATGGACGACCTCGAATTTAACGACCTGTACCAGGCAGCGCTTAACGTGCTGTGGACCTTCATCTTAAACAAATCCTTCCCAACCATCGCCGAGGCAGAGAACGCCGCGGCTCAGCTTCTGGATTATGCAGCATGAGCAAACTGACAGACGAGGCCCGCGGCCGTGATTGCCAAATCAGGATCCCCGGCATCTGTAACCGAAACCCAGAAACAACCGTCGCCGCACATTATCGGCTGGCCGGCACCTGCGGCACGGCAATAAAGCCAGACGACACACAGGCAGCGTGGGCCTGCAGCGCTTGCCACGATGAAGTAGACCGACGCACGCGCCTTATCGACGCCAACGACGCCCGACTGATGCACGCCGAAGGTGTCATGCGCACGCAAGAAATTTTGAGAAAGGAAGGAAAGCTATGATCTACCCTGACAACATCGGTAAAGGCGACGGCAAAGAGCTGCATTTGCGTGCACTGGAGCGCGTTTGGATACAGGGGCGGCTGAAAATGTGGGGCCGGTGGTCAGGGATGGAAAGTTTCGGCAGGGCCGGCAACATGTTCAACCGACTACTGACGAGCAACAAGGTGACAAAAGCGGCGATCACCCAGGCGCTCAATCAATTGAAAAAAGCGGGATGTGAGCAGGAAGAATTACGCCAGTACCTGCTCGACATTCTGGAGGGAAAACAGAAAAGCAGCCTGGCATTTTGCACTGATTCGGAGGCGGCGATTATGGATCGGGTGATCGGGGCCGTTCTGCTGGATTACCCAGGACTGAAATTTATCATTCAGCAGCGCTATATCGGGAAAGGAAAAAGCCTGAAGGAGATTGCCGCAGAGCTGCATGATTATCGCCCTGATTGGTGCATGCGCACCTGCGAGACGCGCGTCGCGGTGTGGGTGAAAACGGCGGAATTCATGCTTTACCGTCCGATGAGTGACGCATTTGAGTTGAATAGCGAGCGATTTTGGCGTTGACTTTGCGCGAAAAATGATTAAATTGGAGTAAGCTTCGCGAAGTTGTACCCGCAGCGACCAATTAAAAAGAAACCCGCCTTTGAGCGGGTTTTTTATTGCCGGTAATTTTACATTGGGTCGAGTACTGATTCAAATTTACCCGGAATATGTGATTCCATTAAGTTGTCATGATTACATATTTCATTGAGTGTTTTTCGGACTCTGTTATAAAGTTCTACGCTTGTTGTCTCATAAGATGAGGACAGAATTGCGTGATCAAAAATTTCCGCACGGGCAGGCTCATGTACATGAACAGTAATGCCAGCGCTAGCAAATTTAGCTGAGTGTTTTTTAAAAGTATTCAAAGGTGCGACAACAGCATAATTACTCATCGAATTGTTCCTTTTCAAATTATACAACATGCAACTAGATTGAGTGTCAGATGGGATTTTACACCAATTAATTAATGTCGGCTAATTAGATTTTTATCATCACTATGTTCTTAGTTTAATAATGGCTGGCATTGCTGCTTTTAGAATTGCAAACCTTATCAGATTAATACTTAAGTTCAAAATATCATCAGTCGATATTTAACTACCGCGTAGCATAATATTTTATGATTCTTTTAAACCCGTTACTGGGAGTCACCATGTAAGGGGGAGGTTATGAAAATGGACAAATACAGCTCTCAGCTCTCGTACTGGGTTGCTTCACTGTTGGCCGCAGCTGGCGCCATGACATTGCAAGATTGGGCTGTATTAGTGGGGATCCTCGTTGCTGTTTTTACTGCGGGGGTGAACTGGTATTACAAACGCAAATTGGTTAACAAACTCACAGCCGTCGGTTATGACAAAGAGCGAGCAAAAGCAGCCTATAAAGCGATGAGCGAGTGATGCCATGAACTCACAATTGAGAAATAAAATCGTCGCTGCCATAACCGGTGGCGGCGGAGCGATTGCGATCGCCACTGCAATGCTCGGCGGCCACGATGGGTTAGAGGGCCGGCGGTATGTGGCCTATCGCGACGTTGTCGGCGTTCTGACGGTCTGCGATGGACATACCGGCGCCGATATTATCCTCGGCAAGCGATACAGCGACGCAGAATGCGATGCGCTGTTGAAATCTGACCTGCAGAAAGTCGCACGGATTGTCGATCCCGAGATCAAGGTGAAAACCACGGAAACCCAGCGCGCCGCTATTTACTCGTTTTCGTACAACGTCGGCCCGTATGCGTTTATCGGTTCTACGATGCTGGAAAAATTGAATGCCGGCGACCCGGCCGGCGCGTGCGGTGAACTGAAGCGCTGGAAGTATGCCGGCGGCAAAGAGTGGAAAGGGCTGATTACCCGGCGTGAAGTCGAAAACACCGTCTGCACATGGAGCCAATCATGAAGGGCTGGATGAGCAAGATCGCCGGCGGCAGCCTGGCGCTTCTTTTGCTGGTGACTATCTGCCTTGGCGGTTACAGCTCGCTGTTATCTCACCGGTTGCAGTTGGCACGCCAACAGGGCGCAGAACAGCAGAAGGCACTGGCACAACAGGCCGGGCTGATAGCCACGCTGCAGACGCAAGATGCGCAGAATCGCGCGCTGATGGCGGCGCAGCAACAACGCGAGCAGCAGCTGCGCCAGCAGCACGACACCTCCCAAAGGAAATACCGTGAAGCGATTAAAAACGATCCCTGCGCTGGTCAGCCTCTGCCTGCCGCTGTGCTTGAGCTCTTGCGCCCGGCCACCGGCACAGCCCCCGGCGCCGTTAATCCTCCTTCCCCCTGAATCCGTATTCACTCTATGTGAGCAGCCAGAAATGGATGGCGACACATGGGGCGACGCAGTGAGCTACACACTGGCACTACAAACAGCGCTCCGCATCTGTGCCGGACAAGTGGCATCATTGAACCAATGGCGAACTTTACGATTACAGTTATAATTTTGTGCTTAGTGGTAAATTTGAGATTGTTGAGACATAATATCCTTTCATCTTTGGAGGGAATATGAGAACTGATTTGGACTACCTAAAAGGTATGGTTTCTGTTTTTTTAGATGCTGAAACTACTTTTATATCAACAATGGATCTCGGCAAATTTGGGTATGATATTGGTTCAGAGAAAGGAATGTTCCATTACATGCAATTGATTGACCAGGGTTTTGTAAGTAATCAAGCTATGGTTACTCATGATGTTAAAAAGCTTGGATACATACAGTATTTAGATAGGTTAGCACCCTATGACGTAGACATTCGACTAACTAGTGCGGGTCTTGATTTTTCGACCGCTTTAGAAAGTGAAACTGTATTCGAAAAGTTAAAAGAAATTAGTAACGAGCCTTTAACAGTTATCAAAGATGTAGGTGTCGAATTATTAAAATCTTACGCAAAGAAAAAATTCGGATTAACAGATTGATATCGATAGGTCTGGACTTGTTATGTATCGGTCTATAAATTGTAAAGCACAGCAGTGAGAAATTAAAAAACCCACCGCGGTGGGTTTTTTATTGCCTATCACTAAGCCCTGCGGAACTGACGGTGTAACTAGGTATGCGAGCCTATCATAGTTAATGATTCAGGTCGCCGCCATCCTCCCGATCTACCATGCCCTAGCTGTTGATTTTGAGCAAACTTATGATGTCCCGTGAGTTATGGACGAACACATCAGAAATGTCAGACATGGCAGTAGGAACGCTGCGAAAGCCTGAGAGGCGATAATCGCATAACAGGCTAATTAATTAGATCATTTCTGAAATCAAAGGCTGTTAAATCCTCAGCCTTAGAATAGTTGGCAATTTTCCCATATGCAGCAATTCTGGGTTTGTCAAGTAATACGTAGCCATGAACCTCAGATGAACAAGCGTATTCATTACCATCGGCATCTATGATCGTGTTGTTTGTGAAGGTGGTGGGTGATAGGTAGGTTTTATCCTTGTTAAGGATATAAAAATCTGTACCTGTATACCTTTCCATTATTTCTTCATATAACTCTTTGTAAGTCATGTTTAACTCGATTAGCTGTTTTAATATTGAAGTAATATATTAGCACAAACCCAGATTTACTCATCACAGAGCATCTATCCAGGTGCTGCGTAATGCGCAAGCAAAGCCACAGGCGACACCCACCGATCACTCAGATCATGGTTGCCCGTGGCTTTTTTTATTCACGGAGAACGTTATGGCAAAACAGGATTGGGGAGCCATTCAAAAGCTGTTCCTCGCCGAATACGCCAAAACCAAAATCTCCCCGAAAGAATGGTGTCAGGCTAACGGCTACAACTACGCCACCGCACGCCGGCATATAAAAATCCCTGCGCAAGGGAAAGAGAAAAAAGCGCAGAAAAAAATGCGCAGTGCGCAAGATGCGCAAATTCCAGAAAATCCCGCGCCCGTTACGCCCGGCGTTTCAGCTGCTGGTGGCGATGACGAGGGGAAGGGCAAAGAAAGCCCAAGCCTTTTAAAACCGCAGCATGAACAATTTGCGCAGAATATTGCGCAGGGTATGCCACAGAAAGAGGCCGCGATTTGCGCAGGCTACGCGCCTACGAATGCCGAATCGCAAGCCTCAATCCTGATGAGCAGGCCGGACGTAAAAGCCCGCGTGCAGGAACTGCGCAATAACGCTGCGCTGTTGGTTTCCTTCAATGCTGGCCACCTGGCAGAGCTGTCGTATAAATCTGCGCAGTTGGCACTGCAGAATAAAAAATTTGGTCAGGTCGCGCCGAACGTGAAAAACGCTGCGCAGCTTACCGGCATCGACATGAGCACGAATAAAACCGAGGTGAATGTCGATCTGGCCGGTTTGAGCTACGGCAAAGTTTGCATCGTGACCCCGGCGAACTGCCCAGCGGACGTGTGGGCTGCTCACATGGAAAAGCTGCGCGAGGGAAAGCCGACGGCCCAGTCATAATTGACGGCGTTCTGTACGCATTCAGCAGTGACTGGGCGACAGATGTCCTGTACGACACCCCGATCGGTTCCGTGCGCTGGCGCTGGACCTACGGCGGCCGAGGCGGTGGTAAATCGGTAGAGATTGCGCGCGCGCTGGTTATCCTCGGCGCTATCGATCCGATGATCATTCTCTGCGCCCGCGAGTTCCAGAACTCAATCAGCGATTCTGTGCTGGCGCTGCTGGAGGCAGAAATCTATGCCCTGGGCCTCAACCATTTCTACAGCGTAAAAAATAACGAGATAACAGGGCGCAACGGCACCCGATTCACGTTCAAAGGGCTGCGCACCAACCTGCAATCCATCAAGTCGATGTTTGGTATCAAAATTTGTTGGGTGGAGGAAGCGCAGACCGTTTCCCAGGATAGCTGGGACGTTCTCGGCCCGACGGTGCGCGCCAATAATTCCGAGGTCTGGGTTTCGTACAACCCGCGGGAAGCCACCGACCCGACCTACACCCTGATGAAGCGCCACGAAGTCGATCCACCGGACGGCGGCGTCATCATTCGCCAGGTCAATTATCCCGATAACCCGTTTTTCCCGGACGTACTCCGGCAGGAAATGGAGTATTGCAAGCGCGTTGACTATGAAGCCTATGAGCACATCTGGTTAGGGCTGCCGAAGGCGCTCAGCGAGGCGGTTATTTTCTCCGGGAAATATCGCGTTGAGGCATTTCCTGACGATCTTTATCTGCAGGCTGACCGGCTTTTCTATGGCGCCGACTTCGGCTTCTCGCAAGACCCTTCCACGCTGATCCGCTGCTTCATCATCGGGCGAAAACTCTACATCGAATACGAGGCCTACGGCGTCGGCGTTGAGCTGGACGAAATGCCGCAGTTTTACGATTCGATCCCCGAGGCTCGCAAGTGGCCGATACATGGCGACTGTAGCCGCCCCGAAACGATCAGCTACATGGCGCGGCAAGGCTTCAACATCGACGGCGCCACGAAATGGGCCGGCAGCGTTGAGGACGGGATCACCTACCTCCGCGGCTTCGAAGAAATCGTCATCCATGAGCGCTGCAAGCACATGATCGACGAGGCCCGGCTTTATTCCTACAAAACAGACCGCCTCACGGGTGAGGTGTTACCGATCGTCCTCGACAAACACAACCACTGCTGGGATGCGGTGCGCTACTCGCTGGACGGTTATATCACCAGCTCCGACGGCCTCGGCACCTGGGCGCAATTGGGTAGACAAGACGCATGAGCCAAAAAAAAGACGGGGTGCGCGCGTGGTTCCGGGACAGTTACCAGAACTTCACGGCGCGCCTGGGGCTTCGCACGCCCAATATGAGCAGCGACGGCACCTATCAGCCGAACTGGACCAGCCGCAATCGCCTGCAGATCGAGAACGCCTATCGCAGCTCCTGGCTGGTGGGCGTGGCCGTGGATGCCGTTGCCGACGACATGACCCGCAAGGGCATCACGATCACTGGCGGCCTGAAGCCTGAAGAAAAATCAAAACTGGATAACGCCTGGGAGGAGTTGGCGCTCTGGGACAGGTTGAACGACACGATTAAGTGGGGCCGGCTCTATGGCGGCGCGATCGGCGTCATCATGATCGACGGGCAGGACATGAGTTCGCCGCTGCGTGTGGAAACTGTGGGGCCGGGCGCGTTCCGCGGCGTGATGGTCCTCGATCGTTGGATGGTTACCCCGACCACGCAAGACCGCGTCACCGAAATGGGGCCGGATTTCGGCACACCAAAATTTTATCAGGTGGTGACGACGGCCACTGGGATCCCCCCGTGGAAAATCCACTACAGCCGGATCATTCGTTTCGACGGCGTCACGCTGCCTTACCAGCAGATGCTGACCGAGAACGATTGGGGGCAATCGGTGGTTGAGAGAATCTTCGATCGTCTGATGGCATTCGATAGCGCCACCACCGGCGCCGCGCAGCTGGTCTACAAAGCGCACCTGCGAACCTACTCGATAAAAGGCCTGCGTTCTGTGCTGGGTATGGGGCAGAACACCGCTGCCTACAAAGGGCTGATGGCCCACATGGACATGATCCGTCAGTACCAAAGTATCGAAGGGATGACGGTCATGGATGCGGAGGACGAATTCGCGACCCACAGCTACACGTTCGCCGGCCTGTCCGACGTTCTGGCGCAGTTCGGCCAGCAGGTCGCTGGCGCGGTAGGAATTCCACTGGTGCGCCTGTTCGGCCAGTCACCGGCCGGATTCTCGACCGGTGAAACTGACCTCTCCAACTACTACGACAACGTCAGCACACAGCAGGAGCGCCGGCTGCGCCGCCCGCTGCATAAAGTCATGCAGGTGCTGCACATGTCGCTGTTCAGCAGGCCGCTTCCCGACGATTTTTCCTTCGAATTTAATCCGCTGTGGCAGATGAGTGAACCCGATCGCGCAAGCGTGGCCGTGAACACGGTTGATGCGGTGGTGAAAGCCGTCGACGCCGGGCTGATGACGCCAAAAGCCGGCGCGCAGCAGTTGAAGGAATCGTCACGGATCACCGGCGTTGGTTCAACCATCACCGACGAGGACATCGAAAATGCGCAGGACATCGACCCGCCGGCGTTCGAGGGCAACGATCTCGACCCAGACGCCGAAGGGGCTACAGCGCCAGTACGCAACGCAGCTACGAAAGATAGCGCAGGTGGTCGGGGACATCGTCTCGACGTCTTACGATGGTTCCGATAATTCCGTCATCCTCATCAACACCCGCCTGACCCGTTACTCCGAACTGATCGCCCCCTGGGCGGAATCTGTTGCCCTGAAAATGTTTGATGCCGTCGCGCGCCGAGAGGCGACGCAGTGGCGCCAGATCTCGCAGGAAATTTCTGCTGGGTTGCGTGTTCAGATGGAGAGCACCTCAGCAGGCCAGGTGGCGCGAAATATCGTTGAGGAAAACATCAAACTGATGAAATCGCTGCCGCTGCATGCGGCTGATCGGGTGAGCAGGATCCACGCCCGAGCCATTGAGGCGATGATCAGTGGCGAGCGCAGCAAAGATTTTGCCGCTGAAATTTTCCGAAGCGGCGATGTTGCCTGGTCACGCGCGAAGCTGATCGCCAGGACGGAAATAGGCCGCGCCACGCAGGCGCTGACGCAAGCCCGGGCGACCGCTATTGGCTCCGAGAGTTACATCTGGCGAACGGCACACGACGGCGACGTCAGGCACTCTCACGCCAAAATGGAAGGCAAATTCGTCCGCTGGGGTGACCCGTCGACGCTTGACGGCATGACCGGCCACGCCGGCGCGCTGCCTAATTGCCGCTGTTACTGTGAGGTAGTTTTACCCACGCAATGAATTGGTCTTAAACAGCAATATTAATTAGATTATGTTAGATTTCTCATCATTTTCTCTAGAGGGTTAAAAAAATGAGAAATATTCAGAGCAAAAATGGGTTTGAGTTTTATCACACTAGAGACAATATCGTTGGGTGGACACATTATTGGCGGTACCGACCTATTGGAAAGGATGAATGGATTATATTCAATCTTCCGCCTCCAGCTTTGCGTAGAGCAAAAAAACAAGACTTATTGGATTTTTTAGATAATCCAACTGAAGCACTAAAGAAATATGATGAGGAAATTGCCTACCGCTCTGATGTAGATGGTGCTCGTCGTGAAATGGAAAGATGTAAAGCTACCTTAGAGCGTGTTACTCATCCTGATTGGGGCGGAAGAGGTAATAATCCAGATAAAGATGACAGAAGAATACGTGACGCTAGATCTGCGTATAGTTCAGCGGAAGACAGGTTAAAGTATGCCATTGAGTTAAAAGAGAGATTGAGTAAAAGCGTTTGAACCATCCATAAAAAAGGTCGCTAAGGCGGCCTTTTTTATGCCTACAATTCAGCAGGTTACTCATGAAATATTTCTTTAATACCCGGCTCGGTAACACCCGTTACGAGTTAGCCGACGGCTCCCTATTGTGCGAAGCCGTACCGATCGCGCGGGTTGGCTGGCAGGTCTACAACGCCGCAGAACTCGACGAGATCGAGCCTGACAGCGATGGCGAAATTTCCGTTTATCGCTCCCCCGAAGAAGTTTTCCGCCCAGAGACGATCGCCTCATTCGAGGGGATGACGTTCACCGTTTTACACCCTGAGCAAATGGTCAACCCGTCGAACTGGCGGGAAAACGCCCACGGCCACGCGACCAATATCCGCCGCGGCGCCGGCGAACAGTCGGATTTGTTGCTGGCGGATCTCGTTGTGAAAAGCAGCGAGGCCATCCAGGCGATTTATCAGGGTGTGGATCAAATCTCCTGCGGGTACGACGCCGAATATCGGCAGACGGCCCCGGGAAAAGCCGAGCAATACGACATTGTCGGCAATCATGTCGCGCTGGTTCCTGCCGGCCGCGCGGGAATCCGTTGTTCAATTGGAGATAGCAGAACAATGGCAACTAAAAAAACGTGGTTTGATTCGCTGCGCCGCGCGCTGAAAACCAAAGACAACGCGGCGATCGAAGAGGCCATGAGTAATGCGCCGGCCGAACTCACCACCGATGATGGCGAGGGCGGGGGCGATTTGCCGAAGGCCATCAACATCAACATCAGCCCGCAATACCCACTCCCGGATAAGGATCCGGAGATGGGCGGCGGCCCGGGTATTACTAAAGATGGCGAGGAGGACGTGCCAGCCTGGGCGCAAGCCATTCTCGCGCGCCTGGATAAATTGGAAGGCGGCGGCACGAACGATGGCGAACCCGGCGACGATGACGACGAAGAGGAAAAGAAAAAGGCGACCACCGACGCCGGCTATCAGCAGGCGGTGATCGCCAGGGCTGAATTGCTGGTTCCGGGGATCAAACTGCCTGAGGGTGGAAAGCTGGCGACCTTTAAACGCGAAGTGCTCGATGCTGCATTCCGCACGCAAAAAGGCGCACAGATCCTTGTCCCGTTGGTCGGCGACAAGCCAGATTTTAAATCCATGCCGAAAGCGTCGCTGGATGCCGCATTTACCGCGGCCAGTGAAATCGCCAAGCGCGCCAACCAGCCCGCAGCCCAACTGCGCACCTTCGACCATCAAAACCGCAACTCACCGGCAGCGCTGAACAAAGCCTTCGCCGAATACTGGAAAAAATAAGGTAAAAGCCGATGACTGCTTACACGTACCGGATGCCTGCGGGCATCGCCGGGGCTGTTTCACGCCCTCATCACCTCACTGCAGAGCCTGTCGCGCTGAATAACGCCAAAGCGTTCGGCGCTTACGGCCTGGCGGGTAAAGACGTAGGCGGCTATTTCGTGCCGCTGGAAGCCGGCGACGCCGTCGGCGTGATCTTGGGCTTCTACATTCGCCCGTACCCAACCACCTCGACGCCTGATCTGGTCCGCCAGGTGGGCACCGATAAAAACCTCACCGGCGACCGCCTGCGCCGCGGCTACATGACCGTGAATGTCGGCGTTGACGCGTCCGGCATCACACCGCGCGCGCCAGTGAATATCCGCATCGCCAACCCGAGCGCGACAAGCCCGCTTGGCGCGCCAGTGGCCGCAGCCGTGGCTGATGAAACCGTCGTCCTGCCGACCGCATTTTTCACCGGCCCCGGTGATGCCGCTGGCAACGTCGAAATCGAATACAACATTTAAGGAAATCGCTGATTATGTCACTTCATACCTTTGACCAGGCGACCGTAGACAGCACTGGCGCATTTCTGATCGGCGAGCTGGAACGGCTCGACCAAGAACTGAATATGCCGCTGGTGGGCTATACGTGGAGCCGTGATATTGAGCTGCGCGAGGACGTGTCGATCGCTGACGACATTTCCAGCTTTACCAACACCGAACTTGCGGCATCCGGCACGCCAAACCCGAACGGCAAAAACTGGATCGGCAAGAACTCTACCGAGATTGCGACCGTTAACCTCGACATCAACAAAACCGGTTTCCCGCTGACCCTGTGGGGCATGGAGCTTGGTTGGACTGTTGTCGAACTGGCTGCCGCGCAGCAGGTCGGCCGCCCGGTTGATGCCCAGAAATTCGAAGGCATGCAGCTGAAGTGGAACATGGACACCGACGAGCAGGTTTATCGTGGCGATACGCTTATCGGCGTGAAAGGCCTGGTGAACTACAACGGCGTGCTGACCACCAACGCCCCGAAAGTATGGACGGCCTCAACTGCTGACGAAATTCGTCAATCGATCAACTCCGTACTGTCGGCCGCCTGGGCCAACTCCGGCTATACGATCGTTCCGCGTGATCTGTTGCTGCCGCCTGAGCAATTCGCGCTGCTGTCGAGCATCATCGTTTCGTCCGCCGGCAACCAGTCGCTGCTGACCTACCTGCAGACCAACACCATCGCCTACCACCAGAACGGCGTCCCGCTGAATATTCGTGCGGTGAAATGGCTTAAAGGCGCCGGTGCGGGCGGCAAGGATCGCATGGTGGCCTACACCAACAGCAAAAAGTTTGTGCGTTTCCCAATGGTTCCGCTGCAGAACGTCCCGATCCAGTATCGCGGGATGTACCAACTGACCACCTACTACGGCCGTCTGGGCGCGGTGGAGTCTCCATATCGCGAAACCCTGGCATACGTCGACGGTATCTAAATACAGCCCCGCAAGGGGCTTATAGGAAAAGCACATGAAGCAATCACTGGTAAAAATCCGCGTGCATACGCCGTTCACTTTCACGCACCCGAATTATGAGGTGGAAAAATTCTCCGCTGGCCTGCATTTGGTGGCGCCAGAGGTAGCCGAGAACTGGTTCACCCTGGAGCATGCGGAAGTTATCGACGGCGGCAACACTGACAATGCCGGCGCGCCAGCGGAGGCGCTGGCGCAGATCGCCGACCTGCAGAAGCAGCTGGCGGAGGAAAAAAGTAAAGTAGCCGACCTGACGACGGAACGTGACGAACGCGATCAGATCATCGCCGAGCACGTCGCCACTATCGGCAAATGCGATGACACGATCGCCGACCTGCAGAAGCAGCTGGCGGCGGCGCTGACTGAGGGCGCGAAAGGTGGCAAAAAATAACCATCTGCCGACCGTCGATAAATTCCGCGAAGATTTCCCGCAGTTCGGCAACGCCGTCACCTTTCCCAACGCTCAAATTCAATTCCGCTTAAATCTAGCTGACCAACTGCTCGATGAAAACAATTTCGGCGAGGTATTCCCGTACCTGGCCGAGCTTTTTGTCGCGCATTACATGGCGCTACAGGCGGCGGATAACCGGGCGGCGGCGATCGGTGGTGGTGGCGGGGCGAATAGCGGCGTTGTGTCGTCGAAATCGGTCGACAAAGTCAGCGTGAGCTATGACAGCAGCGCCACGATGAACCCGGACGCGGGCTTCTGGAACAACACCCGCTATGGCGCCGAATTCTGGCAGCTGATCCAGATGTTCGGCATGGGAGGGCGGCAGCTATGAAAAGTGGGTTGAAGGTGCGGGCCGACCGGTCGCAGGCCGTTTTTTCTGCGCTGAATGAAATCGCGCGCCGCGACGTGCTGGTCGGCATTCCTGAGGCGGCATCCGACCGGCAACCGGAAGACGGTGAAAAGCCCGGGATAGGCAACGCACAGATCGGCTACATCAACGAGTACGGATCGCCAGCGAAGAACATCCCGCCGCGCCCGCACCTTCAACCCGGAGTGAAATCGGTGCATGCCGAGACAACCGCCAAAATGAAGGCCGCGGCGCAAGCGGTGTTTGATGGTCGCACCGGCGCTGCTACTGCGGCGCTGGAGTCGGCCGGCACGATCGCGAGCCAGGCGGTTAAAAGCTACATGACCAGCGCCGATTTTACGCCGCTGTCGCCAGCAACGCTAAAAGCCCGGGCGCGCCGCGGGCGCAAAAGTGCGGCTAAAGAATTGCAGAGCCGGGCCGCCGGCAACGCGCCGGACAATGCCAACGCTCGCCCCCTGATCGATGAAGGGCAATACCGGCGCGCGATGACCTACATCGTGAGGGATAAAAATGCCAACTCTTGACGTTACAGACGTGCTTTTCGATCCCGATTTTTGCGACACCTCCCTGATTGTCACCCGCAACCAGCAGACCGTCGACGATGACGGTTTCGCCATCAACGCCCCGGTAAAAATGCCGTTTGCCGGAGTGGTTACCGTCGATCGGTCGCTCGAAGCGCGGCGCATGATCGCGGGGCAGGTGGTCACCGGTGCAATCCTGATTGTGACCACTGAGCGGCTCACCGCCGGGCAGACGGCGCGTGATGCGGACATCGTGACCTATCAGAACCGTGATTACCGTGTGACCTTTGTCGACCCTTACACAGCCTACGGCGCGGGATTCGTTCAGGCGCATTGTGAGCTGCTGCCGTTCGATGGAGGGATCCCCGTTGAGCAATAACACCAGCACGCAGGCCGGTTACCTGACGCCAATTTCGCCCGGCCCTGATTACGATGAGGCGCTCGAACGTGCGCTAAATCGTTGGGTGCTCGGTATAACCGGGCTGCCGCCAGGCAACGTGCGACCACGCTGGACACCCACGCAGCCACCATTGATGCCGCCTGATGTGGATTGGTCGGCCGTGGGGATCTCCGGCTTTATCGGTGATGATAATCCAGCGTTTACGCTGCAGAGCGACGACAGTGCGGAACTGTGGCGCCACGAGGTGACCGAATGCCTGGCATCGTTCTACGGGCCGCACAGCCAGCGTATCGCGACAACTTTCCGTGATGGCTTGACGCTGTCACAAAACAACGATCAGTTGATCGCCGTCGGCCTGTCGCTGGGATCTATTGGCGACATCATTCCTTTCCCTGAACTCATCAATAACCAGTGGGTGCGCCGGTATGACATCACCGTGCGCCTGCGTCGCAAAGTTGTTCGCGAATACGGCATCAAGCCGATCGCAGAGGCAACGGTAAAATTCTTCGGAGAATAATTATGGCTCAGCAGGGGTTACCTGTTCGTAACGTCGTCGGCGTTGCGATTAATATGGCCTTGCGCGCGGCGCAGGCTCGAAACTTTGGTTCGTTGCTGATTATCGGGGCATCGCCGGTGATTGACGCCAGCGAGCGGATGCGCGCTTATTCCGGCATTACCGGCGTGCAATCTGACTTCGGCATCCAGGCGCCTGAGGCGTTAGCCGCTCAGGTTTACTACTGGCAGCGTCCGCAGCCGATCGATCTGTACGTTGGCCGTTGGGTGAAAGTGGACACTGCCGCCGCGTTGCGCGGGGCAATCCTGAATACTGCGCAGCAGGCGATGACCAATTTCACAACCGTGACCGATGGCGCGATGAAAATCAGCGTCGATGGAACGGTCAAAACGGTATCCGGCGTTGACCTGTCGGCAGAGACCAACCTGAACGGCGTCGCCGCGCGTGTGGCTGAAAAGCTGACTGCGGCGAGTGTCGTCTGGGATGCGAACAATGCGCGGTTTGTCGTGAGCTCAAAAACCACCGGCGAGGCGTCCGCAGTCGGCTTTGCTACGCCAAACGCCACGGGAACCGATATTTCCGCGCTGATGGGCATTCTTGAAGACACCGGCGCGAAAATTATCGCGCGCCAGCCGGCGGAAACCATCACTGAATGCGTCGCGAAATTTATCGACCTGTCGTCGAAATGGTATGGCCTGTATATCGCCGAGACGATTTCTGATGATGACGTGCTTGCAGTTGCCGGCCTGATCCAATCCGATGATGTTTCCCGCATTTACGCCCACACCACGCAAAATACCGCCGTGCTCGATGCAGACAACAACACCGACATTGCCAGCCGGCTGAAAGCCGCGGCGTTCGGTACAACCTGTGTCCAGTATTCCAGCCAGAGCCCTTACGCCGCGGTGTCGATTCTGGGCCGTGCCTTTACGGTCAATTTCGCCGGCTGGCGCACCACGATCACCATCAAATTTAAGCAAGAGCCGGGGATCGTCGCTGAAACGCTGACACAAACCCAGGCGCTGACCCTGCAGCAGAAAAACTGCAACGTGTTCGTCAATTACGACAACGACACGGCAATCCTGCAAGAAGGCGTGATGTGTAACGCTGATTTCTTTGACGAGCGCCACGGCCTGGACTGGCTACAGAACTACGTTCAGACCAACTACTACAACCGCCTCTATACCAGCTCGACAAAGGTTCCTCAGACCGATGAGGGCATTACCGATCTGCTGACCAACGTCGAAGCATCACTGGCGCAGGGCGCTGAAAACGGCCTGATTGCGCCTGGCGTGTGGGGTGGCGACAATTTCGGCGCGCTGAATACCGGCGACACGCTGACTAAGGGGTATTACGTCTATTCCCCCCCGATTGCACAGCAGGCGCAAGCGGAGCGCGAAGCCCGCAAAGCCCCGGTGATGCAGGTGGCGATCAAACTGGCCGGCGCCGTGCACTTCGGCGACGTCATCATCAACGTTAACCGCTAAGGAGCTGGTGAATGTCAACTTATAGCTTTTTGGATGTGTCCGCCAATATCACCGGCGTGGGCGGTTCGATTGACCTCGGCAACGGTGCAGCGACTTCCGACGAGGGGATTGTCGTTGCAATGGGTGGCGATAAAAACACGATGGTGACCGGCGCCGATGGCGAGGGGATGCACAGCCTGCACGCCGATAAATCGGGCACGATCACCGTCAACCTACTCAAAACCAGCCCGACGAACGCCAAGCTGTCGGTGATGTATAACGCGCAGTCGCTGTCATCTGCGACCTGGGGCAACAACGTCATCGTGATCCGCAACAAATCCAGTAACGACGTGACCACGGCGCGCGGCGTCGCGTTCAAGAAATTGCCGGATTGGCAGAACGCCAAAGACGGTAACACCGTCGCTTGGGTGTTCGACTGCATCAAGATCGACCAACTGCTCGGCACGTTTTAAGGGGTAATGCATGGAATTTGAAATTAAGGGCCAAAAATACCGCGCGGCCAAACTGAATGTTTTCGAGCAGTTGAAAGTTTCCCGGAAGCTGCTGCCGCTGCTGTCCGGCCTGCTGGGGGAAATTAAGGTGTTGCGCCAGCTGAAAACCGGGCAGATTTCGATTGAGGATGCGCTCAAAGTGGCGCTACCGGTGATCGCACAAACGCTGGCGGACGTGAGCGACGATGACAGCAACGCGATTATTCATCCCTGCCTGGCGGTGGTGTCACGCCAGAATGGCACCGTCTACACGTCGATCTTTACCAGCGGTCAACTGATGTTCGATGACATCGACATGATGGACATGCTGCAAATCGTCGCGCGCGTGGTCGGGGACTCGTTGGGAAATTTTTTGCCCGCACTCCCCGACAGCGAGACGAAAGACCAGCCGCCGGCCTGACGCTGGACGTCCTGCCGGGCGGAGAGGATTACCTGTTACGCCCGGTGGATGCCGGCATGTGCAGCTTTGAGGCGCTCAAGGATGGACGCCTCGATTTGTTCGACGTCGCGCTGATGAATGATTACCTGGACATGAAAGCGGATAACGAAGCACGGATCGCCAGGTGGAGAGAGGATCAATGAACGCTGAAACCATCAAGGATTTTTTGATTTCTCTGGGCTTCGAGATCGACTCCACCGGCGAGCGAAAATTCTCGGCTGTTGTCGCCGGCGTCACGGCGAACGTGCTCAAAATGGGGGCAGCAGTAGAAGGGGCTGCGCTGACGATCGTCGGCTTCACCACGCAGATCGCCAATGGCCTGGATAAAGTCTATTTTGCATCGCAGCGCACCGGCGCCTCAGTGGCGGGCATCCGCGCGTTGGGATATGCCGCCTCGCAGATGGGCGCAGACGCGGCCGCTGCGCAGGGCTCGCTGGAGAGCCTCGCGAGATTCATCCGTAACAACCCGGGCGCCGAAGGTTTCCTGAACCGCCTGGGCGTGCAGACGCGCGGTGCGAACGGTCAGATGCGCGATGCCGCCGCCATTTTTACCGGTGTTGGCGATAAGCTGCGCAGTATGCCGTATTACCGAGCGAATCAGTATGCGCAGATGCTGGGGATCGACGAAAACACGCTCCTCGCCATGCGCCGCGGCATTAACGGTTTTACTGCCGATTACCAGAGCATGCTGAAAGCCACCGGCCTGAACGCCGACCGCGCGGCGCAGCAGTCCAATAAATTCATGACCTCCATGCGCAGCCTGACCGCGTTGCTTGGCATGGCAAAAGACAAAATAGGCTCAGATCTGGCCGGCGGCCTGAGTGGTTCACTGGATACTCTGCGCCGGCGCATTATGGACAATTTCCCGAAGATAGAGGGATTCATCACCAAAACTGTTCGGGGTGTTCTCTGGTTAGCCGAGGTTTTCGGGCGGATGCTTTACCGTGGCTATCAGGCTATCGATCAGGTGATCACTTGGTGGAAAAACCTCGATACCGAATCGCGCAAACTGATCGGGATTTTCGGCGCGCTGCTGGTTGCCTGGCGGCTGTTGAATAGCGCTTTCCTGATGTCGCCGATTGGGATGATCACTGCGCTTATCGTGGGTATCGGCCTGCTGTGGGACGATTACCGCACCTGGAAAGAAGGCGGAAAAAGCCTCATCGATTGGGCGAAGTGGGAACCGGCTATCACCCAGGCCAAGAACGCGATGATCTGGCTGCGTGACAAGCTGCTCGAACTGAAAGACGCCGTCGGCGGCTGGAAAACTGCGCTGGAAATATTGGCCGGTTTCGTGGCTGTTACCTGGGCGGCGAAAATGGTCAGTGCGATCGGCTCCGTGACTAAAAGCGTCGGTGGCCTGTCAAAAGCGATGGGCGGCTTGGGCAAAGTCGGCGTGATCGGCGGCTTGCTTGCGGTCGAAGAGGCTGTCGTTAAACCACTCGAGGGGAAATACTCCTGGCTGACCAACAATCCCGTCGCCAATTTCCTGAACCAGCTCCCGGGCAGTGACACGGTCGACGAATGGGGGCGCAAACTGCTGCCGTGGCGCCGTGGTGAATCTACGCAATACGGCCAGTCGGTACGCCGGCCGCAGGCGACAAAAGCAGGGGCGGCGCTGTTGGGCTGGCTGCAGCCCAAACTGACGCAGCTCGAGGCAATGTACAACCTGCCGGCGGGCCTGCTGCGCAGCGTTGCGCTAACCGAATCTGGCGGCAATCAGTTTGCTGTTTCCGGTGCCGGCGCGAAAGGCTTGTTCCAGTTCATGCCGGGCACCGCCCGGGACATGGGGCTGCGCGGTGATGACGTCTTCGACCCGTCCAAGTCGGCGGCGGCCGCGGCGCGTTATCTGGGAATGCTGCTCCGCATGAACGGCGGCGATCTGGAAAAAACGCTGGCGTCCTATAACTGGGGGATCGGCAACGTTCAGAAGCACGGCATGGGGCTGATGCCGGCGGAGACGCGCAACTACATACCGAGAGTGCTCAGCAACATGCCAGGCGCCGGCGGGAATAGCCTGAATCAGCAGACGGTGATCAATATCCACGGCGTTAATGATCCTGCGCGCGCTGGGATGGAAGTCGCCGATCGTCAAACTGGCGTGAACTCCCGCCTGACCCAGCAACTCTATGCGAGGCCGCAATAATGGATATTCTCTCCGTCCTGTTTTCGCAACAGACCCGGAAGATCGGCGGCATCATCCCGAGCGTGGCTATTTCGGAAAAACACAGCGACACGCTGGAGATCACCGAGCACCCGATCGAGGATGGCGCGCCTGTCAGCGACCACGCCTACAAACGTCCGCCAGAGGTGACGATGGAGCTGGGATTCGCCGGCGGTGGCTCGCTGCTGGATGGCGTCGACACAACCCAGTTTATCGACATCAACAGCGGGCGGACGCTCAGCAGCGGCCCGCGGGAAGTTTATAAGCAGTTGCTCGCGCTGCAGGAAAGCCGCTTGCCGTTCGACGTAACCACCGGCAAGCGACAGTACCAGAACATGCTGATCCGCTCGCTGGATGTCACGACCGATCGCACCAGCGAAAACGTGCTGATGTGTGTCCTGACGCTGCGCAACGTCATCATTTCCCGCACGCAGAGCGTTTCGGTTGCGGACAAAGCCAACATGGCCGACGGCGTCAGCACGTCGGCGGTGCAGAACTCCGGCACGAAATCGGCCAAGCCGGTCAACGAAAGTTTGCTCTCCCAGGCGCAGCGCGGCGCGCTGGGAGTGCTGGGAGGTTTCGGGTGAACATTCAGGAAATTCCGCTGACGCCGGACAATCAGCAATTCGGGATCGCGCTGGGCGGCCAGCAGATGAATATGCGGCTGACCTGGCGCGATGAGGCCGGCTGGTTGCTCGACCTCATGGACAGCGCAGGCGGCGCGCTGGTGAATAGTGTGCCGCTGGTGCCTGGCGCCAACCTGCTAGCGCAGCATGCGCACCTGGGGTTTACCGGTGCGCTGATCGTCATGGTCGACAACAACGAACCAGAGCTACCGACGAAAACCAACCTCGGGATCGGCAGCAATCTTTATTTTGTGCAGGAGTAGGGCATGAGTCAGAACTGGATGCGGCATTTTGAGCTGCAGCTGCTGGACCAGCAGGGCAGCGGCATCAGCCTGTCAGATTTTAAAGTCACTTTCCGCATTGAGTGGGCCGATACGCGGTGGCCGCGCGTCGCCAACGTCAAAATTTACAACCTTTCGCCGGATACCCAAAACCGGATTCTGGGCAGCGAGTTTTCTAAAGTCCGCATGATTGCCGGCTATGATGGGATAGCCCCAGATGCAGAAGCCACTCAGGTCGGCGTAGCGCGGCCGGTGGACCCGGCAAAATCAGGCCAGCGGGACGGCCAGAACTTTGGCCTAATTTTTGAGGGAGATCTGCGCTTCACGATCACCGGCAAAGACAACCCGATAGATTCCTGGGTGCTGATTCAGGCCGTGGGCGATCATGAGGCGTTTCTCTATGCGACGGTGAACACGACGCTCGCCGCCGGCTATACCGTGGCTGACGTGTACAATGCCGCCCTGAAAGGCTTCAACGCCTACGGCATCACCCAGGGGATCACCGGAACTTTTCCCGATACGGTTTTTCCTCGAGGTCTGGCGCTGTTCCAATCCGCGCGCGATGTCATGGACTCCGTTGCCGGCATGTGTAAGGCCACCTGGCAGCTAATCGACGGCAAGCTGCAGATGGTCAACGAGAACAAATACATTCACGAGGCTATCGTGCTGAACAGCGAAACAGGGCTGATCGGCATGCCTCAGCAGACGATGGGCGCCGGCGTTAATGTGCGCTGCCTCATCAACCCGAATATTCGCATTAATGGCCTGATCCAACTCGACCAGGCATCAGTTTATCGAACAGCACTATCCGACAGTGAGATCGCCCAATCTGGCGGCCGCATCAGCGAAACCGACCAGAATGGAAATCGAGTTGTCGCCGGTTCCCTGCAGCAGCCCGCCAGCATTGCGACGGACGGCGTGTATATCGTGAAAGCGATCGACTATACTGGCGACACACGGGGCCAGGCGTGGTACATGGATCTGATGTGCTTCGCGCGCGGCTCGGCAGATTTGCAATCGAGCTCTACTTTGCTAAAAGGACAGTAGAAAAAACCGATGAAAAAGTACCTGATGCTGTTAGTCTTCGGTTCCTTGTATGCGTCATCCGGTTTTGCTGATGTACGCTGTGGTGATTACACTCTAACGGCCAGCAATGATGGATTCATGCACATTAACGGTGTCAGACCGGAAACGCAGAAATTCACCTTCCTTGGGCAAAAAGAAGACTATGACAACGTCAAGTACGAATGGCGTGTTGCAACGAACCAGCCGGGAAAATGGTTAGGCATGGAGTACGTGAAGCGGGGCGGCACGAAGCGTTTTCTTAACGTTCAGCTGCTTCAGGCTAGTATGGATGCGCCGCGTCAGTATGCGACGTATGACTGCAAAAAAATAAACTAGCAAGGACGATTTTAATGAAGTTTTATAAATTTGCCGTATGTGCACTTCTTTTAATTTCTTCTGGAGCAATGGCGAAAAGGTCATCTGTATTTACTTGTGGTGCTGACACTTTTACTGCCTATGTCAACGGACCTTTAACAAAGGTTGCAGTCATTCTTGATGATGAGTTGACAGAAAATGCGCAGTTTGACGAGTATTCTTACGGTGACTTAGGCGATTCATATGTGATTTCTTTTGATGTTTGGGGCGAGAATGGTGGAATGCATAATCATTACACAACCATTTTTCCAAAGGACAACAATGAAATTCGGCAAGTGGTGCAGCCTCTGGATGCTGACAATAGACCCAGAGGTGATGCTAAAACGAGAAAATGTGTACGAGAATCGTAATTGATATAATTTATGAGGGATTATGAATACTAGCGGTGGCGAAATTCATTGGGTAGAAAACGCTTTAACTATAGTCTTTGTTCTGAGTGTCGAGCATTGGATTATAGCCTCTTTGTTTTGGGGCGGTTTGTTTGCTGTTATATTTACTGTGGTTAATAGCGAAGCGAAAACGGATGGTGGTGCCATAATCTCTGGCGTGCTGGCATGTGCAGGTGGTGTGCTTTTTGGATTTGGGGTTCTTGCAAGTTTTATCGCTTTAATAAAGTTCCTTTGGATGAATGTATAAAATATCTTAAATGTTAATGTTTTTTGCATTTTTTCATAAGATTAGAACATGGATAACCATCCCTACTTGAGCATTTTCTGCGGATGTGCGTTGTGGTGATTATCAGCGCACTATAGTACTTGAGGCGAGATGGCACGAAGCGCTTTCTGAACGCTCAACTACTCCAGACCAGCATGGACGTGTTCTCCAATAAGTGAAATATGATTATATTCAAAAGAAGTAATAAGCAGATTTTTTTGAGGTATAGCCGAGTGTAAGTAAGACCTCACGGAGTGAGGCCTTCTGAGACTAAAGTGGAAAATCCCATAAAATTAGATAAGATTTGCTTTCTGAACAGCAAAGCAGTGAGCTGCAACAGCATTTGTTATCTTCCACATAACGACATCTCGTTGTTTGTTTACCTCTTCGTATTCATCTACCGTCATATAGAATCGAAGATTGATAGGCTCCCCAGTTCGTTCAAACTTAGTGAGTTGCTGTTCAATTAAATAATTATGATAGCTGGCGTATTCTAACATATTTCTTGCTACATCATCAGGTACTGACCGCGTACCATCTTCCCAACGCTGCCAGCTTCTTGTAGATACAAATCCGATATGTTCGGCAGCTTCGCTACACTCAAGTGCTAGCAACTGGCGAAGTGCCTTCAATTCTTTATTAGTCATGCTGAGGTCCTCATAAGGATTGATTCGGGCCATCCCGAATCGTCATATTTATGATAGGTCGCATTAGCGACCAATGCAAGTGGCTGTTGTCAACAATTTCACTGAACATTAGTAAATATCAAACAGCTTTGATGGATTTTATTGGAAAAATTATGCCTGTATCCCTCACATCTCAAATCGGCGATAAGCAGCAGGCCGACCAAGCGTTGATCGACGCCATCAACGCGGGAATGCGCGTGTCGATCCCCGGCATCATTCAATCCTTTGACGCGGACACGGTTACCTGCGTTGTCCTGCCGGCTGTGAAAGGTTACGAGCCGGAAAGCGCCGGCGGCGGAAATTCTGCCAGCCTGCCGCTGCTGGTAGATGTGCCGGTCATTTTCCCGCGTGGCGGGGGCGTTACGCTCACGTTTCCGATCAAGTCAGGTGATGAGTGCCTTCTTGTGTTTGCCGACCGGAGCATCGATTTCTGGTGGCAAAACGGTGGCGTGCAGGAGTCGGCCGCCGAACGTATGCACAACCTGTCTGACGCTTTCGCTATTGTCGGCCCGCAGTCGCAGGCCCAGAAAATCAGCGGTATCAGCACCAGCGCCGCGCAGCTGCGCACCGACGATGGCGCCGCATTTATCGAACTCGACCCAGGCAGCCATGCCGTTAACGTCACCACGCCAGGCAAGCTGACCGCCAGCGCGCAGGGCGGCACGGAGATCAACTCCCCCGAGATCGTACTCAACGGCAACGTGACGATTAACGGCAACCTGTCGCAGGGTATGGGAGACGGTGGCGGCACGGCGACAATGCTGGGGCCGGTCAACGTGACGAACGACGTCAACGCCGGGGGCATCAGCCTGCAGACGCACAAGCACGGTGGTGTAGAAACTGGCGGCGGCCAGACGGGAGGCCCGCAGTGAGATACCGGAAAGAAGACAAGAATGGCGATTACAGCGTCGGGCGCGGCGAGGGGGATTTCTTCATTAACACTCCCGAGGCCGTGGGCATGGCGGTGATCAGCCGCCTGCAGCTGCGAAAGGGTGAGTGGTTCCTCGATACAACCGCCGGCACCGACTGGACGCAGATACTCGGCAAATACACGTCGGGCCTCTATGACATCGTGATCCGCGAGCGCATCCTCGGCACGCCGAACGTGACCGAGATCGTCGAGTACCAGAGCCAGCGCGATGTCGATACGCGCGACCTTCTGATCACCGCCACTTTAAACACTGCCTTCGGCCAAACCTCGGTAACCACCTATGTATGAAGACATTATCGATTCGATGCTGCCAAAAATAACGGCGGCAGGGATGAGCGCGCCTGAATTCCAGACCATCCTCACCGGCTGGCAGACGATTTTTCGCGGCATCTATGGCGATGACATCTACATCGATCCAGACAGCAAAGACGGCGTGCTGTTGTCGCTGATCGCCTACGCGATGCACGGCGGCAACAATGCGGCGATCGCCACCTGGAATGCGTTTAGCCCGGCGACCGGCACCGGCGCTGGGTTGGCGAGTAACGTCAAAATCAACGGTATCAGCCGCAAGGCCCCGTCGAATTCCACGGTTGACGTGCGGCTGGTCGGCCAGGTCGGGATGGTTATCCGCAATGCCTCAGTGCGCGACAGCGCCGGGAACCTCTGGGATTTGCCAGCAGAGGTGGAGCTCGATATTCACGGCTAGGCAGTGGTAACCGCGACGGCGAAGAAGGCAGGCGCCATTACTGCGCTGCCCGGTGATGTTTCGCAAATCGCTACACCGACGCGCGGCTGGCAATCCGTCACGAACCCTGAAGCAGCCACCGCCGGCAAACCGGTTGAAACTGACGCCGAACTGCGACAGCGGCAGGCGCTCAGCGTCGCGCTACCGTCCCGAACTGTCATGGAGGGGCTGATAGGTGCCATTGGCAATATCACCGGCGTGACGCGCTATAAGGGCTACGACAACGACACTTCGGAAACCGACATCAACGGCGTGCCGGCGCATGCGGTTTCGATGGTGGTAGACGGCGGCGATGCAGAAGAGATCGCCCGCATCATCGCGATAAAAAAATCACCAGGCGCGCCGACGTTCGGCACCACGACGGTGATCGTCAAGGATGCCTACGACACAGACAAGCCGATCCATTTTTTCCGGCCGACCAAAGTCCCGATTTACGCGGCTATCAAAATTAAGGTGCTTCCTGGCTACACCAGCGACATTGGCGAAGACATAAAAAAAGCCGTGTCCGACTACATCAACACGCTCTATATCGGTGACACCGTTTATTTTTCCCGGCTTTATGTTCCCGCCACGCTGGGAAATGCCGCCAGCGGGAAAACCTATGACCTGATGACGGTGAGCATTGGAAAAGATGCAGTCACGATGAGCGAGGCCAACATTCCGATCCTGTTTAACGAGTCTGCGACCTGTTCGCCGGAGAATATCGCAATTATCACGGTGGCATGATGACCAACAAATACACCGTATTAATAACCGCTTATCACTGTCAATTCCCCAACTACTTCGCCACCGTCAATGCAGTCACTGAGGCGTTCGTACGTCAACAGGACAGCACGCGCGGCATCGTGCCGGCGTTTGACCTTGATAGTGCCATTGGCGCTCAGCTCGATGTAATCGGCCTGTGGGTAGGGCGCGGGCGTCGCATACGTGCACCGGCAGTGAACCATTATTTTTCGTTCGATGATCCCGTTCTGGGTTTCGACCTGGGGACATGGAAGGGACGCTACGACTACGGCGACGAGTATATCGATATGGATGACGACACCTATCGAACGGTACTGCGTGCAAAAATCGGCGCCAACAACTGGGACGGTACTGTAGAAACGCTGCCCGCCGTTCTGGCGGCTATTTATCCGAAAGGCGGTATCACGATCACTTTTTCGGACAATCTCGACATGAGCATGACGATCACAGCTCGAGGGGCCGTAATACCGGCAATCACGAAAGAAATTATTCGGCAGGGGTATCTCTCGATTAAACCGATGGGGATCGCCGTAAATTATGAAGTTGTGGAGGGATAAATGGCGAAGAATGAATTTAAACCGTTTGCCATCGGTGAATATGCGAACGTGTTATCACAGAATGAATATGAATCACTACCCGCTGTAGGGGCGGGATTTACCGCAGGTGTCGCAAAAAGTGAAGAACTTAACAAGGTATGGCGGCAATCTTCCGTGATGTCATCCGTATTAGGTGATTTCATTTCCATTAACTCCGGTGATGATGTGTTGGATGATGGTGATACGAGCAAGGTTTTACAATCACTGATTAAAGCATTATCAAAACCAATAATTAATTTTAGTCATCCTGTCGGCATGGTTGCTTGGTTTGCTCAAAATAAAAACCCTAACGAACTTTTTCCAGGTACTACGTGGGTATACCTTGGTGAGAATAAAACCATCAGGTTATCGAAACCTGATGGGAGTGATTTGCTTGAGTCCGGAGGGGCGGATCAAATAATCATCAGTAAGGAAAACCTGCCAAATATAGCGTTATCTGTCAGCGGCACTGCTAATGAAGTAGATCTCGGCTCTCGACAAACAGATACCCAGGGCAGACATAATCATAGGTCTGGCATGGCAGGCCCAGGTGCTTCATACCAAGACTATATAGTTGGGTCTGATAATGATTCACATAGGCCACTTACTTATACAAGTGACGACGGTGAACACGCACACACGGTAAATATTGGTACGCATTCACATAATGTTAGTGGTTCAACAGAAACCCTTGGCTCTGGGAATTCAATTAATATCACCAATGCTTACGTCAAATTAATGGGCTGGTATCGCACCGCTTAATAGAGAGAAATAAATCATGTCAAATAATGGTTTGCCAGTCACTGACGTGGTAGGGGTTTCTGTTACCCTTGGTCAGCGCCGCACTGCCGGCGCATCAGCAGGTGATGCATATGCCCAGGCAGCCCAAGGTAGTGCAATTTCAGCGGCTAATTCCGCCGCAAAAGCTACTCAGGCTGAACTAGGTGCGGCGGAAGCCGCCGAAGGCGTGGCTGAAAATGCAGTCATTGCTTCGGGTGCAGCAGATCGCGCCGAAGCTGCGGCAGAAATCGCGCAATCTGGTGCTGATGCTTATCCTGATGTCGCTGCTGCACAAGCCGCGATCGACGCTGGCACTGAAACGCGGCGTTATTTCTCTGTTCGCTCGACCATTTCAACGCAATGGGTTGATGAATATGAGAACGTCAACGGTATAGCGACGCCAACGGGCCGCTATCTGAGCAATGGGAAATACGTTGATGAGATTGCCGCATCCGTTATTTCGCTGCTGGCGAGTCTGATTGAAACTAACAGGCGAACTGCTTCACTTCGGCAATATCAATCTGAGAAATGGCAGTGGTTAGTTGAAGGTGCCGGCGGCGCATCTGAGACAGCAATGGCGCTTGATAACGATTTTGGGTTGTGGCTGGCTGGGTTAAAGTCTTCAATTCAAGATTATATCGAACAGCTCATGCCGAAGAGCATTGCAAATCGATACGTTGATCTGCAATACGCTATCGTGGCAAAAAACGGCATTGACGGACTGGTAACAATAAACAATAACGGCGATATTCGGATCGTCGGCACTGATGACGTTTTGCAAGACAGATTAAACACGATTTGTTCGACCACGTTTTCTCGCAGGGTTGCTGGATTCCAGTTCGTTATTTTTACGTCTGATATGACGTCGGCAATATTCGCGATTGACGATGACGGCGGCGTGCATATCCCCGGCATTGACGGACCGCTTCAAGATAATCTCGGCGAGTCTTTGGCATCAATCACGACTGTCGGCGGCGTTCCTGCAGCTGCGTGGCGCGGTGATATTGTGTGGTCTGAGCGTCCTGTGTTAACGGCGCAAAAACTGACATCAAGCGGCTTTGTATTCAGCTATATGCCAGGTGGTGATGCTACTTCTGGGGCTGGCGTGATGTATGTTCCATCTATACGAGAAATGCCTATTGATGCAACCGTGATTCACGGTGCTGGCGCCTGCGGCCAATCTCTTAATCTAGCGTTCGATACTGCTAATTCGAACATTGTTAATATTGATAAATCATTCCGTGGTCGCTTATTGGCGGGTATAAACGGAAATCCAGAAGGTAAGAACGTAAATGCTGTAAATAATGATGACGTATCAAACCTTAACGATATGAGTTACCCATCATACCGCCGAGGTAATATCCTCCCAATGTACAATGAACTCATGTCCAAGGGTGTTGGAAATATTATTTATATCCATGCTGGATTTGCGGCTGGTGGTCGCTCATTCATACAAATCAGCAGGGGGACTGTGCCATATGAAAACGGACTAAAATTTGTTCGAATGGCTAAGAGTGCTGCGGACGGTGTCGGTAAGCAATATATATTTAAGTTTCTGACTCATGAGCATGGAGAAACTGATTCCGATAATGGTGATTGCCGAAATCCGGGAGACTATCTCGCAAAAGAAAACGTTTATTTCCCCGGCATTCAAATCGACTTTAAAGGCATTACCGGCCAGACAGACGATTTCCTGATTGTTATCGGGCAGGTCGGCAGTCGCAGCAACACCAAAGCTGGAGCCGTTGATGAAGAGGGTAACCCGACGGGCGAAAGCATCGTGGTTCAACCGTATTCAGTTCCAGCGGTTGACCAACTCGCATACGTGCGCCAAAACCCCGACACGGCGATTATGTACGGCCCTAAATACATGCTGAACTGGCTCTATAACGACAACTCGCTCAGTCATCTGAACGCAAAAGGGAAAGTGCTACAAGGGGAATATACTGCACAGGCCATTCACTGGCATCTGTACAACGCAGAGAAAAAAGGCACGTGGACTGGGCTGAAAGTAAAAAGCCTTTCCGTCTCAGGAAATATTGTTGAATTGCTCTGTGATGTCCCATATACGCCGATCGTCATTGATACCAACTTCATCGCTGATTGTTTGAATCAAGGAATTAGTCTCGAGAAAAACTCCGCATCAGTTCAGAGCGTCACTGTCGTCGACGGTAACATAATTCGCATTGAGTTTGATAAAGCTCCGGCATCAGATGATTACATGCTGATTGGCTTTACTAATACCGCGCTTAGTTCAAGTGGCCACGTGTATCCGCTTACATGCTTCCGTGATTCGTCCCCAATTAAATCGCGCTGGATCACGCGAAATAACGAACCTTTCCCCCTTTATAACTGGCTGTGCCTCGATCGCCTGCCAATGACCGGAGAATTTTAAAAATGACAGCAGCCATTAATACCGGCAAAAGCTATTCTGGTTTCCGCCCAGCTCTGGACTTATCCGCTTCCATTCTTGATCCGTCGGCGCTATTTAGCGCATACAAAGCGCGGATAGTAGCAGACGGAGGCACAGTTCCAGATGAATCAGGTTGTCTTGCGCGGTTTGAGTTTCTGGTAAATAACGGGATGTACAGTCGAGCGACGTTCTGTGCAGCGCCGGCGTTTGGTTTAAAAGTCGATGGTGCTGGAAATGTCCAAACCGTTTATAACCTGCTTGGCTCTGCTGGGGATTTGATCGCGGGTTCCCAAGGAACTCCACCGCTACCCATGACCTACGATGCCACTGCGCGCGCGGTTATCATTCAGGTCACATCGGGTGGGGGCTGGTATCTCAAAAGCCGCACGAATCTTGTTATCCAGAAAAGTTCGACTTATTTGATTGCAGGCCGCATGAGCGACCTCAATCGTGCCGACAATAACGGAATTACTGCCGGATACAATCTGACAGGTTTACCGATGGCGTATCTTCGGACGATGATAACGAACAACAGCGCAGTTACTGAGGCGTGGCGATATGGGTCACGCGATAGCGCATGGCCTGCGGGTAGTGGTGGCGCGCTCAATGCCGCAACCAATATCTATGCTGACTATGTGCCATCCGCGGGCTTGTTCAAAGTTGCTCAAGGGGTCATTGAGGGGTACGAGAAAGGGAAGTTGCTTGCGACCTCAGCGCCGGCGGCGACGGGAAAACTGACTGATTTGAGCAGCTACACTACGCCGATGTTGATTGGTGGTACGCAGTTAGCGAATAACATCGTCAGTGCGTGCTATGGGGCATTCATGGACATTCTATGCCTACACACTGCTGACGAATCCGACGCGATCCTCGCGTCACGCTTGGGGATGTAATGCTGGGAGGGGAAGGAGTCCGGCAGGCTTGAAAAAGCAGATGCAGCCCCTATCTAAAATCTGCTGCCCCTTCACCGGCCTCGTAGCGTGCAGTCAGGTTGAACATCGGCGGGGCAGACCTATCACTTGTAAAGCACATCAAAATTGAACTATGGCCGCAGCTCTGCGGCCTCTTACCAGACCTACATCACTTCCCAGGCATTGCATATCCACCGATGATGAACCAAGCTAGGAGCACTACAGCCGCCACGATGATGGCGACGGGGAACAGGTATCCGATCTTCATGATTTTCTCGTTATCTGGTGGCACATTCCGCCCAAAGCATCATGCTAACACCTATCAGCTTTGATGTCCGGTCATTGACACTGCGATCATGGCCGAAATTTTCCCGAACCGATCCGAGAACTTTGGTAAACGACTGAAATTAAAGAAAGGAAATGCAAGGTGTAGCAAGTGATTGCGAAAGGCTTTTATTCATTAACTAATTGTTTTATCTTGCTATTGTCATTGTTTTGCGCATAAAGGAATCGTATTCGGTCTTTTTTTGTGTGATTGATTTATAAGGAAATTCCACTTAAAGCGCCAATAAATTTCTGGTTTCTCTTTCCCGTCGTCACATTTCAACCCGATCTCCGGCTCCACACACCCACCGCACCTATCGCTAATTTAGCCGCACCAAAAGTCATTACGTCATCTATGGCGCTGATAAGCTTCGGCCATTGCTCCCATCAACGGTTTAACGAGAGTGTCATTATGGGAAATATCCCGGCATCAGGCGCTATAAAAGGAAACCCGCAGTGAACGAGCAACTGAATCAATTAAAGATGATGTTGCCCGGCTATCTCGAGGCGTGGCGTGAGGGGGCCTTACCCTCTGACTGGGGGCAGGTGGCTAATCCTGAAGTAGTTGCCGCCCTGTTGGCGGAGTGGGAGGCGCTAAGCGAGTTGGCGTCTCGGTTCGAAACCGCCACTGAAGCACCCTCCGAACCGGCCGCGTTTTGGCAGGCACGCGCCGAGCTGATGGCGCAGCGCAATCGTGAGCTGATGGCTCAACTGGCGACGCCAATCCGTTTGCCCAGCGCACGGGTGGCCTTTTTTGGCTATGTGAAAACGGCCGTGATGGACGCCAGGCAGGTTAAAGCGGCGATTCGCGATGCCGGTTTTATCGTTGCGGGCGGCGCCCCCAACGAGAACACGGCTTAACGCGGTTTCTTCTCAAATTTCTCGGCAAAAAAGAACCGCAGCAATTTATGGATCCACAGCAGGATGGCGCCGACCACCACCAGCGAGACGACGAAATGCGACAGATTTTTAGGCGCGGCATAGCCGTGGGTAAAGGAGACCCCCGCGCCGCTGAGCAGCAGGGTGGCGATCCAGAAGCCGAGCAGCAGGCATAAGGTACGAAACAGTTTAAACATGGTTATCACCAAAAATACGGAAAGCGCCGACCGAACGGAGAGGCTCAGCCGGAGCTTTGATTAATTAAAACCGCTTAGCGCGAACAGGTATTGCCGCCTTTACTGCTATTGTTATTGCAGTTGCTGCCGCTGTTTTTGTTGCCGCCTTTCCCCATGCCGACGTTGCCGCCGCCTTTGCTGCCTTCCTTGAAGCAGCCGCCGTTGAGCGCGCCCACCGCCAGGCCGCCAAGGCCGCCCAGAGAGCCGGTGATCACGCCGTTAACGCAATCCGGCGAGGTGTGCTTGCCGTAGAATCCCTGATTGGATGACCCGCCCCCGTTCTTGTTGCCGCCGTTGTTGTTGACGCGACCATTGCTGCCGCGGTTGTCGGCAAAGTTACCGGCGCCGGCGATCAGGTGAAAGTGTTTGGCATCGATCTCTTGCATAAAATTCCCTCTTTATCGATTCAGTTAAATTCAGTAAAGCTTGCGCAAGCCAGCTGTTTTTAACAGAAAAAATAGCGGGGGTAATTACCGGTTCGGATAAGAACAGGGGGTTTATTTTGCGATATTTTCCAGTCTGATAGGGCACAGAGGAATGATATTTTGGATGTGTGGATCCGCATCGCTATCCGTTCTCTTGAGCCGGTTAATTTGTTAGCATGGCGCCCCTGGATGACTATTGGTGCAGTACATTGAAAATTAAAGCGTTGTTATTTGTTGCGTTGGCCGCGCTGGCCGGCTGCAGCCAGGAGGGAACCTCGATGAATCAGCCCGCAAACGAGAAAGGCGGCCAAACGGAAGTGTTGCTGGTGAACAGCGCGCTGGTGGACTGCGTGGGCGTCGGCCCGATGAAGTGCATGCAGGTGCGCCGCTCCGCGCAGCAGCCGTGGGAGTTGTTCTATACCGGCATCGAGGGCTTCATTTTCGAACCGGGCTATCAGTATCGATTGAAAGTGCGCGTCACTCCGGTGGAGAACGTGCCGGCCGACGCCTCATCGCTGCGTTACACGCTGATTGAGCAGTTGGAAAAGAACAAGGCGTGACTCTCGACTGGCCGGGTAATCGCAACCCGGCCTGCCATGATTATCCCTTTGCCATCATGACATGTCTCGGTAGCGGGCTTTCCGACTGGTCTGTTCACTGCGCTTGTTTTCGCACTTTCTTAAGTATATTGAGAAAATCAGGTATATTGTCCTTCGGTTTTTAGCTACCAAGAAAAAATTACTATGATTATCAAACCTAAAATTCGTGGTTTTATCTGCACCACCGCTCACCCGGCAGGCTGTGAAGCCAACGTCCGTGAGCAAATCGCCTACGTTAAGTCGCGCGGCGAACTGAAAAACGGGCCTAAAAAGGTACTGGTCATTGGTGCTTCCACCGGTTACGGTCTGGCCTCGCGCATCAATGCCGCTTTCGGCAGCGGTGCGGCCACCATCGGCGTATTTTTCGAGAAGCCTGGCAGCGAAGGCAAAACCGGTTCCGCCGGTTGGTACAACTCCGCCGGTTTCGACAAGGCAGCTAAAGAAGAAGGCCTGTACGCGAAAAGCATCAACGGCGACGCATTCTCCAACGAGTGCCGTCAGACCGTGATCGATCTGATCAAAAAAGACCTGGGCCAGGTTGACCTGGTGGTTTACTCGCTGGCTTCGCCGGTGCGTAAGATGCCGGAAACCGGCGAAGTGGTGCGTTCCGCACTGAAGCCGATCGGCGAGCCATACAAATCCGTCGCACTGGACACCAACAAAGACGTGCTGGTTGAAGCCGTGGTCGAGCCGGCCAACGAGCAAGAAATCGCCGACACCGTGAAGGTGATGGGCGGCCAAGACTGGCAGCTGTGGATGGACGCGCTGGACGAAGCGGGCGTGCTGGCGGATAACGCGCAGTCGGTCGCTTACTCCTACATCGGTACCGATCTGACCTGGCCAATTTACTGGCACGGCACGCTGGGCAAGGCGAAAGAAGATCTGGATCGCGCGGCGCACGCCATCAACCAGAAGCTGCAGGCCAAAGGCGGCGCGGCTTACGTTGCGGTGCTCAAGTCGGTAGTGACTCAGGCTTCCTCCGCCATTCCGGTGATGCCGCTGTATATCTCCATCGTGTTCAAAATCATGAAGGAACAGGGCATTCACGAAGGCTGCATCGAGCAGATCCAGCGTCTGTTCGCCACCAAGCTGTACAGCGGCGCGGCGCCGGACACCGACGAGAAGCACCGTCTGCGTCTGGATGACTGGGAACTGCGCGACGAAGTGCAGGAAACCTGTCGTGAAATCTGGCGGCAGCTGAACGACAACAACATCAACGAACTGACGGATTACCAGGGCTACAAGGCGGAATTCCTGCGCCTGTTCGGCTTCGGTCTGCAGGGCGTTGACTACGACGCCGATCTGAGCGGCGAAGCCAATTTCGATGTGATCGAGCTGGTCTAAGCGCGTCGAGCGGTCAAACAAGGTCGGGTTAGCCCGGCCTTTTTTATTGCCTGCGAATTATCGGCTGGCTAAGCGAAAATGTTTATTTCGGGTTAACAGAGGAACCGAGTGGTTAACATCGGCGGTCGGAAGATGAAATAACGGCGGTTATTAAACTAAAGAAAGTCATTTTTTATTTACCCTTGCCGCCGGCTGCGGGTATTTTATTTCCTTTAAGGAGAAAACTATGACATGGCGTTATTGTGCTACGGTATCGTTGTTTTTGTTGAGCGGCTGCGGCGCGATCCAGCCGACGTCGACGTCCCCAGACTGGTCTCAGCCCCAGCCGGCCACGCGGGAGCAGCGGCAACGCATCATGGCGGGTGAGTCTGCCTCGTCGGTATTGCATGAAGGGAATATCGGTATTGGCGGCACGTTAGATGGGTCGAAAATATTCGATCGTTAAACCGCTAAATATATTCAGCCAAATTAATGCGCGCATTCTGCCGATATTGTCGGAGGGTTTACCTTTCCTGCGTTATTCTGCCGTGGCTTGACCATTCATTGCGTTAGCAGACAATTCGTTTTCCTTATAGGGAACCGCCGGTTTATTTCGGCGTAATCAAAGGAGTTGCCCATGACGAAGAACATGGCCGCGATCTTTCTCTTGCTGTTGCCGCCGCTAAGCCAAAGCGCCGGCGCAGCGCGCTACGACAGGCCGTGCGAAGGGCTGTCGCCGGTGCTGTTTCAAAAGCGCCTGAAAGCGCTGGCGCAGGATCTGCGGCAGGAAATAAGCGAGGAAGCGCCGCCGACGGAGCGCGATGCGGAAGAGCTGGCGCGGTTGGCGGAGTGCGCTATCGAGCCCGGCAAGGCGCCCGTCACCGGCGGGCAGCGCGTCTCCCGTTCAGAGGAAAAGCCGACGGCATCGCCGAACGGTTGCTGAGCCGGCGTGTGCGCAGAGTCAAGCGATGTAATGTAAAAGGAGTCATTGATGAAAAGGATCGTGTTGGCCGGCGTGGCCTTGTGTTGTTCCAGCTTCGCGCAGGCGCGGGTGGATCTGGAATACCATGCGGCGGCGCCGAAGGACAGTAAGGTCACCGAGGAGTACCAGAAAAAGCGCGACGCATTGCGCCACAAGGTGTGGAATGTCGATAACCTGACGCTGGCCAACGAGCAGGCGATTGCACGCGAACAGCAGCGCGAAGCCGCTGAGACCGCCGAGCGGCAGCAGCGGAATCTGGAACAGCAGCAGAAAAAGCAGCGCTGCCTGCGGAGACACTCGAAAGATCCTCACCCCGAGGCGAAGTGTTACAGGCACAACTTCTAACCTTCAACGTCCGGGCGCTTTCTGCGCCCGACGTCGTTTAGGCCGGGCGGCAATGCTCTTTCAGCATGGCGATCGCGTCCGGCTTCAGCTGATACAGATATACCGGTCGGCCGGTGGCGCCGTACAGAATACGGGTGCCGAGGATACCGCTCTCCGCCAGATAGATGAGGTACTTGCGGCAGGACACTCGCGAAATGCCAATGGCGTTGGCCAGGTTGTCGGTGGAGAATTCGCTGTCGTGCTGCTGTTCGATCCACTCGCACACCGTGCTCAGGGTGATGCTGGTCAGGCCCTTCGGCAGCTTTTTGCTCTCCTGGCCGCCGGGCTGGCGGCGCAACAGACTGTCGACGTCGGCCTGCGAAAACTCGCGCTGCGCCAAGAGTTGGGACTGTTGCCGATAGTGGCTCAGCGCCTCCTTGAAGCGGCTGAACTGGAACGGCTTGATCAGATAATCCACCACGCCGTAGTGCAGCGCTTTTTGCACCGTGTTCACGTCGCTGGCGGAGGAGATGATGATCACATCGGTCTTCTCGCCGAGTTCGCGCAGGCCGGGCAGCAGATCCAGCCCGTTCTCCTGCTGCATGTAGATATCCAGCAACACCAGATCGATGTTGACGCTGGCATCGGCCAGCAGGGCGCGCGCCTGGCTCAGGGTGGCGACCGTCGCCTGGCAGTGAAAACCGCCGACTTGGCTCAGGTAGTATTTGTTCAGCTCCGCCACCATCGGGTCGTCGTCGACAATCAGTACGTTAATCATGGGCTCTGCTCTTGGCCTGATAGGGAAGGTGCACGAAAAATTGGGTCAGCTCGCCCGGTTCGGATTCGAAATCGATGCTGCCGCCCAGTTTCTCCAGATGGCTGCGGATCAGCGCCAGGCCGATGCCGCGTCCCGTTCCCTTGGTGGAAAATCCGTGTTCGAAGATGCGCGCGCCGATCGCCGGATCGATGCCGGGGCCGTCGTCGCTGACGATACAGTGTAATTGATCGTCGTGATGATGGAAGCTCAGGCCGATCTCGTGGCCCTCAACGCCGTCGATGGCGTCGATGGCGTTTTCGATCAGGTTGCCGAGCACGCTGATCAGCACGTGGGTGGTCTCCGCATCGTCGGTTTCCGGCAGCAGGCTGGTTTCCTCGATGGTCAGTTCGATGCCGGCCTCGTGGGCGCGGCTGATCTTGCCGATGAAGAAGCCCGCCACTTCCGGCGAATGGATCTTGCGCAGCAACGCGCCGATCTCTTCCTGGTAGTTGCTGGCGGTGTTGATGATGTAGTTTTCCAACTGCTGATAGGCCTTCATGTGCAGCATGCCGAGTATCACATGCAGCTTGTTCATAAATTCGTGCGACTGCACCCGCAGGGCGTCGGCGTAGTGCGCCATGCCGCTCAGCCGCTGCAGCAGGCGGCTGACTTCGGTTTTGTCGCGGAAGGTGGCGATGGCGCCGGTCACCTGGCCGTTGACGATCACCGGCACGGTATTGGTCAGTAGTTCGCTGCCGTTGAAGCTGATCTGCCGATCGCGCAGCGGTTCGCCGCTGGCCAGCACCTCCGCCAGATGCAGCTGCGCCGGCCAATGCTTGCTGGCGGCTTCCAGCAGCAGGTTTTCCACCGGCCCGCTCTGGCGCAGCAGGCGCTTGGCTTCGTCATTGACGATGGTGATGCGGGATTCATTATCGACCGCGATCACGCCTTCTTTAATCGACTGCAGCATGGCGTTGCGCTGTTCGAACAGGTTGGAGATTTCGTAGGGCTCGAAACCCAGCATGATGCGTTTGAGCGCAGAGACCAGGAAAAAGGTGCCCAGGCTGCCGACCAGCGCGGCGAAGGCGATGGTCCAATAGATGATCCAACGACTCTCCGCCACCACCCGCTGCACGGTGTCCAGCGCGATGCCGAGCGCCACCACGCCGATTTGTTTTTTCTGATCGTCATACACCGGCACGAACACCCGCAGCGCCGGGGCCAGCGTGCCGCGGTTGATGGCGCTGTTGACGTTGCCTTGCAGCGCGGGCGCCAGATCGTCGCCGATAAAATGCTTGCCGATCAGCCAGGGTTTAGGGTGCGAATAGCGGATGCCCTGCATATCCACCACCACCACGAACAGCAGCTCGTTTTGATGGCGCACCTGCTCGGCGAAGCGCTGAATGGCGCCGCTTTGATCGCGCCGCTGCAAGCCGTCGATCACGGTGTTGGAGAGCGCCAGCGTGTTGGCGACGGCGATGGCTTTTTGCTGCAGCTGATCTTGCCCCTCGCGGCTCATCTGCACGAAAAACAGCGCGAACACCACCAGCAGCACCGAAGCGATGATGGCGGACACCATCAGCGTGATGGAGGTGCTCAGCTTGAGCGGCACCCGTTGTTTTGGCATGGCGGTTCTCCGAATGGCGATATCACGGCGTATTCTAGCGAGGAATGCGGCAAGCTGCAGTTACCGGCAGCAGGTTATAGCATGCTGCCGGGGGAGCGGGGGGTTATTTTAGTTACAAAAGCGGGTTACTGCTGGTGGTAGATCTCCAGCGCCTGTTGGCCGCTGGCGCCCTGATGGATGATCGCCATCAGGGCGCGCACCACCTGCGACGGGTTGCTGTGTTGATAGACGTTGCGGCCATAGACCATGCCGGAGGCGCCCTGCGCCATCAGCGCGGCGGATTTCTCCAGCACCGGGCCCAGCTCACCCTTGCCGCCGCCGCGCACCAGCGTCGGGCAGCGCGCCGCTTCCACCACGCGGTGGAAATCTTCCACCCGATCGGTCGGATCGGCCTTGATGATGTCGGCGCCCAGCTCGCGCGCCAGCCGCACCAGCGGCACGATCTTCTCCACGTCACCCAGCGATCCGTAGGCGGCGCCCTGGCCGGCCGGGGCCATCACCAGCGGTTCGATCATCAGCGGCATGGCGTAGCGGTCGCAGGCGTGGCGCAGGCGGCCGATGTTCTCTACGCATTGGCGGAAAATGCCGGGTTCATCCGGGATCATATACAGGTTGACCACCACCGCGGCGGCGTCCATTTGCAGCGCGGCCAGGATCGGCGCTTCCGGATTGTGCAACACCGCCCACATCTCACGGTGGCGCGCGGCGTTATAGGCGTTGCCGACGTCGGTGCGCAGCACCAGCGCCGGCTTTTCGCGCTGCGGCGCGCGCTGCAGCAGATCCGCCTGGCCGTAGTTGACCTGAATGGCGTCGGGGCGCGCGGCGATCAGGTTGCCCATCACCCGTTCGATATCTTCCAGGCCGATTAAGAAATCCGGTTCGTTGGCGATGCCGTGATCGATCGCCACGTCCAGGCACTTGCCGTTGTTGAACAGGCGGTTCATCCGCACCTTACTGCTGAGCTGCATGTCAGGTCCTCCTGAGATAGGGATATGTCCATTATTGCCGAGTAAGGATGGTCGGGAAACGCGGAAACCGCAAACTGCGCGCCCGCTCGCAGTTTTTGCCGGCGCACGAAAGGGGAACGCTCGCGGGCGGCTTTCATTTCATTTGTTAGATCCATGTCATGTTTTTGTTAATAAGCCATTCCAAAACGCATGTTTCGCTTGTTTGGGTTAAAAAGTTTCAATAATCTAAATTATGAAATAAACATTTAAAAAAGCGGCGAGGACGCGGCTTTCTCCTCCAGGGGTTTATTTCAATTGATTGTTTTTAATCTGTTTTTAGATATCGATCACCATTTTGTTCACGGCCTTAATACGGCGATAACGCGGTAATTTCGCCGTATCAAAGGGATAACACCGACCGTATTGTTGTTTGAATGTAAAAAATATTTTTCATTAGCTGTCAACCAACAGACCTCTTCATTCTAACGATTAAAGGGTAACGAACATGAAGCTGAAGAAACTGATCGCCGCCTCGGTACTGATGTGCATGCTGCCGGCCAGCGTGTTGGCGAAAGACATCAAGATCGGCGTTTCCATGGCTTACTTCGATGACAACTTCCTCACCATTCTGCGCCAGTCGATGCAAAGCAAAATGAAAGCCGACGGCAACGTCAGCGGCCAGTTCGAAGACGCCAAGGGCGACATCGCGCAACAAATTCAACAAATCGAAAACTTCGTCAGCCAGGGCGTCGACGCCATCATCCTCAACCCGGTGGATACCCAGGGCGTCAAGCCGATGATCAAACTGGCCGAGAACGCCAAGATCCCGCTGGTGTTCGTCAACCGCAAGCCGGAAGTGGCGCTGCCGGCCGGCATGGCCTACGTCGGATCCGACTCCAAGCTGGCCGGCAAACTGCAGATGGAAGCGCTGGCCAAGCTGATGAACGGCAAGGGCAACGTGATGATCCTGATGGGCGAGCTGTCGAGCGAAGCCACGCGCGACCGCACCCGCGGCGTGGAAGAAGTGGCGGCCAACTATCCCGGCATCAAAATAGTCGACAAGCAAACCGCCAAGTTCTTCCGCAAAGAGGCGGTGGACGTCACCACCGACTGGATTTTGTCCGGCCAACAGATCGACGCCATCGCCTCCAACAACGACGAAATGGCCATCGGCGCTATTTTGGCGCTGAAGCAAGCCAAAAAATCCGGCGTGCTGGTGGCCGGCGTTGACGGCACGCCGGACGCGCTGGAGTTCATCAAGAAGGGCGATCTGGCGCTGAGCGTGTTCCAGGACGCCAAAGGCCAGGGCGAGGGCGCGGTGCAGACCGCCGTTCAGCTGGTGAAAGGCGAAAAAGTGGAAAGCAACGTGTTGATCCCTTACCAGCTGATCACTCAGGCCAATTACCAGCAATTCGCCGATAAAAACAAGAAATAAGCCTTGAAGCCCGCCGCGGGCGCCGGTGTGGGGCGAGCGCGGCGGAAAACGTGGGTCAGTGCGGAGGTAAGCGGTATGTACCCTTATGTTCTTGAGGCCGAAGGCATCAGCAAGCAGTTCCCCGGCGTCAAAGCGCTGGATAAGGTCTCGATTAAAATCAAACCCGGCAGCGTGCATGCGCTGATGGGAGAAAACGGCGCGGGCAAATCGACGCTGATGAAATGCCTGATCGGCATCTACCACCCGGATGAAGGCTCGATAAAAATCAAAGGCCGGCCGGTCACCTTCAGCGACACGCTGCAGGCGCTGCATTCGGGCATTTCCATGATCCACCAGGAGCTGAACCTGGTGCCTTACATGACGGTGGCGGAAAACATCTGGCTGGGGCGCGAGCCGGCGCGGTTGGGGTTCGTCAACCACGAACAGCTGAACGAGAACACCCGCGAGCTGCTGGCGCGGCTGAACATCAAACTGCAGCCGGACACGCTGGTGGGTGATCTGAGCATCGCCAACCAGCAGATGGTGGAGATCGCCAAGGCGGTGTCCTACAACGCCGACGTCTTGATCATGGACGAACCGACCTCGGCGCTGACCGAAGGTGAAGTGGTGCATCTGTTCGCCATCATCCGCGAACTGCGCGAGCAGGGCAAAGGCATCATCTATATCAGCCACAAGATGGACGAGATCTTCGCCATCACCGACGAAGTGAGCATTTTCCGCGACGGCACCTTCATCGCCTGCGACAAAACCGAAAACCTGACCAAACAGTCGCTGATCACCATGATGGTGGGGCGCGAACTGACGCAGATGTTCCCCAAATTCAACAACAATATCGGCGAGGAAGTGCTGCGGGTGGCGGGGCTGCGCCGCAGCGGCTGGTTCCATGACGTGTCGTTCAGCGTCAAACGCGGCGAGATCCTCGGCGTCGCCGGGCTGGTGGGCGCCGGGCGCAGCGAAGTGATGGAAAGCCTGTTCGGCATGCATCCGGCGGACGGCGGCGAGATCTTTATCGAAGGCCAGGCGGTGAAGGTCGATTCCCCGGCGAAGGCGATCGAGAGCGGGCTGGCGTTTCTCACCGAAGACCGCAAGAAATCCGGCCTGTTTCTGGTGCTGTCGGTGGTCGAGAACATGAGCATCGTCAACCTGTCGGAATACATCGGCAAGAACGGTTTCGTCAGCCACGTACAGATGGCCAAAGACTGCATGGATCAGATCAAAAAACTCAACATCAAAACGCCGACCATGGATCAGATCATCAATAACCTCAGCGGCGGCAACCAACAGAAGGTGCTGATCGCGCGCTGGCTGCTGGCGCAGCCGAAAATTCTGATCCTCGACGAACCGACGCGCGGCATCGACGTGGGTGCGAAAGCGGAAATCTACCGCCTGATCAGCGAGCTGGCCAACCGCGGCGTCGCCATCATTTTGGTCTCCTCCGAGCTGCCGGAGATCCTCGGCATGAGCGACCGGGTGATGGTGATGCACGGCGGCCGCATCACCGGCATTTTGGACAAAGACGACGCGGACCAGGAAAAGATCCTGGCGCTGGCCTCAGAATAACGAAGGGTGAACATCATGAGTAACGTAAAGATTGAGAAGCCGCTCTCCGCCGATTCAACGGGCAAGGGAACGCTGTTCTCCGGGCTGAGCGGCAAAATGCCGAAGGATACCGGCATCTTCATCGTGATGATCGGCATCGCGCTGATCTTCGAAATCCTCGGCTGGTACATGCGCGATCAGTCGTTCCTGCTGAACCCGAACCGCCTGCTGCTGATCGTGCTGCAGGTGGCGATTATCGGCATCATCGCGGTGGGCGTCACCCAGGTGATCATCACCACCGGCATCGATCTCTCCTCCGGTTCGCTGATTGCGCTGACCGCGGTGGTAGCGGCCAGCCTGGCGCAGACCTCGGACAGCATTTCGCCGATGTACCCGGGGCTGCTCGATCTGCCGGCGGCGATCCCGATCGGCGCGGGGATTGGGGTGGGCATTGTCTGCGGCTTTATCAACGGCTTCCTGATCACCCGCACCGGCATTCCGCCGTTCATCGCCACGCTGGGGATGATGGTATCGGCGCGCGGTCTGGCGCAGTACTACACCAAGGGCAATCCGGTCAGCTTCCTGTCGGACGGCTTCACGTCAATCGGCCAGGGCGCGATGCCGGTGATCATCTTCCTGGTGATTGCGGTGATCTTCCATATCGCGCTCAAACACACCCGCTACGGCAAATACATCTACGCCATCGGCGGCAATATGACCTCGGCGCGGGTGTCCGGCATCAACGTCAACAAATATCTGGTGACGGTTTACACCATCGCCGGCGGGTTGGCGGGACTGGCGGGCGTGGTGCTGGCGGCGCGCGTCAGCAGCGGCCAGTCGAGCATGGGGATGTCGTACGAGCTGGACGCCATCGCCGCGGCGGTGATCGGCGGCAGCAGCCTGATGGGCGGCGTCGGGCGCATCACCGGCACGCTGATCGGCGCGGTGATCCTCGGCCTTATCAAAAGCGGTTTCACCTTTATCGGCGTCGATTCTTACATTCAGGACATCATCAAAGGCGTGATTATCGTCGCCGCCGTGTCGATCGACATGCGTCGCAACCGCAAAAAACACTGATTGCCGTGAATTGCCGCCGGCGCCAAGGTTGGCCGGCGGTGTTTTTTTACCGGGGGGCACATCATGAATTACCTGAAAGGGCTGTGGCTGGCGGTGGCGCTGTGTGCGTCCACCCCGGCATTGGCGCAAACCATCGGCGTATCGATGGCCTATTTCGACCAGAACTTCCTCACCATTATCCGCCAGGCGATCGACAAGGAGGCCAAGGCGCGCGGCATTACCGTGCAGTTCGAGGACGCGCGCGGCGACGTCGGCCGCCAGACCGATCAGGTGCAGAGTTTTATCAGCGCCGGGGTGGACGCGATTATCGTCGATCCGGTCAACTCGGCCAGCACGCCGGTAATGACCAAAATGGTGCAGGCCGCCGGCGTGCCGCTGGTGTACGTGAACCGCACGCCGGGCGACGCCAAACTGCCGCAGGGCGTGGTGTTCGTCGGCTCCGACGAGCGGGAATCCGGCACGCTGCAGATGGAAGAGTTGGCGCGGCTGGCCAACTATCAGGGCAACGTGGCGGTGATGATCGGCAACCTGACCGACGCCGGCGCGCTGCAGCGCACCAAAGACGTGGAGCAGGTGGTGGCCAGGTACCCGAAAATGAAAGTGGTGCAGAAGCAGAGCGCCAACTATTCACGCAGTGAAGGCATGGATCTGATGATGAACTGGCTGACCAACGGCGAAGCGATCGACATCGTCGCCGCCAACAACGACGAGATGGCGATCGGCGCGATCATGGCGCTGCAGCAGGCGGGCAAGGCGGACAAGAAAGTGCTGATCGGCGGCATCGACGCCACGCCCGACGGCCTCAAGGCGCTGGCCTCCGGCAAGATGCAGGTCACGGTGTTCCAGGACGCGGTCGGCCAGGGCAAGGCCTCGGTCGATGTGGCGCAGCGCATGATCAACGGTGAAAAGCTCGAGCCGTATTACTGGATCCCGTTCGAGCTGGTGACGCCAGCCAATCAGGGAAAATACGCGGCCAGGCCGTGAGTTAACCGCCAGGTTCGCGTTGCCGGGGCGCTGCTTGCAGCGCCTTTTTTATTGGCGTCAGTTACATGTCCGCTTGCGGCCAGCGCGGCGCGGGATCTTGCCTCACACTGAGGATCTTTAAACCGCGTGAGGATGAGCGATGAATGCATTAAACGGCAAGGTGGCGGTGATCGGCGGCGCCAGTTCGGGGATCGGCAAAGCGGCGGCGCTGCTGTTCGCCCGGCAGGGGGCAGCGCTGGTGTTGGGCGCCCGGCGCGCGCCGCTGTTGGCCGAGTTGGTGGAGGACATTCGGCGCGAGGGCGGCCGAGCATTGGCGGTGGTGGGTGACGTGCGCGACGAAGCCTTCGCCGAACGGCTGACGGCGACGGCGGTCGACGAATTCGGCGGGCTGGATATCGCCTTCAACAACGCCGGCACCTTGGGGCCGCTGGGGCCGTCGCTGGCGCTCAGCGCGTCAGAATGGCGCGAGGTGCTGGAAACCAACCTGTCCAGCGCCTATTACGGCGCCAAGCATCAAATTCCCGCCATGCTGGCGCGCGGCGCGGGCTCGGTGATTTTCACCTCCACGTTCGTCGGCCACACCGCGGCGTTTCCCGGCACGGCAGCCTATGCGGCCGGCAAATCGGGGCTGATCGGCCTGACGCAGGCGCTGGCGGTGGAGTTTGGCGGGCGCGGCATTCGGGTGAACGCGCTGCTGCCGGGGGGCACCGACACGGCGATGGGCCGGCAGATGAGCAATACCCCGGAGGCGCTGGCGCAGGTGGCCGATCTGCACGCGCTGAAGCGGCTGGCGATGCCGGAGGAGATCGCGCAGGCGGCGCTGTATCTGGCGTCTGACGCTTCCTCATTCGTCACCGGCACCGCGATGCTGGTGGACGGCGGCGTGTCCATTCAGCGCGGCTGAGGTTGGCATGGCCCGTGGCCTGGCGCCACGGGCATACGGGAGAGATTTACCAGCCTTTGACGGCGTCACCTTTGTAGATGTCGGCGGCGCTGGCCGCCACTTCATCAGTCTGGTAGGCCTTGACCAGATCCTTCACTTTCTCGCTGTCTTTGTTGTCGATGCGGCTGGCGAAGATGTTGACGTAAGGTGAGTTTTTGTCTTCGACAAACAGCCCGTCCTTGGCCGGCGACAGGCCAATCTGGCTGGAATAGTTGGTGTTGATGATCGCCAGCGTCACCTGTTGGTCGTCCAGCGCGCGCGGCAGTTGCGGCGCTTCAACCTCGACGATCTTCAGCTTTTTCGGGTTGCTGACGATATCCAGCGCGGTCGGCAGCAGGCCGACGCCGTCTTTCAGGGTAATCAGCCCCTGTTTTTGCAACAGCAGCAGCGAACGGCCCAGGTTGGTCGGATCGTTAGGCACCGCCACCTGCGCGCCGTCCGGCAACTGGCTGAGTGCGGTTATCTTCTTCGAATACCCGGCGATCGGGTAGACGAAGGTATTGCCCACCGCCGCCAGCTTGTAGCCACGCTCCTGCATCTGCTTGTCCAGGTAAGGCTTGTGCTGGAAGGCGTTGACGTCCAGATCGCCATTGTTCAGCGCTTCGTTCGGCAGCACGTAATCGTTGAAGGTCACCACCTCCACGTCCAGATCGTATTTTTGCTTGGCGACCTTCTGCACCACCGCCCACAGCGACTGATCGATGCCGGCGCTGATGCCGACCTTGATGTGGTGCTCGTCCTGTGCGGTCGGGCCGCATGCGGTCAGCAGCAGCGTGCCGGCGGCGGCCAGCGCCAACGTGAGGTTTTTCAGCGTAAATGTCATTTTCCCAGAGTCCTTGTCAACATTGCCTGCTAATTTTGGCGGGCAGAATAGTGGCAGTGACTGTAGGTAATCGCTGGGCTAAAACAAAATACTGATTCACTATGACTCATAGCGATTAGCTATGAGCGGCCGCTGCCCGGCGCGGTGCGGATTGTTTTGACGGCGAATCGGCGGGCTTATTATGATAGCCGTTGGCCCGTAAGGGCAGACTGGGTACTGAAACGAAGGAATAGACAATGCGATTGAACACTTGGAGCAAGGCGCTGCTGCCGCTGGTGGTGTTGGCCTGCGTCTCGGCGACTCAGGTTCGGGCGGCGGAGAGCGATACCGGGCCGATCCCTAAACAACTGCTGGGCAACTGGCGCGTCAGCAAAATTGTGCCGACTCAAACCACCGGCTGCTGGGATCAGCAACAGGCGCAGAGCCTGATCGGCGGCAAAATCAGCTATAAGGCGGATGCGTTCAGTTGGAACGACACGGCGCTGAAAAGCGAAGGGGCGACCGTCAGCACCGTAGAAGCGCAGGAGTTTGTCGAGGACAATGCCGGCAGCAGCTCCTATATCGATTTCCCGATGCTGGGCATCAGCACGCCGTCGGTCGAGCGTGTGGCCATTCAGCACGCGGATACCGTCATCAAAGGCATCACCGATCAGGGCACTGATGGGGTGCCCGGCGATAACGTGCTGGTGAAAGACGCCAACACGCTGATCCTGTCGTTGTGCAACGTCTGGTTTGAGGCGCAGCGCGAGAAATAATTTCTGCCTTCAGCCCCGGCAACGGGGCTTTCCCACCGCATCACCTCCCGCCATGAGCGCCATTTCTGAACTAAAATTAATCATAACGATATGACCCCGGCGTGATATCGGAGCCTCGGCTCAACCGAGTCCATGACAGGAGGCGCTATGTGTTACCACCATATTGTCATCGCCACCGATCTGAGCGATGACGGCAAACGGCTGGTCGAAAAGGGGGCGTTGCTGGCGGAAGCGCTGCAGGCCAAACTCTCGCTGATCTATGTGGACGTCCACTACGACACCTACCACGCGGCGATCGGCTTTTCGGAACGCAGCTATGACGGCGTGCCGTTCGAAGAGAAGATCCGCAAAGAGCTGGAACCCACCACGCAAAACGTCAATTACCCGATCGCGGAAGTGATTATCGGGCGCGGCGGCTTCGTTGACGAACTGCGCACGGCGGTCGTGGACAAGAACATCGATCTGTTGGTGTTCGGCCATCACCACGATCTGTGGAGCAACCTGTTTTCCTCTACCCGCAACGCCATCAACCAACTGAATATCGACGTGCTGGTGATCCCGATCCGTTCATAAGCGCGATCATGCCTCGTCCATTCACTCCGCGCTGCGGCGCGGAGTCTCTTTTGCAGCAAAAAATGCCGTGCTCGGTTGCATAATACATAAGTGAATACTAATGTGTTTATATGAACGAAAATGACATCTTCAAGGCGTTGGCCGATCCGACCCGCCGCCGCATCTTCGACAAACTCGCTGTCGCCAGCATGAACGCCAGTGCGTTGCGCGAAGGGCTGCCCATCAGCCAGTCGGCGATGTCACAACACCTGGCGGTGCTGCGTAACGCCGGACTGGTACGCGAGACGAAGCAGGGGCGCTGCGTCAATTACCAGGTCGACCCGGAAGGGCTGGCGCAGATCGCCCAGTGGCTGGCGAAGTACCGCGCCTACTGGCCGGCGCGCATCGACGCGCTGCAAACCTTGCTGAAGGACATGGATCAATGAACAAACAGGCTGAGCGGCCGCCGCGCGACCGGCTGGTGTTGGAGTATGCGCTCGAGGCGCCGCCGGAAAAAGTGTGGCGGGCGCTCAGCGTTCCCGAATTGCGCGAGCAATGGCTGCCGACGGGGGATCTGGCGCAGGCTGAACCGTTGGCCGCCACGCCGGGCGAGGCGGTGAGCTATCGCCTGCGCGACGACCAACCGCCGTTTCTCGAAAGCGTCGTCACCCTGCAGATCGTGCCGGACGCCGGCGGCGGCAGCCTGCTGCGGATTATCCACCAGCTCGACGCCGCCAACGATGGCCCGCCGACGGTGATGCGCGCCGCCTGACGCGTTAAACACATTTCTCTTTGTTGCCAACCCAGGAGTTCACCGATGCGTGAGAAGATGATGCTCGTCCCGATGGTGGTGGAACAGACCAGCCGGGGAGAACGTTCCTTTGATATTTATTCGCGCCTGCTGCGCGATCGGATCGTGTTCCTTAACGGCGAAGTCAACGACGACGTGGCCGAAATGCTGTGTGCCCAGTTGCTGTTTCTGGAGGCGGAAAACCCGGAAAAACCGATCCACCTGTACATCAACTCGCCGGGCGGGGCGATCACCAGCGGGCTGGCGATTTACGACACCATGCAGTATATCCGCGCGCCGGTGCATACGCTGTGCATGGGCACCGCGCGTTCGATGGGGTCGTTCCTGTTGATGGCCGGCGAACCGGGGCACCGTATGGCGCTGCCTAATGCCAGCCTGCACGTGCACCAGCCGCTGGGCGGCTTTCAGGGGCAGGCCTCCGACATCTTGATCCACGCCGAAGAGATGAAGCGCACCAAAGACCGGGTGATTCGGCTGTATGCCCAACATTGCGGCCTGAGTTATGAAGAGGTGGAGCGGGTGTTGGATCGCGATCGCTTCATGACCGCCGACGAAGCGGCGGCCTGGGGGTTGATCGATCGGGTATTGCGGGCGCGGTAAAGGGCTCAGGAGTGCGAGGCGGATTGTTGCGTTTGCCAAACCCGTTCAAGTCCGAATTCGACCATTGCGAAATAGAGACTGAAATAGCGCTCCGCCATGATGAAGAACGAACTGTTGAGTTCGATCACCACATTATTGGTGGTGGTCAGCAGACCGGATTTTTCCGCCGCCTGCAGAATGCGGTTCACGTGCGCGCGTGAGACGGAGCAGGACTTGGCGATTTTGGCCGAGGAGAGCAGCAGAAAAGGGGAGTCCTGTCGGATGCTTTCGATAAACAGCATCAACAGCACCATGTGGCCGGCATCTTTGCTGATAAACAGCCCTGACTGTTGCACCAGATCGATCAGGTAGATCTCCTTGAGCATCAGTTGTCCGTAGGCGGCGAAAAAGGTGGACAGAAAGCCGGGCGCCGCCAGCAGCGCCGCGATGGGCATCTGTGGCGCCAGCGCCTGATAAGGCCGCGCCATTGAGGCGATCAGCGCCTGGGTTTCCGCCAGCGCGTGCGGCGTAGGCTTATAGCGTAACTGGCGTTTGTCATGCTCACAGGGTTTGACCTCCAGCCGGCGCCCGACCCGCAAGAAAAACAGAAAGGAGTCCAGGGAGTTCTCGCTGATCAAATTTTTCCCTTTAAAAAAGGCTTTGATGTCTTTCAGCCCGGCGGCGGGCTGGTGGTAATAAATGGACAGGATGGTGGAACAAATGATGAACCGGCTGTTCCTGAAGATGATTTTGTAAAACAGCGGATGTTTCTTGTAGGTCTCTTTCAATAACTCCCCGTGTTTGACGATGGCGGCGTGAAACGCCGGTGACTGCCTGATGATGTTGGCCTGTTTCTCCAGGTGAAACTGTAGCTGGAATCTGCTTAGACTCATTTTCCCTATTTCCTGTACTTAAAAAATGTGCTGCTTTTTATCGTTATGGGTTTGCTGTGTATGACTTGACGATCTGTTGGCCCTGGTCGTTGATGAGGGTGGCCTGAACGGTGATCTGAGAGGGGAGTTCCGACGCTGCAACGTCGTCCAGGTGATAATCTCGCGTGCTTAATGGCGCGGTCATCATGTCGCTTTCTTGCCGCACCGGGGCATCGCGCCTGTCGGTTTGCACGGCAATGCGAGCGAACGAGAGATAAAACGCCGACCGGTTGTGACAGCGCAGCAGATAGCCGCCCGGTGATTTTTGCAGCGTGAACGAAACGGCCTCGGCCGCGTTGTCGGCGTTTCCCTTCAGCGCGCTGGGCCGGTAGAAGATTTTCATCTGCGTGTTCATCGCCAGCGTCACGCTCGACGCCAGCGGCGGCGTGGCCGGCCGGCTGGGCGGGATCTCATACAGGTTAAGCCAGAACACCGACTCCCTGTCGGCGGGCAGGCTCGCGCCGGCAAACAGGATCCGCAGCCCTTTCAGCGCCGAAGGCTGCAGGGCGAATACGCTGGGCAGGGTGACAAACGGCGCGCGGGACAGTTCGGGGGCGGCGTTGACGTCACCGTTATCGACCCAGGTTTGCGCCACGATCGGATAGCCGTTGGTGTTGAGCAGCATCAGGGTTTTTTCCGTCTCGCCCTCGTGAAAGATCACCCGCGTGGCGGAGGCGATGATGCCCGCCTGCGCGCCGATGGAAGCCAGCGCCAGCAGCAGGGCGCATCCCATAATCAGGCATTTCTTTCTCATCATTGCACCTTAACCCAGACGTAGGCCCTGGCGTCCACCTTGCCGGCGGTGACGGTTTGGCCAGGCAGCCGGGCGAGCGTGGCGGTGAGCTGGGTGGTGTAGTGGGTAAACCCCGCCGCGGTGCTGCCGCCGCCGCTGGCGCCGTTGAGTACCGGATACCAGCCGGCGTCGTTGCCCTGCGGGCATTGCCCGGCGCTGCAGCGCGCCCAGCCGACAAAGTTCATTGGCGCGCCGTTGCTGGCGTTGGCGAGCGCGATGCCCACGCCGGTAGCGACGCTGCTGTCGGTGCCGTAGCCGCTGGAGAGCAGGTAACTCACGCCGCCGTTGGCGCTGACCAACCCGAGTCGCTGCGCCGCGACATAGCTTTCATACGGCACCTGCAGGCCGAGGGCGGTATTGTTGCTGCTGACGCCGGACACGGCGGCGTTGTCACATTCGATATTGAGGGTGAACTGCGCCTGTGAGGTTTGCCCGGCGGTCAACTGGCTGACGGAGAGGGTCGGCAGGATCACCAGCGGCGTGACGTTGCGCGCCACGCAGGTGGCGGTATAGGTCAGCGAAGAGATCGGTGCGGTGCCCATGCCCATCGCATTCCAGCGCCCGGTGCCCCAGGTGGCGTAGTTGGTGGCGGAGTCGCTGCCGATAGGATCCGAGGCGATGCCGGGCCCCTGAAAGGTGACATAGCCGTTCGGCTGCGTGCAGGTATAGTTCGAATTGCCGGTGGTCGACGCCATGCCCACCAGCGGGTTGCCGGCGCTGTAGCCGCAGTAGTTGCTGGCGCCCGCGCCCGGCAGCGAGCTGATGCGGATCAGATCGGCGCGGATGGCGCTGAAGTCTTTCACCCGGATCTGGATTTTGTTGCCGACGGTGGCGTAGCGGGTAATCGGCGCCGACTGCCAGTAACGGGTAAAAACCTTGCCGGAATCCAGGTGGGTCAAACGGATGCCGACGTAAGGGAAGTAGGTGGCGTAATAGTTGGGGTTGCCGTCCCTGGCACCCAGATCGTTATAGCCGCCGACGCGATCGTCGCCGTTGGTGGCGAAGACTTCATAAATTTGCCCGACATCGCCGGCATCGCATTCATACAGCACCTTATTGGGATCGGGATAGCGGGTGCCGGAGGTCAGATCGAACACGCTGGTGCCGAGCGGCGTGCCGACGGGCTGCAGATAGGTGCTGGTCAGGTTGACCCGACCCAGCGCCGTGCCCACCCCGCAAGGATCGCAGCCGGAGTCGATCCAGGGGGCGACCCGCGTGCATTGCGCCAGCGCCGCGGGCGCGCCGAACAGCGACAGGGCGAACAGCGCCGGGGCGGCGACCAGATAAGAAATGCGTTTCATCGTCTCTCCTGAGATAAGTTAAACGGGCTAGCGGCACGGGGCGCTGAGCCGTTGGATCGGGCTGTCTTCCGCGACGGGCAGGCGGTAATGCAGCGTGCACTGCTGACCGGGCGCGTCGCCCCAGTTCAGCGTCAGCACACCGGCATTCCGGTCGCTGCGCAGATACACCTGATTGGCCTGGCCGACCATGCCCACGCTGTTGCCCGCTTTGTCCAATACGGTGGCGCCCATCGGGATCGGCGCGTTATCGGGCCGCTGCGCGGTGATCAGCAGCGCCTGGCCGCGCACGGTGTTGAAGCGCAGGCGCACCGTGGCGCCTGCGTACGGCGCCACGCGCCGCTGGCCGTCTTCCAGTTCCGCTTTGTCATTCATACCCTCGGGGTTCAGCGCGACGGTGTTGTAGTGATAGGGCACCAGCGCCGGCGCCAGCGCATAGCCGAAGCGATCGACACGCGCGCCCTGGCCGTCCATCACCTGCGCGCCGCTGGCGCCGGGCGCCTCGATCAGGGCGAAGGTGTCACCGACATACGGCCCTAATGTCACGCCGCCGCGGTGCGCCACCACCGCGCCCTGCAGCGACAGTGAGCCTTGTCGATACTGGCGCGCGGTGGAGAACGAGCCGGTGACGTTGGCGTAGGGCAGGCGGGTTTGCAGGTTGCCGCCCCAGATGCTTTGTTGGCGATCGTCGTCGGTGGTGAAGTTCAGGCCGTAGCTGACTGGCTGCTCGTCACCGACGCTGCCCGACAGCGCAGCCTGATAGTTGCCGCCCTGACCCTGGCTGTGGTTGGCCAGCAGCGAGACGCTGGGGGCGGATGACGAACGCCCGAGCGGGAAGCTCAGCGACAGGGCGGTGACGGTCTGCGTGTTCTGCGCCAACGGCGCGCTGTAGACGTTGTCCAGCGGCCCGTAGCCGCGGTAGTCGCCGTTGCCGTAGCCCAGGCTGCGGGTGCGGGTGACGGAGAGGTTAAGTGCCACGCCGTTGCCGAAGGTTTTCCCCCAGCCCAACTGGAGCTGATTATCGCGGCCGCGCTGATCGCGGTAGTCCTGGGTCGAGCCGGACATCGTCAGGCTGCCGAACGCGCCCATGCCCTGATTGACGGCCACCTCGAAACGCGAACGCTGGCGGTAGGAGTCGGACTGCCAGCGTTGGCCGGTGACGGCGGCGCGCCGCACGCCGAGCACGTCGCTGAGATCGCGGAAACCTTCGGTGGAGTAGCGGTAGCCGGCGATGGATAAGGTGGTGTCCGTCGGGCTGAAGGTTCGGCTGTAAGAGAGATGCAGCATCCAGCCTGAGGCGCCGCCGTCCGGCAGGCTGGCGTGGGAATAGGTGGTGTCCATGCCGAAGGCGCCCAGTTCGTTGCTGTACACGCCGCCCAGCATCATCGCCTGATAGCCGTCCGCCAGCTGGTTGCCGAGGTTGAAGGTCAGGGCGTTGGTCAGGCCGTGCTGCCAGGTCACTTCGCTGAACAGATCGTTGTCGCCGACGTAGCGGGAACGGCCGACAATGGCGGAGTAGCGAGACTGGCCGGGGCGGATGGATTCCGGCACTGCGGCGAACGGCACGGTGAAGGTGCTGACGCTGCCGTCGGCTTCGGTCACCACTACGGTCAGATCGCCGGCGTAGTTGGTGGCGTACAGATCGTTGATGGCGAACGGCCCCGGCGCAACGGTGGTTTCGTACAGCGTGCTTTTGCCCTGCAGCACCGTCACGCGCGCGTTGCTTTTCGCCACGCCGCGCACCACCGGCGCATAGCCGCGCTGTGAATCCGGCAGCATGCGATCGTCCGAACTGAGCTGAATGCCGCGAAAGCCCAGGCCAGAGAAGAAGTGCCCGTCGGTAAAGCCTTCGCCCAACAGCATTTCGCTGCGCCAGGGCAGGATCGCGCGCTGCACGTAGCGGCGGCTGGTGTCCAGGTGACCGCCGAACTCCCGATCGTAGCGGTAGCTGGACTGCTGACGGTAGCGCCATAGCCCGAGGTTGAACCCGCCGTTCAGGTTGGCGTAGGTCGAATCGAGGTCGCGGGTTTGCCCCTGCCGGTAGCTGACGTGGTACTGGTTGAGGTTGTAATTGACGAAGGCCATCGATTCGCCGCTGTCCAGGCTGGCGGGGTTGACGCTGCCGCGCGGCTGGCCGTTCAACAGCGCCTGCGGAATGCTCAGATCCAGCCGTAGCCGCGAGATATCGGCATTCACCGCGATGTCTTTGAGATCCCGGCCGGGCAGCAGGCATTCCGCCTCGGCCGCCGGCGGATTCTTCAGCCCGAAGCGTGTCAGCTGCGGCCGATCGAAACAGGGCAGCACCTGCTTGTCTGCGCGCACGAAGCGAATTTGGTCGCGTTCGAGAAACTGGCCGTTGAGGTACAGATCGATCTGATAGCTGCCGGGGGCGACGGCGTCCTGTTGGTTGAACTGGCTCAGGGCGCTGTTGCTTAGCACGCTGCCGCGCAGCAGCGCGGGATCGAAGGTATAGCCGTCGGCGGCGGCGCAGCCCAGCGGCAGCGCCAGCAGCGCGCAGCACCAGCGCGCGGGCAGCGGCGTCGCCTTGCGGACATCGAACATGAAAACCTCCCTGTCTGGTTTCAGCGCGCGACGTTCAGGGTGCGCGTGATTTCCACCCCATAGTCATTGATGACGCGCAGCGCGACCTGCCGCACTTCCCCGTTCACCGACCAGCTGGCCTGCGAAAACGGCGGGATCAGATCCGCCTGCGGGATCACGGTGCGTTTCGCGCCGCTCAGGATCGCGGCCTGGCTGATGTTGGCGTAGTAGCCGGTCGGGTTGTCGATGCGCAGCGCGTTGCCGACCTGGCGCAGGCTGAGCCGATCGATGACGTGGTTGGCGTCGCCGGCCAGCCCGGCGGGGCGATAGAACACCTTCAGCCGATTGGTGACCACCAGCAGCAGTTTGTTCTTGTCGCTGTCCGTCTGACGCACGGCGGGCACCTGCAGGAAGTTGAGGTAGAACAGCGATTCGCGATCGCGCGCCAGCGGCTGGCCGACGAACGACAGCCGCACCATTTGCCCGCTGTGCGGGGCCATGCGGAAGATTTGCGGCGAGGCGACAAAGGGCGCATCGGCGTTTTCCGGCGTGGACTGCGGGTTATTGATGTCGAGCCAGATCTGCATCAGCGCCGGGGCGCCGTCGTCATTGGTGAACTGCAGCGTTTTTTCCCGCGCCTCGGCGGGGTAGATCACGCGGTTGCCGAGCAGCGTTACGCTGGCCAAGGCGTGGGTGGCGGCAAAACTCATTAGGCAAAGCGACAGGGCGGCCCATCGGCGGGCGGAGCGGGTTATCTGCGGCATAAACGTGAACCGATAAAGGGAGCGAGTCATTCAGCGCCGCCCGCTAAGGAACGGCGCTGGCATCAACAGGTATGGCGCCTGACGCCGGCTTATTTGTAGCTAATGGCGAACTGGGCGGTGGCGATCACCGAACCGGCCGCCACGCCGGTGTCTTCCGCGTAGTAGCGGGCCACCAGGTTCTGTGAGGTGGAGGTGGCGTCCTTCGCCAGCGTCATCGCGGAGGTGGTGACGGTCGAACCGCTGGCGAATGACAGCGGCGTGGTGGCGTCGCTGTCCAGCAGTTGAATGGACACCTTGGCCGCATCGCCCGCGTTGCCCAGGTTGCCGTTAGTGGTCGGGTTGTTGCCCGCCAGCACGGTTTTGATCGCCGTATCGCTGGTCGCCGCGGCGCAGCCCGTCACGTTAACGGTAAAGGTGGTGTCGCCGGCGGTGGCGCCTTTGGCGGCGAGTTTGCTGGCGGCGACGGTCGGCAGCAACACGACCGGGTTGGATTGGTTGCCGTTAATATTCACCGAACAGGTTTGCGTGCTGACTTCGCCTTTGAATTGCACGGTATTGGATGAGGCGGCCGCACAGGCGCCGGAGAGAGCCAGCATGGATAATGCGACTAATTTAACATTCATGTGAAATGCCCTTTAATTAACTTTAGAGAAAAGCTTTCCTGACAGTAATAAATTACTGACGTGCGTTTGTTGATTAATCATGTTGCGCAATTGTTTTTTAAACGCGTCGGCAAACATGGATTTTCATCCTAACAAACTAAGAATTTTCCCTATAGGTGTTTTCCACATGGTAATAAGGTGATGGTGTGGGTTGTTACATTTATTTTCATTTTCCCTTATATCATACAAAATGGAAAATAGATCTATATCATTGCGTTGCATTTTTATTGGGTTGTCAGTTTTTACTTAAGAAATAATTTGAAACATTCATGCCTTTTTTGCGTATTAATCAACGTGCTGACTGTTGCGTGATTATTTGAAAAACATGTTATCAAGATGTTTTATATCGGTGTGCTTTGCAAACGAATTACCCCAAAAAAGAACAGCGACAAGCTGCCTAAGGTGTGGAAGCATGTTTTCATGCTGATAAGGAGAATTAAAGTGAGAGTGATTTATATCGACGGTTCGTCGTTGTGCCGGTTAGGTATGAAAACATTATTGGGCGGTGGGGTGATAACCTTATCTGCGCCTAATATTAACATCGTTAAAAATATAAGCCCGGCGCCTGATTTAATTATCATGGATTTTCCCCATGAAATCTATCGGTTCGAAGCCTATTTGAGGTTTGTTGACCTTTGCCGCGCTGAATATAAAGACGTCCGGATACTGTTCTTCGTCGATAAGACTTCGCCGCTGATCCTGGCATTTATCGCGGCGGCGCGGCCGGATGCGATTTTGCACAAACGGGAAGCGCTGCAGGTGGTGCGGGAAACCTGCGCGGCGCTAGTCCGCCGTGAAGCGGCGGGCGAACGGCGCGTGGTGAACCGGCATCGGGCGGCGGCGATCACGCCTGGCGAGGCGGCGGTGCTGTGTGAAACCGCCCGCACCGAAGATATCCGCCAGACCGCGCGGCGGCTGAATTTGCACCCGAAAACCGTTTATTCGCACCTCAACAATGCCGGCAAGAAGTTCGGCATCCGTAATCGGGTGGAACTGCTGAAGATGATTGCGCTGTTGTAGCGCGCCGTTAACGGGCCTGGCCGACGGCCAGCCGCCATCGCGTGATCTCATCGGCGCCGGGCTCGGCCGCCAGCGCCAGGTTTTGCGGCGGCAGCGATTCGCCGGTCACGGCATCTACCACGGGCAAGGTAGCGGGGTGGCCGGTCGCGCGGTCAACTACGCGCAGCGGCGGCCCGGCCAGCTCGGACAGATTCCATTTGTCGCCAATCTGAATCATCGCCATCACCAGCAACCCGAGATCCTTTCCCTTCTCCGTCGGCAGATACTCGCAGCGATCGGGGCGCGTCGGGTATTGCCGCTAAACGCGCGATCGCACAGAAGGCCTCCGCCCTATATCAGGACTTCTTGCCGCGTTTTTACGTCAACGTGTTTTTTCACGCGCTGCCGCCAGGGTCGGCCTATCTCGGCGGCGAGCCGGCCGATGACTTCGTGCGGGTGACCATCGATCATATCGCCCGCGCCATGGACAACGACGCAGAGCAGCAGCAATTCCTGGCAGCCTGCACCCGCATCCTGCAACCCGACATCGCCGCCCGCGGGCTGTGTCGGGAACTGCACGCCGACGAAACGCCGTTCTCGCTGTGGACCATTGACGAATTGAAACCGCCTGCGCCGGGGCCTTCGGCGGGGGAGAGGTGGCGCAGCGAGAATCGGCCCTCGGCGTGGGAGGGAAGTTGATGGGGGCGCGGCGGCGGTAAAACGCTATTCGCCACCGCGAACCGTCATCAGCGCTTAGCCTTTTCGCTTAAAGACCTTCTGCCGCAGCCAGTGTTTGATCTGGCCCCAATACTCTTTGCCCAGCAGGGCGATGGCAATGACAAACAAGGTTTCACCGACCACGACAAGCGTAGAGACAACGACAATCTTGTAGGGAATGTCGAGGAACGGAATGACAGGAAATGCCAGCCAATACAGCAAAACCACGGTAAGCATGGCAAACCCGGCTTTTTTCCTCCCGCTCAGGTTCTTGCTGCGTGCCAGTAGGCTGGGCAACTTGCGCAGCCAGTTTTCGAGATCGTCAATCAGGGTATAAACGACAGGGATAACCAGCAGGCTCAGCACGGTGGAGGTGATCAATCCTCCGATGACAGCCACCGCCATCGGGCTGCGGAAGCTGGGATCGGCACTGCCGAAACCCAGAGCCACGGGCAACATGCCCGCCCCCATCGCTAACGTCGTCATGATGACGGGGCGGGAACGTTTGTGGCAGGCATCAATCAGCGCCTCTGTCCGGCTCATGGGTTTATTGAGCACTTCGCCATTCGGGCCGTAATGGCCGCGCCGTGACTCGATCGCATAATCGACCAGCAGGATCGAGTTTTTGGTCGCAATCCCCATCAACATGATTAACCCGATCAGGGATGACATCGAGAAAGACTGGCCCGCCAGCAGTAACCCAACGAATGCGCCGCCCAATGACAGCGGGAGCGCGGCCAGAATGGTGATCGGTTGGAAGAAGTCTTTGAACAGCAGAACCAGCACGATATAGATGGCCAGGATGCCGGCGACCATTGCCGTACCGAAACCGGAAAACAGCTCCTTCATCATTTCGTCATCACCCTGCACAACCTGGTGCACGCCGGTCGGCAGATTCTGGATTGACGGCAGCTTCGCCACCTGAGCGGCCAGATCCCCGAGCTGGGTGCCCGACAGTTCCACGTCAAGGGTCACGCTGCGTGTGCGATTGATGCGATTAATCTGCGCCGGCCCACTGCCTTGCTCGATATTGACGATCTGATTGAGCAGCACCGGGCCTCTGGCGCCTGGTACGGTCAAACGTTCAAGTACCCCCATATCTTCACGGATGTCCTTTGACAGCTTGACGGCGATCGGGATCTGGCGCTGCTCCACGTTGAATTTTGACAGAAACTGATCGTAGTCACCCACGGTTGCGATACGCAAGGTATCGGCAATCGCGACGCCCGATACCCCCAGATCGGCCGCTTTGGCGAAATTGGGCTGCAAGAGGACTTCGCTGCGCGCCAGCCCGGCGCTGGAGGCAATATTGCCGAGGCCGGGGATCTGCCGCAGGTCACTTAATACGGCATCGGCCGCCTTTGCCAGCAGCTGAGGATCATCGCCGGCCAGCACCAATTGGTATTTCTCACCTGAGCCGCCAAACCCCACCTTGCTGCGCACGCCCGGAAGCGCTGCCATTGCCGTGCGTATCTCGCCTTCGATGACCTGTTTCTTCGGGCGCTCGTTACGCGCATCCAACAACACCGTCAGCGTTGCCATGCGAACATCGGTTTTTCCGTCGGAAGCCATGACATCGCCGCCCGTTGCGCCGCCACCGATGGTGGTATAGATGTTGCGGATATGCGGGATGGGGGCCAGGCGATGCCGAGCGCGTTCGGCCACTGCCTGGGTTTGTTCCAGCGTGCTCCCCGGCGGCAGTTCCAACGTCACCTGCGTCTGGGAGTTGTCATCTGCAGGGAAAAAGCCCTGGGGCAGCAGAGGGATAAGCATCAGAGAGCCGATAAAGAACCCGCCGGCCAGCGCCAGGGTGAGCCCGCGGTGCCGCAGCGTCCACCGACAGGCGCGCAGGTAGAGCGCCATCCAGAAAGGATCGCGCTGAGGGCGCGTATGCGGCTTCATCAGGTAGGCGGCCATCATCGGCGTCAGCAAGCGCGCCACAACCAGCGAGGCAAACACCGCCAGCGCCGCCGTCCATCCAAACTGCGTGAAGAATCTTCCGGCAACGCCGGACATGAAGGCCGTCGGCAGGAAAACGGCGATCAAGGCAAATGTCGTGGCGACGACGGCCAGGCCGATTTCCGATGCGGCATCCATCGCGGCCTGGTACGGCGGTTTGCCCATGCCGATGTGGCGTTCGATGTTCTCCACTTCGACGATGGCATCATCCACCAACAGGCCAATCACCAGCGATAGCGCCAGCAGCGTGACGATACTGAGCGAGAAGCCCATCATGTCCATACCGATGAAGGCCGGTAAAATCGACAGGGGCAACGCCGCCGCCGAGATCAACGTCGCTCGGATATCGCGCAGAAACATGAAGACCACCAGGATGGCGAGAATGGCGCCTTCATAAATCATGTGCATGGAGGCGTCGAACTCCTCCTGCACAGGCCGGACAAAGTCGAAGACCTGCGTGACGTGCAAATCAGGCCGCTCCGCACGCAATTGCGCCAGAACTTTTTCAACCTTGTCGCCGACCTCGACTTCACCGGCGCCTTTGGCGCGCGTGATCTCAAAGCCAACCACCTTCTGGCCGTTGAGGAGCGCAAGTGAACTGCGTTCTGCAATGGTGTCTTTCAGCGTCGCCACGTCGTCCAGGCGAAAACGTTGCCCGCCGGGCAACGACAGTTCGACTGCGGCTAATTCATCCACGTTCTTGACGCGGGCGACCAAACGCAGCGGCTGTTTTCCCCGCCCCAGATCGACTCGCCCGCCCGTCGCGTCCATCTGTACATCGCGCAACTGGCGGGAAACCTCGGCGGCGGTGGCGCCAATCGCCTCCAGTTTGACCGGATCGAGTTCGACTTGGATCTCGCGGTTCACGCCGCCCACACGGGTGACCGACCCTACGCCGGCGACGCCTCTCAGACGCCGCGACAGGGTATTGTCCACAAACCAGGACAGCTCATTCTCATCCATCTTGCTGGCGCTGATGGAAAAGGCCAGGACAGGTTTGCCCGTGATGTTGAGCTTGCGAACGATAGGATCACGCAAATCCGTCGGCAATTCGGTGCGAATGCTTTGCACGGCTGAGCGGACTTCATCCACCGCTTCCTGAACGGGTTTTTCCAGACGAAACTCCGCTGAGATATCGACCAGTCCATCCTGGATCGTGGTGCGCAGGTTCTTCAAACCCTGTACCGAAGAGACGGTGTCCTCCAGCTTGCGCGCCACCTCCGTTTCGAGCTGGGGCGGCGCAGCGCCCGGAAGCGAAGCTGATACGGTGACCGTGGGCACATCCATGTCCGGGAAGCTCTGGATCTTCATCAATTTGAAAGAATAAAAGCCGGCAACGCTCAAGATGACAAAGAGCAAGATGGACGGAATAGGGTTGCGAATGGACCAGGTTGAGATATTCATAATGGGCCTCTTAGCGCGGATCCGATGAGTTGGAAGCCTCGGCCGTGTTGGCCAACTGGACTTTATCGCCCTCATTGAGGAACACGCCGCCGCTGGCGACGATGCGTTCCGCGCCTTGAAGACCGGACAGGATCTCCTGCTGGTCATTCACCAGACGGCCTACCGCGACTTTAAGCGGATGTGCATGCAGCTCGTCATCTACGGTGAACACCAGGTGAAAACCGTCGCGCGCCACGACGGCGGATTGCGGCACGGTCAGCCCTTGCCGATCGCCTACCGTAATCGTACCGCTGGCATACGTGCCGGGCCGAATCGGCGAGGCATTCTTCGCGGTTGATGGGAGGATGTCCACATAGGCAATTCCGCGGCGCGAGGTCGAATTGACCGTCGGTGCCGCCAGGCGCACGATGCCTTCCCAGGTGTTACCGCCAGGTGAAGCGATCTGCGCTTTTTGCCCCGGTTGGATTTGTTCCAGCTGCTGCGCCGACAATTCCGCTCGCCATTCAAATTTTCCCTGGCGGATCAGGCGGAACATTTCGGTGCTTTGCATAGGAACTGAACCGACCGCGGCCGATCGCGCGGAAATGATGCCGTCATCGGGGGCGCGCAATATCGTCTGGTCTAGTCGCAACTGCTGGGCCGCCATCCGCGCTTTCGCCGATTCCAGACGCGCCTGTGCCGTCTTTTCCTGGGTTAACAGCTTTTGGATATCCTGTTCGCTCAGGCTGCCGACACCGCGCAACAACCGCGCTCGTTTTCCATCCGCTTGCGCATTCAACGCGACCGCTTTCGCTTCGTTGAGATCGGCTTTCGCCAGCAGCCAGTCATTCATCACGGAATCGCGTGTAAATTCCGCCAGAGGTTGGCCCTGGCGCACCACATCCCCTTCCTGCACCAACAGTTTTTGCACGCGCAGTCCATTAGCCTCCGGGCTGATGATCGCCTCTTGCCAGGCCGCAATCGAACCATTGGCCGTGATGGTGCGGGAAAGGGATTGTCTTGCCGGCGTCGTCAGGGCCACGGTCAGCGTCGGTTTATCTGCCGGTGGGGCAACCTTGTCCGCCGGCGCATCGCAGGCCGATAAGGCGGCGGCAATCGGTATCATCAGCGCGGTTGTACGAAGTGTCTGTAAAGACCAAAAGCGGGGGCGCGTGTTTTGAGCTATCAGTTGTGTCATCGGGAGAACCCATAAGGTAATTATTTGTCGGACCAGTCGCCAACGGCGCGGCGATGTATTGTTCTGTATTGAATTTCAAACGAATCCGGTGCTGTTCTGCTGCGGTTCAGCCTGGCGTTGGAGCACTGTTCGCTCTGACGAAGTGAACAAACGCCGTATCCACTTCCGCACGGTCGATCGCACGCGGTTATGATGCTCATGCGGTTCAGCCCGCCAATCCGCTGCGCTTTCGCCGGGATCGGTATCCACGCGCGATAAATCCAACATCAAGGAAACGGAATTCCTGGTGGTGTGGCGTTTGCTTCCGTTTCCATCGGCAGCGGTCTTGCCACGCTCGGCGACGTCCCCACGCAGAGGGGAGGACGTTCGACGCGGGGGCGTTTGTCTCGCCCGTTCGGGGGATTCAGGCAATGGCGCGCTTTGGAGAGAGAACGCGTGTTGTCGCCGGCAGGTGCGTGATGCGTAATAGAGGGCCGCAGCCTCTGCCGCAACCAGTTTGCGAGCGTCATTCCATAACGCTTGAACGCACTCCAAATTTGCACGCGCAACCGGCGTTTTTGCTCCGCGCTCATTCTCCTCGTGACTGGGCTTGCCAGCCGGAGTGCGCAAGCGCCGGGCGCCTGATTCATTTCGGGCGGAGGGCCATGCATTCCACACAGGCACGTGTGCCGAGTCAGGCAGGGAGGCTCGCCATGTTGCTGGAACATGCTGGGTTCCTGACAGACGGTCTGATGCAGGCGAGGTTACGCACCCGCAGAGGATCAAAGACACGTTGAGAATAAAAGAAACGATTGTGAGTCGGCGGAGCCTTGGACAGGCCCGTCTCCGCAGCATTTTTAGTTTTGAAACGGGTGGCATGATTGTCGTGTCTTTTTAATGCGTGAGCACATACTCATTATTTAATTAAAAAAAGAAGCTAGATGGCTGTATGAGCGCCAGGAAGCTCAATGGCCCGCACCATGGCTTCATAACCTGCGCGTTTGTAAATATCCAACAGGTGCGGTTTTTGAACGGCCATATCGATAACGCCATTGGCCATTACCGTGCAGATCATGCCCTGAAACTCGCTCGACTGCGGTAAATCCAGCCCTTGAACCAATGGAATACCCAGCTGGGAAATATCACCGAACCGTACGCTTCTTTCCCTCTGTGCAGGGGATAACTTGCCGGAGACCATCAATTTGTTCCCTGTCGCATACGCGGCGGGATTGGCGAGCGCCCAATCAATGTAGGCATCCCAGGCGAGCTGCATTTGATCTTTACCCGGCAAAACGCCCTGCAAGCTTTGCGTCAGCAGGCGCTCCATTTCATCAAGCAGGTAGTCGCAGACTGCGCTCAGCAGTACGTCCTTATTTTCAAAGTAGCGGAACAGCGTGCCTTCCGAGACGCCGGCTTTCCTGGCGATGGCCGATGTGGGCGCCGCTAATCCTTGTTCGGCAAAAATGTCGGTGGCGGCCTGCAAGAGCGCCTGCTGCTTTTCTTCACTGCGGGGACGGGCCACGGTGAGGCTCCTTTAATAAGTGAGTAAATACTCATTATAAAGACGCAAGGGAAGATGACAAGCTTTTTCCTGTAGGACAAGGGATCAACACGAGAGCCGTTTTTCGTGCTGTGATGCGGATAATGCCGTCATGACGGGCGCAATGAAATGTACGGCGAGATCGTTCTGTGGGAAACATGAGACCGTGATGCTCTGTGTCCAGACCGTCAAAACACAGAACCGAGAAACAAAAAATCCACGCCGAAGCGTGGATTTTTCCGTTTCCGGCAGCGGAGAGAAACGCTGCGGGGAAGGGGTTAGACGTTGAACAAGAAGTTCATCACGTCGCCGTCTTTGACGATGTAGTCTTTACCTTCGGAGCGCATTTTGCCGGCTTCCTTGGCGCCTTGCTCACCCTTGTAGGTGATGAAGTCGTCAAAGGCGATGGTTTGCGCGCGGATAAAGCCTTTCTCGAAGTCGGTGTGGATCTTGCCGGCCGCCTGCGGAGCGGTGGCGCCGACCGGGATGGTCCAGGCGCGCACTTCTTTCACGCCGGCGGTGAAGTAGGTCTGCAGGTTCAGCAGCTCGTAACCGGCGCGGATCACGCGGTTCAGGCCCGGCTCTTCCAGACCCAGCTCGGCCATGAATTCGTCGCGCTCTTCGTCTTCCAGCTCGGCAATGTCGGATTCCACGGCGGCGCACACGGCGACCACCACGGAGCCTTCGGCGTCGGCGATTTTACGCACGGTGTCCAGGTACGGGTTGTTCTCGAAGCCGTCTTCGTTGACGTTGGCGATGTACATGGTCGGCTTCAGCGTCAGGAAGCTCAGGTATTTGATCGCCGCCTTGTCTTCCGCGGTCAGATCCAGCGCGCGCAGCATGCCTGCGTTTTCCAGGTGCGGCAGGCATTTCTCCAGCGCCGCCAGCTCGGCCTTGGCGTCTTTGTCGCCGCCTTTGGCTTTCTTCTGCACGCGGTGGATGGCGCGCTCGCAGGTGTCCAGGTCAGACAGCGCCAGCTCGGTGTTGATGACGTCGATGTCTTCGGCCGGATCGACCTTGTTGTTGACGTGGATGATGTTGTCGTTCTCGAAGCAGCGCACCACGTGGCCGATGGCTTCGGTTTCGCGGATGTTGGTCAGGAACTGGTTGCCCAGGCCTTCACCCTTGGACGCGCCTTTCACCAGGCCGGCGATGTCGACGAATTCCATGGTGGTCGGCAGAATGCGCTGCGGCTTGACGATCTCGGCCAGCTTATCCAGACGCGGATCGGGCATCGGCACCACACCGGTGTTCGGTTCAATGGTGCAGAACGGGAAGTTGGCTGCTTCAATGCCCGCTTTGGTCAACGCGTTGAACAGGGTGGATTTGCCTACGTTAGGCAGGCCGACGATACCGCATTTGAATCCCATGTTGTAATCACCTTAAATATCTTAACTATCAGCTGGTTAGGTTTAACCGACTGCATAAAGGGCAAAATAATGCCGCCATTATACACGTAATGGGCGTTTATCTCGATCAGACTTGCTTGGCGGGGGTGAGCGCAGCGCGGGCGACCGGTTTTTGATTGAGATTTGGATCACATTTACCCATACTGGCCGTTCCGATTAACCGACAGGAAACGCGCCGGATGTATTTCTTGCCTACGCCACCCTGAGCTGTGCCCGCCTGCACTCTGCCGCGCCTTGCGGTACCCCATACCCGCTACGCGGGGAGATGATGTCATCTGTCATAAGTGAATAATGCATGTTTAACCTGAGTAACGTCAGGATCGCGGACGTTAAAAATGAAGTCCTGGCGGGCTTTGTGGTGGCGGTTTCGATGATCCCCGAGGCGGTCGGCTTTTCGCTGGTCGCCGGTCTTTCGCCGATCGTCGGTTTGCATACCGCGTTTATTATCGGCCTGGTCACGGCGCTGTTCGGCGGCAAGCCGGGCATGGTTTCCGGCGCCGCCGGCTCCATTGTGGTGGTGCTGATGAGTCTGGCGGCGCAGTACGGCATGGGTTACGTGCTGTGGGCCACGCTGTTTGCCGGGGGGATCCAAATTCTGATCGGCGCCTTTCGGTTGGGCAAGTTCATTCGGCTGGTGCCGCTGCCGGCGATCCACGGCTTCGTCAACGGTCTGGCGATCGTCATCATGCTGGCGCAGCTGAAGATGATCGCCGGGCAGGGCCCGCTGATGTACGGCCTGGTGGCGCTGGCGATTGCGGTGGTGGTGCTGTTCCCGCGCCTGACCAAAGCCATTCCGTCTTCGCTGGCGGCGCTGCTGGTGGTCTCGGCGTTGGCGATCGGCCTCAACCTGCACACGCTGCGCGTGGGCGATCTGGCGGACATTTCCGGCGCGCTGCCGCACTTTAGCCTGCCGACGGCGCCGTTTACCCTGGAGATGGTGCGGGTGGTGCTGCCCTATGCGGTGGTGATCGCCCTGGTCGGTTTGATTGAATCGCTGCTGACCATGACGGTGCTGGATGAAATGGGCGGCAAGAAGGGCAACGGCAACCGCGAGAGTATCGCGCAGGGCGCCGGTAACGCGGTATGCGGCCTGTTCGGCTGCTTCGCCGGCTGCGCGATGATCGGCCAGTCGATCATCAACTTCACCTCGGGCGGTCGCGGGCGCATCTCCGGCACGGTAGGCGCCATCCTGCTGATCCTGTTCGTGGTCAGCCTGTCGCGCTATATCGGCCTGCTGCCGGTGGCGGCGCTGGCCGGGGTGATGCTGGTGGTGTGTTACAACACCTTCGAGTGGAGCTCGCTGCGTCGCTTGCGCCGCATGCCGAAGGCGGACGCGCTGGTGATGGTCGCCGTCACGCTGATCACCATCTTTACCGATCTGGCGGTGGCGGTGATCAGCGGGGTGATTATTTCGGCGCTGGTGTTCGCCTGGCAGCAGGCGCGCATCCGCGTGCGTCAGCGGCAGGTAACGGGCGAGGTGGCGGTGTATCAGCTCGATGGCCCGCTGTTCTTCGGCTCTGCTGCGGCTTTCGCCGAGCTGTTCGACCCGCAGAGCGATCCGCAGCGCGTGGTGCTGGATTTTGCCGGCACCCGGGTGATGGATTCCAGCGGCGTAGAGGCGATCGATAAGCTGACGGCGCGCTATCTGGCGGCGGGGAAAAGCATTCGTCTGCGCCACCTGAGCGCTGACTGCGTGCGCCTGCTCAAGCGCGCCGGGCCGTTCTGCAGCCATGAGCTGGACGATCCGCAGTATTATGTGGCGGAAGAGGGCTTCACCGCCGATGAGCGCCGCGTGGGTGAGGAAACCTTCAACCCGCGCGGCTAAAAGCAGGCAGCGGGCAGGGCGCCCGCTGCGGCAAGGTTCAGGCCTGCGCCTTGAAGCTGTGCAGGCGCTGAACGGTTTTTTCCAGCCCGTCCTTCATCAGCATCTCGGTGCAGCGCAGCGATTCGTCGATCGCTTCATCGATCATCTTCTGCTCGCCGGCCGGCGGCTTGCCGAGCACGAAGCCCACCACCTTGTTCTTGTCGCCCGGATGGCCGATGCCGATGCGCAGGCGGTAGAAATTCGGGTTGTTGCCGAACTTGTTCTGGATGTCTTTCAGGCCGTTGTGGCCGCCGTTGCCGCCGCCGAGCTTGATTTTGGCCACGCCGGGCGGCAGATCCAGCTCGTCGTGCGCCACCAGGATCTCGTTGGGTTCGATGCGGTAGAAATTGGCCATCGCCAACACCGCTTTGCCGCTCAGGTTCATGAAGGTGGTCGGCACCAGCAGGCGCACGTCGTTGCCCGCCAGGTTCAAACGGGCGGTGTAGCCGAAGAACTTGCTCTCTTCTTTTAACTGCTGATTGTGGCGCTGGGCCAGCAGATCGACGTACCAGGCGCCGGCGTTGTGGCGTGTCTGGGCGTATTCCGCGCCCGGGTTGGCGAGGCCGACTATCAATTTAATACTGCTCACTGGGAGATTCGCTATGATCAGGGTAATGGAAAGGGCCTTAGTCTACCTGTCGGGGCGGTGAATGACAAAACCCGATCTCTGCCGTCACCTTAGGTAAGAAAGGCGAGTAATTCATTAGCTGAATAATTCAATTTGTCCGCTAATTTTCATCGCCGTGTTAAGAAGTGTCAATAATTCTTTACCATTTGTGATCGCCTCCGCAATCCCCTTGCCGCAACAGGGACTATACTTAACTTATCAAAGTGGGTTAACAAGTTGCAGCGTTATCCCGGTTGGCACATGGCAATCATGGAGGTGGCATATGAAACGTAGAAGCGCGGACAGAGTGGGCAACTTTTTTATGGGGCTGGGGCTGGTCGTGATGATCGGCGGTGTCGGATACTCCATTATTGCTGAAGTATCCCAGTTTAATCTGCCGCAGTTTTTCGCCCACGGCGCCATCATGAGCATCTTCGTCGGCGCGCTGTTGTGGCTGGTGGGCGCGCGTATCGGCGGCCGCGAGCAGGTGGCGGATCGCTACTGGTGGGTAAAACACTTTGATAAACGGTGCCGCAACGATCAACATCGTTCGTCGCATTGATTAAAAAAGCAGAAGGGAAGCAAGAGCAGGGCAAGGGAACATCTGCCGTGCATTAAGGTTTGAGGTCATGTCGGACTACGAGTAGAAAACCCGTTGTTGCTCACGCACCAACGGGTTTTTCTTTTTCTGCTGTCGAGCGCGCTATCTTTCCGGCGCAGTGGGCGCCGCACCGGAAAGATGACGGATCAATGCTCGAACATCGCAGAGATCGACTCTTCGTTGCTGATGCGGCGGATGGCTTCAGCCAGCATGCCGGACAGGGTCAGAGTGCGAACGTTTTTCAGTGCCTTGATTTCCGGCGACAGCGGAATGGTGTCGCAGACGATCACTTCATCAATCACCGAGTTCTTGATGTTGTCCACGGCGTTGCCGGAGAAGATCGGGTGCGTCGCGTAGGCGAATACGCGCTTGGCACCGCGTTCTTTCAACGCTTCAGCCGCTTTACACAAGGTGCCGCCGGTGTCGATCATGTCGTCGACCAGCACGCAGTCGCGGCCTGCCACGTCACCGATGATGTGCATCACCTGAGAAACGTTCGCGCGCGGGCGGCGTTTGTCGATGATGGCCATATCGGTGTCGTTCAGCAGTTTGGCGATGGCGCGGGCGCGCACGACGCCGCCGATGTCCGGGGAAACCACGATCGGGTTTTCCAGGTTCTGCTGCAGCATGTCTTCCAGCAGGATCGGGCTGCCGAACACGTTGTCTACCGGTACGTCGAAGAAGCCTTGAATCTGCTCAGCATGCAGATCCACCGTCAGAACGCGGTCAACCCCTACGCTGGAGAGGAAATCGGCGACAACCTTGGCGGTGATTGGCACACGCGCGGAACGCACGCGGCGATCCTGGCGGGCATAGCCGAAGTAAGGGATAACGGCGGTAATACGACCTGCGGAGGCGCGACGCAGGGCGTCGACCATCACAACCAGTTCCATCAGGTTGTCGTTGGTCGGGGCACAGGTGGACTGGATGATGAAAATATCACCGCCGCGTACATTTTCGTTGATTTGCACGCTCACTTCGCCGTCGCTAAAACGACCTACAGCGGCGTCACCAAGGCTGGTGTACAAACGGTTGGCAATACGTTGTGCTAGTTCCGGGGTGGCGTTACCAGCAAAAAGCTTCATATCAGGCACGAGAAGAACCTCAGGCTTGCGTCCAGAGAAGATATTGTCATGCGACATCGCCAAGGGGCAGTCGGCGACGCCGGCGCAATATACATACGGGTATGTAAAACTAAAATTGAGACCGCAGGCAGCGCAGGGATAACAGGGCCAGGTGTGCATGACCCTGCGCAGCGAAACGTTGAGCTACGACTCAAACCGCCCGGAACGAATGCGATGTAGTGGGGAGACGTTAACGCCGCGCGCTACAAAACCACACAACCACTCCGGGGCTTGATTTAACACCTGACGGGCGGCGATTTCTGTGTCGAATTCAGCAAACACACAAGCACCTGTGCCAGTCAGGCGTGACGGGGCGTATTCTAACAGCCATGAAAGAAGCTGTTCAACCTCGCGAAAACGTTTTCTTGCGATCGGTTCGCAATCATTTGCGTACGGCGCCTGCAACAGCTCACTTAAGGAGCGAACCGGGGTGTTTCTTTTTAATTCGGGGTCGCCGAAGATAACCGGCGTCGGGATGCCGACGCCGGGATGCGCCACCAGATACCATTTTTCCTGCGGCTCGGCCGGCTGCAGACGCTCGCCGATGCCTTCGGCGAAGGCGGCGTGGCCGCGCACGAACACCGGCACGTCGGCGCCGAGGCTAAGCCCCAATGCAGCCAGTTGGTCGTCGCCAAGACCGCAGCGCCACAGTTCGTTCAGCGCCACCAGCACGGTGGCGGCGTTGGAGGAACCGCCGCCCAAACCGCCGCCCATCGGCAGGCGCTTGTCGATGCTGATGTCGGCGCCGCGCGGCGCGGTCTGCAGACCCTGTTCATCACAATAGCGCTGCAGCAGGCGGGCGGCGCGCACGATCAGGTTCTGCTCGTCCGGCACGCCCTCGACCGGCGTCAGCAGGTTAATGCGATCGTCCTGGCGCGGGTCAATGGTCAGGGTGTCGCCGTAGTCCAAAAACTGGAACAGCGTTTGCAGCAGGTGATAGCCGTCTTCACGACGGCCGGTGATGTACAGAAACAGGTTGAGTTTCGCGGGGGAGGGCCACTGGCGGATCATTTGAGCGTCCAGTTATCCATTTTCAGCTTGATGCGCTGGTCGCCCTGCTGCAGCTCCAGACGGTTCGGCAGCGTCGGCTGCACCTCGGTGCTGTAGCTCTGGTAATCCACTTTCCAGGTCTGGCCGCCTTGCTGGTAGGTCAGTTTGCTCAGTCGATATTGGTCATCCAGCGCAAAATCGCTGGCTTCGCCCGGCAGGCCGACCATCCACTGGCGCAGGTTGTTCAGCGGGATCGCCATGCCGGTCAGCTTGCGGATCATCTCTTCCGGGTTGTCGCTGACGTAGCGTTTGCCCTGGTTGTCGGTCAGCTGCACCACGTTTTTCTGTACGTTGAGATCCATTTCCGTGCTGCCCAGCGGGTTAGTCAGCAGCAGGCGGTAGCGCTCCGGCGAAAACTGTTGCCAGAAGAAGCGGGCATAGACTTTTTTCTGATCAGACAAGTAGGCGAAAGAGCCGCGGGTCTGATAGGTGCTAAGCTGCTGCACCGCCTGCTCATGGGCGCGCCACTGCGGTGAGGTCGGGCTGGTGGCCGGGCCGGTCGGCTTGGTGGTGGTACAGGCGGCCAGCACCAGGCTGGCCAGCGGGATCAGACGGAGCAAACTAACTTTGCGTATTGGCATAACTTTTTCTTGTCCTTTTGTCCTTGCGGGCATGCGCGACGAAACCCGGATTCAGCGCTCACGCTAACGGGGCGCCGGCGGCGCGTCAATTTTTTGCTGCATCGCGTTGAATCTTGCCGCGTTTACCGGCGTAGTGCCAACGCGGCGCGCGCGTCGGGGTTGCCATTAAGCGTAACACAATCGCCTGAAGGCGGGGGAGGCGCTCCCGATAAGCGGTGCAGAGTTGCGCAAACGCCGCCGTTATGTGCGCCGAATAGCGTGCGCGTCATCGCAAACTGCGCTAAAATTTAAACAATCAACCTACCCTTTGACTATTTATCCCGCTGTATTTATTACTTATTCATTAATTGATGTCGTCTATGACAGCGATTGAACGGAAGATGCGGTTGTTACTTTTATTGATCCCGCGCATCAAGTAGAATGCCGTTCAACGAGAACCCGTACCAACAGAAGTATTACTCGAAGCAATGACCCTGCTGGCGTTAGGTATAAATCACAAAACCGCTCCGGTTTCTCTGCGTGAAAGGGTGACCTTCTCGCCAGAGTCCATCGATGAGGCGCTGACCAGCTTGCTCCAACAACCGTTGGTGCAGGGCGGCGTCGTGTTGTCCACCTGCAACCGCACCGAGCTGTACCTCAGCGTGGAGCAGCAGGAGCACATGCACGAACAGCTGGTCGCCTGGCTGTGCGCCTACCACAACCTGCGTCCGGAAGAGGTGAAGAAAAGCCTCTACTGGCATCAAGGCAACGACGCGGTCAGCCATCTGATGCGAGTGGCCAGCGGGTTGGACTCGCTGGTGCTGGGCGAACCGCAAATCCTCGGCCAGGTGAAAAAGGCCTTCGCCGAATCTCAACGCGGCCAGTCGCTGTCCGGCGAGCTGGAGCGGCTGTTCCAGAAATCCTTCTCCGTTGCCAAGCGCGTGCGCACCGAAACCGACATCGGCGCCAGCGCGGTCTCCGTGGCTTTCGCCGCCTGTACGCTGGCGCGGCAGATCTTCGAATCGCTGGCCGATCTCAACGTCTTGCTGGTGGGCGCTGGTGAAACCATCGAGCTGGTGGCGCGCCACCTGCGCGAGCACAAAGTGCGGCACATGATCATCGCTAACCGCACCCGCGAGCGCGCGCAATTGCTGGCGGACGAAGTCGGCGCGGAAGTGATCACCCTGCCGGAGATCGACGAACGCCTGGCGGACGCCGACATCATCATCAGTTCCACCGCCAGCCCGCTGCCGATCATCGGAAAAGGGATGGTGGAGCGCGCGCTGAAGGCGCGCCGCAACCAGCCGATGCTGCTGGTGGATATCGCCGTACCGCGCGATATCGAACCGGAGGTCGGCAAACTGGCCAACGCCTATCTGTACAGCGTGGACGATCTGCACGCCATCATTCAAAGCAACCTGGCGCAGCGCAAAGCGGCGGCGGTGCAGGCGGAGTCGATCGTGCAGCAGGAAAGCACCAACTTCATGGCCTGGCTGCGCTCGCAGGGCGCGGTGGAAACCATCCGCGACTACCGTTCGCAGGCTGACCAAATCCGCGCAGAGATGGAGGCCAAAGCGCTGGCCGCCATCGCGCAGGGCGCCAGCGTGGAGCAGGTTATTCACGAGCTGGCCCATAAACTGACCAACCGTCTTATTCATGCCCCTACCAAATCCCTCCAGCAGGCCGCCGGCGACGGCGACGTGGAGCGGTTGCAGTTATTACGCGACAGCCTCGGGCTGGATCAGCATTAGTTTTCTCTATTAACAGGGTTTATTACCACGCATGAAGCCTTCTATTGTTGCCAAACTGGAAGCGTTACAAGAGCGCCATGAAGAAGTGCAGGCGCTGCTCGGCGATGCCGGCGTCATCGCCGAGCAAGACCGGTTCCGCGCGCTGTCGCGAGAATACGCGCAGCTGACCGATGTCAGCCGCTGCTTCCTGGAATGGCGTCAGGTGCAGGAGGATCTGGAGACGGCGGAAATGATGCTGGACGATCCGGAAATGCGCGAGATGGCGCAGGAAGAGCTGAAACAGGCGCGGGCGACCAGCGAAGCGCTGGAACAGCAGCTGCAGGTGTTGCTGCTGCCGAAAGATCCGGACGATGAGCGCAGCTGCTTCCTCGAAGTGCGCGCCGGCACCGGCGGCGATGAGGCGGCGATCTTCGCCGGCGATCTGTTCCGCATGTACAGCCGCTATGCGGAAAGCCGCCGCTGGCGCGTCGAGGTGATGAGCGCCAACGAAGGCGAACACGGCGGCTTCAAAGAAGTGATCGCCAAAGTTTCCGGCGACGGCGTGTACGGCCAGCTGAAGTTTGAATCCGGCGGCCACCGCGTGCAGCGCGTGCCGGAAACCGAATCCCAGGGGCGCATCCACACCTCCGCCTGTACCGTGGCGGTGATGCCGGAAGTGCCGGAAGCCGAGCTGCCGGACATTAACCCGGGCGATCTGAAAATCGACACCTTCCGCTCCTCCGGCGCCGGTGGTCAGCACGTTAACACCACCGACTCGGCGATCCGCATCACCCACCTGCCGACCGGCATCGTGGTGGAGTGCCAGGACGAACGTTCGCAGCACAAAAACAAAGCCAAGGCGATGTCGGTGCTGGGCGCGCGCATTCGCGCCGCCGAGATGGCCAAGCGCCAGCAGGCCGAGGCGTCCACGCGCCGCAACCTGCTGGGCAGCGGCGATCGTTCCGACCGCAACCGCACCTACAACTTCCCGCAGGGGCGGGTGACCGACCACCGTATCAACCTGACGCTCTACCGTCTGGACGAAGTGATGGAAGGCAAACTGGACATGTTGATCCAGCCGATCGTGCAGGAGTATCAGGCCGATCAGCTGGCTGCGCTGTCCGCCGAGCAAGAGTGATGGACTATCAACACTGGCTGAAAGCCGCCGCCGCGCGTTTGACCCACAGCGACAGCGCCCGGCGCGACGCGGAAATCCTGTTGGGTTTCGTGACCGGCAAGGCCAGAACCTTCCTGATGGCGTTCGGGGAAACCCTGCTGACGCCGCCGCAGCAACAGCAGCTGGAGACGCTGCTGGCGCGCCGCGAACGCGGTGAGCCGGTGGCCTATCTGGTGGGTGAACGCGAGTTTTGGTCGCTGCCTCTGTCGGTCTCGCCGGCGACGCTGATCCCACGCCCGGATACCGAATGCCTGGTGGAACTGGCGCTGGCGCGCCTGCCGCCGCAATCCTGCCACTTCCTCGATCTTGGCACCGGCACCGGCGCCATTGCGCTGGCGCTGGCCAGCGAGCGCCCGGATTGTTCGGCAATCGGCGTCGATGTGCAGCCGGACGCAGTTGCGCTGGCGCAGCACAATGCGCACAAGCTGAGGATCGACAACGTCCGATTTCTACAGGGCAGCTGGTTTGCGCCCGTGGAGGGGCAACGCTTTGCGCTGATTGCCAGCAATCCGCCCTATATCGACGCCGCCGATCCGCATTTGTCACAGGGCGACGTGCGCTTTGAGCCGGGCAGCGCGCTGGTCGCCGCCGAGCACGGGCTGGCGGATCTGGCCGCCATCGTGCGCCAGGCGCCGCACTATTTGCAGCCGCAGGGCTGGCTGCTGTTGGAACATGGTTGGCAGCAGGGCGAGAGCGTGCGCGCGCTGCTGCAGGCCGCCGGATTTTCCGCTGTCGCCACCCACCGTGATTACGGCGACAACGACCGCGTGACGCTCGGCCAATGGCCGGGATAAGCGCCCCTCATAATAACGACGCCCGGGCCATTTAAGGGAGCATCATGACTGCATACACCGCGTTGAAACATTTCCATTTGCTGACGGTCGCCATCAGTATTACCTTGTTTGTGCTGCGTTTCTACTGGCAGTGGCGCCGCTCGCCGATCATGGGGCGCCGCTGGGTCAAGGTCGCGCCGCACCTGAATGACACGCTGCTGTTCGTCAGCGGCATCGCGCTGGTGGTGACGTTCGGGTTTTATCCGCTGCTGGGTATGGACTCATGGCTGACCGAGAAGCTGTTTGGCGTTATTATCTATATCCTGCTTGGCTATGTCGCATTGGGCAAGAAGACCAAAAGTCAGCGGCTGCGAACCGTGGCGTTCGTGCTGGCGTTGGGCTGTCTGTATCTGATAATTAAACTTGCCACGACGAAAATACCGTTTCTGATGGGATACCTATGAGTAGCATTGCTGATTTTGAATTTAACACCTCGCCGCTGAGCGAAGGGGTGATCCTGGTGTCGCAGTCGGTGCGGCGCGACTTCCCGGCTGCCGACGTGGAGCGAAAGCTGCAACAGCTGGTGGATGAAGCGCGTGCGGCAGTGCCGGTCGATATCACTCAGGAGCAGCAACTGGATGCGCTCATTGAACTGTTCTACAAGACCTGGGGATTCGGCGGCGCCAGCGGCGTGTACCGCCTGTCGGACGCCATCTGGCTGGACAAGGTGCTGGAAGGGCGGCAGGGCACGCCGGTCTCGCTGGGCACCATTTTCCTGCACATCGCCAACGCGCTGGATCTGCCGCTGCTGCCGGTGATTTTCCCCACCCAGCTGATCCTGCGCGCCGATTGGCTGGACGAAGAGCTGTGGCTGATCAACCCGCTGAACGGCGAAACCCTGAGTGAGCACCAGCTGGAAGTGTGGATCAAGGGCAACCTGGGGCTGGGTGCCGAGCTGGAAGACGACGACCTCGATGAGTCGGAGAACATCATGGTGGTGCGCAAGATGCTGGACACGTTGAAGGCCGCCCTGATGGAAGAAAAGCAGCTGGAAATGGCGCTGCGCACCAGCGAAACGGTGCTGTGTTTCGATCCGGAAGATCCGTACGAGATCCGCGACCGCGGGTTGATTTATGCCCAGCTGGAGTGCAACCACATCGCGATTTCCGATCTCAACTATTTTGTCGAGCAGTGTCCTGAAGACCCGGTCAGCGAAGTGATCAAAGTACAGATCCACTCGATTGAGCCGAAACAGGTGACGCTGCATTAATTCAATGACTCCGTGCAGTTTGCAAGGCGACGGTTACAACCTTAACAAAGGCGAAAGCATGAAACAGAAAGTGGTTAGCATTGGCGACATCGACGTAGCAAACGACCTGCCGTTTGTGCTGTTTGGCGGTATGAACGTGCTGGAATCGCGCGATCTGGCGATGAGCATCTGCGAGCACTACGTCACCGTGACGCAAAAACTGGGCATTCCTTACGTATTCAAAGCTTCCTTCGACAAAGCCAACCGTTCTTCCATCCACTCGTACCGCGGTCCGGGCCTGGAAGAAGGGATGAAGATCTTCGAAGAGCTGAAAAAAACCTTCGGCGTGAAAATTATCACCGACGTGCATGAAGCGGCGCAGGCGCAGCCGGTTTCCGAAGTGGTTGACGTGATCCAACTGCCGGCCTTCCTGGCGCGTCAGACCGATCTGGTGGAAGCGATGGCGAAAACCGGCGCGGTGATCAACGTCAAGAAGCCGCAGTTCGTCAGCCCGGGGCAGATGGGCAACATCGTCGACAAGTTCAAAGAGGGCGGCAACGACCAGGTGATCCTGTGCGATCGCGGCAGCAACTTTGGCTATGACAACCTGGTGGTCGACATGCTGGGCATCAACGTGATGAAGAACGTCACTGGCGGCCATCCGGTGATCTTCGACGTGACCCACGCGCTGCAGACCCGCGATCCGTTCGGCGCCGCGTCCGGCGGCCGTCGCGCTCAGGTGGCCGAATTGGCGCGCGCCGGTATGGCGGTTGGCCTGGCCGGCCTGTTCCTCGAAGCGCACCCGGATCCGAACAACGCCAAGTGCGACGGTCCTTCCGCGCTGCCGTTGGACAAACTGGAACCGTTCCTGGCGCAGATGAAAGCCATCGACGACCTGGTGAAGAGCTTCCCGGAGCTGGATACCAGCAACTAAGCGCTCGTCGCCATAAAAAAAGCCCGACTTGTCGGGCTTTTTTACGTTTAGGCGCCGGTGGCCGCCAGCGCTTCCGGCAGGGTCGGATAGAACTGTAAGCGGCCCTCGATCGGCTGCACCCGCGCGCGCGCCAGGGTTTTCAGCGGCTGGAATGGCACGTCGGTGATCACCAGCTTTTTATCCGCCGGCAGCACGTCGATAAAGCGCCGCAGGGCGTTCAGGCCGCCGGCGTCGAGCACCGGCACCGCATCCCACTGCAGCACGATCGTTCGGTAGTCCTCGCTGCGCGCCAGCAGTTCGCTAAAGATGCGCTCGGCGGCGGCGAAGAACAGCGGGCCATTCACTCGCAGCACCAGGCGGCCGTCATCGGCGCTCAGTTCGCTTAGCCGCGTCATGCGGGCGATGCGGCGCATAAACAGCAGCGACGCCAACACGATGCCCACGGTAATGGCGATCACCATGTCGAACAGCACCGTCAGCGACATGCACAGCAGCAGTACCAGAATGTCGTCCTTCGGCGCCCGGCGCAGCAGGTAAATCACTTTGTGAGCCTCGCTCATGTTCCAGGCGACCATCAGCAGCAGCGCCGCCATCGCCGCCAGCGGCAGATAAGAGAGCCATGGCGCCAGAACCAGCAGCGCCAACAGCACCAGCAGCGCGTGGATGATGGCGGACACCGGCGAGGTGGCGCCGGCGCGCACGTTGGCCGCTGAACGGGCAATCGCGGCGGTCGCGGTGATGCCGCCGAAGAACGGCGCGATGATGTTGCCCGCGCCCTGGCCGATCAGTTCGCTGTTCGAGTTATGCTTCTTGCCGGTCATGCCGTCGAGCACCACCGCGCACAGCAGCGATTCGATCGCCCCGAGCATCGCCATCGAAAACGCCGCCGGCAACAGGGAGGAAACGGTTTGCCAACTCAGAGTGAACGGCTGCCCGCCGCCGCCCGGCAGATCCCAGGGCAGCAGCAGCTGCGGCAAGATAGGCGGGATGCCCTGGCCGCTGCTGCCATCGGCCAGCAGGTAGCTGAAGCGGGAGCCGATGGTCGCCACCGGGTGGTCAAACAGCGTCAGCAGCCCCATCAGCGCGGTGCCCGCCAGCAGCGCCGGCAGGTGGCCTGGCACCCGCAGGCCGAGCTTGGGCCAGAAGATCAGGATCAGCAGCGTCACGGCGCCGATCAGGGTATCGCCGAAATCCAGCGTCGGCAGCGCCTGCAGCAGGGCGTACAGCTTGCCGACGTAATTTTCCGGCGTGTGCGCCAGCTGCAGGCCGAAAAAATCCTTGATCTGCATGGTGGCGATGGTGATGGCGATGCCGGAGGTAAAGCCGAGCGTCACCGGCAGCGGAATGTACTCGATCAGCCGGCCAAAGCGCGCCAGCCCCATCAGCAGCAGAAATACCCCGGAGATCAGCGTGGCGACCAGCAGGCCGGCCAGGCCGAACTGCTGAGAAACCGGATAGAGGATCACTACGAAGGCGGCGGTGGGGCCGGAGACGCTGTAGCGCGAACCGCCGCTGACGGCGATGACGATGCCGGCGATGGCGGCGGTATACAGGCCGTACTGCGGCGGCACGCCGCTGGCGATCGCCAGCGCCATCGCCAGCGGGATGGCGATAATACCGACCGTCACCCCGGCGATAGCGTCTTTCAGCAACCGCGCCAGGTTATAAGGTTCCCGCCAGCAGGCGTCTATCAGCGCGCTGAAGGGGCGAATTTTGTTTATTTCATGGGTTTTCATCTACGGTGCGTACCAAATCTTCAAAAGTGAAAGGAATGGCGGGCCCGATGAGGTCCGTCTTGTCACGTGACAGATACCATACGCCTTTTGTTCAGCGGATTACCAGACCTGTGTCAATTTGGCGCAGGAAATCAGAGAGTCGCCCTTTTGTTCGGCGCTAAATGCCGAAAATAGAGAAGTCAGCCGCAGATTCTGCGGCTGAAAAGGAAAGTGACAGTCAAGGTTTTAACGGTTATTGCAGGGCGGGCAGGGATAAGCCGAGAAAGTGGGCTAAAGTGCTCACCAATAGTTGGTGATCTTCCTTCTGCGGCGCGCCGGAAATGCTGATGCTGCCGACGCAGCCGAGGCCGGTCAGGGTGAGCGGGAAGGCGCCGCCGTGCACCGAATAGTCGCGCACGCTCAGCCCGTAACGCTCCTCCAGCGACGTTTGCCGCTGCTGCAGGCGCAGGCCGATGGCGTAAGAGCTTTTGTGAAAATGGTTCACCAGATTGCGCTTGCGCCGCACCCAGTCGGCAATGTCCGGCGTGGCGCCCGGCATGGCGTAATAAAACAGCGTCTGCCCGGCCAGTTGGATCTCGATGGCGATGCTCAGGCCGCGCCGCTCGGCGGCGGTTTTCAGCGCCGCGCCCAGTTCCCAGGCGGTGGCGGCGTCAAAATGGGTAAAGGCCAGCGTCGCTTCCTGTTCGCTGAGCGCTTGCAGTTCATCGTCGATATTCATGCGGTTCTCCCCCGATAACACAACGCTCAGAGTAGCCTGAAGCGTGCGTCGTGAGATAGACGGCTTGGCGATAAGATAGAACTGCTACTCTATTAATAGACTGTGTATCCCTATGGATTTCAAATTGCAGCTAGGCACCCAGCGATCGCATCCCCAGGAGCTTACTCAGGTAAGTGACTGGGGTGAGAGCGTGCAGGTAACAACGCTGCGGTTTGAAAGACGACGGGTATAAATGGCCGCCGCCGAAGCGGAGACGACAGGGATGCGTTATTCAACGTCTGCACATTACCCCTGGCGATCCCGAGGAGCGCGCTGACTATTTATGACTTACATTGCGTCCATTTCCACCCTTTACAGCGACGCCTGCATCACCTACGCGACGTTGTCGATAAGCTATTTCCTTCTCAGCAAGAATGCCCCTTTTTCTTATCAATCCGCACTGTGGAAGCGCGTTGTTTTCGGCCTGCTGGCCGGGGTGGCGGTGCTGTATTTGAGCCAGGATCGGCTGGAGCTGACCGATAAGGTGCATTACAGCTTTGCGATGATCCCGATGATATTGGTGACTTTCTTCGGCGGCGGCGTCAGCGGGTTGGTGAGTTTTCTGTTCGCCATGGCGCTGACCGGCGGTTTCACCGTCGATAACCTGTTCATCGCCTCGATCGTCGCGCCGCTGCTGCTGTCGCGGGTGTGGCTGAAGAAATCCCACCGGACGTTTTACCTGACGATTGGCGTCATCGCGCTGTATCGCATCGCGGTGGTGTGGCTGCTGGTGGACATGAGCGGGCTGTGGCCGGATGTGTTGCTGTACCAGGCGGTTTCCGCGCTCTGTCTGGCGATTTGCTATCATGCGCTGAATTTCAAAGAGCGCCATATCTACGCCTATTTCGCGATGCGCGCGCGCGCCACCACCGACAGCCTGACCCACATCAACAACCGCGCCAGCGTCGATTATCAGCTGATGCTGCAGCGTGCCGAACGCCGCCCGTGCGGGCTGATGATCCTCGATTTGGATAACTTCAAAAGCATCAACGATACCTACGGTCATCCGGCCGGTGACGTGCTGCTGGCCAGCGTCGGCCGGCTGCTGCAAAACAGCGTGCGCAATGAGGACTTCGTCGGGCGCTACGGTGGCGAAGAGTTTATGGTGATCACCGCCAGCTACGATCCGCAGGTCATCGGCGGGGTGGCGGAGCGCATTCGCAGCGCGGTGGAAAGCTCGACGTTCTTGCTGAATGCGCACGACGAAGCGCACATCACGCTGTCGATCGGCGTGTCGCTGTATCTGCCGGGCATGACGCTGGACAAGGCGATCGCCATGACCGACGAGGCCTTGTATGAGGCGAAGCGCGGCGGCAAAAACCGGGTGGTGACCAGCCGCGTGATGCAGCTGGCGCCGCTGGGCGCCGGATTCCCGCGCGAATAAGCCGCCCCCGCCGCCACGGCGGGGGCGTTGGCTCAGGCCGCCAGCGTGTGCTCGCGGAAGGCGTTCAGCAGCTCTTCGGTGAACGTCAGGCGTTTTTGGCGATCGGCCAGATCGAGCGTGAACTTCAGCTTGCTCGGGCCGTCCAGGCGGTAAACCTGCGGATTGCCCTGCAACAGGCCGATCAGATAACCCGGATCGACGCGGTTGTTGTCGCCGAACTCGATAAAGCCGCCGCGTTCGTTGCTCTCGATGCGTTTGATCCCCAGTTTCTGCGCATGCAGGCGCAGCGCCGCGCACTGCAACAGATTGCGCGCCGCATCCGGCAGTTGACCGAAGCGGTCGATCAGCTCGACCTTCAGCTCGTCAAGCTCACCGTCGTTTTTCGCGCTGGCGATACGCTTATACAGTGACAGGCGGGTATTGACGTCGGGAATGAAATCTTCCGGCAGCAGCGCCGGCATGCGCAACTCTACCTCGGTCTGGCTGCTGGTAAGATCTTCCAGCGACGGTTCTCGGCCGTTTTTCAACGCGTCGACGGCGCTTTCCAGCAGCTCCATATAGAGCGAGAAGCCGACGGTGGTCATCTGGCCGCTCTGATCTTCTCCCAGCAGCTCACCGGCGCCGCGGATCTCCAGATCGTGGGTCGCCAGTGCGAAACCGGCGCCGAGATCTTCCAGCGACGCGATGGCCTCGAGCCGTTTATGAGCGTCGGTGCCCATGGCTTTCGGGTTTGGCGTCAGCAGATAGGCGTAAGCCTGATGGTGCGAACGCCCGACGCGGCCGCGCAGTTGGTGCAGCTGCGCCAGGCCGAAGCGATCGGCCCGCTCGATGATGATGGTGTTGGCGCTGGGGATATCGATGCCGGTTTCGATGATGGTGGTGCACACCAGCACGTTGAAGCGCTGGTGGTGGAAATCGTTCATCACCCGCTCCAGATCGCGTTCGCGCATCTGGCCGTGGCCGATGGCGATGCGCGCTTCCGGCACCAGCTCAGCCAGGCGCTGCGCCGCTTTCTCGATGTTTTCCACGTCGTTATAGAGGTAGTAAACCTGGCCGCCGCGCAGCACTTCGCGCAGGATCGCCTCGCGCACCACCAGACTGTCGTATTCGCGCACGAAGGTCTTCACCGCCAGCCGGCGCGCCGGTGGGGTGGCGATGATCGACAGATCGCGCATGCCGCTCATCGCCATGTTCAGCGTACGCGGGATCGGCGTGGCGGTCAGCGTCAGGATATCGACGTCGGCGCGCATCGCTTTGATGCGCTCCTTGTGGCGCACGCCAAAGCGGTGCTCTTCATCGACGATCAGCAGCCCCAGGTCTTTCCAGCGCAGATCGCTCTGCAACAGCTTGTGGGTGCCGATAATGATGTCCACTTTGCCTTCGGCCGCGTCGTCCAGCACCTGCTGCTGCTCTTTGGCGCTGCGGAAACGCGACATCATCTCGATGCGGATCGGCCAGGTGGCGAAGCGATCGCGGAAGTTGTCGAAGTGCTGCTGCGCCAGCAGTGTCGTCGGCACCAGCACCGCCACCTGCTTGCCGTTTTCCACCGCCAGGAAGGCGGCGCGCATCGCCACTTCGGTTTTGCCGAAGCCGACGTCGCCGCACACCAGGCGGTCCATCGCCAGCGGCTGGCACATGTCGCTCAGCACCGCGTTGATCGCCTGTTCCTGATCCGGCGTGGTTTCGAACGGGAAGCTCTGGCAGAACAGCTGGTACTGCTCGCGGTTGTGTTTGAAGGCGAAACCGGCCTTGGCGGCGCGCTGGGCGTAGATATCCAGCAGCTCGGCCGCTACGTCGCGCACCCGCTCGGCCGCTTTCTGCCGCGCGCGCGTCCAGGCGTCTCCGCCCAGTTTGTGCAGCGGAGCGTTTTCGTCCGCGCCGCCGGCGTAGCGGCTGATCAGATGCAGCGAAGACACCGGCACGTACAGCTTGTCCTCACCGGCGTAGGAGAGGATCAGGTATTCGGCCTTGATGCCGCCGGCTTCCAGCGTGGTCAGGCCGACGTAGCGGCCAACGCCGTGCTCCAGGTGCACCACCGGCTGGCCGGGATGCAGCTCCGCCAGGTTGCGGATCAGGGTATCGGTGTTGATGGTGCGCCGGTTGTCCTGCCGGCGGCGGCTGACGCGCTCGCCGAGCAGATCGCTTTCGCAGATCAGCGCCCGCTGGCGCAGGCCGTCGAGGAAGCCGTGTTCGGCGGCGCCGACCATCATGTAACGGCCTGTCGTCTCCGCCTGATCGAGACGCTGAATCAGCGCTGGCGCCAGCTTGATGCGGCCGAGCAGATCCTGCAGCGTTTCACGCCGCCCCTCGCTCTCGACGGAGAAAATCACGCTGCCGTCGAAGCCTTCGATAAAGCGCCGCAAATTATCCAGCGGGGATTTATGCTGCGCCTGCACCGCCAGGTCGGGCAGGGCATGGTAATCCAGATTGGTATTGCCGGCCTTGGCCGGCAGCTCATCGGTTTTCAGCGCGATGCGCGGCCAGGCCTTCAGCTCGCCGAACAGCGCGTCAACGCGCAGCCACAGCGTATCCGGCGCCAGCAGCGGACGCATCGGATCGACGCGGCGGCTTTCGTAACGCTGGTTGACGTCCTGCCAGAAGCGCTCGGCGGCGCCCTCCAGATCGCCGGTATTGACGATCAGCGTATTGGCCGGCAGGTAGCTGAACAGCGACGGCAGCGGCTGGCTGAAGAACAGCGGCTGCCAGTATTCGATACCGGCGGGCCAGGCGCTTTTGCTGACCTGCTGATAGATGTGCTCGGCGTCGCGACGCACCTCAAACTGCTCGCGCCACTGGCTGCGGAACAGCTCGATGGCGTTCTTGTCGGTGGGGAACTCGTGGGCCGGCAACAGATTGATGGCCTCGACTTCGCTCAGCGTGCGCTGGGTATCGACGTCGAAGATGCGCAGACTGTCGATTTCGTCATCGAAAAAGTCGATGCGGTAAGGCTCATCGCTGCCCATCGGGTAAAGATCGAGCAGCGCGCCGCGGGTGGCGAATTCGCCATGCTCCATCACCTGATCGACGCTGCGGTAACCGGCCTGTTCCAACTGCGCGCGCAGCTTGTCGCGCGACAGGCGCTGGCCTTTCTTCATCACCAGCGCGTGGCCGTGCAGGAATTCGTGCGGGCAGACGCGCTGCATCAGGGTGTTGACCGGCAGAATGATCACGCCGCGCGCCATGGTCGGCAGGTGATACAGGCTCGACAAACGATCCGAGATGATTTCCTGATGCGGCGAGAAGCTGTCGTACGGCAGGGTTTCCCAGTCGGACAGCGTGGTCACCATCTGATCGGTGAACTGCTGGATCTCATCGCGCAGCCGCAGGGCGTTTTGCATGTCCGGCGCGATCAGCATCACCGGGCCAGGGTGGCGTTCGACGATCTCGGCGCACTCCACGGCACAGGCCGCGCCGGTCAGTTGCCCCAGTTGGCGCAGATCGCCCGCGCGATCGGGCAGAGAATAACGGGGGGATGAAGAACGGTTACGGCTATCGGAAGTGCTCATTCAGGTATCTTTAATCAATGTGTTGGATGGCGTCCCGGCACGGATAACCCAGCGCCTTTATGCTGTTTATAGTAGCCCAGCGGCCGGCAAACTGACACAGCAAAAAGCGCTGCCCATCAATTTTCTGCCGGTTATTTAACCGGTTAATACCGTCTGTTTTTTGCGGTTGAGGATAAATAACGCGCGAAGCTGCCGCCGTCTCCCTCTTCGCCGCCACGCAATAAAAGGCCGTCGGGTGTTCCCTAAACGAGGGAGAGCCTTTATTATCCATGATCACTTTGCTTAAGCCACGGCTATCAAACGGATTTCATGTATCAACCTGTCGCGTTATTCATTGGCCTGCGCTACATGCGCGGGCGAGCCTCAGACCGCTTCGGGCGGTTTGTGTCCTGGCTTTCCACCATCGGCATTACGCTGGGGGTGATGGCGTTGGTCACCGTGCTGTCGGTGATGAACGGATTCGAAAAGGATCTGGAAAACAACATTCTCGGCCTGATGCCGCAGGCGTTGGTCACCAGTCCGCAAGGATCGGTCAACCCGCAGCAGCTGCCGGCCTCCGAGGTGCAGAAGCTGCAGGGCGTCACGCGCGTCGCGCCACTGACCACCGGTGATGTGGTGCTGCAAAGCGCCCGCAGCGTGGCGGTCGGGGTGATGCTCGGCGTCAATCCCGACGAGGCCGATCCGCTGACCCCGTATCTGGTCAACGTCAAGCAGCAGCAACTGCAGCCGGGCCAATACAACATCATCATCGGCGAACAGCTGGCGGGGCAACTGGGCGTCAAGCGCGGCGATTCGCTGCGCGTGATGGTGCCGAGCGCCAGCCAGTTCACGCCGATGGGCCGCATTCCCAGCCAGCGCCTGTTCACTCTCATCGGCACCTTCCACGCCAACAGCGAGGTGGACGGCTATCAGCTGCTGGTCAACCAACAGGACGCTTCGCGCCTGATGCGCTACCCGGCCGGCAACATCACCGGCTGGCGCCTGTTCCTGCAACAGCCGCTGACGGTCGATACCCTCAGCCAACAGGCGCTGCCGGCGGGCACTGTCTGGAAAGACTGGCGCGATCGCAAGGGCGAGCTGTTCCAGGCGGTGCGTATGGAGAAGAACATGATGGGGCTGCTGCTCAGCCTGATCGTGGCGGTGGCGGCGTTTAACATCATTACGTCGCTCGGCCTGCTGGTGATGGAGAAGCAGGGCGAGGTCGCCATTCTGCAGACCCAGGGGCTGACCCGCCGCCAGATCATGTCGGTGTTCATGGTGCAAGGCGCCAGCGCCGGCATTATCGGTTCGCTGCTAGGCACGCTGCTCGGCGTGCTGCTGGCCACCAACCTGAATAACCTGATGCCGATCCTCGGCGCCTTGATCGACGGCGCTTCGCTGCCGGTGGCGGTCGATCCGCTGCAGGTGACGATCATCGCCGTGGTGGCGATGGCGGTTTCCCTGTTGTCCACGCTTTATCCTTCATGGCGCGCTGCCGCCGTACAACCCGCTGAGGCTTTACGTTATGAGTAACCATCTTTTGCTGCAGTGTGACAACCTGTGCAAGACCTACCAGGAAGGCAATCTGCACACCGACGTGCTGCGCAACGTCAGCTTTGCCATGCAGCAGGGCGAGATGATGGCGATCGTCGGCAGCTCGGGTTCCGGCAAGAGCACCCTGTTGCACCTGCTGGGCGGGTTGGACTCGCCGACCTCCGGCGAGGTGATCTTCAAGGGCGAATCGCTGAACGCCATGTCTTCGGCGGCCAAGGCCGAGCTGCGCAACCGCCAGCTGGGCTTCATCTATCAGTTCCACCATCTGTTGCCGGACTTCACCGCGTTGGAAAACGCCGCCATGCCGCTGCTGATCGGCGGCGGCAAGCCGGCGCAGGCGCAGGAGAAAGCGCGGGAGATGCTGGCGGCGGTCGGGCTGGAAAAGCGCAGCAAACACCGCCCGTCCGAGCTTTCCGGCGGCGAGCGTCAGCGCGTGGCGATCGCCCGTGCGCTGGTCAACAACCCGGCGCTGGTGCTGGCGGACGAACCGACCGGTAACCTGGATAAACGCACTGCAGACAGCATCTTCGATCTGCTGGGCGAGCTGAACGTGCGCCAGGGCACCGCGTTCCTAGTGGTGACGCACGATCTGCAGCTGGCCAAGCGCCTGAGCCGCCAGCTGGAAATGGCCGACGGCCACCTGCAGGCGCAGCTGACCCTGATGGGGGCCGAGTAATGGCGGGAGCCTCACTGTCCTTCCTGACGGCCCTGCGTTTTAGCCGCGGCCGTAAACGCGGCGGCATGGTGTCGCTGATCTCGGTCATCTCCACCATCGGCATCGCGCTGGGGGTGGCGGTGCTGATCGTCGGCCTGAGTGCGATGAACGGCTTTGAGCGCGAGCTCAAGAACCGCATTCTGGCGGTGGTGCCGCACGGCGAGCTCGAGCCGGTCAATCAGCCGTTCAGCGGTTGGCCGTCGATTCTGCAGCGGGTGGAAAAGGTGCCGGGCATCTTGGCCGCCGCGCCGTACATTAACTTTACCGGCCTGATGGAAAACGGCGCGCAGCTGCGCGCGGTGGAAGTCAAAGGCGTGGATCCGCAGCAGGAGAGCCGACTGAGCGCGCTGCCGCAGTATGTGCAGGGCGACGCCTGGGCCAACTTCAAGCCCGGCGAGCAGCAGGTGATCCTCGGCAAGGGCGTGGCCGACGCGCTGGGCGTCAAGCAGGGCGCCTATGTCACGGTGATGATCCCCAACAGCGACCCGGAAATGAAGCTGCTGCAGCCGAAGCGCATTCGCCTGCACGTGACCGGCATTTTGCAGCTCAGCGGCCAGCTCGATCACAGCCTGGCGCTGGTGCCGCTGGCCGACGCGCAGCAGTATCTCGACATGGGTGACAGCGTCACGGGCATCGCGCTCAAGATGAACGACGTGTTCGCCGCCAACAAGCTGGTGCGCGACGCCGGCGAAGTGACCAACGCTTACATCTACATCAAGAGCTGGATCGGCAAGTACGGCTATATGTATCGCGACATCCAGATGATCCGCGCCATCATGTACCTGGCGATGGTGCTGGTGATTGGCGTGGCCTGCTTCAACATCGTCTCCACGCTGGTGATGGCGGTGAAAGACAAAAGCGCCGACATCGCGGTGCTGCGCACCCTGGGCGCCAAAGACGGCTTTATCCGCGCCATCTTCATCTGGTACGGGCTGCTGGCCGGGCTGCTGGGCAGCCTGAGCGGCGTGGTGATCGGGGTGATCGCCTCGCTGCAGCTGACCAACATCATCCGTGGCATCGAGAAACTGGTCGGTCACTCCTTCCTGTCGGGCGATATTTACTTCATCGACTTCCTGCCTTCCGAGCTGCACTGGCTGGATGTGCTGATCGTGCTGGCGACCGCCATCGTGCTGAGCCTGTTGGCCAGTTGGTATCCGGCGAGGCGCGCCAGCCGCATCGATCCGGCGCGGGTGCTGAGCGGACAATAAAACCGACGGGGAGGCAGCGATGCCGCCCCGTTTTTTTAGCCTGGGGATGGGTTATGTACTACGGTTTCGATATGGGCGGCACCAAGATTGAGCTGGGGGTGTTCGACGACAACCTGCAGCGCATTTGGCAAAAGCGGGTGCCGACGCCGCGTGAAGATTACCGGCAGCTGCTGGCCACGCTGTGCGATCTGACCCTTGAGGCGGATGCGTTTTGCGGCCGGCGCGGCAGCGTCGGCATCGGTATTCCGGGTCTGCCCAACGACGATGACGGCACGTTGTTTACCGCCAACGTGCCGGCGGCGATGGGGCGGCCGCTGCCGCGCGATCTGGCGGCGCTGATCGGGCGCGAGGTGCGCGTCGATAACGACGCCAACTGCTTTGCGCTGTCGGAAGCCTGGGACGACGAGTTCCGCCGCTACCCGACGGTGCTGGGCATCATTCTCGGCACCGGCGTAGGCGGCGGCCTGATCGTCGGCGGCAAGACGGTGCCCGGGCGCAACTATATCGCCGGCGAGTTCGGCCATTTGCGCCTGCCGGTGGACGCGCTCGAGGTGCTGGGGCGTGATGTGCCTCGCGTTGCCTGCGGGTGCGGCCATCAGGGTTGCATTGAAAATTACATATCGGGCCGCGGTTTCGAATGGATGTACGCCCATTTCTATGACCGGCGCTTGCCTGCCACCGAGATCATTGCGCATTATCAGGCGGGCGAGCCGCAGGCGGTGGCTCACGTCGACCGCTTTATGGACGTGCTGGCGATCTGCCTGGGCAACCTGCTGACGGTGCTGGATCCGCACCTGGTGGTGATCGGCGGCGGGCTGTCGAACTTCGACGCCATTTACCAGGCGTTGCCGCAGCGGCTGCCGGCTCACCTGCTGCGGGTGGCCCGGCTGCCGCGCATCGAGAAAGCGCGCTATGGCGACGCCGGCGGCGTGCGCGGCGCGGCGTTTCTCAATTTGGCTCGCCCAACGTAATGGGCGTTGCGGCCAGGCGTGAATGTATGCAGCCAACAACGCCGCAACGTCCAGTAAGAAGGGTAAACAGGGAAAAGTAAGGAGAGAGTTAATGCACACTCGCCATCGGCTGTGTCAGTTTCGCAAGAGTAAGCATGTGCTGCATCAGCGCTTTCGTTCACGCATTTTTCACCGTGACACCATGGCGGCGGCCGAGCTGAAAAAGCCGTTTGTGGTGGTGTTGACCGGGGCCGGCATTTCGGCCGAGTCGGGCATTCGCACCTTCCGCGCCGCGGATGGGTTGTGGGAAGAGCACCGGGTGGAGGATGTCGCCACGCCGGAAGGTTTCCAGCGCGATCCGGCGCTGGTGCAGGCGTTTTACAACGAACGCCGCCGTCAGCTGCAGATGGAGGAGATCGTTCCGAACGCCGCGCACCGCGCGCTGGCGGATCTGGAAGAGTGGCTGGGGGACAACTTCCTGCTGGTCACGCAAAACATCGATAATCTGCATGAGCGCGCCGGCAGCAAGCGGGTGCTGCATATGCACGGCGAATTGTTGAAGGTGCGCTGCACCCAGTCGGGGCAGGTGTTCGAATGGCCCGGCGATCTCAGCGTCGACGATCGTTGCCATTGCTGCCAGTTCCCGGCGCCGCTGCGGCCGCACGTGGTGTGGTTCGGCGAGATGCCGCTGGGCATGGACGACATCTACCAGGCGCTGAGCAAGGCCGATTTCTTCGTCGCCATCGGCACTTCCGGCCACGTCTATCCGGCGGCCGGGTTCGTGCATGAGGCGCGGCTGGGCGGCGCCTATGCGATGGAGCTGAACCTGGAGCCGAGTCAGGTGGAAAGCCAGTTCGACGAGAAACACTACGGTCTGGCCAGTGAAGTGGTGCCGCGTTTTGTGCACAAGTTCCTGGTGGGCAAGGTGGCGCGGGCCGACAGGCCCTGAGAAAGGCATCAGGGCGCACTGCGCGCCCTGATGAGATGGCGGGGCGTATTAGCGCCCGGCTTTCAACTTTTGGAAGTAGCTTTCGTACAGCGTGCTGGCGTCGCCGACGTCGTTTTGCCACTCGCCGTGCTCAATCACCGCCTTATCCGGATAGAGTGACGGGTCGTTGGCGATCTCCGGCGACAGCAGCTTCTTCGCCGCCAGGTTCGGCGTCGGGTAACCGATGGTCTCCGCCACCTGCACCGCAATTTCCGGCCGCAGCAGGAAGTCGATCAGCTTCAGCGCCCCTTCGACGTTGCGCGCGTTGGCCGGAATGGCCAGGCTGTCCATCCAGAAGATCCCGCCTTCCTTCGGCCAGACGATCTCCAGCGGCGTGCCGGCCTGGCGCGCCACAAAGGCCGAACCGTTCCACACCATGCCGACGTTGACTTCCCCTTCCATAAACGGGTTGCCCGGGTTGTCGGAGTTGAAGGCCAGCACGTTCGGCATCAATTTCTGCAGTTCGTGGTAGGCGGCTTCGATCTCTTTCGGATCGGTGGTGTTGCCGGAATAACCCAGCTTGAGCAGCGCCATCTGGAACACTTCGCGCGCGTCGTCGGTGAGCAGCAGGCGGCCCTTGTACTGCGGTTGCCACAGATCGGCCCAGGCGGTAACGGTAGAGGGATCCTGCGCGTCGCTGTTGACGCCGATGGCGGTAGCGCCCCAGATGTAAGGAATGGAATAGTCGTTGTTGGGATCGAACGGCTTGTTCAGCAGGGTGGGATCGAGATCCTTGAAGTGGCTGAGCTTGCTCTTGTCGATTTTTTGCAGCATGCCTTCCTTGCTCATCTTGGCGATGAAGTACGTGGAAGGCACCACCAGATCGTACGCGCCGTCTTTGTAGGTTTTCAGCTTGGCGTACATGCTTTCGTTGGATTCATAGGTGGAATAGATCACCTTGATGCCGGTTTCTTTGGTGAACTGCTCCAGCAGCCCCGGCGGAACGTATTCAGTCCAGTTATAGAAATACAGCGTTTTGCCGTCAGAGGCGTTTGCAGAGCAGAAACTCAGCGCCATCATCCCGGCTGCGAGCAGATGTGACCACTTTTTCATGCAGCGTATCCTTCAGCAGTAGTGAGCCGAACCCGTATGGGCTGCCGTTTCCGGCCGCGCCATACCCCAGAAAGGGGCCATTATAGGGGCCGGGGCGGGGTGGGTAAAGGCGGTTATCCCGCTGGCAAATCAAGGGGTTCGGCGGCTTAAAGCGCATCACAATTTGTGTGTCTCGCGCTGGACAGGCGGTGAAGCGCGTGCGAAACAATAATTTTGGCGAATAAACGAGGGCGGCGATGAATTTCAAACAGGTCTTCAGCCAGGCGGAGCTCAGCAAGACGGATCTGACGATTTTGCACTGCATTCTCGACAACCCGGACGCCTGCATCGACGACGGCATCCGCGCGGTGTCCGCACGCTGCTACAGTTCCCCCTCGACGCTGGTGCGGCTGGCTAAAAAGCTGGGCTTTCGCGGCTATCTCGAACTGGTCTATTTCATCAAATTCAACCTGACGATGGCGCCGGCCTACCAGGCGGAACGCCCTACGTCGGCGGTGCCGCCGGCCCAGCAGGCGCAGTTTCTCGATCTGCTCGACAGCGGCAAGATCCTGATCCACGGCAGCGGTTTTTCGCAGCTGGTGGCGCAGTATATGTACAACAAGTTTATGACGCTGGGCGTAGACAGTTACCTGTCGCTGTGGCCGGATTTCGACATTCTTGACCGTGAGACGCGCTTTCGCTTCGACATGGTGATCGTGATTTCAAAGTCGGGCAACAGCGGCTCGGCGCTGAGCTGGGGCGAGGCGGTGAAGCGTAACCGCATTCTGCTGGCGGCCTTCTGCGGCGACGGCGACAGCCCGCTGGCGCAGCAGGCCGACATGACCTTTCTGTTTGAGGACCGGCAAAAATACGATCACGATATCTACTATCCCAACCCGTTTTTCGGTCACTGTCTGTTGGGATTCGAAAATGTGATCACCGCCTGGTTTGAACGACGCGGCCGCTGACGGCCGCGCCGCGCCATTTAGCGCCAGTGCCCGGCATATTGACGGTGAACCTGCAGGTACTCCTCCACCAGCGTTTTCGCCAGCGAGTAGGAGTTGACCAGCGGGTGCACCATCAGCGCCTTGATGGCCAGCTGGCGATTGCCGGTCAGGATCGCCGCCACCGCCAACCGTTCGTACTCTTTCACCTGCGAAATCAGGTTTTTCTGGGTGTCGGGAATATCGCGCATTTTGACCGGCTGAATGCCGGCGCTGCTCAATTCGCAGCTGATTTCGATCACGTCTTCCGGGTGCAGAAAATCGAGTGTGTCGCGGTTTTGCATCGATACCACCACGCGTTTTTGCCGGCCGCTGTTGACCGCCTCCAGAATGTCGATCGCCACCCCGGCATAGCCGCCGCTGTCCGGCTGTTCGATAAACTGTTGCAGCGTCAGCATCTCACGCGTTTTCACCTTGCCCTGGTTGGACTCGCGCTGCATGTAGGAGTTTTCGCGCTGCAGGTAATGGCAGAAATAGACAGAGAAGGCGTGTTCCAACTGGCGGGGGATGTCCAGTTCGCCTAACTCTGACAGCATTTGGCGGTTGATCGCCGCGATTTGTTCGCCGCGCGTCTCGCCGCCCGCGACGATGGCGGCGATCGCCTGCTCACGGTAGTAGTAATAGTAGAGATACTCGTTGAGCATCAAATTGTCCGACAGCGCCACCAGCTCCGGCGAGAAGTATTTCATGCAGGTATCGCGATACAGGCGCGGATCCGCCAGCAACCGTTCCGTGACCGGCTCGCCGTTGACGCGCGCATTGCGGAACCAGGAAAGATGGTTGAGGCCGAAGCAGTCGACGCTCAGTTGGTCTTCGCGGCAGTCCAGCAGCTCGGCCAGTTCGCGGATAAACTCGCTGGGGGCGTCGCAGATGCCGTAGACCCGGCGCTGGAAGCCGGATTTGATGATCGCCTCGGTCACCATGCCGGAAGGATTGGTGAAGTTGAACAGGACCGCGTCCGGCGAGGAAAGCTGCTCGATCAGGCGGCAATAGTCGAGGATCGCCGGAATCGAACGCATTGCCATGGCGAAGCCGCCGGCGCCGGTGGTTTCTTGCCCGAGCAACTGGTGATTGAGCGCGATGCGCTCGTCATGGATGCGGCCTTCCTCGCCGCCGATGCGCAGGGTGGTGATGATGTAATCGGCGTCTTGCAGCGCCTGGCGCGGATCGCTGCTGAGACTGAAAGCAATGTCGCCGCGAATGCGCTGGAATACGCCCTGCGCGAGGGCGCCGTAGATCGCCAGATGGCGCTCATCGGTATCCATAAACACCACTTCGGTAATGCCGATGCGATGGGCGTTATAGGCGATGGACTTGGCGAGGAACGGGGAACGCACGCCGCCGCCGCCGAGAACGGTTAATTTCATTCGATATCTCCCATTAATAAAGCGTTAGAGTGCCGCTAAATATTTCTCTACCTGATTTTTGACCTTGCCGACCGTGACGCCGTAAATCACCTGTACTTCACGGCGATTCTTCACCACGCCTTTGGCGCCGGTGCTTTTCAACGCGGCCTCATCCACCCGCGCCATATCCTTTAATTCCACCCGCAGCCGGGTAAAGCAGTTATCGACGGAAATAATGTTTTCCTTGCCGCCCAGCGCGCGAATAATGATGCCGCTCGGCTCGTCCGGGGTATTTTTGCGGTTCCGGTAATCCTGTTTGGAATAGAGTTTGACGTCCTGATCATCTTCACGGCCCGGCGTCTTCAGATTGAGCTTCAGCACCAGCGTTTTGAACACCAGGTAATACACCGCAAACTGCACCAGGCCGATGACCACATACAGCGGCCAGCGGGTGAGGGAAACCGGCAGCGGCAGGTTGTAGGCCAGGAACTCGACCAGCCCGCTGGCGCCCCAGGGGCGCACCTGCAACAGGTTGCAGGCCACCTGCGACAGCGCGGTCAACACGGCGTGGATCACCCACAGCAGCGGAGAGATAAACAGGAAGGTGAACTCTATCGGCTCGGTGATGCCGACCAGGATCGAGGTGGTGATGGCCGGGATCAGAATCGCCTTGGCCAGCACTTTCTTTTCCGGCTTGGCGGTGTGATAGAAAGCCAATGCCGCGCCCGACAGGCCGAAGATGGTCACCATCCCTTGCTGCGAGAAGCGCAGCGCCTCGTTCATCAGCGGCGAGATGCTCGGGTCGCGCATGTAGGCCAGGAAAATCGCCTGCGAACCGGAGACGGTCTGGCCGTCCTGCACGATCGAACCGCCGATGCTGGTGAGCTGGAACGGCGACCAGATAAAGTGGTGCAGCCCGGTGGGGATCAGGAATTTCTCAAAGAAGCCGTAGACGAATACCCCGAGCGAGCCGGCGCTTTTCATAAAGCCGGTCAGCGCGATCAGGCCCTGTGAGATCGCCGGCCATAGGTAGCTGAAGGCGACGGCGTATAGCATGATGATCGGCGTCATGGCAATCAGCACCAGCTTGGCGCCGCCGTAGACCGAGAACACGCCGTTGAGTTCGACGTTGCACAGGCGGTTATGCACCCAGGCGATGGTGACGCCGAGGATAAGACCGAGGAAAATGCCCATATCCACCACGGTAAAACCCAGCAACTCCGTCTGCCCGGTGCCATAATACTCACCGTTGATCTTGGCCGCGACGTGGCCGCTGAATTGCAGATAAGACGAATTGGCGCCGAGGAACATGATAAAGCACATCACTGCGACCAGTGCCGCTTCGCTTTTCTTGTCTTTGGCCAGGCCGTAGGTAATACCGATACAGAAAATCAGCCCGAGATTGCCGAATAACGGCCAGAAGGTATCGCCGATCATTTTACCGATAGAGAAGATGGCGGAATGTTCATTGATTAATGTGGCATTGGTAAGAATAGAACTGAGCGCCAGAATCAGACCGATTACCGGCAGGAAAAATATCGGCCCCATCATGGCTTTGGAGAAAAGCTGCAGCTTATTTAAGATATTATCGATAATACCTTTCATGGCAGTTCCTTTTTATATTTTAATGGATGACGACGTTGCTGAATAAACTCCCTGAAAGCGAGAAAAAATAAGGCGCCTTGCCTGGATTCAGTTATAGGGGGAAGTTTTCGCCGCTGCAATCGGCGGGGCGGAAATAGGCACCGATGGTCAGAGAGTGACAACCGGTGCCGGTTGTGAAGGGGATCACAACCGGGCGCTGCGGCGCCCGGCGAGAAGGATTATTCTGCCTTGGGCGCGCGATCGCGCATCACCCACTGGCTGGCGATCACCAGCACCAGCGACAGCAGCAGCAAAATGGTGGCCAGCGCATTGACCTCCGGCGAGACGCCGACTTTCACCATCGAGTAGATCTTCAGCGGCAAAATCTCGTAGCTCGGCCCGGTGACGAAGGAGGAGACGACCACGTCGTCCATCGACAGGGTGAAGCTCAGCAGCCAACCGGCCGCCACCGCCGGCATCGCCAGCGGCAGGATGATTTTGCGCAGGATGGTGAACTCGCTTGCGCCGAGATCGCGCGCGGCTTCCAGCATCTTCACGTCGAAGCCTTTCAGGCGCGCGTAGACGGTCACCACCACGAACGGCAGGCAGAAGGTGATGTGCGAGAACAGCAGCGACCAGAAGCCGAGCGAAATGCCCAGCAGCATGAACAGCACCAGCAGCGAGATAGCCATCACGATGTCCGGCGACATCATCACCACAAACAGCATGCCGCCGACAAACGGCTTGCCGCGGAAGCGGTAGCGGTACAGCGCCACCGCGGTCAGCGAGCCGATCAGGGTGGCGAAGGTAGCGGAGAGCACCGCCATGGTCAGCGAGTGCCCCGCGGCCTGCAGCAGGCTGTCGTTATTCAGCAGCGTGCTGTACCACTTGGCGGTAAACCCTTGCCAGTTGATACCGAAGCGCGAGGCGTTGAAGGAGTTGACGATCAGGATGACGATCGGGATATACAGATAGGCGTATACCAGCGTCATAAAGCCGCCGCGCAGCAGACGTCCGATCATGCCAGATCCTCCTTCTTGTTCAGCAGACGGGCGGCCCGGTAATAGACCAGCAGCAACAGCCCCATCACCAGCGTCAGGCAGATGCTGGTGGCCGCGCCGAACGGCCAGTCGCGGATATTGAGGAACTGGCTTTTAATCACGTTGCCGATCAATAGATTCTTGGCGCCGCCCATCAGATCGGCGACGAAGAACAGCCCCATCGCCGGCAGCACCACCAGCAGGCAGCCGGCGATAATGCCCGGCATGGTCAGCGGCACGATGATGCGGATAAAGGTCTGCAGTTTGCTGGCGCCGAGATCGCGCGCCGCCTCCAGGCAGGATTTATCGAGTTTTTCGATGCTGGAGTAGAGCGGCATCACCATAAACGGCAGCAGAATATACACCAGGCCGAGGACGACCGCTTCCGAGGTGTACATGATGCGCAGCGGCTTGTCGATGACGCCGATCCACAGCAGCGCGTCGTTGAGATAGCCGCGGGTGCTGAGAAACAGCTTCAGGCCGTAGATGCGGATCAGCGAGTTGGTCCAGAAGGGCACGATCAGCAGAAACAGCAGCAGCGGCCGCACCTTCTGCGGCAAGCGCGCCAGGATAAAGGCGAACGGATAGCCGATCGCCAGGCAGCACAGGGTGGCGATCAGCGCCATGTTCAGCGAGTGCAGCAGCACCTGGGCGTACAACGGATCGAACAAACGCCGGTAGTTATCCAGCGTGAACACCATCTGCACCAGGTTGGCGTCGTCGCGGGTCAGGAAGCTGGCGCCGATGATCATCAGGTTCGGCATGAACACGAACAGCAGCAGCCAGGCGACGACGCCGACGATCACCACATTCTGAAAGACTTTACGCGATTTCTTCATCGGCCAGCACCACCTCCCAGCTTTCGACCCAGGTCACCGCCATCTTCTGATTGAGCGAGTGATCGACGTCCGGATCGTCTTCGTTGAAGAACTCGCTGACCATCACCGTTTTGCCATTCTCCAGCTCGACCACCGACTCCAGCGTCATGCCTTTGTAGTTGCGCTCGCGCACGTACCCGATCAACCCGTCGTGCTGCGCGCTGTCGTTCACTTCTTCCACCCGCAGATCTTCCGGGCGCAGCAGCACCTTCAGCTTTTGGCCCGGCTCCACCGGCAGATCGGCGTAGATGTCGCACTCGCGGCCCTCGACGTTGGCGCGCACCCGCTGCGGATCGAGGCGTTGCAAAACCACCGCGTCGAAGATGTTGATCTCGCCGATGAAGCTGGCGACGAACAGGTTCTTCGGCTCTTCGTAGATCTCACGCGGCGTGCCGTCCTGCTCGATGCGGCCTTCGCGCATCACCACGATGCGATCCGACATGGTCAGCGCTTCTTCCTGATCGTGGGTAACGAACACGAAGGTGATGCCCAGTTTGCGCTGCAGCGCTTTCAGTTCGTTCTGCATCTGCTTGCGCAGCTTGTAGTCCAGCGCCGACAGCGATTCGTCCAGCAGCAGCACCTTCGGTTTGTTGACCACCGCGCGGGCGATGGCCACGCGCTGCTGCTGGCCGCCGGAGAGCTGCCCCGGCCGCCGCTTGGCGAACGCATCCAGCTGCACCATGCGCAGCGCCTCTTCCACGCGCGGCGTCAGTTCCGCCGCCGGCACCTTTTGCATGCGCAGGCCGAAGGCGACGTTGTCGAACACCGACATGTGCGGAAACAGGGCGTAGCTTTGAAACACGGTGTTGACGTGGCGATGTTCGGCCGGAATGGCGGTGATGTCCTGGCCGTCGAGCGCGATGCGGCCCCGATCGGCGTCTTCCAGACCGGCGATCAGGCGCAGCACCGTGGTTTTGCCACAGCCGGAGGGGCCGAGAATGGTGAGGAATTCGCCGTGATTAATCGTCAGATCCAGATCGGCAATGATGGTTTTGCCATCGAACGCTTTGCTCAGGGCATGCAGTTCAACAAGGGGAGTCGGAGAGGATGTCTCAGTCATTTATCGTATTACTCTATCCCGTGGGCTAATGCAGATAGAACCGCAACTGGAAAAGACTGCCGGAGCTTGCGGGATGCCCGCTGATCAAATGAAGCTCAAACCAGTTACGCCAATGGAAATTTTTCGAGCGCGCATGATAGACGCTGAATGCCGGAATTGAAAGCCGATCCGGCCCAGATGCCGCGTTTTTCATCATGATAGCGACAAATGACCCTGTGATGACAGCATTATTCCCCTCAGAAATCATCACAAAGGTTAATGATATTGGCGAATTCTGGTTAAAAATGACCTGACGCAATATTTGATCCTGATCGGTTCCGCATAATGAAACGCGATATTCTGAGGGGCCGCTACCATGGACAAATTACTTGACCGCTTTTTCAACTACGTCTCTTTCGACACCCAGTCCAAAGCGAACGTAAAGCATGTGCCGAGCACCGACGGGCAGTTGAAGCTGGCGCGTGCGTTGCAGCAGGAAATGATCGCGCTCGGCTTCGAGCGGGTGTCGCTCAGCGAACACGGCTGCGTGATGGGCACCTGGCCGGGTAACGTCGCCTGGCCGGTGCCTGCGGTCGGTTTCATCGCCCATCTGGATACTTCGCCGGATTTCAGCGGCAAACATGTCAATCCGCAGATCGTCGAGAACTATCGCGGCGGCGACATTGCGCTCGGCATCGGCGATGAAGTGCTGTCGCCGGTGATGTTCCCGATCTTGCACCAGATGCTGGGGCAGACGCTGATCACCACCGACGGCAAGACGCTGCTGGGCGCCGACGACAAGGCGGGCATCGCCGAGATCCTCACCGCCATGGTGCGCCTGCGCGCGCGCAAAATCCCGCACGGCGACATCCGCGTGGCCTTCACCCCGGACGAGGAGGTGGGCAAGGGGGCGCAGCTGTTCGACGTGGCGGCCTTCAATGCCGAATGGGCCTACACGGTGGACGGCGGCGGCGTCGGCGAGCTGGAGTGCGAAAACTTCAACGCCGCCTCGGTGACGATCAAAATCCTCGGCAACAGCGTGCACCCCGGCAGCGCCAAGGGGGTGATGGTCAACGCGCTGTCGCTGGCCACCCGCATTCATCAGGCGCTGCCGGCGGACGAAGCGCCGGAGACCACCGAAGGCTACCAGGGCTTTTATCATCTCAGCAGCATTAAGGGCAGCGTAGAGCGCGCCGAAATGCACTACATCCTGCGCGACTTCGAGCGTGAGGGGTTTGAGGCGCGCAAACGCAAGATGGTGGACATCGCTCGCGAGGTCGGCAAAGGCTTGCCCCGCGATTGCTATATCGAAGTGAGCATCGAAGACAACTATTACAACATGCGTGAACAGGTGGCGGAGCACCCGCACGTGATTGCGCTGGCGCAGCAGGCGATGCGCGACTGCGACATCGAACCGGTGATGAAGCCGATCCGCGGCGGCACCGACGGCGCGCAGCTGTCGTTCCGCGGCCTGCCGTGCCCGAACCTGTTCACCGGCGGCTACAACTACCACGGCAAGCACGAATTCGTGACGCTGGAGGGCATGGAGCAAGCGGTGGCGGTGATTATGCGCATCGCGGCGCTGGCCGCCGAGCGGGCGCGGTAAACCCCTTCATTCCCCGGCCGGCTTGGCCGGCCCGCATTCCCTTTTCTGATCCACCCGGCGGGGCTCCGTGCACTCGCCGTTCTCTTATCGTTCCCTGCCTCATTGTTGTCCCCTTCATCATACAACCCGTGGTGAGGGGATCCCGTTATCCTCAGAGATAGAATGCTGGTTATGCATACAGGCTTGCTGTGTGCTTAATCGGTTTTACAGCTTCGGTGCGGTGAGCCCAGTGGACAGGGAATGCTGGGGGAATGAGCGCTGTTAACCGCCATCAAACAGGACGTAAGAGGGTAATAATCATGGCAGAAGAAAAGAAAAATGCTCAGGTGATTAACGGCGTTAATGACGATATCGCCGAACTGAAATCGCTGTCTACGCTGCGCCAGCGCGTGGTCAGCGACGGTGAAATCGTCTCCAAATCGGCCAATGGTTTTCGGCTGGCAAATGGCAATACCGGCGTGATGCTGCGTAATGATGGACGCGATTTTTATGCGCTGACGACGCCGGGTGGCCAAGCGCTTAACGGACAGTGGAACACCCTGCGCCCGTTCTCGTTCAATTTGGCGTCTGGCCGGGTTGCACTGCGCAATGGGGTGGACATTTCCGGCGGGGCGATGGTCTCGCATGACGCGGGTATAGGGGCTGTGACCACTGGGCCTACTCCCCTGATAAATGGGCAGGCATACAACGCGCCCTATATTCATACGCGCTTCGTCACCAGCGGAGTCAGTTCTTCTATGATGATGGGCGCGCGGATTATCCCCGGAAAAGAAGATACGGGATTACTGGCTTATAGCGATCTTGCGGGACGCTGGAATGAAATTCAAGTAAAGGCGAACAGCGAGCTCTCTGTCGGGCAACTGACAAAACGTAACGGCAATGGCTGGATTGTCGCTGCCGGCAATATTGACGTTTCAGGTAAAGCAGAACGTATTACCAATGGGGTGCGTCTTCAGGGAAATGGGGATCTGAGCGCAGATATTTATCACATTGAACACATTAGCCAATACCATGCCATGGCATTCCATGTGGCCAACGGCGGGGCGCAGGGATGGTATGAGTTCCGCAATAACGGTCATGCCTACACCAACGGCGCCTGGAACAGCAGCTCCGACGCCCGCATGAAAACGGACATCACCCAAATTGCTGGCGCATTGGACAAGCTGGCCAATATCGGCGGCTACACCTACCTCAAACAGGGTGTGCCGGAAGCCGGGGTGATCGCTCAGGAAGTGGAGAGCGTATTGCCACAGTCGGTCACCCAAACCGAATTGAAGCTTAACGACGGCAGCGTGCTGAAGGATGCCCGGGGCATCAATATCAACGGCGTGGTGGCGCTGCTGGTTGAGGCGCTTAAGGAGGAGCGCTCACTTCGAGATGCCGAGCGTGAAGCATTTGAAGCTCGATTGGTTGCTTTGGAAAAAGCGATTGTGAACGCCTGATTAATAAATTTTTGTAGGTTGCGCAGAGTATTAATCGACGGTGTTGCTGGTAATAAGCACTTAAGAATTTACTCTGCTGCCGAATAACGAAATAAAGGACTGACACATGAGTGGCGGAGATGGAAAAGACAGCCGTGGCCCAACTGGCGGTGTTAAAGGTGGGGCTTCAGATCAGGGGCCAAATGTAGGGCACGGTGGATCTATGGATATAAATATTCCTGGCATGGGGGATGTGCATATCGATGGAGTACACGGTTTAAATCCCGGTCAAGATAGCAGTACCAACTGGGATGGAGGTAATGGGAACGGTAACGGTGGCAGGGACAGTAGCAGCAGTGGAGATTCCCAAGGAGCGGCAATACGGCGACAGGTTAACGCTATCAAAAATGACCCTAAAGTTAGTAATATCCTGAAGGAGTTACAAAAAAAAGTACGTGCGGTTACACCTTATGCAAAGGTAGCTTTGAAAAGTGTTGGGGCTGACGGAAAAATACAGGTGCAGGTTGGTGAAATTCGTACAACCGATGAAGCCGCCGTCAGCAAGGCTATTACCTCTGTCTCACAAGTTAAAAATGTACTTGGCGTGGGGTTGCCTGCTCAAGGCGGGATCGTGTTCGCCGGTAATATCGAAACCAATCACAGAATCGGTAATTATCAGAACGTACCCAACGGGAACAATAACGGCAACAATTCTGCCGCAGAGGATAAGGCGTCATTAGCCACCTATTCCGAGGCGCTTAATGGAACAATCCCACCGGGTTTCTGGCTTGAAAATAATAGGGTGATGACAGAAATTACGGAGCAGTATGAGATCAGCGGAGGTGGCAAAGGGAGCGATCGTACAGGGTATCGGCAACGCAATGTCGAAGTATCTTCTTTGACCTCGGCCTATCAACAATTTAAACAGGTAGAACGAGAAGTGGCCGAAGAGGCCCGTAAAGCTGAGGAGGCCCGAAAGGCGGAAGAGGCCCGCAGAGTCGAAGAGGCTCGTAAGGCTGAAGAGGCTCGCAAAGCCGAGGAAGCCCGTAAGGCTGAAGAGGCTCGCAAAGCCGAGGAAGCCCGTAAGGCTGAAGAGGCCCGCAAGGTGGAAGCAGCTAGAAAAGCGTTGTTCGCTAAAGCGGGTATTATGGACGCTCCGGCGTATACGCCGGAAAAGCTAAAAGCGGCCAATGCGGCGCTGGCGGCGGCAGGCGCCATGGTGCTCAACCGCGCCCCCGCCATGCTGCAGACGTCGATGGTCGGGCAAGGTGTGATGACGACCACGAGCGAACTGGCCGGCTGGGCAGCAAGCGCATCGTGGCGGGCGGCCTACGAAGTCGGCAGTATACGCGCCGGCACCGCGGTCGCCGCCGGATCGGTGCTGGGGGCTTTTGCTCTCGGCTTCTACCCGACGGAGGTCGGTGCAGGGAGTGACCGGGTGCCCGGGCGGGATGTCAATCTGTTTGCCCTTCAGGCGAGCCTGGCGGCGGCGGGCAGGACGACCATTCAGCCCGGCATGACCTCGGTCGATTTGCCGGTGCGCGGATTTATCACCACTGACGATGACGGGAGACAGAGCGTCAACTTCGTCAGAACGGGCGTCGGCGGCGTATCGCCGAGCGTGCCGGTATTCAGACCCGTTCGCGATGAGCTGACGGGGCTGGACAAAATCATGCTGCCGGCGGTGGCGGGCGCGCCGGCCAGAACGATACTGATCAACCCGGTGCCGACCGGGCCGGCTGCGCCGGCGCATACCGGCAACGGCTCACCGGGGCCCAAATCGCCAGTGCATACCGGCACCGGCATCAGGCAGGCGGACAGCATCGTGGTCACCACCTTCCCGGCGGATGTGGTGCAGGATCTGCAAGACTTTATCCTGTGGCAGCCGGATGCGCTGGAAACCGGAGTTGAAGCTGTCTATGTGATGGTGAGCAAGCCCTATGGTGAAACCAACGCCAGGGGCAAATACAGCGGTCGTGAATACAACACCAATAAAGCTGGGGGCCCCATCCAGAACCTGGATTGGAAAGGGGCCAGCATCGACCGTGCCGGCGTAGATAAGGTGAAGCTTCATACTGGGCGTTTTGAACAGACCCCGGAAAACCAAGTGATGATTGACCGTTTGGATAAAATTTTGAAAGGGGAGCTACAACCTACTGACACTGATAGGCGATTTTATACTCATGAAATCAGAGAGTTGGAGAGGTACAGGAATCTTGGCATAAAAGATGGTGAGGTTCCGCACAGTGTTCAAGAACAGAAGGCCGTATGGAATAATACACATACTGCTACGCTTGAAGACTATAGAATAAATGAAAAAGAACAGGCACTTTATACCGATGGGGCCCTACAAGCCGCATATGAACAGGAGCTGAAAGATGCTATGGGAGGGAAGAAATAATGCCTTTAAAAGATATCGTTAAAAATGAAAGTGTAGAAGATGTGCTAACTTTTTTGGGACCGACCTCTGATTACCGTAAATTAGATCGTCTATATACCTATAATCGCTTTGATGCAATTTCCAGCGGGGAACTCTCTTCTACTTACGATGCATTATTCCAAAAAGGGGTGCTTCAAGATCAAAATGGAAAAGTAGTTAAAGGCCCCAACTGGAAAGAGCCGAAATTCGTAACCGAGAAAAAATACGGTATCGAATAGCCATAGTTATGGTCTGATTAGTGCATCTTTAGCCCCCAGCAAACGAAAGCTTGTTGGGGGTTTTCTTTTTTTGCAGGTGGAAGGGCACCATAACGAGAGCCTTTTGCCGGGGGGCTAACGTAGTGGCGCCCGCTCTTTTTGTCGCCTGGGCTAACGTGCGGATACTGTAGTTAAAACGGGACGCTTGCGATCGGCATAATCGCTTGCCGAAACAAGGCGTTGCTCATAGTGTGGAGGTACATTCCCCACGCATAAGGACCGCATGATGAGCACCGAATACCGTATCGCCAGCCCGCATTTGGCGCAGTTCGTTCAGGCGATTTGGCGCCAGGCCGGCAGCACGGCGCGCGAAGCCGAGCTGGTGGCCGATCATCTGGTGCAGGCCAATCTGGCCGGGCACGACTCGCACGGCGTCGGCATGATCCCCAGCTACATGGCGTCGTTGGCGCAGGGGCAATTGCAGCTCAATCAACATGCCGAGGTGGTGCGCGACGCCGGCGCGGTGCTGACGTTCGACGGCGCGCGCGGCTTCGGTCAGGTGGTGGCCAGCGAAGCGATGGCGCTGGGCATTGAACGCGCCGGCAAGCTGGGCCTGGCGGCGGTGGCGCTGCACAATGCGCACCATATCGGCCGCATCGGCCATTGGGCGGAGCAGTGCGCCCGCGCCGGTTTCATCTCGATTCACTTCGTCAACGTGGTGGGCGATCCGATGGTGGCGCCGTTCGGCGGCAGCGATCGCCGCTTCGGCACCAACCCGTTCTGCGCCATTTTCCCGCGGCCGGGCCGCACGCCGCTGCTGTTGGATTTCGCCACCAGCGGCATCGCCTTCGGCAAGACTCGGGTGGCCTATAACAAAGGCTTGTCGGTGGCGCCGGGCTATCTGATCGACGAACACGGGCAACCCACCACCGAGCCGAAGGTGATGCACGAAGCGCCGTTCGGTTCGCTGCTGCCGTTCGGTTTGCACAAAGGCTATGCGCTGGCGGCGATGTGCGAAATCCTCGGCGGCGCGCTCTCCGGCGGCCGCACCACCCACGACGCCACGCTGAAAGCCGACAGCGACGCCATCTTCAACTGCATGACGACCCTGATCCTCGATCCTCAGGCCTTCGACGCCCCGCAAATGCAGGCCGAGGCCGAAGCGTTTATCGGCTGGGTAAAGGCGTCGCCGCCGAGCGGTGAACAGCCGATCGCGGTGCCGGGCGAATGGGAGGAGGCCAACCGCGCGGCGCGGCTGGAGCAGGGCATACCGGTAGACGCCACTACCTGGCGGCAGATTTGCGCGGCGGCGGAGCAGGCGGGCATGGCGGATGAAGCGCTGGCCGGCTTTCGCGCGCAGGCGCGGCAGGCATAAAAAAGCCACCCGGCAGGGTGGCTTGTGCGCGTGACGGCAATCAGTCGTTAAAGTACCAATAGCCGCTGTTGACCAGCGCGGTCAGCAGCGCCAGGAATGACGGATCGTCCACCGCGTCGCCGAGCAGGGCGGCGTCGACGCTGAAGTTTTGGCACAGGGCGTCTGCGGCCTGCAGCTGGTCGGTGTCGATCAGCTCGCCGTTGACGAAGCAGCGATCGCCGACGCGCAGCACGCGCAACCCACCCAAGCGCTGCAGCGCTTCACCCTGTTGCAGCAGTTCGTAGATTTCCCCGGCCTGATACGGCGGCTCCGGCGGCGCCAGATCCAGCTCGTGGCGCGATTGGGAGATAAACTCGCCAAACCAGTGCTGGAAGTGCTCCGGCTGTTGCACCAGATCCAGCATCATCTGCCGTAAGGCGTCCACTTCCTGCGGCAAGATCTCCGCCGGGTGTTCGCGCAGTTTAACGTCCGGATCGCCGTAGCGCTTGCTGCCGAGTTCGCGCGCCAGCACGTAGTCGGCGAAGCCGCTCACCAGCTCGCGGCCGTTCGGCGCGCGGAAGCCCACCGAGTAGTTGAGCGCGTTTTCCAGCGCGTAGCCTTCATGCGGGAAGCCCGGCGGAATGTAGAGAATGTCGCCCGGCTCCATCTCTTCGTCGATGATGGCGTCGAACGGTTCGACCTGCAGCAGATCCGGGTGCGGGCAGTGCTGTTTCAGCGGCGTTTTTTCCCCGACTCGCCAGCGGCGGCGGCCGGTGCCCTGAATGATGAACACGTCGTACTGATCGAGGTGCGGGCCGACGCCGCCGCCCGGCACCGAGAAGGAGATCATCAGGTCATCCATCCGCCAGTCCGGCAGTTGGCGGAACGGGCGCATCAGCGCCGCCGAAGGCTCATGCCAGTGATCCACCGCCTGCACCAGCAGCGACCAGTTGTTTTCGCTCAGGTGGTCGAAGCTCTCGAAGGGGCCGTGCGCGACCTGCCAACGGCCGTCCTGGTGGCTGACCAGGCGGCTGTCCACTTCGTTTTCCATCGCCAACCCGGCCAGCTCATCCGGGGAGATCGGATCGATAAAGTTTTTGAAGCCGCGCTTCAGAATCACCGGACGCTTTTGCCAATAACGTTGCAAAAAATCGTTCCAGTCCAGATCTAATTGATAATCCATGTTCTATTCCAGGATAGGGGAGTGAGCCTGAGTGCGATTATAACGGAAGTTTGGCCCCGTGGATCGGGGCCGCAGCGGCATAATTTATTCGTTGTGGTGGGTATCGTGCTGGCGGGCGAAAGTGACCTGCATGCGCGCGCCGCCGAGCGGGCTGTCGCTGATGACGATTTCGCCGTCGTATTGCTCGATGATCTCCGCCGCCACCGACAGGCCAAGGCCCTGGCCGGGGCGCAGGGTGTCCACCCGCTGGCCGCGCTGGAAAATCAGCTGGCGCTTGCTTTCCGGGATGCCCGGGCCGTCGTCGTCGATGACGAGGATGAGATTTTTCTCTGAGTGCAGCGAGGTGATCTCAACGAACTCCAGGCAGTATTTGCAGGCGTTTTCCAACACGTTGCCCATCACTTCCATAAAGTCGTTCTTCTCGCCCATAAAGGTCACTTCCGGCGAGATGTCCAGCGTGATCACCACCCCTTTGCGCTGGTAAACCTTGTTCAGCGCCACCACCAGGCTGTCGAGCAGCGCCGGCACCGAGTGGATCTCGCGCGTCAACACCGTCTGGCCGGAGTTGATGCTGGCCCGGTGCAGGTAGTAACCGATCTGCTGCGAGATGCGCCCGATCTGATCCAGCATGATCGGCTCGGCTTCTTCGATGGTGGTCTGCTTGCCGCTGCGCAGCGAGCGCAGGGTGCTTTGCAGCACCGCCAGCGGCGTTTTCAGGCTGTGGGTCAGATCCGACAGGGTGGTGCGATATTTGGTGTAGCGCTGGCGCTCGTTACGCACCAGAATGTTCAGATTGCGCACCAGCCCGCGCAGTTCGCTGGGCGGGTTCTCATCCAGCTGATCGCGCTCGCCGTTCTCCAGTTCGCCCACCTGATTGACCAGCGCCTTGATCGGCCGCAGGCTCCAGTAGGCCGCCAGCCACAGCAGCGGCACCACCAGCAGCAGGTTGGCCAACAGCACGTAGCTGAACCACTCCCACACCACGTCGGATCGCTGCAGCTCCTGCGGAATGCTGTCAACCACCACGATGGTCAGCGCCGGCAGGCGAGGCGTGGCGGCATAGGTGTTGACCGCCACCGAGTGGGTCAGCGCGTTCTGATCGGTATCGTCGTAATTCTTCAGCTGATCCTGCGCTTTGGGGTTGTCCCCCAGCACTTCGCTACTGACGCGGGTGTCGGTGTCGATTTCGTAGAAGCCGGACTCCTCCAGCCATTCCTTGTTGATCAGCTTCTCGAGCTCCGGCACCTTGCGCTGGCTCCACAGCAGGTTGCCTTTATCGTCGTAGATAAAGACCAGCGTCGGGAAGTTGAGATCGAGATCGGGGGGAATGGCGATGGTGAGTTTGTTGTCTTTCCACTGCGCCAGGCTGAAGAACAGGTTGCTCTCGCCGCGCAGCAGACGGAAGGCGGTTTTGTCGAAGCTGACGATATAGCCGACGACCGCCACCAAACCGTAAGAGAGCGACAGCGCCAGGATCACCCCGGCGGTCGCCATCAGGAAGCGGGCACGCAGCGAAAACGGTTTTTTATTCTTGTTGAACATCATGTTCACTTCGCGTCAAAACGATAGCCCTGGCCACGTACCGTGGTGATCACTTCATGCGGGTATTCCGCCTGCACTTTCTTGCGCAAGCGGCCCATCAGCACGTCGATGGTGTGGCTTTCACGCAGTTCGGCGTCCGGGTAGAGCTGCAGCATCAACGAATCCTTGCTCACCACCTTGCCGGCGTTGCGGATCAGGGTTTCGATGATGGTGTATTCAAAGGCGGTCAGCTTGATCTGTTGATCGTTGACGCTCAGTTCGCGGCGCGACAGATCGATCTGGAACGGCGGCAGCACGATCACCTGCGAAGCCAGGCCGCTGTTGCGGCGCATCAGCGCCTGCATGCGGGCGATCACCTCTTCCAGGTGGAACGGCTTGGTGACATAGTCGTCGGCGCCGGCTTCCAGCACCGCCACTTTGTCCTGCCAGCTTTCGCGGGCGGTCAGCACCAGGATCGGCAGCTTGGTCTGATGGGCGCGCCAGCGGCGGATCAGGCTCAGGCCGTCTTCACCCGGCAGGCCGAGATCGACGATGGCGATATCCGGCGCGTGTTCCTGCAGGAAATAATCGGCTTCCTTGGCGTCTTCGGCCGCGTCGACCTGATGGCCCATCTCGCGCATCTGAACGGAAAGGTGGTGACGCAGCAAACCATTATCTTCAACAACCAGTACTCGCATGGCGAACTCCTGTGACTATGCGGGTGAACATCCTGTCACCCACGCGATAAAAGGGAACACGCTCTGCGGCGTGTCAGGGAATAACGCGGCCACCTGAACCATTTTGACAAAAAGTGCTGAGGCTATGGTAGGTATAACCCGCCCGGCCCGCAAGAGAGCCGAAGCAATGTATTAAAATAAGCGTTATCAATTTGTTCGCCGACATTATCGACAAGCTCTGATAAACGTCGGATAAACAGCGGCGGGGCAACATTAAACGCAACTTAAACGCGCCGGGCATTGCCCGCGAAAGGGAAGTGTGAGCCGGGCGCTTGATAAGCTTTAAAGGTACTAATAAGGTATTATTGAGGCAACGGCACATTTTCTCAGGAGCGACGGATGAAGCAGTTAACCCAGGCAGAACGCATAGCGGGCGCACTTTACGGACAGATGCTGGGCGACGCGCTCGGCATGCCTTCCGAGCTGTGGCCGCGCGAGCGGGTTAAACGCCATTTCGGCTGGATAGACGGTTTTCTCGATGGGCCGGAGGAAAACTCGGCCGCCTGTTACTTCAAGGCCGGGCAATATACCGACGATACCGCGATGGCGCTGGCGCTGGCCGATGCGCTGCGGGAAGCGGAAGGTGAGGTGGTGCCGGCGCTGATCGCCCGCAATGTGATCCGCTGGGTGGACAGTTTTGACGCCTTCAACAAGAACATTCTCGGCCCCAGTTCCAAACTGGCGTTGAGCGAGCAGAAAGCGGGCACGCCGATCGCCGAGTTGGAAAACAACGGCATCACCAATGGCGCAGCAATGCGCATTTCGCCTTTGGGCTGCGTGCTGCCGTCTGCGCCGCTGGAGGATTTCTGTCAGCAGGTGTGGCTGGCCTCCAGCCCGACGCATAAATCCGACATCGCCGTCGCCGGTGCCGTCGCGATCGCTTGGGCGGTTTCGCGTGCGGTGGAGGGCGCGGACTGGGCCTCGATTCGCCTGGCGCTGCCGGGCGTGGCGGAGTATGCCCAGCGCCGTCAGGTGACGACGTTCAGCCCCTCGCTGGCGGCGCGCATCGAGTTGGCGTTTCAGGTGGTGGATGAGGCCGCCGATCCCGAGCAGGCCTCTGAGCGGATATATCAACTGATTGGCGCCGGGGTGAGCACCATCGAGTCGGTGCCGGCGGCGCTGGCGATGGTGCAGCTGGCGCAAACCGATCCTACCCGTTGCGCGGTGCTGTGCGCCAATCTGGGCGGCGATACCGACACCATCGGCGCGATGGCCACCGCTGTCTGCGGCGCGCTGCACGGCGCCGACGCGATGGATCCTGCCCTGCTGGCGGAGTTGCAGCGGGTGAATTCGCTGGATGTTGAGGCGTATGCCCAGGCGTTCGCGCGTTTTCGCCTCCGCCGGCAGGGCGAGGCGTGACGGATCAGCTTTCGCTGGTAAACTCGTACATGTCGCTGCGGCAGAAGCTTTCGCTGTATTCGATCGGCTTCTTGCGGTGGTCGAACAACGTCTGGCGCACGATCAGCAGCGGCATCGGTTCTGATAGCTGCAGCGCCTGGCGGATGTCGTCGTCGGCCATCGCCGCGCTGACCTGGCTGCGCAGCGAGCCCATCTCCACATTATTGCGCCGGAAGTAGTCGTACAGCGAGACGCCAATCTCGTCGACGTTGGCAATCGCCGCCGCCACCACGTAGGACACCGCCACCGACATCGGCCGCCGATCGATAAAGTGAATGCGCTTGAGTTGGTAGATCGGCGCTCCAACCGCCAGCCGGAGCTTTTCCGCCAGTTCGGCGCTGGCCGGCACCCGCTCGCGGCTGATCCATTGCGTATCCGGCTGACGCCCCTGTTGCGTCGCCTCGCGCGAGAACCCTTTGATGTCCGCTAATGAATAGCGCAGCTTCGGCGCGGGCCGTTGCGGCTGGATGAAGGTGCCGTAGCCGCGTGAACGGCCGATGATGCCGTCTTGCTCAAGGCAGGCCAGCGCTTTGCGCACCGTGATGCGTGAGATGCCGAGCCGTTCGGTAAACAGGCGCTCGCTGGGCAGGAAATCCCCCGCGTTCAGCAATCCTTGCTCGATAGCCTGGCGCACCGAGGCGTTAAAGCGCAGATATAACGGCATCGCGCCCGCGCTGGCCAGATCCTGCAGCAGTTTTTCCAGCAGACGCTGGTTGATCTCCTTGCTCATAGCTGACGGAAGTCCTGTAGCCGCAATGCGATGGCTTATTTAATGGGATTTCGCCGGGCAGCGCAACTGCCGCCGCCGCTGGGCGAAATGAGGTAGAGTAGTGTGCTATCGCCCCAGGCTCGGAGAAACAGACTGCCCATGAGTGACACCCCAAGACACGCGGACGACGCGGCAATCCTGGCAGCCTTCACCCAGCAGCGTCAGCAGGGGCTGACCCGACGTTCGGCGCTGCATCAGGCCCTGTTGCGGCTCATCACCGCCGGGGAACTGCCGTGGCGGGCGAAGCTGCCGCCGAGCCGCGCGTTGGCGGCCCGGTTGACGGTGGCGCGTGACACGGTGGAACAGACCTACGCGCGGCTGGAGGCGGAGGGGTTTATCAGCCGAACGGTGGGGCGCGGCAGCTTTGTGCGTTATCGCTGCGATACGCTGCTCGGCCGTGAACTGCTGGCGACGCAGGCAGGCCAGGAGGCGCGGCTGGCGGAACGCGAGTTAAGCGATCGCGGCCGGGCGTTGCTGGCGGTCAGCCATACGCCGCACACCAGCCGCCAGGCTTCGCTGACGCCCTCGCTGGCGGATCTGCGGGCGTTTCCCATCGATTCATGGCTGCAGTGGGAAAAGCAGGCGCTGCGGCGGCACGGCGAGCGGCTGTTGGGGTATGCCGATCCGCAGGGCTTGCCGGAACTGCGTGCGGCGATCGCGCACTATTTGCAGCGGGAGCGGGGCGTCAAGGCGTCGGCGGAGCAGGTGATCGTGGTCACCAGCTCTCAGCAGGCGCTGGCGCTGTGCACCCAGGTGCTGTTCGATCCCGGCGATGCGGTATTCGTCGAAGAGCCGGGCTACCAGGGGGCGAAAAAGCTGGTGCAGTCGGCGGGGCTGCAGGCGCGACCGATCGGCATCGATGAGCAGGGGATGGACGTCGGGCAACTGATGCACGCCACGGGCGGCGGGCGGGGCGTTTACATCACGCCGTCCCATCACTACCCGCTGGGGTATTCGCTGAGCCTCGAGCGGCGTCTGGCGCTGTTGCAGTGGGCCCAGCGTCGGCGGGCCTGGATCATCGAAGACGATTATGACGCCGAGTTCAACTACGATCGACAAACCAAGGCGGCGCTGCAGGGGCTGGACAGCGGCGGGCGCACGCTGTACATCGGCACCTTCAGCAAGACGCTGTTTCCGGGGCTGCGCATCGGCTTCATGATTGCGCCGCCGCAGCTGGTGCGGCCATTGGTCGCCGCCAGGCAGTTTCAGGACGGCTACACGTCGGCGCTGGCGCAGATGACGCTGTTCCACTGCCTGCATGAGGGCGGCTACGCCGAGCATCTGCGCAATATGCGCACGCTGTACAAGGCGCGGCTGGATGTGCTGTACGACGCGGTGCAACGCCATCTCGCGCCCTGGACGCACCCGGCCTTGCCGCAGGGTGGGCTGCAGCTGGTTTGCCCGTTGGCGGATGCGGCGACGGAGCGGCGGCTGGTGGCGGCGGCGGCCGAACGAGGAATACGGTTGTACGGCCTGGCGGATTTCTACACCGGCGCGCCGCAGCGCGGGGCGCTGGTGCTCGGTTTTTCGGCCTATACGCCGGACGAGATCGTGCGCTTTATCGCCACGCTGGCGCAGGTGTTCAACGCGCTGCCGCGGGAAAGCGGCGGTTAAAATTGGTCTGCTCGGCGTTTTGAATTGGTCCGTATTACGCCGCCGCTGCGCGGTGTATCCTGCCGCTATTCGGTTATTTCCCTAATGGAAATAATATCTTAACCCCGTGAGGCGCTATGAACCCATCAAATCGTGAAGTGACCATCCGCAGAATCAATGGCGACGACAGAGCGCAATGGCTGGCGTTGTGGCAGGGCTATCTCGACTTTTACCGCGCCGACGTGGCGCCGCAGGTGACCGATCGCACCTTCGAACGGTTGGGGCTGGATGAACAGGTGTACGGGCTGGTGGCGGAGGATGCCGACGGCCGGCTGCTGGGGCTGATGAACCTGGTATTCCATCCGTCCACCTGGAGCGCGATGGGCTATTGTTATATCGAAGATCTCTATGTGTCGCCGCAGGCGCGCGGCCATAAAGTGTCGGAAAAACTGTTCGAACAGGCGTATCGACTGGCGGAGGCGCGCGGCAGCGATCGGGTCTATTGGATGACTCAAGAGTACAACGCGCCGGCGCGTTCGCTGTACGACAAAATCGGCAGAAGAAGCTCGTTTATCGTTTATACCCGTTAACCGCAGGAGGCGCGTATGGCAATGAATCGTTATGGTCAGCCGATTGGCGAACCGATGCCGGATTGGCAACCGGCTCGTCGCCCGGGCGGCGCAACGCTCGGCGGGCGTTTCTGCTCGCTGGCGCCGCTCGAGCCGCAGCGGGATTACGCCGCGCTGTACGACGCTTTCCAGCTGGCGCCGGACGGCCGCGACTGGACCTATCTGTCTATCGAACGGCCCGACACGCCGGCGGCGATGCTGCTGCATCTGGAGACGCTGCAGGCCAACCCGACGCTGGTCAATCTGACAGTGTTCGATGCCGTCAGCGACGCGCCGGTGGGGACGGTGGCGCTGATGCGCATCGACGAGGCCAACGGCGTGCTGGAGATCGGCCACGTCAGCTGGTCACCGTTGATGAAACAGCGCTCCAGCGCCACCGAGGCCATCGCGCTGCTGCTGCGTTACGCCTTCGACACGCTGGGCTATCGTCGCTGTGAGTGGAAGTGCGACAGCCATAACGCGCCATCGCGCCAGGCCGCGCTGCGCTTTGGCTTCCGTTACGAGGGCAACTTCCGCTTTGCGGTGATCGTTAAAGGGCGCAGCCGCGATACCGACTGGTTCGCCATTACCGCTGACCGTTGGCCGGCGGTGCGGCAGGCGTTTGAGCGTTGGCTGAGTGCGGACAACTTCGATGCGCAGGGGCGGCAGATTGCCCGGCTGCAGGTGTTGCGCGGCGAATAATAAGCAACAAGGCGGCCCGCGGGCCGCCTTGTCGTTGTGGGTCTAACGCGTTTACTTCAGCTCGTCGACCAGGGTAGTGGCGCGGCCGATGTAGTTGGCCGGGGTCATCGCCTTCAGACGGGTTTTCTCTTCTTCCGGCAGCGCCAGGCCATCGATGAACGCCTGCATGCCGGCAGCGTCCACGCGCTTGCCGCGGGTCAGCTCTTTCAACTTCTCGTAAGGCTTCTCGATGCCGTAGCGGCGCATCACGGTCTGGATCGGCTCGGCCAGCACTTCCCAGTTGTGATCCAGTTCGTCCAGCAGGTGTGCCTGATTCACTTCCAGCTTGCTGATGCCTTTCAGGGTGGCCTGGTAGGCGATCAGCGCATAGCCCAGGCCCACGCCCAGGTTACGCAGCACGGTGGAATCGGTCAGGTCGCGCTGCCAACGGGAGACCGGCAGTTTGCCCGCCAGGTGGCCCAGCACGGCGTTGGCCAGGCCCAGGTTGCCTTCGGAGTTTTCGAAGTCGATCGGGTTGACCTTGTGCGGCATGGTGGAAGAGCCGATTTCGCCGGCGATGGTCTTCTGCTTGAAGTGGTTCAGGGCGATGTAGCCCCAGATGTCGCGGTCGAAGTCGATCAGAATGGTGTTGAAACGCGCTACGCAGTCGAACAGTTCGGCGATGTAGTCATGTGGTTCGATCTGCGTGGTGTACGGGTTCCAGGTGATGCCGAGCGAGGTCACAAACGCTTCGCTGAACTGATGCCAGTCCACTTCCGGGTAAGCGATGATGTGGGCATTGTAGTTGCCGACCGCGCCGTTGATTTTACCCATGATCTCCACGCGCTCCAACTGGCGGTACTGGCGCTCCATGCGGTAAGCCACGTTGGCGAACTCTTTGCCGACGGTCGACGGGGTTGCCGGCTGGCCGTGGGTGCGCGACAGCAGCGGGATATCGCGGTATTCCTGCGCCAGCCCTTTCAGCGCGTCGATGATCTTGCGCCAGTAAGGCAACACCACGTCCTGACGGGCGCTTTGCAGCATCAGCGCATGCGACAGGTTGTTGATGTCTTCGGAGGTGCAGGCGAAGTGGATGAACTCGGACACCGCGTGCAGCGCAGGCACCGCCGCCACTTTTTCCTTCAGGAAATACTCGACCGCTTTCACGTCGTGGTTGGTGGTGCGTTCGATGGTTTTGATGCGCTGCGCGTCTTCTTCATTGAATTCCGCGACGATTTTGTCGAGGAAAGCGTTTGCGTCGGCGTCAAAAGCGGGAACTTCCTTGATTTCTGCGCAGGCGGCCAGTTTTTGCAGCCAACGTACTTCAACCTGTACGCGGAATTTCAGCAGACCGTATTCGCTGAAAATGGGGCGCAGTGCGCTGACTTTATCACCGTAGCGTCCATCAACGGGGGAAACGGCGGTCAGTGAGGATAATTCCATCGGTAGCAACTCCTGGGATCGATTAACAATAAGCAACGATATTTTGCGCCTGCTTGAACAGACGATTACGGGAAAACATTAACTGCAGGCGGCTGCCGCCGACCTGTTGCCACAGCACGGCGGCGCGAATGCCGGCCAGCAGCGTGGCGCGCACCTTGGCCTGCACCTGCGGATTCTGCAAGATCGCCGGCGAGCCGGTCACCTGAATGCGCGGCCCGAGCGGGCTGACCACGTCGACGTAAATGCCGGCCAGCGCGCTGATGATGGTGTCTGACTCAAGATCGAAGTGCGCCAACTGGCGCTCAAGCTGGCCGAGGCGTTCGCCGAGCGTGTTCATCGCCTGTTTGTTGGCGTTGAGCTTGCGCTCCAGCACCATCAGGCTGATGGTGTAGCGGGTCAGTTCCGCGCCCGGCCCTTTGTTGTTGGCATTCAGCACGCCCATCAGGGTTTCGAGGCCGACCATCAAATTGCGTTCTTCGCCGCCGAACACCGCCAGCGTGGAGGGCGGATCCATTTGCAGCAGGCTTTTCAGCGAGGTCTGAAACGCTTCGCGGTCGCATTGCCCTTCATGGGCCAACTGCTGAACCAAACGCGCCGACTGGCTGATGCCCGCCATGGCCAGCGTGATGTCATAATAATTCTTCGCCACGATGACTCCTGTAAACGCGGTGAACGGTACATGGCTTACTGCATAAGGTTGTGTGTATCGCAGGGGCAACGGCGGCGGCCGCGAACGGTAACGCTCGGGCGTGGCTGTAACAACGATGACAACGAATGCCGCGGATCATGCCACAAAATCGAGGGTAAACCCAGCGTCTAATACGTCTGTGACGAGGCGGAGGCGCCGTGCGGCGCAGAACTGCGCAATAAGGCGGCGAAAATCGCCGGCGCGGCGGCGCGAACTTATTGTTGCGGCGGCAAATAAAGTGCTGCGGCTGCATCTATACTGCCAACGTGAACCCTTAAATAAAGACCTTTATATGCACGTAAAAAACAAGCAGCCGCTGCCGGCGGTGACGCTGGCGGCCATCGGCGTGGTGTACGGCGATATCGGCACCAGCCCGCTGTATACCCTGCGCGAATGCCTGACGGCGGAGGAGGGCATCACCCTGACGCCGGCCTCGATTTACGGCTTTTTGTCGCTGATTTTCTGGCTGCTGACGCTGGTGGTGTCCATTAAATACATTTGTTTTGTGATGCGCGCCGACAACGACGGCGAGGGAGGCATTCTGACGCTGATGTCGCTGGCGATCCGCAAGCTGGATGCGCGCTGGGTGCCGGCGGCGGTGCTGATCGGGCTGGTGGGCGGCAGCTTCTTTTACGGCGACGGGGTGATCACCCCGGCCATTTCGGTGCTCTCGGCCATCGAGGGGCTGCAGATTATCGCCCCCGAGCTGGACAGCTTTATCGTGCCGCTGTCGCTGCTGGTGCTGACCGCGTTGTTCGCGATCCAAAAACGCGGCACCGGCAGCGTCGGCAAACTGTTTGCCCCGGCGATGGTTATCTGGTTCCTGACGCTGGCGCTGCTGGGCATCGGCGGCATTTTGCATCACCCCGGCGTGCTGCGGGCGCTGAACCCTTACTGGGCGGTGAATTTCTTCCTCGAATACAAGGCGGTGTCATTCTTTGCGCTGGGCATGGTGGTGCTGTCGGTCACCGGCGCCGAAGCGTTGTACGCCGATATGGGCCACTTCGGTAAAAAGCCGATCCGTCTGGCGTGGTTTACGCTGGTGGCGCCGGCGCTGGTGTTGAACTACTTCGGCCAGGGGGCGCTGCTGCTGGCCAATCCGGCGGCGATCAACAACCCGTTCTTCCTGCTGGCGCCGACCTGGGCGCTGATCCCGCTGCTGGTGATCGCCACGCTGGCGACGGTGATCGCCTCGCAGGCGGTGATCTCCGGCGTGTTCTCGCTGACGCGGCAGGCGGTACGGCTGGGCTACCTGCCGCCGATGCGCATCATCTATACCTCCGATCAGGAGTCCGGGCAGATCTACATTCCGGTGGTGAACTGGCTGCTGTTCGCGGCGGTGCTGATCGTGATTATCAGTTTCAAACACTCCAGCAACCTGGCGTCGGCTTACGGCATCGTGGTGACCGGCACCATGCTGCTGTCGTCGATTTTGCTGAGCATCGTGGCGGTGAAAAACTGGGGCTGGCCGCGCGCGCTGGGCGGGTTGATGCTGCTGGTCATGCTGTGCATCGACGTGCCGCTGTTCGGCGCCAACCTGATCAAGCTGGCGACCGGCGGCTGGCTGCCGGTGGCGCTTGGGCTGACGATTCTGCTGATCATGCTGACCTGGAAGACCGAGCGTTCGCGCCTGATCCGCCGGTTGCGCGACAACCAGGAAGGGCTGAGCGCGCTGATCGAATCGCTGGAGAAGGCGCCGCCGAAGCGGGTGCCGGGCACCGCGGTGTTTATGGAGCGCACGCCGCATGCGGTGCCGCTGGTGCTGTTGCATAACCTGAAGCACAACAAGGTGCTGCACGAGCGCGTGGTGCTGCTGACCATCGTCACCACCGACATGCCGTACGTGCACAATGTGCAGCGGGTGGCGATCGAACAGCTGTCGGCGAGCTTTTGGCGGGTGGTGGCGAGCTACGGCTGGCGCGAGACGCCCAACGTGACGGATATCCTTTATCGCTGCGGGCTGGAGGGGATGAGCTTCACCATGAACGAGACCTCGTTCTTCATGTCGCGCGATACGCTGGTGCTGGGCAAGCGGCCCTGGTATCTGCGCGTGCGCGGCAAGGTGTTTCAGCTATTGCAGCGCAACGCGCTGCGGGCGCCGGATCTGTTCGAAATCCCGCCGAATCGGGTGATCGAGCTGGGTGCGCAGGTGGAATTTTGAATAAAAAAACGCTGCGGTAAACGCAGCGTTTTTCTTGGGCGGCAGGTGAATTACGCCAGGCGCTGTTCGATGATGCCGCCGCCGAGGCAGATTTCGCCCTGGTAGAACACCGCCGACTGGCCGGGGGTGACGGCGGAGACCGGCTCGTCGAAACGCACTTCGATGCGTTCGTCGTCGAGCGGGGTCACGGTGCAAGGGATGTCCTGCTGGCGATAGCGGGTCTTCACCGTACAGCGGAACGGGCCGGTCAGCGGCAGACGATCCACCCAGTGCAGCTGCTGCGCGATCAGGCCGGTGGACATCAGGCGCGGGTGATCGTGCCCCTGCGCAACCACCAGCACGTTGTTGGCCACGTCTTTATCCACCACGTACCACGGATCTTCGCTGCTGTCTTTCAGGCCGCCGATGCCCAGCCCTTTGCGCTGGCCCAGAGTGTGATACATCAAACCCTGGTGTTCGCCGACGGTCTGGCCGTCGACGCTGACGATCGGGCCCGGCTGGGCCGGCAGGTAGCGGCCGAGGAAGTCGCGGAACTTGCGTTCGCCGATGAAGCAGATGCCGGTGGAGTCTTTCTTCTTGGCGGTGACCAGCTCCAGTTGCTCGGCGATGCGGCGCACCTCCGGCTTCTCCAGCTCCCCGACCGGGAACAGGCTCTGCGCCACCTGCTCGTGGCTCAAGGTGTAGAGGAAGTAGCTCTGATCTTTGTTGCCGTCGACGCCGCGCAGCAGGCGGCTTTTGCCGTCCACGTCCTGGCGGCGCACGTAGTGGCCGGTGGCGATGAAATCGGCCCCCAGATCTTCGGCGGCGAACTCCAGGAAGGCTTTGAATTTGATCTCTTTATTGCACAGGATGTCCGGGTTCGGCGTGCGGCCGGCCTTGTACTCTTCCAGGAACAGCTCAAACACGTTGTCCCAGTATTCCGCCGCAAAGTTCACCGTGTGCAGTTCGATGCCCAGCTTGTCGCAGACCGCTTGCGCGTCGGCCAGATCGGTCGCGGCGGAGCAGTACTCTTCGTCGTCGTCTTCTTCCCAGTTTTTCATGAACAGCCCAGCGACCTGATAGCCCTGTTGCTGTAACAGATAGGCGGTAACGGAAGAGTCGACGCCGCCGGACATACCGACGATTACTTTTTTCTGGCTGTTGTCTGACATGGGGATCTCACGAACTTGAACACGAACCGTGCTGATAAAAACAAGCGCAGGATTTTACCACGTTGCCCGCGCCGGCGCACTGTTCATCTTGTGCTGCCCGGCGCCTTCAATGCGGCCAGGCGAAGCTGCCGACCAGCGAAAGCGGGTAACGTTCCGGCTGCTGATAGCTGCGAATGCTCTCCGCCACCAGCGCGGAACGCAGGTTGGGCGCCTGCAAAATCTCGTCGGCGCTCAACCACAGGCAGCGATCGATGTCGCTGTCGTGCGGCTCGGTCGGCAGCGGTTGTTCCAGCTCGATGACGAAGCAGAAACGCAGGAACGGCGTGCGATCCGGCGCGATCCACTGGTGCAGGCGCAGGAACGCCTGCGGCGTGGCGCGGATGCCGGTCTCTTCCCACAGCTCGCGCTCGGCGGCCTGCACCAGCGTCTCGTCGGCCTCCAGGTGGCCGGCCGGCTGATTCCACAGCGCTTTGCCGTTGATGGTCTCTTCGACGACCAAAAATTTGCCGGCGGCGTGCACCACGCAGGCTACGGTGACGTGCGGTTTGAACATGCGGTCTCCTTACAGCGGTTTGTCGATGCGCCGGTAGATGTCGTCCAGCTCGGCGATGCGGGTGCGGTAACTTTGCAGCAGGCAGGCGGTGTCGCCGCCGCACCGCTGGCGTTTGGCCAGCCAGGCCTGCTGGCTGTCCTGCATCGCGCCGCGCGCGCCCATGGCGAACAGGCCGCGCAGGAATTGGTACTTGGTGGCCATTTGCACGTCCAGATCGTTCAGCGTGCGGTTGGCGCAGATGGTGCGTTCATCGCTGCCTGCCGCCTTGGCGCAGTCGAAGCTGGCGGCCGGGGCGGCGAACGGGGCCGCCAGAGCGGCGAGCAGCAGCGCGATCGGAGTAGATTTCATGGCGCCTCCATCAGTTATCGGTCTACAGGGAATCGATGGTTTTCCATTCACCGGGCTGCAGTGAACCCAGCGAAAGATTACCCATACTGTAGCGAATCAGGCGCAGGGTAGGGAACCCGATATGCGCCGTCATGCGGCGCACCTGGCGGTTTCGCCCTTCGAACAGGGTGATTTTCAGCCAACTGGTGGGGATGGATTTACGCTCGCGGATCGGCGGGTTGCGCGGCCATAGCCACTGCGGCTCGGCCACCAACTCAACACCGGCGGGCAGCGTCGGGCCGTCTTTCAGCGTAACGCCGCAGCGCAATGGCGCCAGATCGCTCTCCTGCGGCGCACCCTCGACCTGCACATAATAGATTTTGCCGGTGCGCTTGCCCGGCTGGGTGAGCTGCGCCTGCAGCTGGCCGTCGTTGGTCAGCACCAGCAGCCCTTCGCTATCGCGATCCAGACGCCCGGCGGCGTAAACGTCGGGGAAGGGGATGTACTCTTTCAGCGTGGCGCGGCCGGCTTCGTCGGTGAACTGCGGCAGCACGTCGAAGGGCTTGTTGAATAACACAATGCGGCGCGGCCCCTTCGGCGCGGCGGGTTTGGCGGCATTCGGCTTGCTGAATCGTTTAACGTTGTGATTTCTAACAGAGAATTTTTTCATAACGGTTGAGATTACGGATGATAAGCGCATTATAACCGAATCCGTTTCGGATTGGCGCGAACCGAATATTCAAGTAGTATCTACACGCATCTTACAAAGCATTAACAAAATTGCGCTTGAAGGAGAGGTTGATGGAAAGCAAAGTAGTTGTTCCGGCAGAAGGTAAAAAAATCACGGTTGACGCCCAGGGTAAACTGGTTGTTCCTCATAACCCGATCATCCCGTTCATCGAAGGCGACGGCATCGGCGTTGACGTGACTCCTGCCATGATCCACGTGGTTGATGCGGCCGTTAAAAAGGCTTACCACGGCGAACGTAAAATCTCCTGGATGGAAATCTACACCGGCGAAAAATCTACCCACGTTTACGGTAAAGACGTGTGGCTGCCGGACGAAACTCTGGACCTGATCCGCGACTACCGCGTCGCCATCAAAGGCCCCCTGACCACCCCGGTCGGCGGCGGCATCCGTTCTCTGAACGTGGCTCTGCGCCAGCAGCTGGACCTGTACGTGTGCCTGCGCCCGGTGCGTTACTACCAGGGCACCCCAAGCCCGGTGAAACAACCTGAGCTGACCGACATGGTGATCTTCCGCGAAAACGCCGAAGACATCTACGCCGGCATCGAGTGGAAAGCCGGCTCCGCCGAAGCGGACAAAGTGATCAAATTCCTGCGCGACGAAATGGGCGTGAAGAAAATCCGCTTCCCAGAGCAGTGCGGTATCGGCGTGAAGCCATGCTCCGAAGAAGGGACCAAGCGTCTGGTGCGCGCGGCGATCGAATACGCCATCACCAACGACCGCGACTCCGTGACTCTGGTTCACAAAGGCAACATCATGAAGTTCACCGAAGGTGCCTTCAAGGATTGGGGCTATGAGCTGGCGCGCGAAGAGTTCGGCGGCGAGCTGATCGACGGCGGCCCATGGCTGAAGATCAAGAACCCGAACACCGGCAAAGAGATCGTGGTTAAAGACGTGATCGCCGACGCCTTCCTGCAGCAGATCCTGCTGCGCCCGGCGGAATACGACGTGATCGCCTGTATGAACCTGAACGGCGACTACATCTCCGACGCCCTGGCGGCCCAGGTAGGCGGCATCGGCATTGCGCCGGGCGCCAACATCGGCTCCGACTGCGCGCTGTTCGAAGCGACTCACGGCACCGCGCCGAAGTACGCCGGCCAGGACAAAGTGAACCCAGGCTCCATCATCCTGTCCGCAGAGATGATGCTGCGCCACATGGGCTGGTTCGAAGCGGCTGACCTGATCGTTAAAGGCATGGAAGGCGCCATCGCCGCCAAAACCGTGACCTATGACTTCGAACGCCTGATGGAAGGCGCTAAACTGCTGAAATGTTCAGAGTTTGGCGACGCCATCGTTAAACACATGTAAGGGTGTTTGGCGTTTGAATGAGAACGGGAGCCTTAGGGCTCCCGTTTTTTTACTGTTCAAATATGAGTGAGGTGTCGGACAGGCTCACTGCACGGCGTTAGCCGATTCACGCACGACCAGCACCGGGCAATTGGCGTGGCGGACGACGGCGGTGGCATTGGAGCCGAGGAGATAAGTGATGGCAGAAGGGCGGTTGGAACCCATCACGATAATCTCCGCGTTGAGCGCATCGGCGAGCTCCAGGATCTGATCTTTGGGATCGCCGACGGCAACGTGCGTGGTCACTCTATCTTCAGGCACGCTGAATTCTTTGGCCGCTTTTGCCAGCCCCTCGGTTGCTACCGCAATGATTTCGTCTTTGGTTTCTATCGCCGCCGTGGCGGCAAAGCCGAAAGCGGCATAGGTGGCGCGCGACGGGATCACCGCCAGGAAATGGACGTGGGAGTCTTCGAGCCTGGCGAGCGCGTTGACATGCGGGATGACCTGCTGTGTTAATTCCGGCTCGGTAATATCCACGGGAACCAAAATAGTTTTGTACATACTCCCTCCTTATCGTTTTCAAAAAACTCCACTTTTTGGATTATAGCTGCTTGACGCCGAGAAAACGGCGATCGGTATGGCAGAACCAAAGAAATTGACCGCCAAAAGGGAAAGTATGCAGAAACCGTTGTTGTGGCAATCGATTAGAAGCGGCTGATCTGGCTGTTAAAGGCATGGGAAGCGAACTGTTCAATGATCGCGCCGCTATTGTTAAGCGTGTATCAGTGTGTTTGGCGTTTGAGTAGAAAAGGAGCTCTCGGGGCCCTTCTTTGTTACAATCAGTAATATTGTTATCCAGTGAAAAGATAGTTTAAATGACCAAGAAAACCATTTCTGTTTTGATTTTGTCTTTATTTATTGGCGGGTGCACCACGCAAACTACCGATGAGCGAATGGCCAGGGCGAAAGCGAAGTACGCCGAATCAAACCCAGTCGCGCAAGCGCCTTCACCCTTGGTGCGTTTGGAATGCAATACGCAAGCAGGAACCCAAATCACGGCCATGATGAATGGCGCATCGCAAACCGTCACCATTAACAGCGCCGTATTCCATTTTGTCGACCGGGACGACGTTCAGGGCATTGATACATTGAGCTTTGCCAGAACCGTTGACGGCGTAACCAGCTGGGTGTTCGTGAACATGGCATCCAGCGATCCGGTTTATCTCAGCATTGTGAGCCAAAAGACCGTGTTGAAATTTATGTGCAGTGCTTACAAAGGATGAGCGAAAACGTGTATGCCATCGCTGTCTATTCATACGTTATTCTGTCGAAAATCGGTGCGTCACTGCTGTTGTAGTGACGGACTGCACAGCCCCTGGCGAAAGTTTTAATGTCACTAGCGGTGTATATTGATCCTGTATAACGTATTGGCCGGAGCTCTTTGCGTGGCCCAGCGTCAACTGATTTCACTACTGATAATTATCCATAAGGACAGGGATATGAAAATAACGCATTCAGGCTATAAAACCGGCGTTGCCACAGTATTGGCGGCGATGACCGCGCTGGCATTAACGGGCTGTGCCAAAAACACGGCCCCCAGCCAAACCGATCCGGTAAATAAAGAGGTTGACGATATTTCAACCAACCTTGGCGGCCCAAAGACGTCGGCGCCGGGAAAAGAGAAAGAACACTATATCGCCCAGTTGCAGGCCGCGATTCAAAGCCATTTGAAAGATGCCGAAGCTTACTCAGGCAAGCGTTGCACATTGAGCATCAAGCTGGCGCCGGACGGTATGCTGATCAGCATTCGGGCTGAGCAAGGGGAACCGGAACTTTGCCAGGCCGCGATCAAGGCAATCACCAATGCGCGTCTGCCTAAGCCGCCAACGGCCGCGGTTTACGAAGCGGTCAAAAGCAGCGCGTTGGAATTTCGCCCGCAGTGAATAAACAACGCTGTTTCCGTGCAACGCTATCCCGGTCAAGGCCGGGATTTTTTATTGCCGTCACCCTGCGTTAATTGGTGAAACTCACTAAAGCCCTTGATGAAGGGTGACGATAACCCTTAAAACTCCTGATTATAAAAGAGTGGCCATGCGTTTTTTCTGGGTCAACATTGGTGGCAGCGTCGCGGAAGTTTTTAAGGGCGAATTCCTGTGGGCGCCGCAATATGGAATAAATAAGACTGGGAACATGTTTAAACCTGCCGGGTGGGAAACGGTCAAAAAAGTCAAAGAGGGTGACCTGATTTTTTGCCACAAGGGTAGGAAGATCATCGGCGTGGCGACAGCGGTACGCGATGCTTACTCTGCACCGCGGCCTGAGCATCGGGTCGCGGGACCGCCGCATATTGCGGGTACCCAAGTCGATTTGGAACTGACGCGTCTTGAACTACCTATTGATGTTTCCCTTTTTAATCAGGCGTTCACACGCATGCACAACCAGGCTTGCCTTCCGCGCGTTTTTAATAAGAAAGGCGGATGCACCGAAAACTATATGTGCGAGATCCCCGCGCCGGCAGCCGCGTTGATCGCCGGTTTTCTCTCGGAAAACCTCTCTATCAACTTCCATGCGGATACCGTCGAAATCACCAGAGAGGTCGGTGGTGAGCAAGAAAGGGTGATTCAGGCGCGGATTGGGCATGGTCCCTATCGCGATAAAATGTTTAAGCGGTGGGGAAACCGGTGCGCCGTCACGGGGATTGCGGAGCCGTCCATTCTCATTGCCTCTCACATCGTTGCCTGGTCGATTGCGACCCCAGAAGAAAAAGTGGATCCGCACAATGGTTTGCCGTTAATCCCCAATCTGGACAAGCTGTTCGATCGTGGCATGATCAGTTTTGCCGATGACGGACGTTTGCTGTATTCACGGACGATGAGCGGTTTGCTATGTGAGCTGAGGATCCCGTTGGACGCCAATATTAGCGGGTTGTCTGAAAAGAACAGAGCATACCTGCAACGGCATCGAGTGAAGTGGGGCTTTGAAACTGTGCCCTGATGCAGGTTTGCCAAATCTGAGCCGGGGCTCTTACCGATACATCATCGCGCTCACGCGCTCGCTCCGATCTTTAAAACCGTTGCTGCGCATCGTGACAACATAGTAGCGATAGTGATGTTTCTGTGCGTATTCGCGCACCAGATCTTCGGCGAACAGGCCGCTGAAGGTGACGGTGGTGACGAACGTCAGCCCTTTCACTTCGTAGGTGCTGATCTCCTGCGGGGCGCCGATATACGGCGGCGGGAACACGGTCTTGTGGAACTGGCAGCCCGCCAGCAGCAAGGTAAACAGCAGGGCGGCGGAGATTTGCGGTATTCTCATCGGGAAAAGCTTTCCTTCCTTGGCGTGTGTTTTAGTAACTCTATAATAGGATTACAAAATTTGGCGGGGATGTAAAAGTTATCCCGCTTCGGTTGCCGTTTCGTTGAAGCGGTGTCGCCGTATCCATCAGCATGAGGATTAAAACATGTTTGTTCGCCAGGCCACTGACAGCGATGTCGCAGCCCTGATCGCCCTCGACAGCGTCGCCGAACACGAACCGCAGCGCGCGGCGCAGATCCGGGCCTGGTGCGGGCAGGGGGAGTGCTATCTTGCCAAGGAACAGGACGTGGTGATGGGCTATGGCGTACTGCACTATCATTTCTTCGGCTGCGGTTTTATCGAGATGCTGATGGTCGGCGAGCGCTATCGCCGTTGGGGCGTCGGGCAGGCGTTGATTACGGCATTGAAGTCCCATTGCCGACACCCGAAACTGTTCACTTCCACCAATCGTTCCAACCTGTCGATGCAGCGGCTGCTGCTGAACGCCGGATTTGTCGCCAGCGGCCAGATTGACAATCTCGATGACGGCGATCCGGAGCAGGTATTTTTTATCCCGCTGCGCTAATACAGCCGGACATCGACCGCCTGCTGTTGCAGCCAGGTGCTGACGTAGCCGTAAGCGGCATAGAAGGCCAGCAGTGCGAAGAGCAGCACCGAAAGCGAGGCCAAAAACCTGACGTCGCCGTGCTTCGTCAACTGATAGGCGCAATAGAGAAAGGCTAACAGGCACAGCAGAGTGAAGGCGATGGCCAGCATGGCGTAAAAAATAAGCATAACGAAATCCGTTCTTCCTTGTGAGCCTGGCAAGGATACCACAGACAAAAAAAGGGGCCCAAACGGGCCCCTGCGTGATTCGCTGCGGGAGGTTTACTCCACCGCGTCGGGATGGTTCTTGCCTTCCTCGATAAACTCTTCGTCGATCTCTTCGATGTTCTCCTCGCTGTCGCGGCCGGACAGAATGTTCCAGCAGGCGATGAACAGCGCGGCGATCAAGGGGCCGATGACGAAGCCGTTGATGCCGTAAATCTCCATGCCGCCCAGGGTGGAGATCAGGATCAGGTAGTCCGGCATTTTGGTGTCTTTGCCCACCAGCAGCGGGCGCAGGATGTTGTCCACCAGGCCGATCACCACCACGAAGAACACTACCAGGAAAATGGCTTTCCACAGCATGCCGGTGGCGAAGAAGTAGATCACCGCCGGCACCCAGATGATGGCGGAGCCCACGGCCGGGATGATCGACAGGAACGCCATCAGCGCGCCCCACAGCAGGCTGCCGTCGATGCCGGTAAAGTAAAACGCCAGCCCGCCGAGCGCGCCTTGCACCACGGCGACCACCACCGTGCCCTTGACGGTGGCGCGGGAAACGGCGGCGAACTTGACGAACAGATGGTGTTTCACGTGCTGGGAGAGCGGCAGCGCTTCGAGCGCCAGGTTCACCAGATAAGGGCCGTCTTTCAGCAGGAAGAACAGCAGATAGAGCATTACGCCGAAGCCGACGACGAAGTTGAAGGTGCCCTTGCCGATCAGGAACACGCTGCCCGCCAAGTATTGCCCGCCCTTGAGCGCCACCTCGGAAAGCTGCTTTTGGATCTCGGCGGCGCTGTTGAGGTTATGCTCCGCCAGGAAGCGCTGCGCCCAGCCGGGCAGGTGGCGCATGAAGTCCGCCAGCATGGTCGGCAATTGGCTGTTGTTGGTCTGCAGCTTGGTGTAGATCACGTTGAATTCCATCGCCAGCGACGAGGCGATGATCGCCAACGGCGTGAACACGATCAGGCAGATCAGCGCCACCGTCAGCAGCGACACCACGCCGTTGCGTTCGCCGACGTACTGCTTCAACTTCTTTTTCACCGGATGGAAAATCACCGCCAGAATAACCGCCCACAGCACCGAGGAGTAATAAGGCCCCAGCACGTCGAGAAAGGCGGCGGTAACGATGAACAGGATCAGAATAAAGAATCCTTTGGAAATGCCTTTAGACATCATAGTCGTCCCTCAAAAGATGAATTTTCAGCATAGATGAACTGAATGAAAACAACACTATCATCACCTTTGCTTAACCGGTAGGGGATTTTTAGTGGCGTATTCCATAGGGTTATTAAGGGCAAGGCGGGCGCCGCACGGTGAACAGGCGGCGGCGAGAGAAAAGAAAGAGGGCTAAATAATTAAATAAATTTATCTATTGTGTTTCATTTTGTGAGCCGCGCTTGCCGCCTGCGCCAGGCTTTCCTAGTTTTTAGGAGGGCGGCCGTTCGCCCGATATCACGAAGGAGTATGCAAATGACTGAACACAAACGACTTGCCGTTATCGAAAAGGTGCTGCTGATCGCTTTCGCCGGCGTGCTGGTTTATCTTGCCGCGACCGGCGCCTTGTCATTATCGGGCCTTGATCACCACTGGCCTTATCCTTCGCGCTAAGCGTGCCTGGTCTCATCATGCAGGCCCGATAACGATAACTAGCGGCTGTACCCTACGACACGAGACTCACAGCATCAATCATCCGTTATTCGCCTCGTTCTTTGGCGCGCAGGGCGGTGACGCTCTCTCCGCCGACGCCCCAGTTGTCGGTGGCCACCTCGTCAATCACCACGAAAGTGGTGTGGCGTGGCTTATTCAGCACCCGTTCCAGCAGCGTGGTGGCTCCCTCGATCAGCATGCGTTTTTGCGCGGCGCTGACCCCTTCGTCGGTCACTTTAATGTTGACGTATGGCATGGCGTTTTCCCCCGGTTTCACCAGACCCCGGCGGTGGCGCCGCCGTCAACCGCGAGCGCCGCGCCGGTAACGAAATTGGCGTCGGTCAGATACAGCACCGCATCGACGATGTCCTGCGGCTGGCCGACGCGGCCGGTTGGCGCCAGTTGCCGCATCTGCGCCAGGCTCTGTTCATCATTTTGATGCATCGGCGTGGCGATGATGCCGGGCGCCACGGCGTTGACCATCACGTTGTGCGGCGCTAACTCCAATGCCAGTTCGCGCACGGCGTGGTTAAGGCCGCCTTTAATCAGCACCGGCAGCAAAGCGGGCACTTTGCTGTTGGGCTGCATGGCGATCGACGCGGTGATGGCGACGATGTGGCCGGCGCCGCGTTGCTGCATATGCCGGGCGGCGGCCTGCGCCGGGTAGAAGAAGCCTTTCAGATTGGTTGCCACCATCGCGTCGACCTCCTCCGGCGTATAGTCGGCGATCGGCTTGGCGATAAATATGCCGGCGTTATTGATGAGAATATCTACCTGACCAAAAGCCTGTATCGCCAGGCTGAACAACCGCTCGGCGGTTTCCGGCAGCGCGATGTCTCCCGGCGCCAGCAGCAGATTGGCCGGGCGGCCGAGTTTGTCCGCCGCCGCCTGCAGCCGTTCAAGCGAACGGGCGTTTGCGACAACCTGATAGCCGCGCGCCAGGTAGGCTTGCGCGATGGCGAAGCCCAAGCCGCTCGATGCGCCCGTGACGATGACCGTTTTTACTTTGCTCATTTTCTCTCCTCGACAGGATAGTGATTGATCGTAGGTGAACGGTAATCCATACCTGTTGGTTGAAAAATGAGAGGGAAAGAATTTTAATTTATACCTGATGTAATGAATCGGCGGGGAGAGACATGCAACGCCATTTTGACGACGTTCAGGTGGGCAGTATCGAGCTGTTTTGCCTGACGGTAGAAACCGGCAGTTTCACCGCAGCGGCCAATGCCGCCGGGATAACCCCTGCGGCGGTCAGCCGCTCGGTCGCGCGCCTGGAGACGCGATTGCAGGCGAAGCTGTTTATCCGCACCACACGCCAGATGCGCGTCACGGATGCCGGACAGCGTTATTACCTGGAATGTCGCCGGGCGCTGAGCCAGCTGATGGAGGCCGAGGCGAGAATTTCCGGCGAACGGGACAAACCGGCGGGGACGCTCAGCATCAGCGCGCCGACGCTGTACGCGCATTTTAGGCTGTTGCCGCGTTTGCCCGAGTTTGCGCATCGCTATCCCGATCTCAAGCTGAATCTGCACGTCAGCAATCAGAATATCGATTTCTCCGAAGATAAATTCGACGTCGCCATTCGCGGCAGCGAGCTGAACGATTCCGGCCTGGTATCGCGGCGATTGGAGGAGGCTGAACTGATCGTGGTGGCGACGCCGGGCTATTTGCAGCGTCATCCTGCGCCGCTCACGCCGGCGGATCTGGCCCGGCACGATTGCATTCAGTATGCGTTGCCCAGCACCGGCAGAAAAACCGCCTGGACGTTTAAGATTCAGGGCGAAAATAGCAAAGTGGACACTGCCGGACGCTGGCTTTGCCAGGAAGATTACCTCGCTACGCTGACGCTGGTGAAAAGCGGCGCCGGACTGATGCAGGTGTATCGCTTTACCGTCGAACAAGAGTTGAGCAACGGGGCGCTGGTCGAGGTTTTGAAAGATTATGCCGGCGCCTCGCGTCCCTTCATCCTGCTTTACCCCTATGCGCGCTTTGTCCCGCTGAAGGTGCGGAAATTCATCGATTTCCTGACGGAAGCGTAGCCGCCAGCGCCAATACGGCTCCTGACACCGCCGCCGCGAGCACCAGCCACGCCGGGGCCGCCCAGCCGGCCGCGGCCACGATGGCGCTCAGCGCGACCGGGCCGATCACCTGGCCGAGGTAGTTTCCCTGCATCACCAGCCCGAGACTCAGCGGCAGCAGCGTCGGTTCCGGCGTCGCCGCCGGCGTGGCGGCCAGAATGGTGGCGGGCAGCATGCCGGCGATGGCGCAGAACAGGAAGCACAGCGGGATCAGCAGGCCGTTGGGCGTCATCGGCAGGAAAATGCCGACGCCGAAGACACCGATCAACAGGCTGGTGGCGGCGAGCAGCGTTCTGGCGGGCAGCCCGCGCGACAGCAGCACGCCGGCGGCGAGGTTGCCGATGATGTTGGCCGCCACCGCCGCCGCGCTGATGCCGCCGGCGGCCGCGAGCGACAGGCCGATGCGCTGCATCAGAAAGATCGGCAAAAAGGTCATCACCGAGAAAAACTGCAGGTTGTAAGCGGTGAACATCAGCGCCAGCAACAGCGGCTGGCGCGCCCGCAGCATCGCGCCCAGCGCTTGCCGCAGCGGCGACGGCGGAACGTGCGCCTCGGCGGCGCGGCGGGACGTAGTCAGCGGCAGCAGCAGGGCGGCCAGCAGCGTCAACGCCGCACCGGCCTGCCAACTCTGTTGCCAACCGGCGAGATGGGGGCCGAAAAACAGTGAAATGGCGATGCCCGCCGGCATGAAGGTGCTCCAGATGCCGAACACCAGGTTGCGCTGCGCCGGGGCGACGATGCGGTTCAGCACCGCCGGCGAGGCGACCACCACGATCACGAAGCCGAGGCCTTCGACAAAGCGGCTGACAATCAACCCGCTGAAGTCGTGCAGCGTGGCACCGGCGAAGCTGGCGGCGCTGATGATCAGCAGCCCGAGCGCCAGCAGGCGCCGATCGCCCCAGCGGCGCACCAGCAGTCCGGCGGCGATGCCGCCGAACACCCCGACGAAAGGAAAGGCCGAAATGACCCAGCTTAGCGTCTCCAGTGAACGGCCAAACTCGGCCTGCAGCGCCGGCAACGCGATGGTGGCCTTACCCACGTGCAGCGCCGCCGCGATGCCGGCGAACAGCACGTTGATGACGGCCAGCCAGGGCGTGGCGGCGGGGAGAACGCGGTCGATGGCGTCCGGTTTAATCGCGGTCATAACACTCTCCGGTGGCGGCAACGTCATCACTATGCCTCTGCGCTACAGCAAAGGCCGTTCAAATGCTGCGCTATCACGTGGGGAAACTGTTCATTTCGAGCTTTATTTTGCGCGCCTCGTTGTTTGGTTCGCCAGCGTGCCGCCCGGCGTGGACGCGGGTCCCCCCGCAGCGGTTTACTGTTCCGGCACGCAGCAGGCGTGTTGAATTCATTTTATAAGGAGCAGTGTATGTCAGAGATGATGAACGAGAGTGGGGCGCCGGCCATTGAATGGAGCTATGGCGGCCGGGGTGACGATATCAGCAGCAGCCTGAGCCTCGACACGGTTGAGGAACAGCCGCAGGGTTTCTTGATGACGGTCGATCGGCCGGTGCAGATCTTTAAAGAAGCGCTGTCGCCGATGATGGCCTTTGTCACGCTGCTGCGCCCGCTGTACGCCAAGACGAGCGAAGGCTTCCAGTATGTGCCGGTTTCCAACCCCTGGACCGACGTGCAGCGCCTGCCGGCCAGCGCAGGCTATTTGGGTGTACAGGTCAACGCCGGGCTGTTCTTCCATGGCGCCAAGCCGACGCACTATAAAGATCGCGACGGCCAGATGAAACCGATCGACGGCGGCACGCTTTTGCAGAACATCACCGTGCTGCATCAGGTGGCGCAACCGCTCGGCCCGGGTGAAGGCGCGGTCTGAGCCGGCAGCGTTAGCACGGGGCCGGACGCGGCCCCTTTTCGCGCCTTGAAACCCTGTGCAGCTTGGGTAAAACTGGTTGCCTATTCAAGGAGAAGAGTATGTACAGCGACAACGAGAAAAAGTTTTATATCATCCTCAACCGCAATCACGAACCGGCCACGCTGTTTAACGCTTCCTGCCATCTGACGGCGGGCATCACCGATCTGATCGAACAGCGTGAGTTTCACCACTATCCGAGCAGTCTCGACGGCGTCAGCGCCAACATGAGCCACTACCCGATCGTCATCCTTCAGGCTAAAAACAGCAGCCAGCTCAGCAACCTGATCCTCAAATGCAAGGAGGAGGGCGTGCTGTCCAACTTCTTCACCACCACCATGCTGTCGCACTCCGCCGAGCAGCAGATCGCCGACACCGCCAATACCCCCTACGAGCAGCTGGAGTTCGTGGCGGTGGCGCTCTACGGTGACACCGAGCAGCTTAAGCCGCTAACCAAGAAGTTCTCCGTCTATCGTTAATCGCGAACGGCGTCACATCAGGGGCGGCAACGGCTATGATATTTTTCCATCAAATCGTTGATGGAGATGAACATGAGCGGTAAGAAAACCACCATGGCGGCCATCGCCAGAGAGGCGCGGGTCGGCATCGCCACCGTCGATCGGGTGATCAACCAACGCGCGTCGGTGCGGCCCGCCACCCAGCGCCGGGTGATTGAGGCAGCGAAAAAGTTGGGGTTCGCGTTGGAGAAGTCCCACTGCCTGTCGGCAGTGCTGGGCAGGCCGGAGCGCCGCCTTAGAATGGGGTTTATCCTGCTGCGGCGCGAACACTCTTTCTATGCGCAACTGGCTGATGAATTGATGGCGCAAGCGGCACCGTATCATGAGCCGGGTCAGCCGCCGCAGTTCATCTTCCACTCTCTCAATGCCATCGACGACACCGCCGCCGCCATTAGCCAATTGAGCCGCCAGGTGGAAGCGATCGGCGTGCTGGCGCTGGATCACCCCCTGATCCACTATGCCGTAGAAGAAGCCGCCCAGGCGGGCATCAACGTTTTCGCGCTGCTGTCGGATTTATCGGTGCCCAGCCGCGCCGGCTACATCGGTCTGGATAATCAAAAAGCGGGCCGCACCGCCGGCTGGGCGGTGGATCGTCTGTGCCGGCGTCAGGGCGACGTCGGCGTGATCATCGGCGACAACCGTTTTACTTGCCAGGAAGCCTGCGAGATCGGTTTTCGCTCCTACCTGCGTGAGCAGATGAGCGGCCAGCGTGTGCTGGAACCGGTGCGCAGCCTCGAGGACGCGGAAACGGCGCGCCGGGTCACGCGTGAACTGCTGGCGAACCACCCGGAACTGGCGGCGCTTTACGCGCCGAGCGGCGGTGTGGAGGGCATTATTCAGGCGTTGCGAGAGAGCGGCCGGCAGCGCGACATCACGCTGGTGTGCCACGGCCCGGTGCTGGGCGGTGAAATGGCGCTGCTCGACGGCACGGTGGATCTGCTGCTGTGCCACCGCATTCCCGAATTGGCCGCCACGATCGTCGAGACGTTACTCGCCGCCGATGAACAACCGGGATTACGCCACATCATTAATCGCTTCGATGTGATCACCAAAGAAAACCTCTGACGGCCGCTGAGTGGTGTTTGCCGAGGTCAGGGCGCAGCCAGGCACCGCCTGAATTTGATTAAAAAATATCAAATAATTTATCAAAAATAGCGCGATCTCTATCAAAAAATAAAATTTTCATTATTGATGGTTTTGGAATTTTTGTTTGATACTGCCGGCATTCCCCGCAAAAAAGGAGCCGTCGCCATGACTTTGCCTATCGCCAATGCGCCCTGCAGTTGGGGCGTGGATGATCCGAACAACCCCCATTTGCCGCTCTATGCCACGGTTCTGCAAGAAGCGTCGGCGGCCGGCTACCGCAGCATCGAGCTGGGGCCGTGGGGCTATCTGCCGACGCAGAGCGAGGCGCTGTGTGCCGCGCTGGAGCAGCATCACCTGTCGCTGGTGGCCGGCACGATTTTTGACGATCTGGTCAGCGAGGCGAACATTGAGCGCCTGCTGGCCCTGACTCATCGGATATGCCGCAACCTCTCGCGGGCGCCCAGGGCGGAGCCGACCGAGGGCGATCGCGCCGCGCCGCCGTTCTTGGTGATTATCGATTTCGGCAATCCGCAACGCGCCAGGTTCGCCGGGCGTTCAGATTTAGCGCCGCGTTTGTCGCAGGGGGAGTGGCAGAGGATGATCGGGCACATTACGCGCATTAGCGAACTGGCCTGGCGGGAATACGGTGTGCGGCCGGTGGTGCATCCGCACGCCGGCGGCTGCATCGAGTTCGCCGACGAAATCGACCGGTTGGCGGCGGACATTCCGCATCACACCGCCGGATTGTGCCTGGATACCGGCCATCTGTATTACGCCGGGCTGGACCCGGCTGCCTGGCTGAGCAAGCACTTTAATCGTCTTGATTACCTGCACTTCAAAGACGTCGATCCGCAGGTGTTCCGCGAGGTGCTGGCGCGCGGCGTCGATTTTTTCACCGCCTGCGCCGAGGGCGTCATGTGCCCGTTGGGCAGCGGGGCGATCGATTATCCGCAGCTGCGTGCGCTGTTGGCCGAGCGCGGATATCGGGGCTGGATCACTATCGAGCAGGAGCGCGATCCGCGCAATGTGCAGGGCAGCCTGCAGGACGTCGCCGCCAGCTTGCGCTACTTGCGCGGCCTCGGCTTTTAATCAGGAGAAACACGATGATCAACGGCAGCAAACCTTTGGCGAGATCGTTGCGCTGGGGCATGGTCGGCGGCGGTGGCACCAGCCAGATCGGTTACATCCACCGTTCGGCGGCCTTGCGCGACGGCGCGTTTACTCTGTTGGCCGGCGCGTTCGACATTGACACCGAACGCGGGCGTGATTTTGGCCGGAGTCTGGGCGTGGCGGCGGAGCGCTGTTATGCGGATTATGCCGAGATGTTCCGCGCCGAAGCCGCGCGGGCGGACGGCATCGAAGCGGTCTCGATCGCCACGCCGAACAACACCCATTACGCCATTTGCCGGGCGGTGCTGGAGGCGGGATTGCACGTGGTATGCGAGAAGCCGCTGTGTTTCAGCGTCGAAGAGGCGCAGGCGCTGGCGGCGCTGTGCGAGCGGCAGCGCAAAGTCATCGGCGTGACCTACGGCTATGCCGGGCACCAGATGATTTTGCAGGCCCGGCAGATGATTGCCGATGGCCGGCTGGGGGAAATTCGGCTGGTGAATATGCAGTTCGCCCACGGCTTTCACGCCGCGCCGGTGGAGCAGGATAATCCCAGCACTCGCTGGCGGGTCGATCCGCGCTTTGTCGGCCCCAGCTATGTGCTGGGCGATCTGGCGACCCACACGCTGTTCCTGGCGGAAACCATGGCGCCGCAGTTGAAGATCCGGCGGCTGATCTGCAGCCGGCAAAGCTTTGTGCCGTCGCGCGCGCCGTTGGAGGACAATGCCTATGTGCTGATGGAGTATCACAACGGCGCCGTCGGCTCCGTGTGGGCTTCGGCGGTCAACTGCGGTTCGATGCACGGCCAAAAGGTGCGCATTGTCGGTGAAAAGGCCAGCCTGGAGTGGTGGGATGAACAACCCAATCAGCTGCGCTTCGAAGTGCAGGGCGAGCCGGTGCGGATCCTGGAGCGCGGCATGCCGTATCTCGCCGCGTCGGCGCTGGCGGATGATCGCATCGGCGGCGGCCATGCGGAGGGGCTGTTTGAAGCGTGGTCGAATCTCTACCGCCGCTTCGCGCTGGCGATGGACGCCACCGATCGGCGCGACGCAGCCTTTCTGGCCGACTTCTGGTACCCGGACGTGCAGGCTGGCTCGCTGGGCGTGAAGTGGGTGGCGCGCTGCGTGCAATCCGCCGAAACCGACGCCGGCTGGGTCGCCTTCGACTGAGCGAGCGATTCGCTCAGACGCTGGCCCCGTCGTAGCTGTGGATCTGTAACGCATCCAGCGCGACGTCCGGCACGCAACGCAGGTTAACGGCGCACATCGCGGCGCCGTCTGGCGCGGTGCCGTAGGCGAAGGGCTGGGCTCCGCAGACTCGGCAGAACTGATGGCGGATCCTGTGGTGATTGAAAGTGTAGGTGCTGAGCTGGTCCTGACCGCTGTTGAGCGTGAAAGCGCTGATGGGGAAGAACGACAGCAGCAGCCCTTTGCGGCGGCAAATCGAACAGTTGCAGCTGAGGGCTTCGGTCGGCAGTTCGGCGTCCACGGTAAAGGTGACGGCGCCGCAGTGGCAGCTTCCCTGGAATGACATGGCGATGATCCTGTAACAGGGGAGAGTGTTTGCCCAGTATAGTGCAATTTATCGTCACTCGGCCGTGCCCGGCCTGGTTTCCTTAGTAAATGCACGGTTTTCTGTTAGGTTAGAGGTTAACGTCATCAAAAGGAGATCGCGATGTTAGAACATTACTATCCGGCCAATATGGGCGCCGAACCGGTCACGGACGAACAGCACAAACGGCTGGTGGCGGTGCAGGCGGCGCTGGAACTGATCAAGGCCACGCTGTCGGATACCAACGACGGCAACGGCGTGGACTTCCAGCTGAAGGCGGCGGAAAAGCACATCGGCCCGATGGCCGACGCCATTCAGGAAGCCCTGAAGTAACGGTTCGCCGTCACGTCAACCGCCCGTCTCGGGCGGTTTTTTTTGCGCTGATTACTGCGATTTTTTTAGTGGCGCATTGCCTTTTTCCTGGCTGGTGCCGTGAGCGGCGCGATCCTACTCTAGCGATCCGAGTCCTCATCAGGGTCATGCTCATGTTCCGCTTCAGCTTCTTTTCTTTCTTATTGCCGCGCCGCCGACGCGTCACCCAGTTGGCCGGCGCAGCGCTGTTGTTCAGCGGCGTTATGCAGGCGCAGGCCACGCAACGCATCGAGTTTTCGCCGGACGCCGCCGGCGCCTACCCTGAGGGCATCGCCTGGAATGCACGTGCCGGTGCGTTCCTGATTTCCTCTCTGCGCGGCGGGCAGCTTGGCCTGGTCTACCCGGATGGCCGCTATCGGCGGTTTTCCACCGGCAAGGGGCTTATCACCACCTCCGGCATGCTGGTGGACGCCGAGCGCAACCGGGTGCTGGTGTGCAACGAAGACGTGGGCGTGTCCCGCAACTCTGCCGCTAGCACGCGCAATCGCGTGGCGCAGGTGCTGGAGTTCAATCTCGATACCGGCGCGCTGCAGCAGACGTACGATCTTTCATCGCTAAGTCATGGGCCGACGCTGCCCAACGATCTGACGCTCGACGCGCAGGGCAATATCTACGTGACCGACAGCTTCCAGCCGCAGATTTACAAGATCGACCGGACAACGCGCCAGGCGTCGATTTTGGTGCGCTCAGCGCGCTTGATGCCGGCCGACGCACCCGCCGCTGCGCAGGGCACGCGGCCTTATCTCAATGGCGTGGTGTATCACCCGGATGGCTACCTGATTGCCGCGGACTACACCCGCGGGCTGCTGTGGAAGGTGACGTTGGAGAACGCGCCGGCGGTCAGTGAAATCAGGCTGCCGCAGCGGCTGAAAGGGCCGGATGGGCTGCGGCTCAAAAACGCCCATGAATTGGTGATCGTACAGTCTTTTCCGGGTGAAAAGGGGAGCATGTCCGGCGACGTGTCACTGCTCTCCTCGACCGACGGCTGGGCCAGCGCGCGTATCGCCGCGGTCGCCGCGCCGCCGGGATTGGATGGGCCGACCGGCGCCGCGCTGCGGGATGGCGAAGTGTGGGTCGTCAACTCCCGTTACCCCCGGCTGTTTGCCGACGTCGCTCAGGCGGAAAGTACCAAGACGTTCAGTATCGTCAAGGTGGCGTTCGAACCGGCCGCGGCGGATGGCCGCTGATCGACGGCGATTGCCAACCGCGCCGGAATAGGATTAAATGCGCACTGACTGTATAAATAAACAGGTGTGCTGCGATGAGTCTGATGTTGAAGGGTGAAAAGATTGACCGTAACCGCTTTACCGGCGAGAAGATTGAAAACGGCATCTTTATGCTGTGCGATTTTTCGGGCGCCGATCTGACCGGTACCGAGTTTATCGGCTGCCAGTTTTACGATCGCGACAGCCGACAGGGCGGCAATTTCAGCCGCGCGATACTGAAAGACGCCAGCTTCAGAAGCTGCGATTTGTCGATGGCCGACTTCCGCCATGCCAGCGCTCTGGGGGTGGAGATCCGCGAATGCCGCGCGCAGGGCGCCGATTTTCGCGGCGCCAGCTTTATGAACATGATCACCAGCCGCACCTGGTTTTGCAGCGCCTATATCACCAAAAGCAACCTGAGCTATGCCAACTTCGCCAAGGTGGTGCTGGAGAAATGCGAGCTGTGGGAAAACCGCTGGCACGGTGCGCAGGTGTTCGGCGCCAGTTTCAGCGGTTCCGATCTGTCCGGCGGCGAATTCTCCGGTTTCGACTGGCGTGCCGCCGATGTCACCCAGTGTGATTTGAGCAACGCGGAACTGGGCGAGTTGGATTTGCGCACCACCGATCTGCAGGGCGTCAAAATGGACAGCCACCAGGCCGCGCAGCTGCTGGAGCGGCTGGGGATCGCAATCATCGGCTAAGGGAATGGCTAACGCGACGGTTGGGCAAATAAGCGATTGGAGGCTTTCTCTGCGTCCACGGGAATACGGCGTTGCATTACCGGGATAGTGAAGCGGGGATCCTGTGAGAGGTGGCGAGCCTGCTCGTTGAGCGGCACGACGGCGATCGCCAGATTGTCGTTGGCCTGCATGACGCCTTCCTGTTCGAACAGGGCGAACACCGGCGTGTCGCGCGCGTTACCCAATGAGCAAGCCGAAATCCAATAGTGCCCGTCTTGGGCAAATTTGCACTGCGCCGTTTGCGAGCTAATTGCGCTGATTTGTTTGGCAATCAAGGCATTCGCGTTTTCCACATAGCTTGGTGGTGCCGGCTGGCAGCCTGCCAAACTGAGCGTCAGTGCAGCTAGCGTCAGTGTTCTTTTGCCCATCATAGCCATCCTTGAGGTCATTTCCTGTAAAGTAAAATAATTATCCTAACAACGATAATGCACCAGTGTCGAGAACAGATTGATTTATTAAGCTTTTGTTTCTCTTTCATGACGATTAAGCGGTTTTCTTCAGTGTTATAGCAGGGAGTGGTTTCGCGTGAAGGGAAGAGCAGAACGCGGAATCGGCGGCTGTTTGCGCGTTCATGATCGGCCCCGGCGCGGCGAGTCCAATCGTTCGTTATTTTTCACCCCGAACGCCGCGCAGATAACCCTGAGCTGGCGGCAGATGCAGGCGGTCCTTTGCGGTAATAAATTTATGAGCCATATGAATATAATTTAAAATATATCTTGCTTAAATAATTTAGCTGTGTGTAAATAGCGTCATCGGTTTGTAGTTCAGACCTTATGAAAGCAGTTTTAGTAAAGCAGTTCTCAGTATTAGCGATATCCCTCAGATACCTCTTCTTCCGCGAATTCTCTTCTCTAGTGCCCCATAAGTTTCCAATAAAAACAGACCTCTATCGCCCTATGGCGTCGCAAAAATATAAAGGAAATATCTCTATGACCAATAAAATGACGGGTTTGGTAAAATGGTTTGATGCAGGTAAAGGCTTTGGCTTTATCACCCCGGCAGACGGTGGCAAAGACGTGTTTGTACACTTCTCCGCTATCCAGAGCAACGATTTCAAAACGCTGGACGAAGGCCAACAGGTTGAGTTCACTATCGAAAATGGCATGAAGGGGCCTTCTGCCGGCAACGTGGTCGCGTTATAATTTTCGGCCGAGGTGCAATTTCTTACGACAGCGATGATGGTTTAAGCCGGAGCAGTTAAGCAATGAAATCCTCAGCCTGAATAAACTCCGGGTTCGCCCGGAGTCTTTCTCGATACGTCATTAGCTCAGCAGGAAGAGCGGCAGCGAAATTATTCGTTGGCGGACTGGGGTTCGATTCCTCGATGACGTTCCAATAATTAATGATTATTGGCAACAGAAAAATAGATTGCCGCAGAATTAATAACGCCGCGTTTCAGTCTATTTTTCTGTTGTGAAAAAGTCGCGCTTAGGCTGCGTAATGTTGGAGTGTGGGATGGACGCTTACGCCATAACATGACAGCCGGGAAAGTCACCGGCACACGATTAATAGCCCCGGCCTTGGCCGGGGTTTTTTATGCCCGCGATCTTAACGCTGCGAGTCCAGTAGTTCGTTGTTTTTCACCACGTCCTGCGCCTTGAGGTAGCTCTCGATCAGCAACTGATAGGCTGGGAAGATTTTGGTGTAAACCTCGGCCCATTGCTGAGCGTCGGCGCGGTTCCAGCTGCCCTGCAGCTCCGAGGCCACGCCGGCGGTGTCGATCGGCACCACGCCGGCCTGCACCACGCGCGCCAGGGTGATTTCCTGCGCCATTTTTGAGTAGGTGCCGGAGGCGTCGATCACCGCGAAAACTTTATAGCCTTCGGCCACTGCGCTGATGGACGGGAAGGCCATGCAGACGCTGGTGATGGTGCCGGCGATGATCAGGGTCTTGCGGCCGGTGGCCTTGACCGCCGCCACAAAGTCCGGGTTGTCCCAGGCGTTGATTTCCCCTTTACGGGCGACGTATTGCGCGTGCGGCGCATTCTGGTGAATTTCCGGGATCAGCGGGCCGTTGGGGCCCTGCGGCACCGAGGCGGTGGTGATCACCGGCAGTTTGCTGAGGGTGGCGATGCTGGCCAGGGCGGCGGCGCGGGCGCGCAGTTCGGTCATCGGCATATCGGCGACGGTCTGGAACAGGCCGCTCTGGTGGTCAATCAGGAGCATGACTGCGTCATTAGCATCAATAACAGGACGCTGGCCGTTGAAGTTGGCTGGAGTGCTCATGGTGTTTTCCTTTTCTCGTCGTGAGGTCAGTAGGTATCTTCTTTGATTGATAAGGCTGAAACTCAGCACTTGCTTACAGTGTAGGGCCGAGAGAGAAATCCGGTAGAGCCTGAAGTCGGGATACATCGTTCCATAAATGGAACGACACTGCAGCAGGCGAGGGGGCCGGCGCTGGGCTAAACTTAAGGTGCATGAGAAACATGCGGCAAGGAGCGCCATCCTGTTTACGGATCTGACGAGGAGGGCCGCCATCATGGCTTATCGGCATATCGTTGTCGCCACGGATCTCAGCGAAGACGCCGAGTTCCTGCTGGGCAAGGGCGCCAGACTGGCCGCCGCGCTCAATGCCAAACTTTCCCTGATCTATATCGACATTCATCGAGCCGGTTATTACGTCGATCTGGGCGTGGGAGATTACAACTACACCGATCGCACATTTTCGGAGCGGGTGAAGAATATGCTCAATGCGATCAAAGGGCAGTCGTCCTATCCGGTCGAAGAGGTGATCGTCAGCCGCGGCGCGTTGACGGAAGAGTTGAACCGGGTGGCGAAGGAAAAAGGGTTCGACCTGGTGATCTTCGGCCACCACCACGATGTCTGGAGCCGGCTGGTTTCTTCGGCGCGCCAGGCGATCAACGAACTGAAGGTCGATCTGCTGGTTGTCCCCATCGAGAAAAAATAGTCGCGGCCGCCTGCGGGCGGCTGCCGTTTTCCATTCGCATCGCTTTTCTCTGGGTGAAGATAACCGCATACCTGCAATAATCCCGCTTGCTGACAATCCGCCCGAAAAATAGTGACTGACCGCAATTTTATTTTCTCCATCAATATGTTGGCCAAAATCCGATAAAGGTTAATCCAGCGCATTGAAATCACTGCCATACCTCATTTGGGTTAATAAACCGCACGTTTTGACTGGCTCTCCGCGGAGGGGCGCCTTATCCTCGGGGTAATGAGATTTGTATGACTTATATAAATACGTTCACATGGAGGAGGTCTCATGCGTTTTGACAATAAAGTCGTGGTTATCACCGGTGCAGGCAATGGCATGGGGGAAGCGGCGGCGCGGCGTTTCTCAGCCGAGGGCGCGATCGTGGTGCTGGCCGACTGGGCCAAGGAAGCGGTAGACAAGGTCGCCGCTTCGCTGCCGAAGGGCCGAGCGATGGCGGTGCATATCGATGTGTCCGATCACGTCGCGGTTGAAAAAATGATGAACGAGGTGGCGGAAAAACTGGGCCGCATCGACGTCTTGCTGAACAATGCCGGCGTGCATGTGGCGGGCAGCGTGCTGGAAACCAGCATCGACGACTGGCGTCGCATCGCCGGGGTTGATATTGACGGCGTGGTGTTCTGCTCCAAATTCGCCTTGCCGCACCTGCTGAAGACCAAGGGCTGCATCGTCAATACCGCGTCGGTGTCCGGCCTGGGCGGCGACTGGGGCGCGGCCTATTACTGCGCGGCGAAAGGCGCGGTGGTCAACCTGACGCGCGCCATGGCGCTCGATCACGGCGGTGACGGCGTGCGCATCAACTCGGTCTGCCCGAGCCTGGTCAAAACCAACATGACCAATGGCTGGCCGCAGGAGATCCGCGACAAGTTCAATGAGCGCATCGCGCTGGGGCGTGCGGCAGAGCCGGAAGAGGTGGCGGCGGTGATGGCGTTCCTGGCCAGCGACGACGCCAGCTTTATCAATGGCGCCAACATTCCGGTCGATGGCGGGGCGACCGCCTCGGACGGCCAACCGAAGATCGTCTAAGCGTTAACGCACAGGCCCGGCCAGGATGACCGGGCCTGTTGTTTTTAGACGCCGATGCGGTCGCGCAGCGTGTAGTAGGCCGCGCCGATGGCGGTGAACGGGATCTGCAGATTGCGTCCGCCGAAGAACGGCAGGTGCGGCAGCTTAGCGAAGGCGTCGAAGCGTTCGGCGTCGCCGCGCATCAGCTCGGCGATCAGCTTGCCCGCCAGATGGGTGCAGGTCACGCCGTGGCCGCTGTACCCCTGCATGTAGTACACGTTATTCTCCAGCCGGCCGAACTGCGGCATGCGCGACAGCGTCAGCAGGAAGTTGCCGGTCCAACGATAGTCGATACGCACCCCTTTCAGCTGCGGGAAGGTCTTCAGCAGCTTCGGCCGGATCAGGTTGTCGATGTCGTCCGGATCGCGCGCGCCGTACACCACGCCGCCGCCGTACAGCAGACGATGATCGGCGGTGATGCGGTAGTAATCCAGCAGGTAGTTGCAGTCCTCCACGCAGTAGTTCTGCGGGATCAGCGCCTGCGCGATCTCCGGCGCCAGCGGTTCAGTGGTCACCACCTGAGTGCCGCACGGCATGCTGCGCTTGGCCAGCCGCGGCTCCAGCTTATCGCCCAGATAGGCGTTGCCGGCGACGATGACGAAACGCGCCTTCACCTGGCCATTGGCGGTGCTGATGAGCGCCGGTTCGCCGTGGCGAATGTTCGTCACCGCCGATTGCTCGAAGATGCGCCCGCCCTGCAGGCGGATCGCCTCGGCCTCGCCCAGCGCCAGATTAAGCGGATGGATGTGACCGCCGCTGTGATCGAGCAGCGCGCCGACGTAGCGATCGCTGGCGACCTCCTGGCGCACCCGATCCGCATCGAGCAGCTCGAGCTGGGTATTGCCATAGCGCTCCCAGTTGCGCTTTTGCTCGATCAGTGCATGAAACTGCTTGTTGTTCAGGGCGGCGAAGATGCCGCCGGGACGGTAGTCGCAGTCGATGGCGTAGCGGCTGATGCGGCTGCGAATGATCTCCGCGCCTTCGAACATCATGCTGCCGAGCAGGCGGGCGCTTTCCGCGCCGTAACGCTCTTCAATCACATCGATGTCGCGGCTGTAAGAGTTGACCAACTGGCCGCCGTTGCGGCCGCTGGCGCCGAAACCGATGCGCGCCGCTTCCAGCACCACCACGTCGTAACCGGCTTCCACCAGGAACAGCGCGGAGGAGAGGCCGGTATAGCCGCCGCCGATCACGCAGACGTCGCATTCGATCGATTCATTCAGTTGCGGATAGGGCTGATGTGCGTTGGCCGTGGCCGCATAGTAGCTTTTTACGTGTTCAGTCATGAGATAAGCCCTTATTCCAGCGAGATCCAGGTGGTTTTCAATTCGGTGAATTTGTCCAGCGCATGCAGCGATTTGTCGCGGCCGTTGCCGCTCTGCTTGTAGCCGCCGAACGGCACGGTCATGTCGCCGTCGTTGTAGTTGTTGACGAACACCGTGCCGGCCTTCAGTTGGCGCGCCATGCGGTGCGCGCGCGCCAGATCGCGGGTCCAGACCGCGGCGCCGAGGCCGTAGTCGCTGTCGTTGGCCAGCTGCAGCACCTGTTGCTCGTCGTCGAAGGCGGTCACCGCTAACACCGGGCCGAAGATTTCATCGCGCGCCACGCTCATGGCATTGTCCACCTGGGTGAGGATGGTCGGCCCCAGATAGCCGGCGTGGTCGCCCTGCGGATGGTCGCGCCCGTCGAGGAACAGCGCGGCGCCCTGGCTCAGCCCCCGATCGATATAGCCGGCCACTTTCTCGCAGTGGCCGCTGTCGATCAGCGTGCCCATCACCGTGTCGGGATCGAGCGGATCGCCGGGCATGAAGGTCGCCGCGTGTTTGCGCAGCGCCTGCAGGAACGCTTGCTCAATGCTCGCTTCGACCAGCAGGCGAGTGCCGGCGATGCATACCTGCCCCTGATTATAGAAGATGCCGGCGGCGGCGCAGCGGGCGGCCTGATCCAGATCCGGGCAGTCGGCGAAGACGATGTTGGCGCTTTTGCCGCCGGCCTCCAGCCAGACGCGCTTCATGTTCGATTCGCCGGCGTAAATCATCAGCTGTTTCGCCACCAGCGTAGAGCCGGTAAAGGTGAGGGCGTCGACGTCGCGGTGCAGCGCCAGCGCCTTGCCGGCGTCGTGGCCATAGCCGGGCACCACGTTCAGCACGCCGTCCGGCAGTCCGGCCTGCTGAGCCAATTTGCCGAGCAGGATGGCGCTCAGCGGCGATTTTTCGGAGGGTTTAAGCACCACGCTGTTGCCGGCGGCCAGCGCCGGGCCGAGTTTCCAGCAGGCCAGCAGCAGCGGGAAGTTCCAGGGCACGATGGCGCCGACCACGCCGATCGGCTCGCGCTCGATCAGCGCCAGCGCCTCGCGACCGGTGGGGGCGATTTCGCCGTACACCTTATCGATCGCTTCGGCGTACCAGCGGATGCAGCGGATGGCGCCCGGCACGTCGTCGCGCAGGCTGTGACGAATGGGTTTGCCGGTGTCCAGCGTTTCCAGCAGCGCCAGCTCTTCATGATGCTGTTCCATCAGATCGGCGAAGCGCAGCAGCGTGGTTTTGCGCTGCGCCGGGGCGGCCTGGGCCCAGTCGCCGCGTTCAAAGGCGGCGCGCGCCGCGCTGACCGCCCGATCGATGTCGGCGGCTTCGCCGCGCGCGACCTGCGCCAGCTCACGGCGACCGGCGGGATCTTCGACGGCGAAACGTTTCCCCGCGGCGGCCGGCTGGTAGCGGCCGTCGATAAACAGCTGGTGCTCAATCTTCAGGGCCTGCGCCCGTTGTTGCCAATACTGCAAATGGTGAAAGTTCATGCCTGGCTCCGTTGATCAGAATGTCGTCGGCGTATGGGCGCTGATAATCCGGCAAATGCGCGCCGACGTGTTGCTGAAACTGTGGGGAATGCCGGTATTGATGGCGTAGCTCTGCCCGGCCAGCAGGTGATAGCTCTGGCCGTTGACCTGCAGCACCACTTCGCCTTCCAGCAGCGTGCCGATCTCTTCCCCTTGGTGTTTGATGCGCTCGCCGGTGGTGGTGCCCGGTTCGTAGGTCTCGATCATCATCGCCAGCGTGCGGTTCGGGTCGCCGTTGTGGATCAGCTTCATCGAAACGCCCTGGCTGCCGATTTCGATCAGGTCGTCGCTGTCTATCACGATCTGCGGCTCAGCCGGTTTTTCCGGCTCGGCGAAAAACGCCGACAGCGACAGACCGTACACCGTCAGCAGCTTTTGCAGCGTGCTGATGGCCGGGCTGACCTTGTCTTGCTCGATAGTACTGATGGCGCTGTGGGTTAACCCAGACAGTTCGGCGACCCGGCGCTGCGACAACCCTAATTGTTGACGGATCTGCGACAGACGTTTTCCCGGTGCCAAGCTGACGTCGCTCATGGGCGTTTTTCCTTTTGATAGTTCCGACAGGCGGTGATGAAACCATCAAACAACAGGCGCGACAGGGCGTACTCGTCGCTGTTCCACTCCGGGTGCCACTGCACGCCGAGCGCGAAGGGCTGATCGCGCACGCTGATCGCCTCCACCAGCCCGTCAGCGGCGTGCGCCTCGATGCGCACGCTCGCGCCCAGGGTTTTGGCGCCCTGGCCGTGCAGCGAGTTCACCCAGAATCTGTTGCAATCCGGTATCAGTTGCGAAAGCAGCCCCCCTTCCTGAACGATGACCTCGTGGGCGGGGGCGTATTGCTGTTCCAGCGGCAGGTCGTGATCTTCACGATGCTCCAGCAGCTCGGGCAGTTCATACAGGCGGCGATGCAGGGTGCCTTGAGTGGCGACCACCATTTCCTGCATGCCGCGGCAAATGGCGAAAAGGGGAATGCGCCTGTCGAATGCCTGGCGGATCAGCGCCAGGCTCAACGCGTCTCGGCCAGGATCGGCGTCAGGCTCATCGCCGTTTTCACCATAAAGGTGCGGCTGCACATTACTGGGGCTGCCCGGCAGCAAAATGCCGTCGAGGCGCGGCAGCAGTTCCGCCAGCATTTCCGGCTCCGCCAGCGCGTGCGGCAGGGCGATCGGCAAGCCGCCGGCGGTGATAACGGCATTCAGGTACTTTTCTTGCAAGGTCTGTGTGAGGTGCCCGTTTAACCTATACCTGCACATGACGACGCCAATGACTGGTCTGTTAAATATATTGTCCATTCTATCCCCTTGGTACGTTCGAAATTATGAACGATAAGCTTCTCCACCGCCGATTTCGTTCAATATTCTATAAATCTAGCAGTCGATTGGGCAATATTCAAACCAAAAGTAACACTTGCAAAACAAATTTGTTTCATCTACGTTTCATTTGTGGGCATTATATTGAACAATACGGTCAATAAACATCGACGACAGCAAAACACAAACGGCGGGTGAACCATGCAGACCAACATCGTAGAAGTGGAAAACTTTGTTCAGCACAGTGAAGAGAGACGAAGTAGCGCGTTCCAGCGCGAAGTGAAGAAGTATTTGGAACGTTATCCGTTAACCCAACATGTCGACGTACTGTTGACCGATCTGAACGGCAGCTTCCGCGGCAAACGCATCCCGGTCGGCGGCCTGAACAAACTGGAGAAGGGCTGTTACTTCCCGGCGTCGGTATTTGCGATGGATATTCTCGGCAACGTGGTGGAAGAGGCCGGGCTGGGACAGGAGTTGGGCGAGCCGGATCACGTGTGCGTGCCGGTGCCGGGCACGCTGACGCCGTCGGCGGCGGACCCGCAATATATCGCGCAGGTGCTGCTCACCATGCTGGATGAAGATGGCACTCCCTTTGACGTTGAACCGCGCAATGTGCTGAACCGAGTATGGCAGCGTTTGCGTCAGCGCGGGCTTTCCCCCGTGGTAGCGGTAGAGTTGGAGTTCTATCTCATCGATCGTCAACGCGACGCGGAAGGCTATCTGCAGCCGCCGTGCGCGCCGGGAACCCAGGAGCGCAACACCCAAAGCCAGGTGTACTCCGTCGATAACCTGAACCATTTCGCCGATGTGCTGAGCGAAATCGACGAGCTGGCGCGTTTACAGGGCATTCCGGCGGACGGCGCGGTGGCGGAGGCGTCGCCGGGGCAGTTCGAAGTCAACCTGCACCATACCGATGATGTGCTGCAGGCCTGCGACCATGCGCTGGCGCTGAAACGGCTGGTGCGCATGGTGGCCGAGAACCACAACATGCAGGCCACCTTTATGGCCAAGCCGTATGAAGAGCACGCCGGCAGCGGTATGCACGTGCACATCAGCATGCTGAATGCGCAAGGCGACAATGTGTTCGCCGACGACGACGGCGAGGATTCGGCGCTGCTGAAACAGGCGCTGGCGGGCATGATCGCCCTGATGCCGTCCTCGATGGCGCTGCTGGCGCCGAACGTCAACGCCTATCGCCGTTTCCAGCCCGGCATGTATGTGCCGACCCAGGCTTCCTGGGGGCATAACAACCGCACCGTGGCGCTGCGCATTCCCTGCGGCGATCGCGACAACCACCGCGTGGAGTATCGCGTGGCGGGCGCCGACGCCAACCCGTATCTGGTGATGGCGACCATTCTGGCCGGCATCGTCTACGGCCTGGAAACCGCATTGCCGCTGCCTGAGCCGGTGACCGGCAACGGGCTGGAGCAGGACGGGCTGCCGTTCCCGATCCGCCAGAGCGACGCGCTGTACGAGTTCGAACATCAGCCGGTGCTCAATGCGTTGCTGGGCGAACGCTTCAGCCATGTCTACCTGGCCTGCAAAACCGACGAGCTGGTGCAGTTCGAGCGCCTGATCACCGAAACCGAAATCGAGTGGATGCTGAAAAACGCCTGATCCCGCTCACCCAACGACTACCGCGCGCGCGCGGCGCATTTCATCGGCTCTCCTGTAGCCCGTGAGGCTGCGCGCTGCGGTACAGCATTTCTTCTATCACGGCGTACAGGACGCCGACGAGGAAATAACCATGACTCAGCCATTCCCATGCGCAGACGTTTGCCTGTGCCGCAGTGCCTACGGGCCGGTCGCCGGCCGCCCGACAGTGACCCCAACCCGCTTTCCCCGCCGCCTGAGCAGCAGTTTCCCCGCGGCCTCTCTGAATGACGTTGCACGGTTGACAGCAGAGGACCAAAAGGGGAAACGCCATGACGATTAAAACCATCGACGGCGGTCCGGCGGGCAAACCGCAACTGCGCAAATCCCTCAAGCTGTGGCAGGTGGTGATGATGGGCCTGGCCTATCTGACGCCGATGACGGTGTTCGATACCTTCGGCATCGTCTCTGGCCTTACCGACGGCCATGTGCCGACCTCCTATCTGCTGGCGCTGGCCGGCGTGTTGTTCACCGCCATCAGCTACGGCAAACTGGTGCGCCAGTTTCCCACCGCCGGTTCCGCCTACACCTATGCGCAGAAGGCGATTAACCCGCACGTCGGTTTTCTGGTGGGGTGGTCATCGCTGCTTGATTATCTGTTCCTGCCGATGATCAATACGCTGCTGGCGAAGATTTACCTGACCGCGCTGTTTCCGGAAGTGCCACCCTGGGTGTGGGTGGTGGGCTTCGTGATCCTGATTACCGCCATCAACCTGAAAAGCGTCAATCTGGTGGCCAACTTCAACACCCTGTTCGTGCTGGCGCAGGTGGCGATCATTCTGGTATTTATCTACCTGGTGGTGCGTGGCCTGCACAACGGCGAGGGGATGGGCACGGTGTGGAGCCTGCGGCCGTTCCTCAGCGAGAATGCGCACCTGCTGCCGATCATTACCGGCGCGACCATCCTGTGCTTCTCGTTCCTCGGTTTTGACGCGGTCACCACGCTGTGCGAGGAGACGCCCGACGCCGCCAAGGTGATCCCGCGCGCCATCTTCCTGACCGCGCTGTACGGCGGGGTGATCTTTATCAGCGTGTCGTTCTTTATCCAGCTGTTTTTCCCGACCATTCAACGCTTTCACCAGCCCGACGCCGCACTGCCGGAGATTGCGCTGTACGTCGGCGGCAAGCTGTTCCAATCGATCTTCCTGTGCGTGACCTTTATCAATACGCTGGCCTCCGGCCTGGCGTCGCACGCCAGCGTGTCGCGCCTGCTGTACGTGATGGGGCGTGACAATGTGTTCCCGGAGAAATTCTTCGGCTATATCCACCCCAAATGGCGCACGCCGGCGCTGAACGTACTGATGGTCGGGCTGGTGGCGTTGTCGGCGCTGTCGTTCGATCTGGTGACCGCCACGGCGCTGATCAACTTCGGCGCGCTGGTGGCCTTTACCTTCGTTAACCTGTCGGTGATCAGCCACTTCTTTATTCGCGAAGGGCGCAACAAAAGCTGGAAGGATCGCTTCAACTTCCTGTTCCTGCCGTTGGTGGGGGCGCTGACGGTGGGGGTGCTGTGGCTGAACCTGGAGAAAAGCTCGCTGACCATGGGGCTTATCTGGGCGACGCTGGGCTTCGGCTATTTGGCCTGGCTGACCCGACGCTTTCGCCAGCCGCCGCCGCAGTTGGAGCGGCAACCACAGCAATAAATTCACAGGCGGGAGTTTCCCGCCTTTCTTTTTGGCACGTGCGGCAGTAGAGTGAAAAACCTGATAAAAAATAACCTATTGGACCTGCCTTATGCCCGCTTTGCCCTCGCGTACCCGCGCCACGTTGTTCGGTTTATTGGCCATTATGCTGTGGAGCAGCGTGGTCGGCCTGATTCGCAGCGTCAGCGAAGGGCTGGGGCCGATCGGCGGTGCGGCGATGATCTACAGCGTCAGCGCGGTGTTTTTGCTGGTGGCGCTCGGCGTGCCGAAATGGCGCAGCTTTCCGCGGCCTTATCTCATCGTCGGCAGCCTGCTGTTCGTCAGTTACGAGATCTGTCTGTCGCTGTCGCTCGGCTACGCCAATACCCGCCTGCAGGCGATAGAAGTGGGCATAATCAACTACCTGTGGCCCTGTTTCACCGTGCTGATGGCGCTGGCGATCAACGGCCAAAAGGCGAAATGGTGGCTGCTGCCGGGGCTGCTGCTGTCGCTGTTCGGCATCGGCTGGATCATGAGCGGCGAGGGCGGCTGGTCACCGGCGCAGATGCTGGCCAATGTGCGCAGCAACCCGCTCAGCTACGCGCTGGCCTTCAGCGGCGCGGTGATTTGGGCGCTGTATTGCAACCTGACCAAGAAGATTGCCCGGGGCAGCAACGGCGTGGTGCTGTTTATCGCGCTGACCGCGCTGGCGCTGTGGCTGAAGTACGCCTTCAGCGCGGAAAGCGGCATGCAGTTCAGCGCCGGCGTGACCGTGACGCTGCTGTGCGCCGGGGTGGCGATGGGGGCGGGGTATGCCGCCTGGAACGTCGGCATTCTGCACGGCAACATGACGCTGCTGGCCACCGTCTCCTATTTTACCCCGGTGCTCTCGGCGGTGTTCGCCGCGCTGGTGCTGCACACCTCGCTGACCGCCAGTTTCTGGCAGGGCGTAGCGATGGTCACACTCGGCTCGCTGATCTGTTGGCGGGCAACTCGCGGAAATTAACGGAAATTATCCGCTGTCGTCGCAATGTTGAACTAGAATTTAACTAGCCATGTTGCCTGAAGGAACGACGACGATGAGAAGCGACATTCAATTTATTCAACAGCCTGAAATCGACGTGCATCACTATGAGCGCGGCGATACCGTTCGCCTGACCACGGCGAATTTGCGACATGAATATCAGCTCGACGTTTATATTTTGCGCCGCGACGATAAGCTGATTTACGGCTCGGTCGTCGCGGCGGCGCCCAAGACCGATATTCCGGTCGCCAGTTGGGAGGTGAAAAACGGCGAAGAGGTGGCGTTCCGCCAGGAAAACATCGCCAAGGCGGTGCCGGCGGTAAACTGATCTCAGCTTTCGCGCCGCAGTTGTTTACCGAGAAACATTTTTCGATAGTCCGCCGGCGTTACCCCCAGCCGGCGGATAAATGCCCGCCGCATCAGCTCTGCACTGGAAAAACCGCAATGCGCCGCCACCTGTTTTGGCGCCAATACGCCGAGTTCCAATAACCTGCGCGCTTCGGCGATGCGGGCTTCCTCGAGCCATTTAGCGGGAGAGGTGCCGACCTCGTTGCCGAACAGCCTGCTGAAATGCCGCGGGGTGACGCCGACGCGTTCCGCCAGGCTGGCTACGTTGTGCGGTAACCCGATATTGTCTATCGCCCAGCGTTGCACTTCCTGCAGCATTGAGCGCCCGGCCAGGGTCGCCTGTTCCCGATAGCTGAATTGCATCTGCCCGCCGGGACGGCGGAAAAACATCACCAGCTGGGCCGCGACCCGCTGCGCGATCTCACGCCCTAAATCGTCTTCCACCATTATCAGCGCCAGATCCAGCCCTGAGGTCACGCCAGCGGCAGTCTGCAGGCGCCCGTCACGCACATAAATGGCGTCTTTATCCACCGTGACTTGAGGATAGCGGCGACACAATTGATCGGCTACCGCCCAGTGGGTGGTGATTTGCCGCCCATCCAACAGGCCGGCCTCCGCCAGCAGAAAAGCGCCGCTGCACACCGAGCCGTAGCGGCGAGTGCGGGGTACCACTCTGCGTAGCCAGTCCAGCGTGCGTGTTTCGCTTTCGCCGTCGGCGATACCCGGTGCACCGGCGATGAGCAACGTGTCGATCGCCTGTTCACGCCATTGGGTGATGGCGAGATCCGGCACGAGTTTGACGCCGGATGAGGACACGATCGGCGCCAGCGTCTTTCCGACTACCTGCAGATGATAGGCGGCATAGCCGGCTTGCAGATTGGCCTCGGCGAAAACATCCAGCGGACCGGAAACGTCCAGCAGCTGCACCTGTGGCACGGCGAGAATAGCGATGGTTTTACTCATGGCATGCGATATCCCGATGGATGGGGGATGTCCCCAATCGTTGATTAATGGTAATTGAGGACATTCAGTGTAACGCCTAATCTAACCGGGTTCCAGACAACGGGAGAATCAAGTTATGAGTTTAACCATCAACGGCATCAGCGTGCCGGATAGCGCGATGGCGCGTCAGGCGACCGAGTTAGTGCGCGACACCGAATCAGATCTGCTGTTTCACCACTCCAGCCGGGTGTATTACTGGGCGGCGCTGGCGGGGCAGCAGCGCAAGCTGGTTTACGATCCTGAACTGCTGTACGTCGGCTGCCTGTTTCACGATATGGGACTGACGCACGATCACTGCAGCTGCGACAAACGTTTCGAAGTGGATGGCGCCGATGCGGCGGCCGAGTTTTTACGCGGGCACGGGGTCAGCCGTCAGGATATCGATCGGGTATGGACGGCGATCGCGTTACACACCACGCCGGGGATCCCGGAATACATGCACCCGCTGATTGCGCTGGTGACCGCGGGGGTAGAGATGGATGTGTTAGGGATCAATTACCAGGGCTATGACGCGGCGCTGCGAGAGCAGGTAGTGGAGTTGCATCCCCGCGGGGCAAACTTCAAGGAAGCGATTATTCAGGCGTTTTACGACGGGATTCGACATAAGCCGGACAGCACCTTCGGCAACGTCAAAGCGGACGTGCTGGCGGATAAGGAACCGAGCTTTGTTCGCGGTAATTTTTGCAGCCTCATTCGTCGTTCGATGTGGCCAGCGTGATTGGCTGCCGCTTCTCTCGCCGGCGAGTTTTCGCCGGCATTTCCCGCTTGAATGCCGTACTCCTCTTCATTGCCGGTTGATGAAAGTTGGCTCAAAAACTGCGCTAAAAGACGCGGTGCATGACAAAAATCACAGCGAATGTGAATTTGCATGAAACATAATTTGACAAATGTGAACGCAATCGATTACCTATTCGCGAAATGCGTAACTGGATCACAGATTCTTACAGTCAGTGGTTTCTATAATGCGCGCGTCATCCGAGTTTCTGTGTGAAGACAACGCCAGGTGTCGGCAGACTCATTGTCATCTTTTCTAAACGGGCAGGAAATGGCCCTTTAAGCATGTGGTAATAAAATGAAAAAAATAGCTCTCGCAGCAGGTGTACTGCTCGCAGCGTCTTACAGTGCATCATCAATGGCTGATAGCAAAGACAGTCAATATGTCTCCGACTGGTGGCACCAGAGCGTCAACGTGGTGGGCAGCTACCACACCCGCTTCGGGCCGCAGCTGAATAACGACGTGTATCTCGAATACGAAGCCTTCGCCAAGAAAGACTGGTTCGATTTCTACGGTTACGTTGACGTGCCGAAATTCTTCGGCGTGGGCAATACCCCGGATCGCGGCATCTGGGACAAAGGCTCCCCGATGTTTATGGAGATTGAACCGCGTTTCTCCATCGACAAACTCACCGGCACCGATCTGAGCTTCGGTCCGTTCAAAGAGTGGTACTTCGCCAACAACTACATCTATGATCTGGGCCACAACGCCGATGGCCGTCAAAACACCTGGTACATGGGTCTGGGCACCGATATCGACACCGGTCTGCCGATGAGCCTGTCGATGAACATCTATGCCAAATACCAGTGGGAAAACTACCAGGCCGCCAACGAGAACAGCTGGGACGGTTACCGCTTTAAGGTGAAATACTTCGTGCCGCTGACCCAGGTGTGGGGCGGCAACCTGAGCTACATCGGCTTCACCAACTTCGACTTCGGTTCCGATCTGGGCAAGGACAGCCATTGGGTTGACGGCACCGGCAAACAGGTGCGCACCAGCAACTCGATCGCCTCCAGCCATATTTTGGCGCTGAACTACGATCACTGGCACTATTCTTTCGTGGCGCGTTATTTCCACAACGGCGGTCAGTGGCAGGATGGCGCGGATATCGGCACCCCGCAGGGCCCGATCAAGTCTACCGGTTGGGGTTATTACCTCGTGGTCGGCTATAACTTCTGATTTTCCGTGCTATCAGAAACAGAAAACCCCGCCTGGCGGGGTTTTTTTTCGTCATCACTGGGCTTGTTCAACCGGGAGATGCTTCACCGGCATAAACAGTCTGCCTTTGATCACGTGACATTCATTATTTATCCAACTAATGATTTGTTCACGGCTGACGCCTTCCGACTGCGCGTACCGATGAAGATCGCCATTAAAGTGCCGAGTGATGTATTCCATGAGGGTCATTTGCACGTCTTTTGCTCCTGAACGCCCACCCGTTGCCAGCCTGGCCACCGCGGGAGGTTGAGGTTTCTCAGACAGCGAATGTAAATTATCGGCAACCAAATCTCAACATAAAGCACCAGATTGGGGCGACAGCGGTGTGAAAAAGAATCCCGCACGGAGAGGCGGGAAATGTTCGCTATTATCATTATGGATGATAAGAATAAGATTTGAGGTGCGACGAAAAAGAGCACGCTAACTCTTTTTTGTTACCTTCCCACGCTAGCGTAAGGCTTATTTTTCTTCAAGAAAAATCTGAGACAAGCATCGGCATTCTCGAGGCATTTTGCGTTGAGACAAGGTTTGAAAGCGAATGCCGTAAAAGCGCACCGTTATCTCGGAGTTTTCCTTATACTTTGTCTGGAAAAGGCTAGCTATAGTCAACAGAGTCACCCACGCAGGAATACACAACATGAACAAACGTCGTACGACTCTCACGGTGTTGGCGCTGATTGCATCGCTGGGGTTGTCATCCGCCCCGGCCTTGGCCGACAAAGGCGGCAATGGTAACGGCAACGGTAACGGCCATGGTAACAGCGGCAATCACGGCAATAACGGTAACCATGGCAACAACGGCAATCACGGCAACAAAGGCAATAAAGATAAAGGCGGCTATAGGAACGACGATAATCTGGTCTCCGTCAGCCTCTCGCGCGACCGCGCCCGTTCGCTGGCGCACAACTATGGCCTGACCGGCTACAGCTCGCTGCCACCGGGCATCGCCAAAAATCTGGCGCGCGGTAAACCGCTGCCGCCGGGTATCGCCAAAAAAGTGGTGCCTTACTCAATGCTGCGTGAGTTGCCGCAGTACCCGGGTTATGAGTGGCGTATCGCCGGCGACGACCTGGTGCTGGTCGCACTCAGCACCGCGATTGTGGCCTCCGTGATCAATGGCGTTTTCGACTAACGTTTGTCGGGCGTTATCGGGCCTCGCTGCGGCGGGGCCTTTTTATTTGCCAGCGCGGGGCGGACGTGGTGAACTTTGGGCCTGACATTTTCACTGCATCATAAGGGAGGCGCCATGTTCAGGGCGTTATTGATAGCCTGCTGTTTGACCAGTTTTCCGGCGTTGGCAGACGGCGCCGCCGCCATCGGCGAGCTGGTGAACCAACGGCTGTCGTTGATGAAAGACGTTGCCGGTTACAAGGCGCAGCAGCATTTACCGATCGAAGACCTGGCGCAGGAGGCGAAGGTGTTGGCCAGCGCGCAGGCGGAGGCGGGGCGTTTGGGGCTGGAGCCGGCGTCGGTGCGGCCTTTTATCGCCGCGCAGATGGACGCCGCCAAGGCGATTCAGTACCGCTATCGCGCCGACTGGCTGGCGAGCCCGGAGCCCGGCTGGCAGCCGCGGCCGTTGGCGCAGGTGCGCCCGCAGATCGCGCAACTGAGCAGCCAGATATTGCAACGCCTGGCGGAGCGGCTGCGTGCCGGCCCGCTCGGCGAGGCGGATCGGGCGGCGTTTATGGCGTCGGTGGATCAGGTGAATCTCAGCGCCGCCGACAAGCGGCGGCTGGCGGATGCGCTGCTGGCCGTCAAAACCGGCAGCGCACGCTGAGCGTCAGTCGCGGCCGACGGTGCTGCGGCGGAAGGTCAGCATCCGGCTGCGGTTGGCGATGAGATCCACGTTGTAACCGCGGAAATAGAGGCAAAAGCGTTTTAACCACGGGCCGTCCTGGCACTCCACCAGCATGCGGCCCTGGCCGAGCGGGCTGAGCGTGCCGGTTTGCGCCGCCGGACCGACGCCGATATGCACCCGATCGCCGCGAATTTCAAAGGCGGTGCGATAGTGCGGGTGATACCACAGCCCCTGCACATGCTTCAGGCAGTCGCCGTTGGCCGTGACCGGCAGAAAACGGCGCGCCACATGTCCGACTTCGCCCTCGATCGCTTCACCGGTCCATTTCAATTTGAGCGGCATATGGGCGGACAGCGACACTGCGTACCCGTCCTCGCCCTGATACAGCGGTTCATCGCTGCCCAGATAGGCCAGGTTGCCGTCTTTGACCTCCAGCCAGTGCGGCTCCGCCAGCGTGGCGTAGAGGCCGTCGGGGATCGCCGTGCTGCGCTGCGGCAGCGGTTCGCCGAGCAGCGCCGCCATCACCTGCAAAGCCATCCCGAAACTGTCGCAATCTTCGCGATTGGCCACCAGCGCGACGCCGGCCTGACGGTCGGGCGCCAGCAGGAAATAGGTTTTGTAACCGGCGTGGGAACCGCCGTGGCCGAACAAGCGGCGGCGGCCCAGCGGGGTCTGCGCCAGACCCAGGCCATAGGCGCTGAGCTGGCCCTGATTGAGGCGGCGCGGTGCACTGAGTTGCGCCAGCACGCCCTGGCCGGGGCCCTGGTCGGCCAGCAGCGTCTGCAGCCAGCGGGTGAGGGCGTTGAGGCTGCCGGTCAGGCTGCCGGAGGCGGAAAGGTGCAGGCCGGCGCTGGCGTGTTGCCAGCCCTGCGGCGCACGCCAGTAACCCGGCACCAATCCCGGCACCACATCGAACCAGCTTTCCGGCGCCCGCATCTGCACCTGCAGCGGCCGGGCGATGTGCTGTTGCACCAGTTGGTCGAAATCATACCCTTTGCTGCGCAGCGCGGCCTCCAGCAGCCGATAGCCGGTATTGCTGTAGGCGATCTCGCTGCCGGCTTCGTAGTTCAATTTCTCCAGCCCCTCGACAAACCGCATCACCGGCTGCGCCTCGCTGACGGCGTGCAGCGAGATGCCCAGCAGGCCGAGCGTCTCGCGCACGTCGGGCAGGCCGCCGGTCATGTCCAGCGCCTGGCCGACGGTAACGTCCGCCAACGCGGGCTGCAGGGCGGGGAGCAGTTCACCCAGACGTTGCTCCAGCCGAATGGCGCGATCGGTGGCGTTCAGCGCCAGCGCGGCGAAGATATGCTTGGTCACTGAAGCATAACGCACCACGCTGTCGGCGGTGAAGGGGGTGTTCTGCGCCAGATCGGCCAGGCCGGCGCAGGCGGTGGCGCGGCGTTGTTGGGCGTCAAACAGGGTGATGGCGCCGCCGGGTTCGCCATGCCGTTGCCAGCCGGCCAGCAGTTGTTCGGCCAAGGCGCCGGCAGCGCGCCAGTTTAACGGTGTTACAGACATAGGGCCTCCAGAGAGTATTCGAAACGGGCCAGCTGGCCACACGCCGCCCGGCGCTGAGCGCGGGCTTTTGGGCTGATTGTGGCGCAGTGCGTTTTTCGTCGGCCGCTGTTTTGTGCGCTGTTTAGACCAGTTAGCGGGGAATCACGCGAAACTTTGATATAGCGCGCAGATTGCTGCTGGCGTTGCGGTTAGAGGCGGGAGAAAAACAGGCGCGCGGCGGCGCCTGTTAAGGGGGATCAATTCAGTCTGGCGGCGCCGTCCAACAGGCTTTCAATCATCTGCTTGAGCAGGCGCTGCAGCGAGGCGGCGCGCTGGGGCTCGAACGCGAAAGGATACTGTTCGGACATGTAGTTGACCTGCGCCAGTTCGAGCTGGATCGCATGCTGTTGTTGCTGCGGCTGACCATAGGCGCGGGTGATATAACCGCCCTTAAAGCGACCGTTCAGCACGTGGGTGTACTGCTGTTGCTGCTCGCAGCAGGCGACCAGCCGATCGCTCAGCGCCTGGGCGCAGCTTTCACCGCCGTTGGTGCCGAGATTGAGATCCGGCAGTTGGCCGTCGAACAGCCGCGGGATCACTGAGGCGATGGAGTGCGCATCGAACAGCAGCGCATAGCCGTGGCGCGCTTTGAGGCGCGCCAGTTCGTTCTGCAGCTGCTGATGATAAGGTTGCCAAATTTGCTGCAGGTAGGCGGCGCGTTCTTCGTCCGTCGGCGCTTTGCCCGGCAGGAAGCTTGGGCGGCCGTCGAACAGCACGTCGGGATACAGGCCGGTGGTGGCGGTGGTGTACAGCGGCTTGTCGTCCGCCGGGCGGTTCAAATCGATGACGAAGCGCGAATAGTTGCCGACCAGCACGCTGGCGCCCATCGCCCGGGCGAAGTCGTACAGCTGCGGAATGTGCCAGTCGGTATCGGGCAGCGGGCGAGCGTCGTCGGTCAGCCCGGCCTCGACCGCCGGCGTCAGTTGCGTGCCGGCGTGCGGAATGCTGATCAGCAGCGGCAGGCTGCCGGTCTGGAAGCTAAAAGGATCGCGAATGGTCATTGACGTACTTCTCCTCGGAAAATCACCGTACAGGGCAGTTGACCGCCCAACCAATAAGCCAGTTCCGCCGGCCGCGACAGCGGCCAGTGAACGAAGTCCGCCACCTTGCCGGTTTCCAGCGTGCCGTGGCTGTGTTGCAGCCCCAGCGCTTTGGCGGCGTGGGTGGTAACGCCCGCCAGCGCTTCTTCCGGCGTCAGGCGGAACAGCGTGCAGGCCATGTTGATCATCAGGCGCAGCGACAGCGCCGGCGAGGTGCCGGGGTTGGCGTCGCTGGCGATCGCCATCGCCACGTGGTGCTTGCGGAACAGCGCTACCGGCGGGCACTGGGTTTCGCGCAGCAGGTAATAGGCGCCGGGCAGCAGCACCGCCACGGTGCCGGCGTCGCCCATGGCGCGGGCGTCTTGCTCGGTGGCGTATTCGAGGTGGTCGGCGGAGAGCGCGTGGTGGCGCGCCGCCAGCGTGCTGCCGCCGAGGGCGGAGAGCTGCTCGGCGTGCAGCTTGACCGGCAAACCGGCGGCTTCGGCGGCGGCGAAGACTCGCTCCACCTGCGCCGGTGAGAACGCCAGATGCTCGCAGAAGGCGTCGACCGCATCCGCCAGGCCGGCGGCGGCCGCCTGCGGGATGATGGTGTCGCAGACCAGATTGATGTAGTCGTCGGCGCGGTTGGCGTATTCCGGCGGCAGCGCATGGGCCGCCAGACAGGTGGTTTTCACCTCGACCGGCAGCAGCTCGCCCAACTTGCGCGCCACCCGCAACATTTTCAGTTCGCTCTCCGGGCTGAGGCCATAGCCGGACTTGATCTCCACGCAGGTGACGCCTTCCGCCAGCAGCGGCCGCAGGCGGAACAGCGCTTGCTCCAGCAGCAGCGCTTCGTCGGCCTCGCGGGTGGCTTTCACGGTGGAGATAATGCCGCCGCCCTGTGCGGCGATGTCGGCGTAGCTTACGCCGTTCAGCCGCTGTTCGAACTCGCCGCTGCGGTCGCCGCCGAACACCAGGTGCGTGTGGCAGTCAACAAAGCCGGGGGTGACGATGCCGCCGTCGAATTTCACCGTTTCGTCCGCGATCAGGCCGGGCGGCAACGCCGCATGTTCGCCAATCCAGACGATCTTGCCGTCGCGCACGGCGATCGCGCCGTCGGTCAGGGTGTGATATTTGCCGTCGCGCATGGTGACGATATCGGCGCCGTGCCACAGGCTGTCACAGTGAATCTCAGACGTCATTGCTTTCCTCCGCCGGAGCCGCAGCTCCCACATGGTTGTATATACAATTAAAAACAACCTAACGCATTCACCGGGATGTCACAAGAGGCGGGAGAGATTTTGTTATCAGGATGTGATCGACCGCGGAGATGCGGGCGCAGGGGCGCCCTCCGGGGATCAGACTTCGCTGGTGAAGCGGCCGAACAGTTGATAACGGCTGCCGGGGTACAGCAGCCGGGCCGAGGTGACCACGGTTTTGCCGGACCAGGTGCGGCGATGGATCAGCAGGCCGGGTTCGTGGTCCTCCAGCTGCAGCAGCTCGCGCTCGCGCCGGGTGGGGATCACCGCTTCGACGATGTGTTCGCCGGCGGTCAGCGGCGCGGCCTGCGTCAGATAGGTATAGGGCGTGACGCGGTCGAAATCCTGCTTCAGGTAATCCGGCGCCACCAGTGGGTTGACGCAGCGGTCTTCCACCTGCACCGGCACGTCGTTTTCGTAATGCACGATCTGGGAGTAGAACAGCCGTTGGCCGGGCTGAATGCCCAGCGCCGTCGCTTCTTCCTCGCTGGCCGGGCGGGCCTTCAGCTCGAGGATTTTACTGCTGTGGTGATGACCTCGCGCGGCGATCTCATCGGCGATGTTGTGCACTTCCAGCAGTGCGGTATGCGCCTTGGCTTCGGCAACGAAGGTGCCGACGCCCTGCATGCGAATCAAAAAACCTTCGCTGGTCAGCTCGCGCAGCGCGCGGTTGATGGTCATGCGGCTGACGCCCAGTTCCGCCACCAGTTCACTTTCGGAGGGCACGCGCTGGTGCGGTTGCCAATGCCCCGCACGGATTTGATTCACGATCGCCTGTTTGACCCGTTGGTAGATCGGGGCGGGGGCATCGCTCATTGCAGCCGCCAGTTGTAACACGGTCTGTTGTTCAGCCACGACGTTAACCTCGTCAAATAAAAAAATAATAACACCAGTTTACTGTTGATGTCGGCGTATGTATATGTATATACAACTAGTGGCCGTCGCGCCAGAAACTTGCCGGCGACCGCCAAAAATTCCTTAAGACGCGCCATCGCCGCGCCTTATTCGCCGTTACATTAACCGTGGAATACTGCCATGCCTGCTTATTTTGCCCCACGCGCTTTGCTCCCAGAGGGCTGGGCGCATAACGTCCGGCTGGACGTCGATGCGCAAGGTTATCTGACTCAAGTTACCGCCAACGCTGAGCCGCAAGGCTGCATTCGGCTGCACGGCGACGCGGTGCCGGGCATGCCGAACCTGCACTCCCACGCTTTCCAGCGCGCGATGGCCGGGCTGGCGGAAGTGGCGGGCAACCCGCAGGACAGCTTCTGGACCTGGCGCGATCTGATGTACCGCCTGGTGCAGCGTCTGACGCCCGAGCAGGTGGAGGTGGTCGCCCGTCAACTGTATATCGAAATGCTCAAGGGCGGATACACCCAGGTGGCCGAATTCCACTACCTGCATCACGACGCCGACGGCAAGCCTTACGCCGATCGCGGTGAGATGACCGGCCGCCTCAGCGAGGCCGCGCATCAGGCCGGCATCGGCATGACGATGCTGCCGGTGCTTTACAGCTACGCCGGTTTCGGCGCGCAGCCGGCCCAGCCGGGGCAGAAACGGTTTATCCAGGACACCGAAAGCTATCTGCATCAGCAGCAGGTGATTGCCCGTCAGCTGGCGGATCGCCCGTTGCAGAATCAGGGGCTGTGTTTCCACTCACTGCGTGCGGTGGAGCTGGGGCAGATGCAGCAGATTTTGGCCGCGTCGGATCGCACCTTGCCGGTGCATATTCATATCGCCGAGCAGCAAAAAGAGGTGAACGACTGTCTGGCGTGGAGCGGGCAGCGCCCGGTGGCCTGGCTGTATGACCATCTGCCGGTGGATCAGCGCTGGTGCCTGGTGCACGCCACCCATCTGGATCGCGACGAGCTGGAAGCGCTGGCGCGCAGCCGCGCGGTGGCCGGCCTGTGTCTGACCACCGAAGCCAACCTCGGCGACGGCATTTTCCCCGGCGACGCTTACCTGCAGCAGCAGGGGCGCTGGGGCATCGGTTCCGACAGCCACGTTTCGCTCAACGTGGTGGAAGAGCTGCGCTGGTTTGAATACGGCCAGCGGCTGCGCGATCAGCGTCGCAATCGCCTGACGACACCGGAACAGTCGGCGGTGGGCGATGTGCTGTACCTGCAGGCGCTGCAGGGCGGCGCGCAGGCGTGCGGCGCGCCGATCGGTCGGCTGCAGAGCGGCTATCGCGCCGACTGGCTGGTGCTGGACGGCGACGATCCGTATCTGGCGGCGGCGCCGGACGCCTCGATCCTCAATCGCTGGCTGTTCGCCGGCGGCAAAGAGCAAATTCGCGACGTGTTCGTCGGCGGCCGGCAGGTGATCGAGCAGGGGCGGCACGCGCTGCAGCAGCAGAGCAGCGCCGAGTTCCTGCAGGTGCTGAAAACCTTTCAGCAGGAGGCGTAATGAGCCTGACCCGTTTTAACTTCGCCGCGCTGCCGGTCAGCCCGTGGCGCAACGGCGGTGGGGAAACCCGTGAAATCGTCAGCTGGCCGCCGGGCGCGCAGGATTTTGACTGGCGCGCCAGCATCGCCACCATCGCGCAGGACGGGCCGTTTTCCGCCTTTGCGGGCATCGATCGTTCGATCACCCTGCTGGAAGGCGACGGCGTGCGGCTGTTCAGCGCCGGGCATATCGACCATCAGTTGGCGCGCGTCGGGGAGCCGTTCGCGTTTTCCGGCGACGTGGCGCTGGAAGCGACGCTGCTGGGCGGCGCCAGTCAGGATTTCAACATCATGACACGCCGCGGCCGGCAGGCGGCCGAGGTGCGGCGCAGCACGGCGCCCGTCACCCTGTCACCCAACCGGGCGGGCGTGCTGTATGTGCTGAGCGGCGTTTGGTCGCTGCCGGAGGGCGGCGAACTGCGGGCGCGCGAGGGTGTCTGGTGGACGGCGGCGGGCGGCGAAGTGACGCCGCTGACGGCCGACGGCGCGATCCTGTGGGCGAACATCACAGCCTGCTAACGCAGAGTAGAGTCCTGCGCCCGGTTATGGGATTATTCACTTTTCCCCATTAATCATAAAGAAGGGCGCATGGCTTCGCTGAAAGACGTCGCAAAACTTGCCGGAGTCTCGTTGATGACGGTGTCCCGCGCCATCAATGAACCCGGCAAGCTGCGGCCGGAAACCTATCACCGCGTCAAACAGGCGATCGACGAGTTGGACTACGTGCCGGATCTGTCGGCGCGGCGTATTCGCGGTGACGGAAATCGCGTACAGACGCTCGGCGTGCTGGCGCTGGACACCGCCACGACGCCGTTCTCGGTGGACATGATCCTGTCGATTGAAAAAACCGCGCGTGAGCGCGGCTGGAACAGCTTCGTCGTCAACCTGTTTGCCGACGACAACGCTGAACAGACCGTCGATCTGCTGTTGGCGCATCGACCGGACGGCGTGATCTTCACCACCATGGGGCTGCGTCAGGTGGATGTGCCGGCCAAACTGTTGGACAAAAGGCTGGTGCTGGCCAACTGCGTCAGCCCGGCGCACGCGATCGCCAGCTACATTCCTGATGATGAGCAAGGGCAGTATGACGCCACGCGCGCGCTGATCGCCAAAGGCTATCGTTCGCCGCTGTGCATACATTTACCGGCGGATACGCTGGCGGCGGGGCTGCGCCGTCGCGGTCTGGAGCGCGCCTGGCGCGAAGCGGGGCGCGATGTTGAACAACTGCGGCAGTATCATCTCGATCTGAGCGGCGGCGATCAAGGCTATCGCGACTGCGTCGCGTTGCTGGCGCGGCATTTCTCTGCGGGACGGCGCGATTGCGATGTCGTGGTATGCGGGAACGATCGGATAGCGTTTCTGGTGTATCAGGTATTGCTGGCGCAAGGATGGCGGATACCGCAACAGGTGGCGGTGCTGGGCTACGACAACATGGTTGGCATCGGCGAACTGTTCCTGCCGGCGTTGACGACGGTGCAATTGCCGCACTATGCGCTGGGTCGCCTTGCGGCGCTGCATGTGATCGAGCAGCGGGAACAGCGTGATACGGTGAAAGTGCCTTGCCCGCTGTTGGCGCGTGGTTCGCTGTAACCGCACCGGGTGCGTCGCTGCGTGCCCGGTGCTCATTCCCATTACCCCCAGATGCTCGCCAACTGCCACCCCGTGATGGGCTCGAACTGCGCCCGTCCGCCCTCGGCAAACAGGCTGAGGCGGCGATCCCCCGCCGTCGGATAAATGCGGCTGGTCAGGCAGGCCTCTCCCTGATTAACGAAGATTTCCAGCGAGGAGCGGTCAATAAAGATCCGCAGCGACACGGTGTCACCTTCCGGCAGCGGCACACTGCGGCAGGCGCACAGCGCCGGGTGCTCATCAAAACGCTCCAGCACCAGTCGGTGTGACTGATTGTCGACGTACAGCCGCGCCGCACTCCCAATGGCCAGCCCGTAACGCTCGGCGTCGCTGTCGGCCTGTCTCAACGTCAGGATGAGCTCCTGCATATCGTTCGCCAGCGGCAGTTGCTGATTGGTCAGCGTCTGCGCCGACAACGTGTGTGACTCTCGGCGCAGCGCCGCCAGTTCACGCGCCGGGGTCATGCGGACGCTGCCGTCGGCGGCCAGCGTCAGCTCGCGCGGCAGGGTGAGGGCGCCGGCCCAGCGGTGCGCTTTGCTGGGCATCGGTGATTCCCACATATCCATCCAGGCAAACAGCAGCCGACGGCCGTCGGCGGCGGTGAAGGTCTGCGGCGCATAGAAATCGTGGCCGGCATCCAGCTCACAGAAGGGCTGGGTCACCGTAAAATCGCTATCAGGCCGCCAGTGGCCAAGCAGATAGCCGCTCTGGAAGCGATTGCGGTAGCGGTAGCCCTGCGCCGCCAGTCCTTGCGGCGAGAACAGCAGCAGGTGTTGTTCCCCCAGCGGGAAGAAATCCGGGCATTCCCACATATACCCTTGATGCGCCGTTTGCGCGCCGGCCAGCACCCGATCGAAGCGCCAGGCGCGCAGGTCGGCAGAACGGTACAGGCGCACCTGGCCCAGGCCGTTTTCTTTGGCGCCGACCACCATCCACCATTCGCCGTTCTCACGCCAGACTTTCGGATCGCGAAAATGCTGAATGCCGTCCGGCGGGACCAGCACCGGCTCGTGCTTGACGAAGCGTATGCCGTCTTCGCTGGTGGCCAGACATTGCACTTCCCGCACCTGGCTGTCGTCACCGGGCTCGCCCAGCCACACGTGGCCGGTGTAAATCAGCGTCAGCACACCGTTGTCATCCACGGCGCAGCCGGAAAAGCAACCGTCTTGGTCATAGGGCGCATCGGGCGCCAGGGCGATGGGCTGATGCTGCCAGCGTATCAGGTCGCGGCTGGTCGCGTGCCCCCAGTGCATGGGCCCCCAGTGCTCGCTATAGGGATGATGTTGGAAGAAGGCATGATAGACGCCGTCAATACAGATCAGGCCGTTGGGATCGTTGATCCAGCCGGCGGGCGGCGCGAGATGGAACTGCGGATAATAATCGTCTCGGCGTTCTGCGCGCAGGGCTTCGACCGCATGGTCGGCTTGAGCTAAGGCAGTATTCATTGGACAGACTCACTTGATTTAATGGCGGATGGAAAGGGCGTTGCCGTGGCGGAGCGTTCGCCGCGCAGCAGGAAACAGGAGACAAGCGTGGTGGCGGCGACCGCGCAGCCCATCAGCAGATAGGTGTCGGCAAAGCCGATGCGGTCATAACCATAGCCCGCCAGCGGTGACAGGAAGCTGGCCATCACCTGGGTGATGAACTGGAAACCTACCAGGTACAGCGTGGAGGAGAGTCGGCTGTCAAAGCGGCTCGCGATGTATTTGAAAATAGCGATCAGCAGGATTGGCAACTCTACGGCGTGCAGCAGTTTCATGGCGGAGATCATCAGGGCGCCGCTGACCAAGCCGGAGCCGAACATGCGCAGCGCCATTACGCCACCGGCCAGCAACAGCCCCTGTTTGGCGCCGATGCGGTTCACCAGTAGCGGGGCCAGGAACATGCCGCCGGCTTCGAGGAAGACCTGCAGCGAGTTGAGAAAACCGTACATCTCGTTGCCCTGTGCGCGAGAAGCGAACTGTGAAGCGAAGTAGACCGAAAATTGCTGATCGAAAACGTTGTATACGCTGATCCCCAGCACAAACACCACCAGCGCCCAGAAGCCGGGCATGCGCAGCAGCGCCAGCGCGTCCTGCAGCCGCAGGTTTTCCGGTTTGCCGAACGCCAGGCCGGCCATGGCATTCGGCTTCAGCTCGCGCACCTGGCTGAGCAGCACCAGGAACACCACGGCGGCGGCGGAGGCCAGCCAGAAATTGATGTTCGGATTGATATTGAAGATAAAACCGGCCACAAAGGTGGCGCTGGCCCAGCCAAGCGAGCCCCACATGCGGGCGCGGCCGAACTCGAAACCGCTGATGCGGCTGACTCGCTCGGTATAAGATTCCAGCGCGCCGATACCGGCGAAGAAGGTCGCGCCGATGAACACCCCGCCGACCAAAGCGCCGAGCGGCAGGCTGCTCGCCAGCAGCGGGGCGTAAACGTAGATAAAGAACGGGCCGGTCAGCAGCAGCATCACGCCGAGAAACTGCAGCAGGTGTTTGCGCAGCCCAAGTTTATCCTGAATAAACCCGTACAGCGGCTGTGCGCACAGCGCCACCAGCGAGATAGCGGAGAAGATCAGGCCGGTCTCGGCGCCTTTCAGCCCGATCTTTTGATTCAGCCACAGCGAGATCAACGAAAAGCTGGAAGACCAGGTGAAGAAAAAGAAGAACAGCAGGCCGCTGAGCAGCACGTAATATTTTTTCGTTTCGCGGTTCATGGGTAGGGCCCCGGTGAGTGAAGTTAGCTCTATTGTTAACGTTAACTCGCGAAGGTATGAAGCGGCCAGATATCACGCATGGGATGTTAATCACAAAAAGTTAACGTTAACATTTTTGCCTTGTGATCGAGGTCACGAGTTGGCAAGGGGGCGATGTGCCCCCGCAGGATTAACGTTCGTTCAGCGAGCGCAGATGATCGTCGCGGCGCAGCGTCATCAGCGCAAACAGGCTCACCACCGAGGTGGCGACCACGTAGTAGGCGGGAATGTCGATATTGCCGGTCTGTTTGATGAGGCCGGTGATAATCAGCCCGGCCGAACCGGAAAACACCGCATTGGATAGCGAGTAAGCCAGCCCCAAACCGGTATAGCGCACCCGGGTCGGGAACATCTCAGCCAGCATCGCCGGGCCGGGACCGGCCAGCAGGCCGACCACGGCGCCGGCGACCATCACCGCCAACCCTTTGGCCCACAGTGAACTCTGCGCATCCTGCAGCAGGTGCAGTAAGGGAAAGGTGAACAGGATCACCGCCGCCACCGCCGTCAGCATCACCGTTTTACGTCCCAGTTTGTCGCTGATGATGCCCGCCGGCAGAATGGTCAGGGCGAAGCCGACGTTGGCCAGCACCGTCGCCACCAGCGCCTGCTGGAAGGTGGCGTGCAGCGAGGTTTGCAAATAGGAAGGCATTACCACCAGAAAGGTATAGCCGGCGGCCGACCAGCCCATCATGCGGCCGATGCCGATCAGTATGGTTTTCGCTACGCCGCCCAAGCTCGCTTCCGGCGGTGGGGCGTTGTGTTCCGCGGCCTGTTGCGCCTGGGTAAACGTGGGCGTCTCTTCGAGCTTGAGCCGCAGCCACAGCGCCACGGCGCCCATCGGCAGCGCCAGCAGGAACGGAATGCGCCAGCCCCAGTCATGCAGCTGCTGCGCGCTGAGCAGTGCGGCCAACAGCGCCACCAATCCGGCGCCGGCCAATAGGCCGAGCGCGACGGTCAGCGACTGCCAGGCGCCGAACAGCCCGCGCTTGCCCTTCGGGGCGAACTCGGTCATCAGCGACACGGCGCCGCCGAATTCGCCGCCGGCGAACAGCCCCTGAAACATGCGCAGCAGCGTCAGCAGCAGCGGGGCGGCGACGCCGATCGAGGCATAGGTCGGCATGACGCCGATCAGCGCGGTGGCCAGCGTCATCAACAGCAGAACCGCAATCAGCGTCGGGCGACGGCCGATGCGATCGCCGATGCGGCCGAAGATCACCGCGCCGATCGGCCGACAGAAAAACGCCAGCGCGAAAGCGGCGTAGGTGAGGATCAGGCTGGTGATTTCATTTTCACCCTGCAGCGTGAAAAAATTGGCGGCGATAACGGTGGCCAGGAACCCGTATACGCCGAACTCATACCATTCGATAAAGTTGCCGACCGAGCCGGCCAGCAACGCCTGACGCGAGCGGCGCGCGTCGAGAGTCTGTTGATTCATCCCCGTTCCCATATTTTGAATTATTGTTCGTCAGTTCTAAATTTATACGACAAAACAATCAATTGATTTCAGCGGGAACTGTGAGGCGCGATTCACCAGAGCAACGGCGCCGGCTCGCGGCCGTTTTCGGCGTAGTACAGCGACGGCAGGAACTGCGCCAGATAGCTGAACTCGTTGTAGCAGTGGCGCATCAGGTTAAACCCGATGTCATCCGACAGTTCGTCGTGGGCGTTGGCGCAGGCTTTACCCAGCAGGAAGCGGCTGCGCAGCACGCACCCGTAGGGCGTATCGCGCACCAAATGCAGCATCTCGCCGTCGCAGGGATCACCGTTGTCATCCAACGCCACCTGATCGCCGAAGCCGATGCGCGCGCAAACCGCGGCGGAGAGCGCCTGCGCGTCACGCGCCTGGCGCAGCGGCTGCGGCGCGAAGAAGTCATCGGCGGCGTGGAACTTGAGGCGCGCCGCGACCGGCGGCAGCTCCGCCAGCCATTCGACCGCTTCGATGCTGGCGCCGATGTAGCTTTCCCCTTTTTTCCAGTGGCGATCCCAGCCGCGATGTTCGACGTGATCGTGCGGGTGCCACCAGTTGATGTGCTGCGTGTTCTCGAAGAAGGTGAACCACCAGTCCAGCATGCGTCCTTTGCAGCCGTGCAGATCGGTACGAATCGCGACGGTGAGCAGGCCGTCGGCGCTGCGACTCAGCCCCATCTCCAGCCGCAGCGGTTCGGGCCTGAGCAATTCGTTGATATCGTTGACGCCCCACGGCGCCAGCAGGGAAGGGTGTGTCATAATGGGTTCCTGTTTTATTTTGGAAACTAATATCGTTTCCAAAATAAAACTATGCTGCTATGCTGAGTCTGTCAATGCTTGTGAGGAATAAAGATGGCGAACCCGAATGAAGAACCGCCGCGCGCTCGCGGTCGGCCGGCCACGCCGGAAACGGCGCTGCGCGCCGCGCTGGCGCAGGCGACGCTGGCGTTGCTGCTCGACGGCGGCTATGCCGCAGCAACGGTGGACGCGGTGGCGAAACGCGCCGGAGTGGCGAAAAAAACCCTGTATCGGTTTGCCGCTAATCGCGACGAACTGGTCGCGCAGGCGGTGAGCGGCTGGACCGAGGCGTTTCAGTCGGCCTTCGCCGAGGATGCCGGGCAACGGGCGGCGGTGGCGCCGCTGTTGGAAAAAGGGCTGCAGGCCATCGCGCAGCAGGTATTGAGCGCCGAGGCGGTGGGGATGTTTCGGCTGTTGCAAAGCGAGTTTCCGGGGCGCGAGGCGCTGCTGGACAGCTATCAGCGCAACGGCATTCAGCGCGGCCGGACGACGGTGGCGGACTGGCTGCAGCGCCAGCAGCAGTGCGGGTGGCTGCGTGAGCGCGACTGGGCGCAAACCAGCGACCTGATGTTGGCGATGACCATCGCCGAACCGCTACGGCAGATGACGCTGGGACTGTTGCCGCCGGGCAGCGCGATCGACGAGCGCATCGCGGCGGCGGTGGCGCTGGTGATGCCGGGTTTGCTGGCGGAAGGATGAAAACAAGAAAGGGCCGAGAGTTCGGCCCTTAAACAGCAGAATGCAAAACGTCTGCGTTACAGCTTCGGCCCGGCGTTCACCAGTTTTTCGCCCGCCGGGGTGACGGTATATTTGGCGAAGTTATCGATAAAGCGCTGCGCCAGATCCTGCGCTTTCTCCTGCCACAGCGATTCGTCGGCATAGGTTTTGCGCGGATCGAGGATAGACGGATCGACGCCCGGCAGCGCGGTCGGCACTGCCAGCCCGAAGATCGGCAGCGTGAAGGTCTCGGCCTGCTCAATGTCGCCATTCAGAATGGCGTCGATGATGCCGCGAGTATCTTTGATCGAGATACGCTTGCCGCTGCCGTTCCAGCCGGTGTTGACCAGGTAAGCCTGGGCGCCGGCGGCCTCCATGCGTTTCACCAGCACTTCGGCGTACTGCGTCGGGTGCAGGGTCAGGAACGCGGCGCCGAAGCAGGCGGAGAAGGTCGGCGTCGGCGCGGTGATGCCGCGCTCGGTGCCGGCCAGCTTGGCGGTGAAGCCGGACAGGAAGTGGTATTGGGTCTGCTCCGGCGTCAGGCGCGACACCGGCGGCAGCACGCCGAAGGCGTCGGCGGTCAGGAAGATGATCTTGCGCGCGTGGCCGGCTTTGGACACCGGCTTGACGATGTTCTCGATGTGATAAATCGGGTAAGAGACGCGGGTGTTCTCGGTTTTGCTGGCATCGTCGAAGTCGATGCTGCCGTCGGCCAGCACGGTGACGTTTTCCAGCAGCGCATCGCGACGGATCGCCTGATAGATTTCCGGCTCCGCCTGCGGCGACAGCTTGATGGTTTTGGCGTAGCAGCCGCCTTCGAAGTTGAACACGCCGTCGTCGTCCCAGCCGTGCTCGTCATCGCCGATCAGCTGGCGTTTCGGATCGGTGGAGAGGGTGGTTTTGCCGGTGCCGGACAGGCCGAAGAATACCGCCACGTCGCCTTGCTCGCCGACGTTGGCCGAGCAGTGCATCGACGCGATGCCCTTCAGCGGCAGCAGATAGTTCATGATCGAGAACAGGCCTTTCTTCATTTCGCCGCCGTACCAGGTGCCGCCGATCAGCTGCATGCGCTCGGTCAGATTGAAGGCGACGAAGTTCTCCGAGTGCAGCCCTTGCTGCTGCCAGTCCGGGTTGGTGCATTTAGCGCCGTTCATCACCACGAAGTCCGGTTCAAAGTCCGCCAGCTCGGCGTCGCTCGGGCGGATGAACATGTTTTTCACGAAGTGCGCCTGCCAGGCCACCTCGGTGATGAAGCGCACTTTCAGACGCGTGTCGGCGTTGGCGCCGCAGAACGCGTCCACCACGAACAGACGCTTGCCGGAGAGCTGATTGCCCACCAGCGTCTTCAGATGCTGCCAGACTTCCGGCGAGAGCGGCTGGTTGTCGTTCTTGCCGGTGCCGTTGTCCGACCACCAGACGGTATCGCGCGTGGTGTCGTCGCGCACGATGTATTTGTCCTTCGGCGAACGGCCGGTAAATTCACCGGTCGCGACGTTAACCGCGCCCAGTTGGGTGAGCGTGCCGCGCTCCAGCGGCGGCAGGTCGGCGCGGGTCTCTTCGGCGAACAGCAATTCATAGCTGGGGTTATAGACGATGTCGGCGGCCTGATGGATGCCGTAGCGAGCGAGGGTTTGTGGGGTAACAGCGCGTGAAGACATATTCTACTTCCTTATGAGTCATATTATGCCTCTTTCCCGTGCGGTGCCGCGCGCAGGATTGAGATTCGGATCAAGCTGACCGGATTCAGCTAATGCATTTCCGGTTCTTTATTAATAAAACAGGGGGCTTTTTCGCCCTCCTATAGCATAGCAGCGAATTTAAGCCTGCTTACTTTAATTACAAAATGCTGACGATAATTAATTAAAACTAACCTTGGCGGAGGGTCACAATATTGAATTCCGCCGGCGTAATTTAGTTTTGCATTTTTATTTTTTATCATATCGTCAGGGCTGTCTACTGTTTTATTTCTTATTAGAAAAAGCGAAACCCACAATAGGATTTTTCGTAATCATTTGTTTTTGCTTGGCTATGGCAAAGTTTTTGCGCCAGGTGAATCTAACCGTACTGTACGCTTGTCAGCAGGGTGAATAATGAAACAGATAAATGCAGAACTGGCCTGTGATAAAAATACGGCATCGTCCGAATCCTCAGGATTAATTAATCAACTTCGTCAAATAGATATCGGCGCGGTACCGATCGCCTTGTTTATCACGATTTGCGCGATCGTAGCGATTTCCGCCTACGCCAACTTCCTGCCGAAGAATATGATCGGCGGCCTGGCGGTGATAATGACGCTGGGCTTTGCGCTGGCGCAGTTGGGAAAAAGCATTCCCGTGCTGCGCGATATCGGCGGACCGGCCATTCTGTGTTTGATGGTGCCGTCGGTGCTGGTCTATTTCAATGTCTTCCAGCCCAACGTCATGGGCACCGTCCATTTGCTGATGAAAGACGCGAACCTGCTTTATTTCGTCATCGCCAGTCTGGTGGTCGGCAGCATTCTCGGCATGAACCGGGTGATCCTGATCCAGGGGATGATTCGCATGTTCGTGCCGCTGGTGGTGGGCACGATCACGGCGGTGATCACCGGGCTGCTGGTGGGCAAGCTGTTCGGCTTTACCTTCTATCACACCTTCTTCTTCATCATCGTGCCGATCATCGGCGGCGGCATCGGCGAGGGAATTTTACCGCTGTCGCTGGCCTATTCGGCGATCCTGGGCTCGACGCCGGATGTCTATGTCGCGCAGCTGGCGCCGGCGGCGGTGCTGGGTAACATCTTCGCCATCGTGACCGCCGGGGTGCTGGCGCGCATCGGTATGCAGCGCAAGGCGCTGAGCGGCGACGGCATGCTGATCCGTTCGGCGCAGGAGAACGCGATGTTCGCCATCAAGGAGCAAAGCGGCAACGTCGATTTCCAACTGATGGGCGGCGGGCTGCTGGTGATCTGCGCCTTCTTTATCGTCGGCGGCCTGTTCGAACACATCGTGCATATTCCCGGGCCGGTGCTGATGATCCTGTTCGCGGTGCTGTGCAAGTACTGCCGGGTGATCCCGGCTTCGATGGAGACCGGCGCGCACAGTTTCTACAAGTTCGTCTCCACCGCGCTGGTGTGGCCGCTGATGATCGGTCTGGGCATGCTGTACGTGCCGCTGGAAAGCGTGGTGGCGGTGTTCTCGGTCGGTTATGTGGTGGTCTGCGGCTCGGTGGTGCTGTCGATGGGACTGGTCAGTTTCTTGATTGCGCCTTACCTGAAGATGTTTCCGGTGGAGGCGGCGATTGTCACCTGTTGTCACAGTGGCCTGGGCGGCACCGGTGACGTGGCGATCCTGTCGGCGTCGAACCGCATGGGGCTGATGCCGTTCGCCCAAATCGCCACGCGCATCGGCGGCGCTTCCACGGTCATCGGCGCGACGCTGCTGCTTGGTTGGTTAGTCTGAGTCCAGAGTATCTTATGGATAACCGGGGTTGGATTGCCCCGGTTTTTTTATGCGTTTTTATTCGCTTATCGTGATAGTGCTGATTATTGCCTTGAAAATCATTCGTGTGGCGCAAATGCATAGCCGTACTTTATCTAAGAAAATTCTGTAATCGGTGAAAATGTGTCTATTCTTTTCTCTTAAGGGATTATCGTTCTCATTCAGAGTGCCGAGGGAAGGCGCCAGCGCATTACCGATATCCCCGTATTGATTCAACACCGGGCCGCTGCCGTTCAGGCAATCCGCCAGTTGGGGCATCCCCCCGATTGAATTGACGAATATGGAGATAAGGTTATGTCATCAAGCAATGCTTCCGTTAAGGCCGAAGGCGTATTAGCCCTGCTGGGCGCTTATAAACCCGATGAAGACGACACCATTACCGTGCTTCATCCGTCGAAAACGTTCGAAAACGCCGGCCTGGAGTTGGTGCGCGGCGATCGCAGTTGGCACGACAAGGGCGTGACCGACACGCCGGTCTCCCTGACCTACAGCTTCTGGGAAAAGGCGCCGGGCAACATGTCGAGCATGAGCATCAGCGGCTTCAGCAGCTTTAACGCCGAACAGCGCGAGCAGGCTAAACTGTCGCTGCAGTCATGGTCAGACGTGGCTAACATCACCTTCACCGAAACCAGCAACACCGCCGCCGCCAACATCAAATTCGGCCTGTTCGACTACAGCTCGCGCGGCTCCTATGCCTTCGCGTATAACCCGGACTCCTCGCCTTCGGTCGCCGGGCAAACCTGGTATAACGCCAAGAACCCTACCTTCGTCAACAACCAGATCCATGAGAACGAGTACGGTCGCCAGACCTTCACCCATGAAATCGGCCATGCGTTGGGGTTGCAGCATCCGGGCGACTATAACGCCGCGCCGGGCGTCAGCATCACCTACGCTAAAGACGCGACCTACTTTGAGGACAGCCGCGCGCACAGCCTGATGAGCTATTTCAGCGAAAGCAACACCGGGCAGGACTTTAAAGGCGCGTACTCTTCCGGGCCGTTGCTCAACGACATCACGGCGATCCAGCATTTCTACGGCGCCAACATGAACACCCGCACCGGCGACACGGTTTACGGTTTCAATTCCAACACCGATCGCGACTTCCTCACCGCCACCGGCGCGCAGGACAAGATAATCTTCACCGCCTGGGACGCCGGCGGCAACGACACCTTCGACTTCTCCGGCTTCGGCCAGAATCAGCGCATCAATCTGAATGAAAAGGCGTTCTCGGACGTCGGCGGCCTGAAAGGCAACGTGTCTATCGCCGCAGGCGTAACGATTGAAAACGCCATCGGCGGGTCGGGTAACGATGTGCTGGTAGGGAACGCCGCCGATAACGTGCTCAAGGGCGGCGCGGGCGATGACGTGCTGTACGGTGGCAAAGGGGCGGATCAGCTGTGGGGCGGCGCCGGCAAGGACACCTTCGTCTACTTTGCGGCGGATGAGTCGACGGCGGCGGCGCCGGATTGGATCCGCGACTTCGTGCGCGGCGAGGACAAGATCGATCTGACGCTGTTCAACACCGGCAGCGCCGACGGCATCCGCTTCGTCGATCAGTTCAGCGGCAAGGCGGGCGAGGCGACGCTGAGCTACGATGCGCAAAATCACGTCAGTGACGTGGCGATCAACCTGGGCGGCGGCTTTGACGGCAACGATTTCCTGGTGAAAGTGGTGGGACAGCCGCTGGATGCGGGTGATTTCGTGCTGGCCTGATGCAGGCAACAAAAATAGGGCATTTTGGGCAAAAACCCGACAATTCCTATTAATTACGTCATATTAGCGTGACATAGTAGCGCGCAGAAGGCCGGGCTTGCATACCTCGGGCTTCTGTCGGATCGCCAACCTTCTTCGGTTGGCGATTCATTTTCCGCCTTTCAGCATGTTGATGGCGGCGCCGAGCAGGATGCGCCGTTCGATATCGTTGCTGTCCGCCAACTGCCGCGTCAGATGTTTTTCCAGCGTTTCCACCGACAGCGCTTCGCCGCGATGACGCAGTTGCATCACGCCATCGCCGATCAGGCGTGCGACCTCATCCCATACGGGTTTAATCTCCTGTTCCGAGAACGTCATGGTCTACACCTCGGTGGGTTGATTTTTGCCCAATGTAGCAGCTGAGCTGCGGCTTCGCTACCCGCCGCCTAAAACAGGAAGCATAAAAAACAAGCCATCAGTATTTCTTCTGGTTTTTACGCTCAATACTTGCGTTGTCGAAAAGCAGGAGAAAACATCATGAACTGGGTCGAAACCTTGGCGGAGTACTACCGCCTGAGCCGCACGGGTGAAACGCAGCATTGGCTGTGTCGCCGCTGGTTGCTTCAGGAGGAGGCGCGTTTGGCCTATTTGCGGGAGTTGCTGGAGCCGACTGCGCCACGGCGGCGGTGAACAGGGCGCCGGCGTTGCCGGCGTCGTTTCGCGGGATTAACCGAAGGCGATCGCCGCCCAACGCAACAGCAGCAGCGCCAGGCAAATCAGCAGCAGCACCACGACCATTTTACTGAGCTTGTTGCCCATGCGTTTTGTCGCCACGTCGCCTTCCTTTTTAGCTGAAATACCACCCGCCGGCGAGGAGGATGAGGAAAAGCGTCACTAACGCGACGCCGTTGAGTAAGTCGCTGAACGTATCGTCAGCATCGATGTCATTTTGCCGCATGTTACCGCCTGGCGGACGCCATTGGGTGAATAATGTTCACAGTATGCGCCCCGCAGCGCGACAGGCACAGCGAAGAACGGTAAAAACGCGTAAAGACGGCGGTGGCGGAATGCGCAGTCGCGTCTGCGACGGGTGCAGACGGCCGGCAATACGTTGTACTATCCTGTCTGCATTGAGGCATTTTTCCAAAAGGTATAATCATGGCGACGGCAATTCCACAGAAATACGAACACCTTGAGCGTTGGGCATTCGGCGATACCGAGCAGCAGGCCGATGAAGTGGTGCAATTGATCCTCAATGGCACCAAAACGGCCACCTGTTCCAACCTGGACGGCGAAGGGATCCCGCAGGCCGGCGATCTGTTCCTGGTGGTGGATGGCAAGGGGGAGCCGGTCTGCGCGGTCGAGCTGACCGCGGTGGAAATGAAAACTTACGATCAGGTCGATGAAGCGCACGCCTTTGCCGAAGGCGAGGGCGATCGTTCGCTGGCGCATTGGCGCAAAGAGCTGCAGCGCTTCTTCGAAGAGTACGATCTGTTCTCGCCGGACATGACGCTGGTGCTGATGAATTTCAAAGTCGTCGACAAATTCTAATCTTATGCGCGCCGTTCCCTACGAGTGCCAGTGGGCGAGCCCGGAGTTGGCCGCCGATCTGATAGCCGGCCGCGCGACGCTGGCGCAAGACGAAAATTGGGCGCGCAGCGGCGCCCGCGATCGGGCCGAGTACATCGAGTGGGCCAACCACGTGTGCGGCATGGCCTGCCTGAAAATGGTGCTGGGCCATCGCGACGGCGCAGCGCCGCCGCTGCTGGAGCTGGCGCGGCGCAGCCTGCCCTATGGCGCCTATGTGCGCGAGGGTGAGCGGATCAAGGGCCTGATTTACGCGCCGTTCGTCGAGTACGTGCGAGAGCAGTTCGCGCTGCAAGCGGAGGTGAAGGTGGGGCTGGCGGCTGCCGACGTGCCGGCGCTGCTTAGCGAATGCCGTTACTTTATCGCCTCGGTGCATCCCGCCATTCGCCGGCCGGAGAGCGCACCGCCGCACAGGGGCGGGCATCTGGTGCTGATCACCGCCGCCGATGCGCGAAGCGTGACCTTCCATAATCCTTCGGGCGACAGCCCGGCGACGCGTGAGCACGTACAGCTGTCACTCAACCGCTTCGACCCTTTCTTTGCCGGCCGCGGCATCGCCATCGCATAAAAAACGCGCTGTTTCCGATGAAAACAGCGCGTCGTCAGCAGTTCTGATGCATTTTCATGCCAGCCGCATCACCCAGGCGTCCGCCTGCCGATCGTAGTGTTGCTTGTACAGCAGCGATTGTTTGCCGTCGAGGATCGCCGGGATGCTGGTGTGTTCATCCCAGCCGTCCAGCTGCATGCACAGATCCGGATCGGACTTGCAGGGAATGCTCAGGGTGCCGGCGCGGTCGGCGCCGGCGTGAAGATGCGCATCATCGACCTCGAAGCTGCCAATTTTTACGACGGTTTTGCTCATGGGAACTCCTTGCTCAATGGTGTGGTAGGAGGTTAGACCAGTGTGGTCATCGGTAAGAGCATAGCCAAATGAGCAAAAAATGCCACATAAAAATTACATTTTGGAAACAATTTCCACGCCGGCAAAACACAACGCCTAGTACTCCACCACAAAACTGAGGTTGTCCTGATAGCTGCCGACCGCCACTTCCGTCTGCGCCGCATTGACCGCCGCCTTATACGGGATGCTTTGCGCCAGGCCGGTGCCGGCGCCGCTCTGTTTGTTGGTGCTATCCCAAACGGTCGTCGTATTTGGCAGGTAAATCTGATACTGCATGAAATTGCTGGTGCCGCTTTTCATGCGCCGCCAACCGGTGACCGGGTTATTGCCGTTGGTGAAATAGGTGTTGTATCCCTCGGTTTTGGTGCAGGTCAGGGTAATGCTCTGATTGACGGGATTGAACTGTCCGACCAACGCCATGCTGCCGAAGTTGACGTTGGGCGCGGTGCCGATCAGGCAATCTTTGGTGATGGTGACGCTGACGCTGACCGTGCTGGGTTTGTCGACGCCATCCCACCAAACGCACAGGCCGAGCACGCCCAGACCGCAAATATGGTAATTCCAGATCAGGTTGATGCTGTCGGTATAGGTTCCTGCGCGCACGTTGGCGCCGGCGGTGGTTTTGATATACAGCGGAAAGTTGACGTTGGAGGAAATCAGGATCAGCGACAGCAGGTTCAGCGAGCTGTAGTCGATGGTTTGGCCGATGCTGTATGGATATTGGTAGTTGGCGTCGGGGTAGATCAGGTAAGCGATTTTATCGCCGGAGCCGTCGGTGTTGGCAACCGCCATATTGTTGGTGGTGGAGGCGATCTTGACCGTGACGGTGTTTTGCGTGAGCAAATTGAGGCCGAGGCCGGTGCAGTTGAGGCCGGCGGTGCCCTGGGCGTTGATCTGCCCATTGTAGACCACGAAAGAGCTGCTCCCCGGTAAGGTGACGGTGCCGTTGGTGGTGGCGCAGTCGGCGAATGCGCGCTGACAGAGCAGCAGCGAAAGGGTCAACAATAAGGCTTTCAATCCCCGAAACATAGTGACTCTCCGTCGTTGAATTAGCGGCAGACAACCGGGCCGACGCGCTGGATGCCCTGAGGCTTCGCCAGACTGAATTCCGCCTGGCATGGCGGGCCGCCGTCGGCTGGGATCACGCTCAGGCGATTGTGTTGTTGCACCGGGTCGATATAGGTCATGCCATCCCAACCGACATAGCTCTGCTGACGGCCGCCAACCACCGCCACCTGGCTGCCGTTGGCCAGCGGTTTGCCTTGCTCGTCAACCAGTTCGACATCGGCGGCGGAGATGGGTTGGATGGGGAACTCGACCAGAAAACCGCTGTGATCGCGAATGGCGACGGTTTTTTCCACCGTCGGCAGCGCGACGTCGGCGGGCAGGTTGAGCGGATCAATCTGGAATTTCGCATGGTAGTAAGAGGTGACGGTCGGCACCAGTAAATAGCCTTGGGCATCGGTCTTGCCGATCGGCTGGTTCTCATAGCTCACAGGAATGTCGGCGTATCCTTGCGTGGACACCAGCGCAAAGGCATCGTTGATGGTGTTGGTGGCGTATACGCCGCCGTTCATCGCCACCAGCGAACCGCTGATTTCTCCCCAGTGGTTGGTTTCATCGCGGGTGCCGTATACGCCCGCTCGGGCTTCGAGCCTGCGGGTTCGCCAGGTCAGATCCGCCTGGCGGTAATCGCCGCCGCTCGGGTTATTGGCGTAGGCCAGATTCCAACCGAAACCGCCATCGGTCGGTGCGGCGCGGCTGTAGCTGACGCGTTCGCTCCAGCGGTTGTTGTTGTCGCGCGCGGCGCTGAAGCTGGCCGTGCCCCAACTGTCGAACGGAATCGAGAGCTGCAGTTGGGCGCTGTAACCGCTGCTGCCGATTTCCCGGTTCAGCGAGGCGTACAGGCTGCTGTTGCGCCAAAGCGACACACTGTAGGACAGGTTCACCAGGCGGGTTCGTTGAGCGATGGCGTCGCGAACGTCAAAATAACCGGCGCCGAGGCTGCCGAGCCGGCCCAGGCTGACGCTGCCGGTCAACTGATCGGTGCGGCGGCTCAGACGGTAGTCGCTTTTATACACGGAAATGTCGCCAAAATCGGCGCTGCGCAGGATGCGTTGCGCGTTGAGGCTGAAGCGTGAGTTGCTGTAGGTGTAGCCAAAACTGCTCTGATCGCCGTGGTTGCCGGTGTAGCGATAGACGGGCTGGGGATCCGGCTGTTGCAACGGCCTGCCGGTCAGCGGGTCATAATACGTGGGGGATTGTATCGGCCTGCCGCCGTTAAACGCTTCGTCGCCAGCCTGGCTGACGCTGTAGGACGCGTTGAAAACCCCCCATTGTCCGATGCGAATGTCGGCGCCGCCGCCGCCGACCGCCAACTCGGCTGCGCCTTCGGCGCGCCCTTCCAGGGTTAACCAGTCAGTGACGCCGTAACGTAAGCTGGCGCTGCCTACCCATTGCCCGTAATCGGCAGAATTCAACCCGTAGTTGCGCCGCAGCAAACCGGTGGAAATGCTGAAATCGCTCATGCCGGTCTGCAGCAGGTTGCTGGCCACGTAGAACGGTACCGTGGTGCTGACCTGGCGGCCGAGGGCGTCGGTGGTGACGACGGTGGCCTGACCCGCGCCGTTAATGTAGGGCACGCTGTTGAGGGTAAACGGCCCGGGATTGATGTTGGTGGTGCTGTTTTTATAGCTGTTGATGTATAAATCGACGCTGCTGGGCAATGCCGCCTGGCCGGAAAACTGCGGCAGCGGGTAGGTGATAAGATCCGGGCGCACCGCGAAATTGCGCGCCAATTGCAAGCCGCCGATGCGCACGGCGCTGCTCCAGGGGAGCGAGCCGGTGGTTAGGTCACCGGCGATCACACTCAGCATCCGCTGGTCATCGTTGAAACGCCAGTAGCTGTCATACCGAATATAGCGGCCGCCATCGTCGTTTGGCCCGCCGTTAAACCCGCTGCGGTAGATGCCGGTGTTGGCGACGACGCCGAACCCGTCGAACAGCCGCTGTTCGCTCCACGCCGACAGGTAGCCCGGCCGGCCATTGCCGTTGCTTTGGCTGGCGTAGATGTCGTAGTTGAACAGCAAACCGAGGCTGCTTTGCGCCGGCAAGCGCTGCAACGGTGAACGGGCGCCGATGGTTTGCTGCGGCAACCAGTCGTTGGGCACGTTGATCAGCAGCTGCTGGCTCTCGCCGCTGTAGCTGACATCCACCTTCTCCAGCCGATCGACGGCGATTTCTTTCGCCTGTTTATCCGCTACCGGCAGCCCGGCGTCGAGCAGTTGTTGGGGCGTCATGTAGTAATGGCCGCCGCGGTAGTTGACCGGCACGACGTTGCCGGTTTGGCGCCCGTTGACGACCGGCTCCAGATACAGCGTGGTGTCCGGCATGCTGATGGCGCTGGGCGGCGGCGGCAGATCGTCGCCGAGCGCAAACGGCAGCCAGCCGCCGGCCGCCATGCTCAGCATGGCACACGCCAGCGGCTTAAGGCTGAAGCGCCGCGTCGATAGCCTCCCTGTCGGCTGCACCTGGGCCTCAATAAGACGGAATGGCTACGGGCTGTTTGTTGTCATTGACCGTGGCCATCAGCTTACCGCTGCTGAAACCGCCGGCGGGCGGCAAGGCGAAGCGCATCTGTGAACCGGGCAGCACGTATCCCATCAGGCCGGGATTCAGGCTGCGGCCTTGCAGCGTCACTTTCGATATACGGGCATGCACTGCGCCTTGATTTCGCACCTCCAGCCAGCGTTCGCTGCTTTGCTGCTGTAGACGATAGCTGAGCAGGGGTTGGCTGGCGGTCGCGTAATCGCGCGGTTTTTCGCTGTCCTGTTTGGTCCAGATGCCCTTGCCGCTGACGAACAGCGGCACCGAGTAGCGCATCTGGAATTTCAGCCCCATCTCCGCACCGCCGGGAGCGGCGCTCGACGATGGTTCTTTCACCGGCACTTCATCGACCAAAATGCGGTAGGCCCGCTCCTGTCCCGCCGCCGGCGCCGACTGTTTGATCAGGCGTATCAGCTGGCGTTTGCCTGGCGCGATCGACGCCACCGGCGGGCTGGCGATCACGTCGCTTTGGTTGCTGTAATCGTCTTTGCCGGCGGTTTGCTGCCAACCCAACACGCGAATTTGCATATAGACCGGTTTGCTGTCGCGATTTTCCAGCCACAGCGCGGTGGCCTGTTGTTGATCTTCAATCACCGGATCGATCGGCCAAATGAGAATGGAAGCCGCGGCCAGGGCGTGCTGTTGGCTTGCCAGGAGCAAGGCTGCCGTTAACGGCAGACGGAAGGGTATGCGCATAACTCAATCCTTATTGCAAAAAACTTAATAAGTGACCGTCAACAAGACCGTATCGCTGTAAACGCCACTGGTGGGCAGGGTACTGGTCGAAAACAGACGGGCGTAAACCTTGATTTCTTGCGTGCTGCCGGTGGCGGCGACGGTCTGCGCCGCGCCGCCGTTGGCGCCATCTCCCCAAAGAGTGGCGTAGTTGCTGTCTTGATAAAGTTGATACAGCAGCGTTTCCGACGTGACGGCGTTTTGTAATTTTCTGCCGCCGGCGATGGATCCGGTCACGTGATTGCCGACGCCGAGGGCCAGCGTGACGCTCAGCCCCGGGTTGCAGCGAAACAGCACCGAACCGGCGCCGCTGCTGGAGACGACGTTGACTGCGTTGCTCAGCGAGGACAGTTGGCCGAAGTTCAGGGTGCCGAAGGTGGTCACGTCACTGACGCCGCTGCCCAATACGCAGCCTTTTACCACGGTTGCATTGACGGTGAACGGCTGGCTTTTGGTCAAATCGTTGACGCCGGTATCGCTTTGGGCCGGGGAAAGCGGCAGGCAGAACAGCAAACCGCAAATGGAAGCGCGCATCGTCATTACCAATTGATCGTGACCTGTACCGTATCGGTGTAGCTGCCTGTCGGGGGCGTGGACTGCGCCGGAATCATGCCATAGACCGGCAGCCAGTTGTCCGCACCGTTGGCGGTTTGTGACACGCCCGTCAGATTATCCCAAATGGCGCTGTGGGCGGCGTTGGTGTACAGGTTGTAATTCACCCGTTGGCCCGCCGCGCTTTGCAGGTAGCGGGCAGCGGTATTGCCGCTTTGCCCGCCGCCAAGCAGAACGCTGTAGCTGGTGCCGTTGGTGCATTTCACCCGAATGGCGCCGGCGTTTTGCTGCCCGGCGACGCTGGTTGCGGTGCTGAGAAAATACAGCGTGCCGAAATTCAGCGTGCCGAAGCTGACGTTGCCGCCTGAACTGCTGCCGGCCTCACAGGCGCTGAGCAAGGTCGCGCTGACGCCGAGGGTCGCGGTTTTACTGTCGGCCTGCGCCAACAGGCTGCACGCCCATAATCCGCAGCAGCAGAGCGCGCGCCGCACCGTTACCAGGTGACCGTCATCGTGACGGTGTCGTTATAAGTGTCCGCCGCCGGGGTAGAGCCGGCCGCCGGTACGCGGCCATACACGATCAGCGGAACGGCGGCGCCGGTGCCGGTACCGGTCCGCGCGTTGGCGCCGCTGCCCCAGGCGGTGGTGCGTGCGGCATCCTGGTACAGGTTATAGCTGATGAATGCGCCTGCCGTGCTGGCCATGCGGCGTTGGGTGCCTGAAGTGACGTGGAGCCCGTTGTCCAGCGCCACCGTGTAGTCTGTGCCGGTCGTGCAGGTCAATGACAGCGTACCGGCCCCCCCTGCGCCGGTGGCGCTGGCGTCGATGATGTTGGCCAGTGAAGAGTAAGTGCCGAAGCTGATGGAGCCGAAGTCGTTGACGGAACCGCTGCTGCTGCCGCCCCCCACGACGCAACCGGCGCCGATGGTCAGCGTCACGCCTAACGTGCCTTGAATGGTGCCTGCTGCGTTAGCCGCGCCGTTGGCGCACAGCAGGGTTGCTACCGAGGTCAATGCCATCAGAGTTTTTTTCATCTTATATTCCTTGCCGTATGAGAGAAAGCCCGCAAAGACGCCACCCAGAGGTGGGTTGAACGTATTCATTTAGCTGCACTTTAATTAATAGAATAAGAATCGGGAATTGTCTTGATGAAAACGAGAAACTTTTTATTCTCATTCCCCGTATGACGGGGCTTGTAGGCGAGGCATACCGATAAAGTGAAATGATTAGAATAATAACGAAAGGCGATGGGAATATTATTAGCGTTATTTTATCGCCGGGGAGTTTCATTCCCCGGTGCGGTATTATTTACAGGTGGAAATCGAGCGCGCCATCCCGCACCAGCTCACGCGGCAAATTGTTTTTGATGCGGCTGCCAATGCGTTTGGCGATGCCCAGCGGTTGCCCCTGATAGGTGACGATGCACTCGTCGCCCGCCGGTGGCTGCTCCGGGTAGAGATCGCGGCCGTGATACCACTCCTGGGCCAGCGCGGCGTCCAGCTCGAAATGCTGTTTGCCGCCGGCGCCCGCGAGGGCGATCGCCGCTTCATGCTGCCAACGGAAACCTTTCGGGAAGCGCTCCGCCAGCTTGAGACCGATACGCGAGAAGCGCACCTTGCCGAACAGCGGCTCCAGCTCGGCCGGGAACAGCCAGATTTCCTTATCGCGCTCCCACAGCCGGCTGTCATCGCCCCAGGTTAAGCCGGATGCGGCGGCGGCTTGGGCGACCAGCGCCGCCTCTTTGCCGGACAGCGGGCTGAACGGAAACTTACCGACTTTATAGGTCGGCTTCGCCAACGGCGCTACGGCGTGCTGTTTGCGCAGACGGGCGACGAAAAAGCCTTCGCTGTCGTAAATCTGCGGGAAGACGTGCAGGAAGCCTTCGGCGGTCAATGCCTTGCCGGCGCCGGGGAACAGCTCACCCAGCGGCTCGACGCTGACCGCGTCGCCATAGGTGTCCAGCAGCCAGCGCACCACCTGCTGATTTTCCTGCGCATTGAGCGTGCAGGTGGAATAAACCATCACGCCGCCCGGCGCCAGCGCATGAAACGCGCTGTCGATCAGCTCGCGCTGGGTGGCGGCGATCTCGGCGACGCTGTCCGGCGACCAGTTGCTCATGGCGTCCGGATCTTTACGCACCACGCCTTCACCGGAGCAGGGGGCGTCGAGCAGAATGGCGTCGAAGCTTTCCGGCAGCGCGGCGCCGAACACCCGGCCGTCGAAGTGGGTCAGCGCCGTGTTCTTCACGCCGCAGCGGCTGATATTGGCGTGCAGCACTTTCACCCGGCTGGCGGAGTATTCGTTGGCGACGATGCCGCCCTGGTTGCCCATCAACGCGGCGATCTGGGTGGTTTTGGAGCCCGGCGCCGCCGCCACGTCCAGCACCCGAGTCGGCGCCGCGTCGCCGGCGAACAGCGCGCTGACCGGCAACATCGAACTGGCCTCCTGAATGTAGAACAGACCGCTCAGGTGTTCGGCGGCGCTGCCCAGACGCAGTTCTTCATCGTCGCGCTCGATCCAGAACCCTTCCGCGCACCAGGGAATGGGCTCCAATCGCCAGTCGTAATCCTGCACCAGCGCCAGGAAGTCGGCGACGCTGATTTTCAGCGTGTTGACGCGCAGGCTGCGGCGCAGCGGGCGCTGGCAGGCGGCGATAAAATCGTCCATCGCCAGCTCGGCGGGCATGATGGCGCGGGTGGCGTCAAGGAAAGCGGGGGGCAGAAAAACGGCGGTGGATTTGGCCACGGGGCGAACTCTCAGGGTGCAATAAAGACAAGGGCGAGAGTTTATCACAAAGCGGAAAAAAACAGGGCCCGGCATTGCCGGGCCCTGAGGAAAACGCGAAAGTTAATCGCGCGGAATGGCGGTGCCCCAGGTTTTCCAGTCCTTCGGCTCTTCCGGATTCAGCAGGAAGTGCTTGTTCGGCGTCGCTTTCGGCGCCAGCGGAATAGTCGGCGGGGTGGCGAAGGCGATACCGCCGCGAATGAACTGCTGGAAGGTGCCGCTCTTGATCACGCCGCCGGTCAGGCCGAACTGCAGGTTGTAACCCGACGCCAGCCAGAACACGCTGTTGTTGCGCACCAGATGTTGATACTTCTTGCTGATGCGCAGCGCAACGTGCACCCGGTCGGACATGGCGCCAAGGTAGAAACCGGTGATGGTGCCGACCTCCACGCCGCGGAACAGCACCGGCGTGCCGATCTGCAGCGAGCCGGTTTCGGCCGCGTCGAGCACGACGCTCAGGCCATCGAGATAGCGCGAGTCGGTGATGCTGGCCTGCTGCAGCTCGAAGGTGCGCAGCTCGCGGCCGCGCCCCGGCTCCACGTTGATATAAGGTTGAAGCAGGGTATCGAGATTGCTGACGCCGGCGGCGGAGATCTCCGGCGACACGATCGAGAAGCGGCTGCCCAGGCGCGCGAAGGTCTGCACGTATTCCGGATACAGCACCGCTTTGGCCAACACTTCGTTGCGCTCCGGCGCCAGCTGCAGCGACTCTACCTGTCCGACGTCGATGCCGAGGTAGCGCAGCGGCATACCCGCCGACAGCTTGCTGGCGTCGTAGGTTTTCAGCGTGATTTGGCTGCCCACCGCGCGGGCGGCGGTTTCGCTGGCGTACAGCACGCGGTTGGCGCCCTTGTTCAGCGTCACGCCCTGTAGATTATCGAAGCTGATGGCGCCTTTCAGCGCGCGGTTGAGCGGCGAAGCCTGCACCGTCAGGCCGCTGCCGTTGAGCTGCACCTTGGCGCCGCCTTCGGCCCAGAAGATGCTTTCGCGGGTGAGCAGCTTGCGGTATTCCGGGCTGATATAGACGTCCACCTCAAACTCGTTGGCCTTCGGCCGAACGTTGACGATCTCGCCCACCTGGAATTTGCGGTACAGCACTACCGAGCCGGCCTGCACGTCCGGCAGGCTGGTGGCGCTGAGGGTCAGGGTGGTGGCGGGGGCGTTGCCGACGATGCCTTCCTCGGCTTTTTCGCTGTTGGCGTACAGCGGGTATTGGCCGCCCGGTTCCCCCTTGCTGCCGGGAATAATGCGCACGCCGCCGTCTACCCATTCCTGGGCGCTGGCGCCAAGCACTTCCATACCGTCAATGCCCAGCTTGACGTCGAGACGACTGTTGACCACGAATTTGCTGTCTTTGTGCAGCAGGCCGCGGTACTGCGCGTCGATGGCGGCGGTGAACACCACGCCGCCGGCGGTCAAGGTGCGGCTCAGGATCTGGCCGACTTTCACGCCGTGCACCACCAGCGGCTGCCCGACGTCGATGCCGTAGCTTTGCGGCGCATTCAGCGTGACGGTCAGCACGCCAGGCTGTTGCAACAGCGTTTCGCTGCTGTCCAGCACGTTGAAGCGCTGCTGCGGCTCGCCTTCGCCCGGCACCAGCTCCAGCGTGGTACCGGTCAGCAACTGGCTAAGCTTGGCGTCGTTGAGGCTGATGCGCGGGCTGCGCATCACGATGCGGGTGCCGCTGCGCATCAGATCGACCACCGAAGGATCGATGGTCAGTTCACCGACCACTTTGCTGTCCTGTTGCAACGTCAGCTTGGTCAGGGTGCCGACCTGCAGCCCCTGGTACATCAGCGGCGTGCGGTTTTCGCTCAGGCTGTTGCCGCTCGGCAGATCCAGCAGGATATTGACGCCGCGCTGGCTGTGGGCCAGATCAGGATACAGGGTATAGCTCTGATCGCCCTTGGCCTGCTGGCCATCGGCCGGAGAATCGAAGGCAATGGCGCCGTTGACCAGCGCCGCCAGGCTCTCCATCTGCACCGTGGCGCCGGACAGGCTGAAATCGCCCTTGAAGCCGGAAACGTTCCAGAAGCGGCTGTTGCTCTTCACCAGGTTGGCGAAGCGGCGGTCGATCAGCACGTCGATAGTCACGCCCTTGTTGCCTTCGCTGATGGTGTAGTCATACACCTTGCCGACCGGAATTTTACGGTAGTAGACCAGCGAGCCGCTGTTGAGCGAGCCGAGATCGTCGGCGTGCAGGTGAATCATCAGTTCACCGGTGTTCAGGCGGTACTTCGGCTGGGTATCGAGCGCGGTGAAATGGGTTTGCTCCTTGCCGCTGCCGGGCATCATGCCGATATAGTTGCCGCCGACCAGCGCATCGAGGCCGGACACCCCGGCCAGCGAGGCCTTGGGCGTCACCAGCCAGAACTGGGTGCCTTCGCGCAGCGAGTCTTCCAGATCGCTTTTGATGCTGGCTTCCACCACGATGCTGCGCAGATCTTTGCTCAGACTGATTTTTTGCACCGTGCCGACCTCAACGCCCTGGTAGCGCACCGGCGTGCGGCCGGCGACGATGCCCGCCGCCGATTGGAAATCGATGGTGACGGTGGTGCCGCGCTCCTGGACATTGTTATAGACCAGCCACCCGGCGATCAGCAGGGCGATGAACGGCAGTAACCAGAACGGTGAAATGCGGCGTTTGTTCTTGACCCGCGCTTCAGTCGGTGTAGTCGGCGTTTCCTGTTGCATGTGCATCCCAAATCAATCGGCTATCGAGCCATTCAACGGCAAGAATAGTCAAAATGACCGCCGAGCCAAAGTAAAACGCGGCCGGTCCCATAGTAAAAGATAACAGTTGATCGCGATTTACCAGCGACATCATCAAGGCGATAACGAACAGATCGAGCATCGACCAGCGGCCGATCCAGGTGACCAGGCGCAGCAGACGAATGCGCGTCTTCAGACTGTGCGAGGTTTTGAAGTGGATGCTCAGCAACAGTGTGATCAGCACGATCACCTTGGTGAAGGGCACCAGCACGCTGGCGATGAACACGATGGCGGCGATCGGCACGTTGCCGGAGGTGGCCAGTGAGACCACGCCGGAGAAGATGGTGTCTTCCAGCCGCACGCCGTTGGCGTAAATGATGGAAATCGGTAGCAGGTTGGCCGGTATCAGCAGGATCATCGCCGCGATCAGCGCCGCCCAGGTTTTCTGCAGGCTGTAGGGCTGGCGGTGGCACATCGGCACATGGCAGCGCGGGCAGCGGCCGCGCGCGTCAGGGTAGCCGGTATAGTGGCAGGACAGGCAAATATGCAGCGCCGCCGGCGGGCCTTCCGGCTGTTCCTGCGGATAGTAACGCTCCCACAGCTGCTCCAGGTTAGCGTGGATCAGCGTCAGGATGCTGAGCAGGGTGAGCGACAGGTAGGCGATCAGCGCGCTGCCCGCCTGAATGTCGGCGTAATCCTGCACCTTGATGGCCGCCACCGCCATGCCGATCAGATAAATGTCCAGCATCACCCACTCTTTGAGCCGTTCCAGCATCAGCAGCACCGGGCGCAGGTTCATGCCGAGCGCGTGGCCGAAGCGCAGGTACAGCAACGACAGCGCCAGCGTCAGCGGGGCGCCGAGGGTGCAAAACGCCACCATGCTGGCGGTGAGCGGATCGCCCTGGCGGCTCATCTGCCAGATGCCCTCCAGCAAACTGGCGTCGATGCGCGTGCCGAGCAGGCGGATGCTGATCAGCGGTTCGGTGAAGGCGAACGGCATCAGCAGCAGCATGGTGATCGCCATGGCGGTCAGACGCGTCATCGACCAGTCGCGGCCGTGCACCACCTTGGCGTTGCAGCGCGGGCAATAAGCGGCCTGATTGCCGCTGAGCGGCGGCAGCATGAACAGCAGATCGCACTCGCAGCAGCGTTGGTGGCGCGCTTTGGAAAGGGGGGCGGTGATCGCGTGTATTTTCATTTTTGACAAGTCGCTGCCCTTGAGCCCGCCGGAACTGTCAGCGTAGCTGAAAAATAAACCGGCCGCGTCACTGGCGATCGGGCGCCGGACGGTAAAACGAGGTAAACCGGGATTCTGAGCGGCAAACATACCCCGAGCGACGGGGTTTTGTGAAGCAACAGATGATTAACCTTGTGGCTATACGCATTTAATGCTTATTTTATAGGGCCTAAGCTTTGGGCTTCTGGCCATCTTCACTGTTTCAATGGTTATCACATGACAAAAGAACAATTCTACGCGGAATTAAAACGTGATCTGAGCGCGTTGCTCGGCGGGGAGACCAACTTTATCGCGGCGCTGTCCAACGCCAGCGCCTTGCTCAACGAGCGTCTGGATGACGTGAACTGGGTCGGTTTCTATCTGATGGAGGGCGATCAGCTGGTGCTGGGGCCGTTCCAGGGCAAGATCGCCTGCGTGCGCATCCCGGTGGGCAAGGGCGTGTGCGGCACGGCGGTGGCGGAAAATCGCGTGCAGCGCGTCGGCGACGTGCATGCGTTCCCGGGCCATATCGCCTGCGATGCGGCCAGCAACGCGGAAATCGTGCTGCCGCTGGCGGTTGGCGGCCGGACGATCGGCGTTTTGGATATCGATAGCACGGTTTATCAACGCTTCGACGAACGGGACGAAGCGGGCCTGAAAGCAGTGGTGGCGGGGCTTTGTGAGCAACTGGAACAGTGCGACAGTGCGAAATATGTGACTGTGGCGGCAAGTTGATCGACGGTTAACGTGGCAATTACCGATGGCGTCATTATAATGACGCCTGTTCATGCCTGTGGCTTGTTGGCAATACCGTTGTAATCAGGAAATTTCATGGAAAATCAACCTAAGTTGAACTCTAGTAAAGAAGTCATTGCTTTTCTTGCCGAGCGTTTTCCGCTCTGCTTTAGCGCCGAAGGCGAAGCTCGTCCGCTGAAAATCGGTATTTTTCAGGATTTGGTAGAGCGCGTGCAGGGGGAAGAGAATCTCAGCAAAACGCAATTGCGTTCTGCCCTGCGCCTGTACACCTCAAGCTGGCGTTACCTGTACGGCGTTAAAGTCGGCGCGCAGCGCGTCGATCTGGACGGCAATCCGTGCGGTGAACTGGAACAGCAGCATGTCGATCATGCTCGCCAGCAGCTTGAAGAAGCCAAAGCGCGCGTTCAGGCACAGCGTGCCGAACAAAACGCCAAAAAACGTGAAGCCGCCGGCGAATCCGCCGATGCTGCGCCACGCCGTCCGCGTCCAGCCGGTAAAAAGCCCGCTGCACGTCGCGAAGGCGGAGCCGCGCCGGAAAACCGCAAGCCGCGCCCACAAACTCGCCCACAGCCCGCTCGCCAACCTCGTGTAGCCAAAGAGGAAAGCCAGCCGCGTTATGCGCCAGTCACGGATATCTCTAAACTGCAAATTGGCCAGGAAATCAAAGTCAGAGCAGGCAAGAGCGCGATGGATGCTACCGTACTCGAAATCGCTAAAGATGGCGTACGTGTGCAGCTCTCTTCCGGTCTGGCGATGATTGTGCGCGCAGAACACTTGCAGTTCTGATACGGAGGCCAACCCAGGCATGAACAAATTCGTCAGATTAACAGCGATTGCAGGGCTGCTGTGGGCGGGTGTCAGTTACGGCGCGGAAACAGCCAACATCCGCATCGGCCAACTGCCCCAACTGCAACAGGAACCCCAGCACGCTACGGTGAGTGAGCGCGTTACCTCGCGCTTCACTCGCTCTCATTACCGCCAGTTCGCCCTTGACGCGGAGTTTTCAGGCAAGATCTTCGATCGCTACCTGAACATGCTGGACTACAACCATAATGTATTGCTGGCTTCCGACGTGGCGCAGTTCGCCGGCAAACGCAATCAGGTTGGCGAAGAGCTGAAAACCGGCAAGCTGGACACCTTCTACGCGCTGTTCAATCTGGCGCAGAAACGCCGTTTCGAGCGTTACACCTATGCGTTGTCGTTGCTGGACAAGCCGATGAACTTCACCGGCAACGGCACTATCGATCTCGACCGCAGCAAAGCGCCGTGGCCGAAAGACAAGACCGAGCTGGATAGCCTGTGGGATGCGAAAGTCACCTATGACGAGCTGAACCTCAAGCTGACCGGCAAGACCGACAAAGAAATCCGCGACACGCTGACCAAGCGTTATCAGTTCGCCATCAAGCGCCTGACGCAAAGCAACAGCGAAGACGTCTTCCAGCTGGCGATGAATGCCTTTGCGCATGAAATCGACCCACACACCAACTATCTGTCTCCGCGCAACACCGAGCAGTTCAACACCGAGATGAGCCTGTCGCTGGAAGGCATCGGCGCGGTGCTGCAGATGGATGACGACTACACCCTGATCAACTCGATGGTGCCGGGCGGCCCGGCGGCGAAGAGCAAGGCGATCACCGTAGGCGATCGCATCGTCGGCGTCGGCCAGGCCGGCAAACCGATGGTGGACGTGATCGGCTGGCGTCTGGACGACGTGGTGTCGTTGATCAAAGGGCCGAAGGGCAGCAAGGTGCGCCTGGAAGTCCTGCCGGCCGGCAAGGGCACCAAAACCCGCGTGGTCACCTTGACCCGCGAGCGCATCCGTCTGGAAGACCGCGCGGTGAAAATGACCATCAAGACCGTCGGCAAAGAGAAGGTGGCGGTGTTCGACATCCCCGGCTTCTACGTCGGTCTGACCGATGACGTGAAAGTGCAGCTGCAGAAGATGGCCAAGCAGAACGTCAAGAGCGTGATCATCGACCTGCGCACCAACGGCGGCGGCGCGCTGACTGAAGCGGTGTCGCTGTCTGGCCTGTTCATTCCGAGCGGCCCGGTGGTGCAGGTGCGCGATAACAACGGTAAAGTGCGTGAAGACGCCGACACCGACGGCGTGACCTACTACAAAGGCCCGCTGGTGGTGCTGGTCGATCGCTTCAGCGCCTCCGCCTCCGAGATCTTCGCGGCGGCGATGCAGGATTACGGCCGCGCGCTGATCGTCGGCGAACCGACCTTCGGTAAAGGCACCGTGCAGCAGTACCGTTCGCTGAACCGCATCTACGACCAGATGCTGCGCCCTGAGTGGCCGGCGCTCGGTTCGGTGCAGTACACCATTCAGAAGTTCTACCGCGTCAACGGCGGCAGCACCCAGCGCAAGGGCGTGACGCCGGACATTCTGATGCCGACCGGCGTCGATCCGGCGGAAACCGGCGAAGCGTTTGAAGACAACGCCATGCCGTGGGACAGCATCAATGCGGCGACCTACAGCAAGACCGGCGATATGACGCCGTTCGAGCCGGAACTGCTGAAAGATCACCAGCAGCGCATTGCGCAAAATCCGGAGTTCCAGTACATCGCGCAGGATATCGCGCATTACAAGGCGCTGAAGGATAAACGCAACATCGTGTCCCTCAATCTGGCGGTGCGCGAGAAAGAGAACCACGATGACGACGCGACCCGTCTGAAACGCATCAACGAGCGTCTGGAACGCGCGGGCAAGAAGCCGCTGAAATCGCTCGACGATCTGCCGAAGGATTACCAGGAACCGGATCCGTACCTGGATGAATCTGTGCATATCGCGCTGGACCTGGCTCATCTGGAAAAAGATCAGCCCGCTCAGCAGCCAACGCCGGCCAAATAAGGCCGCCTACGGCGGGATGAAAAACGCACCTTCGGGTGCGTTTTTTTATGGCGAAGCGAAGGCCCGCCTCCCTGCTGGATGAAGGGAGGCGGGCTGATGCATCGCCTGACAAATTTAGGGTAAAAAAACCTCCGCCTTGCGCAACAATCGTTTACAATTTGCCAAATCCCGGTCGCGCGCCGTTTTTGTAAAGTTTCGTATTTTTAGTAGGTTAATGACGCGCGACTCTTGAAACTGTGACGAATGCCCATACGATCTAGGGTATCTTAGACAGCGTTTTGTTAACATTTATGAGGAAGTAAACATTTTATGATGCGTATAGCTCTGTTCCTGCTCACCAACCTGGCGGTGATGTTGGTTTTCGGGCTGGTGCTCAGCCTGACAGGAATCCAATCCAGTAGCGTTCAGGGCCTGATGATCATGGCCGGTCTGTTCGGCTTCGGCGGCGCTTTCGTGTCGTTGCTGATGTCCAAGTGGATGGCGCTGCGCTCCGTCGGCGGGGAAGTGATTGAACAACCGCGTAACGAAACCGAAAACTGGCTGCTGGAAACGGTACGCCGTCAGTCGCAGCAGGCGGGCATCGCCATGCCGCAGGTCGCTATCTACCACGCGCCGGACATCAACGCCTTTGCTACCGGCGCACGCCGCGACGCCTCGCTGGTCGCCGTCAGCACCGGCCTGCTGCAGAGCATGAGCCGCGACGAAGCGGAAGCGGTCATCGCGCACGAAATCAGCCACGTCGCCAACGGCGATATGGTGACCATGACTCTGATTCAGGGCATCGTGAACACCTTCGTCATCTTCATTTCACGCCTGATCGCGCAGGTCGCCGCCGGTTTCCTCGGCAACCGCGACGGTGATGGCGAAGGGGAAGGCAACGGCAACCCGATGATTTACTTCGCGGTGTCGATGGTGCTGGAACTGGTGTTCGGCATCCTGGCGAGCATCATCACCATGTGGTTCTCGCGTCACCGCGAGTTCTATGCCGACGCCGGCTCCGCCAAACTGGTGGGCCGCGAGAAGATGATCGCCGCCTTGCAGCGTCTGAAAACCAGCTATGAACCGCAGGAAGCGGGCAGCATGATGGCGTTCTGCATCAACGGCAAATCCAAGTCGTTCAGCGAGCTGTTCATGTCGCATCCGCCGCTCGACAAGCGTATCGAAGCGCTGCGTTCCGGCCAGTACCTGAAATAATCGGCTGAATGAAAGGAAAACCCCGGCTTGCCGGGGTTTTTTTATGGCATGCCTGAACCGCTTGGTCAGCGGCGGTGACGGATTCAACAATGAAATTCGGCAATGAATGAGGTAAAGCGCCTCACCAAAGTCTACGGGCGTTAATGCTGCGCAGCAGCGTCCGAAGTCCCTGAAGCCCACCTGCAAATAGCGTCTTTCTGCCTCTCAGCCTGGGCAGGTGCGGTGCCCGTTCTCCCGGTGAGTGGGTAATCCGCATCGTGCTCGGTCACGGCCGGCTGTTTGGCTTTGGAGGCGCATGTTATATGCTTTGGCGCAATGACATTTGTCCCTGAGGCCCTATGAAAATCAACCACCTTCCCTTACTCAACGGTGATGAGCTACCGGCGCGCCTGGCCGAATTGACAAGCGGTATCGCCGATGCGGTTGCGGAACTGTTCAACCGGCATGATGACGATGCTGAACAGCCGGCTATTCGCTGGCATTCAGGCGATCTTCACCTCCCGGCATTTTTCCCCGACGAGCACGACAGCCACGAGTACGATTACCTTATCGTGGACGGCGATGTGATCGTGGAAGGATGCCTGGCGGTGTCACCGCAGCGCGAGGACGGCGGCATTGTCGTGCTGGGTCGGCTGCAGGCGGATACGCTGATTTGCTGGGGCGGACTGGTCGTGCGTGATGATGTCCGCATACGCCATGCCTATTGCAGCTCAGGAAACGACGGCGCATTCGTGGTGGGGGGAGACCTGACCGCGCTCACTCTGGTAGAGACGGGGGAGTTTATCCATGTCCATGGCGATCTCGACGCGCGGTGTCTCGCTTCGTTGCAGAACTTCGTTCAGGTTGACGGAGACACGCGCTGTGATTGCCGCATCGACAGCGCGCAGGCCGAAGATCTGATAAAGCGGATGTTCGCCCCTGGCTTACTGAAGGGCTTCGAGGGGGTGGATAACGACGGCCAACGCATTGTTGGCTGGTATCCGGATGACGACGCCTATTTAGCGTGTCTACGACAAGGCCGCAGCCCTTTGAGGAGCGGCGACTGACGGCAGGCCTGCATCGCACTCGACGCGGCCCGGCTCAGGCAGGCCGCGTCGGTTTTAAAATCGATTGGGTTCCGGCTCTTTCAATGTTCTCTATTTCACCTCGCGGCTGGGCTGCGCCGTTTGCGCGGTCGATTGGGTGATGCGCAGGCCGCTGACCGCCGCCGCCAGGGTAGCGAACACGCCTGCCAGGATCAGCGAAGCGTGGGTGCCGGAGGTAGGGAACAGGTTGAACATCAGCGCCACCAGCGCGGCCCCCGAGGTTTGCCCCAGCAGGCGGGCGGTGCCCAGCATGCCGCTGGCGCCGCCGCTGCGGTTGCGCGGCGCGGCGGAGATGATGGTGTGGTTGTTGGGCGACTGGAACAGGCCGAAGCCGGCGCCGCACAGCACCATGCGCCAGATGATGTCCATATTCGACGGCGCCGCCGGCAGCAGCGCCAGCGAAAACAGCCCGAGCGCGAACACCGCCAGCCCAATGCAGCCCAGCAGGCCAGCGTGCACGCGCTCCACCAGCCGACCGGCGATCGGCGCCATCACCACGATCGCCAGCGGCCACGGCGTCAGCAGCAGCCCGGTCGCCACCTCGTCGCGGCCCAACGCGGTTTGCAGGAAGAACGGCAACGACACCATCGCCAGCATTTGCGCGGCGAACGAACAGATTGAGGTGCCCATCGACAGGGCGAAGATCGGGATACGCAGCAGGTCGACGGGCAGCAGAGGGAATTCCTGGCGCAACTGACGGCGCACGAACACCGCGCCAATCGCCAGCAGTGCGGCGATTTCGCTGAAGATCAGCGTCAGGCTCTGGCCCTGGGCGAAGCCGCTGATGGCGGTGATCAGCAGGCCGAAGGTCAGCGCGTTCAGCACCGCGCTGGTGGGATCGAAACGGCGGTTATCGCTTTTCTGGCCGTTGGCCGGCAGGAATTTCATCCCCAGCAGCAGCGCGACGATGCCGATCGGCAGGTTGATGGCGAATAGCCACTGCCAGGACGCGACCGACAGGATAGCGGCCGCCACCGTCGGCCCGGCCGCCGAGGAGCAGGCGACAATCAGCGAGTTGATGCCCATGCCGCGGCCGAGAAAACGCTGCGGGTAGATGATGCGGATCAGCGCGGTGTTGACGCTCATGATGGCGGCGGCGCCAAAGCCTTGCAGCACGCGGGCGATGGTCAGGGTGAGCAGCGAGTCGGACAGGGCGCAGAACAGTGAGGTGATGCTGAACACCAGCAATCCGGCCTGATAGATGCGGCGATAGCCGACCAGATCGCCGAGCGACGCCAGCGACAGCAAAGAGACGGTGATCGCCAGTTGATAGGCGTTGACCACCCAGATGGAACTGGCCGGGCTGGCGTTGAGATCGCGCGCGATGGTGGGCAGCGCCACGTTGGCTATCGCGCCGTCGAGCACGGATACGGTAATGCCGAGGGCGATGGCGAGGATCGCCCCATAGCGTTGCGGGACGGGGAGGCCGTCGGAACAAGGACGCATGTTGGTCTCAGCGGTATTTATTCAGGGGAGTATTATCATGCTAATCATATTCGCCCGTGATTGCATGCCCCTTGTCCGCTTAATTGTAAACGGCGGTGAGCGGGCCAACGGTTATCCATTTGGCTTCAATTGCTTAGCGTTCAGCCGCGTTGCGCGCTGCGATCTGTTCCGATTATACTGAAACCCTTGTTTAAATTTCCTGAAACAAAACCGTTGAGTAAGGTATGCACCATGGCTAACGCAGATTCAGACAAGCAACCGGATGCCGTCTCATCCGTGATGAAAGTGTTCGGCATTCTGCAGGCGCTTGGCGATGAGCGCGAGATTGGCATTACCGAACTGTCCCAACGGGTGATGATGTCTAAAAGCACCGTCTACCGTTTTCTGCAGACCATGAAAGCGCTGGGCTACGTTTCGCAGGAGGGCGAGACGGAAAAGTATGCGCTGACGCTCAAGCTGTTCGAACTGGGCGCCAAATCGTTGGAGAACGTCGATCTGATCCGCAGCGCCGACGTGCAGATGCGTGAACTGTCGAACCGCACCCGCGAAACCATCCACCTCGGCGCTCTGGATGAGGACGGTATCGTCTATATCCACAAGATCGACGCGATGTACAACCTGCGCATGTATTCGCGCATCGGTCGCCGTAACCCGCTGCACAGCACCGCCATCGGTAAAGTGCTGCTGGCCTGGCGCGATCGGGATGAGGTGGCGCAGATCCTGTCGCAGATTGAATTTACCCGCAGCACCGAGCATACCTTGGCCAGCGCCGCCGAACTGTTGCCGGTGCTGGATCGGGTACGAGCGCAGGGATTCGGCGAAGATGCCGAAGAGCAGGAGGCGGGGATCCGCTGCATCGCCGTACCGGTCTTCGATCGGTTCGGGGTGGCGATCGCCGGGCTGAGCATCTCTTTCCCGACGCTGCGTTTTTCCGACGCGGCGCGGGAGGAGTATGTGGCGTTGCTGCACGTCGCCGCCCGACGCATTTCCGAGCTGCAGGGCTATCACGACTACCCGTTCTGACCTGCGTTTCGATGAGCAAGGCGCCGCCATGGCAGCGCCTTGCTGTTATTTCGCGCCGGGCGTCAGCCGCTGCGCAATCCGCTCCAGCACCAACATCAGCAACAGCGTGGCCGCCACCAGGATCATGGTCAGCGTCGCGCCGTTGGCGATGCTGCCGCGATCGGTCAGGCTGAAGATCGTGACCGGCAGCGTCGCCCAACTCGGCGGGTAGATCATCATAGTCGCGCCCAGTTCCCCCATCGACAGCGACAGGCTGAGCGCGAAGGCAGAGATCATGTAGGGGGCGATCATCGGCAGGGTGACGTGGCGCAGGCGGAACAGCGGCGAAGCGCCCAGGCTGGCGGCGACGTTCTCGTAGTCGCCAGGCAGCCGGGTCAACCCGGCCATCACGTTGCCGAAGGTAAAGGCGGAAATCAGCACGAAGTGAGCGGCGGGCACGATCAGGAAGGTGCCGTTCATCTGCAGCGGCCCCTGGCTGAACGCCACCAGCATCCCCAAACCGATAGAGACCGAAGGCACCGCGCTGGGAATGAAAAACAGCGTGCCCAGCAGTCGTCGGCCGCGTTCAGGCGCGTGGCGCAGCGCCAGCGCCGCCCAGGTGCCGCACAACAGCGCGAACAGGCTGGCGCTGAAACCGATAGCCAGACTGGCGACCAGCGCGTCCCAAGAGGCGCCGCTGAACGCCTGGCGGAAGTGGTTGAGGGTGAAACCGCTCGGCAGCACGCCGTTCCACTGTTCACTGAGGCTGGACATCAGGATCACCGCCAGCGGCAGGCAGAAGAACAGGGCGAACAGTGAGATCGTCAACGTGCAGGTCAGGGTGCGTCCGGTGCGGGACCATATCAACATCGTCAGTTCCTCAGCCCGGCGCGCGCCGCGGCGTAGCGGTAAAGGGAGAACAGCCCGAGCGACAGCGCGATATTCACGACGGCGATCGTGCAGGCGACGGCGTAATTCGACTCCAGAATCGCTTTGGTGTAGACCATCATCGGCAGCGTGGTGACGCCCTTGGCGCCTATAAACAGCACGATGCCGAACTCATTGGTGGTCAACAGCAGGCACAGGCTGCCACCGGCCAGCAAGGCCGGCAGCGCGGCCGGTAAAATCACCTGGCGTACCACGCGCCCCGGCCGGGCGCCGAGAATGCTGGCGGCCTCGAGCTGGCTGCGATCGATCTGCGACAATGCCGCCATCAGCGGGCGCATCACCAGCGGCGTAAACACGGTGATTTCCGCCAGGATCACCCCCCAGATGGAGTAAAGAAAGTCCACCGGCGGCAGGGTGAAACCGAAGGCCGTCATCAGCGTGCCGTTCAGCAGACCGGCGGAGCCGTAGATAAAGGTGAAGGCCAGCGTGATCAGGAAGGTCGGCATGGCGATAAAGGTATCGATCACCCGGGCGATCAGTCGGCTGCCGGGGAACGGCGTGAACACCAGCAGCAGCGACAGCAGGGTGCCGAGCACCAGGCAGCCCAGCGTCGCCAGCAGCGCAATCTGCAGCGTGTTGAGCAGAGCGCTGATAAAGCGCCGGGATTCGAACACCTGTTGCAGCGCGGCGGCGCTGAATAGCCCCTGATCGTCGGTAAACGCCTGTTTGACGATCAGCGCCAACGGGTAGAAAAACAGCGTCGCCAGCACCAGCAGCGGCAGCAGGATCCACAGACTGCGCGGGAAACGCAGCCGCAGGGCCGGGCGAATAAGCGTAGAGTCGGTCATGTCAGTCCTCGATCAGTACCGCATCGTCGGGGGCGAAATAGAGCGGCACGCGCTCGCCGATCTGCGGCATCCGGCTGCGATGGGTGGTAACCACGCGCAGCGAATGGCCTTGTACCTCGAACTGCAGGTGCGTCAGCTCCCCCTGCCAATGAATATCGCGCAGCGTGCCGATGAGGCAGTTGCTGCGCTGGGCGTCGGCATCAAGCGCAATATGCTGCGGCCGGATGCACAGCAGCTTGTCGAAGCCGCGTTGTGCGCCGTAGGTGAAACAACCGATCACTTTGCCGGCGCAGCTGACGGTGGTCATGCCTTGCTGCGCGGTAGTCTCAAGGGCGGTGGCCGGCAGCAGATTGGCGCGGCCGAGAAACTCGGCGGCGAAGCGGTTCGTCGGATGGTGGTACAACGCGCGGGTTTCACCGTGGGCGATCAGGTGGCCGTCGCGCATGATGCCGATCTTGTCCGCCAGCGTCAGCGCTTCCCCCTGATCGTGGGTGACGTACAGGATGGTCAGGTCCGGCAGCTCGCGGTGCAGGCGGGCGATCTCTTCCACCATGCTGTGACGGATTTGCGCGTCCAGCGCCGACAGCGGCTCATCCAGCAGCAAGACTTTAGGACGCACCGCGATGGCGCGGGCGATCGCCACCCTCTGCTGTTGGCCGCCGGAAAGCTGGCTGGGATAGCGCTTGGCGTAGGCGGACATGCCGACGATGGCCAACGCTTCTTCGACGCGCTCGGCGGTCAGGCCGCGCGGCTTGCCTTGCGCGCGCAGGCCGAACGCCACATTGTCCTCGACGCGCATATGCGGAAACAGCGCGTAGTTCTGTACCACCATGCCCAGGCCGCGCTCATAGGGCGGCACGTCGGTGACATCGATGTCACCGATGGCGATGCGTCCGGCGGAGGGCTGCACGAATCCGGCGATCGCTCGCAGCACGGTGGTTTTACCCGAGCCGGAGGGGCCGATCAGCGCCAACACTTCGCCGGGGGCGATGGTGAGCGTCAGGGGTTTCAGCACCTCGGTGCCGCGATACGACACGCTGACGCGGTTGAGCTGAATGCCCGACGGCCCGGCGATGTCGAGGCTGCTATCCCGCGCCTCGGCGCGGGAAGAGAGGGTAGAAGGCATCGTCAGCGTCATTCGGTCACCTGGCGCCAGCGGGAGATATCGGCGGACAGGCTGCTCACCACCTGGTTCCAGTCCGGCGCCCAGATGTCCACGCCTTTCAGCGCCGCCTGCGACTGCCTGAAGTTATCGTCGGTCGGGGTGACGTCCTTGCGCACCGGCATACCGTAGGAAATGGCGCTGACGCTGCTCTGCGCTTCTTTGCTCAGCAGGAAGTCGATCAGTTGTTTGCCGTTGGCGCTTTGCGGCGCGCCTTGCACCAGGCCGATGTAGTAAGGCAGCACCAGCGTGCTGCGTTTTCCGTCCGGCCCGGCCGGCCAGAACACCTTCACGTTCGGGTTGCTGCGCATCTGCGCCAGATTCATCTGCAGATCGCCGTTGGCCACCAGCAACTCGCCTTTATTGACCAGCGCGGTCAGCTTGCCGGTGGAGGCCGAAGGGCCGACGTTGTTGTTTTGCAGCTTGCCGAGGTAGTCGAAACCGGCATCTTTGCTGCCGAAGCTGTGAAACGCCTGCAGCATCACCGCGGTGCCGTCACCCGCCTGACCCGGCGTGGAGTACTGCAGCTTATTGCGGAATTGCGCGTCCAGCAGTTGTTGATAGCTGGCGGGCGCCTGCGGCAGCAGTTTGGCGTTATAGATGAAGCTCAGGTAGTTATTCACCAGCGGCACGAACTGCGGCTGGGCGTCGGCGATCTGCGCCGCATCCTGCGGGGTGAAATCCTGCAGCAGTTTTTCCGCGGCGGCGCGCTGGATGAACGGCGGCAGCGTCACCAGCACGTCGGCCTGCGGGTTGCTGCGCTCCTTCGACAGGCGTTCCACGATGGCGCCGGAGCCGCCTTCGACGTACTGCACCTTGACGCCGGTCGCCTTGGTGAAGGCGTCGAACTGGGTTTGATACCAGCTGTGATCGCCGTCGTGCAGACCATCGGCGGAGTAGACGGTCACCACCGCGTCGGCGGCCCAGGCCGGCGCGGCGCCGAGTGCGATGGCGGTCATCACGACCAGACGAGAGAATTTCATAGCTTCAGCCTCACTGTGCGGGTTTATGCGAAACTGGTATACACCAGATATGCGGCCAAGCTAATCGGAAAATATGACAAACAAATGAAAGCGGCAAAATATAGTTGCCGGAGACGGGGATTAGGCGTGGGAGAGAAAGGCGGAGCGGCAGGCGCAGCCCCGTCATGCAGGGGGTTAAAGCGTATCGACTTCGATGCGCAGGCTGTCGTGGCGCCAGTATTCGATATCGAAATCGAGAATGCGGCCGTGCTGATCGTAATTCAACCGGCGCAGCAGCAACGCGGGCAGGCCGACCATGGCGCCGAGCGCGTTGGCGGCGCGATAAGGCAGGGCGGTCGGGTAGAACGACAGGTGCATGTTGCTGTAAATCAAATCGTAATGCTGTTGATAAACCTCGGTCAGGCTGCCGTTGAGATCGTGACTGAGCAGTGCCGGCACCCGCTGCGGCAGGCAGTGGTTCTCGCAATAGCAGATGGCGCGGCCGTCGGCATACCGCACGCGGCGCAGCAGATACACCTGATCGAACGGTTCGAGCGCCAGCGACTGCATCACGTCGAGCGGCACCGTGGTTTTTTCGCCGGACAGCAGTGCGGTGCGCGGCGTGCGCCCTTGCTCCTGACAGAGACGGTGGAAGTTGGTGTTCTGCGTCGGATCCAGCCACAGCCGTTCCGGTGTGACGAACCAGCCGCGGCGATCGGCGCGGTAGATGGCGCCGGTGGCTTCCAATTGCGCCAGGCTTTCGCGAATGGTGACGCGGGTGGTGGAGAAGATGGCGCACAGCTCGCGCTCCGAAGGCAGCTTATCGCCGGCCTGTAGCGCGCCGCGGGTGATGCGCGCCTGAAGCTGATCCTTGATCTGCAGGTAGTGAGGCATATCGCCCTGATGTTCTTTCATTTCATCTCGCTATGGCATCGGCCCGACATTCCGGCACGCGCTTATTATACATAGCCAGATGAATTTTTTGTTTCACCGCGCTTTGTCGTTTGACCGGGGCAGGAATTTGCCGCCACAATGCGCGCAATCTGGTATAGACCAATAGGTGAATAACATGTCCGATCGTAACTACCTGCTGTTGACCCCCGGCCCGTTGACCACGTCGAAAACGGTGAAAGAGGCGATGCTGTATGACAGCTGCACCTGGGATGAAGATTACAACCTCGGCGTGGTGCAGCGCATTCGCCAACGGTTGGTGGCGCTGGCGACGCCGTCCGCCGGTTATACCTCGGTGCTGCTGCAAGGCAGCGGCAGCTTCGCGGTAGAGGGCGTGCTGGGCACGGTCATCGGCCCGCAGGACAAGCTGCTGATCGTCAATAACGGCGCCTACGGGGCGCGGATGATCGAAATGGCGCGGCTGATGGATATCGACCACCACGCTTTCGACTGCGGTGAGGTGAATGAACCGGATGTGACGGCGATGGAGGCGGTGCTGAAAAGCGATGCGCGCATCAGCCATATCGCCATGGTGCACTGTGAAACCACCACCGGCATGCTCAACCCGCTGCAGAAGGTTGCCGGTCTGGCGGCGCGCAACGGCAAGACTTTTATCGTCGACGCCATGAGCAGCTTCGGCGGCATTCCGTTGGATGTGGACGCGCTGGGCATCGATTTTCTGATCAGCTCCGCCAACAAATGCATTCAAGGCGTGCCGGGCTTCGCTTTTGTCATCGCCCGCCGCAGCGAGCTGGAGAAATGCGCCGGCCGTTCACGCTCGCTGTCGCTGGATCTGTATGCCCAGTGGCGTTGTATGGAGGATCAGGCCGGCAAATGGCGCTTTACGTCGCCGACCCACACCGTGCTGGCCTTCGCGCAGGCGCTGAAAGAGCTGGAACAAGAGGGCGGCATTGCCGCGCGACACCACCGCTATCAGACTAATCAGCGTCGGCTGGTGGCGGGCATGCGCGAGCTGGGCTTTGAAACCCTGCTGGACGATGCGCTGCATTCGCCGATCATCACCGCGTTCTATTCGCCGAAGGTCGACACTTACCGCTTCGCCGAGTTTTATCAGCGCCTGAAGCAGCAAGGTTTCGTGATTTATCCCGGCAAAGTGTCGCAGAGCGACTGCTTCCGCATCGGCAACATCGGGGAAATTTATCCGCAGGATATCGAACGTTTGCTGGCGGCCGTCGGGCAGGCGATGTACTGGAATCAATAAGGATTGACCATGAAACAGATCAACGCAGTGATCCTCGACTGGGCCGGCACCACGGTGGACTTTGGCTCCTTTGCGCCGACGCAGATTTTCGTCGAGGCGTTCAAACACACCTTCGATATCGACATTAGCCTGGCGGAAGCGCGCATTCCGATGGGCCTCGGCAAATGGCAGCACATCGAGGCGCTGGGCAAACTGCCGGCGGTCGACGCGCGTTGGCGACAGAAGCTGGGCCGCTCGATGAGCCATCAAGACATCGACGCGCTTTATCAGGCGTTTATGCCGCTGCAAATCGCCAAAGTGATCGACTTCGCCGATCCCATTGAGGGCGTGCCGCAGGTGATTGCCGGGCTGCGCGAACAGGGCATTAAAATCGGCTCCTGCTCCGGTTATCCGCGCGCGGTGATGGAGGTGCTGGCGCCGGCCGCCGCGCAGCGCGGTTACGCGCCGGATTACTGGGTCGCCACTGACGATCTCGCGGCCGGCGGGCGGCCGGGGCCGTGGATGGCGTTGCAGAACGTCATCGTGCTGGGCATCGATGCGGTGGCGCACTGCGTGAAGGTGGATGACGCGGTGCCGGGCATTGCCGAAGGGCTGAACGCCGGGATGTGGAGCGTCGGGCTGGCGCTGTCCGGCAACGAGTTCGGCGCTACCTGGTCGGAGTACCGTCAAATGGCGGCGGGGGAAATAGCGCAGCGCCGCACGGCGGCCGCCGATAAGCTGTACGCGGCGGGCGCGCATTATGTGATAGACACGCTGGCGCAATTACCGGATGTGATCGCCGATATCAACCGGCGGCTGGCGAACGGCGAGCGGCCGTAACGACCGAAAGCGGGGCATAAAAAAACCGGGGATAATCCCCGGTTTTTTTGTTCTGAGACGGCGTTAGCGGTGAGCCAGTTCGACTTCGTCTTCGCTGTCCATCACGGCTTTGTCGGTTTGCTTCATCAGCTGGCTGGTGATGGTGCCTGCCGCCATGGAGCCGTTGACATTCAGCGCGGTGCGGCCCATGTCGATCAACGGTTCGACCGAGATCAGCAGCGCGACCAGCGTCACCGGCAGGCCCATCGCCGGCAGCACGATCAGCGCGGCGAAGGTGGCGCCGCCGCCCACGCCCGCCACACCGGCGGAGCTGATGGTGACGATGCCGACCAGGGTGGCGATCCACACCGGATCCAGCGGGTTGATGCCGACGGTCGGCGCAACCATCACCGCCAGCATCGCCGGGTAGAGGCCCGCACAGCCATTCTGGCCAATGGTGGCGCCGAACGACGCCGAGAAGCTGGCGATGGATTCCGGCACGCCCAGACGACGGGTCTGCGCTTCCACGTTCAATGGAATGCTGGCGGCGCTGGAGCGGCTGGTGAAGGCGAAGGTGATCACCGGCCACACCTTGCGGAAGAACTTCATCGGGTTCACGCCGGTGAAGGCCAGCAGGATGGCATGTACCACGAACATGATGGCCAGGCCGATGTAGGAGGCCACCACGAAGCTGCCGAGCTTGACGATGTCGTGAATGTTGGAACCGGCGACCACTTTGGTCATCAGCGCCAGCACGCCATACGGCGTCAGCTTCATGACCAGACGCACCAGCTTCATCACCCAGGCCTGCAGGGTGTCGATAGCCACCAACACGCGCTCGCCTTTCGGCTTGTCGTCTTTCAGCAGCTGCAGCGACGCCACGCCGAGGAAGGTGGCGAAAATCACCACGCTAATGATCGACGTCGGGCTGGCGCCGGTCAGATCGGCGAACGGGTTTTTCGGGATGAACGACAGCACCATCTGCGGCACGGTCAGGTCGGCCAGTTTGCCCACGTAGTTGGTCTGGATCGCCGTCAGGCGCGCGCTTTCCTGCGCGCCCTGCACCAGGCCTTCGGCGGTCAGGCCGAACAGGTTGGTGACCAGCACGCCCACCAGCGCGGAGATCAGCGTGGTGAACAGCAGCGTGCCGATAGTCAGTACGCTGATTTTGCCCAGAGCAGAGGCGTTATGCAGCTTGGCCACCGCGCTCAGGATCGAGGCGAACACCAGCGGCATGACGATCATTTGCAGCAGTTGCACATAGCCGTTGCCGACGATGTTGAACCAGCTGATGGATTCTTTCAGTACCGGGTTGTCGGAGCCGTACACCAGCTGCAGGCCCAGACCGAACACCACGCCGACCACCAGGCCGACCAGCACTTTTTTCGCCAGGCTCCATTGCTTGTGGCGGGTTTGCGCCAGCAGCAAAAGGAGCGCGACAAACACCAGCACGTTAATCACGAGCGGAAGATTCATCCCCAATGTCTCCAATAATCTTTCTTATAAAAACGACAACGCATCACGTATGTCGCGATGTAAATATCGTAACAGTTTGCCGAGTGGCCCACTTATATCCAAATGGAATTTGATATAGCTTTTTGTGTGTTTTTGTTCGTTTTATATACATCAAGGTGATGGGTTAAGCGTTTTTTTGTGATCAGAGTCTGATATTTCTGATTTGCTCGACATAGGATTGCACCGGCAGGGTGAAATCACCTTGCCAGCAGATGGCAAACGCCACCAGGCACAGACACAGCACCCGCTCCAGCTGGTTGCCTTTTTGCGAGTTGAGCAGCGGCAGGCGAAAACGCCAGCGGCATGGCCACAGCAGCGGCACGCCGGCGGGGGTGAGCATATCGGCCAGCAGATGGCTGAAGTAACCGATGATCATGGCGTGCAGCGCGTCGGCAGGGATCGGCCAGCTGCGCGGCACGTCCAGCTGGAACAGCGCCATGCCGCCGGCGATCGCCAGCAGGCTGTGGGTGAAACCGCGGTGGCCGAAGGCGCGGGCGATGGGCAAGGCGATCCAGCGCAGGCGCTGGCCCAGCACCGACTTGGGGTGATCGATGTCCGGCAGCAGCGAGGTCAGCAGCGCGGCGGGTATGATGTGCCACCAGTCGCCGGTAGCCAGCTCTGGCGTCACTTCCGCCTTCTTGGCGAAGATCGCGCAAGCGACAGAGAATATAAGGTGTCCTTCCGCGGTCATGCTGTTGCGATTCCGGCTGGTAAACTGTTAATTTATCCAGTATATGGGAAAATTCCCAGTAGTGGAAGCAGTTACCCTGTAACCAATTGTTTATTTTTCCCTGTTTTACAACGGCTTGTTACGGCAATGCGTAACAAAGCATCGATTTTGACGGGCGAGAATAAAAAGCGGGCAATGGGTGATGCATTAAGATGAGAAAAAAGGACGGTGGCTTGGCGTGTGGCGGGAGGAAGCGGCGGCCCTGAACAGCGCTGCGTGGCAGTGACAACGCTCCGCGGACCGTCGCTTTCCTGCCGCCCAGCATAATAATAACAACATGCCAATTCAATAATAATGAAACGCTGTTTTGTTTATTTTGCGGTACGGATCCCTTTTATAACGCAGAGCGGCAAAAGCAGGGCGCCGGCGGCCGGCGCCGCTGGTCAGGCAAAGTGAGCGGCAGTGAGCTGTTCCAGGGTCTCCAGCTTGTGGTCTGCCAGCGCCCAGCGCGGATCGTGACGGTATTCGGCCGCCGGGATGACGATGGAACGCATGCGCGCGGCCTTGGTGGCGATCATGCCGTTAAAGGAGTCTTCCAGCGTGATGCAGCGCAGCGGATCGCTGCCCAGGCGTTCGGCGGCGATCAGGTAGACCTCCGGGTGCGGCTTGCTGTATGGCAGGTATTCGGCGGAAACCAGCTGATCGAAGTAACCTTCAAGATCGAACATCTTCAGCACCTGCCGTTGCATGTGCAGCGGCGAGGCGGAGGCGAGGCCGATGTTCAGCCCCTGACTGCGGCACAGCTCCAGCGCCTGCTGGACGCCCGGCAGCAGCGGGCGCGTCTCGTGCACCAGCTCGATGGCGCGCTCGATAATCCGCGCCGACACCTCATCGAGCGAAACCCCTTGCCACGGCATCGCCTGGTACCACATCTTCACCACCAGATCGATGCGCAGCCCCAGCGTGTCCGGCAGCTTGTGACGATCGGACAGATCCAAACCCAGCGCACCGAAGATATCCAGCTCGGCCTGCAGCCACAGCGGTTCCGAGTCGATCAACAAGCCGTCCATATCAAAAATTGCGGTTTCAATGCGTTGCGAATAAGCCATTAGCGGTTAACTCCTGTCGGCGCGGGTGGGTGAATGTGCCGACACTCTATCATCGCCGGCGGCGAGACTAAAATCTTTGCCTGCGCGTGTGGCTTTTGCCAAAGCGAAGGATAGTCCACATTTCGCGCAGCTTTAGCCACCAACGTTGGTGCTGGCGCTCGGTAACCTGTTGCAACATGCGCGCATAGTCCAGCACCAAGCCTGGCGTCCAGGTCATGCTTTCGCCACGGCTGCGCAGTACCGCCAGCATCCACAGGTTGGGATCCAGCACCAGCAGCAGAAAACGGCGCCACAGATGTTTATCGCCCAGCACGCCTTCCAACGCGCTGTCGAGCGCGCCGATGACCGTGGTGGAGCAGTTGCGCCGAGTCAGGTTGTAGGTGGCGTCCTGCCGATAACGCAGCCAGAATGCGCGCAGCGCCGCCGGGTTATAGCGGTAGAATTGAATTTTCTTGTCCGGTGGGCACCAGGCGGCGATCTCGCCCGGCAGGTCGGGCAGGAAACGCCCGTCGACGTTGTTCTGTTCGCCGGCATGCAACAACTGGCGGAAATCCTGAACGGAATGGCTGATGTCGTTGAGCGGGTAGTGGCTGATATATACATCCGGCGCGAGCGCCAGAGCGGCGTGACCGGTGGAGATATTGCCGCCGCCGTCGACCGCCGCGATGTATCGGTCGACGATGTAACGCCGGCGCGGATCTTTAGCCGCACCAATCGGTGTCCAGACATACACCGTGAGCGGCGCAGTCTCATCCTCCGGGGGCGGTGGCTGCCGCGCGGGGTGCTGATTCAGAGAGAAGCTTGTCAGTCTGCGGGCGATACGCAATAAGGCCCAGCCGGAAAGCACCATCATCACGCCGAGGCAAAAGGGCACCGTCATCCGATGCGGCGCTGGCCAGCCGACAAAAATCATCAATGAAAGCAGGATCTCGCCGCCGCCCGCCAGCGCCACGCCTTTCCATCGACTGTGTTGAATCACCGTGGAGGAGGCGATGCGCACGGCGCCGTCAAGCAGCAGCGCGCTGCCAAACACCACGGTGGCGACGATGTTATCGTCTGCGGGCACGTCCAACGTTAAAAAGGCCATAAACACGAAGCCCAGCCCCTTCAGCAGCACCGGCCTGCTGGCCGAAGAGCCGATCACCAGCGCGGCGGATATCGCCACCAGTCCCTCCAGCGCCAGGATGATCGCCAGCGCATCCAGCGCCAGCATGGACCGGCCATCCTGCAGTATGTCGAACAGCATCAGCGCCCCTGCGGCTATCCACAGCCAACCGAACAGCACCAGCAGGCGGTGCTGGCCGTGCAGCGCCTGCGCGCCCAGCAATAAGATAATCAGTCGAATCATGGCGGCCTCTGCCCGAATGGATAACGTTATCTCTTCAATGATAGTGCCCGGATATCGTTAAGCAGTTGATTTTGTCGAATTCGGCTAAGCTTGTAGCACAGCGGGAATGAAGAAAACGGTGGGCGAGTTTCGCCAACTGCAGGTAGACTTAGCCGATTCGGTTACGTCGCTAACAAGGGGAACACATGACGTATCAACAGGCCGGGCGTATCGCCATTTTGAAACGCATTCTCGGATGGGTGGTTTTTATCCCGGCGTTGCTGTCGACGCTGATTTCCGTGCTGGGCTTTATCTATCAGCACAGTGAAAAAACCAAAGGCATCAACGCAGTGATGCTGGATTTTGTCCACGTGATGGTGGATATGGTGCGTTTCAATACGCCGTTCCTGAACCTTTTCTGGTACAACTCGCCGGTGCCTGACGTGGATAAAAGCCTGTTCAGCGGCGCCAATCTGATGTTCATCATCATCTATATATTGATCTTCGTCGGGCTGGCCTTGCAGGCTTCCGGCGCGCGCATGTCACGTCAGGTCAAGTTCATTCGCGAAGGGCTGGAAGATCAGATGATCCTGGAGCAGGCCAAGGGCAGCGAAGGGCACACGCGCCAGCAGTTGGAGGAGCGTATCACGCTGCCGCACCACACCATCTTCCTGCAGTACTTCCCGCTGTACATCCTGCCGATCGTGATTGCGGTGATCGCCTGGTTCGTGATCCGCTTGTTAGGGCAATTGGCCGGCGCGGCCTGAGCCATCAACGGGGCGCCGCTCGGCGCCCCGGAACGTTATGACGCTTCCGGCTGCAACAGCGCCTCCACCGCGCGTTGTGCCGCCACCAGATGCTGGCCGCCGAACAGGTTGCTGCGGTTGAGCAGGTAGTACAGTTGATACAGCGGCTGGCGCTCGATAAACCCGGCCCCCAGCGGCCACACGCTCTGATAGCCGTCGTAGATCTGCGGCGGCAGCTCCGGATACAGCGGCAGCATCGCCAAATCGCACTCTCGATCGCCCCAGTAACTGGCCGGGTCGAACAGAATCGGCCCGTGGGCGGTCATCGCGCAGTTGCCCGGCCACAGGTTGCCGTGCAACAGGGACGGTTGCGGCTGGTGGTGCTGCAAGCGCAGATACACCCGATCGACAATGTCGTCGATATCGCCGAAGGTCATGCCTTTCTCCGCGGCCAGCTGCAGCTGCCAGCCGATGCGCTGCTCGGCGAAGAATTCCGACCAGCGGCGCTGCCAGGCGTTGGGTTGCGGGGTGGTGGTCAGATCGCTGTCGAAGTCGAGACCGAACTGCGGTTGCTCGCTCCACTGGTGCAAATGCGCCAGCTGCTGGCCCAGGCAGTAGGCGCCGTGAGCATCGAGGGGTTTCAGCTGCTGATACTCCAGCAGCAGGAAGCTGTAGTCGCGATCGCTGCCGACGCCGTACACTTCCGGCACCCGCACGCTTTTGCTGCGCGCCAGCAACGCCAGCTGATCGGCTTCGGCGGTGAATATCGGCAGTTGTTCCCGGGCGTCGCATTTCACGAACACCTCGTTATCACCGTAACTCACGCGCCACGCCGGGTGAATGTCGCCCCCGGGCAGTTCAATCCTTTCGCGTATCTCTGCGCTGCCAAGATGTTCACTTAACAGACGGCTAACGGCTTGCCACATGGTATCTCCCCCTCTGTGCTGCCTGATAATTCATTAGGTTAGCGTCTTTCCCGTGGTGAAAACACGACGCGGCGCACAGCCGGCGTCAAAGGCGGCGATTTTTTCAACGGCTCGCCAGCTCAAAGTATATACCCTATTGATTAATTTAAGCGCAATACCGGTTGCAACTTGATGACAACGGATAAGCGAGGGAAAGATAGGATGCGGCGGGGAACCCCGCCGCATCAGAGGGGCGTTTAACTGCCCATCGGGGCGTTTTTGTTACCCTGTAACGGACGCAGCTTGCTGTACAACAAGGCGACAACGAACAGCACGGCCTGCACGATGACGATGCAGGGCCCGGTGGCGCCGTCGATGTGGAAGCTGATCAGGGTGCCGAGCACGCAGGAGAACACCGACACCACCGTCGCCGCCATCAGCATGCGATCAAACCGGCGGCACAGCATAAAGGCGATGATGCCGGGGGCGATCAGCATGGCGATCACCAAAATCACCCCCACGGCCTGCAGCGAGGCGACGATGGTCATCGCCAGCAGGCACAGCAGCCCGTAGTGCAGCAGCTTGACCGGCAGGCCAATCACCCGGGCGTGGTGCGGGTCGAAACAGTACAGCATGAAGTCTTTGCGCTTGAGCAACACCACCGCGAGGGTGATGCCGGCAATCAGCAGGGTTTGCTTCAGCTCGCCGTCGGTGATGCCCAGCATGTTGCCGAACAGAATGTGGCTCAGGTGCTGGTCGGTGTCGATGCGCGAGAACAACACCAGTCCGAAGGCGAACATGCCGGAGAAAACGATGCCCATCACCGTGTCTTCTTTCACCCGGCTGTTCTCTTTCAGGTAGCCAGTGGCCACCGCGCAGAAGATGCCGGAAAGGAAGGCGCCGATCGCCAGCGGAATGCCGACCACGAACGCCACCACGATGCCGGGCAGCACCGCGTGCGAGATGGCATCGCCCATCAGCGACCAGCCTTTGAGCACCAGATAGCAGGAGAGCACGGCGCACACCACGCCGGTAACGATGGCGGCGACGATCGCTCGCTGCATGAACGGGTAGGCGAAGGGTTCGCTGAGCAGTTGGTAGAGCGTGTCCATCAGCGGCCTCCGGTTTGCGAATGCGCCACGCGACGTTTTGCCGCCAGCAGGCCGTGTTTCGGCGCGAAGAAGAACGCCGCCAGGAACACCAGCGTTTGCAGGGTGACGATCACGCCGCCGGTGGCGCCGTCGAGGAAGAAACTCAGATAGGCGCCGATACCGCTGGTCAATGCGCCGATGATGATGGCGATGATCACCAGCCGGCTGAAGCGGTCGGTCAGCAGGTAGGCGGTGGCGCCCGGGGTGATCACCATGGCGATCACCAGAATGGCGCCGACGGTTTGCAGCGCGGCGACGGTGCAGGCGCTGAGCAGGGTGAAGAACAGGATCTTCAGCTTTAGCGGCGACAGGCCGATCGACACCGCGTGGCTTTCGTCGAAGAACACCGCCAGCAGGTCTTTCCACACCAGGCACAGGATCAGCAGCGAAACGCCGATGATGATTTCCACCTGCAGCACGTCTTCGTCGGCGATGCCGAGGATATTGCCGAAGATGATCGACTGTACGTTGACCGAGGTGGGATTGAGCGAAACGATCAGCAGGCCGACGGCGAAGAAGGTGGAGAAGATAAAGCCGATGATGGCGTCTTCGCGCAGCCGGGTGATGTGGCGCACCAGCGTCATCGCCAGCGCCGCCAGCATGCCGGTGAAGAAGGCGCCGGCGGCGTAGGGCAGGCCGAGGGCATAGGCGCCGGCCACGCCGGGCACCACCGAGTGCGACAGCGCATCGCCCATCAGCGACCACCCTTTCAGCATCAGATAGGCGGACAGGAACGCGCAGGCGGCGCCGACGATGGCGCTGACCCAGATGGCTTTCACCATGTAGTTATAACTGAAAGGTTGCAGCAGAAGATCCAGCATCAGGATTGTTTCTCCCTGGCCTGGCTGTTGGCCGGCGGATCGCTCTTGGTGTGGCCGTAGAACACCGCCGGGCGTTCATCGTCGGTCAACACCGTAACGGTACGCGGATCGTTGTCGTCGTGCAGATCCGGACCGGAGAGGTTGATATGGCGCAGCACGCCGCCGAACGCCTGCTCCAGGTTGCTCTGCGTGAAGGTGGTTTCGGTCGGGCCGGCGGCCAGCACCGTGCGGTTGATGAGGATCACCCGATCGCAAAACTCCGGCACGCTGCCGAGGTTGTGGGTGGAGACCAGGATCAGATGCCCCTCGTCGCGCAATGCGCGAAGCAGCTCGATAATGGCATTCTCGGTTTTCACATCCACGCCGGTGAATGGCTCATCCAGCAGCAGCACGGTGCCCTGTTGCGCCAGCGCGCGCGCCAGAAACACGCGCTTTTTCTGGCCGCCGGACAGCTCGCCGATCTGCCGGCCGCGCAGCTCGCTGAGGCCGACGCGCTCCAGCGCCTTGTCGACCCGCAACCTGTCCTCGCGCGACGGAATGCGCAGGAAATTCATCTTGCCGTAGCGGCCCATCATCACCACGTCTTCCACCAGCACCGGGAAGTTCCAGTCGACGTCTTCGGTCTGCGGCACGTAGGCGATCAGATTCTTTTTCAGCGCGTCCGCCACCGGTTTGTCGCTCAGCGACACCCGGCCGGCGGTGGGTCTGACCAGGCCCATGATGCTTTTGAACAACGTCGATTTACCGCTGCCGTTGACGCCGACCAGCGCGCAGATCGAACCGCCGCTCAGGGTAAAGCTGGCGTTGTGAATGGCGGTGTGTCCGTTGTTGTAGGTCACGGTGACGTCGTCCACGTTCAACTCCGGGCGGGCAAACGGTTCATGGGTCATTGATCGAATCCTTTGGCGATGGTTTGCACGGTGGTGTTGAGCAGGTCGATGTAGGTTGGCACTGGGCCATCGCGAGTGGACAGCGAGTCTACGTACAGCACGCCGCCGTATTTGGCGCCGGTTTCTTTCGCCACCTGCTTGGCCGGCTTGTCGGAAATGGTGCTCTCGCTGAACACCACCGGAATATGGTGGACGCGCACGGCGTCGATCACCCGGCGCACCTGCTGCGGCGAGCCTTGCTCATCGGCGTTGATCGGCCACAAATAAACCTCTTTCAACTGATAGTCCTGCGCCAGGTAGCTGAAAGCGCCTTCACTGGTCACCAGCCAACGCTGTGCGGCCGGAATGCGCGCCAGGCGTTCGCGCAGCGGGGCGTCCAGCGCGCCGATTTTCTCTGCGTAGGCCTTGGCATTGCGGTTATAGGTTTCCGCATGGGCCGGATCGTGCTCCACCAGCGCCTTGCGAATGTTCTCGATATACACCAGCGCGTTGCTTGGCGACATCCAGGCATGCGGGTTCGGGTTGCCGTTATAGGGCCCTTCGCGGATCGGCAGCGGGGTAATGCCTTCGGTGACTACCGCCGCCGGCACCTGCTTGATGTTTTCGAAGAAACGCTGGAACCAGCGCTCCAGGTTCATGCCGTTCCACAGGATCAGGTCGGCGTGCTGCGCCTTGACGATGTCGCGCGGGGTCGGTTGATAGTCGTGGATCTCGGCGCCCGGCTTGGTGATGGATTCCACCACGGCGGCGTCACCGGCCACGTTCTGGGCGATATCCTGAATGATGGTGAAGGTGGTCACCACGCGCAGCTTTTTTTCCGCCAGCGCGTTTTGGCTGACCAAGGCGGTGCCGAGCAGCAGGCAGGCGAGCGTAAAAGGGCGTAACAGTGCGGCAGCGCGGGAAGGGCGACTGCGATGAAAAGCGCAACTTATCAATGGCATGATGACGTCTCCTGGTTCAAATGAAAATGATTATCAATATCAATTGAAGCGAAGTCAAGCGTCACTTGCCCACCGCCGGCGGGGTATTTCTCCAACTGAAAAAATAATACCGTCCGGGGAGTTATAGCATTTTATGTATCAGTATGTAACCGCTGAAGGTAGTCCTCACAGCTGCATATCGCCACCTCCGGCTGTTTTCCCAATGCCAACTGCCCGAATCCCTGCGCCAGGCGCAGTACATCCTCTTGATCCAACACGGTTATGAACGCAAAACTGTTGCTGCCGAGTTCGTGGTGAACGCCATTTTCGTCTGTCACCGACGTGACAAAACCTTCGCGCGTCAATTGCCCGGTCAGCTTCGCCAGGTCGGTTAATCCCGCTTCCTGATAGCGAAAAGTCACCACAAAGCAGCTTGTTGCAGATTGACTCATAAATCACCTCTTGGTATATGGATAGCTTGAGATTAGCCCAAAAAATTACTGCAGGTGTCCTTACAAGTTGTATATGCTACGCAACTCATTGAAAGGAGTGAGGGATTCTGTGAAAACAAAAATAGGTTGCCTTACGGCAATTTTACTTTTGTCGGGGTGCGCCAAAGACCCGCAAACGGCAAGCAATATTTCAGGCAGTGGCACAACGCGCGGCGGTTGGTTAAAACCCCCTCCGCAGGCACCGGTAAACCGCACGGGCACCCCGGTTGCTTATAACGATTACATTCGTCAGGCGGCCAGCAACTATGGCGTTGACGAAACGCTGATTAAAGCGATTATTCAGGTGGAGTCCGGGTTTAACCCGAACGTGGTCAGCACCTCGAACGCAGTGGGATTGATGCAGCTTAAGGCTTCTACCGCCGGCCGCGACGCCTATCGCATGAAGGGACGAAGCGGGCAACCCAGCTCGCGTGAGCTGAAGGATCCGGCGGTCAATATTGATCTGGGAACGGCCTATATCAATATTCTTCAAAGCCAGCAGCTAGCCGGGATCAACAACCCACAGACTTTACGTTACGCCACTATCGTTTCGTACGTGAACGGGGCAGGCGCCATGTTGCGCACCTTCTCCTCGGACAAGCGCGTGGCGGTCAATCGCATCAATCAGATGAGCCCGGATGAGTTTTATCAGCACATCCAGAAAAAGCACCCGGCACCGCAGGCGCCGCGCTATTTGTGGAAGGTGACCACCGCCTATCAGGCGATGTCGCAGTAATCCTCTTTTTTGTCGAGTCGGCCGCTTAACGCGGCCGATTTTGTTTTCGGCACCGTTCCAGTGCGCGACCCACCTCTCATTTTTCGTTATTTCCTCACCGCTTATCGGAAAAACCGCACAAAAAGTTAAATTTACGTTAGCAGATAAATCTTTACGTTCATTCAATAAGTTACCGGTAACATTTTTGCTTTTGTGCGCATTCTGACCTTCAATAAATATACAAATAAGTAACAAATTATTTTAAAAACCCGTATCGATCGCAAGGTTGCGGTTAAATAGTTGTGACTATCTTTGGATGGAATGTGACATGTCGAATCATAAAACCAACAATTCGCGGCGCGATTTCTTGTTGAAATCGATGACCTTAATTCCTGCGGCGGTAATTGGTGGCAGCGGCGTTGGCGCGCTGACGGCACCGACACCGGCGGTCGCGGCCTCGAACACCTCAACGCAGAACGATTACCAACCGACCTTTTTCACCCCGGAAGAGTGGGCCTTCATCAAGGCTGCCGTCGCGCGCCTGATCCCGGCCGACGAACGCGGCCCCGGCGCGCTGGAAGCCGGCGTGCCGGAGTTTATCGATCGCCAGATGAATACCCCGTACGCCACCGGTTCCATCTGGTACATGCAGGGGCCGTTCAACCCCGATGTGCCGAAGGAAATGGGCTATCAGCTGCCGCTGGTGCCCAAACAAATCTACAACCTCGGCATCGCAGACGCCGACGCCTACAGCAAGAAAAACGCCGGCAAGCCCTTCGCCGAACTGGATGGCGCGCAGCAGGACGCCCTGCTGCAAAAGTTCGAGTCCGGCGAAGCGGAGTTCCAGCAACTGCCGTCGAAACTGTTCTTCTCCTATCTGCTGCAAAACACCCGTGAAGGTTTCTTCAGCGATCCTATCCATGGCGGCAACAAAGACATGGTGGGTTGGAAGCTGATTAATTTTCCGGGCGCGCGCGCCGATTTTATGGACTGGGTTGAGCGAGGGGAGCGTTATCCCTTCCCGCCGGTCTCGATTCGTGGGGAGAGGGGCTAACCATGGCAACGGTAATGAAAAAAGTAGACGCGGTGATCGTCGGCTTCGGCTGGGTGGGCGCGATCATGGCCAAAGAGCTGACCGAGGCCGGCCTCAACGTGGTGGCGCTGGAGCGCGGCCCGATGCGCGACACCTATCCGGACGGTTCTTACCCGCAGGTGATCGACGAGCTGACCTATAACATCCGCCGCAAGCTGTTCCAGGATCTGTCGAAAAGCACCGTCACCATTCGCCATAACAGCAGCCAGACCGCGGTGCCTTACCGCCAGCTGGCGGCGTTCCTGCCGGGCACCGGCGTCGGCGGCGCCGGCCTGCACTGGTCGGGCGTGCATTTCCGCGTCGATCCGATCGAACTGCGCATGCGCAGCCATTATGAAGAGCGTTACGGCAAAAACTTCATTCCGAAGGACATGACCATCCAGGACTTCGGCGTGACTTACGACGAGCTGGAGCCGTTCTTCGACAAGGCGGAGAAAGTGTTCGGCACTTCCGGCACCGCCTGGACCATCAAAGGGCAGAAAGTGGCGCAGAAGGGCGGTAACCGCTTTGCGCCGGATCGCTCCGACGACTTCCCGCTGCCGGCGCAGAAAAATACCTACTCCGCTCAGCTGTTCGAGAAAGCGGCGCTGGAGGTGGGTTACCACCCCTACAACCTGCCGTCCGCCAACACCTCGGATTCTTACACCAACCCGTACGGCGCGCAGATGGGCCCGTGCAACTTCTGCGGTTTCTGCAGCGGCTACGCCTGCTACATGTATTCCAAGGCCTCGCCGAACGTCAACATCTTGCCGGCGTTGCGCATGGAGAAACGCTTCGAGCTGCGCACCAACGCCAACGTGCTGAAGGTCAACCTGACCGACGACAAATCCCGCGCCACCGGCGTGAACTACGTCGATGCGCAGGGCCGCGAAATTGAACAGCCGGCCGATCTGGTGATCCTGGGCGCGTTCCAGTTCCACAACGTGCACCTGATGCTGCTGTCCGGCATCGGCAAGCCTTACGATCCGGTAACCGGCGAAGGCGTGGTCGGGCGCAACTTCGCTTACCAGAACATGACCACCATCAAGGCGTTCTTCGATAAAGACGTGTTCACCAACCCGTTCATCGGCGCCGGCGGCAACGGCGTGGGCGTGGATGACTTCAACGCCGATAACTTCGATCACGCCAAAGAAGGCTTCGTCGGCGGTTCGCCGTTCTGGGTCAACCAGGCGGGCACCAAGCCGATCTCCGGCCTGCCGACCCCACCGGGCACCCCGGCCTGGGGCAGCAAGTGGAAAGCGGCGGTGGCGGATGCCTATACCCATCACGTCTCGATGGACGCCCACGGCGCGCACCAGTCGTACCGCAACAACTATCTGGATCTCGATCCCAACTACAAGAACGTGTTCGGCCAGCCGCTGCTGCGCATGACGTTCGACTGGCAGGAAAACGACATCAAGATGGCGCAGTTCATGTACGACAAGATGGCGCCGATCGCCAAGGCGATGAACCCGAAACTGATCGCCGGCAGCCCGAAAAACGCCAACAGCCACTTCGACACCACCAGCTACCAGACTACCCACATGAACGGCGGTGCGGTCATGGGGGAAGATCCGAAGACCAGCGCGGTCAACCGCTATCTGCAGAGCTGGGACGTGCACAACGTGTTCTCGATCGGCGCATCGGCCTTCCCGCAAGGGCTGGGCTACAACCCGACCGGCACCGTGGCGGCGCTGGCTTACTGGTCTGCCCGCGCCATTCGCGAGCAGTATCTGAAAAACCCAGGCCCATTGGTGCAGGCATAAGGACGGCGAACGATGAAAGCATTTGTACCGGCACTGGTTCTCAGTGCAGTGAGTTTTTCCGTTTGGGCGCAGGACGCCACCGTCAGCAGCGAGCTGATCAAGCGCGGCGAGTACCTGGCGCGCGCCGGTGACTGCGTGGCCTGCCATACCGATGGCAAGAGTGGCAAAACCTTCGCCGGCGGTCTGGCGATGGAGACGCCGATCGGCACCATCTACTCGACCAACATCACGCCGGACAAGAAAACCGGCATCGGCGATTACAGCTTCGAGGATTTCGACAACGCGGTGCGTAAGGGCGTAGCCAAAAACGGCAGCACCCTGTACCCGGCGATGCCGTACCCGTCGTTCGCGCTGGTGAAAGAGGACGACATGCGCGCCATGTATGCCTATTTCATGCACGGTGTGCAGCCGGTGGAACAGGCCAACAAGGACTCCGACATCCCGTGGCCGCTGTCGATGCGCTGGCCGCTGAGCATCTGGCGCGGCATGTTTGCGCCGTCGCCGGCGGACTTCGTTGCCGACGCCAAGGCCGATCCGGTGATTGAACGCGGCCGCTACCTGGTGGAAGGCCTGGGCCACTGCGGCGCTTGCCATACCCCGCGCAGCATCACCATGCAGGAAAAAGCGTTGAGCAACAGCGAAAGCGACGACTACCTGTCCGGCAGCAACGCGCCGATCGATGGTTGGGTGGCTTCCAGCCTGCGCGGCGACCGCAAGGATGGCCTGGGCAGCTGGAGCGAAGCCGAGCTGACCGAGTTCCTGAAAACCGGCCGTAACGACAAGGCGATCGTGTTCGGCGGCATGAGCGACGTTGTGGAGCATAGCCTGCAATACCTGAGCGACGACGATCTGACCGCCATCGCGCGCTACCTGAAATCGCTGCCGCCGAAAGACGGCAAGCAGCAGGCGGCGCCGGTCGAAGACAGCGTGGCCAAGGATCTGTGGCGCGGCGACGACAGCAAGCCCGGCGCGGCGCTGTATGTCGATAACTGCGCGGCCTGCCACCGCACCGACGGCGTGGGCTACAAGCGCGCCTTCCCGTCGCTGAAGGGCAATCCGGTGGTGCAGACCGAGGACGCGACCTCGCTGATCCACATCGTGCTGACCGGCAACACTACGCCGGCGGTGCAGGGGGCGGTATCCAACATCACCATGCCGCCGTTTGGCTGGCGTCTGAACGATCAGCAGGTGGCGGACGTGGTGAACTTCATCCGCTCCAGCTGGGGTAACAGCGCCAAACCGGTGAGCGCTTCCGACGTAGCCGACGTGCGTAAAGATCGCTCGATGATCCGCGACGAGAAGGAGATGGGCAGCGCCGAGGTGCCGGACCATCCGGACGCGAAGAAATAAACCGCTTAAGGGCTCCGCAAGGGGCCCTTAGTTTTTACTGAGCGCGCCGTTTTTTTCAGCACAATGTGTTCGCAAATCGTTCATTCAGCCGATAAAACATAGACCCGCAGCGGATTTTTCATTATCCTTTGCCGTCCTTTCATCAGGCGTAAGTATGAAATATCGCTTTAATTCACTGATTATTATTAAAAAACTCGCGGAGAAGGATATCCCGTTAGGCGCAATCGTTGTCGCCGCAGATTAAGGTAGACTGTCTCATGAGTACGATTTCTCCCGATTCAGGCACGCTGACGGCCGCTCAGACTGCCAAATGGAACAAAACCGACACCGTCTGGATGTTCGGTCTCTATGCGACTGCGGTGGGCGCCGGTACGCTGTTCTTGCCGATCAACGCCGGCCTGAACGGCCCGCTGGTGCTGCTGTTGATGGCGCTGTTCGCTTTCCCGCTGACCTATTTGCCGCACCGCGCGCTCAGCCGCTTCGTGCTTTCAGGCTCCAGCCGCGATGGCAACATTCACGATGTGGTGGTGGAACACTTCGGCGTGCTGGCCGGCAAAATCATCATGATGCTGTATCTGATGGCGTTCTTCCCGATCGTGCTGGTGTACAGCATTTCGATCACCAACGCGCTGGACAGCTTCCTGATCCATCAGTTCCACGTGGCCCCGCTGCCGCGCATCTGGCTGAGCCTGGCGGTGGTGGTGGTGCTCAATCTGGTGCTGCTGCGCGGCAAAGACAGCATCGTGGCGGCGATGGGCATGCTGGTGTTCCCACTGCTGGTGTTCCTGATGGGCATTTCGCTCTATCTGATGCCGAGCTGGAATACCGCCAACTTCGTGCACGGCCTGGCCGCCACCCGCTTCGACACGCCGGGGCTGTGGCATTCGCTGTGGCTGGCCGTGCCGGTGATGGTGTTCTCCTTCAGCCATGCGCCGATCATCTCTTCCTTCGCCTCGACCCAGAAGAGCCTGTACGGCGACAAGGCGGAACGCCGCTGCGCGCGCATCATGCGCTATAGCTATGTGCTGATCTGCGTTACCGTGCTGTTCTTCGTGTTCAGCTGCGTGCTGAGCCTGTCTCATGAAGACATGCTGCAGGCGAAAGAGCAGAACATCACGGTGCTGACTACGCTGGCCAACAAGTTCTCCAACCCGCTGATCGCCTACCTTGGCCCGGTGATGGCGATGCTGGCGATGGCCAAGTCCTATCTCGGCACTTCGCTGGGGGTGACGGAAGGGGCGACCAGCCTGATCGACGGCGTCACGCGCGCGGTCGGCAAGCCGCTCACCTCGCGCATGACGCACCGCATCTCGGCGGCGTCGCTGTTCCTGCTCACCTGGGCGGCGACGGTGTGGAACCCCAGCGCGCTGCACATCATCGAAACCATCAGCGGCCCGCTGATTGCGGCGATCCTGTTTATCCTGCCGATGTACGCCGTGCGTGCGGTGCCGGCCATGCGCCAGTACCGCGCGGCGAGCAACGTCTTCGTGCTGGTGATGGGCCTGATTGCGCTGTCGGCGCTGATCTACGGCCTGATGTGATCCTCTGGGCGCGCCGCTTCCGGCGCGCCTCTTATCCTTCCTTTACACATCCCTTTGCAATTAATCGCCGACATGCCGGGCGTTACCTTTGATAATGCAAGCCATTCTCATTAGTATTTTCTGAATGTATTCATGACCAAGGAGTTTTTCGTGCACCGTCGAATCACTTTGCCGGCGCTGGTTTGCGCCGCCTTGCTCGCCTCTCCGGCGATGGCCACTACCTATCCGTTGACCCTGACCGACACCTCCGGCCAGACGGTCACCCTCCAGCAGGAGCCGAAACGCATCGTGGTGCAGGACGGGCGCGACATTCTCACGCTGGCGCTGCTCGATCGCGCCAACCCGTTCGGCCGGCTGGTGGCCTGGAATAACCTGCTGAAGAAAAGCGACGCGGCGACCTGGGATATCTTGCAGAGCAAATGGCCGGCGGCGAAAAACATCATCGACATGGGATTCAGCGATAAAGGCGAAGTGAATCTGGAGAGCGTGATCGCCAAGCGCCCCGATCTGATGATCGCCCAGCTGCGCTCCAAGCCTTCGCTGAGCCAAACCGGCGTGCTGGATAAGCTGAAGGCGCTGAACGTGCCGGTGTTGTTTATCGATACCATGCTCAAGCCGGTGGAAAACACGCCGAAAAGCGTGACGCTGTTGGGGGAAACCCTCAACCGCGAAAGCGAAGCCAAGCAATATACCGATTTTTATCAGCAGCATTATCAGGCCATTCTGGCCAAAACGCAGGCGGTGGAGCCCAAGCCGTTGGTGTTCTTCGAAGCCAAGGCAGGTCTGAATGGTCTGGAATCCTGCTGCTTCACCCATGCGCACGTCGGCTGGGGCGCGTTGGTCGAGGCGGTCGGCGCGCGCAACATCGGCTCTGCGCTGTTGCCGGGCGCGACCGGCGACGTGGCGCTGGAAAAAGTGATCGCCATGAAACCGGACGCCTACATCGTTTCCGGCTCACAGTGGGCCAGCAAGACCAATGCCGCGGTGCCGTTCGGCTATGGCGTGACGCAGCAACAGGTGGATGAGGCCTTCAACCGCATGAAACAGCGCCCGGGGTTCTCGCAGGTGTCGGCGGTGAAGGAAGGGCGGTTCTACGGCATCTACCATAACTTCTACAACCACCCGTACAACATCGTGGGGCTGGAGTATCTGGCGAAGTTTATCTATCCGGCGCAGTTCCCGGATCTGGAGCCGGCCAAGACCTACAGCGAGATCCTCAGTCGCTTTACCGAAGTGCCGGAAGGCAAGGGCATTTTGGGCGCGCAGGCGCCGGCGGGGAAATAACGGCAACGGGCGCGACGATCGCGCCCGTTTTGTATGATCAGGCGGCCGGCGTATAGGTGGAGATGATCTCCAGCACGCCGTTGATGATGAACTGTACGCCCATGCACACCAGCAGGAACCCCATCAGGCGCGAGATCGCCTCGATGCCGCTTTTCCCCACCAACCGCATGATGGCGCCGGAACTGAGCAGGCAGGCCCACAGGATCACCGCGACCGTCAGGAAGATGGCGACCGGCGCCACGGCCAACACCCAGGGTTCAAAACCCAGCGAGTTCGCTTTGACGCTCGACGCCGAGCTGATGATCATCGCGATGGTGCCCGGCCCGGCGGTGCTCGGCATGGCCAACGGCACGAAGGCGATGTTGGCCGATGTCTTGTGGCGCAGCTCGTGCGACTTGCTCTCCACCTCCGGCGCGTCTTCGGGGCTCTGCTGCGGGAACAGCATGCGAAAACCGATGAAGGCGACGATCAGGCCGCCGGCGATGCGCAGGCCGGGGATCGAAATGCCGAAGGTGTTCATCACCACCTGGCCGGCGTAAAACGCCACCGTCATGATGCAGAACACATAAACCGAGGCCATCAGCGACTGCTGATTGCGCTCTTCGCGCGTCATATTGCCGGACAAGCCGAGCAGCAACGCCACCGTGGTCAGCGGGTTGGCCAGCGGCAACAGCAGCACCAAACCCAGTCCGATGGCCTGGAATAACTGCAAAATACCCGTCATAAAGTAGACTCCCTGTGCAACGTTCAGGCCGCCAAGCGGCGGCCCATGAGCTAAACAGCCTAGCCTGCCGCGTGCCTGGCGGCAATGGGGATAGCTCGTAACGTTAATTAACCGTCGGCCGGCGTTTCATCATTGCCGTTGCACTCGCCGGCGAGCTCAGGTTCATCCTCACATCCCAACGGCGCTTCGTTGACCGCAATCGCCCGCGGCGCCGAACGCACGCCAAAATGCATCAGCCCATGCAGCATCGCCAATACCGCGCATGCCACGACGAGGACCGCAAGTAACCGGTTCATGTTCTGCATAAGTCTCGATTGGAACGGACAGCTTTCAGGATAGCGGCTGGCGGCAGAGCGCGCCACGCGAGGCGGCGGCATCACCGACAACGGCGACAAAATGGCCTGCGCTCAGAAGAAATGCGCAGTTTTTGTGTTTTATGGCCTTTTTCGCCGCAGTTGACCGGTAAAGGCCGACGTTGCGCACCAATTGCTACACCCCACAGGCTCAGCTGCCTACCATAGGCGCGCTTTAAAACGATAACGAGATTGATTATGCAAGACGAACTGAAATTTTTACTGGGGAAAATCAGCGCATTCGCGCTTTCCGCCGCCTTCATGGCGGCATTGGTCGGCCTGGTGTTTATCGATGTGCACTGGTTGCATAACTTCGTGCATGAAACCTCGCTGACCGAAGCGGCGCAGGAACTGTTGCTGCTCGCCATCTCCGGCAGTTTTTTCGCCGCGGCCCGGCGGCAGGTGGAACGCCGCTCCGCCTGGATGCTGGTCGGCGGTTTCTTTCTCTGCATGCTGATCCGCGAGATGGACTTCGCTTTCGATGCGTTGTGGCACGGCGCCTGGGTGTGGTTCGCGCTGGCGGTCGCCTTGGCCTGCCTGTGGCATGCGGCACGGCATATTGCGGATACGGTGCGCGGCCTGGCCTATTTCGCGACGCATCCCGGCTACGGCATGATGTGCGCCGGCCTGCTGTGCATTCTGGTGTTTTCACGCCTGTTCGGCATGAGCGCGCTGTGGCAAACGCTGATGCTGGACGGCTACAACCGGGTGGTGAAAAACATGGTGGAAGAGGGCTGCGAACTGCTGGGCTATGGCCTGTGCCTGTTGGCCACTCTCAGCTACATGAGAGGCGTTTTTGCGCCGGATGAAGCGAAAGTGTGACGGCGGCGGCGCTTTATTTATCCGGAACAATTTTAGTGATACTATTCGCTTAGCCGAATGCGGCTGAGAAGGTATGCGTTCCATTCTGTATACCCAGTGAGGTTTCAATCTGGCAATTGTGGGCGAGATCTGAAACCTGGCTGACCAAACCCAAAACCCAATTTTCGTACTGCATGTGATCTGTCGTGTGGGTCACCACTGTAGATAAGGAATTATTAATGCCTGTTATTACTCTTCCTGACGGTAGTCAGCGTCATTTCGACCACCCCGTTTCCCCGATGGATGTCGCGCGCGATATCGGCCCTGGCCTGGCGAAAGCCTGTATCGCCGGCCGCGTCAACGGCGAACTGGTTGATGCCGGCGATCTGATCGAATCGGATGCGCAGCTGGCCATCATCACTATCAAAGACGAAGACGGTCTGGAAATCATGCGCCACTCCTGCGCGCACCTGCTGGGTCATGCGATCAAGCAGCTGTGGCCGGATACCAAAATGGCGATCGGTCCGGTGATCGACAACGGTTTCTATTATGACGTGGATATCGACCGCACTCTGACGCAGGAAGACCTGGATCTGCTGGAAAAGCGGATGCATGAGTTGGCCGATAAGGATTACGACGTCATCAAGAAGAAGGTCAGCTGGCAAGAAGCCCGCGACACCTTCGCCGAGCGCGGCGAAATCTACAAAGTGGCGATCCTGGATGAGAACATCAGCCATGACGATCGTCCTGGCCTGTATCACCACGAAGAATACGTCGACATGTGCCGCGGTCCGCACGTGCCGAACATGCGTTTCTGCCACCATTTCAAGCTGCAGAAAACCTCCGGCGCTTACTGGCGCGGCGACAGCAAAAACAAAATGCTGCAGCGTATCTACGGTACCGCCTGGGCAGACAAGAAGCAGCTGAACGCCTACCTGCAACGTCTGGAAGAAGCGGCCAAGCGCGATCACCGCAAGATCGGCAAACAGCTCGACCTGTATCACATGCAGGAAGAAGCGCCGGGCATGGTGTTCTGGCACAACGACGGTTGGACTATCTTCCGCGAGCTGGAAGCCTTCGTGCGCATGAAGCTCAAAGAGTACCAGTACCAGGAAGTGAAAGGTCCGTTCATGATGGACCGCGTGCTGTGGGAAAAAACCGGCCACTGGGAAAACTACAAAGACGCCATGTTCACCACCGCGTCGGAAAACCGCGAATACTGCATCAAGCCGATGAACTGCCCGGGCCACGTGCAGATCTTCAACCAGGGTCTGAAGTCGTACCGCGATTTGCCGCTGCGCATGGGCGAATTCGGCAGCTGCCACCGCAACGAGCCGTCGGGTTCCCTGCACGGCCTGATGCGCGTGCGCGGCTTCACGCAGGATGACGCCCACATCTTCTGTACCGAAGAGCAGGTGCGCGCCGAAGTGAACGAATGCATCCGCATGGTGTATGACGTGTACGGCACTTTCGGTTTCGACAAGATCGCCGTCAAGCTGTCGACTCGCCCGGAAAAACGCATCGGCACCGACGACATGTGGACCCGGGCGGAAGAAGACCTGGCCGCCGCGCTGACCGAGAACGGCATTCCGTTCGAATACCAGCCGGGCGAGGGCGCCTTCTACGGACCGAAAATTGAATTTACCCTGCATGATTGTTTGGATCGCGCATGGCAATGTGGTACCGTGCAGCTCGATTTCTTCTTGCCGGGCCGTTTGGGCGCATCGTACGTTGGCGAAAACAACGATCGCGTCGTGCCGGTAATGATTCACCGCGCCATTTTGGGCTCCATGGAACGCTTCATCGGTATCCTGACCGAAGAATACGCCGGGTTCTACCCGACCTGGATCGCTCCGGTGCAGGTGGTGGTGATGAATATCACCGACAGCCAGTCTGATTATGTCCAGCAATTGACCAAAAAACTGCAGGATGCAGGCATTCGCGTGAAAGCGGACTTGAGAAATGAGAAGATTGGCTTTAAAATTCGCGAACATACTTTACGTCGAGTCCCTTACATGTTGGTGTGCGGCGACAAAGAGGTCGAAGCAGGCAAAGTTGCCGTTCGTACCCGCCGTGGCAAAGACCTGGGAAGCCTGGACGTAAACGAAGTCGTAGACAAGCTGCTGAAAGAGATTCGCAGCCGTAGTCTTCATCAACTGGAGGAATAAAGTATTAAAGGCGGAAAACGAGTTCAACCGGCGCGTCCTAATCGCATTAACAGAGAAATTCGCGCGCAAGAAGTTCGCCTAACCGGCGTCGATGGCGAGCAGATTGGTATTGTCAGTCTGAATGAAGCTCTTGAAAAAGCTGAGGAAGCGGGCGTTGATTTAGTAGAAATCAGCCCAAATGCCGAACCGCCAGTTTGCCGAATCATGGATTACGGCAAATTCCTCTACGAGAAGAGCAAGTCGACGAAAGAACAGAAGAAGAAGCAAAAAGTTATTCAGGTCAAGGAAATCAAATTCCGTCCTGGCACCGATGATGGCGACTATCAGGTCAAACTACGCAACCTGATTCGCTTTCTGGAAGATGGCGATAAAGCCAAAATCACCCTGCGTTTCCGCGGGCGTGAGATGGCGCACCAGCAGATCGGTATGGAAGTGCTTAACCGCGTCCGTAAAGACCTGTGCGAAGATATGGATCTGGCAGTGGTCGAATCCTTCCCTACGAAGATCGAAGGCCGCCAGATGATTATGGTGCTCGCTCCTAAGAAGAAACAGTAAGGCTTACAAGTAATGGAACCCGCGCGGCGCTTGCGCTGTGTGGGTTTTATTCGCCCAACTGATTCGTTGTTTAACAATGCGAAGTGGATTTAATTAAAATGCCAAAGATTAAAACTGTACGTGGTGCAGCCAAGCGCTTCAAAAAAACCGGCAGCGGTGGTTTTAAGCGTAAACATGCCAACCTGCGTCATATTCTGACCAAAAAAGCAACCAAGCGTAAACGTCACCTGCGTCCGAAAGGCATGGTGTCTAAAAACGATCTGGTCCTGGTTACCGCGTGCCTGCCGTACGCATAAGCCATTTTTTTTTGAATTTAGAATAAGACTTTAGGAGAGAGCATATGGCTCGCGTAAAACGTGGTGTAATTGCACGCGCACGTCACAAGAAAATCATGAAGCAGGCGAAAGGTTACTACGGTGCCCGTTCGCGCGTATATCGTGTTGCCTTCCAGGCAGTAATCAAAGCAGGTCAGTACGCTTACCGTGACCGTCGTCAACGTAAGCGTCAGTTCCGTCAGCTGTGGATTGCACGTATCAACGCAGCTGCTCGTCAGAACGGTCTGTCTTACAGCAAGTTCATCAACGGCTTGAAAAAAGCGTCGATCGAAATTGACCGTAAGATCCTGGCTGACATCGCAGTCTTCGACAAAGTGGCCTTCGGCGCACTGGTTGAGAAAGCGAAAGCAGCTCTGGCGTAAGTCAGTTGAAGAGGGAGCTTGCTCCCTCTTTTAATCTTTGTTTTCAGCGACAAATATTGACTTTTATTGCCCGCCGCTATATCACTGGTGGACAATCATCGACAAGGTACCGCAATCATGCACGCAGCTATTTTTCGTTTCTTTTTTTACTTTAGCGCCTGATTTCAGGAGGCTTCGCGCGTAAGAAAAGAAACGAAAAGTAGCGCCTAAGCCTCCCTCGTGGAGGCTTTTTTGTTTTTGGCCATCGCCTCGCCTTGCACATTGCTGCGGCGAGGGGGCAGACACTCAGCCGGCCCTGTGCCGCGCAGGTGAGTCACCTGGTCGACAACGCATTGAAAAGTCTTTGAAGATTGCTCAAAGGCGTGTTCGAATAATAGATAACAATTACTTAGGGCCATCCCGGCCAGAGGAAGAGGAAAGCAATGCCACATCTCGCAGAGCTGGTTGCCAATGCCAAGGCAGCCGTAGAAGATGCCCAGGATGTTGCCGCGTTAGATTTGGTGCGCGTCGAATATTTTGGCAAGAAAGGTCATTTCACCTTGCAGATGCAGTCTCTGCGTGACGTACCGGCGGAAGACCGTCCGGCGGCCGGCGCGGTGATCAACCAGGCCAAGCAAGAAGTGCAGGACGCCCTGAACGCGCGTAAGAACGCGCTGGAAAGCGCCGCGCTGAACGCGCGCCTGGCGGCTGAAACCATCGACGTCTCCCTGCCGGGCCGTCGCATGGAGAACGGCGGTTTGCATCCGGTGACCCGCACCATCGACCGTATCGAAACCTTCTTCGGCGAGTTGGGCTTTTCCGTTGCCACGGGCCCGGAGATTGAAGACGATTACCATAACTTCGACGCGCTGAACATTCCAGGGCATCATCCGGCGCGCGCCGACCACGATACTTTCTGGTTTGACGCCACGCGCCTGCTGCGCACCCAGACTTCCGGCGTGCAGATCCGCACCATGAAGAACCAACAACCGCCGATCCGCATCATTGCGCCGGGCCGCGTTTACCGTAACGACTACGATCAGACTCACACCCCGATGTTCCACCAGATGGAAGGGCTGATCGTCGATAAAGACATCAGCTTCACCAACCTGAAGGGCACGCTGCACGATTTCCTGAACAACTTCTTTGAAGAAGACCTGCAGGTTCGTTTCCGTCCGTCCTACTTCCCGTTCACCGAGCCGTCCGCTGAAGTGGACGTGATGGGCAAGAACGGCAAGTGGCTGGAAGTGCTGGGCTGCGGCATGGTGCATCCAAACGTGCTGCGCAACGTGGGCATCGATCCGGAAGTCTACTCCGGCTTCGCCTTCGGCATGGGCATGGAGCGCCTGACGATGCTGCGTTACGGCGTCACCGATCTGCGCGCATTCTTCGAAAACGATCTGCGTTTCCTCAAACAGTTTAAGTAAGGCGGGAATATCACATGAAATTCAGTGAACTCTGGTTGCGCGAGTGGGTAAACCCGGCCATCAGCAGCGAAGCATTATCCGATCAAATCACCATGGCCGGCCTGGAAGTGGACGGCGTGGATCCTGTCGCCGGCGCGTTTAACGGCGTTGTGGTGGGTGAAGTGGTCGAGTGCGGTCAGCACCCGAATGCCGACAAACTGCGCGTCACCAAGGTCAACGTCGGCGGCGATCGCTTGCTCGACATCGTCTGCGGCGCGCCGAACTGCCGTACCGGCCTGAAAGTGGCGGTCGCCACCGTGGGCGCGGTGCTGCCGGGCGATTTCAAAATCAAGGCCGCCAAGCTGCGCGGCGAGCCTTCGGAAGGCATGCTGTGCTCATTCTCCGAGCTGGGCATTTCCGACGATCATGACGGCATCATCGAGCTGCCGCTGGATGCGCCGATCGGCACCGACATCCGTGACTACCTGAAACTGAACGACAACACCATCGAGATCAGCGTTACCCCGAACCGCGCCGACTGCCTGGGCATCATCGGCGTTGCGCGCGACGTGGGCGTACTGAACCAGGTGGCGCTGACCGAGCCGGATATGAGCCCGGTGGCTGCCACTATCGACGCCACGCTGCCGATCCGCGTTGACGCGCCGCAGGCGTGCCCGCGTTATCTGGGCCGCGTGGTGAAAGGCATCGACGTCAAGGCGCCAAGCCCGCTGTGGATGCGTGAAAAACTGCGTCGTTGCGGTATCCGTTCTATCGATGCCGTCGTCGACGTCACCAACTATGTGCTGTTGGAACTTGGCCAGCCGATGCACGCCTTCGATCTGAGCCGCATCGACGGCGGCATCGTGGTGCGCATGGCGGAAGAAGGGGAAACCTTGACGCTGCTGGACGGTAACGAAGCCAAACTGAACGCCGACACCTTAGTGATCGCCGATCATCAAAAAGCGTTGGCGATGGGCGGCATCTTCGGCGGCGAGCATTCCGGCGTCAACGGGGAAACTCAGGACGTGCTGCTTGAGTGCGCTTTCTTCAGCCCGCTGTCGATCACCGGCCGCGCGCGTCGTCACGGCCTGCACACCGACGCTTCTCACCGCTATGAGCGCGGCGTCGATCCGGCGCTGCAGTACAAAGCGATGGAGCGCGCCACGCGCCTGCTGCTCGACATCTGCGGCGGCCAGGCCGGCCCGATAATCGACGTGACCCACGAGAACGAACTGCCGAAGCGCGCCACCATCACGCTGCGCCGCGAGAAACTGGATCGCCTGATCGGCCACGTGGTGCCGAGCGAGCAGGTCAGCGACATTCTGCGCCGTCTGGGTTGCCAGGTGACCGAGCAGGGCGACAGCTGGCAAGCGGTCGCGCCGAGCTGGCGTTTCGATATGGAGATCGAAGAGGATCTGGTGGAAGAAGTGGCGCGCGTTTACGGCTACGACAACATCCCGGATGTGCCGGTCCGCGCCGATCTGGTGATGACCCAGCATCGCGAAGCCGATCTGACGCTGAAGCGCGTGAAGACCATGCTGGTCGATCACGGTTATCAGGAAGCGATCACCTACAGCTTCGTCGATCCGAAGGTGCAGGCGTTGTTGCACCCGAATGAAGAAGCGCTGATCCTGCCAAGCCCGATTTCGGTAGAAATGTCGGCGATGCGTCTGTCGCTGTGGACCGGCCTGCTGTCTGCGGTGGTGTATAACCAGAACCGCCAGCAGACGCGTCTGCGTCTGTTCGAAAGCGGTCTGCGCTTTGTGCCTGATAGTGCGGCAGATCTGGGTATCCGTCAGGATGTCATGCTGGCGGGCGTGATCGCCGGCCATACGCACGATGAACATTGGGATCTGGCGCGCAAGCCCGTCGACTTCTATGATTTAAAAGGGGATCTGGAGTCTGTCCTCGAGCTGACCGGTAAATTATCCGAAATTCAGTTCCGGGCGGAAGCCAATCCGGCCCTGCATCCAGGGCAAAGTGCGGCGATTTATTTGCATGGCGAACGCGTTGGTTTCATCGGTGTGGTTCACCCGGAACTTGAACGTAAACTGGATCTTAACGGCCGCACCGTGGTGTTTGAACTGGAGTGGAACAAGCTTGCGAGCCGCGCCGTGCCTCAGGCGCGGGAGATTTCGCGCTTCCCGGCAAACCGCCGTGATATCGCCATTGTGGTGGCTGAAAACGTCCCCGCAGAAGATATTTTGGCCGAGTGTAAGAAAGTTGGCGCAAATCAGGTAGTTGGCGTAAACTTGTTTGACGTGTACCGTGGCAAGGGCGTGGCAGAAGGTGACAAGAGCCTGGCTATCAGTCTGGTATTGCAGGATACCGCTCGTACACTGGAAGAAGAGGAGATAGCCGCTACCGTTGCAAAATGCGTAGAGGCTCTAAAACAGCGATTCCAAGCATCCTTGAGGGATTGAACCTATGGCGCTTACTAAAGCTGAAATGTCAGAACACCTGTTTGAGAAGCTTGGGCTTAGCAAACGGGACGCCAAAGACCTGGTGGAACTGTTCTTTGAAGAGGTCCGTCGGGCCCTTGAGAATGGCGAACAGGTAAAACTGTCGGGTTTTGGCAACTTTGATCTGCGTGACAAGAACCAACGTCCGGGGCGTAACCCGAAGACCGGCGAAGACATTCCGATTACGGCGCGCCGCGTGGTGACCTTCCGTCCGGGGCAGAAGCTGAAAAGCCGGGTAGAAAACGCCAGCCCGAAAGGGTGAGTGACGTGACATCAAAAAAGGCCGCTTGCGCGGCCTTTTTCTTTTCTGAGACAAAATTCAGTTTATTCCTAATCGATAAGACAAGACTTCATTGAGCCGTTAAGTCGGCACGGCGAAAATCATCTCCCTTAATTGCAGAATATTCTCATATCTTATTTCATGTAATGCGTGGCTTTTATTGCCCGCTTCAATAACGGCCGTAATAATGGCCAGGGCCGTCGCCGCGGTGGCCGCCGCCCCCGTGCGGGCCCCAGCAGCAGGCGCTAAGGGTTGAGGCGAGGGCGACCACGGCCAGCAGCATACCGATACGTTTAATCATCTTATTATCCTCCAGTGGGGATCCGTTTAATTATCATTGTCGCGCCGCTTAAGCGATGTCAGTTATTCGTTAAGCCTTGGCAGAGGCAATAATAATTAAAGGCGGCGGCAAACAGTGTCGGGATTGTGTAAGGCCGTCGAAAACGATCTGAAAATAGGCGCCGGTGAGATAGTCGCTAAATAAGCGCACTGATATAACCACTGCAGCAAGAAAAATAGAGTGAGAAGGCAAAATGAAAAAGATCCTGTTGCTGGTGTGTTTCCCGTTGTTGCTGCCGCTGGCGGCACAGGCCGATGTCTCCGTCGATATCAACGTGCCGGGCGTTTCCCTGCATTTGGGGGATCAGGACCGCCGTGGTTACTACTGGGATGGCTATGACTGGCGTCCTCCGCAGTGGTGGCATGCGCACCAGGGCCGCGGCCTGGGTGAGCGCAATGCGCGCGGTATGTACTGGGACGGCGGACGCTGGCAACCTTCGCCGCCGCGTGGCTATGCGCATCGTGAACCGGAACGCAGCGGCAATCCATTCCACGGCGATCGCGATAGTCGCGACCACGACCGCCGTCATGACGATCGCGGTGACCATGACCGCCGCGATGACGGCCGCGGCCAACCTTATCCGCCGGGCAACGCCGGCCCGCATCGTTAATCCCTGAGTTTATCGGCGGCTGGTTTTGCCATCATTGCTGCGATGACGGGCAAGGCCAGCCGCTGCTTTCCTGAGCCACGATCCACGCAAGACTTCCCCTTACGGCGTTAACCCCCTAATATTCGACTCAAACGTCAATTATCCGGCCACGACAGCGGCCGGCAGGGAACCGCCGCGCCATGCCAACCAGCCGTACCTTCACCTTACTGTTGCAACATCAACGCTACCGCGATAAACGCCAGCTCAGTCTGTTGGCGCTGGGCGTGGCGGTGGCGTTGCTGGTCAGCCTTTGCGCCGGCGACCAATGGATATGGCCGTCAGCGTGGTTCAGCGATCGAGCGCAACTGTTCGTTTGGCAACTGCGTTTGCCGCGCGCGCTGGCGGTGATGCTGGTCGGCGCCGCCCTGGCGGTGGCGGGCGCGGTGATGCAGGCGCTGTTTGAAAACCCGCTGGCGGAGCCAGGTCTGCTGGGCGTCGCTAACGGCGCCGGTGTCGCGTTGGTGCTGACGGTGTTGTTGGGGCACGGTTTGTTGCCGGTGGCGCTGATGAGCGCCGCCGCGATAGCCGGTGCGCTGGCGATGACCTTCTTGCTGCTGGGTTTCGCTCGCCGGCGACGTCTGACCAATGCAAGGCTGTTGCTGGTCGGCGTGGCGCTGGGCATCGTGTGCAGCGCGCTGATGACTTGGGCGGTCTATTTCAGCACCAGCCTCGATCTGCGACAGCTGATGTACTGGATGATGGGCGGTTTCGGCGGCGTCGACTGGCGCCAAAAGTGGCTGGTGCTGGCGCTGCTGCCGGTGTTGCTGTGGCTGTGTGGCCAGGGCCGAGCGCTCAATCTGATGGCGCTGGGCGAGGTGCAGGCGCGCCAGCTCGGGCTGTCGCTGCATTTGTGGCGTAACCTGCTGGTGCTGGCGATCGGCTGGCTGGTTGGCGTCAGCGTGGCGCTCGCCGGGGTGATCGGCTTCGTTGGGCTGGTGATCCCGCATATTTTGCGGCTCACTGGCCTGACAGACCAGCGCTATCTGCTGCCGGCCTGCGCGCTGGCGGGGGCCGGGGTGTTGCTGGTGGCCGATGTGATCGCTCGCGTTGCGCTGCTGGCGGCCGAGCTGCCGATCGGCGTGGTGACCGCCACGCTGGGGGCGCCGCTATTTATCTGGTTACTGACCCGGACAAAAGGCGTAAGGTAGTTTTCTTCATTCACCTGCCATTAAAAAACCACAGGATGACAACCGATGAGCAAGCCAATCGACAACCTGCCGTTACAAACCATCGAAAATCAGACGACCACGCTGGGTGCCTATCAGGACAAGGTGCTGCTGGTGGTCAACGTGGCCTCGGAGTGCGGCCTGACCAAGCAGTACGAAGGGCTGGAAGCGCTGTACGAAACCTATCGCGAACGAGGGCTGGAAGTCCTGGGGTTCCCGTCCAATGAATTCCTGGGCCAGGAGCCGGGCAGCAACGAAGAGATCCTGGCGTTTTGCCGCGGAACCTTCGGCGTGCAATTCCCCATGTTTGCCAAGATTGAGGTGAACGGCGAACACCGTCATCCGCTGTATCAAGCGTTGATTGCCGCACAGCCGGAGGCTGTCGCGCCGGAAGGCAGCGAGTTCCTGGCGCGGATGACCAGCAAGGGGCGTGCGCCGAAGCACCCCGGCGATATTCTGTGGAACTTCGAGAAATTCCTTATCGCGCGCGACGGCACGGTGATCCAGCGCTTCTCGCCTGACACCACACCTGAGGATCCGGCGCTGGTGGCGGCGGTGAAACAAGCGCTGGCAGGATAATACGGATGCTGCAACTCGTTGAGGTTGGGGTGGCGGGGCGCCTGGCGCCTTTTTCGGCACAGATTGACGGCGGGTTGCAGGTTCACCTGATCGGCCCAAATGGCGCAGGGAAGAGTACCCTGCTGGCGCGGGTGGCGGGCATGCTGCCAGGGCTGGGCGAAGTCTGCCTGGACGGACGCGCGTTAGCCGATTATCCGGGGAGCGAGCTGGCGCGCCGACGCGGTTATCTCAGCCAGCAACAGCCGCCGGTGTCGCTGATGCCGGTGTTTCAGTATTTGGCGTTGCACCGGCCTGCCGGCGCGGCGCAAACCGAAGTGGAGCACACCATCCTCTATCTGTGCCAGCGGTTGAAGCTGGTGGATAAACTGTCACGCATGCTGACACAGCTTTCCGGTGGCGAATGGCAACGGGTGCGGCTGGCGGCGGTATTGCTGCAGGTATGGCCCAGCGTCAACCCGCACAGCCGATTGTTGCTGCTGGATGAACCGACCAATAGCCTGGATGTGGCGCAAAAGGTCGCGCTGGATCGCCTGCTGCGCGAATTTTGCCAAAGTGGGCGAAGCGCGCTGGTGTGCGCGCACGATCTGAATCATACCCTGCAGCAGGCCGATCGGGTTTGGTTGTTGCAGGCTGGGCAGTTGGTCGCGCAGGGCATCACCCGTGAGGTGATGGCACCCGCACTGTTGTCGCAGATCTATGAAGTGGATTTCCACCTGCAATGGGTGGGGAACCAGCGTTGGATCATGACCCGCACGGCTTAATTCGTCCCGCGGCATAAATGTAAACGAAAACTAAACGTAGTGAATATAAATAGCCGGGTAATCATCGGCTATTATTGTGCTGCCTCTCATTTTCTCGTGAGTTTTCTTGAAAAACGCCAATGACGTGCTACGCTTGATTCGGCAAAAATAAAATAAGTAAATAATTATTAATAAATATAATTACTTGATTTACATAATAAAATTAAATTAATGATGACGGCGCCTATCCATCAGTTCTCCTACTGATGACAATCCTCGTCTTAAGGTTTAGTTAAGCTTGCGGCCTTACATTGGCAGTTAATCCACGGAAACGATTCTTCTCTGGCGTTTAATATTCGTTAAACGAAAGGGATTTACAGTGTCATCAAAAGCAGTTCGATACGTTTGGGGTTAACTATGGATCAATTTTTGCCTTTCTCTCGTCCGGCCATCGGCGACGAAGAAATCGCCGCGGTAGAGAAAGTGCTGCGTTCCGGCTGGATCACCACCGGGCCGCAAAACCAGCAACTGGAAAATGACTTCTGTTCCACTTTCGGCTGTAAGCACGCCATCGCCGTCAGTTCCGCCACGGCGGGCATGCACATCACGCTGATGGCGCTGGGCATCGGCCCCGGCGACGAAGTCATCACCCCTTCGCAAACCTGGGTTTCCACCCTCAACATGATTGAGCTGCTGGGCGCCACGCCGGTGATGATCGACGTTGACCGTGATACGCTGATGGTCAGCGCCGCCGATGTCGAGGCTGCCATCACCCCCAATACCAAAGCGATTGTTCCGGTGCATTATGCCGGTGCTCCCCTGCAGATGGATGCGTTGCGCGCCGTGGCCGAACGCCACCGCTTACCGCTGATCGAAGACGCCGCCCATGCGGTCGGCACGCGCTACAACGGCGAATGGGTCGGCGCACGCGGCACGGCGATTTTCTCTTTCCATGCGATTAAAAACGTGACCTGCGCCGAAGGCGGCCTGATAGCCACCGATGACGATGCGCTGGCGGATCGCCTGCGTTGTCTGAAGTTCCATGGTCTGGCCGTCGATGCCTTCGATCGCCAGCAGCTAGGCCGCAAACCGCAGGCCGAAGTGGTGGAGCCGGGTTACAAGTACAACCTGTCCGACATTCACGCGGCGATCGCCGTGGTGCAGCTGTCACGCTTCGCTGATCTGAACGCACGGCGTAAGGCGCTGGCACAGCGCTACCTGAGCGCGTTGGAAGGCTCGCCGTTCCAACCGTTGGGCGTGCCGGATTATCCGCATGACCACGCCTGGCACTTGTTCATGGTCCGCGTCGATCCGGCGCGTTGCGGCATCGATCGCGACCAGCTGATGGAGCGCCTGAAAGAGGTTGGCGTCGGCACCGGGCTGCATTTCCGCGCCGCGCACACCCAGAAATTCTACCGTGAGCGCTATCCACAGCTTTCTTTGCCGAATACCGAATGGAACTCGGCGCGGCTGTGCACCTTACCGCTATTCCCTGACATGACCGACGCCGACGTGGATCGCGTGGTCAATGCCTTGTCTTCTGTTGTGGAGTCTTTACGTGTCTCGCGTTGAACCGATTAAAAAAGTGTCGGTAGTCATCCCGGTATACAACGAGCAGGAAAGCCTGCCGGCGTTGCTGGAGCGTACTACTGCCGCCTGTAAGCAGTTATCTCAACCTTATGAAATCATCCTCGTCGACGATGGCAGCAGCGACAACTCCGCTGACATGCTGACCGCGGCGGCGGAAAAGCCGGACAGCCACGTGATCGCCGTTTTGCTGAACCGCAACTACGGCCAGCACTCGGCGATCATGGCCGGTTTCAACCAGGTGACCGGCGATCTGGTGATTACGCTGGACGCCGATCTGCAGAACCCGCCGGAGGAGATCCCTCGTTTGGTCAGCGTGGCGGAAGAGGGCTATGACGTGGTGGGCACCGTGCGCGCCAACCGTCAGGACTCCTGGTTCCGCAAAAGCGCCTCGCGCGTGATCAACATGATGATTCAACGCGCCACCGGCAAGTCGATGGGGGACTACGGCTGCATGCTGCGCGCCTACCGTCGTCATATCGTTGAGGCGATGCTGCACTGCCATGAGCGCAGCACCTTTATCCCGATTCTGGCGAACACCTTCGCCCGCCGCACGACCGAGATCGACGTGCGTCACGCCGAACGCGAGTTTGGCGACTCCAAGTACAGCCTGATGAAGCTGATCAACCTGATGTATGACCTGATCACCTGCCTGACCACCACGCCGCTGCGTTTGCTCAGCGTGGTCGGCAGCATCGTGGCGCTGTCCGGGTTTGTGCTGGCGCTGGTGCTGATTGCACTGCGTCTGCTGCTCGGCCCTGAATGGGCCGCCGGCGGCGTGTTCACCCTTTTCGCCGTCCTGTTCACCTTTATCGGCGCCCAGTTTGTCGGCATGGGGCTGTTGGGTGAATACATCGGCCGCATCTATACCGACGTGCGTGCGCGTCCTCGCTATTTTGTTCAGAAAGTGGTCGGTGCACAGCATGACCACAATACTCAGGAAGAAGAATGATGAAAGCTATTGTATTTGCTTACCATGATATTGGCTGCGCAGGTCTGAAAGCGCTGACTGAGGCGGGTTATGACGTGCAGGCCGTGTTCACGCACACCGACGACCCTGGTGAGAACAACTTCTTCTCCTCTGTGGCCCGTTTGGGCGCCGAATTGGATCTGCCGGTCTATGCGCCGGAAGACGTAAATCACCCGCTGTGGGTTGACCGCATTCGCGCACTGCAGCCGGACGTGATCTTCTCGTTCTATTACCGTCACATGCTGAGCGACGAGATCTTGTCGCTGGCGCCGCAGGGCGGTTTCAACCTGCACGGCTCGCTGCTGCCGCGTTACCGCGGCCGCGCGCCGGTGAACTGGGCGCTGGTGAATGGCGAAACCGAAACCGGCGCCACGCTGCACAAAATGGTGAAACGCCCGGACGCCGGCGACATCGTCGGTCAGCAGAAAGTGACCATCGCAGACAACGACACTGCGCTGACGCTGCACAAAAAAGTGCTGGAAGCCGCGCAGGTCGTGTTGAAAGAGCAACTGCCGAAACTGAAGAACGGCACCGCCACCTTCACCCGGCAGGATGAGTCTCAGGCCAGCTACTTCGGCCGTCGCACTGCGGCGGACGGCGAGATCCTGTGGCACAAATCCGCTAAAGAGATCAATAACCTGGTGCGCGCCGTCACGGAGCCGTACCCGGGCGCGTTCAGCTACCTCGGCCAGCGCAAACTGATTGTCTGGCGCTCTCGCGTGCTGGACACCCAACACGATAAACAGCCGGGCACCGTGCTGAGCACCTCGCCGCTGGTCATCGCCTGTGGCGAAGGCGCGCTGGAGATCGTCGCCGGTCAGAACGACAGCGGTCTGTACGTGCAGGGCAGCCGCCTGGCGCAGGAAATGGGCATCGTCACCGACGTGCGTTTGGCCGCCAAGCCGAACGCCGTAATGAAACGCCGCACCCGCGTGCTGATCCTCGGGGTTAACGGCTTCATCGGCAACCACCTGACCGAGCGCCTGCTGCGCGACGACCGCTACGACATCTACGGTCTGGATATCGGTTCTGACGCCATCAGCCGCTTCCTCGACAACCCGCGTTTCCACTTTGTGGAAGGCGACATCAGCATCCACTCCGAGTGGATCGAGTACCACATCAAGAAATGCGACGTGGTGCTGCCGCTGGTGGCGATCGCGACGCCGATCGAATACACCCGTAACCCGCTGCGCGTGTTCGAGCTGGACTTCGAAGAGAACCTGAAGATCGTTCGCGACTGCGTGAAATACAACAAGCGCATCATCTTCCCGTCCACCTCAGAAGTGTATGGCATGTGCGACGATAAAGAGTTCGACGAAGACCATTCGCGTCTGATCGTCGGGCCAATCAACAAGCAGCGCTGGATCTATTCGGTCTCCAAACAGCTGCTGGATCGGGTGATCTGGGCTTACGGCGCCAAAGAAGGCCTGAAGTTCACGCTGTTCCGTCCGTTCAACTGGATGGGGCCGCGTCTGGATAACCTGGACGCTGCGCGCATCGGTTCTTCCCGCGCCATCACTCAGCTGATCCTCAATCTGGTGGAAGGTTCGCCGATCAAACTGATGGACGGCGGCGCGCAGAAACGTTGCTTCACTGACATCAACGACGGCATCGAAGCGCTGTTCCGCATCATCGAGAACCGCGACGGCCTGTGCGACGGCCAGATCGTCAACATCGGCAACCCGACCAACGAAGCGAGCATTCGCGAGCTGGCGGAAATGCTGCTGGAAAGCTTCAACAACCACCCGTTGCGCGACCGCTTCCCGCCGTTTGCCGGCTTCAAGGACGTAGAGAGCAGCAGCTACTACGGCAAAGGTTACCAGGACGTCGAGCACCGCACGCCGAGCATCAAAAACGCTCACCGCTTGCTGGGCTGGCAGCCGACCATCGAGATGAAGCAAACCGTCGCCGATACGCTGGACTACTTCCTGCGCACTACCGTTCAGGAAGGGAACGGTGCATGAAGAAAGTCGGTCTGCGGGTTGATGTAGATACCTTCAGCGGCACCCGTGAAGGGGTGCCGCAGTTGCTGGACTTGTTCGAAAAGTACGACATTCAGGCCAGCTTCTTCTTCAGCGTGGGACCGGACAACATGGGGCGCCATCTTTGGCGCCTTTTGCGTCCGAAATTTCTGTGGAAAATGCTGCGTTCGAACGCCGCCTCGCTGTACGGCCTGGATATTCTGCTGGCCGGCACCGCCTGGCCGGGGCGCAATATTTCGCGCGCGTTGGGGCCGCTGATGAAGCGCACCGCCGAAGCCGGCCATGAAGTCGGGCTGCACGCCTGGGATCACCAGGGCTGGCAGGCCAAGGTCGGCAAGTGGAGCGAGGCGCAGCTGACCGAGCAGGTGCAGCGGGGCGTCGACGCCCTGAGCGCCTGCACCGGCCAGCCGGTGAAATGCTCCGCCGTGGCGGGCTGGCGCGCCGATACGCGCGTGCTGGAGGTCAAGCAGCGCTTCGGCTTCCATTACAACAGCGATTGCCGCGGCACCCATCCGTTTCGTCCGGTGCTGAGCGATGGGCGTCACGGTACGGTGCAGATCCCGGTCACGTTGCCGACCTTTGACGAAGTGATCGGCAGCGAAGTCAGCATGGCCGACTTCAACGACTACATTCTGCGCGCCATCGAGAACGATCGCGGCGTGCCGGTGTACACCATTCACACCGAAGTGGAAGGCATGTCGCAAGCGGCGATGTTCGAACAGTTATTGCAACGCGCACAGCGGCAGGGCATCGAATTCTGTCCGCTGAGCGCGCTGTTACCGCAAGATTTGGCGTCACTGCCGTTGGGCCGCATCAAGCGCGCTCCTTTCCCCGGCCGCGAAGGTTGGCTGGGCTGTCAAACCGATGTGAAGGACGTTACATGAAGGCGCTAAAAGGATCCTGGGCCATTCTGCTGGCCGTTTTTTTTGCTCTGGTTTACCTGATCCCGCTTAACGGCCGCCTGCTGTGGCAGCCGGATGAAACGCGTTATGCCGAGATCAGCCGTGAAATGCTGCAACGCGGCGATTGGGTGGTGCCGCATCTGCTGGGGCTGCGTTATTTCGAGAAGCCGGTAGCGGGTTACTGGTTCAATAACATCAGCCAGTGGCTGTTTGGCGAAAACAACTTTGCGGTGCGCTTCGGCTCGGTGTTCAGCACCGGTATGACCGCATTGCTGGTGTTCGCGCTGGCGATGCTGATGTGGCGCAATGCGCGCCGCGCCAGCCTGGCGATGTTGATGTTCCTGTCGATGGTGCTGGTGTTCAGCATCGGCACTTACAGCGTGTTGGATCCGATGATTTCGCTGTGGCTGGCGGCGGCGATGGTCAGCTATTACCTGACGCTGAAGGCCTCCTCGGTCAAGGGCAAGCTGGGCGCTTACGCATTGCTGGGCCTGGCCTGTGGCATGGGCTTTATGACCAAGGGCTTCCTGGCGCTGGCGGTGCCGGTGATCGCGGTGATCCCGATCGTCATTCAGCAACGCCGCATCAAGGATCTGCTGTGCTATGGCCCGGTGGCGATCGTGACCGCTACGCTGCTCAGCCTGCCGTGGGCGCTGGCTATCGCGCAACGCGAACCCGATTTCTGGAATTATTTCTTCTGGGTCGAACATATTCAGCGTTTCGCCGAAGATAATGCTCAACACAAGGCGCCGTTCTGGTATTACCTGCCGGTTCTGCTGGCGGCGGTGCTGCCTTGGCTGGCGCTGCTGCCCGGCGCGCTGCTCAAAGGTTGGCGCGAGCGCGTACAGCGTCCGGAGCTGTTCTTCCTGCTGAGCTGGGCGCTGATGCCGCTGATCTTCTTCAGCATCGCCAAAGGCAAGCTGCCGACCTACATTCTGCCGTGCATGGCGCCGCTGGCGCTGCTGATGACCGCCTATGCGGAAGACTATGCCGCCACGCTGCGCGCCAAGCTGTTCAAGGCCAATGCCTGGTTGAACGGCCTGTTCGGGCTGATTGGCATCGTGGCGCTGGTGGTGTTGAGCTCCGGTCTGCTGCCGAAAGCGCATCTGTTTACTCCCCAGGAGTGGCCGAAAGTGGTGCTCGGCCTGATCGCCTTCGGCGGCTGGCTGCTGTTCGCATTGGTTTCTGCGCGCGATAACGGCCGCCAATGGCGCTGGGCGGCGGCTTGCCCGGTGCTGCTGTGCCTGGTGATCGGTTACGCCATTCCGCAACAGGTGACCGATTCCAAACTGCCGCAAAACTTCGTCCGCGCCACGATGGCTGAACTGAGCGACAGCCGCTATGTGTTGAGCGACAGCGTCGGATTGGCGGCCGGCCTGGCCTGGGAACTGAAGCGCAGCGACGTGCTGATGTACAGCCAGAAAGGCGAGGTGGCCTATGGTCTTGAGTACCCGGACGCCAGGGGGCACCTGATCAGCGATGCCGACTTCCCGCAGTGGCTGGCGCAGGCGCGCAAGCAGGGCAATGTGTCGCTGGTGTTGCAGCTGTCCCGTGATGAAACGCTGCCGCAGGAGCTGCCGGTCGCAGACAAGGTGGATCGTATGAACCGCCTGGTGCTGATGTGGTATAAACAGCAACCATGATCGGTTTTTTGTTGGTGATAGTGGTCAGCCTGCTCACCTGTGGTGGGCAGCTGTGCCAGAAACAGGCGGCGCACTGTTGGGAACGGGCAGACGAGACGCGGCTGAAACAGACGCTGCGCTGGTTGGCGCTGGCGGTGTTGCTGTTGGGGCTGGGCATGGCGGTGTGGCTCAATGTGTTGCAACGCCTGCCGCTCAGCCTGGCTTACCCGATGCTCAGCCTGAACTTCGTGATGGTGACGCTGGCGGCGCGCTGGCTGTTTCATGAGCCGACGACCGTTCGCCACTGGTGCGGCGTGGCGTCGATTATGCTGGGGATCCTGCTGATGAGCGTGCATTCATGAAGGGCTATGCCTGGGGCGCCGCCAGCGTACTGCTGGTGACGCTGGCGCAGTTGCTGATGAAGTGGGGCATGGTGCAGATCCCGCTGATGTCGTTCGCCGACGTCTCGTTGGCGCTGATCGGCGACAACGGGTTGCCGCTGCTGGCGGTGGGCGGCGGCATCTTCGGTTATGCGCTGTCGATGCTGTGTTGGTTCTTTGCTCTGCGCCATCTGCCGTTAAACCGCGCTTATCCTCTGCTGAGCGTCAGCTATGCGCTGGTTTACCTGGCAGCGGTGATCCTGCCGTGGTTTAACGAGTCCGCTACGCTGCTGAAAACGTTGGGCACGCTGTTTATTCTGTTCGGCGTCTGGCTGATTAACAGCAAACCCGAGACAAAATCGCCGGAATAGCGCCAAAACCGGCGATCCCGCCATTATCTCCCTTATGGCGCTTGCCTTTTTCATCGTGCGGGAGATAAATTAACGCCAAATGGCGCTCTCCTTACGTGATGCCGACTTTGCCTCGCAGGCGGTGGTGTACCGGATGGCATAATGCGGCGACGTGTTCAATGAAGGGATATTATGCGGATGCGTGTGTGGTTTTTATTAGCCAGTTTGATCCTCGCCGGGTGTAGCAGCCATGCGCCGCCGCCCAGCGGCCGCCTGGCGGACTCTATCGTGGTGGTGGCCCAGCTCAACGAACAGTTGCGCCAGTGGTACGGCACGCCATACCGTTACGGTGGTCTGGATCGCGGCGGCGTAGATTGTTCCGGCTTTGTTTACCGCACGTTCCGCGATCGTTTCGACATGCAACTGCCGCGTTCGACCGAAGAACAGACCTCCCTGGGCACCAAGGTTTCACGCGATGAGCTGATGCCGGGCGATCTGGTGTTTTTCAAAACCGGCGGCGGTGAGAACGGCCTGCACGTCGGCATTTACGATACCAACGACCAATTTATCCACGCGTCGACCAGCCGCGGGGTGATCCGCTCCTCGCTCGATAACGTCTACTGGAAGCGGGTGTACTGGCAGGCGCGACGCATTTAGCCTTAACCCGTTGATTTGGTGTATCATGGCGGCATCTCGTGTTTTGAACGGTGCCTGCCATGAACAGCCTGCGTTTACTGATCTCCGACTCTTACGATCCCTGGTTCAACCTGGCGGTGGAAGAGTGCATCTTCCGCGAAATGACCACGCAAAAGATTCTCTTCCTGTGGCGCAATGCCGAAACGGTGGTGATTGGCCAGTCGCAAAACCCCTGGAAAGAGTGCAATACCCGGCGTATGGAGCAGGACGGCATTCGGTTGGCGCGGCGCAGCAGCGGCGGCGGGGCGGTATTTCACGATCTGGGCAATACCTGCTTCACCTTTATGGCCGGCAAACCGGGCTACGACAAGAGCGTCTCGACCGACATCATTCTGCAAGCGCTGCGGCAGTTGGGCGTCACAGCCGGCGCGTCGGGGCGCAACGATCTGGTGATGGAAACCGCCGACGGGCCGCGAAAAATATCCGGCTCGGCCTATCGAGAAACGCAGGATCGCGGTTTCCACCATGGCACGCTGCTGCTGAATGCCGATCTGGAACGGCTGGCGGACTACCTCAATCCGGATCCCAAAAAACTGCAGGCCAAGGGCATCACCTCGGTGCGTTCGCGCGTCGCCAATCTGGCGGAGTTTTTGCCGGGCATCAGCCATGAGCTGGTGTGTGAGGCGATCGTTCAGGCCTTCTTCGCCCACTATGGCGAGACGGCCGAGCCGGAGATCATTTCGCCGGATGTATTCCCCGAACTGCCCGATTTTGCCGCGCAGTTCGCCAAACAGAGCAGCTGGGAATGGAATTTTGGCAAGGCGCCGGCGTTCAGCCACTTGCTCAACGAGCGCTTTGTCTGGGGCGGCGTAGACCTGTTCTTCGATGTGGAGAAGGGGGCGATCGTTCGCGCGCAGGTATTCACCGACAGCCTGAATCCCGCCCCGCTGCAGCGGTTGGCGGAAATGCTGGTGGGCTGCGCGTATCGAAGCGAGCCCGTTGCCGCTTGCTGTGACCGACTGATGGCGGACTATCCTCAGCAGGCGGCCGAATTAGCCGAGCTGCGGCAATGGCTGAGCGAAACGATCCGCTAGCGCGCGCAGGCCAGGTGATGAAGGGATGAGCGTGCTCATCCCTTTTTTTATCGCTGAAATCGACGTTTTTCATGGCGGTAGCGCAGATTTTCTGAAAATCAAGGTGGGCATTTTTTTACGTTTTCAATGCCGCGAATAACGGGCGGAATTGATGCGTTATTAAATTTAATCAGTCGTCGTTAACGGCAGGAAAAATTGGCGTTAAGGAGGAAAGATTATTTTACTTTATTTAGGATTTTTCTTAAATAAAACAAAGGAGATAAGTCAAATTTAGCCATAAATCCATTCAACTTAAGTCAAATACCATTTCGCATAACGCGTTTGGCGCCCGCCATGGCATAAGTCCGGCTGCTTTTCTTTGCGCCTTTCACGATTGTCGTATAGCTTTAATCTATCAATTAAATGATATTTCATGGGTATTTACATTGATATTTCCGATTAATCCCAGAGGGATTGATCGATAAAATATATTGATATACGATGATACGCTAGCCATTCATCCTGTGGCATTAAAATGAACATCCAACTCGAAGCTGACTTTATTAGTAGCTATGTTTTTCAACCTGTTTACTCAATGGAGGGCGGGCTGTTGGCGGTGGAAATGTTGAGCCGTTTCAACAGTCTAGATGGTGATTTAGCCATGCCGGCCGAAATTGGGATTAATTTATTGGCGCCTGAACAAAGGATTGAGTTATTTAATGAGCAACTGAAACTTGCGGAGCAGCATGCGGCTTGGTTTACCGATAACAACGTGCAGTTGACCATCAATATCGAAGAAACCATCGTTGAGCTTATTCTTTCCGATTCGGCGTTGTGCCAAAGGATCGGGCAATATCCTTTTATTGCATTTGAAATCAGTGAGAGTTTTCCGAATCTTTCGGCCGGCAAGAACAACCCGAGCGTGCGGCGATTAAGCGAAATGTTTACGCTGTGGCTTGATGATTTCGGTTCCGGTAAGGCCACGTTGACTGCGTTGTACGACGGTTTGTTTGACTACGTGAAGATAGACAAACGTTTTTACTGGCAGTTGTTTACCCATCAGGGGTATGACGTGGTCATTGACTCGTTGTTAAAGAATATCAACCTGTTATGTAAAGGCGTGATCGTCGGAGGAATAGAGAAAAAAGAGTATTTTAATAAACTCAGATACGCCGGTGTTTTAGGCCTGCAAGGTTTTTTATGGCCCAGCGTTGGTGTGGATAATCTGCAGGCTTTGCTGACGATGCCCAGCGAGTTCAATAATTAAGAAGTGATATAAAAAACTACACCCTATGAGGTCAATAATGCGCGGAGTGAGGTTACCGTGATCCCGCCGTCGTTATTCACCTCGTTTTGGGCTGATAACCGCGTTTGTCCGCCAGCGTTAAACCGCGTTCCCCCCGCCAGGCGGAAGCGCCAAACTCCCTGCATCCGTCCTGACGGCAGGCGGATGCGTTCTCCCTGCATTCCTTCGGTGTTAATCCGCCCGTTCACGCTCTACACTACGCTGAAACGGAGGGCCTATGCCGCAGTTCGATAACGCTTACTACCAACAGTTACCTGGTTTCTACACCGCTCTGAATCCAACGCCGCTTAAGGATGCGCGCCTGCTGTACCATAGCGAGCCGCTGGCGCGTGAACTGGGGCTGGATGAAAGCTGGTTTACTCAGGATAAAACCCCGATTTGGGCGGGAGAAACGCTGCTGCCGGGCATGCAGCCGCTGGCGCAGGTGTACAGTGGCCACCAGTTCGGCGTGTGGGCCGGGCAACTGGGGGATGGCCGCGGCATTTTGCTGGGCGAACAGGTCATGGCGGACGGCAGCCACCGCGACTGGCACCTGAAGGGCGCCGGGCTGACGCCGTATTCGCGCATGGGTGATGGCCGCGCGGTGCTGCGTTCGGTGATCCGCGAGTTTCTGGCCTCTGAGGCGCTGCACCATCTGGGGATCCCCACCACCCGAGCGTTGACCATCGTCACCAGCCAACAACCGGTATATCGCGAGCAGCCGGAACGCGGCGCCATGCTGATGCGGGTGGCGGAAAGCCATGTGCGCTTCGGCCACTTCGAACACTTTTATTACCGTAAACAGCCGGAGCAAGTGCGGCAACTGGCGGATTTCGTCATCGCCCATCACTGGCCACAGCTGCAGGATCAGGCTGAGCGTTACCAGCTGTGGTTTACCGACGTGGTCGAACGCACGGCGCGTTTGATCGCCCATTGGCAAACCGTCGGTTTCGCCCACGGCGTGATGAACACCGACAATATGTCGATTCTCGGCATCACCATCGATTACGGCCCTTATGGCTTCCTGGACGACTACCAGCCCGGCTATATCTGCAACCACTCCGATCACCAGGGGCGTTACGCCTTCGACAATCAGCCGGCGGTGGCGCTGTGGAACCTGCATCGCCTGGCGCAAACCCTGTCTGGGTTGATGACCACCGAGCAACTGCAGCAGGCGCTGGCGGCGTATGAGCCGGCGCTGATGCGCGCCTACGGTGAACAGATGCGCGCCAAACTCGGCTTCTTCACGCCGACGGCGCAGGATAATGACGTGCTCACCGGTTTGTTGAGCCTGATGGCGCAGGAAGGGCGGGACTATACCCGCACGTTCCGCTTGTTGAGTGAGACCGAACAGCAGCAGGCGCAGTCGCCGCTGCGCGACGAGTTTATCGACCGTGCGGCGTTCGACGCCTGGTATCAGCAGTATCGTCAGCGTTTGCAACAGGAACAGGTCAGCGATGCGGAACGGCAACGGGCGATGAAGGCGGTGAACCCGCGCCTGATCCTGCGCAACTATCTGGCGCAGCAGGCGATTGAGGATGCAGAGAAAGACGACGTGGGCCGTTTGCAGCGGTTGCATCAGGCCCTGCTCAGGCCGTTCGACGAGGCGCCGGAGTATGACGATCTCGCCGCGCTGCCGCCGGACTGGGGCAAACATCTGGAGATTTCCTGTTCCAGCTGAGATGAAAAAGGGCGCCTCATGGCGCCCTTGATGTTATTGACGTAGATAGACCTGCGGCAGCGACGCTTCGGGATGATGCACCACGCCGAGATCGGCCTGATACCAGCGGGTGAGAATGTCGGCCTGCAGCACTTCCTGCGGCGTGCCGCTCGCCACCAGGCGGCCCTGATGCAACAGCAGGATCCGATCGGCGTACAGCGCGGCCAGATTGAGATCGTGCAGCACGCAGCAGACGCCCAGCGGCTGTTGGCGCGTCAGCGAGCGCAGCAGGCGCAGGGTGTGCTGCTGGTGATACAGGTCCAGCGCCGAGGTCGGCTCGTCGAGGAACAGCCAGGCGGGGGACGGTTGCGGCTGCCACAGCTGCGCCAACACCCGCGCCAGCTGCACCCGTTGTTGTTCGCCGCCGGAAAGCTGACGGTAGTCGCGCTGCGCCAGCGCCAGGCAGTCGGTTTGTTCCATCACCTGTTGGAGCGCCTGATGCTCGTCGCGTTTGCCGTGCGGCGCCCGCCCCATGCTGACCACTTCTTCCACGCTGAAGGGAAACGCCAGATCGCTGTACTGGCGCATCACGGCCCGGACTTTGGCCAACTGCTGCGGCGCCCAGTGTTCCAGCGGGCGGTCGAGCAGCCGGCATTCGCCGCAGTCCGGCGTCAGATAGCCGGTCAGCAAGCGCAACAGCGTCGATTTTCCGGCGCCGTTAGGGCCGATAATCGCCACCATCTCACCGCTGGCGAGGCTGAGTGAAACGTCGTTGATCAGGCGGCGCGTACCGAGGCTGTAGCGCAGCTCTCGGGCCGTCAGGCAGGCGGCGTTATCCACCGGTTCGCTCCCGCTGGCGCATCACCAGCCACAAGAAGTAAGGACCGCCGATCAGGCTGGTCATCAACCCCACCGGCATTTCGGCCGGCGCCACCAGCGTGCGCGCCAGCGTATCGCTGACCAGCAACAGGCAGGCGCCGCCCAGCGCGGAGCAGGGCAGCAGCCAGCGGTGATCGCCGCCGAGACGCATGCGCACCAGATGGGGCACCACCAGACCGACGAAACCGATCACGCCGCTCATCGCCACCGCCGCACCGATCAGCAGGGCGCTCAGCAACAGCAACTGCAGCTTGGCGCGCTGGACGTTCACCCCGAGATAGTGGGCCTCTTCATCCCCCAACTGCAACAGGTTCAGCCGGCGCGCCTGCAGTAGCGTCAGCAGCGCCGTAGGCAGGATCAGCGAGGCCGAAACCGCCAGCGTCGGCCACTGCGACTGGCTGAGGCTGCCCATCATCCACAGCGAGAACTGGCGCAGCTGTTGATCGCTGCTGACGTAGGAGAGCACGCCGATGGCCGCCATGCACAGGGCGTTGATGGCGATGCCCGCCAGCAGCAGCCGCGACAGATTGCCGTGCCCGCTGCGGCTGATGCCGTAGATCAACAACGATACCAGCAGGCTGCCGAGGAACGCCGCCAGCATATGGCCGTACAGCGCGATCGTCACCGGCAATGCCAGCGGCATCACGATGAACAGCGCGACAAACAGCGCGCCGCCGCTGCTGATACCCAGCAGGCTAGGATCCGCCAGCGGGTTGCGGAACAGTCCCTGCATCACGGCGCCGGATACCGCCAGCGCGCAGCCGATCACCACCGCCAGCAGCACGCGCGGCAGGCGGATGTTCAACCAGATGTGCCAGGCGGCGTCGCTGAAAGGTTCGCGCCACAGGGTGCGAAACGACAGCGTCAGCGCGCCCAGGTTGGCGGCGACCAGCGCCAGCAGCGTCAGCAGCACCAGCAGACCGATGATGGCCAACTGAGGCGAGGTGCGACAGCGCATTACTTTTGCTCCGCCGCGTGGCGCAGCTTGGCCAGCGCCGCCGGCGTTTCCAGACCGAAGCCCAGCAGCGCCATGTCATCGACGATCAGTACGCGGCGCTGCTTGCCTGCCGGCGTCAACGCCAGGCCCGGCAGCGTCCACAGCTGCTGTTCGCCGCCGAGGGTGCGCACGCCGTCGGTGGTGACCAGCAACAGATCCGGCGCGCTGGCGATGACGCCTTCCTGCGACAGCGGACGGTAGCGGTCAAAGCCCTGCATGGCGTTTTTCAGTCCGGCGGCGGCGATCACCGCGTCGGCGGCGGTGTGTTGCCCGGCGGCCATCGGCGTAATGCCGCCGTGGCTCATCACAAACAGCACCTTGACCGGCAGCGGAGAGGTGTCGACCGCCGCCAGCTGCTGTTGATAGCGCTCGCTCAGCTGTTTGCCTTGCTCAACGCGTTGCAGCGCGGCGGCGATCGTAGCGATTTTCTGCGGCACCGCCTGCAGGGTGGTGTCACCCGGCACGCTGACCACTTTGACGCCGCTGTCCGCCAGCTGTTTGAGCACCAGCGCCGGTTGCGCCAGCTCGGTCGTCAGCACCAGCGTCGGTTTGAGCGCCAAAATGCCTTCGGCATTCAGCTGGCGCATGTAGCCGACGTCCGGCAGCGTTTTCACCGCCGCCGGGTGCAAGCTGGTGCTGTCACGGGCGATCACGTCGTCGCCGGCGCCGAGCGCGAAGGCGATTTCCGTCACGTCGCCGCCGATCGAGACGATGCGCTGCGCCGCCGCCGCGGTGAGCGGCAGCGCCAGCGTCATCATCAGCGCCAGGCGGCGGATCAAGGAAGATTTCATGCGGCGATATCCTTGGCGGCGAGCGCGGCAACTTGCTCGCGCCACTGGGTTTGCTCCGGCTGGCCTTCGGTGCGTTGGCCATACAGCTGCGCGATCTGCGTGCCGTCGGCGGCGAACAGCTCCAGGCTGGTGACGATGCCGTCCTTGGTCGGTTTGCGGGTGATCCAGCTTTCGGCGATGGCGTCTTCGATCAGGTGCAGCGTGAAGCGGCGGTTGAACACGTTGATCCAGCCTTCCTGCGGCATCAAACGTTCGATCTGGCCGGTGAAGATCTGTACGCAGCCGCGGTTGCCGACGAATATCATGATCTCGTTTTGCTGCTGCTGCGCCGCTTCCAGCAGCTGCGACAGCGCGCTGTTGTCCACCTGATAGGCCAGATCGTCGCCGACGGCGCGGAACGCCTGCTGGCGCGTGAGTTTATTGCGGCTCAGCAGCTGGAAGAACTGGTGAACGTCGGTCATCGCGCGCCATTCAGCGTCGATTTTGGCATGATCTTGCGTTGTTTCATCAACGGTATTCGCCTCGACGGGCTGCAGCGTCAGCGCCGGGTTTTCTTCGCTCAGATGGCGTTCCACCAGCGCCATCCAGGCCGGCAGATCGGTTTCCTCGGTGGTGTAGACCTTGTGCAGCGCATCGCCCTGTTGGTCGAAGAACTGGATGCTGTGGCGCACGCCGCGTTTGTTGGTTTCGCTCATGGCGAAAACGCTGGTCCAGTGGTTGAGGAACAGGCGCAGATCCAGCTCGCGCGGGTTGAGGATCAGCCCGGCGTGGCCGTTGAGGTGCTGGTTGCGGTAGCGGCCCATCTGCTCATGCACCGCATAGCTGTTGCGGGTGATGGATTTGGTGACGCCCACTTGCTCAAGCTCGGTCAGCAGGGTGCGCGCGTCGGCCTGCAGGCGGCGGGCGTCGTGGCCGACGCGGGCGTGCGTCAGCTCCGCTTCGCTGACGCCAAGGATCGCCGCCAGATCGCGGGCGTATTTGCCGGGGTGATCGATTTTAGCCTGTTGGTAGCGTTCGTATAGGGTGTTGCTCATGCCGGATTCTCCTGCGCTGTAATGCGAACGGCGGACAATCGGGTTGTCCGCCAGATAGTCAAATGATTACCACTGGTAGCTGACCAGCAGTTTGGCGTTGCGGCCATCCTGCGGGACGCCCTGCGGCGAGTAATATTCTTTGTCGAAGGCGTTGCCCAGTACCACGGTGGTGGTCATGCCCTGCAGCCGATCGCGGCCCTTGTAGCTCAGATAGAAGTCGTTGACGCCATAGCCGGCTTGTTCGGCCGTGCCTGTCTCCACGCGCGTCGCGCGTTCGGCGAAGGTGGCGACCCAGCCGGCAGACAGACCGGTTTCGCCCAGCGGCACGTCCAGCGAGCTGGTGACGGTGTCCGGATTGATGCTGCTTAGCCAGTCACCGGTCGCTTCATTTTTGCCACGGGTGCGGTTGTAAGCCAAATCCCAGCCGAACCAGGGGGTTTTATAGCTGAGCGTAGCGTCCCATCCCCAGATTTTGGCGCGATCGACATTGGTCGAGAAGGTGGTGCAACTGATGCAGTAAGGGCCGCGCGGACCGCGTCCCAGTTCCATCGTGACATCGGTGGTGATGTAGTCCTTGGCTTTGGTATCGAAATAGCTGGCTTTGAACTGCAGGCTATCATCGGCCAGCATCAAGTCATCGAAACGCAGACCAAACCCGTACTCTTGGGTCTCGTTGGTTTCCGGCTTCAAATTCGGGTTAGGCACCCAATAGTTGGTGATGGTGGTTGGTCCCATTGGAATTGAGAAGTGCTTGGAGTCGTTGTACATCTCACCCATCGTCGGCGCGCGGAACGCCTGAGAATAGGAGCCGAACAGCATCAGCCAGTCGGTAGGCGTAATGCTGACTGCGCCGCGAGAGGACCATTTGTCCGCATCCACATCGGCATAGCCGTCGCTTGAGCCCTTGTAATTGTCATAGCGGGTGCCGGCGAGCAGGGTGACGGGCAGATCGCGCAGCGTGATTTCGTCCTGCAGCCAGCCTGAAGCGAAGTTGATTTTTGCGTGCGGGAAACTTTCGGTAGCGCCGCCCGGCGTTTGCTCCTGTTTGTAAGCCTCGGTGCCGTAGGTCAGCAGATGTGAAGCGAAAGTATCCGCAAACAGGCGCGTGCGGTTTTCGAGTTTGGCGCCTTTCGTGGTTTGTTTACGCGCTTCATCCTCGCTGCCATTGGCGTGAGCGTTAATTTTCACGTCTGAATAATACACTTTCGCTTCCGCATCCAGCCAATCCTGGCCGATCGGCTTCAGTTTGTAACTCAATGCCGCGTCGCGTTGAATCGTCGAACGATCGGTCATTAAGTTTCCACTGGAGCTGGCTGGGGTTTGCGGGTTTTTCGGCTCCTGGGCGCTGTTGTTGTAGTAGCGCAGGTTGCCGCTTAGCGACTGGCTATCGTCGATCTTCCAGGTGCCTTTAGCCAGCACGTTGCTGATGGTTTCGTCGTTAGGCGCATCGAAGCCGTTGCCCTGACGAAGATCGCCGACGTCGCGGGTGCCGAACGACAGCAGGCCGTCGAAGTTATCGGTCTTGCCGTAGGCGCTGGCGCCCATGCCCAGGCTGTGGTCGCCGCTGCCGGCGGTGCCGTAGACGCGGAACCCGCTATCCTGGCCCGGCAGCAGCAGATCGGCGGCATCGACGGTCTCATAAGACACTACGCCACCCAACGCGCCGCTGCCGTACAGCAACGCGGAGGGGCCGCGCACGATTTCAATGCGTTTCACTAACGCAGGATCCAAAAAAGTGCCGTTAATATGGCCGGTATCGGTCCCCTGGCGGATGCCGTCAACCAACGTCAGCACGCCGCGTCGGTCGTAACCGCGCATCATGAGATCCTGCCCATTGCTGCGCCCGGAACCCGTGACGGTAATGCCCGGCACGCGGCGCAGCATATCGGCGGCGGTGCCTGCAGTTTGGCTTTCCGGCGAGTTGCCTTCGATGACCGTGACCATCATCGGCGCTTCAAAGCTGCTGCGTTGGTTACCGGTGGCGACCACGGTCATAGTCTCGTCGGCGGCTTTGGCTTTTTTAGCCGGCGCCGCGTTGGAAGAGGGTGTTGTGCTGGTGTTTTGTGCCAAGGCCACCGTAGGCAGAGCGCAGGCAATCGCCAGACTCAACGCGGAAAAACGCAGCCGGGTGGAAAATGTCAGAGGCATGGTGCAACTCTCCGTATGTAATAAAACATATCAATAGATTTGCTGGCTGCCTGGATCAAACGATCGGGGTGGCTGGCGTTTGAGGGTTCTGTGGTTATTTGGTCAGGATCAATTTCCCGGCTTTGGTCTGCCGCAGCTGATAGCGCTGGCCCTGATGGGTAATGAACGCGATGCCGTCGGCGCCGAGCAGCTGTGCGCTGTCGTAGCTGGGCGGCGCGTTTGCGCTGTGCTCGGTCGGGGCCGTGGCGGCGGGGGTTGGCGTGTTGGCAGTATCCATCATCATTGTGCTTATAAAACAGATCATTAAATGGTAATTAATATCAAACTGAGAATCATTATCATGTGAAGGAAAGGTTACATCAAGGAAAATTTTCTTACCGATGGAACCTTTTTGTCGAACGGACATCCGGCGGCGGGCCGAGCGCACTCGGCCCGTAAAAAAGGGGCGTTATTTCAGCAGGGTTTCGATGCGGTCAAACAGGCGTTCGGGCTTGGTGATCGGCGCAAAGCGCGTCACGCGCTGGCCGTCGGCGGTGAGCAGGAACTTGGTGAAATTCCATTTGATGCGGCGGCTGCCCAGAATGCCGGGCGCCAGACGTTTCAGCTCATTGAACAGCGGGTGGGCGCCGGGGCCGTTAACGTCGATCTTGCTGAACAGCGGGAAACTGACGCCGTAGTTGAGGCTGCAAAAATTGGCGATCTCCAGCGGACTGCCCGGCTCCTGAGAACCAAACTGGTTGCAGGGGAAGCCGAGCACCATCAGGCCGCGCTCGCGATAGTATCGCCACAAATTTTCCAGCCCGCGGTATTGTGGGGTGAAGCCGCACTTGCTGGCGGTGTTGACCACCAGGTAAGCGCGCGCCGGGAAATCGCCCAGCGTTTTTTGCTCGCCCTGCAGCGTGACGCAGGGAATGGATAACAGAGAGTGAATCATGCCGGGGCTCCCAGTGCGTTTCGGCGGGTGCTAAAGCGTTGCAATCAGTATAGATGAGCGGGACAGAAGGGAGAAAGCCGGGGCGAGGCCCCGGTCTATGTTGCGTCAGAAACGGCTATCGACCGCATCCGCCAGCATCGCCAGCAACTGTTCGCTGTCGGACCAGCTCAGGCAAGGATCGGTGATCGACTGACCATAGGTCAACGGTTGGCCGGCGACGATCTTCTGCGTGCCTTCCACCAGGAAGCTTTCCGCCATCACGCCGGTGATGGCGGCAGAGCCGGCGCGGATCTGCTGGCAGACGTTGTCGGCCACTTCCAACTGGCGGCGGTGCATTTTCTGGCAGTTGCCGTGGCTGAAGTCGATCACCAGGTGCTCCGGCAGATCGAATTCACGCAGGCTGTCACAGGCGGCGGCGATATCGCTGGCGTGGTAGTTCGGCGTTTTGCCGCCGCGCATGATGATGTGGCCGTACGGGTTGCCGCTGGTCTGGTAGATGGTCATCTGGCCATGTTTGTCCGGCGACAGGAACATGTGCCCGGCGCGCGCCGCGCGAATGGCGTCGATGGCGATGCGGGTGTTGCCGTCGGTGCCGTTTTTGAAGCCGACCGGGCAGGAGAGCGCCGAGGCCATTTCACGGTGGATCTGGCTTTCGGTGGTGCGTGCGCCGATGGCGCCCCAGCTGATCAGATCGGCGATGTATTGGCCGACGACCATGTCCAGGAATTCGGTGGCGGTCGGCAGGCCGAGCTGGTTCACTTCCAGCAGCAGGCGGCGTGCCATTTCGATGCCGCGGTTGACCTGGAAGGTGCCATCCAGCGCCGGATCGGAGATCAGGCCTTTCCAGCCGACGACGGTGCGCGGTTTTTCGAAATAGGTGCGCATTACGATCTCCAGGCGATCCTGGTAGCGCTCGCGCAGGGCGTTCAGCCGGCCGGCGTAATCGACGGCGGCGTCGAGATCGTGGATCGAGCAGGGGCCGATCACCACCAGCAGGCGGCGGTCTTCACCGGTGAGGATTTTTTCAATGCGTTTACGTGACGCTGTCACATTATCGGCGATGGCCGCCGAGATCGGCAGCTTGTCCGCCAACGCTTGCGGCGTGACGAGGCTGTCGATGCGCGCGGTCCGCAGTTCATCTGTTTTGTGCATGTTGTTCCCTGGAAACTTTTCTTCTCTGCGGCAGGAGTGCCGGGAAGTGATGGCGATCACAATAACGCAAAAAGCGCTGAATTCAACCGTAGAGATTGTGTTCTGTTGATCAAAGCCGCGAAAAAAAGCACAAAAAAATCAGCTGCTGCTGAAATAAACGGCAGGCGGCGGGGCACGGGGCCCCGCGAGGGAAAGATCAGAACATGCGGCGGCTCATGCCAAGGATGTCGAGGATTTTGGTGGAGATCTCTTCGACCGAATAGTTGGTGGTATTGAGGTAGCGGATCTGATTTTTGCGGAACAGCGCCTCGACCTCGGCGAGCTCCATGCGGCACTGGCGCAGTGAGGCGTAACGGCTGTTTTCGCGCCGTTCTTCGCGGATCGCCGCCAGGCGTTCCGGATCGATGGTCAGGCCGAATAATTTATGCTGAAACGGTTTCAGCGAGGCCGGCAGGTGCAAATTGTCCATATCGTCGGCGATAAACGGATAGTTGGCGGCGCGGATGCCGAACTGCATCGCCAGATAAAGGCTGGTGGGGGTTTTGCCGCAGCGCGACACGCCGAGCAGGATCACCTGCGCCTGATCGAGATTGCGCAGCGAAATGCCGTCGTCATGCGCCAGGGTATAGTCGATGGCGGCAATGCGCGCGTCGTACTTGCCGAGGTTGCTGGCGGTCAGACCGTGGGTGCGGTTCGGCACCGGCGTTGGCTCCACGTCCAGCTCACCCTGCAGCGGGCCGACCAGCGCCTGCACGATATCCTGACAGAAGCCTTGGCTTTGCACGATCACATCGCGCACTTCTGGCGAGATGATGGAGTAAAACACCAGCGGCCGTACACCGGTTTCATTATAGATATCATCGATTTGTTGGCGAACTGCGCGTGCGCGCGCCTCGGTTTCGACAAACGGCAAGGTGTAAGTGGTCGCCGTGACCGGGAACTGCGACAGCACCGCGTGCCCCAGCACTTCGGCGGTGATCGCCGTACCATCCGAAATATAAAAAACGCTTCTTTCCACCCGAGGCTCCTTACCTGAAAACGGTGTTCCTGCTGTCATCACTGCCAATATCATGAGCCGCAGACGATCCGCGGGTAAAGGGGCGAGGGAAAAAATTGTGACGGCGGGGCGGTAAAGCGTCTGCGGCGGCGCGCGAAAAAAAGCGCGCGTTGGCGGCGATAGAAATCGCGGCGCAGCGCCGCTTTTCGAGCCGAAACGTAAATTTGCCGCTATTTTCACCAAAAACGATAGCGTTTGCGTGGTCATTAAAACAGAATTTTAAAAAGAGCGTAATTTGTTGAGAACTAAGCTTTTCGTGCGATTGGGAACGGTTCCCAGGCAAATCAGCCGGTTAGGACATTCTCTTAAAAACCACTTTCTTCAGTGGGTTGATCGATTCACCTTTCCATTTTCCCCGGATCAGTGTGCTAGTCTGATTCGGCTCCGTGTTAGCGGCGCCGTAAAGCAAGCGAATTAAATCCGTCTTTACCCTACTGATAGCAATAAGGATTGTCTCGATGTCCAACAATGGCCCAGACTTGCGTAATGTGCTTTGGTACAACCAGCTTGGCATGCACGACGTTGACCGTGTCGGCGGCAAAAATGCCTCCCTCGGTGAAATGATCACCAATCTTTCCGATTTGGGCGTGGCCGTGCCTAACGGTTTTGCCACCACCGCACAGGCGTTTAACGATTTCCTCGAACAAAGCGGTGTTAACCAGCGCATCTATCAGCTACTGGATCAGACCGACGTTGACGACGTTGCCCAACTGGCCAAGGCCGGCGCCCAGATCCGCCAATGGGTGATCGACACGCCGTTCCACGCCGAGTTCGAGCGTGAAATTCATCAGGCTTACCAACAGCTCGCCGACGGCGAACCGGAAGCTTCCTTTGCGGTGCGCTCCTCCGCCACGGCGGAAGACATGCCGGACGCCTCCTTCGCCGGCCAGCAGGAAACCTTCCTCAACGTGCAGGGCATCGACGCCGTAATGGTGGCGATCAAGCACGTGTTCGCATCGCTGTTCAACGACCGCGCCATCTCTTATCGCGTGCACCAGGGCTACGATCACCGCGGCGTGGCGCTGTCGGCCGGCGTACAGCGCATGGTGCGCTCGGATCTGGCCTCCTCGGGCGTCATGTTCACCATCGACACCGAGTCCGGCTTTGATCAGGTGGTATTCATCACCTCCGCTTTCGGCTTGGGTGAAATGGTGGTGCAGGGCGCGGTGAACCCGGATGAGTTCTACGTGCACAAACCGACGCTGCAAAACGGCAAGCCGGCGATCGTGCGCCGCAACCTGGGTTCGAAAAAGATCCGCATGGTATACGCGCCGTCGCAGGATCACGGCAAGCAGGTGCGCATTGAAGACGTGCCGGAAGCGCAGCGCAGCCGTTTCTCGCTGACGGATGACGAAGTGCAGGCGCTGGCGCAGCAGGCGATCCTGATCGAAAAACATTACGGCCGCCCGATGGATATCGAGTGGGCGAAAGACGGCCATACCGGCAAGCTGCTGATCGTGCAGGCGCGCCCGGAGACCGTACGCTCCAACGAACAAACCATGGAGCGCTACCAGCTGAACGGCACCAGTCCGGTGCTGGTGGAAGGCCGCGCCATCGGCCACCGCATCGGCGCCGGTCCGGTGAAAGTGATCCACGACATCAGCGAAATGGATCGCATCCAGCCGGGCGACGTGCTGGTCACCGACATGACCGACCCAGATTGGGAACCGATCATGAAGAAAGCCGCCGCGATCGTCACCAACCGCGGCGGGCGCACCTGTCACGCGGCGATCATCGCCCGTGAGCTGGGCATCCCGGCGGTGGTGGGCTGCGGCCACGCCACCGACGTGCTGAAAGACGGCCAGAAAGTCACCGTATCCTGTGCGGAAGGCGACACCGGCTTCGTTTACAGCGACATGCTGGATTTCAGCGTGCAGAGCTCCGAAGTGACCGAACTGCCGGATCTGCCGCTGAAGATCATGATGAATGTCGGCAACCCGGATCGCGCTTTCGACTTTGCGCGTTTGCCGAATGAAGGCGTGGGCCTGGCGCGGCTGGAATTTATCATCAACCGCATGATTGGCGTGCACCCGCGCGCGCTGCTGGAGTTCGATCAGCAGACGCCGGCGCTGCAAAACGAAATTCGCGCGTTGATGCAGGGTTACGACCACCCGGTCGAGTTCTACGTTGGCCGCCTGACAGAAGGGATCGCGACGCTGGGCGCCGCCTTCTGGCCGAAGCGTGTGATCGTGCGGCTGTCCGACTTCAAATCCAACGAGTACGCCAACCTGGTGGGTGGCGATAAGTATGAACCGCACGAAGAGAACCCGATGCTGGGCTTCCGCGGCGCCGGCCGTTACGTGGCCGACAGCTTCCGCGATTGCTTCGCGCTGGAGTGCGAGGCGGTGAAACGCGTGCGTAACGACATGGGGCTGACCAACGTCGAAATCATGGTGCCGTTCGTGCGAACCGTGGCGCAGGCGGAAGCGGTGGTGGCCGAGTTGGCGCGTCAGGGGCTGAAGCGCGGCGAAAACGGGCTGAAAGTGATCATGATGTGCGAGATCCCGTCCAATGCGCTGTTGGCGGATCAGTTCCTCGAGCACTTCGACGGCTTCTCCATCGGCTCCAACGACATGACTCAGCTGGCGCTGGGGCTGGATCGCGATTCTGGCGTGGTGTCGGAACTGTTCGACGAGCGCAACGAGGCGGTGAAAGCGCTGCTGTCGATGGCGATTCAGGCGGCCAAGCGCCACGGCAAATACGTCGGCATCTGCGGCCAGGGCCCGTCTGACCATGAAGACTTCGCCGAGTGGCTGATGGAGCAGGGCATCGACAGCTTGTCGCTTAACCCGGACACTGTGGTGCAGACTTGGATCAATTTGTCGAAAAAGAAATAATGTCTCGGCCTCGCTGAGGCATTAACGTCAGGCCGCAGTTAACGCTGCGGCCTTTTTATTTCTGAATGTAAATAACGGCGCGTAAAATAATCAATTCGACGAAAAAAGAATAAAAAAAAGCCCACCGTAGGAGATGGGCAAAGACTACACACAGCAATTCACATGTATGGCATTACATTGTTCAGAAAGGTTGCTTTAAAATCAGTGATTTGAAGCAATAGATGGCCATAATACTAGATTTTTGAACGCGACTAGTCATTAAGAATCATCCTAATCGATAGCGGCATCACATTTTATTTGCGTAGTTATCTCTTTTTTCCGTTTGCAACAAACAGGGATTTACATTGCACCTTTCATTCGCCGTACTGAAATCAATATAGGGCGGCATTATATTGGGCGGAGATATTACTCGAATGAGGTAGGAATAATGGCAGGCGTGAAAAGTTCCGCCCGACGATGCGGGCGGAAGGGGGGAATTAGCGTTTTTCCAGATCTTCGATGACTTGCTCCGGTGCGGAGGTCGGCTCCGGCGCTTCATCCATCCAGGCGGTCAACAGGCGATAAGATACCGCCAACACCACCGGGCCGATGAACAGGCCAATCATGCCGAAGGCCAGCAAACCGCCGATAACGCCGGACAGGATCAGCAGCAGCGGCAGGTCTGCGCCCATGCGGATCAGCACCGGGCGCAGCACGTTATCCAGCGTGGCCACCACGCAGCTCCAGACCAGCAGCACGGTGCCCCAGGTGGTGTCGCCGTGCCAGTACAGCCAGATGATGGCCGGCACCAGCACCAACAGCGGCCCCAATTGCGCCACGCAGCAGATAAAGATCAGCATCGTCAGCAGAGTGGCGGCAGGAATGCCGCTTACCGCCAGACCGATGCCGCCCAGCACCGACTGCACCAACGCCGTCACCACCACGCCCAGCGCGACGGCGCGGATCGCCTGGCCGCCCAGCAGCACCGCCGCATCGCCGCGTTTGGAACCGAGGCGCACCGCAAAGTGACGGATACCCAGCGCCACCTGCTCGCCGCGCGCATACAACAAGGCGCTGAACAGCAGCATCAGCGCGCAGTGCAGCAGCAGACGACCGATATGCGCCGCCTGCGCCACGAACCAGGTGGCGGTTTGGCCGAAGTACGGCTGCACCTTCGCCAGCAGCGCAGCGCCGCCGGCGTTAACCAATGTGTGGTAGCTGGTATAGAGCCTGTCGCCGATCATCGGCACGGACTGCAGCCAGGCGAGATCGGGAATGTGCAGCTTGCCGGGCGAACTGGCCCAGGCGATCAGCGGCGCGCTGTTATCCACCACGCTGCTGATCAGCAGGGAAATAGGCAGAATGAACAGCAGGATCAGCAGCAGGGTCATGACCAACACCGCCAGCGAGCGGCGGCCCCACAGCAGCTTTTGCAGTTTGAGCAGCAACGGCCAGGTGGCGATCACCACCATGCCCGCCCAGGCGAAGCCGAGAATAAACGGTTGGATCACCCAAAAACAGGCAACGATCATGATGGCGATAAACAGCACGCCGAAAATAATTCGCGGTAAGTCGTAACGCGATTGCGGGAGTGGCATCAGTGGGTTCTCATCCTGGTCAATTAAATCCCTGGCACCGGCGAATCGGGGTGCCTGTCGGTCGGTTTATCACCGCCGGGCGGCCGCCTGTGGCGCCGCTCGCAGGGCGGTAATAATGTGAATGCCTTCACTAAACGAGTATGTTAGTTTTTAGTGTCACTAAAAAATAGGGTGGGTCTGAATTAAAGGCCCGATTCAGCGTACATCAGCGCATAAAAAATAGACGGACAGGGTCAAAAAAGCGAATGATCCCACAGATTTCTCAGGCGCCCGGCCTCGTTCAACGGGTGCTCGACTTTTTGGAAGCACTGAAGCAAAACGGATTCAACGGCGATACCGCCACCAGCTATGCCGACCGGCTGACGATGGCCACCGACAACAGTATCTATCAGCTGCTGCCCGATGCGGTGGTGTTCCCCCGTTCCACTGCCGATGTGGCGCTGATCGCCCGTCTGGCCGGAGAAGAGCGCTTCAATACGCTGACCTTCAGCCCGCGCGGCGGCGGCACCGGCACCAACGGCCAGTCGCTCAATACCGGCATCGTGGTCGATATGTCGCGCCACATGAACCGCATTCTGGAGATCAACGTCGAACAAGGCTGGGTGAAAGTCGAAGCCGGCGTGATCAAGGATCAGCTGAATCAATACCTGCGGCCGTTCGGCTACTTCTTCTCGCCGGAACTGTCCACCAGCAACCGCGCCACGCTGGGCGGCATGATCAACACCGATGCTTCCGGCCAGGGCTCGCTGGTGTACGGCAAAACCTCCGATCACGTGTTGGGCCTGCGGGCGGTGCTGCTGGGCGGCGAGATGATCGATACCCGCGCCATGCCGACAGCGCTGGCGGAAACGATTGCTCAGGAAGAGACCGCCGAAGGGCGCATCTACCGCACGGTGCTCAACCGCTGCCGCGAGCAGCGCGCGCTGATCCTGGAGAAATTCCCCAAGCTCAACCGCTTCCTCACCGGTTACGATCTGCGCCACGTGCTGAGCGACGATCTGCAAACCTTCGATTTGACGCGTATTCTGACCGGCGCCGAGGGCACGCTGGCGTTTATCACCGAGGCGCGGCTGGACATCACGCCGCTGCCGAAAGTGCGCCGCCTGGTCAACGTGAAGTACGACTCCTTTGACTCTGCGCTGCGCAATGCGCCCTTTATGGTCGAGGCCAAGGCGCTGTCGGTGGAAACCATCGATTCCAAGGTGCTGAACCTGGCGCGTGAAGACATTGTTTGGCACTCGGTGAACGAACTGATCGCCGACGTGCCGGATAAAGAGATGCTCGGGCTGAACATCGTCGAGTTCGCCGGCGACGATCGGGCGCTGATCGACGGCCAGATGGAAGCCCTGTGCCAACGGCTGGACGAATTGATCGCGCAGCGGCAGGGCGGCGTGATCGGCTACCAGATCTGCGGCGATCTGGCTGGCATCGAGCGCATTTACAACATGCGCAAGAAGGCGGTCGGGCTGCTGGGCAACGCCAAAGGGCGCGCCAAGCCGATTCCGTTCGCCGAGGACACCTGCGTGCCGCCGCAACATCTGGCGGACTATATCGTCGAATTTCGGCAACTGCTCGATGACCACAATCTGAGCTATGGTATGTTTGGCCACGTCGACGCCGGGGTGCTGCACGTGCGCCCGGCGCTTGACATGTGCGACCCGCAGCAGGAAGTGCTGATGAAGCAGATCTCCGATCGGGTGGTGGCGCTGACCGCCAAATACGGCGGCCTGCTGTGGGGAGAGCACGGCAAGGGGTTCCGCGCGGAATACAGCCCTGAATTCTTCGGGGAAACGCTGTATGAAGAGCTGCGCCGCATCAAGGCGGCGTTCGATCCGGATAATCGCCTGAACCCAGGCAAGATCTGTTCGCCGCTGGCGGTCGATGCGCCGATGATGCAGGTGGACGCGGTCAAACGCGGCACCTTCGATCGCCAGATCCCGGTCGAGGTGCGCACCTCGTTCCGCGGCGCACTGGAGTGTAACGGCAACGGCCTGTGCTTCAACTTCGACGTGCGCAGCCCGATGTGCCCATCGATGAAGATCAGCAGCAACCGCATTCATTCGCCAAAAGGGCGGGCGACGCTGGTGCGCGAGTGGCTGCGTCTGTTGGCCGAGCAGGGCGTCGATCCGTTGGCGCTGGAGAAACAGCTGCCGCAGCAGCGCCTCAGCTTGCGTGGCCTGATCGAGAAAACCCGCAACAGCTGGCATGCCGGCAAGGGCGAGTATGACTTCTCACACGAAGTGAAAGAGGCGATGTCCGGCTGTCTGGCCTGCAAGGCCTGTTCCACCCAGTGTCCCATCAAGATTGACGTGCCGGGGTTCCGTTCGCGCTTCCTGCAGCTCTACCACACCCGCTATCTGCGCCCGGTGAGTGACTACATGGTCGCCGGCGTGGAGAGCTACACCCCGTTGATGGCCCGCGCGCCGAAGGTGTTCAACTTCTTCTTCCGCCAGCCGTGGCTGCGAGAGGTGAGCCGCAACGCCATCGGCATGGTCGATCTGCCGCTGTTGTCCAGCCCGACACTGCGTCAACAGCTGTCCGGCCACCGCGCGACCACGCTGACGCTGGAGCAGTTGGAAGGGCTGAGCGCCGAGCAGCGCGCAGAACACGTGTTGATCGTCCAGGATCCGTTCACCAGCTATTACGACGCCAAAGTGGTGGCGGACTTTGTCCGGCTGGTGGAGAAGCTCGGCTATAAACCGGTGCTGCTGCCGTTCTCGCCGAACGGCAAGGCGCAACATGTGAAAGGTTTCCTGACGCGGTTCGCCCGCACCGCGCGCAAAACCGCCGATTTCCTCAACCGCGTGGCGCAGCTTGGCATGCCGCTGGTGGGCGTCGATCCGGCGCTGGTGCTGTGTTACCGCGACGAATACCGCGAGATCCTCGGCGCCGAGCGCGGCGATTTCCAGGTGCAGCTGGTGCATGAATGGCTGCAGCAGCGGATCGCGGATCGCGCCGAACAGCCGGCGACCGGTGAGCCGTGGTATCTGTTCGGCCACTGTACCGAAACCACCGCGCTGCCGGCCAGCGGCCAACAGTGGGCGGCGATCTTCGCCCGCTTCGGCGCCAAACTGGAGAACGTCAGCGTCGGCTGCTGCGGCATGGCGGGCACTTACGGCCATGAAGCCAAGAACCTGCAAAACTCGCTCGGCATTTATGAGCTATCATGGCATCCGACGCTACAGCGTTTGCCGCGGCAGCGCTGCCTGGCGACCGGCTATTCCTGCCGCAGCCAGGTGAAACGCATCGAGGGCAATGGCGTGCGCCACCCATTACAGGCACTTCTGGAGATGATTGAGTGAAATTGTGGAAACGTGAAACGTCGCTGGAGCAGCTGAACCGCGCCGGTGACGGCTGCATGGTCAGCCATGTGGGCATCGAGTTTACCCAGCTGGGCGAGGATTTCCTCGAGGCCACCATGCCGGTCGATGGCCGCACCCGGCAGCCGTTCGGGCTGTTGCACGGCGGGGCGTCGGTGGTGCTGGCGGAATCGATGGGATCGATGGCCGGTTACCTGTGCAGTGAGGGCGAGCAGAAAGTGGTGGGGCTGGAGATCAACGCCAACCACCTGCGCGCGGTGTTCGATGGCCAGGTGCGCGGGGTGTGCCGCGCGCTGCACGTTGGCCGCCGTCATCAGGTATGGCAAATCGAGATCTTCGACGCGCGCGATCGGCTGTGCTGCACTTCGCGTCTGACCACGGCGGTCATCGACTGATCCCCGCCGGTTTCCGCAGGCGCTCGGCCTGCGGAGCCTTTCGCTTTACAGCTGAAACGGCACGCGTTTGACGAAGTCCTTCTGAAACGCGTTCGCCTTCTCCCAGGTGCCTTCCATTGCGTATTTTTGGCAGATCAGCGTCAGCGTATGGCGCGCGAAGTGGTAACTTTGCACCCGAAACAGCTGGCAACGCTGCGGATTGTTGATCTCGACGATCAGCCGGTTGTGCAGCTTGCTGAGCGCGTGCAGGTAGCTGTCGTCGTCGCCGTTCTCCAGACACAGATTGGCCATGGTAAGGCTGACGCTGTTGTACCGCTTCAGGTGGTCGATATTGCATTCCGGGCGCCGTAGCGCCGCTTCGGCCATGTAAAAGTCCACCGTGGCGTCGCGCACGCTGAATTTGTAGTCATCAATCTTGCCCAGCAACCATGCGTTGATCGAAAGAGTCATTGGCTTCGCGCTCAAATTACAATTGAATGATAATCATTATCATATAAACTGCCGCGTTGCCGATCAATCCCCGGCGTGGCGTTTTTTCATCGCGTGAGGTGTAAAAGGCTGCCGACGACCCAACTTGAGCCTGAGCGACTAAACTTTAACCTGAGGGCGCGCGCTTGCGCTGCGCCACGAAATGCCGATAAACGCACATTTACGACAGACAGAATGCAGAAATAGGTATTTTCTATGAATGTTTAGATCGGCAATGCACCGCGGCGCTGTAACGCTGACGGGCCACCGGGGAGTGCGGTACGGTGATGCAGGATAAAGAACAAATTCATAGGGATAGCATGCACACCTTGCCGCCGGACGCCGCAAGCCGCCACGGATGTCCCGCTGGCTTGCCGCACGCCGCAGCGAAAAACCGCGCTCGCGGCGGATACCCCCGCAAAACAAACGGTTGAAGTGATAATCGTTATCACTAACATATAAGCAACCCAGATTGGCTGTGGCCAAACACGAGTGTGAGGTAGACCCTATGCAAACGGAAAATGTCGGCACTTTTTCTCTGGATGAAAATGTCTGGCAAGGCATTTCGCTCAGCGACAGCGCCGTACGACAAATAACCAAACTGATGCAGCAGGATCCGCAGGTGAAAGGGCTGCAGCTAGGGGTGAAACAATCCGGCTGCGCCGGCTTTGCCTATGTGCTGGATCTGACCCGCGAACCCGCCGATGACGATCTGCTGTTTGAGCGCGACGGCGCCAAACTCTACGTGCCGCTGAAGGCCATGCCGTTCATCGATGGCACCACGGTAGATTACGTCCGCGAAGGGCTGAATCAGATATTCAAATTCAACAACCCTAAAGCTCAGCATGCCTGCGGGTGCGGCGAGAGCTTTGGCGTTTGAGCGATGCAATCAACATGACACGAAGCAATGTAGAAATGCCTAATGAAGTGCAGGCTTGGGTCAGCGAAGGTCGCTACAAAGAAGGTTTCTTCACCCAGCTGGCAACCGATGAGTTGGCCAAAGGCATCAACGAAGAGGTGGTGCGCGCCATCTCGGCCAAGCGCAACGAACCCGAGTGGATGCTGGAATTCCGCCTCGAAGCCTACCGCGCCTGGCTGCAGATGGAGGAGCCGCACTGGCTGAAGGCCAATTACGAACGCCTGAACTACCAGGACTACAGTTACTATTCGGCGCCGTCCTGCGGCAGCTGCGACGATGCTTGCGGTTCGCAACCCGGCGCCGAGCAGCAACCGGGCGCGGCGACGGAAAAAGATTACCTGACCAGCGAAGTGGAGCTGGCGTTCAACCAGCTCGGCGTACCGGTGCGCGAGGGCAGCGAGGTGGCGGTGGACGCCATCTTCGACTCGGTCTCGGTCGCCACCACCTACCGTGAAAAACTGGCGGAGAGCGGGGTGATCTTCTGCTCGTTCGGCGAAGCGATCCAGGAATACCCGGATCTGGTGCGTCAGTACCTGGGGCGCGTAGTGCCGTCCAACGATAACTTCTTCGCTGCGCTGAACGCCGCGGTGGCCTCCGACGGCACCTTCGTCTATGTGCCGAAAGGCGTGCGCTGCCCGATGGAGCTGTCGACCTATTTCCGCATCAACGCCGCCAAAACCGGCCAGTTCGAGCGCACCATCCTGATCGCCGACGAAGGCAGCTACGTCAGCTATATCGAAGGCTGTTCCGCCCCGGTGCGCGACAGCTACCAGCTGCATGCGGCGGTGGTGGAAGTGATCCTGCATAAAGACGCCGAAGTGAAATACTCGACGGTGCAGAACTGGTTCTCCGGCGGCGAGAGCAAGGGCGGTATCCTTAACTTCGTCACCAAGCGCGCGCTGTGCGAAGGCGCCGGTTCGAAAATGTCCTGGACCCAGTCGGAAACCGGCTCGGCCATCACCTGGAAATACCCGAGCGTGATTTTGCAGGGCGACAACTCGATCGGCGAATTCTTCTCGGTGGCGCTGACCAGCGGCCATCAGCAGGCGGATACCGGCACCAAGATGATCCACATCGGCAAAAACACCAAGTCGACCATCATCGCCAAAGGCATCTCCGCCGGCCACAGCGAGAACACCTATCGCGGCCTGGTGAAAATCCTGCCGGGGGCGGAAAACGCCCGTAATTTTACCCAGTGCGACTCGATGCTGATCGGGCCGGACAGCGGCGCCCACACGTTCCCTTACGTTGAAGCGCGCAACAACAGCGCGCAGCTGGAGCACGAAGCCACCACCTCGAAGATCGGCGATGACCAGCTGTTCTACTGCCTGCAGCGCGGCATCAGCGAGGATGACGCCATTTCGATGATCGTCAACGGTTTCTGCAAGGACGTTTTCTCCGAGCTGCCGCTGGAGTTCGCCGTCGAGGCGCAAAAACTTCTGGCCATCAGCCTGGAACACAGCGTGGGTTAATCGCCGCATTTTTAGCGCCGTCGGCGCTATCTGAGGACACAGCATGTTAAGCATCAAGAATTTGAAAGTCAGCGTGGAAGGCAACGAGATCCTCAAGGGATTGGATCTGGAGATCAAACCGGGCGAAGTGCACGCCATCATGGGGCCGAACGGCTCGGGCAAGAGCACGCTGTCCGCCACGTTGGCCGGGCGTGAAGAATATGAAGTGACCGAAGGGGAAGTCACCTTCAAAGGTAAGGATCTGCTGGAGCTGGATCCGGAAGATCGCGCGGGTGAGGGCGTGTTTCTGGCCTTCCAGTACCCGGTGGAGATCCCCGGCGTCAGCAACCACTTCTTCCTGCAGACATCGGTCAACGCGGTGCGCAAATACCGCGAACAGGAGCCACTGGATCGCTTTGACTTCGCCGATTTCATCGAAGAGAAAATCGCGCTGCTGGACATGCCGGCCGATCTGTTGACCCGTTCGGTCAACGTCGGCTTCTCCGGCGGCGAGAAAAAACGCAACGACATTCTGCAGATGGCGGCGCTGGAACCGGATTTGTGCATTCTCGATGAAACCGACTCCGGCCTGGACATCGATGCGCTCAAGATCGTCGCCAACGGCGTCAACTCGCTGCGGGACGGCAAGCGCGCCTTTATCATCGTTACCCACTACCAGCGCATTCTGGACTATATCCAGCCGGATTACGTACACGTACTGTCGCAGGGGCGCATCGTCAAATCCGGTGATTTCTCGCTGGTGAAACAGTTGGAGGAGCAGGGCTATGGCTGGCTTACCGACCAACAGTAATTCAAACGCGCTGCAGCAGCTATATCGCCTGTTCGAAGGCCGCGGCGGCGAGCGTTCGCCGCATGCGCTGGCGCACTGGCAGCAGGCGCTGCGCCTCGGCTGGCCGACGCGCAAGCATGAAAACTGGAAATACACGCCGCTGGAGAGCCTGCTGGAGCAGCAATTCCTCGAACCGCAGCCCGCCCCGGTGAGCGCAGAGCAGCTCGATGCGCTGGCGCTCGGCATCGATGCCTGTCGGCTGGTGTTTATCGACGGCCGCTACAGCGCCGCGCTGAGCGATGGCGACTTGAGCGATTACCAGTTCGAGTTGACCGCCTATGGCACGCCTCAGGCGTTGCCGGAGCCGATCCAGCCGGAGATTTTTCTGCACCTGACCGAAAGCCTGGCGCAGGAAACCAGCCTGATTCGCTTGCCGGCCGGCAAGATCCCTGCACGCCCGCTGTATCTGCTGCACATCAGCAGCGGACGCGGCGCAGCCGGGGAAGTGAACACCGTGCATCACCGCCATCATCTGGAGATCGGGCGCGGGGCTGAGGCGGAAGTGATCGAACACTACGTCAGCCTGGGCGAGGCCGCGCACTTCACCGGCGCGCGCCTGACCGCCAATGTGGCGGACAACGCCGGGCTGTTGCACTGCAAGCTGGCGTTTGAGAGCCAGCCAAGCTACCACTTTGCCCACAACGATCTGGTTATCGGCCGCGACGCGCGGGTGAAAAGCGACAGCTTCCTGCTGGGCGCCGGCCTGACGCGGCACAATACCAGCGCGCAGTTGAACGGCGAAGGCGCGAATCTGGTGATCAACAGCCTGGTGCTGCCGGTGGGCAAAGAGATCTGCGACACCCGCACCTATCTGGAGCACAATAAGGGCTATTGCGAAAGCCGGCAGCTGCATAAAACCGTGGTCAGCGATCGAGGCAAGGCGGTGTTCAACGGCATGATCAAAGTGGCCAAGCACGCGATCAAAACCGACGGCCAGATGACCAACCATAACCTGCTGTTGGGCAAGGTGGCAGAAGTGGATACCAAGCCGCAGCTGGAGATCTACGCAGACGACGTCAAGTGCAGCCACGGCGCCACCGTGGGGCGCATCGATGAAGAGCAGCTGTTCTATCTGCAGTCGCGCGGCATCGACAAGCTCGCGGCGCAGCAGATGATCATCTTCGCCTTCGCCGCCGAGCTGACCGAAGGCATCGCCAACGACACCATCCGGGAACGGGTGCTGGCTCGCATCGCCCAGCGCCTGCCGGGGGAGGCTGCATGAGTTATCCGATTGAACGCGTACGCGGCGATTTCCCGCTGTTGGCGCGTGAGGTGAACGGCCAACCGCTGGCCTATCTCGACAGCGCCGCCAGCGCGCAGAAACCGCAGGCGGTGATCGACCGTGAGCTGGAGTTCTACCGCCACGGTTATGCGGCGGTGCATCGCGGCATCCACACCCTGAGCGCCGAGGCGACTCAGCAGATGGAAGCGGTGCGGGAACAGGCGGCGCGCTTTATCAATGCCGCCTCGGCGGAAGAGATGGTGTTCGTCAAGGGCACCACCGAAGGCATCAACCTGGTGGCCAACAGCTTTGGCCGCCACCTGCTGCAGCCGGGCGATGCGATTATCATCACCGAGATGGAGCACCACGCCAACATCGTGCCGTGGCAGATGCTGGCGCAAGAGCGTGGGTTGCAGCTGCGGGTGTGGCCGCTGCAGCCGGACGGCACGCTGGATCTGGCGCGGTTGCCGGAACTGGTCGACGCGTCCTGCAAACTGCTGGCGCTGACCGAGGTCTCCAACGTGCTGGGCACCGTCAACCCGGTGCGCGACATCATCGCCCGCGCCAGAACCCTGGCGCCGGATCTGACGGTGCTGGTGGACGGCGCGCAGGCGGTGATGCACCAGCGCGTCGATGTCCAGGCGCTGGACTGCGATTTCTACGTGTTTTCCGGCCATAAGCTGTATGGCCCTTCCGGCATCGGCATGCTGTATGGCCGCCAGGCGTTGTTGCAGCAGATGCCGCCGTGGGAAGGGGGCGGCTCGATGATCCGGCAGGTCAGCCTGACGGCGGGCACCACCTTCGCCGATCCGCCGTGGCGCTTCGAGGCCGGTTCGCCGAACACCGCCGGCATCATGGGGCTGGGCGCGGCGTTTGATTACGTCGAAGCTTTGAGCCTGAATGCGATCCACGATTATGAACAGTCGCTGATGCATTACGCGCTCGAGGCGCTCAAGCAGGTGCCAACGCTGAAAATCTATGGTCCGGCGCATCGCGCTGGGGTGATCGCCTTTAATTTGGGGGAACACCACGCCTATGACGTCGGCAGCTTCCTCGATCAGTACGGTATCGCCATTCGCACCGGCCATCACTGCGCGATGCCGCTGATGGCGTTTTATCAGGTGCCGAGCATGTGCCGCGCTTCGCTGGCGTTATATAATACCCGCGAAGAGGTGGACCGGCTGGTGGCCGGGCTGCAACGCATTCATCAGCTATTAGGCTAGGCCGGGGCGCGTCCCCGGCGTACAAAAGGATCCCCATGGCGAATTTGCCGGACAAAGATAAATTGGTGCGTAATTTCTCCCGCTGTCTGAACTGGGAGGAGAAATACCTGTACGTGATTGAACTCGGCGCCAAATTGCCGCCGCTGGACGAGGCCGAGCGGCAGGCTGGCAACCTGATCTCCGGCTGTCAGAGCCAGGTGTGGATCGTGATGCGCCGCGATGAGCAGGGGCAGGTCGAGTTTCACGGCGACAGCGACGCGGCGATCGTCAAAGGGCTGCTGGCGGTGGTGTTCATTCTTTATCGTCAATTGACGCCGCAGCAGATCGTCGATCTCGATGTGCGGCCGTTTTTCACCGAGCTGGCGCTCAGCCAACATCTGACGCCTTCGCGCTCACAGGGGCTGGAGGCGATGATCCGCGCCATTCGCAGTAAAGCGGCGCAGCTGGCCTGACCTATAACGCCCTCATCCTCAAGACTCATTGATATCTTCGCTTTGTCAATGAGTCTTTACAATTCACGGTTTTCCCCCGAACAACGCGCCCAATTCAGTGATATTTCAGCAGCTTATCTGTTGACGTTTCGTTGACAATCAATGACGGCGATTACGTTATAACGTGTTGATTTTTAGAGGACTTATTGCCTTTGATACCAGCGTTGCTAGTATTAATCAGGTATTGTCTGATTTACCCACCACCAGGCGCTCGTTAGCCTTGTGGGCGAACCGTCATAAAAAATATAGGGATGATAATGAAACGTGCGTTGAGTTTAATGGGCATGGTCTTCGCCACCGTATTGGCCGGCACGCAGGCCGCCAGTGCGACCGAGTACCCGCTGCCGCCGCCGGACAGCCGTCTGATCGGCGAAAACACCACTTATACCGTGCCAAACGACGGCCGCCCGCTGGAAGCCATCGCCGCTGACTACAAGATCGGTCTGCTGGGCATGCTGGAAGCCAACCCGGGCACTGACCCGTTCCTGCCCAAGCCGGGTACGGTGCTGACCATTCCGACCCAAATGCTGCTGCCTGACACCAAGCGTGAAGGGATCATCGTCAACCTGGCCGAGCTGCGCCTTTATTACTACCCGAAAGGCGAGAACAAAGTGATCGTCTATCCGATCGGCATCGGCCAGACCGGGATGCACACGCCGCTGGAGGTGACCTCCATCAGCCAGAAGATCCCTAATCCGACCTGGACGCCCACCGCCAACATCCGCAAGCGCTATCAATCCCAGGGCGTGACGTTGCCTGCAGTGGTGCCGGCCGGCCCTGAAAACCCGATGGGGCTGTTCGCCCTGCGTCTGGCGATGGGGCGCGGTGAATACCTGATCCACGGCACCAACGCCAACTTCGGTATCGGCATGCGCGTCAGCTCCGGCTGCATTCGTCTGCGTCCGACGGACATCGAGGCGCTGTTCAACATGGTGCCGCGCGGCACGCGGGTGCAAGTGATCAACGATCCGGTGAAGATTTCCGTCGAGCCGGACGGCAAACGCTATGTGGAAGTGCACCAGCCGCTGTCGCGGGTAGAAAGTGATGATCCGCAGACCATGCCGATCGCGTTGTCTAAAGCGGAGAAAGCCTTTGCGGCCGATGGGCAAACCGATCGCGCCGTATTCGATAGCGCGGTTGTACGCCGTTCTGGCATGCCGGTGCTGGTCAACGTAGGGGAGAGCCCGTCGGCGGTGAGTTTGACGCCTGCAGCGGCTCCTGCGGCGAATAAGAGCCCATTCAAGGCAGCGCCAATCAGTTCGGTGAACTAAGTTTGCAGGATTGAGCGGTCGAAGAGGGGTTCAGCGTGCGTGCTGAACCTCTTTTTTTTGCCTGCCGTGCAGGCAACATCCAGTGCTGACGGACAGACAAAAAAAAACGGCGCACAATGTGCGCCGTTTTCAATAACCAAAGCTATCTTACTTTTTGTAAGCGTGAGCTTGGTTGTCCAGACGCTGGTTAGCGCGTGCTGCGTCGTCTTTAGCAGCTTGAACGTCAGAACGCATTGCGTTCACGTCGTTGCTCAGCTGATCAACTTTAGCGTTCAGAGTCTGAACGTCAGAAGACAGTTGATCGATTTTAGCGTTGCTAGAGCAGCCAGCCAGCAGAGTGGAACCCAGGATTACCGCGCCCAGTACCAGTTTAGTACGATTCATTATAACACCCTCTAGATTGAGTTAATCTCCATGTAGCGTTACAAGTATTACACAAACTTTTTTCGAAAGAGAATAATTTTTTAGTGTTGAGGTGCTTTATTTTGATCGTTCGCTCAAACTTGCATCTGGTTTTACAAATTAGTTAAAAAAACGAGGGAAAACAGCCGGCTTCCATGGGACTACTCCGATTCTTTATTAGCTAAATAATGAGCGGATCGCGGTTGCGTTTTGAGAAAAATAGTTTACTGCTGATAAAAAAAACGCCGCAAAGCGGCGTTTTGATCAAGACAATTATGTCACGTTTTATATTACAGCACGTGTACCGAGGCCGTGTTGGTGGTGCCGCTCGGCACCAGCGCGCCGGAAACCATCACCACGACGTCGCCTTTCTGCGCCAGGCCGCTGGCCAGGGCGGCTTCTTTACCGATGCGGTAGAAGTCGTCGGTAGAGGCGATTTCCTTGACCATCTGCGGAATGACGCCTTTGCTCAGCACCAGCTGATGCGCGGTAGTTTCATTGGTGGTCAGCGCCAGGATCACCGCGTTCGGGAAGTATTTACGCACGGATTTCGCCGATTTGCCGCCGCTGGTGGCGACCACGATCAGCGGCGCGTCCAGTTTCTCGGCGGTTTCAACCGCGCCGCGGCACACCGCTTCGGTGATGCGCAGCTTGCGGCGATCGTTCAGGGAGTCGATGCGGCTAGGCATCACGCGATCGGTGCGCTCGCAGATGGTCGCCATGATGTTGACCGCTTCCAGCGGGTATTTGCCCTTGGCGCTCTCGCCGGACAGCATGACGGCATCGGTGCCGTCCAGGATGGCGTTGGCGACGTCGCCGGCTTCCGCGCGGGTAGGGCGCGGGTTTTTGATCATGGAATCGAGCATCTGGGTGGCGGTGATGACCACTTTACGCGCGCGGTTGCATTTTTCGATCATCATCTTCTGGGCGAAGATCACTTCTTCTACCGGGATCTCGACGCCCAGATCGCCACGGGCAACCATGATGCCATCGGACGCTTCGAGGATTTCGTCGAAGTTGTTCAGGCCTTCCTGGTTTTCGATCTTGGAGATGATCTGGATCTGCTCGCCGCCGTGGGCTTTCAGGTGCTCGCGGATCTCCAGCACGTCGGAGCGTTTGCGGATGAAGGACGCCGCCACGAAGTCGACGCCTTGCTCGCAGCCGAAGATCAGGTCGCGTTTGTCTTTTTCGGCCAGCGCAGGCAGCTGGATGGACACGCCCGGCAGGTTGACGCCCTTGTTCTCGCCCAGGTCGCCGTTGTTCAGCACCTTGCAAATGACTTCGTTCTCGGTCACGTTGGTGACTTCCATGCCGATCAGGCCGTCGTCAACCAGCACGGTGTTGCCGATCTTCAGGTCGGCGGCGAAGCCGGCGTAGGTGACCGCTACGCGATCGCTGTTGCCGATCACGCTCTGGTCGGTGGTGAAGGTGAAGGTTTGGCCGGCGACCAGCGAGGCGTCTTTACCGCCTTCCAGTTTCATGGTGCGAATTTCCGGGCCTTTGGTATCCAGCAGGATGCCGGCGTTGATACCGGTTTTCGCCATCACGGCGCGCATGTTCTTGATGCGGTTGCCGTGCTCTTCATAGTCGCCGTGAGAGAAGTTGAGACGCATCACGTTCATGCCCGCATTAAGCAGGTTGGTCAGCATTTCTTCCGATTCGGTTTTTGGACCGATGGTACAAACAATTTTGGTCTTTTTCATGGCGGAGTTTTCTACAAGTTGTGATGGATAAAAAAACGAATTTGACCGGCGTTGTTTACGCCGATAGGGAATTTGAGCCGTGCCTGGTGGTGAAAAACATAGTTAAGGATAGGTGACGACAGTTGAAGTGGGGCGGAAAAATTCAGCCCGCGCGGGGGCGCGGAGATGCTGCGCAACGGGGTGAGATCACATCGTGTTGTTATTGCGTTTTCGCAGATCAAGGGCTGAAACCATTCAACTGATAGACGTTGCGCATTATAAAGGCTAAGCGGCGGGAAACAAAATAAAAAACCGCGGCGGTGTGGCGGATATGTCAAAACAGGGGCAAATGTGGCGCAAATGCAACGCGTTGCGCACCGCTTGTTGCGCAAATAACCTTGCTGTAAATATGGCTTAGCGCGTTTGCGGGATTTCCAGCAGCACGCCGGCGCTCAGGCAGAAGCAGCCGCTGGCGACGTTGGCCGGCAGGGTCAGGCTCTCGCCGGCACGTACTATCCGGGTGTCGCCGCCGAGGGTGAACTCGAATTCGCCGGATATCACCCGGGTTTGTCGCGCGTGCGCGGGCTTTTGCAGCTGGCCGAAGGCGCCGGCCTCGAAACGCACTTCCGCCGCCGGCGAACCGTCGCTCATCACGCCTTCACGGCGGGCAAGGCCATTGTCGAGCGGTAAAAAGGCGGTTTTGGCGGTGAAGGTGGTCATGTGGCGTTCCTGATGGCTGATGGCGGTAGTTCGGCGCAATCGACATGAAAAATCGAACGGTCGGGCAGAGACGAAACAACGGGAAGTATAACGCGATAGGGGGAGAGATGAATCAGCAATATGGTGCGTCCGAGTGGACTCGAACCACCGACCCCCACCATGTCAAGGTGGTGCTCTAACCAACTGAGCTACGGACGCACTGCGCTGCTTCTGAAATTTGGTGCGTCCGAGTGGACTCGAACCACCGACCCCCACCATGTCAAGGTGGTGCTCTAACCAACTGAGCTACGGACGCACTATACTGCTTCTGGAATTTGGTGCGTCCGAGTGGACTCGAACCACCGACCCCCACCATGTCAAGGTGGTGCTCTAACCAACTGAGCTACGGACGCATCTTTTCCTGTCTGTCATGGCTGACAGCGGGGACGAATATTAACGAGCTACCTGCGTGCTGGCAAGGGGAAAAGCGCAATTTTATTCGGTATTTCACGCGATTGCTGAGGTTGTGCGCAGTCCGGCGTTTTTTTCCGCAAACCGCGACCCGGCCGGGGAGGAAACCGGCCGGGCGCGGGTTCAGCGCGTGGATCGCTGCAGAATGACGGCGGTCGGCTGTTTCTGCAGCCAGCGCATGCGCAGCGCCATCATGATGGCGGCGAAGGTCAGGCCGATGATAAAGCCGATCCAGAAACCGCTTGGCCCCATCGCCGGCACCACCGCATCGGTTAACGCCAGCAGATAGCCGCTCGGCAGGCCCAACACCCAATAAGCGATAAAGGTGATGAAGAAGATCGCGCGGGTATCTTTATAACCGCGCAGCACGCCGCTGCCGATCACCTGGACCGAATCCGAGATCTGGTACAGCGCCGCCAGCAGCATCAACTGCGAGGCCATCGCCACCACCGCCGGGCTGTCGTTGTACAGCAGGGCGATCGGTTCGCGGAAAGTGGCGGTAAACAGCGCGGTGCAAACGGCCATGGTGATACCGACGCCGATGGCGGAGTAAGCGGCGACGCGCGCGCCTTCGACCGAACCTTCCCCCAGACGATAACCGACGCGGATGGTGGCGCCGACGCCCAGCGACAGCGGCAGCACGAACATCAGCGCGCTGAAGTTAAGCGCGATCTGGTGGCCGGCGACCGCGACGATCCCCAGCGGCGAAACCAGCAGCGCCACCACGGCGAACAGCGTGACTTCGAAGAACAGCGCCAGCGCCACCGGCATGCCGATGCCGATCAGGCGCTTCAGCGCCGCCCAGTCCGGGCTGCCGAGATCGCCTGCCTGTCGCTTGATGTCGCGCTGCGACGGCGCGCGCTTCACGTACCAGCGCATCATCAGGAACATGATCCAGTAGACGCTGCCGGTGGCGACGCCGCAGCCGACGCCGCCCAACTCCGGCATGCCGAACTTGCCGTAGATAAAGATGTAGTTGATCGGGATATTCACCAGCAGGCCGAGGAAGCCGATCACCATGCCGGGCTTGGTTTTGGACAGCCCTTCACACTGGTTGCGCATCACCTGGAAGAACAGGTAACCCGGCGCCCCCCACATGATGGCGTGCAGATAACCGACGGCTTTATCCGCCAACTGCGGATCGATGTTGTGCATCATGTCGATGACGAACTTGCAGTTATACAGCACGACGATCAGCAGCACGGACACGCCGGAGGCCAGCCAGAAGCCCTGACGCACCTGATGGGCGATGCGATCGCGACGGCCGGCGCCGTTGAGCTGGGCGATCACCGGGGTCAGCGCCAGCAGCAGGCCGTGGCCGAACAAAATGGCCGGCAGCCAGATCGAGGTGCCGACCGCCACCGCCGCCATGTCGGTGGCGCTGTAAGCGCCGGCCATGATGGTATCCACCACGCCCATGGCGGTTTGCGATATTTGCGCGATGATGACCGGGATAGCGAGAGCCAATAAACTACGCGCTTCAATTAAGTACTTCTGCACGCATACACCTTTTCTATTTATATATGTGGGAGGGAGGGCTGCCGCGAGAGGACAACAATTAAAATAGTGGAATTTTGTCAAAAAGATTGTACCTGCTCGGCGCCGTTAAGCAAACGCCGCAGATAAAGAGTTATTAAATGCGCAGCCATTCGTTTTTTGCCGTCGCGGATTTGGTTTTCAGCGCCAACTGGGGCAAACTGCCGGTAGCGTTTTAACCTATTTAGCAAGAAGAGGCACATATGTTCACCGGTATCGTACAGGGCACCGCGCCGTTGGTCGCCATTGATGAGAAACCCAATTTCCGCACCCACGTGATCGAAATGCCTGCCGAGCTGCTGCCGGGGCTGGAGCTGGGCGCGTCGGTGGCGCATAACGGCTGTTGCCTGACCGTCACCGCGGTGGAAGGCAACCGCGTCAGCTTTGATTTGATCAAGGAAACGCTGCGCCTGACCAACCTCGGCGATCTGGCGCTGGGCGACATCGTCAATATCGAGCGCGCGGCGAAATTCAATGATGAAATTGGCGGTCATTTGATGTCCGGCCATATTATCTGCACGGCGGAAGTGGCCAAAATTTATACCTCGGAAAATAACCGCCAGGTATGGCTGCGCATGCCGAATGCGGAATTGATGAAATATGTGCTGCACAAAGGTTTCATCGGCATCGACGGCATTAGCCTGACCATCGGTGAAGTGGTGAATAACCGTTTCTGCGTGCACCTTATCCCGGAAACGCTGGATCGCACCACGCTGGGTAAGAAACGCCTCGGCGACAAGGTGAATATCGAGATCGATCCGCAAACGCAGGCGGTGGTGGACACCGTCGAGCGCGTGCTGGCCAATCGGGAAGCGACGTTGGCCGCGGCGATGGCGCCGGCGCACAAAGACTGACAGCGATTCTGGCGTGACCGCCGGCATCGAATCATAAGCAGAGAGGAGAAACGCGTGAAGTTTTATGGGAAAACGTTGTTGTTAACCGCGTTGCTGGCGCTGAGCGCCTGCAGCAGTTCGCCTGAGCAGGGCGCTGGCGCACAAATGGCCGATGCGGACGATACCTGTGGCGCATCGCAGTATCAAAACTTCGTCGGCAAACCGATGACCTCGTTGGAAGGCGTGCGGATCGACGCCAAGGTGCGAGCCATTCCGTACAACTCTGCCGTCACCATGGATTTCAACCTGCGCCGCCTGAACTTCCTTGGCGACAGCGACGATAAAATCATCCGCGTTTACTGCGGCTAAGCCGCCTGGTTCGAAAGAGCAAAAAAAGCCCCGGCGATGAGGTTGCCGGGGCTTTTTTTATTAGGGGAGCGTTCAGCGTGCGACGCGGATGCCGCCTTCCACGCCTTTCGGGCTGAACACCACCTGCCATAGCTGCAGATCGCGCGCCCGGAACGCGCCGGCGCAGGCGTTCAGATAATAGCTGAACATCCGTTCGAAGCGCTCGGAATAGCGCTCGGCGAGCTGCGGCCACGCCTGTTTGAAGCGCTCGAACCAGGCCATCAGCGTGCGATCGTAGTCGGCGCCGATGTTGTGCCAGTCTTCCATCACGAAATGGCCTTCGCTGGCCTCGGCGATATGTCTTACGGAGGGCAGGCAGCCGTTCGGGAAGATATATTTGTTGATCCAGGGATCGACGTTCATGTCGGTCTTGTTGGAGCCGATGGTGTGCAGCAGGAACAGGCCGTGCGGCGCCAGATTGCGCTCCACCACGTCGAAATAGGTGCGGTAGTTTTTCGGCCCGACATGCTCGAACATGCCAACGGACACGATGCGATCGAACTGCTGATGCAGATCGCGATAATCCTGCAACAGGATCTGCACATCCAGCCCGGCGCAGCGCGCCTGAGCCAGCTTCTGCTGTTCGGCGGAAATGGTCACGCCGACCACCGACACGCCGTAATTTTTCGCCGCATAGGCGGAAAGGCCGCCCCAGCCGCAGCCGATGTCCAGCAAACGCATGCCCGGCTGCAGCTGCAGTTTCTCGCAGATCATCCGCAGCTTGGCTTCCTGCGCTTCCTCCAGCGTGGTGGCGTCTTTCCAGTAGCCGCAGGAATATTGCATGTAAGGATCGAGCATCAGGGTAAACAGATCGTTGCCAAGATCGTAATGCTCTTTGCCGACGATCCAGGCGCGCTTTTTCGATTGCAGATTGGTCAGGCGCGCGGCGGCGATACGCAGGGTATCTTTCAGGTGGTGGGGGAGTTTCTTCTCCAGCCCGGCGCTGACCACTCGCTGAAAGAACATATCCAGCCGCTCGCACTCCCACCAACCGTCCATATAGCTTTCGCCCAGGCCCAGTGACCCTTGCTGCAAAACGCGTTTAAAGAATTCGGGATTTTTAACCTGAATATCGAAAGGGCGCGATCCGTTGATTTCGATACCGGCCAGACCGAGCATTTCGTGCGCGATACGGTACCACTGGTTATCCTGGATGCTCAGATCTTCTATACACGATGAACTCATAGCTTCTCCATCACCTTCTTCTGACTGATGACCCGTTAGGAAACAGCTTAGACAATTTCTGCGGGTGCATACGTATACCAACGGGAAATAAGCCCGCGGCGTCTGATATCCGACTATGAACAGAGGAAATTTAAAGAAACGGCCCGACGCAAACGGCGCAGGATAAACGCCTCTTTAAAAAAAGAGTGTGACGCAAGGCGCGTACACAATAGCTGATTGAGATATAGAGATTATAAGGTGTTACTTTACAGGGTTGTTTTTGAGTATAGGCGTGCCGAGGCGTTGACTCAACTGTAAATCGCACTCGGCACGCATATTCTTTAAGTGATTATTAATCTTGGTAATTATGACGCTGAGTTAGCATGTTCCCGCTGTGCCTTTTGCTGCGCATCGGCCGCTTTTCCCCGCTGCAGGAAATAACCCAGCGCGGCCAGGACTACCGTAGATACCATCACCGTCACCGTTGCCAACAGCGGCTGGGCAATAAACGCCGACACCAGCATGCTCGCCACAAAACACAGCCCCAATTGCAGCGTATTTTGCAGCGCGGCGGCTTTACCGCTGCTTTCCGGGAATGGCATCAGCGCATTCGCCACCATGATCGGGTAGCCGGCGCCGTTGACCAGCGCCATGACGCAGAACGGGATCAGCAGCGTGGTGAGCGTCGGATTGGTCAGGGTCGCCACCAGATACAGGGCCACCATGCTGACAGCATAAGCTACCAGCAGCCACGGCAGCAGGGTTTTGCCATTGATGCGCTTGAGCGCGGCGCGGCAGCCATAGCCCCCCAACAGGAAAGCCAGCGTCTGCGGCACATAGCTCAGACCGATGTCGCTCGGGCCGTAGCCCATATCACCGAGGATGAACGGCGAGCCGGTCAGCCAGGCAAAGAAGCCGGCCGAGCAGGCGGCGTACATAGCGACGTTGCCGCTGAACACCGGGGATTTCAATAATTGCCAAAAACTGACGCCGCTTTTTGGCGCATCGGCGGCGGGTTGCGTTTTGGCGCGATCTTTGAGCAGCAACGTCGGCAGCAGCAGCAGGGCGGTGATGGCCAACAGCACGGCGAAGATCGCGCGCCAACTGGCGTGGTTCAGCAGCCAGGCGCCAAGCAGCGGCGCCAACGCCGGCGACAGCGCCACCAGCGGCATGATGGTGGCGAATACGCGGTTGGCCTGGCCTTCGCGATAGCGGTCGACCACCAGCGCTTGCCAGATGGCGGCGGCGGAACAGACGCCGACGGCCTGAATAAAGCGCAGTATCCAGAGCTGCACGGCATTTTCCACCCACAGCATGCCCAGGCAGCCGAGCGCGAACAGCGACAGGCCAATCAATAATACCGGTTTGCGGCCCAGTCGGTCGGAGAGCGGCCCCCACAGCAACTGCGCGAAGGCGAAGCCGGCCAGAAAGATGCTCAGGCTGGCGCTGACCGCGCCGGCGGAAATTTGCAGTTCCTCCCGCATGGCGCCGAAGGCGGGCAGGTACATATCGGTCGCCAGATAACCCAGCATGCTCAGGCCGGCGAGGTAGAACATAAAACCAAAGGAGTTTCGCATGGTATTTCTCGTTAATATTTTAGTGTCGCAGGTTTTTAGCGCCGGCCAGTGTATCCGGCTGGATCTCTGCTTGTGAAACGGTAATATTTGCAAAGTGCTGTTAAAAAAATTGAAGGCAAAGCGATGTGGTCTGAATATTCTCTTGAAGTTGTTGACGCGGTGGCGCGCACCGGCAGTTTCAGCGCGGCGGCGCAGGAGCTGCACCGGGTACCGTCGGCGGTGAGCTATACCGTGCGGCAACTGGAACAATGGCTGGCGGTGCCGCTGTTTGAGCGGCGTCACCGTGATGTGGAGTTGACGCCGGCCGGCGCGCTGTTTATCAAGGATGCGCGAGTTGTTATCAAAAAAATGCTCGACACCCGCCGCCACTGTCAACAGGTGGCCAACGGGTGGCGCGGCCAGCTGAATATCGCAGTCGACATCATCGTCAAACCGCAGCGCAGCCGCCAGCTGGTGCTGGATTTCTACCGCCATTTCCCCGACGTTGAACTGATGCTGCAACCCGAGGTGTTCAACGGCGTGTGGGATGCGTTGGTGGACGGCAGGGTGGACATGGCGATCGGCGCCACGCGCGCGGTGCCGGTCGGCGGCGGCTTCGCTTTCCGCGACATGGGGGATATGAACTGGCTGTGCGTAGTCAGCCCACAGCATCCGTTGGCGCAGCTGGCAGGGCCATTGAATGACGATCGGTTGAGGCCATACCCTGCGCTTTGTCTGGAAGACACCTCGCGCAATCTGCCCAAGCGCGTCACCTGGACGCTGGATAACCAGCGGCGGCTGGTGGTGCCGGACTGGACCTCGGCGCTCGACTGTTTGTGCGCCGGATTGTGCGTCGGCATGATGCCGGCGCATCTGGCGCTGCCGCGGGTGCAGCGCGGTGAGCTGAAGGCGTTGCAGTTGCAGCAGCCGTTTCCCGCCAGCCCCTGCTGCCTGACCTGGCAACAGGATAAACCGTCACCGGCGATGAGCTGGCTGCTGGCGTACTTGGGCGATGGCGAGACGCTGAATCAGGAGTGGCTGAGTGAGGCGGCACCGGAAGCCGCGCAGGCCTCCGGCAGGGAAGATGATCAGCGGCGGTAGTCGATGAACGGACCATCGGCGACCGAACGGCGTTCGACCAGCTTCGGATGCACTTCGATCACCTGCGATTCTTCGCGTTTGCTGATGATGCGATCCAGCAGCATGGTGAAGGCCATTTCTCCCAGGCGTTCTTTCGGCTGGTGAATGGTGGTCAGCGCAGGGGTGAAGTAGCGGGCGTTGCGCACGTTGTCATAGCCGATCACGGAAATATCCTGCGGCACTCGCAGCCCCAGCTCGTCAGCGGCGCAGATGGCGCCCATCGCCATGATGTCGCCGCCGCAAAATACCGCGGTCGGCCGCTGTTTTTGCGACAGGATTTGGTGCATCGCCTTGTAGCCGGACTCCGGCTCGAAGTCACCCTGGACGATCCACTCTTCGCGAATGTCGATATGCGCTTCCTGCAGCGCCTTCATAAAGCCCTGATGACGGCCGCCGCCGGTGTTGCGCGACAGCTGGCCCGGGATGGCGCCGATATCGCGGTGGCCGCGCTCGATCAGGTAACGGCCGGCCAGATAGCCGCCTTCGAACGCGTTATCGATGATGGTGTCGGTGAAGTCGCCGCGCGCGGCGCCCCAGTCCATCACCACCATCGGGATATTACGGTAGTCCTCCAGCATGCCCAGCAGTTGATCCGGGTATTCGGAACACATGACCAGCAGGCCGTCGACGCGCTTTTGCGCCAGCATCGCCAGGTAGGCGCGCTGCTTGTCCAGATTGTTGTGCGAGTTGCACAGGATCAGGGTGTAACCTTTGCTGTAGCAGCTGTTTTCCACCGCCTCGATCACTTCGGCAAAATAGGGCGCTTCGCTCGAGGTGGCCAGCAGGCCGATCGACTTGGTGTGATTGACTTTCAGGCTGCGCGCCACGGCGCTCGGCGAGTAGTGCAGCTCTTTGATGGCGGCCCACACGGCCGCTTTGGTCTCTTCGGCGACGAAACGAGTCTTATTGATGACGTGCGAAACGGTGGTGGTGGAAACGCCCGCGCGTTTGGCCACATCTTTAATCGTTGCCATGTAAGGAATGACTCCTGAACTCACATGTTTACAGCATGTAAGTGTGATGTTAATCGTTTGCCTACGTAGATCCTTCTCCAGAGAAGCGAAAACTGAGTTTTTAGTGTGTTGAAGTCTTCAGCGCTTAATCAGGAGGGGCATGGATGCCGGTACGCAGTTGTGAACTGCGAATTTTGTCGCATATTGAACAAAAGTGGAAGAGGTAATCGAGATTATAAACCGGGAAATGATAACAAGATTTTATCGGCGAACTGTGGGAAAATGATTTGACGTACTAATTGTGCGCCTTTTATCCTTAGGAAAGCCCATTTTAAAGGAGTTGTCATGGATACCGATCTGAAGATGTCTCTGTTCACTACCGTCGGCGCGTTGGCGATGATCATCGCTTTCAGCTTTGTCGCCGCGTTGAACTGATCTCCCGCCGGTTTTAAAAAAGGCGCAGCCTCTGGCTGCGCCTCGTTACTTAGGCAAGGCCTGCGTTTACGCCAGGTTTTCCGCCGCAAATGTCCAGTTGACCAACGCCCAGAAGTTTTCCAGGTATTTTGGACGCGCATTGCGGTAATCGATGTAATACGCGTGTTCCCACACGTCAACGGTCAGCAGCGGTTTATCTTCACCGGTCAGCGGAGTTGCCGCGTTGGAGGTGTTGACGATCGCCAGCGCGCCGTCCGGTTTTTTCACCAGCCAGGTCCAGCCGGCGCCGAAGTTTTTCACGGCGGCATCGGTGAACTGTTCTTTGAACGCAGCGAAAGAGCCGAAGGATTTGACGATCGCGGCCGCCAGTTCGCCCTGCGGTTCACCGCCGCCCTGTGGCGACAGGCAGTGCCAGTAGAAGGTGTGGTTCCACACCTGCGCAGCGTTGTTGAACACGCCGCCGTTGGAGGTCTTGATGATCTCTTCGAGCGATTTGCCCTCGAACTCGCTGCCTTTCACCAGGTTGTTCAGGTTAACTACGTAGGTATTGTGGTGTTTGCCGTAGTGGTATTCCAGGGTCTCGGCGGAGATGTGCGGCTCGAGCGCGTTTTTCTCATACGGTAATGCAGGTAATTCAAACGACATTGCTTCCTCCTTTACAGCGCCACTTTTTTCCCGCCGAGGCGGGAGCCAGATGGGCCGTTTTTTATTGTGGTCATTCAATCTTAACAATTTTCATCATAAAAAACAGGAGGAAAAGCGAGAAATGCGCGAGGGAGAGTGCGATGGGCGATAGCTTGAGCAGGCGGTTGCGACCGGGGCCGCAACCGCGCAGAACAGGGAATTAACGGATGGTTTTCGGCGTCACTACGCGGCGTGCGCCGATGTAGTGGTTCTGCCAATAGTCGTTGTCGAGCTGGCTGATGCGGATCTCTTCGCCGGTGCGCGGCGACTGGATGAATTTGCCGTTGCCGAGATAGACGCCGACATGATCCGCCACGCCGCGGTTGTTGATGCGGAAGAACACCAAATCGCCGCTTTCCAGTTCGCTTTTCTTGATCGGCGCCGCGTCGCGCAGATGATACATTTCGTTGGCGGTGCGCGGCATCTTGATTTTCACCACGTCTTTATAGGCGTAATAGATGAGGCCGCTGCAGTCGAAGCCGGTGCGCGGCGAGCTGCCGCCCCAGCGGTAAGGTTTGCCCATCTGATCCATCAGCTTGGCCATCGCGGTCTGCTTGGCGTGCTGGTAACGCTTTTTGTGCGCCGGGCTGAGTTTCAACGGTTTTTCATCACGCGCCAGCTTGGCGATAGCCATGCCGGCGTCGCGGTGGCGGCCGTAGCCTTTTTTATAGCCCTTTTTCGGCGGGGTGACTTTAATCTTGGCGATTTTCTGCGCTTTGGCCTTGGGTTTGGCGCTGACGATCTTTTTCGCGCTTTTCTCGCTTTTGACCTTGGCGGTCCTGGTTTTTTTCTCGGGGGCCGTCACTTTGGCTTTTTTGGCGGCTTTATCCGCTTTCTTTTTTCTGCGGTCATCGGGCCGCGCTTCATTAACATGGCTTTTACGCTGCTCGGCGGCAACGCGCGCCTGTGGCGCAGCGTGCGCCAGATTGAAGAAGAGCTGCGTAAACAGCAGCGCAAAGAGCGTAAGAATTAAACGCATGTCGACGTCACCAACCTTGGCCCCGAAACGGATATCGAAAGAGTTACAGTATTCCCGAACTTCGCCATATAAAACAGCGAAGAACTCATAAATAATAATCCATATTGTGAGAAAACGTTAATGACATTTTTTTTGGTTTAAAATCAGCCTGTTGATGTATAAAAAAGCGCCAGGCGACGGTGGCGGATATAATTAAGCCGCGCCGTCATCGCGGCGCAATATATTAGTGAAATGGTCGGATTAAAAATGTTATTCTCAACGTATGTTTTGACCGGAATGACGTGGCCGGTGAAACGCGATCGGCGGCGGGCGAATATCCTTGCAAAAGATGGCGTTTTCTTGCGACTGTTCCAGCCGCTACAATAGCCCGCGTGATGCATGTTGTAGCCATGAAATGTGGCTTGAGGAAGCAATAAATGACGACGACACTTGAAAAAATTCAGCACCAGATCGCTGAAAACCCGATTCTGCTGTACATGAAAGGTTCGCCAAAGCTGCCGAGCTGCGGCTTTTCCGCGCAGGCTGTGCAAGCGCTGTCCGCCTGCGGCGAGCGTTTCGCCTACGTGGACATTTTGCAGAACCCGGACATCCGCGCCGAGCTGCCAAAATACGCCAACTGGCCGACGTTCCCGCAGCTGTGGGTAGATGGTGAGCTGGTCGGCGGTTGCGATATCATCATCGAGATGTATCAGCGCGGCGAACTGCAGCAACTGATCAAAGAAACGGCAGAAAAATATAAAGCGCAAGAAGACCAGCAGTCTTAATCGACGGGCTTGCGATTATCGCGTAACGGGCGGCGCCAGTGCAAACTGGGCCGCCTTTTTTGTTGATTTTATTCGGCGAGATCGCCGGCGGGCAGCGGCCAGCCGCCGAGACGTTTCCAGCGGTTAACCAGCTCGCAAAACAGCAGGGCGGTTTGCTCGGTGTCGTACAGCGCAGAGTGCGCCTGGCTGCTGTCGAACGGCATACCGGCCGCGATACAGGCTTTCGCCAACACCGTTTGGCCCAGCACCAGGCCGCTCAGCGCGGCGGTGTCGAAGGTGGCGAACGGATGGAACGGGTTGCGCTTCAGGCCGGCACGTTCGGCCGCGGCCATCAGGAAGCTGTGATCGAAGTTGGCGTTGTGCGCCACGATAATGGCCCGGTTGCACCCGCGATCCTTGAGCCCTTTGCGCACCGCTTTGAAAATGGCGTGCAGCGCGTCGTATTCGCTGACCGCGCCGCGCAACGGGTTGTGCGGATCGATGCCGTTAAACGCCAGCGCTTCCGGCTGCAGGTTGGCGCCCTCGAAAGGCTCCACGTGGAAGTGCAGGGTCTCGTCCCGCTGCAGCCAGCCATCTTCATCCATTTTCAGCGTGACGGCGGCGATCTCCAGCAACGCATCGGTATTGGCGTTGAAGCCGGCGGTTTCAACATCTATTACTACGGGATAAAACCCACGAAAACGACCACTCAGGGCGTTAAGATCACTTTTTTCGGCCATCAGTTTCTTATCTTCATCGAATGCAGCGCGCATTATGGCAAATTTTGCGCCTGGTTGCAGGCGCTATCGCGCGGAGAATCAGCAGGGCGCCAGCGCGCCCTGAAGGGGAGGCTTAGTGGCCGAGGCCCTGACCGGCGTGTTTGTTTTCGATCAGCTCAATTTTGTAGCCGTCCGGATCTTCGACGAAGGCGATGACCGTGGTGCCGCCCTTCACCGGGCCGGCTTCGCGGGTGACTTTGCCGCCTGCGCGACGGATGCTGTCGCAGGTGGCGGCAACGTCGTCCACGCCCAGCGCCAGGTGGCCGAAGGCGGTGCCCATGTCGTAGCTGTCGGTGCCCCAGTTATAGGTCAGTTCGATAACCGCGCCTTCGCTCTCTTCCGTATAGCCGACGAAAGCCAGGGAGTATTTGTACTCCGGGTTTTCGCTGGTGCGCAGCAGGCGCATGCCTAATACCTTGGTGTAGAAGTCGATGGCGCGTTGCAGGTCACCGACGCGGATCATGGTATGGAGTAAGCGCATAATTCCTCTGAATTGACTGTGCCGTGGCAGACGGCGGGTGGATTGAAGCACAAGCGAGTATAGCCTTGTCCCGCAAGGGAATTCAACGTAACGAGTTGGTGACAATGTCACTTCATGGTCTCGCGTCGCGGGTGTCTAAATATTGATCGAGCGTACCGATCGATACAGAGTAATTGATCTGCACAATCAATTATCTATTCCAGCGGCGATCGTGTAAAAATCGAACGGCAATAAAGATCAACACCAGGGAACACCGGCCCGCCTCGAGCGGGCCTTTTTGCGCGCGACGCATAAAAAAAACGGCCATGCGATTGCGTGGCCGTTGGAGTCAGGACGGGTTACTTCGCCAGAAACGGATAGTCGGTATAGCCTTCGGCGCCGCCGCCGTAGAAGGTTTCCGGCTTAGGTTCGTTCAGCGGGGCGTGCTGACGGAAACGCTCTACCAGATCCGGGTTGGCGATGTAGCTGCGGCCGAAGGCCACCGCGTCGATAAAACCTTTTTCGATCAACGCTTCGGCTTTTTCAGCGGTGTAGGCGCCGGCGCCGACGATCACCCCTTTAAAGTGGGCGCGCACCGAGTCGCGGAAGGCGTCGGAATACGGTTTGCCGCCGGCCCAGTCCGGTTCGGAGATGTGCAGGTAAGCGATGTTGCGCTTATTCAGCTCTTCCACCAGATACAGCGCCGCTTCTTCCTGATCTTCACCGTTGTCCAGCCCGTTGAACGGCCCCAGCGGCGAGATGCGGATACCGATGTGTTCGGAACCCCATTCGGCGATGGTGGCGTCGACCACTTCCAACGTCAGGCGGGTGCGATTCTCGATGCTGCCGCCGTATTGATCGGTGCGTTGGTTGGAAGCCGGTGACATGAACTGGTGCAGCAGATAGCCGTGGGCAGCATGCAGCTCGATGAAGTCGAAGCCGGCTTCGCGCGCGTTAGCGGTTGCCTGGCGGAAATCGTTGATGATGCCCGGGATCTCGCTGGTTTCCAGCGCGCGCGGTGTGGAGGTCGGTACGCGCACCCAGGCGCCGGTTTCATCTCGCACGGTGGTGCGGGTTTCGGCGTTGATTGCCGAAGGCGCGACCGGCGCTTGTCCGCCCGGCTGCAGGCTGGCGTGGGAGATGCGGCCTACATGCCACAGCTGTACGGCGATGTGGCCGTTTTTGTCGTGTACCGCCTGCGTGATGTGTTTCCACGCGGCGATCTGTTCCGGGGTATGCAGGCCCGGCGCGCCGGCGTAGCCTTTCGCCTGGAAGGAGATCTGCGTCGCTTCGGTCACGATCAGGCCGGCGCCGGCGCGCTGCGCATAGTATTCCGCCATCAGTGGCGTAGGAATATCGCCCGGTTCGATGCTGCGCAGACGCGTCAGCGGAGCCATAAACACGCGGTTGGGCAGGGTGACGGCGCCAACCTTCAGCGGAGAGAGCAATTTTTCAGTCTTCATAGTGCATCCTGTATTTAATAGACCGGTCGTCTAGTGATGGGCGATAAAAAAACACGAACTGCATTTTTCACGAAAAAAGACGGTTGTCGTTACCGTTGCGGCGGGCGCAGCAGCAACTCGATGCTTTCCAGCGCGCTGGTTAACGGCGCCAGCGAATGACGGATCTTGGCGCGCAGCGAGGCACCGAGCCACAGTGAATACAGCGTTTCCGCGGTCGCCGCCGGGCTCATGGCCACCGACAGCGAGCCCTCGGTGATACCGCGCTCGATGGCCTCCTGCAGATGGCCGATCACGCGAGCGGTGCCCGTTTCCAGCGCATGGCGCATCGGTTCCGACAGATCGCTCACCTCGGCGGAAAGTTTCACCGCCAGGCAGGCGTTGTGGCATTCGCTGCGGCAGTGGTAGCTGATAGCCTGGGCGTAATAGCCGAGCAGCTGGTGGCGGGCATCGCCGCGTCTGTCGGCAAACAGCGCCTGCATTTCTGCATCATAATGCGCGAAATAGCGCTGCAGCATCGCTTCGCCGAAGGCTTCCTTCGAGCGAAAATAGTGGTAGAACGAGCCTTTCGGCACGCCCGCGGTGGCCAGCAGTTCGCTCAGCCCCATGCCGGTAAAGCCCAGGCGCAGGCTGAGGGTTTCGCCGGTGGCGAGCAGATGTTCACGTGTATCCACGTTGCAATGCGTTGATTTGGTCATCATGGTGCCGAGCATAATAGACCGATTGGTCTAGGTCAATGGGAATAAAAAAACCGGCGCACAAAACGCCGGTTTGTCTGCACGACATTGTGCCCCAGCGGCACGCGGAAGTTAAGCGCTACGCCGCGTTGCGGCAACGCTGCAGGATATCCAACTGGGATTGATATTCGCGGGTCTGTACGTTCAGCATGCCCAACAGGGTGTGGAACAGGTTGTCCTGTGAAACCTCGTCCTTTTCCGCCAACGTATTCAGACACTGGCGATCGATGTCGAAATTGCGCTGATAGTCGGCCGACATCCACATCAGGAAAGGCACGTGCGTTTGTTGGCTCGGCGCGAAGACATAAGGCGTGCCGTGCAGATACATGCCGTTCTCCCCCAGCGATTCGCCGTGATCGGACAAATAGACCAGCGCGGTATTGAACCGATCGTCATACTGCCGCAGCAGCTTGATGGTGGCATCGAGCATCGCGTCGGTATACAGGATTGAGTTGTCGTAGGTGTTCACCAACTGTTCATGGCTGCAATCCTGGATCTGATTACTGTTGCAGGTCGGTGAAAACGCCTGGAACTCTGGCGTGCTGCGGCGATAGTAAGCCGGGCCGTGGCTGCCCATCTGGTGCAGCACGATCACACCATCGTCTTTCAGGCTATTGATGTAGTCGTTCAGCTTGTACAGCAGCACGTTGTCCATGCAAACCTCGCCGTCACAGTCCTGCGGCAGTTTCAGCTTGGTCATGTCGATGTGCGGCACCCGGTCGCAGGCGCCTTTGCAGCCGCCGTCGTTATCGCGCCACAGCACATTGACGCCGGCATGCGCCAGCACGTCGAGCATGCCTTCCTGGTGCGTCGCCTGAGTCGCGTCGTACTCCTTGCGTGGCATGTTGGAGAACATGCAGGGCACGGAGATCGCCGTTTCGGTGCCGCAGGAACTGGCGTTTTTGAAGTAGACCACGTCGTCCTGCTTCAGGCGCGGGTTGGTTTCGCGCCCGTAACCGCCGAGGGAGAAGTTTTCGGCGCGGGCGGTTTCGCCCACGACCAGGATCACCAGCGTTTTCTTGGTCTGCCTGGCGATCAGCGGCCCTTTACGCGCATCTTCGCCGATCTTGACCAGCGGCAGATTGCGGGTGAAGTAACGCTGTTCGGTAAACTTGATGGTGCCGGCCACGAAGTTGGAAGGCGTCAACATCTTCACCACGCTTTTATTGTTGCGGATCAGCGAAGCGTAGTCTTTGTAGAACAGCGCGGCGACGATCAGGATCACTACCAACGACAGCATGACGTTGGCGGCGCGCAGCCCGACCATGTACCACCAGGGGCGAGTCTGGCGAATTTGGGTGAAGCAGACCGCCACCGCCGGCAGAATGCCGAGCAGAGCCAGCCACAATCCCATGCGCGGCGTCAGCAGCGCGGTCGCCTCCTGGGGGTTGGTTTCGAAGGCGTTTTGCATCATGTTGCCATCGATCACCACACCATAGCTGAACATGAAATAGTTGGCTGCGGCGCTGCCGAGCAAGAAAAAGATGATCAACGGCTTGCGCAGGTAGGGCACGGTCAACACGCTGAAGATAATATTCAGCGCACAGAAGATCACCACCGGCATGCTGGCCGCGAAAATCACGCTGTGGACGCTATCGAAGGTGATATACGACCAGGCGCGATGCAGGAATAACGCGTTTTGAAACAGAGTGAAGAACAGGGCGGCGGCGAGGGTAAAACCGAGGCTGTTGCACTGTAAGCGTTGACGTAACCACATTGCCAATGTCGGGATCCTGAAAGTAGATAATGTCGTGAAATCTACCGGATGAAACTTAAGAAAACCTTAGAAATTCAGAATACTGGCGACGGAGAATACGTGAAAACCGCCAGGCCGAGTGGCCTGGCGGCAGGGCAGTTTAGTAGGCGGCGGTGAATTGCGCGCGAATAAACTGAGGTTTTTCAATCTCATCAACGATAGCGACTGCCAGATCTTCCACCGAAATGCTGGCCGGCGCGTCGCCGTTCATCAGCAGTTGCGTGGTGCCGAGACGGAACTGGCCAGTGCGTTTGCCCGGCTCCAGCAGGGCGGCCGGCGAAAGATAGGTCCAGTCGAGTGCCGACTCGTTACGCAGTTTGTTGCGCAGATCGCGCACCGCCTGCGCGCCGGGGCGGATATTTTCCGGGAACTGCGGCGTATCCACCAGTTCAACGCCCGGCGCCACTTCCAGGCTGCCGGCTCCGCCGACCACCAACAGGCGTTTGACGCCGGCCTGCTCGACCGCGGTGAGGATCTGCTGGGCGCCGCGGGTGGTTTTCTCATACAGGTTGTCTTCGCCCCAGCCTGGGTTGTAGGCGCTGATCACCGCGTCCTGGCCGCGCAATTGTCCCGCCAGCCAGGCGGTGTCGGCGACGTCGCCCAGTGCGACGGTCAGATTGGCGTGCTCCGGCAAATCTTTTTTCTGGCGCGCGATTGCCGTCACCTGAATACCGCGAGCCAGCGCTTCATCCACCACGCGGCGGCCAACAAAACCGGTTGCTCCAATAATGGCTACTTTCATCTGTATGCTCCTTCGGGGATAGGTTCAGTATCGTGAGGCAGGCCGATGTGCCTGCCGCGTGGTTTCTACTCTAGTCCTTAACAATAGCCGTGATTAGTGCCATATTCATGCTTTCTTGATTAAGTAAAACTTCATAATCGTGGATAAACTCAATCGAATGGCGGTATTCGCCACCGTGGTGGCGGAGGGCTCGCTGGCCGGTGCGGCGCGGCGTCTGGGCATGACGCCGTCGGCGGTCAGCCAGCACATGCGCTCGCTGGAGAAGGCGCTTGGGGTGCCGTTGCTGCATCGTTCCACCCGCCGTCTGGCGCTGACCGAGGCGGGAGCGGCGTTCTATCCCGGCTGCGAGGCGATGCTGCAACAGGCGCTGCAGGCGGAGCAGCGGTTGGCTGAGCTGCGGGATACGCTGGTGGGTGAGCTGCGTATCGCCACCCCGGTGGGCATCGGCGGCCGCTCGTTAGCGGAGGCGCTGTCGCCGCTGTTGCAGGCGCATCCCAAGCTCACGCTGCGCGTGCTGGCGGACGATCGCATCGTCGATATGATAGAACAGCGGGTCGACATTGCGCTGCGGGCCAACCGTCAGCTGGCTGACGCCAATATGATCGCGCATCCGCTGACGGCGTGGCCGATGGTGCTGTGCGCCGCACCGCGCTACCTCAGCCAGCATGGGGTGCCGGAAAAACCGCAGGATTTGGTACAGCACCGTTGGATTTCCAGCGGCTACAGCGGGGCGCATCTGGATTTGCTGCACCAGTCCGGCCAGCAGGTCAAGCTGCGGCTGGCGGAAGGACAGATCGTCAGCGAGAGCATGAACGTGATGCGCGCTTTTACCCGCGCCGGGCTGGGCATTTCCGCTCAGCCGCTGTATGAAATTGGCGACGAACTGCAGCGCGGCGAGCTGTTGCTGCTGTTGCCGGAGTGGCGGCCGGCGGCGCTGCGGCTGCATGCGCTGACGCTCGAGCGCAATGTGCCGGAAAAAAGCCGCCAGGCGCTGCGCTATTTGCGCGACTATTTTCGCCGCAATGGCGAAAAGGGACTTGCCAGCGGCGGCGATGGCGTCTTCAATTAGCAAGAGAACGCAGGAGGAGCCTCGTGGCGCAGCAGCTTGAGTTTTTCGACATCCCCAGCCCGTGTCGCGGCATTTGCCAGGCCGACGATCGTGGATTCTGCCGTGGCTGCCTGCGCAGCCGCGAGGAGCGTTTCGGCTGGATGAACATGAGCGATGCGCAAAAGCGCGAGGTGCTGCGCCTGTGCCGTCAACGCTTCCTGCGGCTGCAGCGCGCCAATAAAGCGCCCGACGAGCCGCTGCCGGAGCAGCCGTCGCTGTTTTAACCTTTCCTGATCTGCCGCACGTTCGTGTGGCTTACCGCTTCCCTGTGCCTCACCGGCTTGTGTATGCTGGCTGACAACTAATGTCATGAGGTTTTCGCAATGGTAGAACGTATTCGTCTCGCGCCGCAGGGGCCTGAATTTTCCCGCATGATTTGCGGTTACTGGCGGTTGATGGAGTGGGGCATGTCGCCGCAGCAGCTGCTGACGTTCATCGAACAGCATGTCGAACTGGGCGTCACCACCGCCGATCACGCCGATATCTACGGCGGCTATGCCTGCGAACAGGCGTTCGGCGACGCGCTGCGCCTGAAGCCGGCGCTGCGTCAGTCGCTGGAATTGGTGACCAAGTGCGGCATCGCCACCACCGCCAAGCCCGGCAACCCGATCGGCCACTACATCACCGACCGCGATCATATCGTACAGAGCGCGGAACAGTCGCTGCGCCATCTGCATACCGATTACCTCGATCTGCTGCTGATCCACCGCCCGGATCCGTTGATGGACGCTGACGACGTAGCCGAAGCCTTCGTTGCGTTGCACAAAAGCGGCAAGGTGCGCCATTTCGGCGTCTCCAACTTTACGCCTGCGCAGTTCCAACTGCTGCAGTCGCGCCTGCCGTTCTCGCTGGTCACCAATCAGGTGGAGATCTCGCCGATTCACCAACCGGCCATTCTCGACGGCACGCTTGACCAGTGCCAGCAACTGCGCATCAAGCCGATGGCCTGGTCCTGCCTGGGCGGCGGCCGCTTGTTCAACGATGCTGAGTTCCAGCCGCTGCGCGACGAGCTGCAGCGGGTGGCGCAAGAGATCGGCGCGGAGACCATCGAGCAGGTGGTGTACGCCTGGGTGATGCGCCTGCCGTCGTCACCGTTGCCAATCATCGGCTCCGGCAAGATTGAGCGGGTGCGTTCGGCGCTCAAGGCGCAGAAACTGGTGCTGAGCCGCCAGCAGTGGTTCCGCATTCGCAAGGCGGCGCTGGGGTATGACGTGCCTTAAGGCGGGCAGAAAGAGGAAAGCCGGGCGGCGAAAGCGCCCGGCTTTTTTTATGCCGATGCTTAGGCCAACACCACCTGATCGGTGCTGAAGTGATCGAGCGAGACGCCGATCAGCGTGACCTGGCTGTGGCCGAAGGCCAGCACCAGATCGTCGTTTTGCTGCGTGGCGTAATCGCGGATATTGCCGCTGGCGCCTTCGGTGCCGATAAACACCAGTTTATCGCTGGCGTTGAAGCCATACAGCTGATCGCGGCCGAAATCGCCGCTGAACAGGAAGGTGTTGCCGTTGCCGACGCCCTTCAGGATGTCATCGCCGCTGCCGCCGACGAAGGTCAGGTTGCCGCCGGCGTGGCCGATCAGCGTGTCGTTGCCGGCGTTGCCGAACAGCCAGGCGTCGTGGCTGCGAGCCTGCAGGACGTCATCGCCGTCACCGCCGGTGGCGGCGGCGGCATAGGCTTTGAGGCCTGAGTCCGATTTCAATCCGGCGGCGGTTACCTGATGATCCACTTCTTTGTTGAAAATAAGCCAGGAGGTTTCTTTGCTGCGCAGGGTGCTGATGTCGTCCGCCAGCGTAATGCCGCCCTTGGCGTCGCGCAGGTAAAGCGTGTTGCCGTCGTAGGCGACTTCGGTATTTTTCAACGCCTGCTGGGTATCGAAGATATTGTGGCCTTTGCCGCCGGCGATCAGGTTATAGCCGCCGGCGTCGCGGAAGATATCGTCGCCGTCGCGGCCCTCGAGATAGTCGTTGCCTTTGCCGCCCTTGATCAAATCATTGCCGTCGCTGCCGATGATAAACGTCGGCCCGCTGTGCGTTTCCGCGTTGCGGTTCAGATCTTCCACCCAGGTACTGCCGCGCGTGACGTTCGACAGGTTGGAGACGATGAGGGTCGAGTCTTTGTCGGTCAGCGAATAAAACTCGGAGTTCAGCACCCGCATCAGACCATCCTGATAGAAGAACGGCAGGTGGGATAGCCAGGTCGGAATGTTGAGAATGGAGAACGGCAGCAGGTTCCAGGCGTCCGAGGCGTAGTGATCGTTGAAGTTGACGATATTGTTGGTGGCGGAGGTATGGGGCGCATCGTGAACGCCCAACGACGCCCCGGTCAGCGTGGTGCCGTCGAGCGCGCGGAACACCGGATCGTTCTCGTAGCCGATGTTGAGCACCTTGCCGCCGGTTTCGTACTGGGTCGGCGAGGCGAAGGCGACATAGTTGGACTGCGCGTAGAAGCCGCTCCAACTGGCGTCGCTTTGCGCCGCCATGCTGTTGACTGCCAGCCCGCCGAGGCTGTGGCCGCTGACCACCACGTCCTCGCCGCTCAGCCCGTGGGCCTGCGCGAATTTCGCCACGTCGCCCAGCAAGTTGCCGAAGGCCTTCAGCGTGTAGCCGTCGGCGTAGCCTTTCGGCCCGAACCCGGCCAGCAGATCGTTAATCACATCGCCGATGGTATCGCCGATCAACGACTCGCGCGGGCCGCTGGTGCCGCGAAATGAGATGCCAATGGCGGTGAGATTGCCTTCGCTGTCATATTTGCCCAGCACCTCGGCCTGTGCGGTGGTGTAACCGGCGGTCTCGCCGTAGTAGGTGCCGCGCGCATCGGTTTTGCCGGCGTAACCGAGCTGCGCGGCGCTGATCACTGACCAGCCGGCATTGTTTACCGCCTCCTGCGCGGCCTGTTCGGAGTCGGGATTCCAGGGGAGGCCCGGCAGGCCGCCCTGCGACTGGGTGCTGCCGATGAGCGCAGTGACCAGCGTCAGCGGCAGACCCAGCCCGAAACCGGTCTGGTGATAGCCTTCATCGAAGCCGTTATCGATATTGTGGTAAGCGTAGGTAGAGATGGCCAAGGCGTCGGAAAACAGCGCCTTCGACGCGTTTTCGTCCAGATCCTTATAGCTAAAGATGCCCATATCAGTTCCTTATGAAGTATGCCGCCTGGCCTGGAAGCGAACTCTCATGCGCCGGCGGTGGAAACAGGGAAACAACGTTAGCCGAACGACAGCTGGTCGGAGGACCAACATCGGTAGAATTATTATTAGTGCCAAATATTAGGTCTGCGAATCAAATTGGCGAGATTGTGCGTTGGTTAACAGTGCCGGCGCAGGCTCTCCTATACTGATAGCTCGATATAGTCATTAAGGAGACTGATTGATGAAACGTTATTGGTATGCGGCGCTCGGCCTGATGGCGTGTGGCGCGGCTCAGGCGGCGGCAACCGACGTCGAGATGCATCTGGTGACCGGGCAGGGTATCGGTCAGGACGTCGGCAACGTGGTCATCAGCGAAACGCCGTACGGCTTACTGTTCACGCCGAGCCTGAAAGCGTTGTCGGCCGGAGTACACGGTTTCCACGTGCATGAAAAAGGCAGCTGCGAGCCGGGCATGAAGGACGGAAAAGCGGTGGCGGCGCTGGCGGCCGGCGGGCATTTTGATCCGCAAAAAACTGGGAAACACCTCGGGCCGTACGCCGACGGGCACCTGGGTGATTTGCCGGCCATCTATGTGACCGCCGACGGCATGGCGAATTACCCGGTGTTGGCGCCGCGGCTGAAAAAAATCAGCGAAATTGAGGGCAAGGCGCTGATGGTGCACGCCGGCGGCGATAACCATTCGGATCATCCACAGCCGCTCGGCGGCGGCGGCGAACGCTTCGCCTGCGGCGTGATCAAGTGATCACCCGCCGCTAACGGCCGGTGCGGCGGCGGGCTGGCCCATCGCCTGTTGCAGCTGCTGCAGTGAGCAGTAAAGCCGCCAGATCAGGCCGGCCAGATCGCGCGCCGCCTGTTCCGGGTGATGCGCCAACGCGTTGCTCATGCGCAGCAGCTCCTGCAGCGTAGCGTCCAGCGAACTGTGCTGCACGCCTTTCTCCGTCATGATGCCGCGCAGGCAGTGGATACAGACGTTGCGCACCGCCGACAGTGGATCGGAACGGGTCTGCCAGTCGCGCAGCTGCCAGACGATATGGCTGCAGTTGAGCAGCACCACGCCCCAACGCAGCAGCCAGGTGCGCGCTTCCTGATCCTGACTTTGATTGAGTTGGCTGATGCGATGGTAGATCAGCGATTCGAACTGACTTTCGCTCTGCTGCGGCCGTTTGCTCAACTGATCGATAAAGTCGCGCCGCAGCGCGCGGATAATGCGGCGGCTTTTGCGTTTGTCCGAGCTGGGGCGCAGGATCTGAAACGCCAACCCGGCTAGCAATACACCGACGACTTTAGCGATGTTGTCATTGATAAAGGACTGGTAGTCATAGCTTGGCGGATTGCTGACGGTCAGAAACGAGCCCATAAAGACGATCAGTTGCCCCCAAAGCGCGGCATAAGGCGGGTTCTGCAGCTTGAGCATCTGTATGGTCACCAGGATCGGGAACAGGAAGGCGCAAAACACCCAGAAATCGTCAATCTGGATCATCAAACCGAATTTCACCACGAAGCAGGCGACCGAGAGCAGCAGCACCGCCTTGAGCAAGGTGCTGACGCTGTTGATCGGCGAAGGCGTGGAAGAGTAGAGCACGCAACTGATGGCGGTGAGCGTCAGCGCCGCGCTGCCGGCGTCCCATTGCGTGTTGATCCAGTAGGCGCAGCCGATCACGATGCATAAAAAGGTGCGCAGGCCGTTATAGGCGGCTTCGTAGCTGTCGGTATGACGCGCCAGTGGGGTGACGCGCGGCGGCTGGAGATCGCTGACCGCCGTGGCGCTTTCCAACCGCCGCAGCCAGCGGTTGCAGCGCAGGTAGAGCCAACAGAAATCGCGCAACCGCAGCCAGAAGGCGCGATGGCGGTAGTCCGTCGCATCTTGCGGGGCGATCTGCTGGAGCAGACGCGCCAAGCGATATTTATCGGTGGCGGGATCGCGCAGTTCGTCCAGCAGTTGCGTCAGCACCGGCATCAGATTGGCGGGGCGATCCGGCCAGTTCAGCAGCATGCGGCGCAGGCTGGAGATGACGCTGGTAATGCGCAGCTGTTGATGCAGCAGATAGTTGAGCAGGTTATTTTGCCGCCGCAGCCGGTAGTGGCTCCAGAATGCCTGAATGCGCAGCAGGTTCATGGTCAGGATCTGGCCGATGACCCCTTCGTGCGAGGTGCGCATCTGCGCGGTGACCTCCGGCTGCCACAGCATGGCGGCGTGCTCCAGCAGGCGCAGCTGCATGCGCCGCAGCGAGGTCAGCAGGGCTTCGCCGTCGGAGGTGCTGGGCAGGATCATCATCATCAACCCGCCGCACAGAATGCCGGTGATCACTTCGCAAACTCGCGCCTGAGCGATGTCGAAGATCTGCTGGGTGTCGGTGACGTTGACCGTGCCGAAGGCGATGATGGCGGCGGTATAGCCCGCCAGCGCGAAGGCGTAAGAGACGTTGTTTTGGTAATGATTCGAGACGTAGGTGCACAGCCCGATCCAGGCGGCGATGAACAGTGTAAACAGCCAGGGATCGTTCAGGCAGTGGCCGGCGATCGCTACCGAGGCTGCGGCGCCCACCAGGCTGCCGAAGATGCGGCCGATGCTTTTGCTGATCACGCCGCCGATGGTGGGGAAGCTCACCACCGCGGCGGAGGTGAGTGCCCAATAGGGTTCGTCGAGTTCGAGCACGAACGCCACCCACAGCGCCAGACACATCGCCAGCGAGTTGCGCAGGGCATAGCGCCATTGTCCGCCGGTCGCCTTACCCCAGGGGGTCCGGCTCCACTCCAGAAAAGGCAGATTCACACTTTAGTTCCGCTGATGAATCGAGATGGTGCAGGTGGTGCCGGCGACCAGCGTCAAATCGGCGGGCACGTTGAGCAATTTTATCCGCACCGGCACGCGCTGGGCCAAACGCACCCAAGGCACATTAGGCTTGACGTCCATTAATAGATCATTGCTGCTGTCGACGCTCTGATCGTAAATGGCGCGTCCGATGCTCTCTACTTCCCCCTGCAGCGGCGTGTTGCCGTTATATAAAACGATGTCCGCTTTATTGCCTTCCTTTATATGCTTCAACTTGGTTTCTTCGAAATAACCGAGCACATAAAACGAATGCACATCCACCAACGCCACCAGGGGCGTGCCGGCGTTGGCGTAGTTTCCGACGCGTGCCTGCAGGTTGGTGATATAACCGTCGGTTGGCGCATAAATTTTGGTTTTGCTCAAATTCCATTTGGCCTGTTCCAGGTTGGCCAGCGCGGCTTTATAGGCGGCCTTCATTGCCTGAGCGGCTAAATTGGACTCGTCCAAGTCTTCAGCGGAAATAACGTTACGTGGCAAACCGCGGCGACGGGCAGCCTCGTGGTCCGCTTTGGCCAGATCGGATTGCGCTTTTGCCACCGCGGCCTCGGCATTGTCCAGCGCAATCTGGTAGGGCACCGGGTCGAGGGTAAAAATCAGACTTCCCGCAGGTACGAACTGATTGTCATTCGCGCTTATTTTCTCTAATCTTCCAGAGACTTCAGGGGTGATATTGACGAGTTCGGCGCGCACTTTTCCATCACGGGTCCATGGGGATTGCATATAATAATTCCAGAGCCACCAACCGGCGCAGACGGCAATGGCGCAGACGATCACCGTAGAGAAGTATTTTAATGTTTTATGCTGCATGGGTTACCAACTCGCTAAAATCCATAAGGAACCGCTGACGGTCAGAACGAAAATGGACAGGTCCATCAACATGGGATGCCAGATTTCACCGGAATACATCCAGTCTCTCAGCAGTTGATGAATCAGCAGCCATAAGACCAGTCCTAGTAAAAAAGCTTTAAATATAGGCGGAAAATAAAGCGATGCCCCCAGGACCAAATCGGGTAAGGGGGATGAGGTGTGTAACCATGATGTATTCACATTAACAATCCCTAAGGGTGAATATGTTGAATATTTGCATAACGATTAAACAATAACGGCTAAAAATAGTGGCTATTTCCACAATATACATTATATACATTTGTGTTTTTAATGTGAGTTACCCAAAATAGTCTAAACTCTGGGAGGTAATGTTAGCATGCTAATTATAAGGAGGGGGAAGTGGAGTCAACATTAGGTTCAGATTTAGCACGATTAGTTCGTGTTTGGCGCGCGCTCATCGATCATCGGCTCAAGCCGTTGGAGCTGACCCAAACGCACTGGGTCACTTTGCACAATATCAATCGTTTGCCGCCGGAGCAGTCGCAAATCCAGTTGGCCAAGGCGATCGGTATCGAGCAACCGTCACTGGTTCGCACGCTGGACCAATTGGAGGAGAAGGGGCTGATCACGCGTCACACCTGTGCCAACGATCGCCGCGCGAAGCGCATCAAGCTGACCGAAGCGGCCGATCCGATCATCAGGGAAGTGGACAGCGTGATCACGTCTACACGCAGTGAGATTTTAAGCGGCATTACCGCCGACGAAGTGCATCTGTTGGTAGGGCTGATTGGCAAGTTAGAACAAAATATCACCGAACTGCAGAACAAATAATAATATTCTTATTTTCTACGATTACAGTTTCACAGCATCAGAAATAAAACCGGAGGCGATTGCCTCCGGTTTGCCGTTTGTCGCCGACTGACTTACAGCGGGGAAACGGTGATGGTGTCGCCCATGCGCGCCATGCGCACACGCTGGCCAGGGCTGAACTTGGTGTCGCCCGCTTTCTGTACCACCACGATGTTCTCTTTCTGGTCGGTCTTGATTTCCAGCTCGTAGCCGGAGGTCCGACCGGCCACTTCACCGATGCTGTTACCCGCCGCGCCGCCGGCAATAGCGCCCGCCGCGGTAGCCAGCGTACGACCGGTGCCGCCGCCAACGGTGTTGCCCAACAGCCCGCCAATCACCGCGCCGCCGATCATCCCCATGGCGTTGGAGCCTTCGCCGCCCTGAATTTTAACCGGACGCACGGAAACCAGCGTCCCGTAGGTGACGGTCTGTACCTGCTTGGCCTGCGAGGACGAGTAGACATCGCCGGACATGGATTCATTGGCACAGCCGGCCAGCGTAACGGCGGCGACGGCAACGACGAGAAGACGCTTGATCATATAAAACTCCTGATGGTAGTAGTCCATAACCTGGCAATGCTCACCAGGCAAGATTCAGTGAAAATGATAGACAAAGTATGGCTGAAAGTTGACACACCGCCATGCTTCATCGCTGCATGCAGCTTAACTTTTCTCTGTTCAACCAATAATAAACCGCGGTTTACCTTTATGACAGCCTTGGCGACATTCCGTCGCCTGTTATGGCACGGTTTAACACATAGCCCGTGCCACAGCGGCGCCAGGGGGCATCTGGCTCACGGTGCGTAAAAAAAGCATCATAATTCATGGCGTTAATCCGGCAATTCTGGTTTATTTGTCAGGATAAATTTTGCTTACCGCGCGGGTTAGAGGATGTTGCTATGAAGTCAGGCCGCTATATAGGCGTCATGTCCGGCACCAGTCTGGACGGAATCGATGTGGTATTGGCCGCGATCGACGATCGCATGGTGGCGCAGCAGGCCAGCTATAGCCATCCGATGCCGATGGCGTTGAAAAAAGAGATCCTGGGGATGTGCCAGGGGCAGCAAACTACGTTGGCCGCCGTCGGCCGGCTGGACGCGCAGTTGGGCTCGCTGTTCGGCGAGGCGGTGCTCGGCCTGCTGAAGCAAACCGGCATCGACGCGGAGCAGGTCACCGCCATCGGTTGCCACGGCCAGACGGTATGGCACGAGCCGGAAGGCGACGCGCGTTTCTCGATGCAGCTCGGCGATAACAACCGCATCGCCGCGCTGACCAATATCACCACCGTCGGCGATTTCCGCCGGCGTGACATGGCGTACGGTGGGCAGGGCGCCCCGCTGGTGCCGGCATTTCATCAGGCGCTGCTGGGGCATCCCGTCGAGCGGCGCATGGTGCTAAACGTCGGCGGCATCGCCAACCTTTCTCTGCTGTTGCCCGGTACGGCGGTGCGCGGTTTCGATACCGGGCCGGGCAACATGCTGATGGACGCCTGGGTGTGGCGCCACCGCGCGCAGCCTTATGATCAGGACGGCGGCTGGGCGATGCAGGGGCGGGTCTGCTTGCCGTTGTTGCAGCAGATGCTGGCGGATCCGTACTTCGCGCAGCCGGCGCCGAAAAGCACCGGCCGCGAGTATTTCAATATCGCTTGGCTGGAACGGCAGCTGGCCGGATTGCCGGCGATTGCGCCGGTCGACGTACAGGCCACGCTCACGGAACTGACCGCCGTCAGCATCAGCGAACAGGTGCAGCTGGCCGGCGGGTGCGAGCGTCTGTTGGTGTGCGGCGGCGGGGCGCGCAACACGCTGCTGATGACGCGTTTGTCGGCGCTGCTGCCGGGCACGGAAGTTGGGCTGACCGACGATTTCGGCGTCAGCGGTGACGACATGGAGGCGTTGGCCTTTGCCTGGCTGGCCTTCCGTACGCTGTCCGGCCAGGCCGGCAATCTGCCTTCGGTAACCGGCGCCAGCCGTGAAACGGTGCTGGGTGGGATTTATCCGGTTTTGCCATTGGGGGGCCGTTAGCTCTGTTAGGATAGCCTGTGAAGGATTTTTCTAAGGAGCAACAGCATGAAAAAAGTCTTTTTCGTCGCCGGCGCGCTGGCGCTGTCCGGTTGCAGTTACATCCTGCCGCAGAGCAGCCAGACGATGCACTATCAGTGTGGCACTACGCCGCTGACGGTGGCGCTCGACGGCAAGGCGAGTGAAGTCAGCCTGCTGATGGATGGCGAGCAACTGCATCTTAAGCAGGTGCTGGCGCTGACCGGCGCCAAATACAGCGACGGTAAATACACTTTTTGGTCGAAAGACCGTAACGCCTATCTTGAGCGCAACGGCAAGGTAGTCATGAGCGACTGCGTGTTGACGGAGTGAGGGTTGACGGCGGCGTCGGAGCGATTGAGTTCCTGACGCCGCAGGCGCAGAATGTAACGACGGATTTTTTCAGTTGGTCGATAACCCAGATGATTGAAAAGAATGAGTTTGATGTTGCGGACCTGCGCCGTGAATACACCCGGGGCGGCCTGCGCCGCAACGATCTGACCGCCAGCCCGCTCGAACTGTTCGAGCGTTGGTTGAAACAGGCCTGCGACGCGCGCCTGGCAGATCCCACCGCCATGTGCGTCGCGACCGTCGACGAACACGGCCAGCCTTATCAACGCATCGTGCTGCTGAAGCATTTCGATGAGCAGGGGCTGGTGTTCTACACCAACCTCGGCAGCCGCAAGGCGCAACAGCTGGCGCACAACCCGCATATCAGCCTGCTGTTCCCCTGGCACATGCTCGATCGCCAGGTGATTTTCCTCGGTCAGGCGGAGCGCCTGTCGACGCTCGACGTGCTGAAGTATTTCAACAGCCGGCCGAAGGACAGCCAGATCGGTGCCTGGGTCTCGCAACAATCGTCGCGCATTTCCGCGCGCGGCGTGCTGGAAAGCAAATTCCTCGAGCTGAAGCAGAAGTTCCAGCAGGGCGAGGTGCCGTTGCCGAGTTTCTGGGGCGGATTCCGCGTGAAATTTGACTCTGTCGAGTTCTGGCAAGGCGGCGCCCATCGCCTGCATGACCGTTTCCTGTATCAGCGGGACGGGAATGACTGGAAAATTGACCGACTGGCACCCTGAAGGCGGAAAATCCTCTCTAAGCGCTGGTGCTGATGCCGCCGGCGCTTTATTCTATGCGCTACCCTGAATTTTTATTTCGCCACTGGGCGAAAGGCCGTGTACCGGCAAAGGTGCATTCGTTTATACATGGAGTCATTGATGGCAAGCAGCAACTTGATTAAACAACTGCAAGAGCGGGGCCTCGTTGCCCAGGTTACGGATGAGGAAGCGTTAGCGGAGCGACTGGCGCAAGGGCCAATTGCACTGTATTGCGGTTTCGATCCGACCGCTGACAGCTTGCATTTGGGCCATCTGGTTCCTCTGTTGTGCCTGAAGCGCTTCCAACTGGCCGGCCACAAGCCGGTAGCGTTGGTGGGCGGCGCCACTGGCCTCATCGGCGATCCGAGCTTCAAAGCGGCGGAGCGCAAGCTGAACACCACCGATACGGTGAACGAGTGGGTCGAGAAGATCCGCAAACAGGTTTCCCCGTTCCTCGATTTCGACTGCGGCGGCAACAGCGCTATCGCGGCCAATAACTACGACTGGTTCGGCGGCATGAACGTGCTGACCTTCCTGCGTGACATCGGCAAGCACTTCTCCGTCAACCAGATGATCAACAAGGAAGCGGTCAAGCAGCGTCTGAATCGCGACGACTCCGGCATCTCCTTCACCGAGTTCTCTTATAACCTGCTGCAGGGCTACGATTTCTCCGAGCTGTATAACCGCCACCAGGTGGAGCTGCAGATCGGCGGTTCCGATCAGTGGGGCAACATCACCTCGGGTATCGATCTGACGCGCCGTCAGCACCAGAAGCAGGTGTTCGGCCTGACCGTGCCGTTGATCACCAAAGCCGACGGCACCAAGTTCGGTAAAACCGAGGGCGGCGCGGTCTGGCTGGCGCCGGAAAAAACCAGCCCGTACAAGTTCTACCAGTTCTGGATCAATACCGCCGACGCCGACGTCTACCGCTTCCTGAAGTTCTTCACCTTCATGAGCCTGGAAGACATCAACGCGCTGGAAGAAGAAGATAAGAACAGCGGTAAGGCGCCTCGCGCCCAGTACGTGCTGGCGGAAGAAGTGACCGGCATGGTGCACGGTGCGGAAGGCCTGGCGGCCGCCAAGCGCATCACCCAGAGTCTGTTCTCCGGTGCGCTGCACGACATGACCGAAGCGGACTTCGCCCAACTGGCGCAGGACGGCATGCCGACCATCAAACTGGACCGCGACGCCGATCTGCAGCAGGCGCTGGTGAATGCCGAACTGGTGCCGTCACGCGGCCAGGCGCGCACCATGATCGGCTCCAACGCGGTAACCATCAACGGCGAGAAGCAGTCCGATGCCGAATACCGCTTCAGCGATTCAGACCGTCTGTTCGGCCGCTACACGCTGTTGCGTCGCGGCAAAAAGCATTACTGCCTGGTGGATTGGCAGTAAGCGTCAGCCAGTCTATATGACATGAAAAGCCCGGGGAGCTCCCCGGGCTTTTTTTATCGCATGGCGCGGATGACGATTAGGCAAACGCCTCCGGCAGCGAGTTTTCGGCCGCAACACCGTTCACGGTGACGGCGGGCGAGTGGTAGTGCAGAGAGACGGCAGCCAGATAGGGATCCTGATTGCCGATCGAGAACACCACATCATCGGCGTCAAAGCTGTGATTATGATTGCTATCCACGATGACATAGAGCGATTTGTCCAACTTTAGCAATCCGACTTCCGCCAGGTTATTGGTGCTGGCGCCGTTCGTTATTTTCGCCAGTACCTGTGAGAACAGCGCTTGGGCATTGTCCGTCGCATTCAGGCCACTGAACGCATTTTGTAACTCAGCTTGGGTGGTGACGCTGCCGTACAAGGTTGCGGTCTTGTCTCCTGTCTTGGAGAAAACCCACGGGTTGTCGGTTTCTCCCACGGAGATGACGCTGTTGGCATAGCCGGTATTGAGCGTGACCATATTGTCTATTTTGCTATCGGTAAAATGTAACGTACCGGCGCTATCCAACGTCGTGTTGCCCTTAACGTCGGCTTTATAGACGGTCAACCCGGTGCGGTCGACCGTTAACTGGTCGCCGGCAAGTTCGGCAATGACATGGGCGAAATCGTCTTTATTGGCCAGCGTGTTTAGCGTGTTGTAGAAAGCGCCGCCGCCGGTGCCGCCTTTTTCTGCGACGAGGAACAGCTTCATGTCGGAGTAATAACGGCGTTCATCGGTAAATTCGCTGCCTATGATGGTTTTCAGGTTATCACTAAAATCTGCGGCAACGGTCAGATTAAGCACCAGCGGCTTATCGCCTGTGTACATATAGCCGCTCAGCATCAACGTGCTAATCGAGTTGTCCCCGCCGCTCAGGGTCAACGTGCGATTTTGCACAATGTCGAGATTGCTGCCCATACGGATTTCGAGCGTTTCTTTATGGTTCGATGTAAAGCTGAAAGTACCCATATTGAGGTTGGTTACCGTATGGCTAGCCGTATCGGTAAAGAACAATTTAAAACTGTCGTCGCTATGCGCCGTATCGCTGATGTGGATACGGCTTTTCGGGGTCAAGTCGCCGCCGAGGGTAAACTGTCCGCTGCTGACGTTGAGCAGCGTTAAATCTCCGGAGTAGGCCGTAATTACCCCTCCAGCCGACCCCGTAGCGTTTTGCGAAGCATTGGGTTGCGCCATTTCGCCTTGTTTTAGCGAGTTGATGTTACCGTAAATCGGGTGGGAGACGGTGGCTTCTTGCGTGAACAACCCAAAGTCAAATACCTTGTTGCCTTCGGTAGCGACCCGCTGCCCGTTAAGATAAATCTCTCCGGTACCGCGATAGTGGGTCAAATCTACATAGTTGAAATATAGGAACTGATTAACGTTATTTGTAATTTCAGCGTCATAGCCGCCGCCGGCGCTGGCCGTCAGGTGGACGACCTTGGTGAAAAAATTGGCTGAGACACTATAGTAAGATGTCTCGGGATCGCTATTAAGCGCCGTCGCTTTGAAATCACGGCTGACCCTATTGCCGCTGTCGGCGGTGGCATTGCCTTGCCAGACAAGCTGATGCTTCCCGGCGGCCAGATTGATTTGCGCGGCTGCCGTCGTCATATCGAGCCGGTCGGCGACGACGGTGCTGTTCTTCACGTTGGAAAAGTTAATCCCTTCGGGGGCGTTCAGCAGGTTGCCCTCGCTAAGAAAAAGGGTGACATTCAGGTTTCTCAGCGATTGAAGCATTGCTTCACTGGTGGCGAAGTCGCCCTGCAGCGTGACTTTTTGCAACGATTTGGCAAAGCTGAGATCGACCGCGGAGCCGATCTCGGCGTTAAGGGTGATCTCGCGCAGCTGGCTGATTTCCGCATGGCTTAACGCGTGTTGCTTACCGGTATTCAGGCTGCCGTTGAGGGCGCCGTCGGCATTCGACATCGTGACGTTGCCGCGGATCTGGTATCCCAGCTCGCTGCCAATTTTGTATTCGAGATTGACGAGTTGCTCGTGACTTGGGCTGACTCCGCCCTCCAGCGGCGCTTCCCCGTTGCGGAACGCATGCAAAATATTCAGCGTCGCCTGCAGCGGATTATTGCCGGCTTTGAGCAAAATTGCCTGTTTTTGCAGTTCGCTCAGCGCCGGGCCGTAATACAGTTCGTGATAAATCCTGGCGAAGTCTGCGGCATCTTTGAAGGGGGAGGATTTAGCCAGAATGGTCAGCAGATCGAGCTCGGAGTTCCCCGCGGCGAGGAATTTGCTGTAACTGTCCAGTCCGGTTGATTCCAGCGTGGCTTTTTTCCCCAGTTGCAGAAAGAGCAGCGCCACGCTTTCCTGATAGTTGGCCGCAGCCATCTCACCCGCAGCGTAGACATGGGTAGCATTAAGAAAAGCCTGTTTGGCGGCGGCATGTGCTGTGTCGTTGCGAATATCGGCGATCAGACGCATGATGACGTCGCCTCGCGTTTCGGTGTGATTATTCAACCCGGTGACATAATTGGCGAGCTCGCTTGCGCCAGCATCAACGCCGAAAGTATTTTTATAGACGGTTTTGACGAAGTCTTCATTACTTAACGTGGTCAACGCGCTACGCGTATCGACGAAACGGCCGGCGATATAGCTGGCGTCAGCTTTTCCTGTCGCCAGCACCTGGCTCCAATAATTGACGCCTTCCGCCACCGCGAGGCTGCCTACGATGTAAAACAGGGCTTGAATATCGGCTGCCGCTTCAGCATTCGCGGGATAGGGGGACAAAGCGGGGTGTAAGGTTGTATCAATAATATCAAACAAATGCTGTTGCTGTGCGACCGGTGCCGCAGCATCACCCATATAGCTCTTCACGCCGGCGATAAGATCCTTGGTAATCAGCCCCAGCGTTTTTCCTGCATTGGCTTGCGCGACCAGCGTGGCCAGCAAATCGGGTGCTGGATCGGCGCCTGTCGTATTTTTATAGATGTATTGAATTTTTTGCGACGTTGTCAGGCCGTCATAGCGATGATGCCCATCCTGAGACTGGATGAATTTTTCGGCCAGCTGATCTCTGCTGTACTGCCCCGATTCCAACTGGCGGGCAAAGAAGTTTAATGCGGCGCTATCGGCTTTTTTACCGAGTGTGGCATAAAAAAGGATGGCTACATCCTGTTGTGACGATAATAAACTCATGTTAACCCCTGTGTTGACAAAAAATAAGCATCAACAAGTACAGTCCAAATCCACATGATTGCAATGCGGTTGAGCCTAAGGAAATTCTGTATTTTTCGCGAATGCGGCCGCCGTTTGAGACGACCGCACCCGCAGAGAGTTAGACCAAACTTAGCTCTGTGACGGATGGGGTGGGAGTGCCGGCAAGATCAATAGTCGGCGCCCGATAATGAAGGTTTGCTGCAATCTCATAAATATCTTTATCTCCCAAGGAGAATACAATGTCCTCAGCGTCAAATTGCTTATTGTGATTATTATCAATGATAATGTATGCATTGGTTGCCAACTTGAACACGCCTACGCTTTGCAGATTATTTTCACTGCCGCCATGGGTTATTTTTGATAGCGCCTGAGCAAATATATCTTGCGCCGTGCTGTCGTCTGCGACGGTTAATGAATCAAACAGGGTATTGATGTCGGCCATTTGCGTCAGGCTGCCATAAGGCACGATATTGCCGGATTTTTCGCTGTCGAACAGCCACTGTTGACCCTGAACACCAACGGTAAGCGTGTCGGTCGGCGTGAGAGTGTTAATCGTGACCATGCTGTCGATCGTGCTTTGTTCAAAGTTGATTTTGTTGTGGTGCGCGTATTGATTGGCCATCGCCAGGTTATTCAGCGTGGTATTACCTTTGATAGTCAGGGTCTGAGTATTGGTGTACTGGATGTTGATCTGTTCGCCGGTCAGTGCGCCGATAATACCGCCATAGGCGCTCGGGTCGTTCAGCGCGGATAGCAGTTTATAAAACTCGCCGCCGCCGCTCCCAGCCTTATCCAGCTTCAGATCGGTTTCAACGCGCGGGATCCCTTCATTCATGGGATCGAAAATGGGTTCAATAACAATATGTTTCAAGCTGTCGCTAAAGTCAGCTTTTACCGTCACTTCCAGCTTTCCTATGCCGCTGATGTTGATCTTGGAAATATTGTTGCCGGCGCCTTCCAGCGCCACCGAGGCGAGTTTCGAACCATTGGCATACAGCCGCAGCTCTTCTTGCGGCCGTGCGCCAATGAAATGGCTGGCGAAACTGAGCGTTCCTGCGTCCAGGCGTTCGATGGCGCTATTTCCGATGCTTACCCCCCAAGGGCCAAATAACGTCGAGGGAGGCGTAACCGGCGCCAGTTCCAGGTGAAGCTTGCTCTGCGCACCGGCATCGCCGTTGATGGTGAGAAAAGGCAGTGTGTCGAAGATGGGAAGATTGATGATATGTACATTATCGGCGAAACCGGAAAGCGTAAGCCCTTGACTTCCCGTCCAGTAATAACCGTCACCACTTTTTACAGCATGGGGCGCCTGCTGTAAGTGGGTGACGTCTGTATAATGGTCGTTATAAATACTGGCCGTTTGATTGATTACGCCATAATCGAATACGTTGGCGCCTTCTGTCGCGATCAATTTGCCATCCAGATAAATGTTTCCGGTACCGCGATAACCTGCCAAATCGATCTGAGGAAAGAATTGGAACTGGTTAACATTGGTTTTGATTATTCCTTCAATACTGCCGCTTGCCGTTGTGGTCAGATAGATATCCTTTAAGATCAGGTTGGCGGAAATAACGCCATCCGCATCAAAATAGTTCTGTGCGGTGAACGTCGTGCTGACAATATTGGCGCTATGATTCACGCCATTGCCACTCCAAAACAGACTGGCACCACCGATGCCAAAAAGAATTTCCATTTTGGCATTGGCGAGATCGAACTTATCGGAAATCACCACGACATCCCGTTCGGTACCAAATGTAATCTTGTCTACCGTTTTGAAGTAAGGGTTATCATCCAGATTAAGCCGCAAAGCGAATCCCTTATTTTTTAGCGAGTTCAGGGCGGTGGTATCGGTTGGCGCACTCCCTTGCAAGGTCACCTCTTTCAACTGGGGCGAATGGCTGAAATCAACGGCGGCCGAGGCATTCACATTAAGAAAGACGTGCGTCAGAGCGGCCAATTCCTCAGGACTCAACGGATGCTGACTGCCGGTGTTCACTGAGCCGCTCAATATGCCGTCGGCGGAGAGCGACAATTCGGCGATAGGCGTGTAATTCAGCGGTTGAGCGATCTTGAGTTGATAGGCGGCGACACCCGTCGAATGAGGCTCACGAGCGCCGTCGAGTGGGAGCATCCCCTTGTAGAATGACGCGATGCTGGTTTGGTATCGATCGTGGCCAGCGTTCTGTAGCACGGCCAGGGAGACGTCCTGGCTCAGATTTTCGTGATACAGCGAAGCGTAGATTTTTTCGTTGTTGTCAGCCCGCAGGAAGTGGCGGGCGCTGGCCAGCAGCTTAAACTGCTCGACGGAAGGTGTCCCGCTGGCGAGCGAACGGCCAAAGGTATCGAGAGCGGCCGCGTCGGCGAAGGCACCTGACTCACTTTGGCTATCAGCGCTTTTATCAAGCTGTTTAGCTAAATAAGTCAAGGTGTTGGCATCGGCCTTCTTTCCCCATTGAAGTTTCAGTAAGCTCATGAAATATATCCTCTGGATACGCTGAAGTGATAGTGAATGAATAGACAATTACAGTTCATAAGGGCCGAAATGCAATGTTAGGCCAGTCTGAGGATGGCCTGATTTTTCCAACTGTCACTGCCTTGTCGGTCGGTTCTCGGCTTTTTTTGGATCGGACTTTTCGCTACAATATGCCGCCGTCGAAAGCATAAAAATTCCTCTCATTTCTTGTTTTTAACAGCGCCGGCATGACGTTTTCGCGTTGTGCACCCATTATCATTTCGCCGCGGGCTGATGCACACGGCATGGCGAGGTCAGTTGTTCCGATGAAAAACATTCTTTCTATCCAGTCGCACGTGGTGTTTGGTCACGCCGGCAACAGTGCGGCTGAATTTCCGATGCGCCGCATGGGCGTCAACGTCTGGCCGCTGAACACGGTACAGTTCTCCAACCATACGCAATACGGCCAGTGGACCGGCTGCGTCATGCCGGCCAATCACCTGACCGAGATCGCGCAGGGCATCGCCAATATCGATCAGCTGAAGCGCTGTGATGCGGTGTTGAGTGGCTATATCGGTTCGCCGGAGCAGGGCGACCATATTTTGGAGATCGTGCGCCAGGTTAAGCAGGCGAACCCGAATGCCTGGTATTTCTGCGATCCGGTGATGGGACATCCGGAAAAAGGCTGCATCGTGGCGCCGGGCGTGGCCGAGTTTCACTGTCGCCAGGCGTTGCCGTGCAGCGACATGATGGCGCCGAACCTGCTGGAGTTGGAGATGCTGAGCCAGATGGCCGTCGCCAACGTGGCCGATGCGGTGCAGGCCGCCCGCGCGCTGATCGCCAAAGGGCCGCGGCTGGTGCTGGTCAAGCACCTGGCCCGCGCCGGCTATCACGCCGACTGCTTCGAAATGCTGCTGGTGACGGCGGACGAGGCTTGGCACATCAGCCGGCCGCTGGTGGATTTCGGCGCGCGTCAACCGGTCGGCGTCGGCGATTTGACCAGCGGTCTGCTGCTGGTGGATCTGCTGAAGGGTGAGGCGCTGGATAAAGCGCTGGAGCACGTGACCGCCGCCGTGTATGAGGTGATGCTGACGACTCAGGAGATGGGGGAATACGAGCTGCAGGTAGTGGCGGCGCAGGATCGGATCGTGCAGCCGCGCAGCGAGTTCAAAGCGGTAAAACTGTAAGTGCAACGGGCCCCGGCGATAGCCACCGGGGCCGAATGTTTACTTCAATCCTTCGGCGTTCAGCGCCGCATCCACCGCCGGGCGCGCCGCAACGCGATCGAACCAGGCCGCCAGATGGGCGTGCTTGCGCACGTCAAACTGCAGGGCGAATGCCCAGCGCAGCACGGTGAACAGGTAGGCGTCAGCCACACTGAAACGGCTCCCCAACAGGAAGTGCTGCTTCGCCAGCACCGAATCCAGATAGCTGAACTGCTGCTCCAGCTTGGCGCGCGCGATGGTTTTGTATTCCTCGGGCGTTTTCGGGTTGAACAGCGGGCTGAATCCTTTGTGCAGCTCGGTGGCAATGTAGTTCAGCCATTCGATCGCGTGGTAGCGCGACAGGGTGCCCGCCGCCGGGATCAGGTTGCGATCCGGCACGCGGTCCGCCAGATATTGCACGATCGCCACGCCTTCGGTCAGCAGGCTGCCGTCATCCAGCAGCAGCGCCGGGACCTGTCCCTTGGGGTTGATGGCGAGGTAATCGGCGCCGCTCTCGGTTTTCTTCTGCGCCAGATCGACCTTCTCCGCCGTAAAATCCAGCCCTGCCTCACGCAGCACGATATGCGGGGACAGCGAACAGGCGCCGGCTTTATAGAACAGTTTCATCGGAAGCTCCTTGTTGATGACGAATGACGGGCATGCTTAACCTCTCATCGTAGTCCCGTGGCGCCAAAATTACAGCGGCTTAGCTAACAAATTTAACCGACGATCGCCTCTGCGGGCTGCAGCTGCGCCAGCGTCGCGGCGATCTGCTGCTGCAGCGTCGGCGGCGCCACCTGCATCGGCGAACGCAATTCGTTGGCGATCAGCCCCTGCTGGGCCAGCGCCGTCTTGACCGGCGCCGGATTCGGGAAGCTGAACATCTGGTGGATCATCGGCAGCAGCTCATAGAAGTTGCTGCGCGCCGCGGCCAGATCGCCGGCGGCGACCTGCTGCACCAACTGGACGAAACGTTCCGGGTGAACATGCGCGGCGGCGGAGATGGCGCCGGTGCCGCCGAGGCACAGCGTGGTGAGGATCAGATTGTCTTCCCCGGTCATCACATCGATTTCGCCATCGGCGATCAGCGCCATGGTGGCGTCAGGGTTGCCGCCGCAGTCTTTGATGGCGGTGATGCGCGGATGGCGAGCGAGCCGGCGCAGCGTGGCCAGCTCCATGGCGATGCCGGTGCGCTGCGGAATGTTGTACAGGATCACCGGCACGGCGGAGGCGTCGGCCAACTGGGTAAAATAGTCGATCAGGCCGCATTGCGAAGGGCGGATGTAGTAAGGCGCCGGGATCAGCACGCCAGCGATGTCGCGCAGCTGAATGGCCTGCTGCATTTGCAGCGTGGCGGCCATGTTATTGCCGGAAAGGCCCATCACCACCTGGCGTGCAGGCGCCACCTCCAATACGGCGTCGAGCACCGCCAGCTGTTCTTCTTTGCTCAGCGCGGCGGCTTCACCGGTGGAGCCGCAGACCACCAGACCATCGATGCCGGCGTCGAGCAGGTGCCGCGCCAGGCGTTGCACCGCCGGCAGGTCGACGGCGTCGTGATTGAAAGGGGTAACCATCGCCACCCAAATACCCGAAAATGAGGCCATAAAATATTCCTTCTGTGTGACCGACAGAGAAGCCAGATGAGAAAATTGAAGGCGGGGCGTTGCGTGCCATCCAGTCAGCTCATCTGACGGGACAGCGCGCCCCGGTCAAATGAGCGTCTGTTTCTTCGATGTAACCGCCGCCAAACCGCCAACGAGCAACGCAGGTGTCATCAGAATATCAGCGTTGCGTGGGTAGGCCATGGCGGTCTCGCGAAAAGGGGAAGTGGGGTGATAATGAATATTCTTCATCAGACTGTCAATTTACAACAGATTGATAACATTGTTATTCATGATTCGCCGGTGAGGATGAGTTTGGCTAATA
>NZ_JBNIDE010000002.1:0-703615 GCF_059652115.1 Serratia sp. EC4 | reverse complement strand
ACCCGGTCGTAAACCTGGAGCATATAGATAGAAGGAACTAGCATTAATAAATTAATAAATGCGGTAAATATGCCAACGGTCCAAAAAACCTTACTGCGAGTCCGTATAACATCCGCAATTTCATTGCGCGGTATAAATTGATTCACTTTCTGCCCTTACATCATGTGCACTGTCAGTCAAAGTCCGCATTGATTTTTATGAGATTAACCTCACAAAAAAAGCCCCCAAACATGCTCAAGACTGCAGCTGCTTTTTCATTAACTATAGATACACATTTGGAATTCCAGCAAGGCGGAAGATGAAAAAAACATCCCCCAAAAACTCAAAAAAAAACCAATATAAAGCAAAAAGTTATCTAAGCCTGAATCAAAGGACACCACACACCTTCCCCACATCCCGGCAAAGTCAAAACGCCACACCTGGAAATAATTAGAAATCTAATAATCTCCATGGTTAAAAAGACATGTGAAATCATTTCACTCATAAAAAATATTAAACAACCACGGCAATGACACAGGATTAATTGAGCACACAATTAGTTATAGGGAAGTGAAAACAATAAAAAATAAAAAAAATCCTATAGCCTTGACAAAAATCTCATCAGCTCCTTTGATTAAAACGTGAAAGCAACAATTGGCATTAGTGTGTCATTTTTATATGCCGTTGTTTTCACAAGCTTTAATACTAAAAAAACTGACCAAACCTCTTCCTGGCACGGCTATGGGGGGCCGGTCACATCTTTCTTATGTCCGTAGAAAATGGGTACATCCAAAGGGGTAACGTATGGCCACATTAGTAGCACAGCAAAAAGCGGCTGCTCTTTTCCTTGCAATCTCTGGAAAGAATATTGATACCGCGGCGTTAGATTACTACTCGCAGAAAATTGAAACTTCTGCACTTTCTCTGGAGCAAGTTGCGCAAAAATTCATTACCGGCACCTCAAGCCTGAACGGTCTGACGGCTTCTCAAATCGTAACCAAGGTCTACACCGCGGTGAACGGCAGCGCCCCTAGCAGCAGCGTGCTCGCCGATCTTTTAGCGGGCAACCCCACCACGGCGTCCGTCGTCGCCAAGGTGATTAACGACGTACTCAGCTACAGCGGTTTTGATTCAACGCTGCTGACAGCACAGAGCAATTTCGAAGCCCAAGTCGAAAAAACCCTGTTCCCAGTCGCAACCGCCGCATCGTCGGCCGGCGCAGCTGACGTCCAGGGTATTTTCCATGTCGTGGGCTTAACGCAAACTCAGGACGGCATTACCTACTGGGGAACCGTATTGGCGCAGGGCGGCAAAACGCTGGCGGCAGTCGCACAAACCTTCGTGAACAACAGCCCGCTGAAAACGTTAAGCGATAGCGATTTCATCAATGCCATCTTCCAAAATAGCTATGAACGCGCACCGACCTCGGCCGAAAGCAGCAGCTATCTTGCCTTGCTGAGTGGCGGTTCGACTCGCGGCGATGTCGTCGCTCAAGTGATCGCAGCACTGAAGGGCACCGTTGCCGCCGGCGATACCACGGCCCAACAACACTTCCAGGCGGCGACGCACGTGTGGCAACCGGGTGAACTGCCGGCCCTGAACTATCAAGAACAAGTCGCAGCCGCCTTCCTGGCAATACCGGGCCGTGGCGTCGATGCCAGCGGGCTGGACACCTGGAGCAAAGAACTGTTTGCCGGTAAGACTTATGCACAAGTCATCACTACCCTGATCAATTCCGCAGAGTCGCAAAAGAAAGGCGCTCAATTGACTGGCGATGATTTTGTTCAGCATATCTTTACCCTGGTGCATGGCACCGCCGCCACCGCTGCGCAATTAGCCAGCTATGGTGCGCTGGGGAGCAAAACAACCATCACGCAGGCCATTATCAACGACCTGCGCAACTCCGTCGCCACTGACAGTGCCACCGTCACTCAGCAGCATGGCTTCGAATACGATATCGGTACCAGCCTGCTGTACAAAACCGCTGCGTCTCTGACAGCAACGGCCGCCGGCGGCAACGCGACGGGCACCGTCAACACCGGCGCATCTCACCAAATTAGCAATGCCGAAACGGCAGTGTTGACGGATGTGCAACTGAACGCCAATGCCGCCAGCATCGTGAACCTGAAGTTCGCCGACCATCTGGCGAATCTAACCATTAACGGCACCAGCGCAGCAACGGTCAACCTGTCTGACAACGGCGTTAATCCAGGCGTAGATATCACCGTCAATAACGGCAACGTCATCTTGAATGCCAGTTCGGGTGCGGATGACGTAGTCGTCACATCGGCGGCAAACATTGCGGCCGGCACGGCGCAGTTTAACCTTGGCGCCGGCAACGACAGCCTGCACTGGGCAGGGAACGGGGTTTCGGGCGGTGCGAACAGCGTGGCCAACACGGTTAAGGCTGACGGCGGCGCGGGTACGGACTCCATCTCCGCCAACTTCATTACCAAAACTGTGGTGACCAACCAGAACGCCCTGGGCGTTCGCACCAGCACAGTGACCAGCAACGCCAATAACTTCTCGAATTTCGAGAAGATCGACCTGACCGGCTATATCGGCAAGTCCGTTGGTACGCTGATTACGACACCGCTGATTGGTTCTCCGACCACCACCAGCGTGACCACGCCAACCAACACCTTTGACTTTGGGCTGACCAACGGTACATCTACGGTTGAAGGCACTACCGGCGGCACGGTTACGCAGAACGCGGCGGCCACTAATCTGGGCACGCAAGGATTTGTGATCTCCGGTCTGGCTAACGTCAACGTCATCAACGCCGCCGGCGGCAACGCCGCGCAGCTGGAAGTGAAAGGGGACGCGACCTCCGCCAGTACGCTGAATTTCACCTTCGTGCAGAACGCCACCGATCACTTCAACATCAACTTCGATGCAGTGAGTTCCGCCAATGTGAATGCCGGCGCCATCACCCTGAACAGCAGCAGCAGCGCCCTGTTGGGTACCGCGCTGAGCACGGTGAACGTGGCCTCAGGTGGTACCGGCAACTTCGATAACATTCTGTCCTTGGCCGGTACCAATGCGCAGGTTCAGACCATCAACGTGACCGGTGACCACGCGCTGGATCTGACGCTGGGCAGCGGTTTCAGCAACGTGCGTGATATCAATGCGTCCACCAACACCGCGGGTCTGAATCTCGACTCCAGCCATGGCGGTACCGGTGACGGTATCATCATTCAGTTGCTGAACATTCTGCCGCTGAGCGTCATTACCACCAACCTGTTGGCGCCGGTGTTGACGGCGTTGGGCCTGAACGGTTACCAAATGACCGTAGAAGGTTCCAGTGCTGCCGATACCCTGGGCGTGATTGGCAACACCACGCTGACCGGTGGCGCAGGTGCCAACACCTATGACATCAAGGCGAGTAACACCCAGGCGGGTGTGACCATCAAGGACTTTAGCAGCCTTAAAGACAAGATTGTCGATGTTAACCATGGCGGCCTGACTATCTCCAATGACGCCACCGGCACGGCGGTCGCGGACTACGGCACACGTTCCGCAGACACACTGGATGCGCTGTTGGGGACGCTGGTGGGCGGTTTGACCAACGGCGTTATCGGCCTGCTGGGCGGCATTCTCGGTCTGGACAGCAGCAACTCGCTGACGTCGAAAGTGGGTGTGGCATCCGTAGTATTCAGCGGTGGCGGTAATACTGCCAGCTCTTATGTGATTATCGACAACAACGATAACCATGCGCTGGATCTCAACGATACCGTGGTATACCTGACCGGGCAGAACCACCAGCAATTGGTGGATACGCTGCACTACGCGTAAGCGTAGCGCCATCACCGAGCGAGCTGATTTTTATTCAGCGCCGCGAGGGGAAATGCAATACGTGTACTGATGCCAGCCGGCTATGCCGGCTGGCTTTTTATTGGCGTCAATGTCGGCGAGTGATGAAGAAGCGCGTCGCTTAATCCTGGATAAAAAAAAACCGCAAGCTTATTAAGCTTGCGGTTTTTTATTCACGGCGCGTACGGCGCTCTCGATAGCCTACCAAGGCGATGCTATAGGGGCACTGGAGCGCATCATTACCGGTACATCACCATCGGGTGCGGCCGTATTCCCCTGAACCTCTTTGAGCGGTGTGGCACTTTGGTTTTGCGGAGCTTCAGCAGACATAAAACTGCGCAGGCTTGAAGAAATGCCGCTTGCAGGTTGGCTCACCGGTTTTTCCTGCCAGAAAAGCATCGCATGCTGATTATTGCCTTTCAGGGCTATGGAGATTTTCCCGCCCGGCAGCACTTGATATTTTTCGACGGAATAGGATCGCGCAACATCTGCCACCTGACTTAAAGCCAGCATCGACGGCTTCGGTTGGCCGTTCCGCGTCAGCAACCCAAATCGATGTTCGTTGATTTTCGGGTTGTCGCCATCATCGAGCAAATCGTACCACCATACCCCCTTAATAAAGGGACGCGATTTGGCCAGGAAGGTATATTTCACCACATATTGCGCGGCCACATCTTTTGATAACCCGCCTTTACCGTCATAGGTTGGCACACCAATTTCCGTGATATAAATCGGCACCGTCTTACCTGCTGCCTTTGCAAGCCGGGCCTCAAATTTATCCACGACGCCGAGGTTCCCCTCAGGGGCCCGTATAGCGTAATTATCGTTGCCATACGAGTAAGGGTGGATAGAGAAGCCATCAACGTAATTCAGCACGCCGAGTTTAACGATGTTATCAACCCAGGAAGGATCGCGAGTGCCTGTTGGGTTAGCCGTTCCCGTAATGACAATTGCGTTGGGATCGGCTTTTCTCACCGCAGCCGCCGTTGCTTTCACCAGCGCGACGAAAACTTCCGGCGGCGGAGGCGTCCGCGGCTTTGGCTTAATTGCAGTGGCATTCGTCCATTCGTTCCAGATCTCGTAATACTTGATCTTGCCCTTGTATTTAGACGCTGTCCAATACGCATAATTGGCGAATGCCTGAATGGCCTCAGGGGTGGTTGGATAACCCGATGGATCGTAAAGCTTGTTACCGTACGCCAATACTAATAACCCATTCAGACCGAATTTCGCCTGAGCATCGTTAAACGCTTGGTCAGCCTTTTGCATATTGCCGGTTATGACATACTGCCCTTTTTGCTGTTCCAACCCGCTCCAGGGAAAATCCGCACGATACGACGTGAAACCGTATCGCTTGATCAGCTCCAAATATTTATCCGGATCGTTGGGATACCAGCGAAAATGCGCATGCACCCCGACTTCGAAAGCCAACGCATTCGCACTGATGAACATCAGCGGCAATGCGAGAGCCAGCGATGCGGCGGGTCCCTGGCGACGCATCCGTTTACGGCTTGATTTAGTCAACATCTGACCTCCAGTTTTAAAAGAAAAATGAATCGTCTCAATACCCCAGAGATCAGGAAATCCGCATTTCCCGGGCGCGACGCTCGGAGAAAACCTCAGTACGCCGCTTTATTAATGAATCCTTTGAAAATGGTCAGGAAGACGATTTTAATGTCTAACCAAACGCTCCAGTTACGGATATAGTCCAAATCGAACTCAACGCGCTTTTGCATTTTTTCCAACGTATCCGTCTCGCCACGCCAACCATTGATTTGGGCCCATCCCGTAATGCCTGGCTTCATTTTATGGCGCAGCATATAGCCGTTGATCAACTTTCTATACTGCTCATTATGTGCCACGGCATGCGGCCTTGGACCTACGATCGACATGTCGCCTTTCAATACATTGACAAACTGCGGCAGTTCATCCAGCGAGGTGCGTCGCAAGAAGGCGCCGACAGGTGTTAAACGCGAGTCCCCTTTTTTCGCTTGAACGACTTTATCGCCATCTTCCATCACGGTCATCGAACGGAACTTCCATACCTCGATAGCCTTACCATCCATGCCATAACGCCTTTGTTTGAAGATGATCGGGCCGGTAGAGGTAAACTTAACCATACCGGCGATCAGCAACAGAACCGGAGATATGAACAGCAGAATAAATATTGACAGAATGATGTCTTCAATACGCTTAATCACCTGATTAATCCCGCTCATCGGGGTATCAAACAATGAAACGACAGGGACGCCATTAATTTCTTCAGAACGCGACTGTAATATATTGAACGTAAAGATATCAGGAATCAGCATCACTGAGCAGGTCGTATCAGAAAGATCCGCAATCGTATCTTTGATCAATTTTTCCTGCTCCATCGACATTGCGATATATACCCGATCAATACGCCCACATTTTGCATCGCTGACGAGTTGAGACAAGTCGCCACAGCGCTCAATCTTGCTGTTCAATGGAGAATTATCATTGTCGTAAATGCCCAACACTTTAAATCCCATCCAGTGAGCATCACGCAAAGACTCTGCCAGGCGAATGCCGACGGGCATCGCCCCCATGATGGCCACATTACGGGTATTGAAACCAATATTGCGCATGTATCCCAAGAGCAGCCGGATCACGCTGCGCGTAATGATCAAACCGCAGCACACCAACAGATACCATTGGATATAAATGGAATATTCGTTGTTGAACACATTTATCAACGCCACCGTGCCCGACGTCAACAGCAGGCTCAACGACCAGTTTTGCAAAATGAGCTGGATTTCCAGACCCGCACGCACACCACGCCATGATCGATAAAAATCAGTAATACCACCAATCATTTGGAAGATGACGATCGAAATTAATACCATAATCCAGTGCTGCATGCTGAATGCGGCACCGGAGATTAAGCAGGATAAGTACAATCCGCTAAAGATAACGAAAATATCAGAGAAGCGCTGAAGCATTGAAGTAAGAGAAGCATTAGTATGCAACACACCCCGACGGAAACCGTTCATAGATAACTGCCTATTAACTATCATAGTATAGATGCCTTTTGTTAGTTTTCTCTGGTACCTATATCACTTCGCAATGCTGGGCCGTATACCGCCCACCCAGCATTAGAATATAGCTTTAAAACCAGAGATCAGCTTCGAAGCAAGGCCAGTATTTCCTCTGTTTTCTTCTGCATCAGTGCAGGATTGGCTCGCGACTCGACGTTCAAACGCACCACCGGCTCAGTATTCGAGCTGCGTAAATTAAATCGCCAATCTGCAAATTCCAGACTAATGCCATCGGTCGTGTCAAATTCCAGCGCCGAAGGCCGATAGCGATTTAATACTCTTTCGATCGCGGCTTTTGGATTTTGCAGTTTGCTATTAATTTCACCCGATGCTGGATACGCGATCATACGATCCCCGACCAACTCCCCGAGCGTCTTGTTTTTAATGCACAGCAACTCAGCAACCAACAGCCATGGGATCATGCCGCTATCGCAATATGAAAAGTCGCGGAAGTAATGGTGGGCACTCATCTCGCCGCCGTATACGGCGTCTTCCAGGCGCATACGTTCTTTAATGAATGCATGGCCAGTTTTCGACATCACCGGCACTCCGCCCGCCTGCTTGACCACATCAATGGTGTTCCAGCTCAAGCGTGGGTCATGGATGATTTTCGCCCCGCCGTCTTTCTCCAGAAACGCCTCTGCCAGCAGGCCAACGATATAGTAACCTTCAATGAATCCACCGTTCTCATCGAACAAGAAGCAGCGATCGAAATCACCGTCAAACGCGATCCCCATATCCGCCTTATACTGGCGCACGGCTTGCGCCGTATCTTCCCGACATTCCGGTAGCAACGGGTTAGGGATCCCGTTGGGGAAATTGCCGTCAGGCTGGTGATGAACCTTGATAAACTCAACCGGCACCTGAAGCTGCTTGAAACGCGATTCGATAGCATCGATGACGTGACCGGCCGCGCCGTTACCGGAGTTGACCACCAGCTTCAACGGTTTGAAGTTAGCCGTATTCACATAGCCCAGCAGATGATCCACATACTCTTTTTCAATCGATATTTTTTCGTAGCTACCGCGCTTGGCCGGATCAACCGCAGCGAAGCTGTTATTTTCCGCCAGGCGCTGAATATCGCGCAAACCGGTATCACCGCTGATCGGCTTGGCTTGGCTGCGCACCAGCTTCATTCCATTATAATTCATAGGATTATGGCTAGCCGTCACTTCGATGCCACCATCGAGACCTAAGTGGAAAGTGGCAAAATAGATTTCTTCAGTCCCACTGACGCCAATATCCAGAACATTAACCCCAGCATCGCGTAGCCCCTCAGCCAACGCGAGTTTTAGTTCCTCGCTGGTCAAACGAATGTCTCCCCCGACGACAACGCTTTGAGGTTGCAAAAACTCTCCATAGGCACGGCCGACACGATAGGCGATATCGCTGTTCAGTTCTTCACCTAGTTGCCCGCGAATGTCGTATGCTTTGAAACAAGTCAATGATTGAGACATATTGAGATCCTTACCAAATGTAAATACAGCGATGCGGCTCAAATATCCGCCGCACCAAAATTCTTAATTATGCTGAGCGGAATCGCCGATTCGCACGATATCGTCCTCGCCCAAATAGGCACCCGATTGAATCTCAATCAAATCCAACGGGATTTTTCCCGGGTTTTCGAGAGAATGTTCAACCCCAAGAGGGATATAAATGGATTCGTTTTCACTGATGAGTTGCATTTTTCCATTGGTATGCACTTTGGCGGTGCCTGACACCACGACCCAGTGTTCCGAGCGATGATGATGCATCTGCAAGGACAATTTCTCACCAGGCTTCACGGTAATGCGGCGAACCTGGAAGCGATCGCCTTGCGCAATCGCATCATGTTTGCCCCATGGACGATAAACCTCACGGTGCTGTTTGCTTTCGGAGCGCTTTTGCCGTTTCAGCTGATTGACGATTTCCTTCACGTCTTGCACTTTATCTTTATCGGCAATCAACACGGCGTCTTTTGTTTCAACCACAACCAGATTGTTCACCCCAACAGCGGCCACCAATTTATGCTCCGCGCGAATGTAGTTATTTGAACAGTTATGCTCAAGAACATCACCGAAAGTAGAGTTCCCTTTTGTGTCTTTTTCGCTGATTTCCCACAATGCAGACCATGATCCGACGTCATTCCACCCCGCGTCCAGAGGCACGACGACAGCATCTGCAGTCTGTTCCATCACGGCATAATCGACAGACTCATCCGGGCAGGCGATGAAAGCGTTTCGATCAACGCGGATAAAGTCCATATCGGGGGTCAGATGCGCGAGCGACAGCTTACACGCGTCCAAAATATCTGGGCGGAAACGCCCCAATTCTTCCAGGTAACGGCTGGCTTTGAACAAGAACATGCCGCTATTCCAGAGATATTCACCGCTGGTCAGATACTGCTGCGCAGTATCAAGATCAGGTTTTTCAACGAACCGCGAAACGCCGCAAATACTGGAACCGTCGATGCTGGTACCTTTTTGAATATACCCATAGCCCGTTTCCGGGCCCGTCGGTACTATGCCGAAAGTAGCCAGTTTACCCGCTTCAGCATAAGGAATCGCCTGATTCACCGCGTCGCGGAAAATCTCTTCGTCCTGAATGACGTGATCCGCGGCCAATACCAACATCAGCGGATCGTCACCGCTGGAAACGGCCTGCAAAGCGGCGAGCGCAATCGCCGGCGCGGTATTACGCCCTACCGGCTCCAGAATAATATTATGTGACAAACGCGTTATTTGTCGTAGCTGTTCAGCCACGATAAAACGATGCTCTTCGTTACATATAACAAGAGGATCAATAATGTCTAACCCTTTAAGCCGCATGACCGTTGTTTGCAACATGGAAAACTCGTTGCACAGTGCTAAAAACTGTTTGGGAAATAATTCACGAGAAAGCGGCCACAGGCGACTTCCTGTTCCCCCAGCCATAATAACAGGATAAAGGTTACTCATTTTTACTCTCACCGATTAAATATAATAGGAAAAAAAAGTTATTTTCATTCCAAAAACGTGGATGTATCGATTATCTGTAAAGACGGTAGGTATTGGATACCATTTTTTCTGAAGTGAAATTAGCATTGTAGAAATCGACACAGTCTGCTTTCATTGCACCCCAATCACGCTTGTCGCGAGTACTCAGTATTTCAGCGGCCTCATCAGCTGCATTGGTCGTAAACAGATAGCCCGTAACACCTTCATTCACCACCTCCGGCAATGAACTGCAGCGGCTGGCGACCACAGGCAACCCATAGCTCTCTGCCTCAACGGCGACAAGGCCAAACGATTCCCAGCGGCTTGGCATCAACAACACATCCGCATAAGTGAAATAAGGAGCCATCGCTGAAGGCGTCAACCAGCCTTTAAAGTCCATTCGGACATGAGGCGCGGGTTGTTCTTTCGCATGCACATTGCCGCCGACGATCGTGATTAAAAATCTGTCATCCAGTTTATCGGCAATCTGCTGAACCAAATCAAATCCTTTTTGGTAATCAAAGCGGCCAACAAACAATATATTGATTTTATCTTGATGATAAGGGTTAGTCTCATCGGGCAACGCGACAGGAGGCTCTACGCCGTTATAAACCACGGTCAAATTACCCGGTTCCATTCCGGCCATCAGTGCCGTTCTTTTCTCATATTCGCTGGTACAGATGATCACATCGGTATTCTTTTGCAGTACTTTCTCTATCTTGGCATAGAACTTTTTTTTCTTTTCTGATGTGTCCATCAGGAAAGAAAAAGCATGTGGGCAATAAATAATTTTGGGTTTGCACGTCATTCTTACCAATGGCGTTAACAACCGACAAACAACCCCTGCAAAAGTACTGTGGACGTGAATGACATCCGGTTTTTCTTTACGCACTAACTGGATATAGTTAATAGCCAAAGAGATAAATGAAGGGATATTTCTCCCGGTGCGCGAAAACACCTTCATTTTTTCATCAGGGAAAGCCCCGATCTCGCGGTATTGGCTATCGGGCAACACACAGTAAAAATCAAATTCATCATTTTGCTGTACAAGTTGTCTAATTACCGTAGCGACGCCACCTTTCACTGTTTCGGCAACATGCAGCACTTTTTTTTTCATTGCATAGCTCTCGTCATTATCTCGCTCAACGCTGCAGCCGAACGCATCCAATCGAAACGTTTGACATTCTCAAAACCCTCAGCGATTAAAGTTTGGCGCAACGCTTCATCCTGTATAATCCGCTCCAGTGCCTGTTGCATTTCCGGGATATTCTCCGGCTCAAAGTACAATGCACTCTGCAACAACACCTCGGGCAAAGAAGCGCGATTGGACGATACTACCGCGCAGCCACAGGCCTGTGCTTCTAACGGAGGAATGCCAAACCCTTCATATAAAGAAGGAAACACAAAGGCACGAGCATGAGAATAGAGTTCGACAAGCTGTTGATCGCTCACCCGCCCCAAAAACTGTATGTTATCGTTCGCCGCAGCTTCTTTTGTCGAAAACCCCACATCCGCGAAGTTCTTATTGGCGGCTCCAATGATTTTCAGTGTTACATCCTGGCTGTTTGCCATTTTAGAGAAAGCGGCAATCAGACCATGAAAGTTTTTGTGATAATTTGGAGACGAAACAGCCAATAAATAGGGGCGCTCTGTATCGGATACTGGCGCAGCGGGTTTAAACTGCTCAGAGACCGCATTATAGATTACGTAAATATTGTTTAATGGGTAGTCAAACGCCTGGCTAATTTCTTTTTTAGAAAACTCACTAACCGTGATCAACGCCTTACTGTGACGTAGCATCAGAGGGACTAGATTATTATAAACAAAACGAAATTTTGCAGAGTAACTTTGCGGATAGCGTTTATATATAATGTCGTGATGAGTAACAATTTTATTACGATAAAAGATCGGTGCCGTATTACAAAGGTTAATGAGAAGCGGACTTTTCTTTTTCCTTAAAAAAGCAGGAAGCTCCAACTGCTCCCAAAAGTGGCCACTTTTCTTACCCACTACCTGAACATTCAATTGCGACGCGATATCGTGATGAATAATATTAGGTGGCGATACAAAAATGACATCATGCCTAATTTTACTCAGCGCAAGACATATTTCTTGAGCAAACCGCTGAACACCTGTCAAATCCTGCGTTAAAAATCGCGCATTGACATAGATCATTAATTACCTCGTAACTTTAAATAATATCGCGTCAATGTAGCGATTGAATATAGCCTACATTCTTCTTTGACCGACTCACGGCCCCCGTCTCGGGCGTTCTAATCGACAATAACAAGATTGAGATAATGATTGGGAATATGTAGCCTGGATAGTTTGTCAACGGGTTATTGTAAACAAAGTTCATCGATAGCGAGATCATCCAGTATAGGTAAATACTGGGGTTAAGGCCAAGACGAGTACGTTGATAAAGAATGCCAAGAATAACCGACGCAACGATAACAAGAATAATGATGCCGACATTCCCGTAATTCGACAACATGTAGATATACATACTGTCAAGCGGGATTGAGTTCGTATTGTCATCGCCAATCACTGCGTTGCCATTCACAGCATACCCAGCGCCGATAAATGGCGAATATTCACTGTCAGCTCGCACGGCCTCTATATTGACTGTACGAAGTAAAATGCTGTTCTCCGCGTAAGCATTCTCCTTCGGAAATATCATCTCATAAATACTGTAATTGGTTGTCGTAATATAAAAGAACAGTGACAAGACCATCGTTACCATGGTAACTGAGTTCAGGCTAAAACGTTGAGAGAAAAAGCGTCTCAACATCAGGAACATGATATAAAGCAGCGCCATAATGATCGCCGTTTTCGATGTTGAAAATGCGATCCCTACCATAGTGAGAAGAATATACTTTTTGCGATGTTTTACGCTTACATAAGGCGATAACACCAGTGCAAAGAACAGATATTCACTGAGGCTGAATGGCCCGGTGAGCAAACCAAAAGCACGTAATTGACCTTGGATAGTGCGCAGCAGAAGACCATATTCTTTACCAAACTGTGTCAACTGTGGGCCTGGGTCAAAACCGATTAGCGCATAAAGCAGGCCTGCCAAGCTGGATTCGGCGACTGCAAAAAGCGCATTCAATACGGCAAAGAAAATATAGTACTTGATGATTTTATTAACAATTTCGACACGTTCATTATATTCGAAAAGAAGTAAAACGGCCGCGAAGAAAAAAGAACCGAATGTAAGCAACTCTAAGCGAAACTGAACTATAGAACGGAAGAAATCAAATCTTCCGGCAATCATACTAAAAAGAATATAAACTAACGAGAAGACTACCATTGACAAGAAAAAGACCAATACGCTTCTACACTGTTTTGACACGGTAGGATTACGCGCAAAAAGTAGTATTAGTACGAAAACTGGAACTGCCATGGCAAAAAAGTCTTTATATAACAAAAGTGCCCTGGTCGACATATACGCAGCGACGGTCACGACGCCGTTCAATGAGAGCAATGCCATGTACGTCAGCAAAAGAAAAACAACCAGCGACTTTGTCGATACTCTCATTATGACCCTCTATACACACTCTCATAGGCATCGGTTATTTTTTCCAGTTCAAAAAACGAACGACGCGATTTATTGTTATTTTCTCTAACAACGCTTACCACACTAGCGACAGAAAAATCTTTTAGCTCGAAAATGTTGTCGTAAAAAGCGGCGATTTCAGCCACTCCACCATTGAAAGACGTATACACAACCTTACCAGAGATGGCTGATTCCGCAACTGTCCGCCCAAAGGGTTCATTCCACCGCGTCGGTAGAACAACGGCGTCAATCTGCGTCATAAACTCTTCAATCTTGATAAAGCCAAGCAAATGAATGCCTGCTTCCAACGCCAACCCCTTCAACTTCTCGCCAGAAGCGTCACCGTTGAATCTGCCGGCGGCGTAGAATGCAACCTGAGGATCGCCGCTGGCCTGTTTTGCCAGAGCACAAAACTCATCAAACCCTTTGTCTTCGGTGAGACGGCCGACAAAACCGATCCTGACCTTTTCGCTGACGGTCGGTACGTAGTCTATCGCCGCGACAGGATTGTAGATATGCGTATGCACCGCGTTGCGAGCAAATCCATTTCCCTGATGCAAGGCGGAAATATATTTACTTATACCAACAAAAGCATCCACGCGCTGACTGGCTTTTTTCTTTAGATAAGAGGTGATGCGCACTGCAGGCGACTGTACATCCATATTTTGGCCATGTTTAAACAACGTGCCATTGGGGTGGAATAGATAATAATCGCGAGTCGTATGCACCACGCGCGCCCCCAGCTTCTTGGCCACTCGCCACGCAGCAACGGAAAACCCGCTGAGGTTGTTGGTATGCACCACATCCGGAGAAAATTTGCGTAGCTCGTTGCGCATGGCTCGAGCCATAAATGGATTATAAGAATCGAGTAGATGCCACACCGCTTTTTTTAATTTGCTTGCAGCTGATGCCTTGAACGGCCAGTACACATTCTTGAGAGGTAAATAGGCAATATGCACGCCATTAAGCGTGTCATACTTTACCTCATCAAGTTCATGAAGACAAAATACACCAACTTCATGCCCGGCCCGTTGCAAACTTTCAGCCAATAGTTGGACTGATACCTCAGCACCACCTATTTTATAAGGAGCATAAAGCGTGTTAATTAAAGCAATCTTCATTCCCATCACCAAAATATAATTTATAAGATTAAAGTTTGTTTTTAATCAGCGTAATGTCCGCGTTTTCATAACTCTCATAGTTTTTATAAATTGCGCCGACGAATCCGACCCATTCTGGCGACAAAACTTTCTCATCGAGAACATAAGCGGTTATTTTTATTTTTTCATCGTATATCTTCACAAGATTATCATACAATGATGAATAAAAACCGGCTATAGACCTGACGTTCTCCCCAGCCACAATCGGATAAACCTCAAAGGGAAAGTCCAAGCGACGAACCTCTACATGCTTTCTGATTTCCTCTATTTTCTCTTCACGTTCGCGGCGATGAGGAATATAAACCAGTTCGGCATCAGTCTGGCTTGACTTTAAATCGCTTATCATTTTAAGCGTCAAATCAATATCATCAACAGACGTTACCCCCGCCTCAAAAAGCGGCGTGCCTATAATGAAGACTCTGTTCTTGCCATCAGGAAGGCTGGCCAGTTTAGCCTTAAAGTTTTGGTAACTGTGTTTAATGACCACATCGCGTTTTGAAACATTGCCTTCAATGTCATACACAGAGAAAAAGGTTATTTTTTCGCGCTCATTATTGGTCATGCCAAGTGACTTAAGGAAAACCGACTTTACGATGCTCCGAGTAGTGACATTATTGTAACGTTTAATTCTGAGCGTTGCCGTACCGTCATCCAGTAGAACTACATCCCTTTTTGGGTACTTATGCGCCAAAATCCAAAAAACTCTGGCGCGGTACTCACCGGCGATCAAAGTGACAGTTTCCTTCGCACTCACTACTGAAGTCGCGCTCTTCAATTGCCGCTTAATGTCAAAAGCATTGCCCAAATTCCCCTCAGCATCAATGGTTTTCAAGGAGCGATGCTTAATCATCTTCAGCAGATACACGATCTGACCATGATTCAACGCGGAATTGGCCGAGCGCTTATTGACAATCAGCAGATCGAGCATGATGTCATTCGCATCAAGATATTCAATGAGATTAAAAGCCTGAAGCGGTGACTCGATATACGCAATGTACTTACTCATATTTCTAATATCCGATTAAGCTACGGGCATGAATGTTTAGTTGCCGTTCAATGGAATTTGCCTTCAGCTTTAAGCTGCAGATAATGAGCAACATCACGTTGTGAAAAGGGTTTGGCAGGATGGCCACCGGCTATAGCGTAAGGCTCTATATTTTTAACCACCACGCTACCGGCTTGGATAATCGCCCCCTCACCAATGCTGACGCCAGGAAGAACAATGACATTGATTCCTAACCACACATTATCTCCTATGTGCGTGTCCTTCAGCACATAAGTATTATCGTAGGGAATAGCGTTTCCATGATGATTATGATTTTCTGTAATTAGCACACAGCCAAAACCACAATGGAAATTATCACCAATAACAACCCTGCCCTTGCCGACCACCGTCAAGCCATTAGAATTGAAGTTGTTGCCAAGCCGGGTTTTGTTATTAACCACAGTTAAAAAATTGACTTTCGGATCGCGGCCGCAGCTTTCAGCCACTCTGATAACTTTTGAGCGATAACGCTGCTTACGTAAGTTTCGCAACCATCGCTTAAGACTTGCTAGCATCTTTTCCTCTCAATGCTGATCTGTCGCTTGCCACAATAAAAAGTCACTGCACATGCATAAAAACTGGAAATTGCATATACCAGGCAGAAATACTCAACTTTTATTTCCGTCATGGTGATGACAAAGATACCAATCAAATGCGTAATCATCGAGCCCATAGTAATAATCGATATTAATTTATTTTTACGATAGTAAAACAGTGAGTGCGTAAAAATATAATAAATCGATAAAAATGCAGTTCCAGGCAAAAGTATGTTGAAGTAATAAATTGCGCTATTGAATTCAGCATTAAATAAATATGGAAAAGCAAACGGCAGAATAAAGAAATAAATAACACATGAGACAATAACCAGAGCCGTGTATCCATATTGAATAAGCTCCACGCCTCGAAAATCGTTCGCTTTAAGTTTGCGGTAAATAAATGGCTGGAACGCCTGATTGATTACACCAAAAAAAAGCATAACGATGGAGGTTAGCTGGAATGCCAAGCCATAAACCCCCACAACAGCAGTGCTCATGTAATGAGCGATAAAGAAACGATCTACCGATGACTTAATCCAATAACTACCGTGATGCGGTAATAAGGATACCCCATAGCTAATGATTTCCTTATAACGTTTACGCGACGGCTCGAGCTCGCTGCGTTTAACCGCTCTCTTCCGGTAGACAAAGAACTCATAGGCTAACTGAATGCTGAAAAATGATGCCGCGATCGCTATCAAACGTTGTCCTGGCGTCGCCGCTATCATTTCAAAAAGGGCGATCGTGAACAAAACATTGAATGCGGAAAGCAAAAATTGACCGATAGCCGCAACTTTATAAGTCTGACTAATGCGCAAATGCGATAAATTGATAAAGTTCAGCGCTTGTGCCAGAGAAGCTAAAACAACCAGAAAACCATCACTGAAAGAAACTGAGATCTTGGTGACAAGTGTGACTATGTAGAATATAGCCACCAATAGCACGCTCGACGCGACAGCCAAGGTGATGTTATCTCTGCGGAACACCAGGGAGCTCCCTTCCCCCTCCTGCATATATTTGACCGGCAACAGACCTTGACCACTGAACGAAATGAAAATGATCAAGATCTGAATAACGGACAAATACAGAGTCAGCGCGCCGTACCCCGACGCGCCAAGGTGTGCTGTCAAATAAGGCAATATGATGAAGCCGATGACTTTGCCGAGAATATCCCCTATCGACAAAGCCGCAGCCCCCATAATGGCTTTACTCATTTACAGATACTTTTCCAGGAAGTTAAGCGCATGCCAGAACCCTTCCCCTTGGTTTTTGTGCCCCTGCCACACTTCCGGAATAAACTGCGCGCCCGGCGCATAGCGGCGCAGATCATCCGCCAGCTCGTCAAAGTTCACATCACCTTTACCGATCTGAACCCCTTCACCATCCACACCCAGTGCATCAACAATATGCATGTGCGCGGTATAAGGGCCGACTTTCTGGGTGAAGTCATGAAGATCCCATTGGTAATAATTGCAAGCCATCATGGAGTGCGACGTATCATAGCAAATACGATAGCCGTATTTTTCACAGAACGCTTTAATCTCGTCCGGATCGACAAAGAGGTTGTGGTAGCTCTGGCCACCAAAGTGCCATGGGAATGGAGGCATCGTTTGGATGATAATTTCAACGCCTTCTTGATTGATCTCCCCCAAAGCGGCACCAATACGTTCGTACATCGCCTGACGCGACTCTTTCGGCAAGAAACCGGTGGTATTGAAACCACCCGCATTCACCACGATGACCGGACGCTCAGTTTTCGGGAAATACTGCTTTAATGCGCGAGTCACATCACAGACACGCTGCAACTGTTTGATCGAATGGGCAAGATAAGCAGGATCATCCGTTGCCAAGTCCAAAATATGATCGTTGGCGAACAACTCTGGGCTATGTACCGCAAAACCGATATCTTCAGCGCCGGAGAAGAATTCGGTCAAATCCAGCTCCATGTCCTGATAGCTCAGGTGGAATTCGACGAAATCCAGGTTGGATTTATTCTTCAGCTTGCCGTAATCGTGATAGCGCACAGGAATGCCGAACGGACGATTGAAGTCATAGTCCTTAGCCTCTATCGCTACATCATTCAGATCTGACTCGTAGAAGTAACCGCCTTTTTCGTGGTCACGATTGGCTTTCTTCCCGACCAATTGCTCCAGATACAGAGGCTGCAGACCCTGGCCCGGGCTCTTCACCTCTACCATCTCGCGGGTAATGATTTCGCCTTTTTTCAGATCGCGATTGATAATCAAACTCTTCGCCAGAGTTTCGCGATTGATCATTTCCCCTTGGGTGATAGTACGCTCGCCGGCATTGCCCATGGACTCTTCAACTTCGCGGATGCGCACAACCATCTCTTTGAACTCAGGTGGTAAAAGAGACACTTTATGGTCATTGCCTTCCATAGATTTGTCGATGGTGAAGTGTTTCTCGATCACGCGTGCGCCCAAGGCAGTAACGGCGATCGGCACGGAAATACCGCGCTCATGGCCGGAATAGCCCACCAGGCAACCCGTTACCTGCTGCAGACGCTTGATATAGGCCAGGTTGACGTCTTTAAACGGCGTCGGATACGTTGAGTTGCAATGCAGAATCACAAACTCGGCGCCTTTGGATTTCAAAAAATCAACCGAGCTTTTGATTTCCGCTTCGCTGCACATGCCGGTAGAACAAATCAGCGGTTTGCCTGTAGCAGCCAGCGCGGCCAACATTTCGTGGTTGGTGAAGTCGGCGGAAGCGACCTTATAACCTTCCATACCGTAGTTTTCCAGTATTTCAAGGCTCTTCAGATCCCAAGGGGTACATAGCGGGGTCAACCCCTTCTCCTTGCAGTAATCGAACACTTCGATCAGTTCTTCATTGCTCAACTGGAATTTTCTTAGCAAATCCAGCGTGTACTGCGCGCCAAGATCGGCTGATTTGTCTTTATCGTTGCCGCCCTTATATAGCGAGCTCAGGTCACGCATTTGGAATTTAACGCAATCGGCCCCCGCGTCAACCGCCAGGTCAACCAGATGCTTAGCCAACTTGATGTCGCCATTATGGTTGTTGCCAATTTCAGCAATAATGTAAGTCGGCGAAGTTTCAGTGATGGTGTGCTTGCCGATCGTCAGGCCTTTTTCGCTTTGCAGCGCCACAGCGACCAGACGCCGATAGTCATCAACCAGCGGCAATACGTCAACGCCATTCGTAAACAGTGAGTCAATCTCGTTACGTGGCGCGTCCACTTTTTTATAGCGAACGTTCTGGTTCATCACTTCTGACATTTCGCGACTCAGATCGAAATCACCATTAGTGATCCAGCGGCGGAAATCACCGTCAGAAAAAGAGCCGCACAGCTTGCCGTCTTCAGTGACAACAAAAATGATTCGCTTTTTGTTCGAGTTGATTTTTTCTAATGCTTTAATGATTGATTCTGTTTCAAACACTAAAAAATCAGATATCTTTTTCTGGATTAACATGAATTATCTCCCACTCCAATTTTTCAAAATTACTTCAACAACCGCCCAATCCAGCAGGGTGTCAATTTCAAAGCTTTCCTCTTCAGACATCTTATGCGCAATGACTTTACCGCCAAGACGATTACCGGTGCTGAGGAGAATGTCACTTCTCGTAACGTAAATAGAACCGTTTTCTTTGAGTTTGATATTTTCAGGCTTAATATCTTGCCGACGCGGACGGTTTAAATAATCGTAATAAGCTTTCGGATTGTCTTCGTTTTCCCACAGGAAATGCCAAAACTCACATACACTCAGTAATGAATCGGCTTTTTTTTCGATAATCTTTTTGATTGCAGAATCAATCGCATCATCTTTACGTACAGGAGAGGTTGCCTGCAGCAAGACGGTATAGTCTGGATGGTAATTCTCATGTTCAGCCAACCATTCCAGGGTATGCAAAAGTGCAGGTTCCGTCGCGGCGGTATCGTTCGCGAGATGAGCTGGGCGCATGAACGGCACTTCTGCGCCATATTCCCTGGCTACAGCAGCAATATCCTCACAATCTGTTGAAACAATAACGCGCTCAATACTCGAAGAATTTAATGCCTGCTCTATGCTCCAGGCAATTAATGGTTTACCTGCAATTTCTTTAATATTTTTCTTGGGAATACCCTTAGACCCACCCCTTGCCGGAATAATTGCAAGATTACTCATTTATTCTCTCCGAAATTGGATTTTACTAATTACTTTGAATGAATCAGAAAGCTCCTCATTACGAGGAGCTTTTTCTTAGAAGGGGATTTATTTATACTCGTAAGCGTAGTAGCCGTAGGCGCTACCCGATTTATTTTCTACGGCGTTAAGGATAATACCTTTAATTTCCATGCCGTTTTGCTCGAAGCGACGAATACTCACTTCGATCTCTTTCAGCGAGTTCACGCCATAACGCGCGACCAACAAGGTAGTGCCTACATTGCGTGCGACAATCGCGGCATCCGTCACCGCCAGGATCGGCGGGGTATCGACCAGAACGATGTCATACTCTTTGCCTGCCCATTCCAGGAATTCCGTCAGGCGGTTGTGCATCAACAGTTCTGACGGGTTCGGTGGGATCTTGCCACGCGAGATAAAGCTAAGATTCTCAATCGAGGTCTTTTTGACCGCTTGCTGCGCTGTCGCTTGTCCTGACAATACATCGGACAGCCCTACGCCCAATTCACAGTTTAACAGTGAGTGGGCGTAGCCTTTACGCATATCGGCGTCCACGACCAGAATACGTTGCCCCGCCTGAGCGATAACGGCTGCCAAGTTGATACTGACAAACGTTTTGCCGATGCTTGGGCTGGCGCCCGAAATCATTAGAACGTTATTTTTGGCCTCCAAGGAGGCAAAATGCAGGCTGGTACGCAGGCTTCTGACGGCTTCGATCGCCAGATCGGCCGGATTGCCCACGGCAAGCAGGGTGTAACTCCTGTTGCTATTGCGCTTGCCGGACAGCATGGTTTCGCGGTCACTTTTTTGCTGCCATTCAGACAGCGGAATACTGGCGTAAACGTTGATCCCTTGCTGTTCCAGCTGTTCCGGGCTTTCGATGCCGCGATGCAGCATGGTTTTAAGCAATACAAAACCCGTCGAGAACAAGCCACCCAGCAACGTGACTATCAGTACGATAATGGTTTTTTGCGGTTTAACCGGACGAGGCTGCGTAACGGCAGGATCCACGATTCGCACGTTACCAACCGTGCTCGCTTTAGTAATCCCCAGCTCTTGCTGTTTATTCAGCAACTGCATGTAAATCTCTTGCCCGGCCTGCACATCACGGGTCAAGCGCAAAATTTCCTGCTGGGTTTTCGGCATGACGCTGACACGCTTGTTCAGCTTGTCTTTTTCTTGCTGCAGCGTAGCGCGTTTTTCCATCAGTGCACGATAAGCGGGGTGTTCTTTGGTATAAAGCTTGGAGATTTCCGCTTCTTTAAACGTTAGCTCATTCAGTTGAGCCTCAACCCCCACGATCGTATCAAGAACAGACTTCGCTTCAAGTGACAGATCGACAGAATCATTCGCCTGACGGAAACGGTTGAGCTTATCTTCGGCGCTATCCAGCGAGCTGCGAACTTCCGGCAGTTGTTCTTTCAAGAAATCCAGGCTTTTAGCGGCCTCTTCCGATTTACGCTCGACGTTCTGCAACAGATAATTTTTGCTGATGCTGTCAAGAATGTTTCGCACTAATATCGGATCGTCACCGGTCAAGCTCAACGCCAAAACGCCGGTATCTTTGCCTTTGTCTTCAACGGTCAATGCATCCAACAGATTATTGGTCGCAACCAGTCGCGCCAACTTGGCGACTTCAAATACGGTGCCTGGCTCCGCTGAAATATCGCTTACCAGCAAGGAAACCCCATGGCCGCTTTCCAGCGCACCGACTTTCCCTTTGATAATCTCGGTGCCGTTATTGCTCAACACATAGTTCTTTGCGTCGATCACCGTCAATTCCAGCTCAAGATCGTCTGAGTTGGCTGGCACATTGAGGCGGGACAACGCAATTTTGGCAGGTTCGGTTCCCGTCAAGCGGGCCCAGCCGCGACCAAATACCGGGAAGTATTTTTGCTGCACCACCGTTTCAAGGTTCAGATCATCGACAGTCTTGCCCGTCACCATGCGTGACTTTATCAGCTCGATCTCCGTGGAAGAGCCCGGTTGACTGTTCGGCAGCATTTGGGATAGGTCGTTGACCAACGAGTTACCGACGTTTTGTTCAACCTGAACCATCGCGTCAGCTTGATATATCGGAGTCGCGAACAGTGAATAAATGATCCCGGCAACAGAGAATAACGCAGTAATCCCGATGATGAGCCAGCGGTGATCAATTAAAGTTCCCAACAAGCGACTTAGATCAATCTCATCATGATTATTGGCTGTTGATAAGCCTGGTTTCGTATTATCAGTCATTGTAATCTCTGGTTAACGATTTAATGCCTGGGCCCATTTTTGGGCTGCATCATCAAGAAGGCGGTAAACAAACTCAAACGCTTCAGCGCTCTTTCTGTAGGGATCGGGAATTTCTTTCTGTCCCAACCAATGGGCGAAAAGCATGGTTTTGCCTCTGACCTCCGGAGCCAAACGGCAAACGGCATCGATATGCCCTTTCTCCATAACCAGAATCAATGAATATTCCCGGCACATTTCTTTCGTCAACTGTCTGGCTTCATGGCCCTCTAACGACAGCTGATGTTTTTCCGCAATGGAAATAGCGCTCTTGTCCGCAGTTTTGCCAACTAAGGCGCCGATGCCTGCGGAAGCGATCTCTTTTTCCGGCAGATGCCGCTTCAAGAGACGCTCCCCCGTGGGGGAGCGGCAAATATTACCTACGCAGACAACCAAGATAGAATCAAACATGGCTAACCCCCCTACTACGGCCAGTTGCGGATACGCAGTGAGCCTTCCGTGAGATTGTTGAAGCTATCGATGGTTGGTGCCAACTGAACGATCAGACGGTTCCAACGCGCGATTGGCGCTGCCGTCACGTAAACAATGTCATACGGTTGCAGATGGAATTCAGCCCCCATCACCAATGCTGTCGCATCGGACATATTGAGCTGATAAATATTAGCCAGCTTGTTGCCCTGCGTTCCGTGCAACGGCCGGATAACGAACACGCCGGTCGCATCGGCCGCAGCTTGGCTTATCCCTTGAGAATTCCCCAACGCTTCCGTCAACGTCATGCCGCTGCGATCCATTTTAAGCGTCGCAGGGGTCTTAACTTCACCCATAACAAACACTTTAAGATCGTCGTTGCGCGGAATATACAGAATATCCCCCGGATAAAGCAGACGGTTTTGGGTCAGATCGCCATTCTGCATCAGCTTTTGCAGCGACAGACTCTGCTCTTTTCCATTGTGCGTGAGAACGATGTTGCGCCAGTCGGCATTTTCAGTCAGACCGCCTGCAGCGTTAATCGCATCCATCACAGTTAAAGGTACGTTGGTGATCGGCTGCTGTCCGGATTTGGTAACTTCGCCCGTCACGTAAGCTTTTTGCGAGCGGAAAGCGGCAATATTGACGTCAACCTGCGGGCTTTCGATGTACTGAGCCAAACGGGAGGCGATTTGATCGCGGATTTGGGTAACGGTTTTACCCACCACGTTTACCTTACCGATATAAGGATAGAAGATCGTGCCGTCGGAGTGTACCCAGTTGCCTGTGTCGCTGGCGCTGCGGTATTGCCCCGCAGGCGTGGTCAGCTCAGGGTGATCCCAGACGGTAACGTTAAGGACGTCGCCGATCCCGATCCGGTACTCATACGTACGCAACGATGCATCCAGCTGCGCATTCGACTGAGCAACCACCTGTGTCGGACGCATTGAGTCCAACAGCTTCGGTGTCATAGGGTAAATGTTGACCAGCTTATCGATATCGAAGTCAGCATCTTCTTGTTTTACGACGTCTTTTCCGCTGGTCGATAAATGGGTTCCAGGAAAAACAGTGCATCCACTGATTACGCTAATCGATATCAATAGTGATATCGCTTTCAATTGTCGTTTTGCCATCAAATTATCATCACTTTCAAGTAAATGTATCTGCAAAGCTACTATGCGCGCCAACCGTGGCAGCGTCTCTGTAACCTTATCAAACTGTCTGTCGCTTGCTGCGCCGTCTCAAAACATGGGCTCTGTTTGCAATTATCGAGAACGTTTATCTGCCGTTGATAAGAGCAAAGCTATTATGAGCAGGATAAATAAACTGTGATGCCCAGCACCGGTAAAAATCAGTGCGGAGGCGAGTTTAAACTTTAATTTTTTATTAATAACAGCGACTTGTCATAAGCACATGGCCATACCGCATAAAACTCTCTCGCCATAGCAACTCGGATAATCGCAGTAAAATGTATACTAATATAAAAAATGGGACAGTGAAATTCCCCAAAATTCAACAACTATTCTAGCTTCTCCCGCCATGATGGCAACGGCCCTCATCGAGAGAAGCGAGAAGTTTTACTCAAAGCGACAGCTGTTCAGCCCATTCACGGAAAGCTTTGCCTTGGGTTGGGTGCCGCAACCCATAAGTGACAAAAGCGCGAAGGTAACCCAGTTTTTCACCGCAGTTGAACGATTCCCCCACCAGCTCCGTCGCCTCTACCGGTTTGTGTTTCAACAATTCTGCAATCGCATCGGTCAGTTGAATACGCCCCCAGGCTCCCGGTTCCGTGGTCTCCAGCAGCGGCCAAATATCGGCAGACAAGACATAGCGCCCTACCGCAGAGTAGTTGGATTCCAACTTGGTTTCCGGCGCCGGTTTTTCAATAATCGATGTGATACGAGCACTTTCACCCGGTTTCAGGTTGCTGGCCTCACACTCAACCACGGAATAATCATGCAGTACGTGTTCGTCTGCCTTTTGCACCAAAACCTGGCTCAGGCCGCTCTGCTCAAAGCGCGCAATCATGTGTGACAGGTTGTCTTTCTTCAAGTCGGCTTTTGCGTCATCCAGCAAGATGTCCGGCAACAGAACGACAAATGGAGAATCACCGACCAACGGTTTAGCGCAGAGAACGGCATGTCCCAGTCCTTTTGGCTGCCCCTGGCGAATGTGCATCAGCGTCACGCCTTTTGGCGTTATCGACTGCACCTCATCCAGCAGTTGCCGTTTCACGCGTGCCTCCAGCATCGCCTCCAGCTCGAATGAGGTATCGAAATGGTTTTCAATGGCGTTCTTGGAAGAATGCGTCACCAGGATGATCTCTTTAATCCCCGCCGCGACGCATTCGTTGACAATGTATTGAATCAACGGTTTATCAACGATTGGCAACATCTCTTTCGGAATCGCTTTGGTCGCCGGCAGCATACGCATGCCCAATCCGGCAACGGGAATAACCGCTTTCAACTTCGTCATGGTAGACCTCATTCAATCTCGTGATCGCTTTCAGCCGCAGTGGCGACAGCCTGTTACTTTCCCAACGTCTGCTTCAACCAGCGGCTGAAATTTTCACCTTCCGAACCGTGACGCAGACCGTACTGCACAAACGCCTTCATATAGCCAAACTTGTCGCCACAATCATGGGACTTACCGCTCATATGGAATGCTTCAACCGTTTGTTCATCCATCAGCATCGCAATCGCATCGGTCAGTTGAATCTCATCACCCGCGCCGGGAGGGGTTTTCTCAAGTAGCGGCCAAATATCGGCGGCAAGCACATACCGGCCGACGACGGCCAGATTGGAAGGGGCATCCTCGCGGGCCGGCTTCTCAACCACCGCCGTCATCGGAGCGCTTTCTCCCGCGGCGATCGTCGCGCCTGCGCAATCTACCACACCGTATTTGGACACATCTTGTTCCGGCACAGGTTCAACCATGATTTGGCTGTAACCCGTATCACCAAAACGTTGGATCATTTTAGCCAGATTTTCTTTGCGCAAATCCGCCGTAGAATCATCCAATAAAACATCGGGCAACAGCACAACGAAAGGAGCATCACCCACCATTGGTTTGGCGCACAGCACCGCATGCCCCAGCCCTTTCGCCTGTCCTTGACGCACCTGCATCACGGTCACATCCGGGGGACAAATGCTTTGCACTTCACTCAGGAGTTGGCGCTTCACGCGCGCTTCGAGCATGGCCTCCAGCTCAAACGAAGTGTCAAAATGGTTTTCAATCGCGTTTTTCGATGAATGCGTGACCAATACGATATCTTTAATCCCCGCCGCCACGCATTCAGCAACAATGTACTGAATTAAGGGCTTATCGGCCACGGGCAACATTTCTTTAGGGATAGCCTTGGTCGCCGGCAACATACGGGTTCCCAAGCCCGCAACGGGGATCACTGCCTTAAGTCTTGTTTGCATTTTCATTCCAATTCATCGTAGCGCTGCATTCATCTGTGCAGCGTGAACAAGGGGATCCAATCGGGCACGCTACCGCCCTTGGCTTGCAGCTACCAAAGTACTGTTAATGACGCATCCCCCCACGTCATTGCATGAGCCAGGCAATTTTTATGCAAAGCGGCACTCATTCTTCGTTTGAACTGTCATGCTGTTCACAAAAAAATAAAAAAACCGGTGCCTTTATAACCAAACAATGTTAGTTACTGCCGTTATATGACTAAGATTCTTATACTAATGTCTAAGTGATACAAGCCTTAGATCCCCCCAGTCAGCCGTTTTCAGAATAAGACTACTCGTGCCGCATACCGATAAGAATCATAGCCAAAGAAAATTGTTTTAATGTTTTGATTTAAATAAATTTAATAAGGCGTTTCTTTTCTGAGCGCATGGCATCCCGGTAGATATTTGCTCCCCAGGCCCTTGATTCCTTTGGCCGCTCGGCGCCGATCGATGTTTACGGCAATCCTCCTGTTCTGAACCACATCCTCCCGATTAAAGTTGAATTTTGCCGCCTCAACGCCCATCATTCCCGTGCGGCATAAGCCGTAGAACTTACAGGTGAAATTGGGCGTATGGAATGGATCGCTGATCCAACAATTTGGGCCGGCCTGGCCACTTTGGTCGTGCTGGAAATCGTGCTGGGTATAGACAACCTTGTCTTCATCGCCATTCTGGCGGACAAATTACCAAAACAACAAAGAGATAAGGCCCGTGTCGTCGGTTTGTTGCTGGCGCTGGTCATGCGTCTGGCGCTGCTCGCCTCCATCTCGTGGCTGGCGACGCTGACCAAACCGATGTTCATCGTCGCGGAGCACCCCTTCAGCGGCCGCGATCTGATCATGCTGGTCGGCGGGATATTCCTGCTGTTCAAAGCCACCATGGAGCTGAACGAGCGGCTGGAAGGCAAGGACGAAGAGCAGCACGGCGCGCGCAAAGGCGCACGTTTCTGGCCGGTAGTGGCGCAGATCGTGGTGCTGGACGCCGTTTTCTCGCTCGACTCGGTGATCACCGCGGTGGGGATGGTCGATCACCTGGCGGTGATGATGATCGCGGTCTGTATCGCCATCGGCCTGATGCTGTTGGCCAGCAAACCGCTGACGCGCTTCGTCAACGCGCACCCGACTATCGTTATCCTGTGCCTGAGCTTCCTGCTGATGATTGGCTTTAGCCTGGTGGCGGAGGGCTTTGGCTATCACATTCCTAAAGGCTACCTCTACGCGGCGATCGGCTTCTCGGTCATGATCGAGGCGCTGAACCAGCTGGCGCAGTTCAATCGCCGTCGCTTCCTGTCGAAGGTGCGGCCGCTGCGTGAACGCACCGCCGAAGCGGTGCTGCGCATGCTGAGCGGCAAACATGAAGAAGCGGAAGTCGACAGCCATTCCGCCAACCTGCTGGCGGACAGCGACAGCGAAAACGGCGAGATCTTCAATCAGCAAGAGCGGCGCATGATCGAACGCGTACTCGGCATGGCGCAGCGCACGGTCAGTAGCATCATGACCTCGCGTCACGACGTCGAATACCTTGAGCTGAACGATCCGCAGGAAAAGCTGACGCAGTTGCTGGAACGTAATCAGCACACGCGCATCGTGGTGGTGGAAAGCAGCGCCAGCGACGAACCGCTGGGCGTGATCCACACCATCGACGTCCTCAAACAGCAACTGGCGCAGGCGCCGCTGGATCTGCGAGCGCTGATACGCCAACCGTTGATCTTCCCGGAGCAGCTCACGCTGTTAAGCGCCCTGGAGCAATTCCGCCAGGCGCAGACGCATTTTGCCTTTGTGGTCGATGAGTTCGGCTCCGTCGAAGGCGTCGTCACCCTGACGGACGTGATGGAAACCATCGCCGGCAACCTGCCGGAGGCCGGCGAAGAGGTGGACGCACGCCACGACATTCAGCAAAACGAGGACGGCAGCTGGACCGCCAACGGCTATATGCCGCTGGAAGATCTGGTGTTGTATCTGCCGATGCCGCTGGAAGAAAAGCGCGAATACCACACGCTGGCGGGGCTGTTGATGGAACACAGCCAGCGCGTGCCGCAAGAAGGAGAACAAATCAAGATCGGTGACTACCTGTTCGAACCATTGGAGGTCAACAGCCACCGCATCCTGAAAGTGAAGATCACCCCGCCGCCTCCACCGGAGGAGTACGAGGTTTAACATCGAGGCCGGGCATCGCCCGGCCTTCCTTTTACTGGGGAACCAGCAGCTCCGTCGCCACGATCACCACCACCAACCCGACAATTACCGGCACTGAAGTACGCTTCACCACATCAAACGGCGAGATTTTCGCCATGCCGGAGACCGCCACCACCACGCCGGAAACCGGCGACAGCGTACGGCCGAGATTAGAGGCCTGCAGCATCGGGATCACCAGATAGGCAGGATTCACGCCCATCTGTGCCGCCAGTTTCGGGATCAGTTCGACAAACGCATAGAACGGCGCATTGCCGGAGCCGGTGGTCATGGCCGCCAGCATGGTGATCACCACCAACACCAGCATCATGATCAAACCGCCGGTACCGAACGACTGCGCCAACCCGATCAACCCGCTGATAAAGCCGACGGTGCTCAACCCTTGCGCGAAGACACCCGCGGCCACCAACAGCATCACCACGCTGGCGAATGCATCCGCCATACCGCGATACGCCACTTCCAGGCCGCTGAATACCTGTTTGGCGCTGAAGCTGCGCACGAACTCGATCACTGCCGCCAACAGTATGCACCCTACCAGCACGGTAATAATGTGCAGCTCCGGCCCCCATTTGCCGTCGAAGATCAGCACGCCGAGGATCGGCGTAAACGGCAATATCGCGTAGAACCCCGGCGCATGCGTTTTTATTTCACTGACGTCCATGATGTGGTGCTGTTCATCACTCTTCTTATCGAGATAACGCTGCCAGAAAAAGTGCGCCACGGCCATGCAGACGATGGCCGCAATCGAGATAGGCAGCGTGGTTTTGAACGCGAAGTCCACCAGCGGCATTTCCGCCGCCTTGGCTGCCAGCACCACGTCGCCGGAAGTCGGCGCCAGGATAATCGCCGCCGGCGAAGCGCAAATGGCCGCCGCGGCGCCGCGGCTAATGCCAACGTTCACCATCAATGGGAACAGCGTCGCCATCAGCAATACGCCGAGTCCAGTCGCGGAAGAAACCGCCAATGACATCAGGCAAGCGACAAAATAGGCCGCCACCATCAGCAGGTAAGGCGAATTGATCATCTGCAATGGGCGCGAGGCCAGCTTGACGACCACGTCGTTGGCGCCGATATGCGTCATATAGGCGGCGAAACCGCACAGCATCATGATCATCATGCCCAGATCGCCGCCGCGGCTCATCAGCAAGATCTTGACGTACTCGATCATATCGGTCGCGCGCCAGCCGGTAGATGCGGCGCCGGACGGCAACAGCGTTTTCCCCATCAGGGCGCTGATGCCAAGCAGCAGCAGCCCTCCCACCATCAAGACGCCCGTGGCGGAATACCCTTTGATGATATAACGGCCCACGCCCGCCGCCACCGCCGCGCCAATAAGAAGCTCTATCATGTTTCCTCAACTCGTCATTTTTTCGCGCTCAGGCGCATAGTCATAGCAGAATGCGCCCTTACTCTGCACAAATTGATCGCGGGTCTTCATGACCTTCATCAAGGTAACGGAGGGAAATTATCGCGGGAAACGTCGATACTGACGCGGGCCGCAAAACGGCCCGCGTCAGGAGGGATTACAGCTTGTCGAGCAGCTTTTTCAGATCCTGACCCTCGCGCGAACCCTTGTTCTTTTCAGCCCACTTGTTCAGCGCATCCTTGGCCCGATCCTGCAGCGTTTTACGCAGCACCTGATCGACCTGCAGTTGATAATTCAGCTGTTGCCACGGCCCGTAGACCCGCAGCGGGATCGGCGTTTTTTGCAGCTGTTCGATCAGCTCGCCGCGCCCTTGCCAACCGCCGGTGACGCGCACGTTAAGCGCCATATCACACTGTTTGCCCGGCATATCGATGCTGCCGGCGCCGGTCAGCGCCAGCAAAGGCGAATCCGCCGTCAGGCCGCTGAGTTTGATCGTGCCCTGGTTCAGGGTAGCTTGCGCCGAAACATTTTTGACTTCGGTATAGCGCTGATAGCTGTCTTGACCGCGCACGCTGTTGTCATTGCGCGCCACGGCCTGTTGGATCAGTTGCTGGATGTTCAAACCGTGCAGTTGCGCATCCTGCATCGCCAGCTGCGCCGTACCGCGCCAGCGGTGCTCAAATGACTGTGAAGAGAGGCGATCGCCGGTCAGATCCCCTTTCATGCTGAACTTGCCGGTCAGCATCTGCGGCATGTCGAAAGCTTTGAGTACCGTGCCCAGCTCAATTTGGTTCAGCGTCGGTTGCACGCTGATGACCGGTTTATTGCCGCGTGCGTCGAGCGATCCCGGCAAGGAGAAATCACCGCCGGCCAAGTGCCCGGCAAGCTTGTGCAGCGTCAGCAGGCCGCGTTGATTGTCCGCGGCAACGGCCAATTGGGTGACGTTCATACCGCGATAGGTCAACTGCGCCGCTTGCAGGTTCAACTGCGCGTTGAAATCGCGCAGCGCTTCCAGGTTCTGCTGCCGATCGTCGACCTGGCTGGCGATCACCGGCGGGGCGGTTACGGCGGGCTGTTCGGCGGTATTGGTGCTGGATTGCCAGCCGGAAAGCGCGTCGAGATCGAGGTTAGCCGAATTGAGATTCACCACATAGTCCGGCACCGCCCCCAGCGTGGCGCTGATATCGCCGGCCAACTGGCTGTTGTTGGCGCTGACGTTCAGCTGGCTGACGGCAATCTGTGCCGGCGTCTGTTGATAGACCACCAGGGCATTGCCCTCGCCCTGAATGCCGCCGTTAAGAATGTCCGCCCCGGCCAGTTGATAATTGAACTGGGTCACTTTGGCGCCGATCTGGTGCGGGAACTGCTGCAGATCGATATCGGCCGTCATGCTGAAGGCCAGGTCGCGCTGATCGCGGTTGACCCGGCTGGACAGTTCAAGCTGCGCCTGCCGTTTCTCCGTTTGCTGCAGGGTAAGATTGATGTCCCGGACATTGATTTGCGCGTTGTCGGCGCGCTGCCAAATCAGCAGGCTGTCCACGACGCGCAAGTTATCGATGTCGAACTTCCAGGCCGTGTCTGCCGCATCAGCGCCGCTGCCGGCCGGCGCAATCGGGGCGTCCACTTGCGAGTGCTCTTCACTGTCGGGCGTGAGACGAATGACGGCATTTTTCAACATTACCTGTTTCACAAACAGCTGATGCGACAGCAGCGGCAACAGTTTGACGTCAAGGCGCATGTTTTCCGCGCTCACCACCGGCGCCTTGGCGCCCGGCGCGGTCAGCGTCATGCGCCCGGCCAAAATACTGAGCTGCGGCCAGATATGCCAACGCAGGTCGCCTTCAAGCGTTAGCTGGTAGCCGCTCTTCTGCTCGACCTTTTTGACCATGTAACCGCGAAAATCATTCGGATTGACCAGCAGTACCAGCGCGGACATTCCCGCCACCACGACCACCAGTAAAATCGCCAATGTCGTCAGTAATCTTCTCATGCCACCCTCTTGTCAGCGCCACACCGACGGCGCATCCCGCGCCGTTAGTCCTTGTCGATTCGACTGGCTACTGCGCCCTGCTGATCGCGATATTTTGCGTCCTGCCGGCTGTTATATGGCCGGGCCGCCGGGCCGGACAACGGCTCAAAGCTCAAGGCGCCAATCAGCATCCCCGGCCGCAGCGCCAGCGGCAGCTTGCCGGAGTTGTAAAACTCCAGCACGATGCGCCCGTGCCAGCCCGGATCGATACGGTGCGCGGTCACGTGCACCATCAGCCCCAGACGCGCCAGAGAAGAACGGCCGTCGAGCCAACCCACGAGATCGTTCGGCAGCGTCACGGATTCGAACGTCACCGCCAGGGCCAGTTCGCCGGGATGAAGGAAGAACGCCTCGCCTTCCGGCAGGACAATCTCGTCGCTCATCACGCGATCCAGCGCGGCGCTGACTTCATCTTTCGGCCCGCTGAGATCGATAAACGGTGCGGTATGGCCGCGGAACACGCGGAACTGATTGCCCAAACGGACATCTACTGTGGCCCCGTTGATGCGTTCAAGCGGCGGGCGCGGCGAAATCACCAGTTTCTCGCTATCCAGCCAGGCTTCTATATCGCGGTCGCACAGTCTCATGTCTTTCTTCTCCATCAAAACGCGTAACTAAACAAAAATTGCCACACAACGGGCGAAAGGTCTACGCCGGGGTGCAAATAGTTGGCCGTCGGCCGGAAATGCGCATTTCCGGCCATTAAGCGGCATTATTCAAAGAATTGGCTGATTTTGGCTTTCAGAATATCGATCGCGATGCGGTTTTTGCCGCCGCGCGGAACGATGATATCGGCGTATTGTTTGGAAGGTTCGATAAACTGCAGGAACATCGGGCGCACGGTCTTCTGGTATTGCGCCATCACCGAATCCATCGAGCGACCGCGCTCGTTGACGTCGCGCTTCATACGGCGCATCAGGCAGATATCCAGCGGCGTGTCGACGAAGATCGAGAAGTTCATCTCCTGGCGCAAACGGATATCCGTCAGCAGCAAGATCCCTTCCAGAATGATCACTTTTTTAGGTTCCAGGTGGACGGTTTCTTTCTTGCGCGTGTGTTCGGTGTAGCTATACAGCGGCAGCTCGATCGCCTTACCGGCCTTCAGCATCTGCAGATGCTGGAACAGCAGGTTATGATCCATGGCGCTCGGGTGGTCATAGTTGGTTTTGACCCGTTCTTCCATGGTCAGGTGAGTCTGGTCTTTATAGTAACTGTCTTCTGGAATAACGCCGATGTGCTCATCACCGACTTGCTCGCGGAGTTCGCGGTACAACGTGCTGGCGATAAGGCTTTTTCCGGAGGCAGATGCGCCAGCTATACCAATAATGACGCACTGATGCGGATTGTCAGTCATAAAATTAAAGACCTGATTTCATAGTGTGAAGGGGGGAACTAAAACGCGACAATTATAGGGAGTCGCCGGGGATTGCGCCACTGTATATTGCGCGGCGGCGGGTGAATTCGGGCTGCCACGCCACGGGCACGCGGCATTTTAAGATTCTCACGGCTAGGGCAATGCCCCGCAACAGGTTACACTCCTGCGCTGACTTAGGGACCCCGTAGTCTTTCATCGGAGAATGATGTGCTGGATTGGTATTTTTTGACTTTTTTCGGCGACAGCATGCTGCTGCTGCCCTGCGCGCTGATTCTGTTTTTATTGCTGCTCGCATCGCCCGCCACCCGCGTTGCAGGTTGGCAATGGGCGCTGATTTTCGGTTTCACCGGCGGACTGGTCTGCCTGTCCAAGTTGGCCTTTATGGGCTGGGGCATTGGTAGCGCAAGTTATGATTTCACCGGATTCAGCGGCCATTCGGCCCTCGCGGCCAGCATCTGGCCGCCGCTGCTTTGGGCTTTAACCGGTCGATTTTCCCACCCGGTGCGCAGTATCGCGCTGGTGACCGGATGGATATTGCCTTTCACCATCGGCGTGTCGCGCCTGGAAATCCGCGTGCATTCGGTATCCGAGGTCATCAGCGGGCTGATGTTAGGCTACCTGGCCAGCGCGCTGTTTTTATGGCTGCAGCGAGGGAAAGCGCGACCACAGCTTGCCTGGCCGCATTTGGCCATCGCGCTGGCCTTGCCGTTGGCGCTGATGGGACAGCGGCAGCCGGCCCCCACCCAGGGATTGCTGGAACATATCGCCAAAACGCTGGCGCAGATCGAACGCCCTTATACCCGGGCAGATTTGCACAACCCTACCCGCATCCCATAAAAAAACCCGGCGCTTAAGCCGGGTTTTTCATCGCCATAGGCAGATTACAGCGCGCGGAAGGCAATCTCCGTCGGGATCGCTTCCCCCTGCCAATACATCTGCGCGGCCACGCGGCCGGCCAGTTGACGATACATGTCGGCGAATTCGCTCTCCGGGCGGCTGATCACCGTCGGCGTACCGCGATCCAGATCTTCGCGCAGCGAGATGTGCAGCGGCATCTGCCCCAGCAGACGGCTGTTATATTTCTGCACCAGCTTCTCGGCGCCGCCAGTGCCAAAGATCGGCTCATGGTGGCCGCAGTGGCTGCAGATGTGCACGCTCATGTTTTCGACGATGCCCAGCACCGGCACATGCACTTTCTCGAACATCACGATGCCCTTGGCGGCATCCAGCAGGGCGATATCCTGCGGCGTGGTGACCACCAGCGCGCCGGTCACCGGAATGTTCTGCGACAGCGTCAGCTGAATGTCGCCGGTGCCCGGCGGCATGTCCAGCACAAGATAATCCAGATCCGGCCACAGCGTATCCTGCAGCAGCTGCATCAGCGCCTTGCTGGCCATCGGGCCGCGCCACACCATGGCGTTGTCGTCGGTCACCAGATAACCGATGGAGTTGGTCGCCAGGCCGTGCGCCATGATCGGCGCCATGTGCTGCCCGTCCGGCGAAGTCGGCCGTTCATGTTCGGTGCCCAGCATATTGGGGATCGACGGGCCGTAAATGTCGGCGTCCAGAATGCCGACCTTGGCGCCTTCGGCGGCCAGCGCCAGCGCCAGGTTGACGGCGGTGCTGGATTTCCCCACCCCGCCTTTGCCGGAGCTGACGGCGATGATGTTGCGCACGCCTTTGATCCCGGCTTGGCCGTTGGCGCGTTTCAGCGTCGTGATATCGTGTTTCAGCTTCCAGTCGATGGCGGCGGCGCCGGTCACGCGCAACAGCTCAGGGCCGACGCTCGCCTGCAGCGCTTCAAAACCGCTCTGCCAGGCAAACGGCATCGTCAGTTCGATATGCAGTACGTCGTCCAATAATGCGCAGTGATGAATAGCCTTCAGCGCGGTCAGGTTGTTTTTCAACGTCGGGTGTTCAAAGGCGGCCAGTACACCGGTCACCAGGGCGCGCAGAACTTCGGGGTTGGTCTGCTCAGGGGATTTTGCGTTCATCCCGGCTCCTTGATTTTGAATGAGTCGCTTCCGGCTAAGCATATCAGAACTGCCCGGTAGCTGGCGCGTATAACCTGTAAGAAACCGCCCTAGCAGCGAAGGGCGCGATCGGTTAACATCGAAGGCCCTTTTATTCATTACAGAAAGCAAGTTCTCACTATGGCTCAAGTCGCGAAAAAATTATTGGTGACGTGCGCGCTACCGTACGCAAATGGTTCCATCCATCTCGGCCACATGCTCGAGCACATCCAGGCGGATATCTGGGTGCGTTACCAACGAATGCGCGGCCACGAAGTGCATTTCATCTGCGCGGACGACGCGCACGGCACGCCGATCATGCTGAAAGCGCAGCAACTGGGTGTGAAACCGGAAGAAATGATCGCGGAGATGAGCCAGGAGCACCAACAGGATTTCGCCGGCTTTGGCATCAGCTATGACAACTACCATTCGACCCATAGCGATGAAAACCGTGAGCTGTCCACCCTGATTTACAGCCGCCTGAAAGAAAACGGTTTTATCAAGAACCGCACCATTTCTCAGCTGTACGATCCGGAGAAAGGCATGTTCCTGCCGGACCGTTTCGTGAAGGGCACCTGTCCTAAATGCAAATCGCCGGATCAGTACGGCGACAACTGCGAAGTGTGCGGCGCCACCTACAGCCCGACGGAACTGATCGATCCGAAGTCCGTAGTTTCCGGCGCGACGCCGGTGATGCGCGACTCGGAGCACTTCTTCTTCGATCTGCCGGCCTTCAGCGAAATGCTGCAGGCGTGGACGCGCTCCGGCGCGCTGCAAGAGCAGGTGGCGAACAAGATGCAGGAGTGGTTCGAATCCGGTCTGCAGCAGTGGGACATCTCCCGCGATGCGCCTTATTTCGGCTTCGAAATCCCGGATGCGCCGGGCAAATACTTCTACGTCTGGCTGGACGCGCCGATCGGCTACATGGGTTCCTTCAAGAACCTGTGCGACAAGCGCGGCGATCTGGACTTCGACGAGTTCTGGCGCAAAGACGCCACCACCGAGCTGTATCACTTTATCGGCAAGGACATCGTCTACTTCCACAGCCTGTTCTGGCCGGCGATGCTGGAAGGCAGCAATTTCCGCAAACCGACCAACCTGTTCGTGCACGGCTACGTGACGGTGAACGGCGCCAAGATGTCCAAATCGCGCGGCACCTTCATCAAGGCCGGCACCTACCTGCAGCATCTGGACGCCGACTGCCTGCGTTATTACTACGCCGCCAAGCTCTCTTCACGCATTGATGACATCGATCTCAATCTGGAAGACTTCGTGCAGCGCGTGAACGCCGACATCGTCAACAAGGTGGTGAACCTGGCGTCACGCAACGCCGGCTTTATCAACAAGCGCTTCGGCGGCAAGCTGGCCGACAGCCTGGCCGATCCGGCGCTGTACCAGACCTTCGTCGACGCGGCGCAGAGCATCGCCGAAGCCTACGCCGGCCGCGAGTTCAACCGCGCGATCCGCGAAATCATGGCGCTGGCCGATCTGGCCAACCGTTACGTGGATGAGCAGGCGCCGTGGGTGGTGGCGAAAGAAGAAGGCCGCGATGCCGATCTGCAGGCCATCTGCTCGATGGGCATTAACCTGTTCCGCGTGCTGATGACTTACCTGAAGCCGGTGCTGCCTTCGCTGACCGAGCGCGCCGAAGCGTTCCTCAACGCCGAGCTGAGCTGGGACGCGATCCCGCAACCGCTGCTGGGCCATCAGGTGAACGCGTTCAAAGCGCTGTTCAACCGCATCGATCTGGACAAGGTCAGCGAAATGGTCAACGCCTCGAAGGAAGACATGGCCGCCGCTAAACCGGTGACCGGTCCATTGGCCGATGATCCCATTCAGGAAACCATCACCTTCGACGACTTCGCCAAGGTGGACATGCGCATCGCCCTGATCAAGAGCGCCGACTTTGTCGAAGGCTCCGACAAACTGCTGAAACTGCAGTTGGACCTGGGCGGTGAATCGCGCCAGATCTTCTCCGGCATCCGCTCCGCTTACCCGGATCCGAAAGCGCTGGAAGGCCGCCTGACCATCATGGTCGCCAACCTGGCGCCGCGCAAAATGCGCTTCGGCATTTCAGAAGGCATGGTGATGGCGGCAGGCCCCGGTGGGAAAGAGATCTTCCTGCTGAGCCCGGACAGCGGCGCGCAGCCTGGCATGCAGGTCAAGTAATCGCGCAGATGCGTGGCATAGGGAGGGTCGAGCTTGCTCGGCCCTTTTTTTATGCCCCAATCCCCACGTTATAAGCATGAAGAAAAAGTCATAACCGCCCTGATTCCCCTGCTCGCCGCATCCGGCTATGATGCTCCGAAACCCAGAATAGACGTCCAGACAGAAAGACTGCTATAACAGACCTTCACCGGGATCGTTTCCCTGCTTTTTTGGAGCCTATAATAATGAAAAACCTCAAGACTTCGCTGCTCGCCCTCAGTCTGCTGGCCGCCCTGCCGCTGCAGGCGGCGGAAAACGCCGCCGTGCCGGCCGCCATCGCTCAACATCAGGGGCCGGTGCGCATCGCGGTGATCCGCAACCTCGGATCCGACGACAACACCACGCAATTTTTGGCGGGCGCCATTCAGGAAGGGCGCAAGCTGGGCTTCAAGGTGGACACCTTCCTCAGCAACGGCGACGATGCGCGCTTCCAGGACTTCGTCAACCAGGCTATCAGCCAGAAATATGACGGCATTATTCTCTCGCAGGGGCGAGCCCCCTATTCCACCGACCTGGTTAAACGCATCGCGGCGGCCGGCATCGCCGTCGCGGCGTTCGATACCGACGTCGGCGGCCACGTTCCCGGCGTCACCGTCTCGCAGCAGGACGACGCTTCGCTGGCTAACGCCTCGTTCGGCCAGTTGGTGAAGGATTTCAACGGCCAGGCCAACATCATCAAACTCTGGGTAGCAGGCTTCCCGCCGATGGAGCGCCGCCAGGCCGCCTATCAGCAGTTGCTGAAACAGCATCCGGGCATTCACGAGCTGGAATCGATTGGCGCGGTTTCATCCGACGTGCAGGGCGATACCGCCAATAAAGTGGGTGCGGTGCTGGCGAAATACCCGAAAGGCAAGATTGACGCCATCTGGGGCACCTGGGACGCTTTCACCCAGGGCGCTTACAAGGCGCTGAAAGAGAACGGCCGCACCGAAATCAAACTGTACAGCATCGACATCTCCAACCAGGACTTGCAGCTGATGCGCGAAGCCGGCAGCCCATGGCAGGTCAGCGTGGCGGTGGATCCGAAGCTGATCGGCGCGGTCAACCTGCGCCTGGTGGCCAACAAGATCGCCGGGGAAAGCACGCCGGACAGCTATCAATTCAAAGCGGCGGTCATTCCGCAGGCGCTGCTGCTGGCGCAGCCGGGGCCGGTCAACGTCGCCGGGCTGGCGAAGATCATCCCCGGCTGGGGCACCAGCAGCGATTTCGTTCAGCCGTGGTTCGCCACGCTGCAGGCCGAACACGGTAAATAATGCTGTTTTTGACGAGGCTGCCGACGCAGCCTCTGTTTTTAAACTAATTATCGGCTTTCCCCTTCCGTCCTCGCCAAAATACGCTATGTTATCTGCATCGCCCAATAACTGTATGCATAAACAGGCTTCGAATGAAGGGATTCCCCTCGCTGATTAACATGCTGCTGGCCAGTTCGCTGGTGTTGACCATCGGCCGCGGCGTGACGCTGCCGTTCATCACCATCTACCTCACCGAGCATTTCCATCTGCTGCCGAAGAGCGTGGGCGTGATCCTGGGCGTCAGCCTGACCCTCGGCATCCTTGCCAGCCTGTACGGCGGCTATCTGGTGGACAAATTCAGCAAGAACCGCCTGATCCTGCTGTCGATTTTATTGTTTGCGCTGAGCTTCTTAGCCATTCCCTGGATCCCGCGCCCCGGCGGCGTGATCGTGGTGCTGGCCATCTTGCATACCTGTTATTCGGTGCTAAGCATCACCATTAAGGCCTGTTTCGCCGACGGGTTGCCGGTTGAGCAGCGCATCAAGGCTTTTTCCATCAACTACACGCTGGTCAACGTCGGCTGGGCGATCGGTTCTGCGCTCGGCGTTCTGGTGGCCGGGCTTAGCCCGCTGCTGCCGTTTTATCTGTCGGGCGGATTGGCGCTGGCGACGGTGGCGGCACTGAGCCTGCGCTTGCGCGGCCGGCAACAGCGCGCAACGCCAGCCGCCGCCGCACCGGCCGCGCTCCCCAACTTCCGCCAGACGCTGACTATCCTGCGGAGCGATCGGCGGCTGATCTACTTCACCCTCGGCAGCACCCTGGGCGCCGTGGTGTTCGGTCAGTTCACCGGCTATCTGTCGCAGTATCTGATCACCGTCTCCAGCGCCGAGTTCGCCTACAAAATCATCGGGCTGGTGATGATCGTCAACGCCAGCATCGTCATCGCCCTGCAATACCTGCTCAGCCGCGGCATGCGCCAGGAAAACATGCTGCGCTGGCTGGTGCTGGGCACGCTGTTTTTCATCGTCGGGCTGCTCGGTTTCATGGCGGCCGGCCAGGCGGTCTGGCTATGGCTGGCGGCGATGGCGGTGTTTACCCTCGGCGAAATCATCGTTATCCCGGTGGAATACATGTTTATCGACTTTATCGCGCCGCCGCACCTGAAAGGCAGCTACTATGGGGTACAAAACCTCAGCGCGCTGGGCGGCGCCATCAACCCGGTGCTGTGCGGGGTGCTGCTCAGCTATGCCGCGCCGCCGTTGATGTTCGTGATGCTGATCGCCGCCGCCCTGCTCAGCCTGCTGTTTTTCTTCCTCGGCCACCGGCTGGCAGAACACGCGGCGGCGGCGGCCGAAGACGTACGCTGATCCCGCAGGCAGCGGCCAATACGGGCTGTCAACCCGCCGCTCGGGCATAGCACCCATAGCGAGAATTCATGGTGCGATCTGTGGCATGGCTCACAGTTTAATTGTATGATGAATACATCAGTTAAACGGGAAAAGACAATGGCCAACGTGCTCACACTGTGCTGGAAATACCTAAGGGCCCTGCTCCTCATCTACCTGTGTCTGTTCGTCGGCAACGCGGTGGCGGCGCTGCTGCCGTTTGCCATTCCCGGCAGCATCATCGGCATGCTGCTGCTGTTCGCCCTGCTCTCAACCCAGATTATGCCGGCCAAATGGGTTAAACCCGGCTGCCATTTGCTGATCCGCTATATGGTGCTGCTGTTCGTGCCGATCGGCGTCGGGGTGATGAAATACTACGACCAGATCGTCGCGCATCTGGGCCCGCTGGTTATCTCTTGCCTCATCAGCACGCTGATGGTGCTGGTGGTGGTCGGCTATACCTCACACTATTTTCATCGCGAGCGCCGCATCGCCGGCAAGCCCGACGACACGGAGGGCAACTCATGATCCACGAAATCTGGTGGTCGCTGCCGCTGACGCTGGCGGTCTATTTCGGCGCGCGCTGGCTGGCGCGCAAGCTGAATATGCCGCTGCTCAACCCGCTGCTGGTGTCCATGGCGGTGATCATCCCGCTGCTGCTGCTCACCGGCATTCCCTATGAGCGCTACTTTCAGGGCAGCAAAATCCTCAACGATCTGCTGCAGCCGGCGGTCGTCGCGCTGGCCTTCCCGCTCTATGAGCAGCTGCACCAAATCCGCGCACGCTGGAAGTCGATTATCACGGTGTGCTTCATCGGCAGCCTGACCGCCATGATCAGCGGCGGCGCCATCGCCCTGTGGTTGGGCGCCACGCCGGAAATCGCCGCCTCTATCTTGCCGAAATCGGTCACTACGCCGATCGCGATGGCCGTCGCGGACTCGCTCGGCGGCATTCCGGCGATCAGCGCGGTTTGCGTTATTTTCGTCGGCATCCTCGGCGCCGTGTTCGGCCACACGCTGTTCAACCTGTTGAAAATCACCACCCCCTCGGCGCGTGGCCTGGCGATGGGCACGGCTTCCCACGCGCTGGGCACCGCGCGCTGCGCGGAGATGGACTATCAGGAGGGCGCCTTCGGCTCGCTGGCGTTGGTCATCTGCGGCATCATCACCTCGCTGCTGGCGCCGTTTGTGTTTCCGGTGCTGCTGCATCTGTTCGGTTGATCAGGGTGAAACTTGCGATACATCTCGCATTTATGTATTTCATTGCATTAATTTCATTAATTAAGAGACATTAATCACACTTTAATGTCTCTGGCCTGCCTAGAATGTTATCCCGTTAACCCGTAGAGAGACTTTCTATGCATCCGCGTTTTCACACCGCTTTCAGCGCACTGCCCGCGACACTGCAATCCGCCCTGCAGCCCTATCTGGACGCGTCCGACTTTCCGGCGATGTTCACGGCCGAGCAAGCGGCGGCGATCCGTTCAGGCTGCGGGTTGGACGATGACGCGCTGGCATTCGCGCTGCTGCCGCTGGCGGCGGCCTGCTCGTTAACCCCGATATCGCATTTCCACGTCGGCGCCATCGCGCGCGGGCAAAGCGGCAATCTCTATTTCGGCGCCAATATGGAATTCAGCGGCGCGCCGCTGCAGCAATCCGTGCATGCGGAACAAAGCGCAGTGACTCACGCCTGGCTGCGCGGCGAAAAAGCGCTGGCCTCGATCACCGTCAACTATACGCCGTGCGGCCACTGCCGCCAGTTTATGAATGAGCTGAACAGCGGCGGCGCGCTGCAAATCCGTTTGCCTGGCCGCGCGCCGGCCACGCTGGCGGACTATCTGCCGGACGCCTTCGGCCCGAAAGATCTGGATGTCGCTTCACTGCTGATGGACGAGGTCAATCACGGGCATCAACTGCCGCTGAACGATGCGCTGACGCAAGCGGCGCTGGCGGCGGCCAACCGGAGCCACGCGCCGTACAGCAACGCCCACAGCGGCGTGGCGCTGGAAACGGCAGACGGCAATATCTACGCCGGCCGCTATGCGGAAAACGCCGCTTTTAACCCGAGCCTGCCGCCGCTGCAGGCCGCGCTGATCCTGCTGAACCTCTCCGGCGGCGACTGCCGGGCTATCCGTCGCGCCGTCCTGGCCGAACCGCAGGACGCGAGCATCAGCCAATGGGACGCCACCCGCGTCACCCTGGCGGCGCTGGGTTGCCAAAACGTCAGCCGCGCCGCTTTTTAAGCGCGCCACGGCGGGGCCATCCGGTTCCGCCGCTAACAGCACCGCCCGCCAAATACAATGCCCCGACGCCGCCAGAGACACTTTCTTTAGTTAAAAAATCATTTGATTGTCGATAATTACGCCAACCTGGTTCATCATCGGGCAACAAATGCTGTACATCTTCTCTTTATCTTTTAGGATCGTCGGCAATACAGTTATCTGATACGTGAAGAGTAAAACTGATGGAACTAGAATACGAAAGCAAACGCCCGCTCTACATCCCTTACGCCGGCCCGATTCTGCTGGAATTTCCGCTGCTGAACAAAGGCAGCGCTTTCACCGAGGAAGAACGTAGCCACTTTAACCTGCACGGCCTGCTGCCGGAAGCGGTGGAGACCATCGAAGAACAGGTGGAACGCGCCTACCGTCAGTATCAGGATTTCAAGAACGATAACGATAAGCACATCTACCTGCGCAACATCCAGGACACCAACGAAACCCTGTTCTACCGTCTGCTGGACTCGCACCTGAGCGAGATGATGCCGATCATCTACACCCCGACCGTCGGCGAGGCCTGCGAACACTTCTCCGATATCTATCGCCGTGCGCGCGGGTTGTTCATCTCCTACCCGAACCGCGATCGCATCGATGACATGCTGCAAAACGCCACCAAGCAGAACGTTAAGGTGATCGTGGTCACCGACGGCGAACGCATTCTCGGCCTGGGCGACCAGGGCATCGGCGGCATGGGCATCCCAATCGGCAAGCTGTCGCTGTATACCGCCTGCGGCGGCATCAGCCCGGCCTATACCCTGCCGGTGGTGCTGGACGTCGGCACCAACAACCCGCAACGCCTCAACGATCCGCTGTACATGGGCTGGCGCCATCCACGCATCTCCGGCGAGGAATATCACGCCTTCGTCGAAGAGTTTATTCAGGCGGTCAAACGCCGCTGGCCGAACGTCCTGCTGCAGTTCGAAGACTTCGCGCAGAACAACGCCACCCCGTTGTTGAACCGCTACCGCGACGAGATTTGCTGCTTCAACGACGACATTCAGGGCACCGCCGCGGTCACCCTCGGCAGCCTGATCGCCGCCAGCCGCGCCGCCGGCAGCCAGCTGCGCGATCAGACCGTCACCTTCCTCGGCGCCGGTTCCGCCGGCTGCGGCATCGCCGAGCAGATCATCGCGCAGATGAAGTCCGAAGGGTTGAGCGAAGACGAAGCGCGCGCCCGCGTGTTCATGGTTGACCGTTTCGGCCTGCTGACCGACAAACTGCCGAACCTGCTCGACTTTCAGAGCAAGCTGGTGCAGAAGAGCGACAATCTGGCCGGTTGGGAAACCGCCAGCGACGCCATCTCGCTGCTGGACGTGGTGCGCAACGCCAAGCCGACCATTCTGATCGGCGTGTCCGGCCAGCCGGGGCTGTTTACCGAAGAGCTGATCCGCGAGATGCACAAGCACTGCGAACGCCCTATCGTGATGCCGCTGTCCAACCCGACCTCGCGCGTGGAAGCCCGTCCGGAAGACATCATCAACTGGACCGACGGCGCCGCACTGGTGGCGACCGGCAGCCCGTTCGCGCCGGTAAGCTATAAAGAGCAGCTGTACCCGATCGCCCAGTGCAATAACTCCTACATCTTCCCGGGGATCGGTCTGGGCGTGCTGGCCTCCGGCGCCACTCGCGTCACCGATGCCATGCTGATGGCCGCTAGCCGCGCGCTGGCGGACTGTTCGCCGCTGGCCACCGACGGCCACGGCGCGCTGCTGCCGAATATCGACGATATTCAGGGCGTGTCGAAGTGCATCGCCATGGAAGTGGGTAAAGCCGCCCAGCTGCAGGGCGTGGCGATCGTCACCTCCGAAGATGCGCTGTCGAAAGCCATCGAGCACAACTTCTGGCGGCCGCAGTACCGCAGCTACAAGCGCACCTCGTTCTGAATGGTGAGCTGAAATGACCCAGCCCGGCTCCGCCGGGCTTTTTTGTGCGGCAAAACCGCCGAAAAATGCGGCGGCGCGCGTGCTTCAGGCGGTTCGCGTCTTGCGTCGGTCGGTCAGGTAAAGTAGCCTTGATCCATCTTTTTCAGCCCGGCGCGCGTAAGGCAACAACATGTGGAAACGCCTGATCATCAGCCTGTTCATCATCATTGCGGTGTTGATGGGTTCGGCTATTGCGCTCGATCGCTGGATCAGTTGGAAAACCGCGCCTTACGTCTACGACGAACTGCAGGAATTGCCGCACCGCCAGGTCGGCGTGGTGCTCGGCACCGCCAAGTATTACCGCACCGGAGTGATCAACCAGTACTACCGTTACCGCATTCAGGGGGCGATCAACGCCTATAACAGCGGCAAGGTGAAATACCTGCTGCTGAGCGGCGACAACGCCCAGCAAAGCTATAACGAACCGATGACCATGCGGCGCGATCTGATCGCCGCCGGCGTGGCGCCGAGCGATATCGTGCTGGACTACGCCGGTTTCCGCACCCTGGACTCCATCGTGCGCACCCGCAAGGTGTTCGACACCAACGATTTCATCATCATCACCCAGCGCTTCCACTGCGAGCGCGCGCTATTCATCGCCCTGCACATGGGCATTCAGGCGCAGTGTTACGCGGTGCCGTCGCCGAAAGACATGATGACGGTGCGCGCCCGCGAGATCTTTGCTCGCCTGGGCGCGCTGACCGATCTGTACATCCTCAAGCGCGAACCGCGCTTCCTCGGCCCGCTGATCCCAATCTCCGCCATGCACACCGTGCCGGAAGACGCCCAGGGCTATCCCGCCGTGTCACCGGAACAGTTGGTTGAGCTGGAGCACAAGCTGAAAGAAGAGAAGCAGAGAACCAAACAGCCTTAATCATCCGGCAGAGGGTTTGACACCCGCCTCGGCAATACGCTAAAAGGGCGTATTATCCGAGAGAAAACAAAGTGTTAACGAATACCGGATGATTTGCGTAAAGCGCTCTCTACGTACGCTGACAGCTTATTGCGGCATTGAAAGCGGGGATGCCCTTCTGCCACCGCCGAATGAACTATTCAAACGGTCCAATTCAATGAAGAGGACCATCAGATCATTACTGTCCAGTCCAATCAGGGCGAGTTCCTGTACCAGTGATTGCAAGAGCAATTGTTTGCGGGCGTCAGGGGAACCAGAGGAAAGCATGGCTTCAATCAACACGAAGTTGGCGCTGCGGGGGGAATCCAGGTCAGGATAAGTGGGATCCACATATAAATCGTCTTCCTCAAGACGGATAAAGCGCTGGAATTGATCGTTCGCAGGATAGCCGGTTTTTACTACCGCCGCGTGAATAGCTGATGAAATTCTTTTCTTATCAAGCGTATTACGACTTTTCAGCGTAATGGTAAATACAGGCATAGTTTGCTCCCCGGAAACGGTAGGTGAAACAAGTTTACTGACTTCATACCGCGTTGGTAGCCCGAAAACTGTGTCACGCTGTAACCAATCCAGCCTAAGATCAGGCGATATCCCGAGATACCTCGCCAGCCATTGCCAAATAATGCCTTATTATTTTGCCTGGCACCGTACAGCGCCCCAACGTAACAAGGCCGGCAATAGGCCGGCCCTGTTGTCTGTACTGCGGTAAACCTACTTCTTCTTGGCGTATTTCAACGAGTCCAGCGCCACGGCGAAGATGATGATGCTGCCCTTGATGATGTACTGCCAGTACGGGTTGATGCCGATATAGGTCAGGCCGTAGTTGATGACGGTAAAGATGATCACCCCGGTCACCACGCCCCACACCGTACCCACCCCGCCGGCGAAGGAGACGCCCCCCACCACGCAGGCGGCGATGGCGTCCAGCTCATACATAAAGCCGAGGTTATTGGTGGCGCTGCCGATGCGTCCCGCTTCCAGCAAGCCGCCGAAGGCGTAGAACACGCCGGACAGCGCATAGATCATGATCAGGTTCAACGGCACGTTGACCCCGGACACCTTGGCCGCTTCCGGGTTGCCGCCGATGGCGAAGATGTTCTTGCCGAAGCGGGTCTTGGTCCACAGGATCCAGACGAATATGATGGCGATCAGCGCGTAAAAGGTGATGTAGGACAGCTTAAAGTCGCCGAAGCGCAAGAAGCCCTGGGCAAAGGTGGAAAACTTCGGATCGAAACCCGCGACCGGCGACGCGCCGACCGAATCGTAATACAGCGAGTTGATGCCGTAGACGATGATCATGGTGCCCAAGGTGGTGATGAACGGCGTCACGTTGAGATAGGCGATAATCAGGCCGTTAACCAGGCCGATCACCGCGCCGACCGCGCACACCAGCAGGATGACCAGGGGAATCGACCAGGTTTCCATGTGCGGGAATACCTTGTTGACGTTATCCATCGATTGCAGCAGCGTGGCCGCCACCACCGCCGCCAGCCCTACCTGCCGCCCGGCGGACAGGTCGGTGCCCTGAGTCACGATCAGCCCCGCCACGCCCAGCGCGATGATGATGCGCACCGAAGACTGCGTCAGGATGTTGCTCAGGTTCATCAGGCTGAGGAAGGTAGGATCCTGAATGATGATGATGGCCAACAGCACCAGCAACACCACGTAAATGCCGCCTTCCTTGAAATAGGTAAATAAGGTTTTTTTATTTAGCGCGTTCATAATTCCGATCCTTAAAGGTGCAGGGAGGCGAGACGTAAGATTTCATTTTGCGAGGTCTGTTTGGTGTTAACGATGCCCGCAACCTGACCATTGCTCATCACCAAAATACGGTCGGTGATCCCCAAAAGCTCCGGCATTTCGGACGAGACGATAATGATCCCCTTGCCCTTCTTCGCCAGTTCGGTCATCAGTTGATAAATCTCGAACTTGGCGCCCACGTCGATGCCGCGCGTCGGTTCATCCAGCATTAGGATCTCCGGCTGCGTCAGCAGCCAGCGGCCGATGATCACCTTCTGCTGGTTGCCGCCGGACAGCGAGCCGATATGGGTGTGATGCCCCGGCGTTTTCACCCGCATGGCGTCGATCACCCACTGGGTGTCGCTCTTCATCCGCGCGTTATCCAGCAGGCCGAGCTTGTTTTTATAATTGCGAATGTTGGAGATCAGCGAGTTGAAGCCCACATCGAGGTAAGCGTAAATCCCGGTGGATCGGCGCTCTTCGGTCACCAGCGCAAAACCGTGGTTAATCGCTTCGTTGGCGCTGTGGTTATCGATCGCTTTCCCGTGCAGCTTGATGGTGCCCGCCACCTTTTCGCGAATGCCGAACAGGGTCTCGACGATATCGGTGCGTTTGGCGCCCACCAGCCCGGCGATGCCGAGGATCTCCCCTTGATGCAGATCGAAGGACACATCGCGGATCGAAGGCTGGCGCAGCGACGTCAGGTTTTTCACCTCGAGGATCACCTCACCCGGCGTGTTTTGCCTGTCGGGGAAGCGCTGGCTCAGCGAGCGGCCGACCATCATGGCGATGATCTTGTCCATATCCAGCCCTTCCAGCGGCTGGGTGGCAATCCACTGGCCGTCGCGCAGCACCGTTATCTCGTCACACAGCTGGAAGATCTCCTCCATCTTGTGCGAGATATAGACGATGCCGCAGCCGCGTTCTTTCAGCTTGCGGATGATGGTGAACAGGTGATTGACCTCTTTCTCCGTCAGCGAAGAGGTCGGTTCATCCATGATGACGATCTTGGCGTCGTAGGAAAACGCCTTGGCGATCTCGATCATCTGCATCTGCGACACCGACAGGTTGCCCACCTTTTCGCGCGGGTTGATGTCGATATCCAGCTCGTCGAAGATCGCCTGGGTGTCTTTGAACATCTTGTCCTGATCGACGAACAGGCCTTTGGTCGGATAGCGCCCCAGCCACATGTTGTCCATCACGGTGCGTTGCAGCACCAGGTTCAGCTCCTGATGCACCATCGAAACGCCGTGTTCCAGCGCTTCCTTCGAGCTCTTGAAATCGATTTCCCGGCCCTGAAATACAATGCTGCCGCTGTCTTTTTTGTAAATGCCGAACAGGCATTTCAACAACGTCGATTTCCCCGCGCCGTTCTCCCCCATCAGGGCGTGAATCGAGTGCGGACGGACGCGTAAATTGACATTGTCCAAGGCTTTGACGCCGGGAAATGACTTACAGATATCCGTCATTTCCAGCAAAAATTCGCGTGAGCTATCGGCCATAAATACACCTGGCTTAACGATCTTGCAGTCGTAAACATCCCCGCCGGCGGTATCCCTGGTGTTGGCGCCGCAGGCGGGGTCTTAGCGGGATCTCAATTCTTATTTAACAAACTGAGACAGGTTGTCTTTATCTACGCCGACGTAAGGAATACGCACGACTTTATTTTCGATTTTATATTGGGTGCCTTCGGTGGCCGGCTTGCCCGCCGCCAGGTTTTTCGCCAGCTCGAAGGTGGCCTTCGCCTGGTTGTCGGCGTCGTTCAGCACCGTGCCCGCCATCGCGCCGGATTTCACCAGCGCCAGCGCTTCAGGCAGCGCATCGACGCCGAACACCGGAATACTGGTCTTGTTGTGCGCTTTCAGCGCTTCCACCGCGCCCATCGCCATGGCGTCGTTGTTGGCGATCACCACTTCGATCTTGTTGGCGTTCGGGCCGGAGAGCCAGGCATCCATCTTGTCTTTCGCCTGCGCGGTATCCCACATCGCGGTATCCATCTGCAGCTGCTGGGTCTTGATGCCTTTTTCGTTCAGCGTTTTCACCACGTAGGTGGTGCGCGCTTCGGCATCCGGGTGGCCCGGCTCGCCTTTCAGCAACACGAACTGGATCTGGCCGTCTTTGTTCAGATCCCAGGCCGGGTTGGCTTGCCAGTGTTTGGCGATCAGTTCGCCCTGGATCACGCCGGACTCTTTGGAGTCGGTGCCGACGTAATATGCCTTGTCATAGCTGTCCAACGCCTTGCGGGAAGGTTCTTTGTTGTAGAACACCACCGGGATATCGTTTGCGCGCGCCTTATCGATAACCACCGGCGCCGCGGCCGGGTCGACCAGGTTGATCGCCAGCGCTTTCACGCCTTTGGCCAGCAGCACGTCGATCTGATCGTTCTGCTTGGACTGGTCGTTCTGCGAGTCATTCATCAACAGGGTAACGTCCGGTGAAGCCTTGGCGTCTTTCTCGATCGCCTTGCGCACCACCGACATGAAGTTGTCGTCGTATTTGTAAATCGTGACGCCAATACGGGTGTCAGCATGGGCTGCGGCGCCAAACATCATGGCTGCGGCCATGGCGGCCAGGGTGAAAACCTTCTTATTCATTGTCAGTCTCCGGTTCTGTGTAGGGTATTACTCGTCTTTGAGCCAATGGTCACCGGCAGTGCGCACACCCCAGGCCTGGCGATTTCCACTCAACACCTGTCGTCCGTGGATCTTGTTATTTCCGAGAAATGCTGTGTCAGCGCGAGATAAAGGTTGCAGCGGCAAGGGCCTTTGCGCCGGAAAACGCCTAGAGCATAGACGGCGCGATGTTAATATTCTGTGAATTTTCTCACAGATTGAAAACGGTTACACAAGATTAAATCGTCAGAGAGTGACCGTCGCCTCACTTTGCCAGGGGGCGACAGAATGGCGCCGCACCAGCGTCGGCATGAACAGATGACCGGCCTGCGGCTCCGCCAGGCCTGCTGCGCCCTGCAATGCCAGCTCGGTGGCCAGCGTGGCCATCGAGACGATCGGGTAGCGCACCGTGGTGAGTTTGGGGCTGGTGTAACGCGCGATGGGGATGTCGTCGAAGCCGATCAGCGAGAAATGCTGCGGCACCGTGATACCGTTTTCTTTCAACACCGCCATAGCGCCGGCGGCCATGGCGTCGTTGTAGGCGAACACTGCGCTCAGCTGTAAGTTGCGCCCCAGCAGCTCCACCATCGCCGCCTCGCCGCCCTGCAGATCCGGCGAACCATAGGCACGCCAGTTGTCGGGCGTGGCCAGCCCGGCGGCGGCCATCGCCTGCGCATAGCCCTGCTGGCGCAGCGGCCCGTCTTCGATCGGGTGATTGGAGCCCAGATAGCCGATGCGCCGATGGCCCTGCGACAGCAAAAGACGCATCGCCATTTCTGCGCCGCAGACGTTATCCAGCCCGACGCAGCGCGGCTCATAGCCGGGGATAATCCGGTTGATCAGCACCATGCCCGGCACCTGCTCCAGAAAACCGATCAGCTCGGCGTCGCTCAGGGCTTTGGCGTGAACAATCAGGGCGTTACAGCGTTGGCGGATCAGCACTTCGATCGCGTGGCGCTCTTTGTCCGCCTGATGATAGCTGTTGCCGATCAGCAGATACTTGTGGTGTTTCTGCGCCACCGTGTCTACCGCTTTCACCAGCGCGCCGAAGAACGGATCGGAGACGTCCATCACCACCACGCCCAGGGTATCGCTGCTTTGGGTCGCCAACGCCTGCGCGTTGGCGTTGGGGCGATAGCCCAGATCCGCCACCGCCTGCAGCACCTGCTCGCGCGTCTCTTTGCTGGTCAGCGCGCTGTGGTTCAGCACGCGGGAGACGGTCGCCACGGAGACCCCGGCGCGTTTCGCCACGTCGCGAATGGTGATCGGATGAACTGGAGGCATGCGGGATCCTGAAATCGGGGTTGTGGCCGGTGGCGCTATCCTACCCCGATTGGCCCGCTGCTCTGCGTGAATTACGTCACAGGAAAGAAAACGTTTACATACATTTTTTTAACCTGCCGACGGGCGCTCACTTCAGCGTCCTGGGTTCCGCTGCGCCGGCGGCCAGCTGCGTCAGCTTGCGCCACAGCCATTCCATCGGCCCCTGCTCGAAGTAACGCAGCCACAGTGCGGAAAACGCCAGGTTGGTCAGCCAGACCAGCGGCACGAACGCCAACAGCTGCAGCCGGTCAAACTGCTCATAGAGGCCGAAACGATAAAACAGCGTGGTGCAGATCAGCGTTTGCAGCAGGTAGTTGCTCAACGCCATACGCCCCACCAGGGTCAGCCAGCGGGCGATGCGCAGGCGCGACAGTGCAGGCCAAAAACCGTAACACAGCGCCAGATAGCCCATCGCCTGCAGCGGTGCGCCCAGCTCGCGCGGGACCTGCAGCAGGAAACCGCTCCAGCGATAGTCCCACTGCACCTGCCATTGCAGCGCCACCGCCGGCAGCTGGATCAGCACCGAAAGCGGCAGCAGCCACGCCGCCTGCCGCAGGTAATAGCCGGATGAGTAGCTGCCGCGCAGCCAGCCGCTGCGCATCAGCCCGGCGCCGAACAGCATCAGCCCCGCCAGCTCCCAGCCATACTGCGCGCCGATGGCCAGCAGGCTGGAGGAGAGCAAATCGGCGCGGCTACGCCAGGCTTCGAAACCGCCCTGCAGCTTCCAGAACTTCTCGTACTGCAACTCCGCCACGCCCGGCTGCCAGAAGCTGCCCGGCTCACCGTGCGAGACGAAGCCGAGCAGCAGCAGCACCGCCACGCCAATCAAGTACAGCACCACGCCGGTTTTCAGCAGTTGGACGGTTTCTTTGGCTTCGCGGATCATGCGCCAGCACACCAGGCCGATCAGCCCGTAGGCCAGCAGAATGTCGCCGTCCCACAGGAAGATCGCGTGTGCGAGGCCGAACAGCACCAGCCACGACAAGCGCGCGCGGATCCAGCTTTTGCCGCGCCGCAGCAGCATTTGCAGCCCGGCGCCGAACAGCAGCGCGAACATCGCCAGGAACTTGGCCTGGGCGAAGAGATCGAGCAGCGCCCAGGTCCAGGCGTCGCGCGATGACGGCATCCCCAAATAGGCCGGGTTGAGGTAGGCGGCCTTCGGCAAGCCGAAAGCGCTGATGTTCAGCAATAAAATGCCGAGGATGGCGATGCCGCGCACGCAGTCCAGCGTGGCGATGCGCGGCAGAGGATGACTGTTCATTTTTTATCGCTGTCTTCCGCTCATGAAAAAGGCGCCCGCAGGCGCCTGTTGTCGTCTTGCGGGTCGCCCCGCAACGCCATCACCCCTGGTGATGACGCACCGCACGCAGGAACTCCTGGCGGGTATTCTGGCTGGACTTGAACAGCCCCCCCAGCGAGGTGGTGGTGGTGGCGCTGGTCGCGTCACGAATGCCGCGCGCCTTGACACAATAATGGACCGCATCGATCGATACCGCCACGTTATTGGTGCCGAGCAGAGTCTGCAGCGCGACCAGGATCTGCTGGGTCAGGCGCTCTTGCACCTGCGGACGCTGGGAGAAGAACTGCACGATGCGGTTGATCTTCGACAGGCCGATCACCGAGTCTTTCGGGATATAGGCCACGGTAGCCTTGCCGTCGATGGTCACGAAGTGGTGTTCACAGGTGCTGGTCAGTGTGATATCACGCACCGTCACCATCTCATCCACCTTCATCTTGTTTTCGATGACGGTGATTTTCGGGAAGTTGGCGTAGTCCAGCCCGGAGAAGATCTCGTCGACATACATTTTGGCGATGCGATGCGGCGTTTCCGCCAGGCTGTCATCGGACAGATCGAGATTCAGCAGCTGCATGATTTCGGTCATGTGCTCTTTGATGCGACGCTTGCGCGTTTCGCGATCCAGCACTTCCCCGCGCAGCGGCGTCTCCAGACCACGCTCTTCCAGTGCCGCATGCACCAGCGCGGCTTCTTTACTTAATGATGTCATGTATTTGTTCTCCTGCGGACGGAACCCGCCGGCGGCCTGGTAGGGCGTGCGGCCGGCGAATTGCTTGCTCTCGTGACGGCAGAGTTTTCGTGGTGGATAACGTGAACCCGGTCAAGATTTTGCCCCCACTGTAGATGAGAGCGCGGCGATTATCCAGCGATAGTGCTTCATCCGCAGGTGAAATATTCGCATTTAGCACAATCGGGCCGGCTGCGGGTTTCCATGCTTTTTGTATGGATTTTAATCACCGAGTCGCCGTTTTTTGCGCCAACCGCCGCGCCGGGGTATTCACCACCAGCCCCCCGGCCGCCAACAGCGCCGCCACCGCCACATACAGCGCCGGCTCCAGTCGATGGGTCATGGCGGTCGACAGCGCCGACAACATCGGCCCGACCAGTTGGCCGATCGCATAACCGGTGGTCAACAGTCCGGCCATGTAACGTGCATGACGCGGCGCCAGCTCACGCCCGTGCTGAAGAGCAAGTTGCACCACGCAGAGGAAACCGCCGCCGGTCAGCAACGCCCCGAGCGCCAGGCCGGCCACGCCCGGCACCACTTCGGCGCTCAGCACGCCCACCGCCTGTATCCACAGCGTGATCGCCAACCGGGTCTGGGTGGTCAGCCGATGGCGGGTCAGAATGCCGATGACAATCCCCAGCACCGCCGCACCGCCGAACACCGGCCAGACGAACTGCGCGAACAGGCTGGCGGGAAACCGCGCCGCCGCCATCTGCGACAAAAAGGTCGCCGGCAGGATGTAGCCGAAGCCGGCCAGACTGTAGCTCCACACCAGGCGTTTGAGCGCCGGCGTCAGCAGCAGCGGCTCCGGGGCCACGTCCGGGCGATGCAGCTCGCCGCTGCGCGGCAGAAAGGCGCTAATCCCCCCGACCAGCACCAGCGCCAGCCCGCCATACACCAGCCAGGCCTGCGCCGCCGTCAGCCCCAGCGCGTTGATGCCCACCGCCAGCATGCCGCTGAGGAAGATACCGGCGCCCGGCCCGGCGAACACCGCCGCGCTCAGCGCCGGCCGGCCGTAGTGCGCCAACCGCTCGTTGGTCCAGGCCGCCACCAGCACCATCGCCCAGCCGCTGGCCCAGCCGATGACGAAGCGCAGCGCGCCGTGCGTCCATTCATCCTGCGCCAGCGCCGACAGCAACGTCAGCGCCATCGCGCCCCATACGCCCAGCCACAGGCGCCGCTCGACGTGGCGCGTGGCGCGCATCGCGTCGTAGGCGCCGCACAGGTAGCCCAAATAGTTGATCGCCGCCACCAGCCCGGCGCCGGTCAGGCTGAACTGATGTTCCGCGATCATCAGCGGCACCTGCGGGGTGAAAGCGAAGCGGCCAATGCCCATCGCAACGATCAGCGCGGCAAACCCGCTCAAGGCAATACGTAAAGCCATACCGGTATCCAAAAGGTTAAAAGAAAGTTGCCAGTATCATGCCGCAGTATTAAACTCACAAAAACTGAATAATACTAATCAAGTTCATCACGAAACGAGAACATTATGGATCTGACCCAGCTTCGCATGTTCTGCTGCGTAGCGGAAACCGGCTCGGTCGCCCGCGCCGCCGAGCAGCTGCACCGCGTGCCGTCGAATCTGACCACCCGGCTGCGCCAGCTCGAGCAGGAGCTGGGCGCCGATCTGTTTATCCGCGAAAAACAGCGCCTGCGCCTGTCGCCGATGGGCCATAACTTTCTGTGCTACGCCAACCGCATCCTGGCGCTGAGCGACGAGGCGATGAGCATCACCCACGCCGGCGAACCGGCGGGCAATTTCGCCCTCGGTTCGATGGAAAGCACCGCCGCCACCCGCCTGCCCTCGCTGTTGGCGGCTTACCACCAGCGCTTCTCGCAGGTTTCACTGTCGCTGACCACCGGCACCTCCGGCGAAATCGCCGATCGGGTGCGCGCCGGCACGTTGGCGGCCGCCCTGGTCGACGGGCCGGTGCCTTATGACGAGTTGAACGGCTGTATCGCCTATCCTGAACATATGGTGGTGATCTCCTGTCTCGATCACGCGCCGATCCACAGCGCCAAAGACGCCAACGGCGAAACGCTGTTCGCCTTTCGCGCCAGCTGCTCCTACCGCCTGCGGCTGGAAGCCTGGTTCAAGCGCGAAGGCGCGCGGCCGGGGCAGATTATGGAGATCCAGTCCTATCACGCCATGCTGGCCTGCGTCGCCAGCGGCGCCGGGCTGGCGATGATCCCGCATTCGGTGCTCAGCCTGCTGCCGGGCCATGAGCGGGTCCGGGTTCACGCCCTGCCGCCGGACGTGGCCGACACCGCCACCTGGCTGCTGTGGCGCCGCGACGCGTTCGGGCCAAACGTGCGCGCGCTGAAAGAATTGATTATTGAACAGACGGAAACCGCCGCTGTTGATGAAAGCACCCCCAACAATTTAACAGACGTTAGCGATATCGCCTGATTTAAAAGAAAACCACTGAGGAGACTATGATGGAGATGATCAAAACCCGCGCCGCCGTTGCCTGGGGTCCGAACCAGCCGCTGAAGATCGAAGAAGTCGAGCTGATGCCACCGCAAAAAGGCGAAGTGCTGGTGCGGATCGTCGCCACCGGCGTTTGTCACACCGACGCCTACACCCTGTCCGGCAAAGATCCGGAAGGCGTGTTCCCGGCGATCCTCGGCCACGAGGGCGGCGGCGTGGTGGAAGCGGTCGGTGAAGGCGTCACCAGCGTGGCGGTCGGCGACCACGTGATCCCGCTCTACACCCCGGAGTGCGGCGAGTGCAAATTCTGTAAATCCGGCAAGACCAACCTATGCCAGGCGATCCGCGCCACCCAGGGCAAAGGGCTGATGCCGGACGGCACCACCCGCTTCTTCAAGGACGGCAAGCCGATCTTCCACTACATGGGCACCTCCACCTTCTCCGAATACACCGTGGTGCCGGAGATTTCACTGGCGAAAATCAATAAGGAAGCGCCGCTGGAAGAAGTGTGCCTGCTGGGCTGTGGCGTCACCACCGGCATGGGTGCGGTGATGAACACCGCCAAAGTGCAGCCGGGCGACACCGTGGCGATCTTCGGCCTGGGCGGCATCGGCCTGTCGGCGATCATCGGCGCGCAAATGGCCGGCGCGGGCCGCATCATCGGCATCGACATCAACACCAGCAAGTTCGATCTGGCGCGCAAGCTGGGCGCTACCGATCTGATCAACCCGAAAGACTATGACAAACCGATTCAGGAAGTGATCGTCGAGCTGACCGACGGCGGCGTCGACTTCTCCTTCGAGTGCATCGGCAACGTCAACGTGATGCGTTCCGCGCTGGAGTGCTGCCACAAGGGCTGGGGTGAATCGGTGATCATCGGCGTCGCGGGCGCCGGGGAAGAGATCTCGACCCGGCCGTTCCAGCTGGTCACCGGCCGCGTCTGGCGCGGTTCGGCATTCGGCGGCGTCAAGGGCCGTTCGCAGCTGCCGGGCATCGTCGAGCGCTATCTGGACGGCGAATTCGCGCTGAACGACTTTATTACCCACACCATGGGGCTGGAGCAGATCAACGAAGCGTTCGATTTGATGCACGAAGGCAAATCGATCCGTTCCGTCATCCACTTCGACAAATAAGCCAGGAGGCAGAGATGACGTTGTCATTGGAACTTCTCGAAGAGCACCGCATGTTCGGCGGCTGGCAACAGCGTTATCGCCACGCGGCGCAGAGCCTGAATTGCAACATGACATTCAGCATCTACCTGCCGCCGCCGCGCGATGACAACCCGCCGCCGGTGTTGTACTGGCTGTCGGGGCTGACCTGCAACGACGAGAACTTCACGTTGAAAGCCGGCGCGCAGCGCATCGCCGCCGAGCTGGGCCTGGTGCTGGTGATGCCGGACACCAGCCCGCGCGGCGACGAGGTGCCGAACGACGAAGGCTACGATCTGGGCCAGGGCGCCGGGTTCTACCTGAACGCCACCCAGGCGCCGTGGGATCGTCACTTCCGCATGTACGACTACATCAGCGCCGAACTGCCGGCGCTGATCGAACAGCACTTCAGCGTCAGCGATCGTCAGTCGATCTTCGGCCACTCGATGGGCGGCCACGGCGCGCTGATGATGGCGTTTCGCAATCCGCAGCGCTTCCGCTCGGTATCGGCCTTCGCGCCGATCGTCAACCCGTGCCAGGTGCCGTGGGGCCGCAAGGCGTTCACCGCCTATCTGGGCAGCGACGAGAGCCAGTGGCTGCAGTACGACAGCTGCCATCTGCTGGCCAGCGGCGCGGAAAAAATGCCGGTCCTTATCGATCAGGGCGATGACGACCAGTTCCTGGCCGATCAGCTGCAGCCGGCGCGGCTGGCCGAACTGGCGCGCCAGCGCGACTGGCCGCTGACGCTGCGCATTCAGCCGGGGTACGATCACAGCTACTTCACCATCGCCACCTTCGTGGAAGATCACCTGCGCTTCCACGCCGAGCACCTGTTCCGCTGATAAAAAATCCGGGCGGTTTAACCGCCCGGATTTCTTCAAAAGCCATCAATCAGAAAATCGATAGCGGCTTTAATTTGATTCCTGTGCTCATTGACATTACCAACGGCCTTCCCAATCTGCGAAATACGTACGGCAGCCATCTCATGCGTCATAACAAGAAACTTTTCGCCGTTGACCTCAATCTCCGGGCATAAACGTGCAGAAATTTTAACCCTGACGTTATCCAAAGCATAAAGAGGGATCATTAACCGGGTCGAGAGGACATCAATAAGATCGCTTTGAACGTCCAGTAAGTAGGGATAGGCTGATGCCGGATACGTATTGTCATATACGGTAATATTGCATGTTCAAAATGTCCGATATTCATCAGACAACAAACCATTTTCTTCAGTGATACGATTAAGTTCTTCTAACGCCGCGCGATTTTGCTCGCGCCACTGTTGAATCTCAATATCCCTGACGCGGACGCTCAATGCGTCTGTCAATACGGATGACACATTGACGCCCAGGGATTTTGCGCGCTGGAAAAGATCGCGATCGATGGTTACGTTGACTGTCTTTTTCGTCACATTGCTATTTGCCATATCCATACCTCATCCCTGTAATATACACGGGTCAAATTTTCATCAGTTATACTCGTAAAACAGGGGTATGCCAATTCAGCGATACCCTCACCCCTTCAATTTCGGATCGAGCGCGTCGCGCAATCCGTCGCCCAACAGGTTGAACGCCAGCACGGTGATGAATATCGCCAGGCTGGGGAAGATCGCCACGTGCGGCGCGATCACCATATCGGCGCGCGCTTCATTGAGCATCGCCCCCCACTCCGGCGTCGGCGGCTGGGCGCCCAGGCCCAAAAACGACAGGCTGGCGGCGGTGATGATCGAGGTGCCGATGCGCAGGGTGAAATAGACAACGATCGAAGACAGGGTGCCCGGCAGGATGTGCCGCAGGATGATGGTCCCGTCCGAGGCGCCGATGCTGCGCGCCGACTCGATATAGGTCAGGTGCTTCAGCACCAGCGTATTGCCACGCACCAGGCGGGCGAAGGCCGGAATGCTGAAGATCGCCACCGCGACGATCACGTTGGCCATGCCGCTGCCCATGATCGCCACCACGCCAATCGCCAGCAAAATGCCGGGAAACGCGAACAGCACGTCGCAGACGCGCATGGTGAGGCGATCCCACCAGCCCTCATAGTAGCCGGCCAGCAGCCCCAGCAGGGTGCCGATCGCCCCGCCCGCCAGCACCGAGAACACCCCGGCCGCCAGCGAAATGCGCGTGCCCATCAGGATGCGGCTGAAGATATCGCGCCCGAGGGAATCTACGCCCAGCCAGTGCACCAGCGAAGGCCCCTCATTCAGCCGGTCGTAATCGAAGTAATTTTCCGCATCGAACGGCGCCAGATAAGGCGCCAGCAGCGCCGCCGCAATCAGCAGCAGCACCAACAGGCCGGCGACCAGCGCCGCCCGCTGACGGCGAAAACGCCGCCAAAACTCACCCCACGGCGTGCGTACCGCGTTAGGGTCGATAAGCGGCATCGCCTTCAGTGCGGCGTTGCGCCGCCAATGCTTAATCATGCCGCATCCTCATTGGTAACGAATCGCCGGGTTGATCGCCGCGTACAGCATATCCACCAGCAGGTTGATCAGGATGAACTCCAGCGAGAACAGCAGCACCTCGGCCTGGATCACCGGGTAATCGCGCATCTCCACCGAATCCACCAGCAAGCGCCCCAGCCCCGGCCAGTTGAATACCTTCTCCACCACGATCGAACCGCCGAGCAGGAAGCCGAACTGCAGCCCCATCATGGTCACTACCGGGATCATCGCGTTGCGCAGGCCGTGTTTCATCACCACCACGCTTTCCCGCACGCCCTTGGCGCGCGCGGTGCGCATGTAGTCCTCCTGCAACACCTCGACGAACGAAGCGCGGGTGAAGCGCGCCATCACCGCCGCCACCGCCGCCCCCAGGGTGATCGAAGGCAGAATGTAGTGCCGCCAGCTGTCGGCGCCCACCGTCGGCAGCCACCCCAGCTCGACCGAGAACACCTGCATCAGCAGCATGCCGAGCGCAAAGGCCGGGAACGAGATCCCCGACACCGCCAGCGTCATGCCGAGGCGATCCGGCCAGCGGTTGCGCCACACCGCCGACACCACGCCAATCGCCAAACCGAACGCCACCGCCCACAGCATGCTGGCGACGGTCAGCCAGAAGGTCGGCATAAAGCGCGAGGCGATCTCTTCGCTCACCGGCCGCTTGGACACCATCGAGATGCCGAAGTCGCCCCGCAGCGCATTGCCGAAGAAGTGCGCGAACTGCTGCGGCAGCGGCTTATCCAGCCCCAAATCCTTGCGCACCAGCTGCACCACCGCCTCGTCGGCCTCCGGCCCCGCCGCCAACCGCGCCGGATCGCCCGGCAGCAGGTGGACGAACAGGAACACCAGCACCGCCACAATCAGCAGCGTCGGGATCAGACCCAGCAGTCGTTTCAGAAAATAATTGAGCATCTCATTCCTTCCCCCGCCCGCCGCCGTCGGGCCGCAGACGGGGATGGGCGCCTTATTTCAGATCGGCGTTATCAAAGTTGAACGAGGTATCCGGCATCACGTAGAAACCGCTCAGCTGTTTGCTGTTGGCCGACAACAGACGTTCGGTCGCCAGGAAGATCCAGGGCGCGTCGGCCCAGATGCGATCCTGCGCGTCCTGATACAATTTCTGCTTCTCGGCGCGATCGGTGGTTGCCAGCGCGTCGGTCAGATCCTTGTCCACCTGCGGATTGCTGTAGAACGCGGTGTTGAACTGCTTCGGCGGCGCCGCCTGGGTAGAGAACAGCGGCGACAGCGCCCAGTCCGCTTCCCCGGTCGAGGCCGACCAGCCGGTGTAGAACAGCCGCACGCCGGTGTCTTTCACCCCGACGCTCTCCACCTGCGCCGCGCGCTGCCCGGCGTCCATCGCCGTCACCGTCACTTTCACCCCCACCTGCGCCAGCTGCTGCTGGGTGAACTGCAGCACCTTCTGCGCGGTGCTGTGGTTGTGGGAAGACCACAGCGTGGTGGTGAAGCCGTTCGGGTAGCCGGCCTCTTTCAGCAGCTCGCGCGCCTTGGCCGGATCGTACGGCCACGGCTTATAGCGGGCGGCGAAATCGATCGCCGGCGGCACCGGTCCTTCCGCCGGCACCGCGTAGCCGGCGAACGCCACCTTGATCAGCGCGTCCTTGTTAATCGCGTAGTTCAGCGCCTGGCGCACCTTCGGGTTGTCGAACGGCTTTTGAGTGACGTTCATGCTGATGTAACGCTGCAGGATCGACGGCGCGGCCACCACGTCCAGCTTGGCGTTGCCTTCCAGCACCTTGGCCTGCTCGTAAGGGATCGGGAAGGCGAAGGTCGCCTCGCCGGTCTGCAGCATCGCCGCGCGGGTGTTGTTATCCACCACCGGGCGCCAGGTGATGCTGTCGAGCTTCGGCAGCCCCGGCTGCCAGTAGCCGTCGAACTTCTTCACCTTGACGAAATCGGTCTGGTTCCAGGTCACGAACTGATACGGCCCGGTGCCCACCGGGTGGAAACCGATTTCCTTGCCGTATTGCTTCAGCGCCGCCGGGGAGATGATCGCCGCCGCCGGATGCGCCAGGTTGTTGACGAACGCCGAGAACGGCGCCTTCAGCACGATCTTCACCGTATTGGCGTCCACCGCTTCGGTTTTGTCGATCATCTTGAACAGGTTGTAACGCTTGAGGTGGCTGTCCGGGTTGCTGGCGCGATCGAGGTTGATCTTCACCGCCTCGGCGTTGAATGCGGTGCCGTCGTGGAATTTAATGCCCTGGCGCAGTTTGACGGTATAGGTCAAGCCGTCTTTGCTGACCTCATAGCTGTCCGCCAGCACGTTCACCAGCTTCATGTCCTTGTCGAAGCCGAACAGCCCCTGATAGAAAGACTTGGCCACCGCCTGCGACAGCGTGTCGTTGGCGTCGTAGGGATCGAGGGTGGTGAAGTTGGAGGCCACGGCGATCACCGCGTCCTTCGCCGCCCAGACCGGGCCGGTTCCCGCCGCCAGCAGTACGGCGGCCAACAGCGCATTGCGTTTGAATGTGTGCTTCATGTCGCTTGTCTCTCCTGAGGTCTTTAAAAAGCACCGGCGATCGGGTGGCGGGCGACAAAGTGCCCGGCGCCAACCTGCACCAGCGGTGCGGTAACGGGTTCATCGCCCAGTGCACGCACCGGGCTGGGGATCTCATCGGCCGGCAGCGGCTGCCGTTTGTGAGCATGTGCGGGATCGGCCACCGGCACCGCCGCCATCAGCTTGCGGGTATAGGGGTGCTGCGGATTGTCGAACACCGCCTGCCGCGGGCCGATCTCGACGATCTGCCCGAGGTACATCACCGCCACCCGGTGGCTGATGCGCTCCACCACCGCCATGTCGTGTGAAATGAACAGAAAAGCGATGCCGAACTCACGCTGCAGATCGAGCAGCAGATTGACGATCTGCGCCTGAATCGACACGTCCAGCGCCGAGACCGCCTCGTCGGCGATCACCACTTTCGGGTTCAGCGCCAACGCGCGCGCGATGCAGATGCGCTGACGCTGACCGCCGGAAAACTCGTGCGGATAGCGGCGCGCATGTTCCGGCAACAGGCCGACGCGTTCCAGCAGCCAGGCCACCCGCTGTTCCGCCTCGCGGCCGCGCATCACGTTATGCACCAACAGCGGCTCCATGATGGAAAAACCGACCGTCAGGCGCGGATCGAGCGAGGCGTAAGGATCTTGAAAGATGAATTGAATATCGCGCCGCAGGTGCTGCAGCGCCGATCCCTTCAACCGATCGATTCGCCGCCCGTCGAAGGTAATGGTGCCGCTCTGGCTGTCCACCAGTTTCAGCAAAGAGCGCCCGGTGGTGGACTTGCCGCAGCCGGACTCGCCCACCAGCCCCAGCGTCTCGCCGGGGTAAAGATCGAAACTGACGTTTTCCACCGCGTGCACCCGGCGAGTGACCCGATTGAACAGCCCGCCGCGCAGATCAAAACGCGTGACCAAATGCTCCACCCGCAGGATCGGCGCAGCGTCTGGCGGCACGGTATCCTGCGGCGCGGCATCGCCCTCGCCATCCGCCAGCGGAAACTTCGCCGGCAGCGGCCGATCGGCCATCGCCCCCAGCTTCGGCACCGCCGCCAGCAGCGCCCGGGTATAGGCCTGTTGCGGCGCGGCGAACAGCTCGCGCACCCGATTTTGTTCCACCTGCTCACCGCGGCGCATCACCAGCACCCGGTCAGCGATCTCCGCCACCACGCCCATGTCGTGAGTGATGAAGATCACCCCCATCTGCATCTCCTGTTGCAGCACGCGGATCAGCTGCAGGATCTGCGCCTGAATGGTGACGTCGAGAGCGGTGGTGGGTTCATCGGCGATCAGCAACGCCGGCTTGCAGGAGAGCGCCATGGCGATCATCACCCGCTGGCGCATGCCGCCGGAAAGCTGATGCGGGTAGCGCCCCAGCACCTCTTTAGCCTCCGGAATGCGCACCAGGTCGAGCATGCGCAGCGCCTCCTGGCGCGCGCTGCGGTGGTCCATGCCCTGATGCAAACGCAGCGATTCGGCAATCTGCTCGCCGACCGGAAACACCGGGTTGAGCGAGGTCATCGGCTCCTGGAAGATCATCGCCATATCGGCGCCGCGCACCGTGCGCAGCGTGCGCTGCGAGGCGCGCGCCAAATCGAGCAGCGCGCCGTCGCGCCGGCGCAGCGTCATGGCGCCGCTGACGATACGCCCGCCGCCCTGCTCCACCAACCGCATCAGCCCCAGCGAAGTGACCGATTTGCCGGAGCCGGACTCACCGACGATCGCCAGCGTCTCGCCGCGATCGAGATCGAACGACAGGTTGCGCACCGCTTCCACGGCGCCGTCCGCTTGCGGAAAACGGATGCTCAGATCGCGCACCGCCAGCACCCGCTGCGGCGGCAATGACAACCCGTCGCCGGCGGGCCGGAATGAAACGTCGGTCATACACCCTCCCGGTGAACGCTTAGCGATAAATCCCGACGGACGGCGCATCGCCGACATAGCCAAAACCGCGGTACATCCCCTCGCTGTTGAACGGCAGCGCGATATTGCCGTGGCGATCGACGGCGATCATGCCGCCGCTGCCGCCCAGCGCCGGCAGCTTCTCCATCACCACCCGATCGCTGGCCTCTTGCAGGCTGAGCCCGCCGTATTCGATCAGGGCGGAGACGTCATAGGCCGCCACGCCGCGCATGAAGATTTCGCCGGTGCCGGTGCTGGAGACCGCCACGGTGGCGTTGTTGGCATAGCAACCGGCGCCGATGATCGGCGTGTCGCCCACCCGCCCGGTCTGCTTGTTGGTCATGCCGCCGGTGGAAGTGGCGGCGGCGAGGTTGCCCAGCGCATCCAGCGCCACCGCGCCGACGGTGCCGAATTTGCGATCGGGATCGAGCGGATCCCCGGCCTGCGCCGCGCCGTCGTGATCGAGCAAGACTCGCCCCTGCTCCGCCTGGGCGCGGTGCAGTTGATCAAAGCGTTCCTGGGTAAAGAAGAAGTCGGGAGTAACCATTTCCAGGCCGTGGGCGGCGGCAAACTTCTCGGCGCCTTCGGCGGCAAACAGCACGTGTTCGCTGTTTTCCAGCACCGCGCGCGCCGCCAGCACCGGGTTGCGGATATGGCTGACGCCGGCGACAGCGCCGGCGTCGCAGGTGCGGCCGTCCATCACGCAGGCGTCCAGTTCGTGGGTGCCCTGATGGGTAAACACCGAGCCTTTGCCGGCGTTGAACAGCGGGCATTCCTCCAGCAGCCGCACCGCTTCGGTCACCGCGTCCAGCGCGCTGCCGCCCTGTGCCAATACCGCCTGCCCGGCGGCCACGATCTCGGACAGCGCCTGGATATACTGCCGTTCTTTTTCCGCACTCAGCGCCGCCCGGGTAATTGCGCCCGCGCCGCCATGAATGGCAATCACTGGTTTGCTCATTTGCCTGACACCCTGTGTTAATCCCGCCGTTGCGCAGCGAATAAGCTGAACGCGGTATCATTATTATTCAGTCTTTTTCGACTCTATTTAGTCCTACAGTGGAAGTACAGCATAACGTCCACGCCCCGCTTTTAGCGTAGCGCGCTTAGACCATTTCGCACCTTGAAATAGCTTATTGGAATAAAAAACAGCAGGTTATAAAAAGCGGCAAACCGCTGACAGTGCGGCTGGGATTATTGGTAATTTCGCGAGAGGAAATAGCGGTAGAGCGTAATGAAATAAACGTTCGCGCTGAGTCACGCTTATTGCGGCGCCCGGCCTGCTGTTTTTACCCGGCCGGGCGCAGATGATCCGACGATTAAAAACCCGATCCTGGCTGCTGTAAAAAGGCCTCTTCTTCCGGCGTGCTGGTGCGCCCCAATATCGCATTGCGATGCGGGTAGCGGCCGAAACGATCGATGATCGCCTTATGCCGCAGCTCGAACTCCAGCTGGTCGCCATTATTGAGCTCGGTATATAACACCAGCGCCTGCTGGTGGATCAGCGGCGATTCCGAATGCATGAACGGCAGATAAAGGAAGCCGCGCTGCTCGCGGCTCAGCCGTTCGCACTCCCCGCTGCGGATCGCCTCCTGTGCCAGGACCAGCGCCATGCCGTCGCAGGCGAATGACTGCGGCGTGCCGCGAAACAGGTTGCGGCTGAACTGATCGAGCACGATCACCTCCGCCAGGCGCCCTTCGATGGTGTCGCGCCAGTGCGCCAGCTCCCCCGCCGCCGCCGCCCGCCAGATTTCGCCGAAACGGCTATGCAGCAGACGATCGAAATCATCGTCCTTTTTGAACCACATGATCGGTTCGATCTCGTCGAACCAGAACTCGATAACCTGTTTATGCATCATGATCCTCCTCTGTTTTTCGCAGTTTATACCCGATCGCCCTGACGCCGCAGTGCGAAAGATGGCGGGCATAACCCGTTCTCCCCCCCGGCGTTCTCTGCCATAATACCCGCACTTTGTCGCTATCATTGCGCACCCTGATTACGGAGTTCCCCTTATGGATCATTGCCATACTTCCGATCTCATCTCCCTGGAGCAAGCGCTGGAAAAAATGCTCGGGCAGATCGCCCCGCTGCAACAGACCGAATCCGTCGCGCTGACCGCCGCCGCCGGCCGCATCACCGCCGCGCCGGTGGTCTCGCCGCTCGACGTGCCGCCGTTCGCCAACTCGGCGATGGACGGCTATGCGGTGCGCCTCGCCGATCTGGCGGCCAATGCGCCGCTGCCGGTCGCCGGGAAAGCTTTCGCCGGCGCGCCGTTCGACGGTGAATGGCCGGCCAACAGCTGCGTGCGCATCATGACCGGCGCGCCGATCCCGGCCGGGGCGGACGCGGTGATCATGCAGGAGCAGGCAGAAGTGAGCGAGCTGGGCGTGCGTTTTACCGCGCCGGCAGAAGCCGGCCAGAATATCCGTCTGGCGGGTGAAGACATTCGTCGAGGCGCGAGCGTGTTGCCGGCCGGCGTGAAGCTGGGCGCCGCGCAACTGCCGCTGCTGGCTTCGCTTGGGATCGCCGAAGTGCAGGTGATGCGTAAGCTGAAGGTCGCGGTGTTCTCCACCGGCGACGAGCTGCAGCCGGTCGGCCAGCCGCTGCAAGCGGGCCAAATCTACGACACTAACCGCTTCGCGGTGCGCCTGATGCTGGAGCAGATGGGCTGTGAAGTGCTCGATCTCGGCATTATCCGCGACGATCGCGATGCGCTGCGCGACGCCTTCACACAGGCGAACAGCCAGGCCGACGTAGTGATCAGCAGCGGCGGCGTCTCAGTCGGCGAAGCCGACTACACCAAACAGATGCTCGATGAACTGGGCCAGGTCAGCTTCTGGAAGCTGGCGATCAAACCCGGCAAACCGTTCGCCTTCGGCAAACTGGGCCACGCCTGGTTCTGCGGCCTGCCGGGCAACCCGGTTTCCGCCGCCCTGACCTTCTACCAACTGGTGCAACCGCTGCTGGCGAAGCTGGCCGGCCACAGCGATTGGCGCCTGCCGCCGCGCCTGCGCGCCCGCGCGCTGACGCCGCTGAAGAAATCGCCGGGCCGCCTCGATTTCCAGCGCGGGGTGTTCAGCAGCAACGCCGCGGGCGAACTGGAGGTCAGCACTACCGGCCACCAGGGCTCGCACGTCTTCAGCTCCTACAGCCAGGGCAACTGTTTCATTGTGCTGGAGCGCGAACGCGGTTCGGTGGCGGTAGGCGAAACGGTGGAGATCGAGCCGTTCAACGCCCTGCTGAGGAGCTGAACATGTTGCCGGAATTGACCGACGCCGAAGCGCTGCGCTACAACCGCCAGATCGTGCTGCGCGGCTTTGACTTCGACGGCCAGGAGAAGCTGAAGGCCGCCCGCGTGCTGATCGCCGGGCTGGGCGGGCTGGGCTGCGCCGCCGCGCCATATCTGGCGGCGGCCGGCGTCGGCCATCTGGTGCTGGTGGATTTCGACACCGTCTCGCTCTCCAACCTGCAGCGCCAGATCCTGCACCGCGACGATCGCATCGGCCAGAGTAAAGTCAGCTCCGCCAGGCAGGAACTGAGCGCCATCAATCCGCATATCCGCATCGACGCCATCGACGGCCGTCTGGAAGATGACGCGGTCGCGGCAGAGATCGCCGCCAGCGATCTGGTGCTGGACTGCACCGACAACGTGGCGGCGCGCGACGCGCTGAACCGCCTGTGCCACGCGCAGCGCAAACCGCTGGTTTCCGGCGCGGCGATCCGCATGGAAGGCCAGCTCAGCGTGTTCACCTATCAGCCGGGCGAACCCTGCTACCGCTGCCTGAGCCGGCTGTTCGGCGACAGCGCCCTCACCTGCGTCGAAGCGGGCGTGATGGCGCCGCTGGTCGGCACCATCGGCACCCTGCAGGCGATGGAAGCCATCAAGCTACTGGCCGACTATGGTCAGCCGCTGCGCGGCAAGTTGTTAATGTTCGATGCGATGAGCATGCAGTTCCGCGAAATGAAGCTGCCGAAGGATCCGCACTGCGAAGTGTGCGGCGGGGAATGACGGATAAAAAAAGGGCGGGATAATTCCCGCCCTGATGCGTTGCCGCGAGGGTTATACGATGCCCTGGCTGCGCAGATAGTCTTCGTAGTTGCCGGTAAAGTCGATCACCTTGTTCGGGGTGATTTCCAGAATCCGGGTCGCCAGCGAGCTGACGAACTCACGGTCGTGGGAGACGAAGATCAGCGTGCCTTCGTACATCTCCAGCGCCATGTTCAGCGATTCGATGGATTCCATATCCAGGTGGTTGGTCGGTTCGTCCATCACCAGAATATTCGGGCGCTGCATCATCAGCTTGCCAAACAGCATGCGGCCCTTCTCACCACCGGACAGCACCTTCACGCGCTTCTTGATGTCGTCCTGGCTAAACAGCAAACGGCCCAGCACGCTGCGCACCGCCTGCTCGTCGTCTTTTTCCTGCTTCCACTGGCTCATCCAGTCGAACACGGTCAGGGTGTCGTCGAACTCGTATTCGTGATCCTGCGCGTAATAACCGATACGGGCGTTTTCCGACCACTTCACGGTGCCGCTGTCCGGCTGCGCGTCGCCCACCAGCGTTTTCAACAGGGTGGTTTTACCGATGCCGTTGGCGCCCAGCACCGCGACCTTCTCGCCCACTTCCACCATCAGGTTCAGCTTGTTGAACAGCGGGCCTTCGTCGAAGCCCTTGGTGAGCGCTTCCACTTCCAATGCGTTACGGAACAGCTTCTTGTCCTGCTCGAAACGGATGAACGGGTTCTGGCGGCTGGAGGCTTTCACCTCTTCCAACTGGATCTTGTCGATCTGGCGGGCGCGCGAGGTGGCCTGCTTGGATTTGGAGGCGTTGGCGCTGAAGCGGCTGACGAACGACTGCAGCTCGCTGATCTGCGCTTTCTTCTTGGCGTTGTCCGCCATCAGACGCTCACGCGCCTGGGTGGCGGCGGTCATGTATTCGTCGTAGTTGCCCGGATAGACGCGCAGCTCGCCGTAGTCCAGATCCGCCATGTGGGTGCAGACCATGTTCAGGAAGTGACGGTCGTGCGAGATGATGATCATGGTGCTGTTGCGCTCGTTCAGCACCTGCTCCAGCCAACGAATGGTGTCGATGTCCAGGTTGTTGGTCGGTTCGTCGAGCAGCAGGATTTCCGGATCGGAGAACAGCGCCTGCGCCAGCAACACGCGCAGCTTGAAACCCGGCGCGATTTCGCTCATCGGGCCATAGTGCTGTTCCACCGGAATGCCCACGCCGAGCAACAGTTCGCCGGCGCGCGCTTCGGCGGTATAACCGTCCATTTCGCCGTAGGCCACTTCCAGGTCGGCCACTTTATAGCCGTCTTCTTCGCTCATCTCCGCCATGGCGTAGATGCGATCGCGCTCTTCCTTCACCGCCCACAGTTCGGTGTGGCCCATGATCACGGTGTCCAGCACGCTGTACTGCTCGAAGGCGAACTGATCCTGACGCAGTTTACCCAGGCGCTCGTTCGGATCGAGGAACACGTTGCCGCCGCTCGGCGCCAGATCGCCGCCGAGGATTTTCATAAAGGTGGACTTGCCGCAGCCGTTGGCGCCGATCAGGCCGTAACGGTTGCCGCCGCCGAATTTGACAGAGATGTTTTCAAACAACGGCTTACTGCCGAACTGCATGGTGATGTTGTTAGTGCTTAACACAGCGCTCGCTCTTTATACATAGGGAATGTGATTTGGCGCGCATTATGCCACAACGGGGTGCAGAGATCGCGGGAAGTTTCGGTGACATTTTGAGCGGCGAGTTCACACCGTTTGCCGGCGGGCATTGGCTTGCGTACAAAAAAGCCTGCTAGATTCAGCGAAAAGGATTTCTGCGAAAAGCGCAAAGCAGATAGCCAACGACATGGCGGATGCCGTAAACATTGACAGCAATTTAGTGCGCGGGTTTGCACAAGGTTTTATCAGCGTACCGGTCGATTTCTACTACCTGGGCTACGACTATATTGATACTGAAAACAGATGGTTAAACTCGCAAGATAAAGAGCGATTTATCAGACTCATCAAGTCAGGCCTGGCCAATAAAGCGAGCATCGAGAAAGTGGCTCATATCTTCATCGAAAACTTCGCCAGTAAGGTCAAGTTTGAAGATGTTAAGGACATGACCATAAGAACATCAGGCAAACTCATCGGCAAATTCGCCTTTAATCAGTTAGCCACCGCAAACATGGGATATATATTCTCTAAACAAATCATCCCACGGCTTGTCTCGGGTGTTGCCGTTGGCTCAATTCTCACCGCTGGAGCAAGCCTATCGCGCTCTGTCTATACATCACGCGACTTGAGGGCAAGAAACTCACGGATGTATGATCAACTCAGACGCCTGGGAAACCTCGATCTGTTGTACTTTCTGTTAGAAAACAAAGTCCGACCATTCGAGGATGCCGTCTCGGTTTGGGAAAAAGATCGAAAGAAATTCAACCAAATTTGTCAGTACTTTTTTGCAAAGGTTAACGTATGAAGAACTTTATGCTGGCGGCTTTATCCAGAATTATTCAGGGCATAGGGTGTGGAGTGGTAGCCCTCTCGCTATTGGCCATTGCCTGGTTCATTTTTTATTCTGACGATAGTTTTAAGTATCTGTGGGTTGCGACCTCCATAGCTGGAATTTTCTTAGGGTATTTCATTTTCAGGTTTGCGGTTAAAAAAATACACGACGGAATCCCTGATTAAATAACATTGTGTTCAATTGAGCAGCAGATCACTCAGTCCAAAGAAACTCGCGTCAATTATTACATAGCTTGTCCTAATACCGACGCTCAGCGCAGCTGCTTCTCCAGCCACGCGCGCATATCCGCCACCACCCGCGTCATCTCGCTGTCGCCATTTTCGCGCCGCATCACATGGTCCAATCCAGCGTAATTGACATAGGTAATGTTCGTTTTGCCGGCTGTCCGCAACTCGTCGATCATATTGTCGACCGCCCCCGGCGAAACGGCGCGATCCTGGTCACCCTGCACGATCAGCACCGGCGTCTTGATGCTGCGCAGGGTGGCAAGCTGATCGATGTTCAGCATGCCATGCCACCAGGCATAGCCATGATCGCTGGCGTTCAGGGGGAACGGCGGCGCCGTCAGCACCTGCTGTAAAAATGCGTTCAGCCCGGCTTTCTCTTCTTTTGGCGCGTCGGCCACGCTGTGGCGCACATCGTCAATAAACCAGCGTCCGCCGCCGCTGAACGCCAGGGTGGCGTCAACCAGGCCCGAGGAGGCCGTCACCAGATTGGCGATCACCGCCCCTTCGCTGCCCCCCCAGCACCGCGACCTTTTGATAGCCGTTGCGCGCACTCACCGCCTGCAGCACCTGGGTGACATCGCTCACCCGCCGCTGCGGCGTATCATGCTGCACGAAAGCGTCCGGGCAATCCTGCCGCGGCACCTCTTCGCGGTACGGCAAGGTGTCGTCGATGCCGTATTTCTCCACCGTCAGCAGGTCTGCGGCGGGTAACACCTGTCGCATCGGCGTGACCAGGCGGATATGCCGCACGCTGTTGCAATCCGAACCTTGCAGGATCACCAACAGCGCCGCCGACGATTGCCCGGGCACCGCAGCGTCCAGATAGTAATGAATACTCGAACCATCCTCCCGCGGCAGCGTCAGCGCTGCAGATTGCGCCATCGCCAGCCCGCTCCACAGCGCCAATACGCTCAGCATGCCTGTCGCCACTCTCATCACTTGCTCCTCTTCCCTGTTGCGTTCGGTTAATTCGTCTTTTCTGGTCTACGCTTCATGCCAATCACGTTTCTGACAGGGAAGCCTTACCATGCCACACCTCTATAACACCGCGCTGCTGATCGGCGCCGCGCTGAGCGCCATCGCCGCCCTGCTGCATATTTGGGTGATCGCCGCCGGGCCGCGCGGCTATCGGCTGTGCGGCGCCGGCTATCGCTTCATTAAGGCGGCGGAAGCGGGTAAAAAGTTCCCGGCCGTCGTCACCGCCGGTATCGCGCTGGTGCTGTTTATTTGGGCGCTGTACGCGCTGTCCGGCGCGGGCCTGATCGCGCCGCTGCCGCTGCTGCGGCCCGCGCTGTTTATCATCACCTTTATCTATCTGCTGCGCGGTGTCGCCGGCCCCTTCGCCCTGCGCGATACCGGCCGCAGCCAGCGTTTTATCGTCGTCAGCTCGCTGATTTGCCTCGGCTTCGGGCTGGTGCATCTGCTGGGGATGACGCAGCGCTGGAGTGCGTTGGCGTAACGCCCTGTTGCTGCAAGACGGCGATAAACGCCTGCGCTGCGGCGCTGCGGTAAGCGTCTTTACGCTGCAGCAACACCGCCTGCCGAGCCGGCATGGCGTTGGCCAACGCCACTTTTTTCAACTGCCGGTTCTCGCGCGCAATGGCGGCCGGCAGCAGCGTGGCGAGCTGCCCGCGCTGCACGATCTCGACGATGGCGCCCAGCGCATTGGCCTCCACCGCCACCTGCGGCCGAAAACCGAGCTGCGTGCAGTAGCGATCGATAAACTGCCGCGTGGCGAAGTCGCCGCTCAGCAAGGCCAGCGGCAGATGTTGCCACTCCGCCAGCGTCAGCGGCCGACGCCGCGCCGCCAGGGGATGATCGGCGCCGACCATCAGCTCCAGCGTCTCGCTGAACAACGGTGTGGCTTCTACCTCCACCGACTGCGCCATCTCGAAGGCGATCCCCAGATCCAGTCGATCCTGCGCCAGCAGCGCCTCGATCCGCTCTTGCGCCATCTCCTCAATGCTCAGCGTAATCCCCGGGTAGCGGCGGTAGAACGCATCGATCGCCGGCCCCACCAGATAGGCGGTGAACGTCGGCGTCATCGCCAGCCGCAAATGGCCGCGCGCCAGCGTCGCCACGTCATGGATCGCCCGCGCGCCGGCGTCCAAATCCTGCAGCGCCAGCCGCGCATAGCGCATCCACGCCTCACCAGCGTCGGTCAGACGCACGGCTCTGCTGCTGCGATCGAACAACGGCGCTCCCAGTGCGTCTTCCAACTGCTTGATCTGCTGGGACAACGTCGGTTGCGAGACGTGCAGCGCTTCGGCGGCGCGGGTGAAGTTGCCCTGTTCGGCAACGGCCAGAAAATAACGGATGTGTCGCAGCAGCATAGCGCCCCAGCTATTAGTAAAACCTATAGCCAGCATTATAAATGGGTCTTAGACCCTATAGCCAGAAGCGTTCATCATGCCGCCATCGCATAACGACACCCAATGGAGAAACGGATGAAAGAGGTGATTGAAGGCTTCCTGAAGTTCCAGCGCGAAGCCTTTGTTGAACGCACGGCGCTGTTTCAGCAGTTGGCGACCCGCCAAAACCCGCGCACCCTGTTTATCTCATGTTCCGACAGCCGCCTGGTGCCGGAGCTGGTCACCCAGCGCGAGCCGGGCGATCTGTTCGTGATCCGCAACGCCGGTAACATCGTGCCTTCTTTTGGTCCCGAACCCGGCGGGGTGACCGCCTCGGTCGAGTACGCCGTCGCTGCGCTGGGCGTAGAAGACATCGTGATCTGCGGCCATTCCGACTGCGGCGCGATGACCGCCATCGCCACCTGCCAGTGTCTGGATCACCTGCCGACGGTCGCCGGCTGGCTGCGTTACGCCGATTCCGCCAGGGCGGTCAACCAGGCTTATCCGCACGCCTCCGACGTAGCCCGGGTCGCGTCGATGGTGCGCGAAAACGTCATCGCCCAGCTCAACAACATCAAAACGCACCCTTCCGTCGCCCTGGCGCTGGATCAGGGCCGCCTGGCGCTGCACGGCTGGGTCTATGACATCGCCAGCGGCGCTATCGAGGCGCTGGACGGCGAAACCCGCCGCTTCGTGCCGCTCGCCACCCATCCCGAGGTGACCGCCACCCCGGCGATCGCCCGTTTTTAAGCCCACAAAAGGAGTCAACATGACACACTCTCTGCACAACACCGCCCCGCGCGAAGCGCTCACCGACACCATCATGGCCGCCAAGATCCGCCATAATCTGACGTTCGAAGCGCTGGCCGAGGGCACCGGCCTCAGCCTGGCATTTGTCACCGCCGCCTTGCTGGGGCAGCACGCGCTGCCGGAACCGGCGGCGCGCACGGTGGCGGCCAAGCTGGGGCTGGACGAAGAGGCGGTGCAGCTGCTGCAAACCATCCCGCTGCGCGGCAGCATTCCCGGCGGCGTGCCGACCGATCCGACCATTTATCGCTTCTATGAAATGCTGCAGGTCTACGGCTCCACGCTGAAAGCGCTGGTGCACGAGCAGTTTGGCGACGGCATCATCAGCGCCATCAACTTCAAGCTGGATATCAAGAAGGTCGCCGATCCGGACGGCGGCGAACGCGCGGTGATCACCCTGGACGGCAAATACCTGCCGACCAAGCCTTTCTGATTGGCCTTGCGCCGGCGGCCCGCGCTGCCGGCAAATTGACAGCCAACCGGCCATTGGCTACATTAACTGCGCTGAAACGCCGCCCTGGCGTTTTTCACTGCCCGAGGCCTGTATGTTGGAGATTGTAACCACCCGATAGTCGCTTCCTTGCCGTATGGCGAGGGACTCTGACGTATCCGACGCGCGTTTGCGCGGGGATGCGCGTATCTGGGGTTATTACAGGATCTCCCAACATGAACATTTCCAAAGCGGAACAACGCGTGCTGCACGTGTTGGCCAAAGGCGGCTATATCGCCTTCACCCGCAACGACGCCGGTCGCGTCACCCACGTCGAATGCTACACCCGCGAAGGGCTCGGCCTGGCCGACTGCTCGCTGGCCGTTTTCACCAAGCTCAAAACCAAACGCCTGATCCTCTCTCGCCAGGGGCGCCCTTATCGCGTCACCTTCGCCGGGCTCAAGGCCGTGCGGGCGCAGCTGGACAACCGTTAATCATCGATACCGGCCGGGCAGGCAGTCCGGTCGGTTCAGCGTTTTTAATCAGGATACAACCATGAACATCACGTTACGCCACGAAACGCCGGCCGACGTCGGCGCCATCACCACCCTGACCGCCGCCGCGTTCCTGCACGCCGAACACAGCAGCCACACCGAGCAGTTTATCGTCAATGCGCTGCGCGCGGCGGGAGCCCTCACTCTGTCGCTGGTCGCCGAGCAAAATGGCACACCGATCGGGCACGCGTCCGTCTCGCCGGTCGTGCTCAGCAACGGCGCCGCCGGTTGGTACGGGCTGGCGCCAGTGTCGGTGCTGCCGGCCTGTCAGAACTTGGGGATCGGCAGCCGGCTGATCCGCCAGCTATTGGCCGAACTGCAAGAACGGCATGCCGCAGGCTGCGTGGTGCTGGGCGATCCGAATTATTACGGCCGTTTCGGCTTCCAGGCGCAAAGCGCGCTGACCCTGCCGGGCGTGCCGCAAGACTACTTCCGCGCCATCGCCTTCCAGGGCGCGCTGCCGTGCGCGGAGGTCGCCTTCCACAACGCGTTTAACGCCGAAGCCTAACCCTGTTGCCGGCACCGTCATGGCGCCGGTTTTCAGTCCCGTTCGCCATAACGCAAGACGGTCATTCCTTCCACCGCTGCGCCAGCGTCGATTTCCCTGCGCCGGCCTTGCCGCACATCAGGTGTAAAACTGCAGGGTAGGTTTGCATGCCGTTCTCCGGTCGTTGCCGGAAGGGGATAAAAAAAACCCGCCTGCCGGCGGGTTTTTTATTGGCGGCACACGCGCTATCCCACCCTTTGGAGAAGGGTGATAATAATTTGCGCGAATGGGCGGTAGGATTTTTTCATAGCTAATGAATATGACAACCGTACGCCGTTGTCAATTCGCCGTCATCAATCCCTGTTCTCGCACAAACTCGGTGAATAAACTCACTTTCTGCTGCACATGCCGGCGCGTCGGGTAAACCGCGAAAACCTGATGCACGTCGGCAATCTGTTCAGGGAACAGCCGTACCAGTCTGCCAGCGGCGATCTCGGAATCCGCCACAAACGACGGCAGCGAACCGATGCCCAGTCCCGCCATCAGCATATCCCGCAGCATCAGGCTGTTGTTGGCGATCAGCCGGGGAGTGAACGTCACGCTCAGGCTCTCCTCGCCGGCGGTGAACTGCCACTGCCCCGGCTTTTCCGCCAGGGAATAGGCCAGACAGCTGTGGCGCTGCAATTCATTGGGCGTTTGCGGCACGCCGTGCTGCGCCAAATAGCCGGGCGCGGCGCAAATTCGCTGATGCACGTCACCCAGCGCCCGGGCGCTGAGGGAAGAATCCGGCAGTCGGCGGCGAATGCGCAAGGAAATATCGAAACCGGCCGCCACCACGTCCAATACCCTGTCGTCCAGCGTCAGTTCCACCTGCAGCTGCGGGTAACGTTGCATAAACGGCGGCAGCAGCGGCGACAGCACCGTCAGGCCGAACGAGAGCGGCGCATTGACCCGCAGCGTGCCGGAGACCTGCTGCGCGCTGGCGGCAACCGTCTGCTCCAGCGCGTCGAACTCGCCAAGCAACCGGCAGGCTTCCTGGTAATAGAGCTGCCCGGCTTCGGTCAGGCTCATGCTGCGGGTGGTGCGCACCAGCAACAGCGTCCCCAACCGACTTTCCAACTGCTTAATCTGCTTGCTCAACGCCGCCGGCGTGATCGCCAGATCCTCCGCCGCCTTATAGAAACTGTTGCGCTCAACCACGCGGCGAAAGGCGCGCATCGTCAGTAGCACGTCCATATTATGTCCTGATAGTTAATTATAAATTCAATAAAACACAGATTATTAACCCCGACAACCTCAGTAGACTTTATCCAACCGCTTCCCTGAGTGGGAAGTGAATTTAATCTACTGATAATCATGGAGTTAATAATGAAAAAGACCCTGTTCGCCCTGATGCTCGGCCTGAGCGCCGCCACCGCCCCCGTCGCCGCGCTGGCGCAATCCCCCGCCGCCGATAGCCGCCAGGCGGGTTATGTGCAACCGCTGACCGCCGACAACAGCCTGTTGCTGCTGGTCGATCTGCAGGACATGTTCGGCATGACCATTTCCTCTATCGATCAAACCAATCTGGTGAATAACGCCGCCGGCATCGCCAAGGCCGCCAAGGTGTTCAACGTGCCGACCATTCTGGCCTCGGCCAACGCCAAAAGCTTCGCCGGGCCGGTATTCCAGCAGGTGACGCAGGCACGCCCGGACCTGCAGGTGTACGATCGCACCGCCATCAACGTCTGGCAGGATCGGCGCGTGGTGGATCTGATCAAACAATCCGGCCGCAAGAAAATCATCATCGGCGGGCTGTGGACCGCCAGCTGCGTGATGCTGCCGGCGCTGTCCGCTCTGGGCGAGGGGTATGAGGTCTACATATTGTCGGACGTCACCGGCGACATTACGCCAGATAGTCAAAACAACGCCATGCAGCGCCTGGTACAAGCAGGCGCCACCCCTATCAACTGGGTGGCGTTGATGCTGGAATGGCAGCAGGACTGGGGCCACAAGGCCACGGCGGGGGGCGTATTGCAGATCGCCCGCGACCACGGCGCCGCCTGGGGGATGGGCGCCAGTTACGCCGGGGCGATGAAGGTGGGCAGCGAAGCGAAATAGCGGACGAAAGCCCGCCGCAGGCGGGCTTTTTTCAGGTGCGGTGATAGCAACGGCTATCCTGCGGCGCCTGGTCGCGGCTCTCCAGCCCGTAGTCCCGCACCACCTCCGCCACCCGCAGCCGGTACTGCGCCAGCACCTCGCCACGGCCGCCCGCCTGCGCCGCCCGGTGCTGTTCGAGATTGCGCCACTGCTGCACCGCCGCCTCGTCGCGCCAGAAGGAGAGCGACAACAGGCGCTCGGGATCGGCCAGGCTTTGAAAGCGCTCGATGGAAATGAATCCGTCGATCTGCGCCAGCAGCGGCTTCAGCGCCGCCGCCAACTCCAGGTAGGTCTCCCGCTGCCCGTCGGCGGCCTGCAGTTCAAAAATCACGGCGATCATCCTCGTCTCCTCTCAACGGTAAAATTCCGGCACACGCGCATTGAACGAACGGCGCCACTGCACCGATTTCAACGCCCGCTCATCAATATCCAGCGAACGCAGACACACAGCACCAGAGTGCGATAACCACAGGTTAGCGATGGACGAGCAGTCATACTTCGTCTAACCTCGAAGTATGCATAACATCGAGATAGAAGATCGTTTAGCGGCGCTGAGCGCCGCCATCGCTGACCGCACCCGAGCGCGCATGCTGTGCCTGTTGATGGACGGGCGCGCCTACACCGCCACCGAGCTCAGCGCGGCGGTCGAGGTCGCCCCGTCTACCGCCAGCGCACACCTGGCGAAACTGCTGGAGCAGCGGCTGATTGCCTGCGTCAAACAGGGGCGCTACCGCTATTTCCGGCTGGCCGGGCAACCGGTGGCCGCAGCGCTGGAAGGCCTGATGGCGCTGGCGGGCGTGCCGCGCCCATCGGTGAAGAGCAGCACGCCTACCTCGCTGCAGTATGCCCGCACCTGCTACGACCATATGGCGGGCGAGGTGGCGGTGAAGCTGCACGATCGGCTGCATGCGCTGAACTGGCTGACCGGCGAAGAAGACTACCGGTTAAGCGACGCCGGTCAGGCCGCGCTGAGGCGGCTGGGCGTCGATTGCTCGCCCGCCCCCACCCGCCGCCGCTTCGCCTGCGGGTGCCTGGACTGGAGCGAACGCCGATCTCACCTCGGCGGCGCGCTGGGCGCCGCGCTGTTGGCCGTCTTTATCCAACGCGGCTGGATCCTTCGCCGGCTCGACAGCCGTGAGCTGCAGCTGACCCCCGCCGGTAAAAAAGCGCTGGCCGCACATTTTGACCTCACGGTGTAACCCGGCGACAGGGTAGTTTTACTGCAATACTCTAGGGGTACGCTTAAGCGACCCCGCCAACCCGAGGAGTTTCCATGCTCGATTCCACCCAATTCCCGATCGTCAAACGCTGGCCGGCTCAACATCCGGAACGGCTGCAGCTCTACTCTCTGCCGACGCCGAACGGCGTCAAAGTGTCCATCATGCTGGAAGAGATCGGCCTGCCTTATGAAGCGCACCTGATCGACATCGGCAACAACGAGACCTGGACGCCGGAATTCCTGGCGCTGAACCCGAACGGCAAGATCCCGGCGATCATCGATCCCGACGGCCCCGGCGGCTGGCCGCTGCCGCTGTTCGAATCCGGCGCCATTCTGCTCTACCTGGCGGAAAAGAGCGGCCGTTTCCTGCCGCAGGATCCGGCGCAGCGTTACGAAACCATTCAGTGGGTGTTCTTCCAGATGGCCGCCGTCGGCCCGATGTTCGGCCAGCTCGGTTTCTTCCATAAATTCGCCGGGCGCGAATATGAAGACAAGCGGCCGCTGGAGCGCTACAAAAACGAATCGAAACGCCTGCTCGGCGTGCTGGAAACGCGCCTGGAGGGCCGCGACTGGATCATGGGCGCGGAGTACACCATCGCCGATATCTCGCTGCTGGGCTGGGTGCGCAACCTGATCGGCTTCTATGAGGCGCGCGAACTGGTGGAGTTCGACAGTTTCCCGCGTGTCGCACAGTGGTTGGAGCGCGGTCTGGCGCGGCCGGCGGTGCAGCGCGGGCTGGCTATTCCGGCGCGCACGGCCTGAGACGCCAAACGGGGTGGCCGCCGGGCCATCCCGCCTTTCGCTGTCATAAAATTGTCATCCCTCTGCTCTACTCTCCTTACGTAACAATTTGATGTTATTTATATTGTTGTATTACGACAAGGAGCTTACCCCATGCAACCTGCTGTATCCCTGCTCGCCGGCGCCGTGCTGTCCGCCCTGCTCTGTTCCTCCGCTATCGCGGCGGAAACCTCGCCCAATGCTGATGGCCTGACCGAGCGCGCCGCACGCGGCAACCTCGCCGAACAGGGCGGAGCCCGTCGTCTGGCCGGCGATCAGACCGCCGCGTTGAAGGCGTCGCTGTCGGACAAAACGGCGAAAAACGTGATACTGCTGATCGGCGACGGCATGGGGGATTCCGAGATCACCGCCGCGCGCAACTACGCTGAAGGCGCAGGCGGTTACTTCAAGGGCATCGACGCCCTGCCGCTGACCGGGCAATACACCCACTACTCGCTGGACAAGAAAACCCGCAAGCCGGATTACGTGACCGACTCCGCCGCCTCCGCCACCGCCTGGACCACCGGGGTGAAAACCTATAACGGCGCGCTCGGCGTGGACGTGAACGGTAAAGATCAGCCGACGCTGCTGGAGATCGCCAAGGCGGCCGGCAAGGCCACCGGCAACGTCTCCACCGCCGAGTTGCAAGACGCTACGCCGGCGGCGCTGGTGTCGCACGTCACCTCGCGCAAATGCTACGGCCCGGAGGAAACCAGCGAGAAATGCGCCGCTAACGCACTGGAAAACGGCGGCCGCGGCTCCATTACCGAGCAGCTGCTGAAAACCCGTGCCGACGTCACGCTGGGCGGCGGTGCGAAGTCCTTTAACCAGCTGGCGAAAAGCGGCGAATGGCAAGGAAAATCGCTGAAAGATCAGGCGGCGGCGCAGGGTTACCAGTGGGTGAGCAACGCGGATGAGCTGCAGGCCGTTACGTTGGCCAACCAGCAAAAACCGCTGCTGGGCCTGTTCGCCGACGGCAACATGCCGGTGCGCTGGTTGGGGCCGAAAGCCAGCTATCACGGCAACCTCGACAAGCCGGCGGTAACCTGCGAAAACAACCCGGCGCGCACCGCGGCCACGCCAACGCTGGCGGCGATGACCGAAAAAGCGATCGCGCTGTTGAAAGATAACCCGAATGGCTTCTTCCTGCAGGTCGAGGGCGCGTCGATCGATAAGCAGGATCACGCCGCCAACCCGTGCGGGCAGATTGGTGAAACCGTCGATCTGGACGAAGCAGTGCAAAAAGCGCTGGCCTTCGCCCGCGCCGACGGCAACACGCTGGTGATCGTCACCGCCGACCATGCGCACTCCAGCCAGATCGTCGCCGCCGGCGCCAAAGCGCCGGGCCTGACCCAGCTGCTGACCACCAAAGACGGCGCGCCGATGACCCTCAGCTACGGCAACTCGGAAGAAGAATCGCAGGGGCACACCGGCACCCAATTGCGCGTCGCGGCCTACGGCCCGCACGCCGCCAACGTGGTGGGATTGACCGATCAGACCGATCTGTTCTTCACCATGCGCGATGCGATGGGCATCCAGTAACCGCCTGCCGCACGATGGCCGCCCGCAACGGCGGCCATTTATTATTGGTTACCGATAGGTATTTGCAATTTAACCGCAATTATTGTGTGATAACGAAATAACGTTTAATTGCGCGACAATTAACCCCCTAAAATAACGCGGTTATACGGCCTCTCCCCCCTCTTTGTTTATTACTGCGACAGCAACCGGCCTATTTTTGCTTATATTCATTTTTTTTAGTTACAAAAGTAGTTTTTAACATTCTCGCAAACAATAATACCCCGCCAGTAACGTGAACCGATCAATTTGCACCCGGACGGCCTGCAATAGTTCACTTTTCGTTAAATACCCTATTAACAAAAAGGCATTATCGCTGCCTATCGGCTCACGCCGGGCGGTCGGCTTCATTATTTTCCAGGGTAACTCCCGCTAAATTCTTTCACCTGCAATGAGTAGAATTTACACACAAGAGATTTAATTCAATGAGAAAATTACTCGTCCTGATTTTCAGTCTCAGCCTGTTTGGCGTTACGCAGCAGGCGGCGGCTGAAGAGAAGAATAAAACCGTCGACGTGGTGTTGATCGGCGGCGGCATCATGAGCGCCACCTTGGGTACCTATCTGCATGAGCTGGAGCCGACCTGGACCATCGACATGTATGAGCGCATGAACGGCGTGGCGGAAGAGAGCTCCAACGGCTGGAACAACGCCGGTACCGGCCACTCCGCCTTCAGCGAAATGAACTACACGCCGGAAAAAGCCGATGGCACCATCGACATCAGCAAGGCGGTGAAGGTCAACGAGTCTTTCGAAATCTCCCGTCAGTTCTGGTCTTATCAGGTGAAAAACAATGTCCTGAAAGATCCGAAATCCTTTATTAACAGCGTGCCGCACATGAGCTTCGTGTGGGGCGACGACAACGTCAACTTCCTGCGTAAACGCTACGCGGCGCTGCAGCACAGCACCCTGTTCCGCGGCATGGAATACTCCGAAGATCCTGCGCAAATCAAACAGTGGGCGCCACTGGTGATGAACGGCCGCGATCCGGCGCAGAAAATCGCCGCGACCCGCATGCCGCTGGGTACCGACGTTAACTTCGGCGTGATCACCCACCAGCTGGTTGACGCGCTGAGCGCCAGCGACAAGTTCAAGCTGAACCTGAGCCACGAAGTGCGCGACATCAAGCGCAACGCCGATCAGACCTGGAGCGTGACCGTTGCCGATCTGAACCGCGACGGCAAAGAAACCACCGTTAACGCCAAGTTCGTGTTCATCGGCGCAGGCGGCGCGTCCCTGACCCTGCTGCAGAAATCCGGCATCCCTGAAGCCGACGGCTACGGCGGCTTCCCGGTCGGCGGCCAGTTCCTGGTCACCACCAACCCGGCGATCGCCAACCAGCACCTGGCCAAAGTGTATGGCCTGGCCAGCGTAGGTTCGCCGCCGATGTCCGTGCCGCACCTGGATACCCGCATGCTGGACGGCAAGCGCGTGCTGCTGTTCGGGCCGTTCGCCACCTTCTCCAGCAAGTTCCTGAAGAACGGTTCGCTGTTCGATCTGATGCACTCGCTGAGCACCTCGAACCTGATGCCGATGACCCACGTCGGTCTGGATAACTTCGATCTGGTGAAATACCTGGTCGGCCAGCTGATGATGAACGACGACGATCGCTTCGCCGCGCTGAAAGAGTACTTCCCAGACGCCAAGCAGGCAGACTGGAAGCTGTGGACCGCAGGCCAGCGCGTGCAGATCATCAAGAAAGACGCGGATAAAGGCGGCGTGCTGCAGTTCGGCACCGAAGTCGTCAGCTCTGAAGACGGCAGCATCGCCGCTCTGCTGGGCGCTTCGCCGGGCGCTTCCACCGCTGCGCCAATCATGCTGCACCTGATGGAAACCGTGTTCAAAGACAAAGTGGCGACGCCGGAATGGCAGAGCAAGCTGAAAGAGATCATCCCGTCCTACGGCCACAAGCTGAACGGCGATATCGAGATGACCAACAAGATCCGCGGTTACACCAGCAGCGTACTGGGTCTGAACTACATTGAAGTGAAACCAGAAACTAACTGATTTTCCGTCACTTCCTACTGAAAAGGCCGCTTTATGCGGCCTTTCTTTTATCCCCCTGCCATTCAAAGAGCATTTTTGGCCACCTTTTTACCCCCGGTTTACCCTTGCGTAACGGCGCACTCACGCCTATTATCAAAGAATATACTTGGATAATTAAGCTAAGTCACTGTGACCTGAATGTCGTTTTTGCGGGAGAACTAAAACCATGGATCGCGTCAATATCATTCACGATTTACTAGACTGGATTGAAACTCATCTGGATCAGCCGCTGCTGCTGGATAACGTCGCCGCCAAGTCGGGCTACTCCAAATGGCACCTGCAGCGCATGTTCCGCAGCACCACCGGCCACGCGCTCGGCAGTTATATCCGCGAGCGGCGCCTGTCGCAGGCGGCGCAGGCGCTGCGCTCCACCCCACGCCCGATCCTGGATATCGCCCTGCAATACCATTTCGACTCTCAGCCTTCGTTCTCGCGCGCCTTCAAGAAACAGTTCGGCAAAACCCCAGCAGTGTATCGCCGCACCACCCGCTGGGACGTCGCAGAATGGCCGGCGCAGCCGATAGAAATGCAGGCCGAACCGCGCCATGATGCCCCTACGCTGCCCCGTTGGTACGCCGGCAAACCGCCGGAAGGCGTTTGCACCAGCTGGATGGGGCTGCGTTAATCAGCGCGGTATAAGGCACAAAAAAGGGTTCAGTTCGCGAGAACTGAACCCTTTCTTTATTGACCAGGCACCGAATTATTTGAAGGTGACGTCAATATTCGCCGATGCGCTGAACGGCCCCACTTTCGGGTTGGTGCTCAACCATTTCAGGCTGGCCATAAAGTTCTTTTCAACGATGGTGCCGTTGACCAGGCCCAGATCGACCGGGCTGTTCATCATGATCGGCGTATTTGGCGTCGCCGCCTGCGAGATCAAAATACCGAAGCCGCTGTCGCTGGTCGGCAGGATCACGCTGTTATCCTGCAGCGGATAAGTGCTGCTGAAGCTGGCCTGCAGCGTCTCCCCCTGGCAGTCCTGTCCGGTCGTCGGATCGGACATATTGGCGGCCACCGAGAACGGCACCTGTTTCTCGATTTTGCCCACCACCGCATTCTGACGCGGGATAGTGCCGAAGTTCACCGTCGAACCGTTGTTGGCCACCACGGTGATTTTCGGGTTGCAGGAAATAAACTGAATGTTGCCCAGCCCGGAAATGTAGGCGTTAAAGTTGCTGTTCGGCGTGCCGTTCAAGCCGCCGACGCCATCAACCTGGAATACCGAGTACGAGTTGTTGTCGTTGATCTTGCCGCCGGCCGGCGGCGCCTTGCCGGTTGCTTTAATATAGATGGCGTAAGACACGGTTACCGTCAGCGATCTGGCCGGAGACAAACAACGGCTGCCCGAACGGCGGCATTCCGTGCCGGGACCGACGTCCTGACGTGCGCCTTTAGTCGGTTTGACATCGATCCCCTGATAAGTGACACCCACTTCGATCGAATTATGGATCTGACTCATCCGGGACTGCGGATCCCAGTACAGGTAAGCATTTTCCCCTTTCGGGTTGTTCCAGTCATCCGTACATTGGAAGGTCGAGGTAAAGGTCTGCGAACGCCACAGCAACGCGCCCGGCGCGGTATTGGCGGTCGACACCTTGATGGCTTTATCCAGCACGATATCCTGGCGAATGCTGCCGTTCTGCTTACACGACAGCGCATAGCTGCTCTGCGAAAACGCGCCCAGCGTGACCAGCAGCCCAGCCGCCAACCCGAGATTCTTGTGCTTTAACAAAGAAGACATATCCTTTCCTTTTACGGTTTTCCGCAGGTCAGCGAAAGTTCCTGATAACCCATCAGCTGTTCGGTCGCCGCTTTCAATTCCGGCACCACCAGTGAGCAGCTTTCGCCCGCGTCGTTGCCCCATTTCACCAGCAGGCGATCCCCTGCGGAAGCCCCTGAAATATAAATATCGCCGTTGGTACCGACAGTACCGTTGTTCTTGCCGTCCGCACTGAAGACGTTGGCGCCAATCGGCGGTACGCTGCCGTCGGCCATCTTGCTGTGTACCAACAGGCTTTGGCCCGTGTGCGTTTCAAACTTCACGCGGGTGATTGCGCCGTAAGTCGGCACCACGTCTCTCGCCGCCATCGGGATATCCAGGCCGTTGCCGATATCTTCGGTGCGCAGCGCCACGCGGTTATGGCGGTATGGCGACGCAGAGGTCATCACCGCGTAACCGAAGCGGTCGATGGCGACACCCGGTTGGTTTTCGATACGAACGCCCTTGGCGTCTTTGGCTTCCACCAGCACAAACGTATTCTGCAGCGGCTGGGTCAACGTCACGCCGCCGGAGTGTGCGACGATGCCGCCCGCCACGCCCAACGAAGACTGCTGATAATCTTTGCTGTAGCTATAACCGGCATTGATGGTCCCCATGCTGCCCTGATAACCGACGTTGGCCGAGCTGGTTTGGCCCGAATAACGATCATGACCGCTTTGCACCGCATAGTTCAAGCGGTTGTCATCCAGCGCGGTGCCGCTCAGGCCGGCGCTGTAGGTATTGCCGCTCTGCTTGCTGTGGCCGGCGTTGAAGCTGGCGGTCATGTCCGACGAATCCTTGCTGAAGAAGCTGAACGGAATCGATACGGTCAGGTTGACGCTGCGGTCTTTATAGCCGTAGTTGCTGCGGCTGTCCTGATAGAAGACGCCATAGCTGATATTTTTATAGCTGCTGTTGAAACCGGTTTGTACGGTGCGGTCTTCGCCGGATCCGCCCCAGTAAGACTGGTTGCTGAGGTTGGCGTACAGCGTCGAATTACCGGCGATGCGCTGGTTGACAGACAGCTCAACGCGCTGGCGTTTGTTGTTGAAACGGCTGGTGTAATAGCTGCGACGGCGAGATTCCGCCCAGTCCGGCACGCCCAGGTTGCGATCGTTTTGATCGTAGTAATCGTTACGGTAATAACCGTTCTCATAGCGTTCGCGCTCGGCAACCGCATCGGAGAAATCATAATAGCCGGAGGTCGAGTAACGGTAACCGGCAATGCGGAATTCCGTCCCCCAATCGTTGAGCGACTTGGAATACAGGAAACGGAAACTCTCCCCCTGCTTGTCATCGCCGTTCACCAGGTTGGTGTCGGAATAGGACATATCAAAAGAGACAGCCCCCCAGTTCCCCAGGTTTTTACCGAGGCCCACGACCGCTGAACGGTAGTTTTCCGCCACCAGCACGCCACCGTAAGGCGTGATGTCATACGCCATACCGTGCGACAAGGTGCCTTGGACAAACTTGGGCTGATAGCGGCTGGTGCCGTCGTGGTATTTACCGGCGGTCAGCTGATAGTTCCAAATCCCTTCGCGCAGCATGTTCGGCACCGAGGAGAACGGCACGACGAAAGAGGTTCTCGAACCGTTGGCTTCGATAACCGTCACGTCCAGGTTACCGCTCAGGGTGCTTGGGAAAATGTCCGTCAGCGCAAACGGCCCTGGCGGCACGTTGGTGCTGTAAATGGTATAGCCGTTCTGACGCACTTCAACGCGCGCGTTGGTCGTCGCCACACCGCGCACCACCGGCGCATAGCCGCGCTGGCTTTCCGGCAGCATGTCGTCGGCGCTGGACATCTGCACACCGCGGAACTGAATGCTGTCGAAAACATTGTTATTAGTGTTGGTCTGGCCGATCACCAGACGGCTGCGCAGAGAAACGATGTCCGTTTCCGCCCAGCTGGAAATGTTCTTCCAATGCGTACCGGCGCCCGACTGTTGGTTCAACGTCGAGTTGTTGCGCAGGCGCCAATCGCCAATATTGAGGCCATTGTTAAGGCTCAGGAAGTAATAGTCGGAAGTCTTGTCGTTCTGGTTGTTGCCGTAGCGGTTATGAGTGCCGCTAAAGTTATAGTTAACAAAGCCGGCATTGATGCCGCGATCGTAAACTTTCGGCGAAATGGCGCCTTGCGGGCGCGGGATCAGAAACACCTGCGGCACTTCCAGATCCATACGCTGTACGGCGGCGTCATAGCTCAGCTTGGCGCCGGAGATCTGTTGTGGCAATGCGTAGCATTGCGCGGCACCGGCGGTGGTCAGATCGCCGGGCAGCTTTACGCCGTAATCCTGGTAGTCCACCGCCGTCAGGCACGGCGCTACCGGAGAGTCTTTGGATTCTTTCTTGAACTCGATTTCGCGGTGATCGATACGCTGCCCGTTGAGATAGATATCAAACGGATATTTACCCGGCAGAATATCATCCCCGCTGGCCAACGACGCCACCTGGGCGATATTGTCATCGCCATGGATGAAGGAGGTGTTGAACTGCTCCTCCGCCATGGCCATCTGTGAGAATGAAAAAGGCACAGCAGAAAAATAAATTACACCATTAATCAGCTTCACCAAACGTTTTGGCGCGAGGGTTGTTATTCTTTTGTGTGCCATTTCTTTCATTCCTTGAAGTGCTTCAAATCAATTCAGTGCGACGTTTTTAATCTCGGTGTGACCGCCATAGTCGTTGATATAGGTAAACGACATAGTGTTGGCTGATTGCGCCCCCTGAGGCAGGGAGATGCGCAGGCTGTCGTGTGGCTTGACCATGTCGGCGTTCACTTTCCAGCTCTTGCCGCCGCTCTTCAGGTTCAGCACGCCCAGCGTGACGAACAGCGGGCCATCGTTAGTCACGACTAAATTGCCGCCCTGGCGCTTCCACTTCAGCGCTTCCGCCTGCTGTTGCAGGTTGGTTTTCAACGAATCCGGGCGATAGAACAGTTTGATACGGGTACGGATCGCCACCTGCAGCACGTTATCTTGCTTAGGCGTTGGCGGAATTTCCTGTACGTTGACCCAGAGCAGAGATTCTCTGTCCTGCGGCAAACCGCTGCCGGAATAGATAAAACGCAAAATGGCGTCTTTCTTGGCAGCCAGCTTCAAAATGGGTGGCGTCACCACGATCGGCAAATTCTTAGGCATCTGGCTTGCATCGCCAGTATCCAGCCAGGTTTGCACCATGTAGGTATCGTCGCTGTCATTGCTGATTGAGAGCGATGCGGATTTACTTGCACTGTTATAGATGACACGCGTCGCATCAACCTGAATGCCGGCAAAGGCATTAACAGAGAATGCGAATAAAATACCAGTCAGAATTTTTTTCATCGGAATGTCTCAACTCTCAAAATTTAGCCATCCTTGGCCAATAACTCTATCTATCCTGCCAGCGAATTATTTGTATTCGATGGTGAAGGTAGCGTTAGAGTTTGCCTGACCGGCAGTTACCAGATCCTGGAAGGATTTGTAACGAGCGCGCAGGTTGAAAGTCGCAGCGCCTGGGTTATCGCCATCAGCAGCAACGGTTACGGTAGCTGGGGTAGCCACTTCCTGAGAGATTGGCAGAGTAGAACCGTTGTTATCCAGAATTTCAACGCCAACGCCAGTCGCGCCGCCAGTTACAGCCAACAGCTCTGGGTGGCCGGCTGGGGTGTTACCGTCGAAACGCAGGGTGTAGTTACCCGCTTCACATTTCTCCAGGCTGATATCGAAAGCTTTAGCACCGCTGGTAGAACCGGCAGTTGGGAAAGCGGTGGTAGGATATTTACCCAGGTAAACTTCTTTATTCTGGTCTTTATCAACAACTTTACAGGTGGACTGTACAATTTCACCGGTGAATTTAACGTTGCCGTTTGCTGCCATTGCGTTGGAAGCAGTTGCAGACAATACCAGGGCAGCCAAAGGCAATAATACTTTTTTCATTTCCAGCTCCATAGAACAATAAAATAATCGATTCAGTGGCGGGCTTATATATATATTGCCGCCACTGAGCATACACTCAGCGATAGCACTCCCTTGCTGAAAAGGAGCGTTGCCTCGATGAACTCATTGCCGGACGAAATATAGACTAAGCATATTCTTAATGTTAAATCGTTTAAAACATTCATAAGCCCCCTCTTGATAGGAATAAACTATCGGCGGATACCTATCGATCGATGTTGACGATTCATATGAATAGGAATAATCTGTGTTTGGGAAAGCTGCAGAGTTCAAGATTTTGCATTAAGGCCTGAAAATCAGAATATTATCCCGAATATTTACACTTAGTAACATATTGCGACGTTTGGACTTTGGCACGAATTACGCGTTTAATGGTCTGTCGACACGTTTCGGCCATCCTGACGCTTTAAATAAGAAATTTACCAATAAACCTGGAGTAACTTTCTTTTTAACCATTTAAAATCAACAAGTTAAATATCAATCCAAGGATTGGGAAATGAGCGGTTCTTTCAGAGAGAAAAATAACGGCATTAATTATGTTTTTCAGCCAATGTTCGCGAAATCGGGACAATTGCTGGCCGTTGAATGTCTGTCTCGCTTTACGTTTAATAGCGAATACGCCCATTTTTCTCCTGAACAGTTCTTTCGTCACGCCGACAGCGCAACCCGGATTGAGATTTTGATGGATCAGATCAATCTGATCGATAAATACAAACACTGGTTTCATGAAAACCAAGTGATAGCCACTTTGAATGTTGACGATTATTCCCTGCAATCGCTGGCGAATACTCACTTTGCCGAAAGAATTAATGCCCTGCGCTGTATTCATTTTGAGATCAGCGAGAATTCAACCCGGCTGGTGAAAGATCGCGTGCACGGCGATCCGTCATTGAATAGTTATTCATTTTGGCTCGATGATTTTGGTTCTGGCTATGCGGGTTTTTCCGCGTTGTACAACAGCCAGTTCCGCTTCGTTAAGCTCGACCGTTTTTTGCTTTGGGACTTTATGAAAAAGTCCGGCGGCGAGGGCTTGATGCGCGCGTTACTGCGCTTCTTTTACCTTAATCATTACAAGGTAATTATCGAAGGAGTTGAAACTCCCGAACACAAGAAATGGCTGGATGAAATGCCATATTACGCACTGCAGGGAAAGCTGTGGAAGGAATCCAGCATCAAGGATTTGAACTCGCTTCTTACAGCTGAATACTTTTAACTCGGTATTGGTGTTTGCCCTATGTCTAAAAACAACGTTCTTGTGATTAGTGAGTGTAAGTACAGCTATGTTGGCCTGTCGGTGCTGCTGAAGAAACACTACGGCGCGTACGATATCCGCCTGTTTTCCGATTTCATGCATGGCGGCGCCAAAGCGGAGAAGATCACCAAGCACGATATCGCGCTGATTTTCACCTCGCAAAACCTGGAACAGAGCGTCAACGTGATAGAAAGCCTGGTGTCCCTGCACCAGCAATACAACAGCAAGACGCGCCTGCTGGTGTTCTATGACGACGAGCGGGTAGTGAAACTGCTGTCGATCCTGGGGATTTCCGTTGAGTTGGTCTCCACCCGCATTCCGCTTTATTCGCTGCAGGAAAAAATCCAGCGGCTGCTGGAAAGCAAGGAACCGGGCGGCATCCGGGTGCAGAAAACCCGCGAGCTCAGCCCGGCGGAAAGCGACGTGATCTTCAACCTGCTGCGTGGCGACAGCCTGCTGCACATTGCGGAAAAGCGCGGCACGCACCCGAAAACCATCTTCTCGCAAAAATACAGCGCGATGAAAAAGCTGCGGCTGCGCAGCATGAGCACCATCTTCGTCGCCGGAAAATAAACATCTTGGCTTGTTGCGCGGCACGCCGCGCGGCAACCCCCTTCCGCCAGGTTAAATTAATGTAACAACCGGCGACAAAGCAGCAACAGACACACAACATCCTCTCCTGTTGGTTACGATTTGCACACGGATTATCCGTGAGTCATGTCGTGTGGATTAAAATAAACATCAGGAGATGTTATGAAGTCGTCCTTATTCAGCCGCTATACCTGCTTTGTGCTGAGCATCTTGCTCACCCTGGTTTTCTTGATCATGATGCACAACCATCCGTGGTTCTGGCTGCCGGCCCTGGCCTGCGGTTGCCTGATGGTGCTGGGTATCTACGATCTCACGCAGCAGCGCCACGCCATCTGCCGCAACTACCCGATCATCGGCCGCCTGCGCTTCTTCTTCGAGTTCATCCGCCCGGAACTGCGCCAGTATTTCCTCGAGCAGGATAATGAAGAGATCCCGTTTTCGCGCACCCAGCGCACGCTGGTGTATCGCCGTGCGAAAAATGAGATGGGTGACAAACCGTTCGGCACCCTGCTGGACGTCTACCAAACCGGCTATGAGTGCATCGGCCACTCCATGCGGCCGGTCGAAGCCGCCGACCCAACCAGTTTCCGCATCACCATCGGCGGCGCCGATTGCCGCCAGCCCTACTCCGCGTCGATCTTCAACATTTCGGCCATGAGCTTCGGCGCGCTCTCCGCCAACGCCATCCGCGCGCTCAACCTCGGCGCGGCCAAGGGCAACTTCTACCACGACACCGGTGAGGGCAGCATCAGCCGCTATCACCGCGAAAACAACGGCGATCTGGTGTGGGAGCTGGGCAGCGGCTATTTCGGCTGCCGCACCGCCGACGGCCATTTCGATCCGCGCCGCTTTGCCGAACAGGCGCAAAGCCCGCAGGTGAAAATGATTGAAATCAAGCTCAGCCAGGGCGCTAAACCCGGCCACGGCGGCATTCTGCCGGCGAAGAAGGTGGATGCGGAAATCGCCGCCACCCGCGGCGTGCCGGAAGGCGTGGATTGCATCTCGCCGGCTTCGCACAGCGCCTTCACCACCCCGCTGGAAATGATGCATTTCATCCAGCAGCTGCGCGAGCTGTCAGGCGGCAAGCCGGTCGGTTTCAAGCTGTGCATCGGCCACCCGTGGGAGTTCGTCGCCATCGTCAAGGCGATGCTGCACACCCGCATTCTGCCGGACTTTATCGTGGTGGACGGCAAGGAAGGCGGCACCGGCGCCGCGCCGCTCGAACTCTCCAACTATATGGGCATGCCGCTGCGCGAAGGGCTGCTGTTCGTGCATAACACGCTGGTGGGCTGCGGCCTGCGCGACCAAATCAAGATTGGCGCCAGCGGCAAGATCATCAGCGCTTTTGACATCGCCAGCGTACTGGTGCTCGGCGCCGACTGGGTGAACTCGGCGCGCGGCTTTATGTTCGCCGTCGGCTGCATCCAGTCGCAAAGCTGCCACACCAACCACTGCCCGACCGGCGTCGCGACGCAAGATCCGCTACGTCAGAAGGCGTTGGTGGTGCCGAACAAGGCGGAGCGCGTCTATCACTTCCATCAAAATACGGTGAAAGCGCTGGCGGACATGCTGGCGGCGGCCGGCGTCAGCCGCCCGGAGCAGCTGACCTCGCACCATATGCTGCGCCGCATCACGCCGACCGAGATCAAGGTATACGCCGATATCTATTACTACCTGGAGCCCGGCGCGCTGCTGCAGCCGGAGATCAAAAGCGAGTTCTACGCCCGCATGTGGCGCATGGCGACGCCCACCAGTTTCGATCAGGCGATCTCGCTGCCGGCGGCATGATGGGATAAGGGATAAAAGAGAGTTGCCCCCTCGCCTTGGGGAAGAGCATATGGAGAGGGGTTGCTTGCTACGGCGGCCCTCCCCCTCAACGGCGAGAGGGCGTGTCGGTTACTGCTTGCGCACCGGCGCATCGCCGGCGACGTAGTAGTCGGCGGTGCTGCGCGGCAGCGGCGTGCGCTGGCGAATGCGATCGGCGATCTTCTCGGCGATCATGATGGTGGTGGCGTTCAGGTTGCCGGTGATTATCAGCGGCATGATTGACGCATCCACCACCCGCAATCCTTCCATGCCGTGCACCCGGCCCTGGCCGTCGACCACCGCCATTTCGTCTTCGCCCATCTTGCACGAGCAGGAGGGGTGGAAGGCGGTTTCGGCGTGCTCGCGCACGAAGGCGTCCAACTGCTCGTCGGTCTGCACCTCCGGCCCTGGGCTAATCTCGCGGCCGCGGTATTCGTCCAAGGCCGGCTGCGCCATGATTTCGCGCGTGATGCGGATAGCGTCGCGGAACTCCTGCCAATCCTGTTCGGTCGCCATGTAGTTGAACAGAATGCTCGGATGCTGGCGCGGATCTTTCGATTTCACCTGCACCCGGCCGCGGCTCGGCGAACGCATCGAACCGACGTGCGCCTGGAAGCCGTGCTCTTTCACCGCGTTGCTGCCGTTGTAGTTAATCGCCACCGGCAGGAAGTGATACTGAATGTTCGGCCAGGCGAACTCTGCGCGGCTGCGGATGAAACCGCCGGCCTCGAACTGGTTGCTGGCGCCGATGCCGGTGCCGTTGAACAGCCACTCCGCGCCGATCTTTGGCTGGTTAAACCATTGCAACGCCGGGTACAGCGACACCGGTTTCTTGCAGGCGTACTGCAGGTACATCTCCAGGTGATCCTGCAGGTTTTCCCCCACCCCCGGGAGATCGTGCACCACGTTGATGTCCAGACTTTTCAGCAGCGCCGCCGGGCCGACGCCCGAACGCTGCAGAATTTGCGGCGAGGCGATGGCGCCGGCGCACAGCAGCACTTCGCGGCGCGCTTTGGCATGGGTCAGCTGATTGCTGTCGCCCTGCAGATAGTTGACGCCCACTGCGCGCTTGCCCTCGAACACGATATGGTCGGTCAGCGCATGGGTGACGATCTTCAGGTTTGGCCGTGAACGCGCCTGATCCAGATAACCGCGGGCGGTGCTGGCGCGGCGCCCTTTCGGCGTCACGGTGCGGTCCATCGGGCCGAATCCTTCCTGCTGGTAACCGTTCAGATCGTCGGTGCGCGGATAGCCCGCCTGTACGCCGGCTTCCACCATGGCGTGGAACAGTTCGTTGTTACCGGCCTTCGGCGTGGTGACGCTTACCGGGCCATCGCCGCCGTGGTAATCGTTCGGGCCGATATCGCGCGTTTCCGCCTTGCGGAAATACGGCAGACAGTCCAGATAGGTCCAGTCTTCCAGACCCGGCGCCTTGGCCCAGTTGTCGAAATCCATCGCGTTGCCGCGAATGTAACACATGCCGTTGATCAGGGATGAACCGCCCAGCCCTTTGCCGCGGCCGCATTCCATCCGGCGGTTGTTCATGTGCGGCTCAGGATCGGTTTCATACGCCCAGTTATAGCGGCGGCCCTGCAGCGGAAACGCCAGCGCGGCCGGCATCTGGGTACGGAAATCCATCCGGTAATCCGGGCCGCCGGCTTCCAGCAGCAGGACGCTGACGTCGGCGTCTTCGGTCAATCGGGTGGCTAACACGTTGCCGGCGGAACCGGCACCGATAATGATGTAGTCAAATTCCATTCATTATCTCCTAAATATTCATATGCCTGAATGATGCGAATGGCTTGAATTCCGCATGCTGAATATATCGAGGCAGTTTTGGATGCAAAAAAGATATATCCCCTATGGATTTCGAGTTACAGCCAGGCGGCAAGGGCGCAGAGCCCCAGGCGCTTACTCAAGTAAGTGACTGGGGTCTGCGCTCGCAGCCAACAACGCTGTAGCTTGAAAGACGACGGGGATAGTTAAAATACCGAGGCGTATTCGCCCAGCTCGACCTGCACCGATTTGATCTGGGTGTAGTGCTCCAGCGTGGTCAGGCCGTTTTCGCGGCCGACGCCGGACTGCTTATAGCCGCCGACCGGCATTTCCGCCGCCGACTCGCCCCAGGTGTTGATCCAGCAAATGCCGGCTTCCAGCTGGTGGATCACGCGGTGCGCGCGGGCCAGATCGTGGGTCACCACGCCCGCGGCCAGGCCGAAGGTAGTGTCGTTGGCGCGGCGCACCACTTCCTCTTCGCTCTGGTAGCTGAGGATGCTCATCACCGGTCCGAAGATCTCTTCGCGCACGATTTCCATGTCGTCGCGGCAGTCGCTGAATACCGTCGGCGCCACATAAGCGCCCTTGCCGAATTCGCCGTGGGTGACGCGTTCGCCGCCGCACAGCAGGCGCGCGCCGCTGTTTTTGCCGCTCTCGATAAAGCGCAGCACCGATTCCATGTGCGCGAAGCTGACCAGCGGCCCGAAGTTGGTTTGCGGATCGGTCGGATCGCCGAGGCGAATGCGTTTCACGCGCTCGAGAATTTTCGCCTCAAACTGCGCCTGCAGCGCCGCCGGCACGAAGACGCGGGTGCCGTTGGTGCACACCTGGCCGGAACTGTAGAAGTTGGCCATCATGGCGATATCGGCGGCGCGATCCAGATCGGCGTCGTCGAAGATAATCAGCGGCGACTTGCCGCCCAGTTCCATGGTGACTTCCTTCAGCGTCGAACCCGACGCGTTGGCCATCACCTTCTTGCCGGTTTTCACCCCGCCGGTGAAAGAGACTTTGGCAATGCCCGGATGGTCGGTCAGGTACTGCCCCACCTCCGCGCCGCTGCCGGTCACCACGTTGAACACGCCGTCCGGCAGGCCGGCTTCGGTGTAGATTTCCGCCAGCTTCAGCGCCGTCAGCGACGTGACTTCACTCGGTTTGAAAATCATCGCATTGCCCGCCGCCAGGGCCGGCGCGGACTTCCACAGCGCGATCTGAATCGGGTAGTTCCAGGCGCCGATGCCAGCCACCACGCCCAGCGGTTCGCGGCGTGTGTAGACGAACGAGGTATCGCGCAGCGGGATCTGCTCGCCTTCAATGGCCGGGATCAGGCCGGCGTAGTACTCCAGCACGTCGGCGCCGGTGACGATGTCCACCGCGGTGGTTTCCGACATCGCTTTACCGGTATCCAGCGTTTCCAGCGCCGCCAGCTCATCGTTGCGCTCGCGCAGAATATCCACCGCGCGACGCAGGATGCGCGAACGCGCCATCGCCGTCATCGCCGCCCACACCTTCTGCCCGCTGGCCGCGCTGGCCACCGCACGATCGACGTCTTCAGCGCCGGCGGACTGGACTTCAGCCAGAACTTCGCCGTTCGCCGGGTTAATGGCGTTGAAGGTTTTTCCAGCGGTGCTGTCTACATAGGCGCCATGAATATAGAGCTTCTGCAAGCCAAAACGGGACATAGGATCTCCTTGAGTTAGCCTCCGGGCGGCGTTTGCCCCCGGAGTTGGAACGTGATGTATTCGGTCGTGAGCGCCAGCGCCTGCGCCTGATTGAACGCCGAACCGCGCAGCGCGCTGCGCAGCCACAGCCCATCGATCAGCGCCGCCAGCCCCTTGGCCGCCAACCGCGCCTGCGGCTGCGGCATGACGCGGCGAAATTCGGCGCACAGGTTGGAATAAAGCCGGCGGCCGTTCACCTGTTGCAGCCGGTTGAGCTGCGGCTGGTGCAGGCTGCTGGCCCAAAAGGCCAGCCAGGTCTTCATCGCCGCGCTGTTGATCTGGCTGTCGTCGAAGTTGCCGGCGACGATCGCCTGCAGCCGCGCCGCCGGGCTGTTATCGGTGAGCGCCTGCAAGCGCAACTTCACCGCCTCGCCCAGATGGCTGATCAGATAGCGCATCGTGGCTTCCAGCAGGCCGTTCTTGTCCTTGAAATAATGGCTGATGATGCCGTTGGAAACGCCGGCCCGCCGCGCGATCTGCGCGATGGTGGCGTCATGCATTCCCACTTCGTTTACCGCGGCGAGCGTGGCATCAATCAACTGCTGCCTTCTGATTGGCTGCATTCCTACCTTTGGCATATTTCGACTCTCACAAAACCGACTTCGGCCTTATCTCAGCGGGCAAATTTCACTGCCGTTTCGCCCGTGATTCAGGTCATCATGAGGACTATTAAACTTTTTTTTGATTGAACGTTCAATAAAAATTGCATATATTTTATTGCCGCCTGGTTAAAAATTTGTACTATCTGGTTGTGGAACTGGCTGATTTTTGTGAGGTAATTAACGAATCTGACCAAAATCAGTGGCTGTAAGCGGTTCCCGCCGCGAAGCGCTCCGGTGCTTCAGCAACAGGCGAAAGCGGCGTTACTCAGGCCATTCCCATGGGGATGGCCGCCGCCTTCATTCGCCCGTTTTCCGGCGGCGCCAACGCGCCCCGAAATGCGGAGCGGCACGATTTTACTCAGTTCAGAGGATGACGATGACAACACGCGAAACCTCCTCCAAACCGCAGCAGGACCGCCTCAACCCTGTGGTTTTCTTCACCTCGGCGGGGCTGATCCTGGCCTTCTCGCTGATGACCATCTTTTTCACCGACTTCTCCGGGCAGTGGATCACCCGCACGCTGAATTGGGTGTCGACCACCTTCGGTTGGTACTACCTGCTGGCGGCGACGCTGTACATCGTGTTCGTGGTGTTTATCGCCGCCTCGCGCTTCGGTTCCATCAAGCTCGGGCCGGAACAGTCCAAACCGGAGTTCAGCCTGATGAGTTGGGCGGCGATGCTGTTCGCCGCCGGCATCGGCATCGACCTGATGTTCTTCTCGGTCGCCGAGCCGGTGACCCAGTACATGATGCCGCCGGAAGGCGACGCGCAAACGCTGGAGGCCGCGCGCCAGGCGATGGTCTGGACGCTGTTCCACTACGGCCTGACCGGCTGGTCGATGTATGCGCTGATGGGCATCGCCCTCGGCTACTTCAGCTATCGCTACAATCTGCCGCTGACCATCCGCTCGGCGCTGTACCCGATCTTCGGTAAGCGCATCAACGGCCCGATCGGCCACAGCGTGGACATCGCCGCGGTGCTCGGCACCATCTTCGGGATCGCCACCACGCTGGGCATTGGCGTGGTGCAGCTCAACTACGGCCTCAAGGTGCTGTTCGAGATCCCGGAAAACCTGACGGTGCAGGGCTCGCTGATCCTGCTGTCGGTGATCATGGCCACCATCTCGGTGACTTCCGGCGTCAACAAGGGCATCCGCATCCTGTCCGAGCTGAACGTGCTGCTGGCGCTGGGTCTGATCCTGTTCGTGTTGTTCTTCGGCGACACCGAGTTCCTGCTCAACGCGCTGGTGCTTAACGTCGGCGATTACGTCAACCGCTTTATGGGCATGACGCTCAACAGCTTCGCCTTCGATCGGCCGGTGGAATGGATGAACAACTGGACGCTGTTCTTCTGGGCCTGGTGGGTGGCGTGGTCGCCGTTCGTCGGCCTGTTCCTGGCGCGCATCTCGCGCGGGCGCACCATTCGTCAGTTCGTGGTCGGCACGCTGATCATACCGTTCGTGTTTACCCTGCTGTGGCTGTCTATCTTCGGCAACAGCGCGCTGTACCAGATCATCCACGGCAACGCCGAGTTTGCTCAGGAAGTGATGCAGTTCCCGGAGCGCGGCTTCTACAGCCTGCTGGCGCAATACCCCGGCTTCACCTTCAGCGCCTCGGTGGCCACCATCACCGGCCTGCTGTTCTACGTCACCTCGGCGGACTCCGGCTCGCTGGTGTTGGGCAACTTCACCTCGCGCCTGGCCGACATCAATAATGATGCGCCGAACTGGCTGCGGATTTTCTGGTCGGTGGCCATCGGCCTGCTGACCATCGGCATGCTGATGACCGACGGCGTGCCGGCGCTGCAGAAAACCACGGTGATCATGGGCCTGCCGTTCAGCTTCGTGATCTTCTTCGTGATGGCCGGGCTGTATAAATCGCTGCGGGTGGAAGACTACCGCAAGGCCAGCGCGCTCAGCACCCTGGCGCCGGTGCCGGTCTCCAGCCACGACGTGCTCAACTGGAAACAGCGTCTGTCGCGGGTGATGAACTACCCGGGCACGCAGTACACGCAGAAAATGTTGGATAAGGTTTGCCGTCCGGCGATGCAGGACGTGGCGCGCGAGCTGGAGTTGCGCGGCGCGAAAGTGGAGTTCAGCGAAGTGCCACCGACCGAAGACGAACGCCTGAACCACCTGGAGCTGCTGGTGCACCTGGGCGAGGAACAGAACTTTATCTATCAGATCTGGCCGATGCGCTACTCGGTGCCTGGCTTCACCTACCGTGCCCGCTCCGGCAAGTCGCACTACTACCGGCTGGAAACCTTCCTGATGGAAGGCACCCAGGGCAACGACCTGATGGACTACAGCAAGGAACAGGTGATTGGCGATATCCTCGACCAGTATGAGAAGCACCTGAACTTCCTGCACATTCATCGCGAAGCGCCGGGGGGCACCCTGACCTTCCCGGATATGTGACGGCCAATCAATAACGAGAGGGCGTAGCCAGGCTACGCCCTTTTTTATGCCTGCTCGGCCGGCAAATCGGCTTTCAACAGCACCAGGGAACCGGCCAGCAACACCAGATCCTTGATTAAAAAGCTGGTGGCGCCGGCCATGGCGGGAAAACCGCCGGCGGAGGGCTCCCAGGCGCCCGGCGTGGAAAAGATCAGCGTCAGCGTGGTCAGGTAGGTCACCGTCGATCCGATCGCCCCCAGCAACCCCAGCCGCCGCGACCAGAATCCCGCCAGCAACAGCAAACCGAAGCTCCACTCGGCGACGCCCAGCGCAAAGCTGGCGCCGCGGATGCCGAACGCCTGGTGCATCCAGCTCAGCAGCGGGCTGTTGCCGATCAGTGGCACCAGTCCCTGCGCTTCGTAATCAAACCACTTGGCGTAGCCGAAGGCGGCGAAGATCACCACCAGCGCCGCGCGCATAAAGATAACGTCCCCGTTCGAGCGCCGAAAGCGCCGCAGCCATGTCGCCAGCATCATCCTCTCTCCTTATGTTGCCCGCGGCCGCCGCGGTTTGCCGCTTGCGACCGCGGGGTACGGCGGCTTACTGCCCCATCGCGTCCTTTTTCATTTCGTCTTTCTTCATGCCGTCTTTGGCCATACCGTCTTTCGCCATGCCATCCTTTTTCATGGCGTCTTTCCCCATCTTGTCTTTCTTCATGCAGTCCTTGCCCATGCACGCTTTCTTCATCCCATCTTTCGCCATGCCGTCGTGCGACATCTGGCTCATGCCGTCCTTTTTCATCGCGTCTTTGCTCATGCCGTCCGCGGCGTTGGCGCCGGCCACGCCCAGCATCAGCGCGCTGCACATCATCATTGCGAATAACTTTTTCATGGTATTTCCTTCCGTCATGTCAAAGGCACCGGAGTGCCGGAGAATGGCCGGCGGCCGCCTCAGCTGCCGCCAAACCAGTTGTAACCCTGGTCTTCCCAGTAACCGCCCGGGAAGCGGTTGGTGACCTCGATCACCTGAATGTGCTTCGGATTCTTGTAGCCCAGCTTGGTCGGCATGCGCAGCTTCATCGGGTAGCCGTACTTGCGCGGCAAGATCTGGCCGTCGTAGGTCAGCGCGATAATCGTCTGCGGATGCAGCGCGGTGGCCATGTCGATACTGGTGTAGTAGTCGTCGGCGCATTTGAAGCTGACGTAGCGGGCGCTCAGATCCGCGCCGATCGCCTTGAGAAAGGTGGCGAACGGCACGCCGCCCCACTTGCCGATAGCGCTCCAACCCTCGACGCAAATATGACGCGTCACCTGGCTGACCTGCGCCATCCGATGCAGCTGCGGCAGGCTCCAGGCGCGCTTGTCCTGCACCAACCCCGCCACCTCCAGCCGATAGTCGTCGCCGTTGATGTCGGGCGCGTCCTCCTCGGCGTAAAAGGCGTTGAATGGGAATGGCCGGGTGATCATCGACTCCGGGTAGACCGGCGCCAAACGATCGCCGTTGAACAGCCAGCCCTGCACCCGATCGTTGAGGCGCGAAATACGGCTCAGCGCCTGCTCGACGTTGGCGTTGCCGCTGAGATCGCAGCCGGTAAGCATGGCGATACCGCCCAACGTCAGGCCGTTGCGCAGAAAGCGGCGGCGGGATGACGCGGTCAACAAGCGCTGCGCTTCTTTGACGATCGCCTGCCCTTCAACGATCGTCATGATCTGTTTATCCTTTTTCATCGTGAACTCCTTAACGTCCGCGCAGCATGGCCAGCAGCGTCCGCGGCACCAGCGCCACCATCACCAGGTGAATCGCGACGAAGGCCACCAGCGCCGACATGGCGAAAAAGTGGATATAGCGCGCCGCTTCATAGCCGCCGAGCAGCGTGCGCAGCAGTGGAAACTGCACCGATTTCCACAGCACCAGTCCGGACAGCGCGCTCAGCACGCCAAGGAGCATCACCGACAGGTAGGCCACGCGCTGCACCATGTTGTAGTGGCGCAGATCGGCGTGCTGCAACCGGCCGCGCAACGCCGCGCCGACATCGGCGAGAAACTGCTTCGGGCTGAGCGGCCAATATTTGCGTTTGAAACGCCCGCTGGTCAGATTAAGCAGCAGGTAGCACAGCCCGTTGACGCCAAACAGCCACATGCCGGCGAAGTGCCACTGCAGCGCGCCGCCCAGCCAGCCGCCGAGCGTCAGCTCGTTGAAAAAGCTGAAGTTGAACAGCGGCGAGGCGTTGTAGATGCGCCAGCCGCTGGTCACCATGATCAGCATCGCCAGCGCATTCAGCCAATGCGTTAACCGCAGCCACAGCGGATGTACGGTCTGTCGTTGTTCCGGGGTGAGAGTGAGGCTCATAACGATTCCTGCCAGCTAACGATGCGATGAACCGAGTATTCCCCGGATTTGTTCCCCAAGACCTCACGCAGAGTTAAATAAAATGTGATAACTCCGCCGGTGGCGGTTGTGTAGACTTCAGAGAGAATCGGGCAATCAGCGGTAATGAGAATGGACAAGCCAAAACGAATTTTGATCGTCGAAGACGACGGCGACATCGCCGAGCTGCTGCAGCTGCATCTGCGTGACGAGGGTTACGCCATCAGCCACGCCGCCGACGGCAATCAGGGCATGGCGATGCTGGAACAGGGCGGCTGGGACGCCTTGATCCTCGATCTGATGCTGCCGGGCGTGGACGGATTGGAGATTTGCCGCCGGGCGCGCACCATGACGCGCTACACGCCGATCATCATCACCAGCGCGCGCTCCAGCGAGGTGCACCGTGTGCTGGGGCTGGAGCTGGGCGCCGACGACTATCTGGCCAAACCCTTTTCCATGCTGGAGCTGGTGGCGCGGGTCAAGGCGCTGTTTCGCCGTCAGGAGGCGATGAGCCGCAACCTGCGCATGGACGCCGGCGCGCTAAGCTTCAACGATCTGACCATCGATCCTATCGCCCGCGAGGTGCGCCTGCACCAACAGCCGATCGAGCTGACGCCGCGCGAATTCGACCTGCTGTACTTTTTCGCCCGCCACCCGGGCCAGGTGTTCTCGCGCCTCAGCCTGTTGAATCAGGTCTGGGGCTATCAGCACGAAGGGTATGAGCACACCGTCAACACCCATATCAACCGGCTGCGCATCAAGATTGAGCGCAATCCGGCGGAACCCGAGCGCATCCTCACGGTGTGGGGCATGGGCTATAAATTCGCGGCCGCGCCGCAAGAGTGAGCCATGAAAAACCTTACGTTAGCGCAGCGCCTCACGCTGATCTTCGCGCTGCTGATCGTCATCGGCTGCGCCTTTTCCGGCTGGATGCAGGTGCGCAGCAGCACCCAGTACAGCCAGGCGGTGATCCAGCGCCTGTCCGGCAACCTGGCGCAGCATATCGCCGACAGCAATCCGCTGCTGGGAGTGAACGGGCCGGATCCGCAGGCGGTGCATACCCTATTCGACCAGCTGATGGCGGTGAACCCCAGCGTGGAGGTTTATCTGCTCGACAAACAGGGCGCGATTATCGGCAACGCCGCGCCGGCCGGGCATCTGAAACGGCAGCGGGTCGCGCTGGCGCCGCTGCAGGCGCTGCTCGATGGCGCGCAGATGCCGGTGTATGGCGACGATCCGCGCAGCGCGGACGGGCGCAAGGTGTTTAGCGTCGCGCCGCTGAAGGTCGACGGCCGGGTCGAAGGCTATCTGTACGTGGTCTTGCTCGGCGAAGAGTACACGGCGCTGGCCAGCAACGCCCAGTTCAACTCGGCGGTCAGGATGGCGCTGTGGACCTCCGGGGTAATGGTGCTGTTCAGCCTGCTGGCCGGCGGTTTCGCGTTTTACTGGGTCACTCGCCCCATCCGGCGCCTGACCCGCCAGGTCAATGCGCTGGACAGCGGCGGCATCGAGGCGGTGCAGGCCTACGCGGCGCTGCCGGCGTCGCCGGCCGGGCGCGACGAGGTCAGTCAGTTGCAACAGGCCTTTCACCGCATGGCGCAGCGTCTCGCCGAACAGTGGCAAACGCTGGCGCAGCAGGATCGGCTGCGGCGCGAATTCATCGCCAACGTCTCGCACGATCTGCGCACCCCGCTCACCTCGCTGCACGGCTATCTGGAAACGCTGTCGGTCAAGGCCGCCACCCTGAGCGATACCGAACGGCGCCGCTATCTGGAGATCGCGCTGGCGCAGAGCCGCAAGGTGGGCAAGCTGGCGCAGGAGCTGTTCGAGCTGGCGCGGCTGGAGTACGGCGTGGTGAAACCGCAGAAAGAACCCTTCTCCCTCAGCGAACTGCTGCAAGACGTGTTCCAGAAGTTCGAGCTGGCGGCGGAGGCGCGCAATCAGCGGCTGCACGCCGACATCGCTCCCGGCATTCCGCCGGTGTTCGCCGATCTCAGCATGATTGAGCGGGTGCTGACCAACCTGCTGGACAACGCCATTCGCCATACGCCGCCCGGCGGCGACATTGGCGTGCGGCTGTGGCGGCAGGAAGGTCGGGTGATGGTGCAGGTCAGCGACAGCGGCCCCGGCATTCCGCAGACGCTGCGCGCCGATCTGTTCGTGCGGCCGTCGATCCTGAGCGGCGCCCGACGCCCCGCCGGCGGGCTGGGGTTAATGATCGTGCGGCGCATTCTGCAACTGCACGACAGCGACATCCAACTGATTGAACAACCGCAAAGCGGCGCCTGCTTCCGCTTTGCCATTCCGCCGCGTGAGTCCGGCACAACGGTTATTGCGCGAGCGGGAACCGCAGGCTGAAAATGAGGCTGGCGGCAGACGCGCGCCCGGTACATTCGGCGCGCACCTCACCGCCGTGCAGCGTCATGATGGCGCGTACGATAGACAGCCCGAGGCCGCTGGCGTGGCTGCCGGCGCTGCGCGCGGGATCGGCGCGGTAGAAACGATCGAACAGTTTTTCCAGCTGTGCCGGCGCGATCGGCGGCCCCTGATTGATGACCTGCACCCACCAGGCATCGGCGCGCCGTTCAGCCCGCAGGACGATCAGGCTGTTTTCGTCGGCATAACGCACCGCGTTGGCCACCAGGTTGCTCAGCGCCCGCTGGAACAACATCGCGTCCGCCTTCAGCTCGCCTTCCCCCTCGCAGCTCAGCGCGATGCCGCGTTCTTCCGCCAGCCCTTCGAAGTAATCCGCCACCCGCCGCAGCTCGGCCGCCACATCCAGACGACTGTAGTTCAGCGCGGACTGCGCCTCACCGGCGCGCGCCAGAAACAGGATGTTTTCCACCATGCGCGAAATGCGCTCCAGCTCATCCATATTGTTCGACAGCAGGGTTTCGTACTCTTCCACGCTGCGGGATTGATACAGCGCCACCTGACACTGGCCCATCAACGCGCCCACCGGGGTGCGGATCTCATGGGCCAGATCGGCGGAAAACTGCGTCAGCCGCTGATAACCTTCATTCAACCGATCGAGCATCGCATTGAACGAACGGGTCAGCTGCTGCAATTCCTTCGGTGCCCCCTGTTCGCTGAGGCGCGTCGACAATGTATTGGGCGCGATCTGCGACGCCTGCGCCGCCATGCGCCATAGCGGCTTCAATCCCCGGCGCATGACCCCATAGCCCAGCAGCGCAATCAGCAGGAAAGCCACAATGACCGCCGCGACAATGCGCCACAGGTAACGCGCCAGCATCTTCTGCTCGTTGACCATCACGTGCGCGGCGGAGATCTGCAGCAAACTGCCGTCTTCCAGGCGCACCATCGCCGACGCCGCGCGCAGCGGCACCCCCTGCGCCGTTTCCCCGCCGCGCACGGCGGCCAGCGTCTGCGCCTGTTCGGGCGGCGTCGGCGCGATCGGCGGCAGGGCCACCCTGGCCGGATTCACATTGATGAGCGGCTTTTGCCCCGGGATTTGGAAAATCAGCACGTCCTGTTCATTGCCCAGCATATTTTCGAACAGGCCGTTATTGGCGGTCAGACGCGCCAAAGGAAAGCGCTGCCCCAGTAAATGGCGGAAATACTCGATGCGCCCGGTCACCTGCAGATCGCTGCGGAGCGTCATTTCCTGACGCATGGCGCCGAACAGATACCAGCCCGCCCCGCTCACCACGCAGGCGGCCACCAGCGCGAACAGCATGGCGGTGCGCAGCGTCAGCGACACCGGCCGACGTGAAGCGCGGGCGTTCACGAGCGCGGCTCGCAAACATAGCCGATGCCGCGCACGCTGTGGATCAGCTTGACGTCGAACGGCCGGTCGATTTTGGCGCGCAGGCGTTTGATCGCCACGTCAACCACATTGGTATCGCTGTCAAAATTCATGTCCCACACCTGAGAGGCTATCTGCGTGCGCGACAGCACTTCGCCTTCGCGCCGCACCAGCAGATGCAGCAGCATGAACTCCTTGTTGGTCAACGGGATCACCTGATCCTGGCGCACCGCCCGGCGGCGCAATACGTCCAACTGCAGATCGGCGATGGCGTAATGATCGGCTTCGCGCGCCGGCCCGCGGCGCAGCAAGGTGCGCAAACGCAGCACCAGCTCGGTAAAGGAAAACGGCTTGATAAGATAGTCGTCCGCGCCCAGCTCCAAACCGTGGATACGATCCTGCACGCCGTCGCGGGCGGTGAGAAACAGGATCGGTACGTCGCTTTTCTTGCGCAGCACCTCGATGACCTGCCAGCCGTCCAGCCCCGGCAGCATCACGTCGAGCACGATCGCATCGTAATCCTGCTCCAACGCGCGAAACAGCCCATCGGTGCCGGTGCGCGCCAAATCGACGCCGTAGCCCGCCTCACCCAGCCCTTTCTTCAGGTAATCCCCTGTGCCGATATCGTCTTCAACTACCAGTATTCGCATGCTCGCCACCTCGTTACGTCTGCAAAAATACTAGCAGTTTCGGCGGACAAACTTGATGACATTAATGTCATCAAACGGCCATGGCGCTGACCCAGTAGGTCAACCATGCTTAACCGGCAAACTCATTTCAGGAGAACGTTATGATTACCCGTCATCGTATAGCCGGTTTATTGTTATCCACATTACTGCTGTCCAGCGGCTTGGCCGCCGCCGCCCAACCGCCGGGCAAGGTGATTGCGCCGCTGCGCGGCACCATCAGCCAGGTTGCCGACGGCAATCTGCAACTGACCGATCGCAAAGGCGAGACACTCAGCGTCAAGCTGAACGATCAGACCAAAGTGCTCAGCGTTTCCAAAGCCACGCTGGACGACATCAAACCGGACAGTTTTATCGGCACCGCCGCCGTGCCGCAGCCGGACGGCTCGCTCAAAGCGCTGGAGGTGCACGTGTTCGCCGCCAGCCTGCGCGGCACCGGCGAAGGGCATTCGGCTTGGGAATCCGCCGACGGCAAAGTGGACACCATGACCAACGGCACCGTCGGTAAACTGCTCAAATCCAACGGCCGCACCCTGACCGTCACCTACGGCAACCAGCAGAAAACCGTCGTCGTGCCGGAAGACGTGCCGATCGTGACGCTGGATCCGGGCGATCTGAGCCTGCTGAAACCGGGCGTGCACATTGTGCTGTTCTCCGCCGTCAACGATAAGGGCGAACGCATCGCCACCCGCATTTCCGCCGGCAAAGACGGCACCGTGCCGCCGATGTAACCGGAGGAAAGCCATGAAAACCAACGCGTCGCGGCCGGTGCATCGCTGGCCGGTTCGAATCACTCATTGGATCAACCTGTTCGTCATGGTGTGCATGTTCATGAGCGGTTGGGAAATCTACAACGCCTCGCCGCTGTTCGATTTCCGCTTTCCGCCGCAGATGACGCTGGGCGGTTGGCTGGGCGGCGCGATTGGTTGGCATTTGGCGGTGATGTGGCTATTGGCGCTCAACGCCGTCTGCTATCTGCTGTGGAGCCTGTTCAGCGGTCATTTTCGCCGCGATCTGTTGCCGCTTCGCATCGGCGCGCTGCGGCAGGATATCTGGCTGGCGTTGACGCTGCGCCTGCGCCACCGGCATGGCCACTATAACGCCATTCAGAAACTGATGTACCTCGGCGTACTGGCGCTGGGTCTATTGCTGGTGCTGTCCGGCCTGGCGATTTGGAAGCCGGTTCAGCTACAGGGATTGGTCGCGCTGTTTGGCGGCTTCGATTTCGCACGCTACGTGCATTTTTTCGCCATGGCCGGCATCGGCCTGTTCGTGGCGATCCACGTCTTTATGGTGGCTGTCGTGCCCAAAACGCTGTGGGCGATGATAACGGGTGGCAAACATGAATGAGAAAAAACAGCGGGCAGCCGCGCCGACGCTGGAACCGGACCAAAAAAAGCAGTTGGTCAATCTGCAACGCCGGCTGATGTTGCGCTCCGGGCTGACGCTGGGCGGCATCGCCATGCTCACCGGTTGCAACCTGCAAGACGGCGATCGGGTGGATAAGGTGCTGTGGGCCATGTCGCGCTGGAACGACCGGGTGCAGGCCTGGCTGTTCAGCAGCCAGCGGTTGGCGCAAACTTACCGCCCCGATCAGATTACCCAGCCTTTCCCCTTCAACGCGTTTTACCCGGAATACAACGTCCCCGAGATCGATCTTGCCGGCTATCGGCTTGAGGTCGCGGGGAAAGTGGAGAAAAAAGCGCCCTGGACGCTGGAACAGCTGCAGCGGCTGCCACAGCAAAGTCAGATCACGCGTCTGATCTGCATTGAGGGCTGGAGCGCCATTGGTCAATGGGGCGGCGTGCCGCTGCGCACCTTTCTGCAGCACGTCGGCGCGGATCTGAATGCCGGTTACGTCGGCTTCAAATGCGCCGATCGTTACTACGCCAGCCTCGACATGGCCACTGCGCTGCACCCGCAGACCATCCTGGCGCTGGATTTCGGCGGCAAGGCGCTGCCGGCGGACTATGGCTACCCGCTGCGGCTGCGCGTGCCGACCAAACTGGGGTTCAAAAACGCCAAACATATCGCCGCGATCTTCGTCAGCGACGTCAATCCGGGCGGCTATTGGGAGGATCAGGGCTACAACTGGTTCAGCGGCATTTAGTTTTGCGCGGCGCTGCGCACAACCCTCATTGGCGGCTGGAGGATCTTCTCCGCCGCGATTAATAATCTGTTCGTCACAAAGGGGATAACTATAGGAAAAATAATAGTAAAAAGGATTTTATCATGGAGATTGATGTGAGGGAGTCACATACAGGGGTAGCAGACACATACAGGTATCAGATTGCGGTCAGAAAAGATGATGGTAAAACGGCCATCTATCATTTGGATTTCAAGAAAATTGGGCAAAACATGCACCATTGGTTTGCCCCAGTGTATGTGGACACGACTCTCCTCAATAATGCTTTCTCTCTGGAGTTTTATGATGTTAAGGCGTTGAGCGACGCAGACAGGCATCGGCGCTCAGCTTTCGATACCTATACCGCAATGCATTACACCCTTTTCCAACGCGAACGATTATTCGTAGTTGGCATTGGAGAAACCCTTCTCAAGTTTGCCTATCAGTATCATGCCAGGATCATCTTAAGCGCACCGTTAAGGCCAGCATTAGCTAAAATTTATGATTTTTTGTTGAAAAAATACGCTCACAAAGGGCATTATTTATACAAAATAGAGTTTATAAAGGACGGCCTCTATGTCATCGAAATCCCGCGTAGCCCCCATAGCATCCCACACTTACCAGCAGCACGTTAAGGAACAGCGCCTGAAAGAGATGCAAGCTTTCCACAAAGAGTGGTGGGAACAAAGGCGCCGCGAATGGCGTGAACGCGGCGGCATTGAAGCAAGTGAAGCGCCCGCACGTGGCATCGATACCGAACTTTCATCCTGATTCCGGTTCGTTCTTATTCTTCTTCTCCCGCCGTCAGCAATGCAATCCCCGCTTGCTCAATGGCCTCCCGCGCGGCGGCGGGCAACCCTTCGTCGGTAATGACGGCGTCAAAGGCAGCGATCGGCAGCGCCAGGTAGGTCGCGACCTTGCCGTATTTGGACGTATCGCTGAGCAGAATGCGGCGGCGGCTGGCCTCGACGATGGCCTTCTTCACCATCACCTTGTCTTCGTTCGGCGTCGACAGGCCGCGCATGCTCCACGAAGAGGCGGAGATGAACGCCAGATCGATAAACAGACCGCGCAGCGCCTGTGCCGCCGCTTCGCCGACGCAGGAGCGGTTTTCCCGGCACACGGTGCCGCCGGTGTGGATGATTCTGCACTGGCTGTGTTCGATCAGGAAGCCGGCGATGACAAAGTCGTTGGTCACCACCGTCAAATCGTCACGTTCACCGATCTGTTTCGCCAGCGCCAGCGTGGTGGTGCCGGCATCCAGATAGATACAGCTGCCAGCGGGAATTTGCCGCGCCGCCAGCCGGCCAATGGCGAGTTTCTGCCGGCTGAACATCCCCTCTTTGGCCTGGTGCGAAGGTTCGCTCGCCACCCGCTCGGGCGCCTGCACGCCGCCCGAGACCGACTGCACCGCGCCCTGTTCCTCCAGCTTTTGCAAATCACGGCGGATCGTCATGTGCGACACCCCCAGCCGTTCGGTCAGCTCGGCAATGCTGACGACGCCGCGTTCGGATACCAGCGCAAGAATTTGTTGATGGCGTTCTACAGGTATCACGGTTCCCTCTCGTTGCTGCGGTGATAATAATTGTGATTTTACGTCAATTTTCGTTCACCGATAGCCCTAATTTTTCACGGCGTGATGACGCGCGCAGTTAGTCCAGGTAAACATAAACTTATTTAAAAACATAATAGTAATGTTGATACGGGCCAGAAATCAGACGAAAAATTCGTTTCACATATTGTTAATTATTGTGATATCGATCGCGGATAAACCGTCGACAAGCACTTACATTTAACACAACAAAACAAATTATCACTAAAATTAACAGGAGTGCAATATGACACACCCAGGGAATTATGCCGTCTGCATCATCGGACTGGGCGCGATGGGCATGGGCGCGGCGCGTTCGTGCCTCCGCGCCGGATTGACCACCTACGGGGCGGACCTGAATCCGCAGGCGCTGGCGACGCTGCAACAGGCTGGCGCGAAACAAGCGTCTACCAGCGCCTGCGACTTCGCGGCCGACCTGGACGCCGTGCTGCTGCTGGTGGTGAACGCCGCCCAGGTGAAGCAGATCCTGTTCGGCGAACAAGGCCTGGCGCCAAAGCTCAAGCCAGGCACCGCGGTGATGGTCTCTTCGACCATTTCCGCCGATGACGCCAAACAGATCGAGCAACGGCTGCTGGAATACGGGCTACCGATGCTGGACGCGCCGGTTTCCGGCGGAGCGGCCAAGGCGGAGGAAGGCCAGATGACGGTGATGGCCGCCGGCGCCGACGCCACCTTCGAGCGTCTGCAACCCGTGTTGGACGCCATCGCCGGCAAGGTTTACCGCATCGGCGAGACGATCGGCCTGGGCGCGACGGTAAAAATCATCCATCAGCTGTTGGCCGGCGTGCACATCGCCGCCGGAGCGGAAGCCATGGCGCTGGCCGCCCGCGCCGGCATCCCGCTGGACGTGATGTACGACGTGGTCACCCACGCCGCCGGCAACTCCTGGATGTTCGAAAATCGCATGCGCCACGTGGTCGACGGCGACTATGCGCCCAAATCGGCGGTGGATATCTTCGTCAAGGATTTGGGACTGGTGGCGGATACCGCCAAGGCGCTGCACTTCCCGCTGCCGCTGGCCTCTACCGCTTTCACCATGTTTACCGCCGCCAGCAACGCCGGTTACGGTAAAGAAGATGACAGTGCGGTAATCAAAATCTTTGCCGGCATCGATCTGCCGCAGAAAAAGGAGGCGCTCTGATGCTGCTTGGCGTAATCGCGGATGACTTTACCGGCGCGACCGACATCGCCAGTTTTCTGGTGCAAAACGGCCTGCCGACGGTGCAGCTGAACGGCGTGCCGCAAGACGAAACCCAGATCAATGCGCAGGCGGCGGTCATCAGCCTGAAATCGCGTTCCTGCCCGGCAGAACAGGCGGTCGAACTGTCGTTGCAGGCGCTGGCCTGGTTGCAAAAACAGGGCTGCCGCCAGTTCTACTTCAAATACTGCTCCACTTTCGACAGCACCGCACAGGGCAATATCGGCCCGGTGACCGACGCCCTGCTCACCGCGCTGGGGGAAAATTTCACGGTTGTCTCACCGGCGTTGCCGGTAAACGGCCGCACGGTCTATCAGGGCCACCTGTTCGTCGGGGAACAGCTGCTGTCTGAATCCGGCATGCGTCATCACCCGGTCACGCCAATGACCGACAGCAACCTGCTGCGCCTGATGGAATCCCAGGCCGCCGGGCGCTGCGGGCTGGTGACGGCGGCGGAAATGGATCACGGCGCCGAGGCGGTCAGCGAGAAGCTGCGCCAACTGGCCCAGGAAGGCGTGCGCTACGCGGTGCTGGATACGCTCAACGAGCGGCATCTGCTCATCCAGGGTGAAGCGTTGAAAACGATGAAGCTGGTGACCGGCGGTTCAGGCCTGGCGATCGGCCTGGCGCGGCAATGGGCGCAAAGCGGCGATCGTGCGGCAGAGGCGGCCGGCGCGCCGCAGGGGGAAAAAGCGGCGGTGCTGTCGGGCTCGTGTTCTGTGATGACTAACCGGCAGGTGGCGCACTATCGCGAGCGCGCTTCGGCGCAGGCCATCGATATCGACCGTTGCCTCGAACCGCAGGCACGCGCCGCCTACGCCGCCGAGTTGGCGCACTGGGCGCAGCATCACGCCGGGGAGGCGCTTGCCCCGCTGATCTACGCCACCGCGGCGCCGGAAGCGCTGCAGCAAACGCAACGGCAGCACGGTAGCGCCGCCAGCGAGGCGGTGGAGGCATTGTTCGCCGAACTGGTGGTGCAACTGCGCCAGTTGGGATTCAGCCGCTTTATCGTCGCCGGCGGAGAAACCTCCGGCGTGGTCACGCAGGCGCTGGGCATTCGCGGCTTCCATATTGGCCCCAGCATTTCCCCCGGCGTTCCCTGGGTGCGCGCCAGCGATCGGGCGATTTCCCTGGCGCTGAAATCAGGCAATTTTGGCGATGAAGCCTTCTTCGCGCGCGCGCAAACGGAGTTTCCAGTATGACCATGACCATCGAACAACAGGCGCGCGAAGAGATGGTGCGCCTCGGCGCCTCGTTTTTTCAACGCGGTTACGCCACCGGTTCCGCCGGCAACCTCTCGCTGTTGCTGCCGGACGGCGCGCTGCTGGCGACGCCGACCGGCTCTTGCCTGGGCGAGCTGCAGGCCGATCGCCTGTCTAAAGTGAGCCTGAACGGCGACTGGCTCTCCGGCGACAAGCCGTCGAAAGAGATCAGCTTTCACCGAGCGCTGTATCTGAACAATCCTGAATGCAAAGCGGTGGTGCACCTGCATTGCACCTACCTCACGGCGCTCTCTTGCCTGCAGGGGCTGGACGTCGACAACGCCATCAAACCGTTCACCCCCTATGTGGTGATGCGCGTCGGCAAGGTGCCGGTGGTGCCCTACTATCGCCCCGGTGACGAAAGGCTGGCGCAGGATCTGGCTCGCCTGGCGCCGACCCACCGCGCCTTTTTGCTGGCCAACCACGGGCCGGTGGTGACCGGTAAAAACCTGCGAGCGGCGGCGGACAATGCCGAAGAGATGGAAGATGCGGCGCGGCTGATCTTCACCCTCGGCGATCGTCCGATCCGCTATTTGACCGATGATGAAATTGCCGAATTACGGAGCTGACCCATGCCTAAATTTGCCGCCAATTTATCGATGATGTTTACCGAGGTGCCGTTCCTCGATCGCTTCACCGCCGCTGCCGAACAAGGCTTCAGCGCGGTGGAATTCCTGTTCCCTTACGAACATCCCGCCGAGCTGTTGGCCGAAAAGCTGCGCGAACACGGCCTGCAACAGGTGCTGTTCAATACCGCGCCCGGCGATGTCGCCGCCGGCGAATGGGGGCTGGCGGCGCTGCCGGGCCGCGAGCAAGATGCGCGCGCTGATATCGATCGCGCGCTGGCCTACGCCATCGCCCTTTCCTGCCCCTGCGTGCACCTGATGGCCGGCGTGGTGCCCGCGGGCGCGGATCGGCAGCGTTATCTCGACACCTTTATCGCCAATGCGCGCTATGCCGCCGACGCCTTCGCCCCGCACGGCGTCAAGGTGCTGATCGAAGCGCTCAGCCCGCCGGTCAAGCCCGACTACCTGTTCGCCAGTCAACATCAGGCGGCGGAAGCGGTGGCGGCGATCGAGAGACCGAACGTGTTCATCCAGTTCGACTTTTTCCACGCGCAGTTAGTGGACGGCAATATCAGCGGGCTGCTGGAAACGCTGGCCGGGCGCTACGCGCATATCCAGATAGCCTCGGTGCCGGATCGTCATGAACCGGACGAGGGCGAACTGAATTACCCGTGGCTGTTCGACAAGCTGGATGCGCTCGGCTATCAGGGCTGGATCGGTTGCGAATACCGCCCGCGCGGCGACACCGCCGCCGGACTCGGCTGGCTGAAGCCTTACCGCTAAAGCCGCACGCCGACACCAGGAAAACGATTTTATAACAATGAAGCGCACCCGTATCGCCACGCGGCGATCGCGGTGCCCAACGCTTACCCAACGAAAGGCTTTTTTCATGTCTACCTCTCTGCTGTTGCTGATTGCCGTACTCGGCGTGGTGCTGCTGTTATTGATGGTGATCAAGGCGAAGGTGCAACCCTTTGTCGCGCTGTTGGTGGTCAGTCTGCTGGTGGCGTTGGCCAGCGGCATTCCGACCGGTGAAGTGATGAAAGTGATGACCGCCGGGATGGGCGGCGTGCTCGGCTCGGTGACCATCATCATCGGTCTGGGGGCGATGCTCGGGCGCATGATCGAACACTCGGGCGGCGCCGAGTCGCTGGCGCAACGCTTCAGCCAGGGGCTGGGGCCGAAACATACCGTCGCCGCGCTGACCCTCGCCGCATTTATCCTCGGCATTCCGGTCTTCTTCGACGTCGGCTTTATCATTCTGGCGCCGATTATTTACGGCTTCGCCAAGGTCGCCAAAGTGTCGCCGCTGAAGTTCGGCCTGCCGATGGCCGGCGTGATGTTAACGGTACACGTCGCGCTGCCGCCGCACCCCGGCCCGGTCGCCGCCGCCGGCCTGCTCAACGCCGACATCGGTTGGCTGACCATCATCGGCCTCGCGATCTGTATTCCGGTCGGCGTGATCGGCTATTTCGCCGCCAACTACCTCAACCGCAAAACCTATCCGTTATCGATAGAGGTGCTGGAACAGCTGCAGCTGGCGGCGCCGGAGCCGCGGCCGGAAGATCACGCGCCGCTCAGCGATCGCATCAACCCGCCCGGCGCCAGCCTGGTGGCGGCGCTGATCGTCATCCCGATCGCCATCATCATGCTCGGCACCGTCTCCGCCACGCTGTTGCCGGCAGGCTCGGCGCTGCGCGATGCGCTGTCTCTGCTGGGGTCGCCGGCGGTGGCGCTGATGATAGCCCTGCTGCTGGCCTTCTACTTCCTGGCGCTGCGCCGCGGCTGGAGCCTGCAACACGCCAGCGACGTGATGGGCGCCGCGCTGCCGACCGCCGCGGTGGTGATCCTGGTGACCGGCGCGGGCGGCGTGTTCGGCAAGGTGCTGGTGGAATCCGGCGTCGGCAAGGCGCTGGCCGAAGTACTGACGGCCATCGGCCTGCCGCTGGTGCCCGCCGCCTTTATCATTTCGCTGGCGCTGCGCGCTTCACAGGGTTCCGCCACCGTGGCGATCCTGACCACCGGTGGCCTGTTGTCGGAAGCGGTCAGCGGGCTGAATCAGCTGCAGCTGGTGCTGGTGACGTTGGCGACCTGTTTTGGCGGGCTGGGGCTTTCCCACGTCAACGACTCCGGTTTTTGGATCGTCACGCGCTATTTGGGGCTGTCGGTGGCCGATGGCCTGAAGACCTGGACGGTGCTGACCACCCTGCTCGGTCTGAGCGGCTTTCTGTTCACCTGGCTGTTGTGGCTGGCGGTGTGATTTCTCTGGCATACTGAACGCCGTTGTTTTTCATCGCCTTTCACCCTGTGCAGGAGCAGCAACATGACCGTAATCAACACCGCGCCAACGCTTATCACCGAACGCCTGCGGCTGGACGCGCACACGCTGGACGACTTCGACTCGCTGGCCGCGCTGTGGGCCGATCCGCTGGTGGTGCGCTATATCGGCGGCACGCCGCGCGACCGGGAAGACTCCTGGGGGCGCCTGATGCGCTACGTCGGCCACTGGGCGCTGCTGGGATACGGGTATTGGGCGGTGCGTGACAAACAAAGCGGCGAGTATCTCGGCAGCATCGGCTTCTCCAACTTCCTGCGCGACATCACCCCGGCGCTCGACGCGCCGGAAATGGGCTGGACGCTGGTGAGCTCGGCGCACGGCAAAGGCTACGCCACCGAGGCGCTGCGGGCGGCGCTGGCCTGGGGTAAGACGCATCTGCCGGGCGCGCAAACCGTCTGCATCATCTCGCCGGAAAACCAGGCCTCGCTGGCGCTGGCGAAAAAAGTCGGCTTTAGCGAAAGCCACCGCAGCGAGTATCACCAGAGCCCGATTGTCGTGATGCATTGCCCGCTTTGAATGCCTAAGCGCGTTGCACCGTCAACGCCGTCTGAATGAAGTTGTCCCGCAGCGCGTCGGCGCGCTGCGGATCCCAGGCGATACCGACCTGCCACTCCGTCTCCTCGCCGCTCAGCGGTAAAATGTCGATACCGGCCGGCGCGATATGCGTGATGCTGTGCGGCAGCAGCGCGACACCGACGCCGGCGGCAACCAACGCCAACAACGTTTGGATATCACCGGCCTGCTGCACCACATTCGGCGTCAACCGGTGAGCGGCGATAAACCGCAGCGACTGATCGCTCAGCCCGCGCCCGCGTTTGGGCGTCAATTGCAACAGCGGCAACTGATTGAAACGCGCCATCAAATCGTCGGCGCGCAGCGCCAGCGCGCCCGGCGCGGCCAGCACCAACCGATCGCTCAGCAATGCCACGCCGCACAGCGGCGTATTGACCGGCAAGCGCACGAACCCCGCCTGCAACTCTCCCTGCAGCAACAGCTGATACTGGCGTTCCGACGGCAAGTCCTCCAGACCGATCGCCACCTCGGGGAACCGTTGGCGAAAGGCCGCCACCAGCTGCGGCGCCAGATGAAAGCTGGAAAGGCCAAATCCCAGCGACAGCCGCCCCGCTTCCCCGAGGGCCACCCGCCGCGCGCGCCGCTGAAACTGCTGGTACTGCGCCACCAGCGCCTGCGCCTCCGGGTAGAGCCGCTGCCCGCCGGCGGTGAGCACCGCCCCCTGTCGGCCACGCTCGAACAATCGAACGCCGAGCTGGGTTTCCAGCGCCTGAATTTGCTTGCTCAGCGCCGGTTGGCTGATGCATAGCCGGCTCGCCGCCTGACGATAGTTACCCTGTTCGGCCAGCGCCACCAAGGCGCGCAGTTGTTTTATATCCATTCCATTAAGTTATCGAATAGGGAATTTAATTGATTATACAGTAATCAATCCACCTGCTGTAATCAACGCAGACCCTAACCGGAGAGACCCCATGACCATCTCATTGCGCGCCGCCACGGTGCAATTCCAGCATCGCGCCAACGATAAAAATTACAACCTGTCGACCATCGAGCGCTTTATCGCTCAGGCGGCCGAGCAGCAGGTACAGCTGCTGGCCTTCCCGGAAATGTGCATCACCGGCTATTGGCACGTACGCCATCTGTCCGACGCCGAAGTGCGGGCGCTGGCGGAACCGATCGCGGCCAGCCCTTCGCTGGCGCGCATTCGCCCGCTGGCAGAGCGTTACAACATGGCGATCGGCGTCGGGCTGATCGAGCTGGGCGATGACGGCCGTTGCTACAACGCCTACGCCGTATGCCTGCCGGACGGCGCGCTGCATGTGCACCGTAAACTGCATGCCTTCGAACATCCGGCTCTCGCCAGCGGCGATCGCTATACGGTGTTCGACACCCCCTGGGGCGTGCGCGTGGGCGTATTGATCTGTTGGGACAACAATCTGGTGGAGAATGCGCGCGCGACGGCGCTGCTGGGCGCGGAGGTGTTGATGGCCCCGCACCAGACCGGCGGCACCCATTCGCGCAGCCCGCACGGTATGAAGCCGATCCCACAGGCGCTGTGGCAACGGCGAGCGGAAGATCCGCAGGCGATAGAAGCCGCCTTTCGCGGCGAACACGGCCGCGGCTGGCTGATGCGCTGGCTGCCCTCGCGCGCTCATGACAACGGGCTGTTTTTGCTGTTCAGCAACGGCGTGGGCCGCGATGACGATGAGGTACGCACCGGCAATGCGATGATCCTCGATCCCTACGGCCGCATCGTGGCGGAGACCTGGGCGGCGGAGGACCGGCTGGTCAGCGCCGATCTCGATCTGACGCTGATCCCGCTCAGCACCGGCCGCCGCTGGATTTACGGACGCCGCCCCGAGCTGTACGGTTTACTGACCGAACCGCAAGGCTATGAGCGCGATGCCCGCAGCGCGCGCTTTTCGACGCAGCCGACGGGGCGCGGCGGCTAATGACAGATAAAAAAAATCCGCCCGAAGGCGGATTTTTTATCCGCGCGGCAACCTGTGCCGCGCATTCACGCCCGCAGGCATGAAGAAATCTTAGAAGCGGTAGCCTACGCCAACGTTCCAGCTGCCAACGTCCACGCTGCGGATGCGGCTCTGCTCGTAGCCAACGTCCAGGGCAACGTTTTCGATTGGGTTGAACTGCAGACCGGCACCGTAGGTGAAGCCGTAGTCGCTGTTGCCACCTTTGTTACCGCCAGCCTGGGCGTTGTCGATGTTTTTGCCGTAGCCAACACCGATCACACCGTAGATGCTCGCCCAGTCGTTGAAGCGGTAAGCTGGACCTGCGGTGATGGAATCGTACTGAGATTTCTTGTAGAAACCGCTTTCAGAACGATTTTTTTCCAGGTGGGTGAAGGAGCCGATCACACCCAGTGGGTTGTTGTCGAACTCGTAACGGTATTTCAGGTTGAAACCGTTGGCCTTGTTAGCAACGCCTTGGAGATCACCCTGCGCATAGCCAGCGGATACGGTGCTCTGACCAGCGAATGCGGTACCTGCGCTAACTGCTAATACGCAAGCTGCTACTGCGGAAAGACATGCAATTTTTTTCATAACCACCTCAAACGCGTTTTATTATTAAGTACATCCATTTGTTCATGCTTTGAAAATATAACAAAAATTAGCGTGAAACTCTGCCTTGAAATGAGTGTCTAATGCTTTATATCGTGTAACAGAAGATTTCAAGAACAGTGTATCTGCTTCTTTTCGCTCTATTTTCGGCCGTATTCTACGGCGTTCTGTGACAAAAATCACCAATTTAATATCCAGATAATTCCTAAGAAAAAGCGCACTTTTTGACCAAATTCGCCACATCTCATCCGAGGATCGGCGGATTTCACCGCGATGCGCGCTTTTCTCAGACAGATTTTCGCCATTTCATTTACACTGCTCGCATCCCCGTTTCGACCGTTTTCTCAAGGCTGAGGAACGGCGCAAAAAAGGCCCGTTAAGGATGTCGTTATCTACTTCCGGCAGAGCGCCCTCCGCGCTGCTGCCCATCTGTCTGTTAATCATCGCCATGGTGTCTATCCAAAGCGGTGCCTCGTTGGCCAAAAGCCTGTTCCCGATCGTGGGCGCGGAAGGCATTACGACGCTGCGTCTTTTCATCGGCACCCTGATTCTGTTCATTATCTTCCGCCCGTGGCGTATGCGCATCGTCGCCGGCAGCCGCTTGCCGCTGCTGATTTACGGCCTGTCGCTCGGCGCGATGAACTACCTGTTCTACCTGTCGCTGCGCACCGTGCCGCTCGGCATCGCCGTGGCGTTGGAGTTTACCGGCCCGTTGGCGGTGGCCATGTTCTCGTCACGGCGGCCGATCGACTTTCTCTGGGTGGCGCTGGCGATCGCCGGGTTGTGGTTCCTGTTGCCGCTCGGCCACGGCGTAGGCGGGATCGATCCGTTCGGCGCCGCCTGTGCGCTCGGCGCCGGCGCCTGCTGGGCGGTCTATATCATTTTCGGCCAAAAGGCCGGCGGCGATCACGGCCCCGGCACGGTGGCGCTCGGTTCGTTGATCGCCGCGTTGGTGTTCTGCCCGATCGGCGCCTGGCAAACCGGCAGCGTGCTGTTCAACCTCGATATTCTGCCGGTCGCGCTGGCGGTGGCGATCCTCTCCACCGCGCTGCCTTATTCGCTGGAGATCATCGCGCTGCCCAAAATTCCGGCGCGCACTTTCGGCACCTTAATGAGCCTGGAGCCGGCGATGGCGGCGCTGTCCGGCATGCTGTTCCTCGGCGAACACCTGAGCGGCGTACAATGGTTGGCGCTGGCGGCGATCATCGCCGCCTCCATGGGTTCCGCCCTGACCATTCGCCCCAAACCGCGCCTCGAAAGCCTTTCCTGATCGCCTGACTCGCCTGCCGACCGCAACGCCGGAATGCAGGCGGGTTAACTGTTTTCCTCGTGACAAATCGGCATACTTCCCCTTAGCCTGTATCGCAGGCTCTTTGGACTTTCGCTCACATGGAGAATAACAGTGATTCACAACAGCCTGTTCAACCCACGCTTCGGCCGCGGACTCGCGCCAGCGCTGGTTTCAACCCTGACCGAGTTGCGCCGATGCGACCTGCCCGAACTGGCGCTGGGCCATCACCCGATCGACGGCGATAACATCTTTATGGACGTGATGACGCTGACCACCGTGCCGGCGGCGGAAAAGCGTGCCGAAATGCATCAGGAGTACATCGCGCTGCATCTGCTGATCAGCGGCGAAGAACGCATCGAATACGGCCTGGCGGGCGACTGGCATCGCGAACATCCGCATGCAGAAAATAGCGACCTGCTGCTGCTGGACATCAAACGCCACCCGCAAACGCTGCACATGACGCACGGTATGTTCGCGATCTTTTTCCAGATGGAACCGCATAAGACCGGCTGCGTGTGGCAGCAGCCGCAGCACGTCAAGAAAGCGGTGGTGAGGATCCATCACCGCCTGCTGCTGTGAGCCTGCGGCAGCGCCCGTAGAAAATCGGCGGCCTGGCGGGGAGAGCGCAAGCGCTTGAAACGGCGTCCGGCGTCGGGACGGGCCATCTCCGCCAGGTATTTTCGCCGGTTCTTCGAGTAAGTGCGGATCGTCCACAGCACGATCGACTCGCGGCTAAAGAAAGAACGGCGGAAGCTTTCCCGATTGCCGGTGCCCGGCCACAGCTCGCTTTTGCTGGCCGCGCGTCGGCACGCGCGCCGCACGGCTTGCCACAACGTGCGGCAGAAACCGTAGTCCAGCCACAGGATATAATCGACCTCGCGCCACTTGATCGGTTGCGTGCGGCTGTAATTGCCGTCCAGCACCCAGCCATCCCCCGCTTCGGCCAGCGTCTGTTCAAGCCGCGCCAGGAACGCGTCATCGGGCGTTCCCTGCCATTCGGGCCGCCAATACAGCCTGTCCATCTCGATATAGGGCACGCCAAGCCGCTCCGCCAGTTGACGCGCCAGGGTGCTTTTACCGCTGCCGCTGGTGCCGACGACGTTAATTTTCATTATTCGCCTATAAAGAGAGAGGATAATTGCCCTACTGTAGCGGCATCAATTACCGCTATCAATATGAATGGATGAGAAATTAACACCACGATAACAAAGCGGATATTTAGCCGAAACCCGCAGGCGAAAAAATAAAATAACCAAGGTAAATTTTCACAGCCATAAATAATAAATCAGTGAATGATAAATAATTATATTTTTCATGCTGTTGCATTAAATAAAAATTCAACCAGACCAATTATTCGTAGGCTAACCCTATTTGTGCAATAGCCATTTTCGTCCGGCAAAAATAAACAGCCCTGCTATAATTGATCCCGTAACGAAATAGGACAACGACTAATCAAGAGGATATCTGATATGAGTACCGCTAAACTGGTGAAAACGAAATCTTCTGATCTGCTGTATACCCGTAACGATCTGGACGAAAAAGTTAAACTGGCCGCCATCAAGGCGCTGAACCATCAGGTCGTGCAATTTATCGATCTTTCGTTGATCACCAAACAGGCGCACTGGAACATGCGCGGCGCGAACTTCATTGCGGTCCATGAAATGCTGGACGGCTTCCGCACCGCCATCATCGAGCATCAGGACACCTTCGCCGAACGCGTGGTGCAACTGGGCGGCGTGGCGCTGGGCACCGTACAGGTGGTGAACGATCGGACGCCGCTGAAAAGCTACCCGACCAATATCCACAGCGTGCAAGAGCACCTGAAAGCGCTGGCCGATCGCTACGGCGCGGTCGCGAATGACATCCGCAAAGCCATTACCGAAGTGGAAGACGAAGACACCGCCGATATGTTCACCGCCGCCTCGCGCGATCTGGACAAATTCCTGTGGTTCATCGAATCCAATATCGAATAACGCGAAAGCGTTGCAGATCGCCCGTTGTTCCGGGCAGCGCAGGCTGGGCTTCGCCCGGCCTGTTTTCTTTTGCACGACCGTTGCATTGTACAAAAAACGGCCCATATTAAACGGTAGGGTTTCCTTGTCAGGAGGTGATGATGGCCAGCGGCTGGGCGGCGGACGGCGCCGTACAAGATCAGATTGATTCCACCGTCGACGATGCGGTGCAGCGCGCGCGTGAAGCGCTCGGGCACGGCGAGAGCGAACGCTATTGCCAGGAATGCGGAGAACCGATCCCCGAGGCGCGCCGCAAGGCGTTAAAAGGCGTGCGTTATTGCCTCGCCTGCCAGACCGAACAAGACAAAAAACACGCGGCCACCAGCCTGTACAACCGGCGCGGCAGCAAAGACAGCCAGTTGCGTTAGCATTATCTGCTCCCCTTTTTCTCCTCTCGCGGCCCCCGCTTGCACCGTCGGTGCATCATGAAAGTTAGAGTTAGTTATCAATATTGAAGCAAAAACGTTAAAGAACGGTTGTTTCACAGCCAAAATTTGGTTAATGATAGCCCCGTGCACCAAGATAATTCTTACGCACCATTTTAGTGCCTCATTGTGGTGCACAACCATAACAATTCGCCTTTCCGGCACAACATCACGAAGTAACTCTTTGTTTTTATAGTAGTTGAAAACATGGCACGATTTTTTCATGGCACCAACTGCAATATAAAAAATGGGTAATCCGCAACCTGTACAGGAATTCCTCTCATGAAGTCGATTTTTAAAGTCTCCCTGGCCGCACTCTCTCTGGCCTTTGCCGTAAGTTCCCACGCAGCAGACAAACTGGTGGTCGCCACCGACACCGCATTCGTTCCTTTTGAGTTCAAACAAGGCGACAAATACGTCGGCTTCGACATCGACCTGTGGGCCGCCGTCGCCAAAGAGCTGAAGTTGGACTACACCCTGAAACCGATGGACTTCGGCGGCATCATTCCGGCGCTGCAGACCAAAAACGTCGATCTGGCGCTGGCCGGCATCACCATCACCGATGAGCGCAAGAAAGCCATCGACTTCTCCGACGGTTACTACAAGAGCGGCCTGCTGGTGATGGTCAACGCCGACAACAACAGCGTGAAAAGCATCGACGATCTGAACGGCAAAGTGGTGGCGGTGAAGAGCGGCACCGGCTCGGTGGATTACGCCAAGCAGCACATCAAAACCAAGGATCTGCGTCAGTTCCCGAACATTGACAACGCCTACATGGAACTGGGCACCAAGCGCGCCGACGCGGTGCTGCACGACACGCCAAACATCCTATACTTCATTAAGACGGCCGGCGCCGGCAAGTTCAAAACCGTCGGCGATTCACTGGAAGCGCAGCAGTATGGCATCGCCTTCCCTAAAGGCAGCGACGCGCTGCGCGAGAAGGTGAACGGCGCGCTGAAAACCCTGCGCGAGAACGGCACCTATAACGAAATCTACAAGAAGTGGTTCGGCACCGAACCTAAGTAAGCTGTGAATTTGGCAAGCTATTAACTTAAGCACAGGGGGCGCTTAACCCCCTGCGCTTCGTTGTATCTGATACCCACGTTTGGGATCACCGGGAGAAATATCATGCAGTTCGACTGGAGCGCCATCTGGCCCGCCATTCCTATCTTGTTAGAGGGCGCCAAAATGACCCTGTGGATTTCGGTCCTCGGTCTGATTGGCGGCCTGATCATCGGCCTCGTCGCCGGCTTTGCCCGCACCTACGGCGGTTGGATCGCCAACCACATCGCGTTGGTGTTTATCGAAGTGATCCGCGGCACGCCGATCGTGGTGCAGGTGATGTTCATTTACTTCGCCCTGCCGATGGCGTTCACCGATTTGCGCATCGATCCGTTCACCGCGGCGGTGGTGACCATCATGATCAACTCCGGCGCCTACATCGCGGAAATCACCCGCGGCGCGGTGCTGTCTATCCATAACGGTTTCCGCGAGGCCGGCCTGGCGCTCGGCCTGTCGCGCCGCGAAACCATCCGCTACGTCATTATGCCGCTGGCGCTGCGCCGCATGCTGCCGCCGCTGGGCAACCAGTGGATCATCAGCATCAAAGACACCTCGCTGTTCATCGTGATCGGCGTGGCGGAGCTGACCCGTCAGGGTCAGGAAATTATTGCCGGTAACTTCCGCGCGCTGGAAATCTGGAGCGCCGTGGCGGTTATCTACCTGATTATTACCCTGGTGCTGAGCTTCGTGCTGCGTCGTCTGGAAAGAAGGATGAAAATCCTGTGATTGAATTTAAAAACGTCTCCAAGCATTTTGGCCAAACCCAGGTGCTGCACAACATCGATTTGAAGATCGACAAAGGCGAAGTGGTGGTGATCATCGGGCCGTCCGGCTCCGGCAAATCCACCCTGCTGCGCTGCATCAACAAGCTGGAAGAGGTGACCAGCGGCGATCTGATCGTCGACGGCCTGAAAGCCAACGATCCGAAAGTGGACGATCGGTTGATCCGCCAGGAAGCCGGCATGGTGTTCCAGCAGTTCTATCTGTTCCCGCACCTGACGGCGCTGGAAAATGTCGCCTTCGGCCCGATCCGCGTACGCGGCGCGAAGAAGTCCGATGCGGAAAAGCTGGCGCGCGAGCTGCTGGCCAAGGTCGGTCTGGCGGAGCGCGCCCACCACTACCCGTCCGAACTGTCGGGCGGCCAGCAGCAGCGCGTGGCGATCGCGCGCGCGCTGGCGGTGAAGCCGAAAATGATGCTGTTCGACGAGCCGACCTCCGCGCTCGATCCGGAACTGCGCCACGAAGTGCTGAAGGTCATGCAGGATCTGGCCGAAGAAGGGATGACGATGGTCATCGTCACTCATGAAGTCGGCTTTGCCGAAAAAGTGGCGTCGCGCCTGATCTTTATCGACAAGGGCCGGATTGCCGAAGACGGCAATCCGCACGATCTGATCAATCATCCGCCAAGCCCGCGTCTGCAGGAGTTCCTGCAGCACGTGTCCTGACCCAGGCGGTTTAACGGCGGGCGCGCCACGCGCCCGCCGCTTTCATTCCGCACGCTCTCCCACGCCCCGTCGCGCCACCTTTCCTACTATATTCATTGTTTTTCATCGTATTGCTTTTATATCCGCCGATCACAGAACGCCAAAGAGAGGAACCATGCCGCCAAACGCATACTCCCGACGAGGTTCTCATCTGCGAGAACACCTGCTTTTCCTGCTGCTGTTGCTGGCCCTGAACGTCTTCGCACCACCGGCCCTGGCGCAAAATGCGCCGTCCGCGCCCGCCGACAAGAGCGAGCAGCAGAAAGCCGCCTACGCCGCGCTGGCCGATCTGCTGCAAGACGACAAAGCGCGCGCGGAACTCATCAACCACCTGAAACAGACCGCCGGCGACGCCCCTGCCGCCGCGCCGGCAACGCCGGCAACGCCGGAAGAATCGACGCCCGCTACGCTGAGCGACAGCCTGAACTCGCTGGCGCAGGAAGGCATCGGCACCTTTAACCAAAAGCTTGGCGCGCTGCAAAAGCTGATCGACTCCGGCCCGAAGCGCGTTTTCAATCCCGCCGGCTTTTTCCGCGCGCTGGGCTACTTTCTGCTGACGGTGGCGGTCACCTTTGCGCTGTTCCACCTGATCCGGCGGCTGATCGCGCCGCTGTACAAACGCATGGGCAGTTGGGGACACAATGCGCGGCTACAGCGCGGCCCGTGGTATAAACGCCCTGCCGCCATTCTCGGCGCTTTCGCCATCGATCTGCTGGTGCTGCTGCTGGCGCTGGCGGCGGGCAATCTGTTCGCCCGCCACGTCCACGCCGACAGCACCACCATTCTGCGGCTGCAGACCCTGTTTCTCAGCGCCTTCGCGGTGATTGAATTTTTCAAGGCGGTGCTGCGGCTGATTTTCGCCCCCAACTTCGACTATCTGCGCCCCTTCCCCTTCAGCGACCGGAGCGCGCACTACTGGAACACGCGCCTCGCCTGGCTCAGCGGCCTGATCGGCTACGGCCTGATGGTGGTGGTGCCGGTGGTGGCGGTACAAATAAGCTACCCGGCCGCCGCCACCGTCAACCTGGTGGTGATGCTGGCGCTGACGCTGTACGCCATTTGGCTGATCCTGCACAACCGCAAGCCGATACAGCAACAGATCAACCTGCTGGCCGAACGGTCGATGGCGTTTTTCAGCGTGATCCTGCGCGGCCTGGGGCATATCTGGCATCTGCTGGCGATCGCCTATTTTCTGGTGTTGTTCGTGCTGTCCCAGTTCGACATCGGCAACAGCCTGCGCTTTATGATGAGCGCCACGGTGAAAAGCCTGTTGGTGGTCGGCGTCGGCGCGCTGCTGTCCGGCATGCTGACCCGCTGGATTTTCCGCCGCATTTCACTGCCGACCGACGTCAATCTGCGCTACCCGATGCTCGAGCGGCGCATCAACTCCTACATCCCGAACGGGCTGAAGATACTGCGGGTGATGGTGGTGCTGGCGGTGACGCTGTTCCTGCTCGATGCCTGGCATCTGATTAATCTGTACCAGTGGGCGGGCAGCGAAAATGGCCAGCGGACGCTCGGCGGGCTGGTGCATATTCTGCTGATCCTGTTGATCGCCGTGTTCAGCTGGACGCTGATGGCCAGCATCATCGAGCACCGCCTGGCGCTGGAGCTGAGCAACGGCGTGCGGCCGAGCGCGCGCGAACGCACGCTGCTGACGCTGTTTCGCAACGTGTTGGCTATCGTGATCAGCACCATCACCGTGATGATCGTGCTGTCGCAGGTCGGACTGAACATCGCGCCGCTGCTGGCGGGCGCCGGCGCGCTGGGGCTGGCCATCAGCTTCGGTGCCCAGACGCTGGTGAAAGACGTGATCACCGGCGTGTTCATCCAGTTTGAAAACGGCATGAACACCGGCGAATACGTGACCGTCAGCGGCATCACCGGCACCGTGGAGCGCATGACCATCCGCTCGATCGGCCTGCGCGACGACTACGGCGTCTATCACATCGTGCCGTACTCTTCGATCACCACGCTGGCCAACTATGCGCGTGAGTTCGGGGTATACCGCGCCAATTACACCGTCAGCCGTGACGAGGACATCGATCGGGTCAATGCGGTGCTGCATCAGGCCATCGAGGCGCTGAAGCAGGATGAGCAGGTGAAGCATTTCCTGATTGGCGAGCCGGTCTTCAACGGCGTGGTGGCGCTGGGCGATCGCTCGTTCACCACCCGCGTGACGGTGCGCACGCAGGCGCTGAAACAGTGGGTGGTGCAATACGCCCTCGACCGGCTGGTGAAAATCCATTTCGATCGGGCCGGCATCGGCATGCCGCAGCAGGCGATGCAGATTTCCCGCGCGCCGCAGCCGCATGACGAGCAGGCGCCGCCCGCGGCGATCTGAGGTTAGCGCCCGCGCCCGCAGGGCTGAGCGGCCAGGAAGGCCGCCACGTCCTGCCGGTAGGCGTCGTATTGCACCGAGCGCGGGGCAAACAGGCCCACCACGTTGATCAGCCACGGATGGCGCGCGAACAGCGGCTTGACCATCACGTGATCGGCCTCGTCGATGCGCGTCACCGTCAGCAGCGAGGCCGGGATCGTTTGCCGATACACACGCTCGGTTTCGTCCGCGTCCACGTTGACGTCGCGCCCGCCCAGGATCAGGTGCACCGGCGTGGCGAAATGCCGCAATCCCGCCGTCGCGTCGCTGGCCATGTTGGCGCGGATAAAGCGCCAGCGGTCGGCGCTCAATGCGGCGGCGGCGCCATACTCACGTCGGTACTGCGCGTAGCCGTCCGGTTGTTCGAGCAGCGTTTGGATATGGCGCCAATGCGCCTCGCGCGCCTGGATCTGCGCTTCATCATCCCCTGCGGCCGCCATCGCCGCCCGGGTGTTATAGCGCCCCTGTCGCAGCCAGTTGATCGCCGGCGCCAACGCCAGCGTGAAGGCGATGTCGGGGCGCAAACGCGCCACCTCCGGCATCACCCACCCCGCCTGGCTGGTGCCCCACAACCCCACGCAGCGCGCATCGAAGCGCCCGTCTCGCCGGACCCAGTCGATGATATCGGCGGTTTCCCGCGCGCGATCCGCCATGGTCTGATGCAGCCAGTTGCCGCCGGAGCCGCCAACGCCCGGCTTATCGAAGGATAAAACCGCATAGCCTTGCTGCGCCATCGCCTCCCAAATGCCGTAATAGCCTTCGTCGCGGCTGGCGTTGGCCGGCCCATCGCCGTGCACGAACACCACCACGCCGGGCTTGAACGGCGCATGCTCCGGCAGCACCAGCGTGCCGGTCAACCGATTGCCGCCGGCGGACACCGCGACCGGTTCGGTGACAAAGCGAAAGTCGTTGACGTAAATCACCCAGCCAAGCGCCGCCAAAACCAGCGCCACGAGGCACAGCCCTATTTTGCGCACGTCGTCTCCCCGTTGCGTTTCTCCATCAATATCCAATCGGCCTGGCCGAACAGCAGCCCCAGCAAGGCGTAATGCTCTTCGCGTCGCACCTGAAAGCCGCAGCGCCGGTACAGACGCTGCGCATCCACGTTGCGCCGGCTGACGTGCAGGCTCAGGCGCCGGCCTGCGCCTTGTTCGGCGGCGTAGCCGTTCATCCACTGCAGCAGCCGCCTGCCCACCCCTTTGCCGCGCTGATTCTCCGCCACCGCCAGGTAAGAGAGATACAGCTCATCGGCCGCCGGGGCATGCTGCAACACCACCATTTGCAGATACATGCGCCAAACGTTCAGCCAGCCATAGCGGCGACACAGCCGCCAAATCGGCAATGCGCGCGGGCGCAACCCGCCGTCGCCCTCTGCCTCGGCCGCATTGAGGGCAAAAGCCGCCACCACCTGTTCATTCTGTTTCACCACGAAGCTGCGCTCCCGGCTGCCGCTTTGCCGCCAACGCCACAGCCGATAGAACAGACGCCACTGAAGGCGGGCGCTCAGACGGCGCGCGCGCTGGAATTTGTCGCTGAACGCGGCGTAGATCAACGCCGCCGTTTGCAGCCGGTCAGCGTCGCGATAAGGCTCAATGTGCAACATATCAACCTCGACTAGGGTTGGCGGTAGAGCAGTTGCTCCAACAGCCGCACCGGCGTGATCGCCTCCGGCGAAGGCGACGCGAAGATCGCCTGCCGCCAGGCCTGGCTTTCGATCACGTCCAGCACCAGTTGCGCGAGCGGCAAGGGCGCTATCGCCGGCGCTATCTCGCCGATTTGCTGAGCTTCGGCGATCGTCGTCGCCAGCGCCTCAATCAACTGCCGCTGGTTGGCGCTGAACGGTTCGGCCAATGCCGGGTTACGCGCCACTTCAGCCACAATCTCCGCCGACAGTTGCACATTGTCCGGTTCGGCGACAAAAGCGTGATAGGCGGTGAAAAAGGCCGACAGCGCCTCTTTCGGCCGCTTTCTGTCGGCCAATAATCCGGCGGCGAACTCGGCGAATACACCGTTTTCCAGCAGCGCGATCTCGCCGATCAGCGCCTCCTTGCCGGAAAAATGGTTATAGAGGTTGCCCACGCTGACGCCCGCTGCCTGGGCGATATCCCGCATGCTGGTCTGGTGAAATCCCTTATGGGTAAAGCTGTGCAGCGCGGCCTCAACAATCTTTTCTCGGTTTCCCATCGTCAGTTCCCGAAACGGTGAAGGGGGCGCCTGGCGCCATAAATTGACATGAATGAACGAACGTTCGTTCACATTAAGTTTAGCATAGACCGGTAAAATTGAACCGCAGCTCAACGGCGTGCAAATCGGCGGGAATATAAAAACGCCGCCCCGCTTTCAGGGGCGGCGTCCGGCAGACTCAGTGCAACGCGTCGCCTTGTTTCACCGACGTAAACGCCTGCATCAGCTTCACGACGTCATGCATGCCGATATTGACCTGGTTGATCACTTCTCCGGCATCGTGAGTCAATGCCACACCGCCGCCGGCCTGTTCCACGCAGGTCGCCATGCCGGCGATCGCCGCCGCCACGCCTTGCTGGATAGACTTGGTCATGCGTTCGATCTCGGTCGCCGCCTTGCGCGACTGCTCCGCCAGCGTGCGCACTTCATTGGCCACCACCGCAAAACCGCGCCCGTGCTCACCGGCGTGAGCGGCTTCGATGGAGGCGTTAATCGCCAGCAGGTTGGTTTGGGCGGCGATTTTACGAATGGCTTCGACGATGGTGCCGATCTGCTGAGAGCACTTGCCAAGCTCGGTGACCACGCCCGACGTTTCGCGCGCCGCCGCTTCGACCTGCTGCATGCCTTTCACCGCCTGCTGCACGATGACCGCGCCCTGCGCCGCTTGCCGATCGGTATCCAGCGACAGATGATGCGCGTTGCGCACCATCTCTTCTTCGTGCTGCTGCTGTTGCATTAGCCGGGTGATGTCCTGGGCAATCTTCACCACTTTCACCACCTGGCCTTCATTGTCGAGGATCGGGTTGTAACTGGCCTCCAGCCATACCCGTTCGCCGCGCCGGTTGACGCGCTCAAAACGCCCGGTGATGAACTCGCCGCGCGCCAGGCGCTGCCAATGCCGCCGATAATCGTCGGAAGCGGCGAACGCCGGCGGGCACAGCACCGCATGCGACTGCCCGCATGCCTCTTCCAGGCGATAGCCCATCAGCGCCAGCATATTGTCGTTGGCGCTGACAATGGTGCCCTGCGGCGTGAAAGCGATCATCGCCATCGATCGATTCAGCGCCGCCAGCAGGCTGCGGTGTTCCTGCGCCTGGGTCACTCGCTCGGTCACTTCGCTGGCGATCTTGACGATTTCCACCACCTTACCCTGTTTATTCAGCACCGGCGCGTAGGTGCCCTGCAGCCACACCGCCTCGCCGTTTTTCGCGATGCGCTTTATCGTGTCCGTGATGGGCTGCCCCTTATTCAGCGTCTCCCAATGCTTGCGATATAACGGGCTGGCGACATAGTTCGGATCGCAGAAAATACGGTGATGCCGGCCAATCACGTCATCGCGTTGAAATCCCAGCGTGTTGAGGAAGAGATCGTTGACGCGCAAGACCGTGCCGTCGGGCGAGAATACGATCATGGGAACGGCGTGTTCTATCGCGCCCAGTTCGGCGCCTTTGTGGGTAGTTAACTGACTGAATCGTAACAGCATAAGGTGTAGTCCTTGTGGCAGATGATGGCGCTTTTCTTATTTTGTCTGGCCACATGCCGCGCCCACACGCAGACGTGCCATCGCGGAAGGAACGGGCAGCGCCGAACCTTCTGGTTATTGCTATTAACCGGATTAAATTTATTTATTCAGTAAAGTAATTATTCGAATTTAAATAAACCAACAACCTAAGATTTTTATTATTAAATGCGTAATGAGAATAACGTAAGTAATGAAAATTGAAAGGTAAAATGCGGATTTTTATCGGCGCCGGCAGGATAACCGGCGCCGTTGAGCTAACACATCGCCTCTTACGCGACCAGCGGCTCCGGCTCAGTCACCGTGCCGTTGAGCATGATTTCCGGCACATAGCGCAGTTCATTGAGCAAACTTTGATGGTCCTGCCCCAAGAGCAGGATGACGCTGTCCGCCGCATCCAGACGGTGGTCATCATTGTTATCGACAATGAGGTAACTGCTGTTTTGCTCGCCGAGAACGCTGCTGACCCCGACCTTGGCGCTCAACGCGCCAGGCTGACCGAGATCGAGCAACGCGGCCAACAGCTGGCTGGCGCTGCCGCCCTGCTCGGCCGTCAGGGCGCTGATTCTCGCCTCCATGCCTTGCGCATCGCTGACCCCATAATCCGCCAGCTTAGCGCCGGCGCCATGGGCAATCCGCAGGCCCGAAAGCACATCGTCGATGCTGCCCTGCGTCAGCGAAAAGTCTTTTAACGTCACGCCTGACGCCGCCGTGCTGCTCTGCAGCGTAACGTGGCTTTTCCCTGCGCCGGCGACGATCGTCGTGTCTCCCTGCACGTTAAATTGATCGCTGCCTCCTCCGCCTTTGACCAACAGCTGTTCGCCCTGTAGCCCAAGATCTTCCAGCAGCGGCGCCAATTTGGCCTGCGCGCCACCACTTAACGGCAGCAAGTCCAACATTTGAATGATCGTGCCGTCACCGCTGCCGCCATGAGAGGACGTCAGGGTGAACCCATTACCGGCGAAGGCCGAAGCGTCAACCTGGCGGACCTGAGTGTACCCCTCCGTTAGCGTCAGGTTGAAATTCGCGCCGCCGGACAACGTAATGTCTTGCACCTGATCATTTTGCCCCGTCAGCGTCAAGGCGCCATTTCCCCAGCCGCCGGTGTTAATGGCAACCAATGTCAATGGATTTTCATCGCCATGCGAGTCAAGCGCCAACGAGCCGGCATTACCGCGCCCGGAGAACAACAGATCGAAACGATCGGTGGCATTCTCAAGGAAGGCTATCTCCAGCCAGCTGTCCGCATGATCGCCGATACCGCTGATTTCAAGGCGCGCCGCATCGGCATTGGCGTTGATCACCTTGACGTTATCCGCCCGGCCGGACAACAACAATCCCTCACGGCCAAGCGCCTGCGCCGCCCGGCTCTGCACGACCGTCCCACCGTCCGTTCCCTCTACGGTGGCGTTGCCGCTCAGCACCCCGTAGTCAAACACATGAGCACTCGTCGCCAGCGCTTTCGTGCTGTAACCGTTCCAACCGATTTGCGTCAGCGTAGCTTCCGCCTGGCCGATATAACCCGCCATATCTATCTGTTCGAAATGACTGAAATTGGCGGCATTGCTGCTCACCGTACTGATGCGCACGCCAAAGAGATCGAGCGTCGAGGTCATTTTGACGATCAGGTTGGCGGACAAAATATCGTGCCCGTCACCGCCATCGGCGCTGAATATCCATCCCACATGATTGGCGCCGCCATCGGCATTGCCTCCCCATAGCAGGCTGTCATTGCCGTTGTTCAGATAAAAGTGCCCTTGGGCGGCGGCGAGATCGGCCTGCGAAGTGAGCTGCACCCGATCGTCGCCATAAGTGCCATGCACTGTCACATTGGCATTGTTTACCGTCATGTCCACCCCATACCGAGCCGCAGGGTTATTATGCAGCCAGATATCCGCCGCAGCGTCGCCATTGACGATCAGGTAAGAAAGCTGCGAGGCATAGCTCAGGTCAACCGTGACGTCCGCGTCAGCATCCAGGAACACCCTGAACAGCACGGCGGTTTCCGCATTGCTCAGCGTATGGTGAGCATGCGTATTCACCGTACCCGATGCGTTGCCTCCCCCCTCGCTGGTGGCGAGAGACGCGGTCGTTTTATACGCCAGGCTGGCGCCGACATCGCGCGCGAACATCCACTGTTCATACTGAACATCACCTGTCGGCGGCGCATTGATCAGCTCGGCGATCACCGCCTGCGTGACCAGGGCCTTGTCGCCGCCCAGCGCCCGGTAGTGGTCCAACTGCTGTTCATTCGCCGCCCGGCCATGCACCGCCTGATAGACGTGCTGAATAAAGTCGTCCCCCTGTAAACCACCGATCTGCGCCTGAAATTCCGGCGTCGCCAGAAGGGCCGTGACCAATTCGGTATAGCTCAAGGTGCCGGAGGCCAGCGTCTTGCTCCAATTGTCCAGCGAGACGCTGTCCACCGCCCGCTCGGGCAATGCACGGAACAGCGCCGCTATCTGCTCCAGATACTCGGTCGCCGGCAGTTCGCCCGGCGAATATTCCTGGCCCGCCGCATTGAAATGCTGTTGAGCCGCCGCATCTTCCGGCGCCACCACCCCGCGCAACTGCGCGATCATATCCACCAGCAGATCGCCGCGCGTCGCGCCTTCCGCCAGCCGTTGCTGGTAAGCGGCCAGTTCAGTTGCCGTCGGTGGCCGTTCGAATCCCTGAGCGAACAGATGCAAAATGAAGTCATGATCGGAAAGATCGTTAAGCGGCAGGGTGGCAATCTTGCTCTGCGCCAACGCAGCCAGATCGCCCCCCTGATTGAGCAGCTTGCCGTCATGCGCAATTTCATCGGTCTGCCAGGGTGCTCGCAGCAGATAAAACATCGCCTGCGCGTCGCCGCTTCCGCCGGCGGCATCGGCGGCCGTGCCGGGATACAAACCTTCTGCAATGCGCTGATCGAGCGCATCACGCTGCGCCAGCATCACCGGATCGTCCCCCAGATAGTTAAAGAGGTCGATGACGACGCTGGCGACAGCGCTGTTGAAATGCCCCTGTTGCAGTAAGGCATTGATGTAATCCGGATCGGGAGCGCTATTGTAAACGGAGAAATAAACCTGGCTGAGAATGTCGTATTCGCTTTGGCCGCTCATCCACCCAGCATCAGGTTGGCTCATTAGAATACTGGCCATATAGGCGGGCGGCTGGCTGCCGATATCAAATGCGCTGTCGTAGTAATCGATTTCCGCCGTCGTCGGCAAACGCCCGAAAATGCCGATGATTAAGGCGCCGATCTCTTGTTGCGTCGCTAAAGGAATCATAATAAATCCCGTCAGTGTAATGGACTAAGTTCGCGGCATGGCTGCGCCGCGGCCTGTCTCCTACCTCGCGAAGAGAGACATTGCACACTGCCTGGAGGGGTTTTTATAGGTATGACTACAGTTAAGAAATGCTGATGCGATAAGTCAATAAAACGGGGAAAACCGATCCTCGGTATGGGACTTTGCTCCCATACCGAGGCACCTGAAGGCTTAGCGCCAGCGTTCGGCTGCCCAGGCGGCCTGTTGCTCTGCGTCGTGGAAGGTCCAGGCGACGAAGCGGCTGATCTTCTGCCCTTGCGCCATCTCGATGGTGCGCACCTCGGCCGCGCCCGCCACCTTCAGCGCATGATAAATGGCCGGCAACGTGGTATTTTTCGAGATGAGCGAGGTGAACCACAGGCAGTTGTTGGCCTTGCCGACGCTCTCCTCCACCATCTTGCGCACAAAGGCTTCTTCGCCGCCTTCGCACCACAGCTCATTGTTCTTGCCGCCGAAGTTTTGCACCGGCTTGGCGGCCACTTCCCCTTTGCCCAGTTTATGCAGCTTGCGGCGGGTGCTGGCGCGCGCTTCCTGCTCGGACGCATGGAACGGCGGGTTGCACAGGGTGGCGTCGAATTTCTCGGCCGCGCCGATAATGCCGTTAAAAATCAGCTCAGGCTGTTTTTGCAGCCGCAGGCGCACGCTGTTGCGCAGCGTCGGGTTCATCTCGACGATCATCTTGGCCGAGTTGAGCGACACCGGATCGATTTCGGAGCCGGTGAAACGCCAACCGTATTCGCGCAGGCCGACGATCGGGTAAATGCAGTTGGCGCCGACGCCGACGTCGAGGATCGCCACGCCCTTGCCGCGCGGGATCTCGCCGCCGTTGCTGGTCGCCAGCAGATCCGCCAGGTGATGCAGATAGTCGGCGCGGCCGGGGATCGGCGGGCACAGATAATCAGCCGGAATATCCCAGTGTTCGATGCCGTAAAAGTGTTGCAGCAACGCACGGTTGAGCATTTTCACCGCCGCCGGATCGGCGAAGTCCACCGAGACATCGCCCCAGGCGTTCGGTTTTACGAACGGCGCCAGCGCCGGGCAGCTGGCGATCAGCGCCGGGAAGTCATAGCGCGAACGATGACGGTTGCGCGGATGCAAGCCGCTTTTCTGCTGCGGGAAGGTTTTCTTTTTTTCCACCGTGACGGGCTCTCTTGAAGGGATTTCCGGCGCGTAAGATAACACATCCGGCCCGCAATGGCGCAGCGGCGGGAAACCCGGCACAATGAAAGCTTCATCGATTGCCGCAGGATCCCCCATGAACCGTGAATCTCGTTATTATTATGAACCCGCCGCCGGCCACGGCCTGCCGCACGATCCGCTGAACGCCATCGTCGGCCCGCGCCCCATCGGCTGGATCTCTTCCCGCAGCGCCGCCGGCTTGCGTAATCTGGCGCCCTACAGCTTTTTCAACTGCTTCAACTATCGCCCGCCCATCATCGGTTTCGCCAGCACTGGCTGGAAAGACAGCGTGGCGAATATCGTGGAAACCGGTGAGTTCGTTTGGAACCTGGCGACACGCCCGCTGGCGGAAGCGATGAACCACAGTTCCATCCCCCTGCCGCGCGGCGAGGATGAATTCGCCTTCGCCGGCGTCACGCCGCTGCCCGGGCGCCGGGTCAAAGCCGAGCGCGTGGCCGAAAGCCCGGTGAACTTCGAATGCCGGCTGACCCAGTGCATTCAGCTGCAAACCGCCGCCGGGGAACAGGTAGAGACCTGGCTGATATTGGGCGAAGTGGTGGCGGTGCACCTCGATCCGGCGCTGCTGGACGAACACGGCGTCTACCAGACCGCCGCTGCCGAACCTATCCTGCGCGCCGGCGGCCCAACCGCCTACTACGGCATTTCCGAACAGCACCGTTTCGATCTGGCGCGCCCGACGCGCTGATCGTCTCCCCCTGTTTATGCAGAAGATGAACGGGGGAATTAATAATCAAAAAATCTGAACAAAACTGTCAACACTCTCCGATTTCATCCCGCCTGTCACTGCGCAATAATCTTCCCATCGAAAGGCAGACCCCTTTCTCCCTAATTCACTTTGACAGGAATGACGAACATGAAAACCATCAAAACTTTTGCTGCCGCTATCGCCCTGGCCACCGCTTCTTTCACCACTTTTGCCGCTGAACACGTCAGCGCCCAGGATGCCGCCCAATTCGAAAAAGCCGGCGTGATCGTCGCCAGCGGCGCAACCGACCTGAGCAGCCTGAAGTCTCAGCTGGCCGCCAAAGCCGATGCCGCAGGCGCCAAGGCTTTCACCATCACCTCTACCAGCGGCAATAACCTGATGCACGCGACCGCGGTTATCTACAAATAATCGCCGCCCCAGACGTCAAAAAGCCCGCCGGATATCACCCCGGCGGGCTTTTTTTATGTTCGCGTACGTCAGCGCTGAATGGGTACGACAGCGAGTTTTTTGCCGTCCGCATTATCACCACCCCACGCGTCAACGACCCGGGAAATACCGTTGCAAACAGGCAGAAACCCTGTATTCAATGGGGTTTGCGGGGGGCTTGCACACACATTTTTTTACCTGCCCATGGCTGGACTAACGGAAGAGGATGATTATCATGTTACGCAGACTACAGATGCAGAGAGCGTTGTATGCAACATATCATTGAAGGTTTCCTCAGTTTCCAGAAAGAGATTTTCCCACAGCGTAAGGAACTGTTTCGCAGCCTTGCCTCCAGCCAAAATCCTAAAGCGCTTTTCATCTCCTGTTCTGACAGCCGTCTGGTTCCCGAGCTGGTGACGCAGCAAGAACCTGGGCAACTGTTCGTTATCCGCAATGCCGGCAACATCGTTCCTTCCTTTGGCCCGGAGCCGGGTGGGGTTTCTGCGACCATCGAGTACGCGGTGGTGGCATTGGGTGTTACTGATATCGTGATTTGTGGCCACTCGAACTGTGGCGCCATGAAGGCTATCGCGTCCTGCCAGTGCCTCGACCCCATGCCTGCGGTAGCTCACTGGCTGCACTATGCGGATGCGGCCAAAGCGGTGGTCGAGAAGAAAACCTGGAATAGCGAAACAGACAAAGTTAACGCTATGGTGGAAGAGAACGTGATTGCTCAGCTAAATAATATCAAAACCCATCCTTCTGTGGCGGTGGGTCTGCGCAACAGCGGGCTGCGCCTGCACGGCTGGGTGTACGACATCGAAAGCGGCGAAATTCGCACGCTGGATAGAAACACCAAGAGCTTCGTGTCTCTGGCCGATAATCCCGACGTCTATTTCGAATAAAATAACGCCCGGTTTTTATCATTAAATAAAATCCACGCCGCGGCGTGGATTTTATTGTCAGCCTTAAGGCAAGCGCGCCTCTATCGCCGCAGCGAAGTCGCGGCACATCCGCTCGTCACCCTCGGCGTTGTCCGCCAATACCGTCTCGCCATCCACCACCCGAATGTGCGCCTGCAAATCGAAATCCGCCGGCGGCTGCGGGCGCTTGGCCGCGGCGGCCATCGTCTGCTGCGCCTCATGCCACGCCTGCGCCACCGTCTGGTTGCAGGCCTGCGCCAGATAGTCCGGATTAAACCCTTCGCCAGTCAGGCTGCGCAGCGTGTCGTCATGGCTGACACTGTTGCCCGGCAACCAGTAGTGTTGCGCCAGATCCGGGCCAATGGCCGGGTTGTCCGTCAGATAACCGTCGCGCTGCAGGAAGAAGTGGCGGGTTTGTTCCACCGCCATCATCGCCAGCAGGTAGCCCTGATAAGAACAGGCGGACTCCAGCGACAGCAGATGCGGGATCGCCAGCGTCGGGCGCGGGCTGCCGCTGATGCCGAGGATCTTCTGCTCAACCTCGCGCGCCAGCGCGGTGATGGCTTCCGGCGTGCGCTGCCCGTCATCCCACTGATACAGCGCCCACTCGAAGTACGGCACCAGCAGGATATGGCGTTCGTTGAACGCGCGCATCGGCTGGCGCGCCGCGATGCCGGCTTCGATCAGTGCATCGGGCACCGCCTCACCGGCGGCGTTTTTCGCATAGCGTTTCAGCCAATCGGCGTCGTCCAGCAGGCTGTCGCAGAACATCGACTGGGTTTCGGCATAGGCCATCGAAGTCGGCGGGAACTCCTGCGAAAAGCACGGCGCATTCTGGCGAATGTTGGCGAAATGCGCCGCATGGCCGCCTTCGTGGAACAGCGTGTTAAGCCCGTAAGCCCCGCTGCCCACCTGCCCCGGCTGCGCCAGACTGGTGAAGTTGATGCGCGCCGGCACCCATTCCCCCTGGCGTACAAACGGCGGCACCGGGCCGTGCATGAAGCCGTTCTCATACTTGCCTTTGCGCACCAGCAGATCGAGGTTCATCTCCGCGCCGCCAAAACCGATGTGCAGGCGTTTGAAGCTGTCGACCCAGCGTTCCAGCGAACGGGAAAACGGGAAATAAGGATCCAGTTGGCGGGTGACGTCGCCGGCGCTGGCGAAGCGGACGTTCCATGGCTCCAACGCCTGGCTGCCCTTCTCGGCCGCCAGCTGTTGCAGACTGCGCGCGTTGGCCTCGCGGGTTTCCCGCTCGAAGCGATCCAGAATGGCGAACAGCTGCTCCGGCGTCATGCGCTCGGTCTTGTTCACCTTGTAGTCGAAATAGTTGCGATAGCCCATCTGGCGCGCAAAGCGGTTGCGCAGGCCGATCAGCTCCGGCAGGCCGTTATGCAGCAGCCATTGCTCCAGATCGCGCAGCGCCTGCTGCGAGCTGCGGCGGTAGTCTTCGTTCGGGTTGGTCGCCTGGTTGGTCAACAGCTCGCCGAGCGAAGCCGCCACGCGCCGGCCGTCGGCGTTCAGATGGGTGACCTGATAGCCCTTGCGGCGCGAGTAGAGATCGGATTCGGCGTGGATGATCTGATCCAACAGCGCCTGCGCCTGCGGATCTTCAATGGCGTTACAGTCGAAGAAACGCAGCCAGCCTTGCAGGCCGTGGATCAGCGCATCGCGCTGCGCCTCCTGCGGCAGCGTTTCCAATCCGGCCAGCAGATTGCGGATCTCGGCCAGCCGGCGCGGTTCGGCGATAAAGCGCTTATAGGCGCTTTCCGCGGCGGAAAAGCGCGCCGAGACGTCTTCGCCGCCGGTGCCCATGTAGTTTTGCCAGAACAGCTCTTCTTTGGCGCGGTGAACGTCGAGGTAATCCTGGTTCAATTGATTGAAGTAATCGAGAGCCTGTTGCATAACCGTCCTTCTCAGCCGATGAGGAAATATCCCAGTATAGTCGCGCTCAGGCCTGATGCAGGCGTTTCAGCCCCTGCTCCAGCGTCTCGCTCTCGCCGGCGGCCACCAGGCAACAGGCGACCTGCCGCTGGATGGCCTGCGGGATCGCCACCTCGCCCGCCAGGCAGCGCTCGGTCCAGCGCGCGGTGGTTGCCGCGTCTTTCGCCGCCGGCAACGCCGGCGTTTCATCCTGCAAGGTGCGCTCCAGCAATATGCGCTGTTCGCCGCCGACGATATGGTGAATCTGCGGGCAGCGCAGCGGATTGGCGTAGGCTTCGCCTTCGGTGCCGTGCATCAACAACCCGCGGGCGCCGATCTGACGGAAAAACGACGCCACTCGGCCGACATACTCCGGGTGTGAGACGCTGGCGAGACGCAGCGCATCCTGTTCACCGAACGGCGTCGCCAGCTTGGCCAACGTATGGGCGCTGTTGCGCACCCCCATGCGCCAACGCAGCCCGAGCTGCCGCGCCAGCGGCGCCGACAGCGCGGAAACCGGCATGAATACCGCCTCGCCGTTATCGAGACGCTGTTGGGCGTGAGCGGCCTGTTCCGACCACGGCAGCCCAAGCGCGCGAAAAATCTCGGCGCTGGTCACGCGGGTGCTGTCGTCCAGCACGCCGTGCACCACCACCGGCAGGCCCACTTTCGCGAGCAGCAGCGCCAGCAGCGGCGTCAGATTGGCCTGCTTGCGCGCGCCGTTATAGCTCGGCAGCACCACCGGCAATGGCCGCCCCTGCGGCGCCTGCAGCGGCAAGACCTGCTGCTGCATCGCCTGATAGAACCCCAGCATCTCCTCTTCGGCTTCGCCCTTGATGCGCAGCGCGATCAGAATGCCGCCCAGCTCCAGCTCGGGGACCTCCCCGGCCAGCATCGCCTGATACAGCTCAAAGGCGGTCTGTCGATCCAGATCGCGCGCATGGTTTTTGCCGCGGCCTATTTCTTTGATAATTTTGGTGTAATCCATCCGAAGGTTCCCTCAGCTCACTCTTCGGTTAGCATACCCTATCCGCGCCGCCGCTCAACCTCCGCCGCCAGCCGCCGCTGCGTTTCATCGCCATCGCGCAGCCCGGCGATCACCCCGCCGGCATCGTCGGCGCTGCGGTTTTGGCTCATTTTCCATTTGCCTTCGCGCCGGGTGACGGCGATCTCGATACCGACGATGCCTTTAAGCTGTGCGGCGATGTAGTTGGCCGGCGCATCCTCGATCCGCCAGGGTTCAGGACGCCGCCCTTCCTGCTGCGCGGTGAGATCGATCAGTTGGCGGCGCAGCCAGGCCGGGTCGTCCGTCACCGTCGGCACGCCATGCAGCTGCACCACGCTGTAGTTCCAGGTCGGCACCACCTTGCCGGTCTGGCGCTTGCTCGGGTACCAGCCGGGCGACACATAGCCCTCCTGGCCCTGAAAAATCACCAGACATTCCGCCGCCTGTTGCAACCGTCGCCAGTGCTCGTTGGCGCGCGACAGGTGCGCCCGCAGCCGGATCTGCCCCTGTTCGACATCGGCCAGAAACGGCAGCGGATCGGCCGTCAATCCCTGCTCGCCGTGGCTGACCAACAGCCCCAGCGGGTGGGCGCGCACCAACGCCAGTTGGGCATCCAGATCGTCTTCGCGAAATGCGGCGGGTTGAAACATCAGTGTGGCTCCTTATCGCTCTCTCATGATGTCGACAGTAAAGCACCCGCCGGCGGCCTACTTAAGATCCGCTTTCTGAGTATTTCGAGTGATCCGGTTTAACAAGATCAGGGCGACGCCCATCGCCACCAAATTACAGAGCATCGCGCCGGCAAAGGCCTGCGCATAGCGTTCCGCCGCGCCGCCGCTCGCCAACAGCGGCACAAAACCGACGCCGCTGACCACGATGCCCAGCGCGCCCCCCACCTGCTGCACGGTGGCCACCAGACCCGCCGCCATGCCCGCCTGCCGCTCCGGCGCCAAACCGAGCACCAGATTCAGCAGCGGCGTCATGCTCAGCGCCTGGCCGAATCCCAGCACGACCAACCCCGGCAGCAGCCGCAGCGGATGCGCCAGCGCCCCGCCCCACAGCGCCTGCGCCATCAATAGCGCCAACCCGGCGGCGTAAATCGCCACGCCCGCGCTCAGCACGCCGTTGCCCCAACGCAACGTCAGCCGGGGCGCCAGCATCGAGGCCAGCATAAAGGCCGCGCTGGCCGGGGCGAACAGGCTGCCCGCCTGAAAAGGCGTCAGCCCCGCCCCCGCCTGCAGCAGCAGCGCGAAGCACAAGAAAAACGAGGAGGCGGTGGCATAAATCGCCAGCACCACCGCCATGCCCGGCGCGAAGCCCGCCTGGCGGAACAGCGCCGGATCGAGCACCGCATCATCACCGCGCTGCGCCAGGCGGCGCTCCCAACGCAGGAAGCCCCACAGCGTCAGCAACGCCAATGCCAACATCGGCGCGATCCACCACGGCCAACCGCGCGCCGGGCCTTCCAGCAACGGCAGCAGCAACAGCGACAGGCCGGCCGCCGCCAGCCACAGGCCAACGCCGTCCAGCCGCTGCGCCTGCGCCACTCGCGATTCGGGAATGCGCCGCGCCGCCCACAGCGCCAGCGCGCCGATAGGCAAATTGATCAAAAAGATCATGCGCCAGCCGCTGCCGAACAGGTTGGCCTCGATGATAAATCCGCCGAGGATCTGGCCGAAGATTGCCGCCAACCCCAGCGTCATGCCCAGCCAGGCGAAGGCGCGCCGCCGCTGTTGCGGCGCGTACAGCACCCGCATCAAGGCGTAAATTTGCGGGAACAACAGCGCCGCCGCCGCCCCCTGCAGGATACGCGCGGCGATCAACAGGCTGAGCGATCCCGCCAGCCCGCACAACAGGGAGCTCAGCGTGAATCCCAGCATGCCGAGGCTGAACAGACGCCGACGCCCGAAGCGATCGCCCAGACGCCCACCGGCGATCAACAGCACCCCAAACGCCAGTTCATAACCGGCGACGATCAAACCGATACCGGCGAAATCGGCGGCGAACTGTTGCTGGATCACCGGCGCCGCCACGTTGACCACAAACAGATCGAACACCGTGACGAAGCCGCCTAACAACAACACCGGCAGACCGGGCAATCCCCGCCGTTCAACAGATAATGAATGTTCCATACCACCTCCAGAGATTATGATGGCCGCAGTATGGAATAGAGTTTAAACTGTTACTATATAGCCATTTATACTATTACTGACAGCAACAGGACGGCCGACATGCCCCCACGCACCCTCGAACGCACCCGCCACGAACTGGGGGATTTTCTGCGGCAAAAGCGAGAACAACTGTCGCCAGAGTCAGTCGGCTTGCCGAGCGGCAGCCGCCGCCGCACGCCGGGCTTGCGGCGCGAGGAGGTGGCGGCGCTGGCCGGCGTCGGCCTCACCTGGTACACCTGGCTGGAGCAAGGCAGGGAAATCAATGCGTCGGTGACGTTTTTGGAAAATCTGGCGCGGGTGCTGCAGCTCGACGCCGCCGGCCGCTACCACCTGTTTTTATTGGCGCATCAGCGCCCGCCGGTGCCGGTCGGCCATCAGTGGTGCCAGGTTTCGCCGTTGGTGCGGCGCCTGCTGGACGACCTGACGCTGCGGCCGGCCTACGTCATGAACCTCAGTTGGGACATCATCGCCTGGAATCCGGCGGCGCAGCGGCTGTTCGCCATCGGCGAGCGCCCGGCGCAAGAGCGCAACATGTTGTGGATGCTGTTTGCCGATCCGCAGCTCAATGCGCGCCTGCTGGAGTGGCGGGCGCAGGCGCCGCAAATCCTGGCCAGCTTCCGCCGCGACTACGCCCGCGCGCCGGAGGATGAGGTGATGCGCCAACGGGTACAGGCGCTGGAGCAGGTATCGCCGCAGTTCCGCCAGCTCTGGCGGCAGCATGATATTCACGGACGTTGCCAGGGGCGGCGCAGCTTCACCATCCCGGAGATCGGCCCGGTCACCTTTGACCACGCCTCTTTCATCGTCGACGAAGAGAACCACCTGCGGCTGGTGATGTACAGCGCGCTGCCGGACGAACCGGCCAGCGCGGCGTTTGAAGCGCTGCTGCGCGAAGATTAACGACGGCTGTCGAAAATGAGTTTGCAGGCCAGCCCGGCGAACACGCCGCTCAGCAGATAGTTCGGCCAACGGGCGCTGAAGCGACGGCCGACGAAACGGCTTTTCATGCCGCTGACCGCCAGGATCACCCCGCCGTTAATCAGCAAGCCGACCAGATTCAGCACCGTCGCCAGCGCCAGCATCTGCACCACCACCGAGCCGGCGCGCGGATCGATAAACTGCGGGAACAGCGCCAACACGAACAGCGCCATCTTCGGGTTGAGGATGTTGGTCAGCAATCCCTGACGGAAAATGCGCGCGGTCGGCACCGCCTGCAACCCGGCGGAAGCCTGCAGACTGCTGCCGGATCGCAGCGTTTTCCACGCCAGATAGAGCAGATAGGCCGCGCCCAACATTCTCACCGCATCGTAAGCCAGCGGCACCGCGACGAACAGTTGCGACAGCCCCAGCGCCGCCGCCAGCGCGTGGCAGTAAGTGCCGAGCTGAATGCCCGCCAGCGAAGCGAAACCGGCGCGCCGCCCCTGGCTGACGCTGCGCGAAGCGATCAGCAGCATATCCGGGCCGGGGGTCAGCGCCAGCGCCACGCAGGCGCCGGAAAACAACAACAGCGTTGCGGCATCAATCATGAATCACCTGATAAGAAGACAGACGGGAATGGAGCGTCCATCATAGCGACGCCGACGTGGCTTGTCAGCGCCGCTCGCGTCAGATCACCCACAAATCGAGATACTCGTTGACCGGCATCTGCGCCAGCCGCTGCCGGTCCAGCGACACCTCGAGAATGCGCTGCTGCTGCAGGGCCGGGAACTGGCGCGCCAGGTTGGTTTTGAACTTCTCGATCAGCAGCGGGATGCCCGCTTCACGCCGCCGCGCATGGCCGATAGGGTACTCCACCACCACCTCATCCAGACGGCTGCCGTCGGCGAACTCCACCGTCAGCGCATTGGCTATCGAGCGTTTTTCCGGATCGTGATAATCGCGCGTGAAGGCGGGATCTTCATGGCAATGTATCTTGCTACGCAATGCGTCGATGCGCGGATCTTCGGCCACCCGGTCCTCGTAATCGGCCGCCGTCAGCCGGCCGAACAGCAGCGGGATCGCCACCATATACTGAATGCAGTGATCGCGATCCGCCGGGTTATCCAGCGGCCCTTGCTTGTCGATAATGCGCAGGCAGGCCTCATGGGTGCGGATGCTCACCCTGGCGATATCGGCGGCGGTTTTGCCGGCGGCCTGCATCTGGCGGTGCAGCGTCATGGCCGCCTCCACGGCGGTCTGGGCATGGAACTCCGCCGGGAACGAAATTTTAAACAGCACGTTCTCCATCACGTACGCGCCGTACGGCCGCTGGAAGCGGAAAGGTTTGCCGTCGAACGAGACGTCGTAGAATCCCCAGGTCGGCGCCGTCAGCGCCGAGGGATAGCCCATCTCGCCGGTGGCGGCCATCAGCGCCAGCCGCACCGCGCGGGCGGTCGCATCCCCCGCCGCCCAGGATTTGCGGGTGCCTGCGTTCGGCGCATGGCGATAAGTACGCAGCGATTGCCCGTCCACCCACGCCAGCGACACCGCGTTCAGGATCGCCTCGCGGCTCAGGCCGAGCAGCTGCGCCACCACTGCGGTGGATGCCACCTTCACCAGCAGCACGTGATCCAGCCCCACCCGGTTGAAGGCGTTTTCCAGCGCCAGGCAGCCTTGGATCTCATGCGCCTTGATCATGGCGATCAGCACCTGCCGCATGGTCAGCGGCGCTTTGCCCGCCGCCACCGCCTGGCGCGAGAGCCAGTCGGCCACCGCCAGGATCCCGCCCAGGTTGTCCGACGGGTGGCCCCACTCCGCCGCCAGCCAGGTGTCGTTGAAGTCGAGCCAGCGGATCATGGCGCCGATATTGAACGCCGCCTGCACCGGATCCAGCTGGAAACGGGTGCCCGGCACCCGGCTGCCGTTCAGCACCTCGGCGCCCGGCACCACCGGGCCCATCAGTTTCTTGCAGGCGGGGTAGCTCAGCGCCTCCAGCCCGCAGCCGAGGGTATCGAGCAGGCAATAGTGAGCGGTGCGGTACGCCGCCGGGGTATCGACGGCCTCTTTCATTACATAATCGACGATATCGACCATTTCGCGATCGAACGGCGGACGGCCGGTGTTGGCAGACTCAAGCATCATGATTCCCAAAGGCTCCATAGTGAAAACGACACGATAACGATCGGCGCTCAGCGCTGATCCAGCGGCACGAACGCCCGCGCTTCCGGCCCGGTATAGTTGGCGGACGGGCGAATGATTTTGTTGTCCTGCCGTTGCTCGATGATGTGCGCCGACCAGCCGCTCACCCGCGCCATGACGAACAGCGGCGTGAACATTTCGGTGGGCACCCCCAGCTGGTGGTAAGACACCGCCGAGAACCAGTCGAGGTTGGGGAACATGTTTTTGGTGTCGCGCATCACGCTTTCCAGCCGGTCGGCGATGTCATACAGCTTCATCGCGCCCGCGTCCTGCGACAGGCGCAGCGCGATCTCTTTGATCACCTGATGGCGCGGATCGGCGACGGTGTACACCGGGTGCCCGAAGCCGATCACCACCTCTTTGTTATCGATGCGGCGGCGAATGTCGGCTTCCGCTTCGTCCGGCGTTTCATAGCGTTGCTGGATCTCCAGCGATACCTCGTTGGCGCCGCCGTGCTTCGGCCCGCGCAGCGCGCCAATGGCGCCGACGATCGCCGAATAGACGTCGGATCCGGTGCCGGCGATCACCCGGCCGGCGAAGGTCGAGGCGTTGAACTCATGCTCGGCGTACAGGATCAGCGACGCATGCATGGCCTTTTCCCAGCTGGCGGAAGGCGCTGCGCCGTGCAGCAGGTGCAGGAAGTGGCCGCCGATGGAATCGTCGTCGGTCTCAGGCTGAATGCGCTCGCCGTTGTGGCTGTAGTGATACCAGTAGAGCAGCATCGATCCCAACGACGCCAGCAGCCGATCGGCGATGTCGCGCGCGCCGGCCGCGCCGTGCTGCTCTTTTTCCGGCAGCGTGCAGCCGAGGGCCGAAACGCCGGTGCGCATCACGTCCATCGGGTGAGACGCCGCCGGCAGCGCCTCCAGCACCGTGCGCACACTGGCGGGCAGGCCGCGCAGCGCTTTGAGACGGTGTTTATAGGCCTGCAGCTCGTCGCGGTTGGGCAACTTGCCGTGGATCAGCAGATGGGCGACCTCTTCAAATTCGCAGTGGCGCGCGAGATCGAGAATGTCATAACCGCGGTAGTGCAGATCGTTGCCGCTGCGCCCTACGGAACACAGCGCGGTATTCCCGGCGGGCACGCCGGATAACGCCACGGATTTTTTCGGCTTAACGCCAGTCGGGCTTTGCGGGGGGATCGCTTGGCTCATACTGTCCTCATTTGGCTTCTGCGTGAATGGCGCTTATTCGTCGCGCTGGCGAGCGAACAAAGCGTCGAGTTTCTCTTCGAACAAATAGTAGTTGATGCTTTCGTACAGCTCGTTGCGGGTCTGCATGGTGTCGATGACGCTTTTCTGCGTGCCCTCCTCGCGCAGGGCGCGGTACACCCGCTCCGCCGCCCGGTTCATCGCCCGAAAGGCCGACAGCGGATACAGCGCCATATCCACCCGAGCGCTGCGCAGCTCGTCGGTGGTGAACAGCGGCGTCGCGCCGAATTCGGTGATGTTGGCAAGGATCGGCACCTGCGTCGCTTCGGCGAAACGGCGGTACATGCCCAGTTCGGTGATCGCTTCCGGGAACAGCATGTCGGCCCCGGCCGCCACGTAAGCCTGAGCGCGCTCGATGGCCGCCTCCAGCCCCTCCACCGCCAGCGCGTCGGTGCGCGCCATGATCACGAAGTCCGGATCGCTGCGCGCATCCACCGCCGCCTTGATGCGATCCACCATCTCTTCGGTGGAAACGATGGCCTTATTGGGCCGATGGCCGCAGCGCTTGGCGCCGACCTGATCTTCGATATGCAGCGCCGCCGCCCCGGCCTTGCTCACCGAGCGCACCGTGCGGGCGACGTTGAACGCCGATGCGCCGAAACCGCTGTCGACATCCACCAGCAGCGGCAGCGGGCAGACATCAGTGATGCGGCGAATATCGGTCAACACATCGTCCAGCGTCGAAATGCCCAGGTCCGGCAGCCCCAGCGAACCGGCCGCCACGCCGCCGCCGGAAAGATAGATGGCCTGGAACCCCGCACGCTGAGCCAGCAGGGCATGGTTGGCGTTGATCGCGCCGGCGATTTGCAGGGGTTTTTCTTTACTCAGGGCCTGACGAAAGGCGAGCCCGGGTGAGCGCAGCGTCATGACGTTCTCTCCGATTAGCTAGATGGAACAGACAGAGCAAGGGGCGGGCCAGGTTGCACTTTGGCGAGGAAAAAATTAAAAGCGATAAAAATAAGTGAGTTATAAAATTCGCGTCGCCATTGGGCAGACCAAGCGATAAAAAACGTTTCAGTTAACGTTTCAATCGCGGTTTCAATCGGCATATTTGAAACATGATTGAAACAAGGCTACACCTAATGCAGCCACTTCCATTCGGTAACCCACCATGAGCGATCACATCACGCCGTCCCGCACGCCGGACAAACCGGTGATCTGGACCGTCTCCATCACCCGCCTGTCCGAACTGTTCCGGGACATCAGCCTCGAGTTCGACCACCTGGCGGCCATCACCCCGATCCGCCTCGGCTTTGAGGAGGCGGTGCAGCATATCCGCGCTCGCCTGGCGACCGAGCCTTGCGACGCCATCATCGCCGCCGGCTCCAACGGCGCCTACCTGAAAAGCCGCCTGTCGGTGCCGGTCATTTTGGTCAAACCCGGCGGCTTCGACCTGCTGCAGGCGCTGAGCCAGGCGCGCAGAACCGCCGATCGGATCGGCGTCATCACCTACAAAACGCCCCTGCCCGCGCTGCTGGAGTTCCAGCAAACCTTCGATCTGCCGCTGGAGCAGCGCAGTTACGTCACCGAAGAGGATGCGCGCGGCCAGATCGCCGAGCTGAAAGCCGCCGGCATTCAGGCGGTGGTCGGCGCCGGCCTCATCAGCGATCTGGCGGAAGAGGCCGGGCTCACCGCCATTTTTCTCTATTCCGCCGCCACCCTGCGCGCCGCCTTCAGCGACGCGCTGGACGTGACGCGCCTGATGCTGGGCGGCGGCAAACGCGGCGGCGATTACGCCGCGCGCAATACCCTGCAGCCGCGCTATGGGCTGAGCGATTTACAGGGCGATTCCCCGCAGATGGAACAGACGCGACGCACCATCATGCTGTACGCCCGATCGCCGGCGGCGGTGTTGATCGAAGGCGAAACCGGCACCGGCAAAGAGCTGGCGGCGCAGGCGATCCACCGCGAATACTTTTCCCGGCGCGGCGCGACGCCGCCGTTCGTCGCCATCAACTGCGGCGCCATCGCCGAATCGCTGCTGGAGGCGGAGCTGTTCGGCTATGAGGAAGGCGCCTTCACCGGCTCACGACGCGGCGGCCGACGCGGGCTGTTGGAAACCGCCAACGGCGGCACCCTGTTTCTGGACGAGATCGGTGAAATGCCGCTGCACCTGCAAACCCGGCTGCTGCGGGCGCTGGAAGAAAAAACCATCACCCGGGTGGGCGGGCAACAGCCGGTAAAGGTCGATTTTCGCGTTATCAGCGCCACCCACACCCGCCTGGAGCAGGCGATTCAACAGGGCGATTTTCGCGCCGATCTGTTTTACCGTCTGAGCGCCCTGCGGCTGCAGCTGCCGCCGTTGCGGGCGCGCGGCAACGATATTGCTATGCTGGCGGAACACTTTCTGAAACAGTCGCTGGCGGCGCTCGACGTGCCGCTGACGGAGCCGCTGCGCGCCGCCCTGGCCGGGTGTTACACCGCACTCAGTCATTACGCCTGGCCCGGCAACCTGCGCGAGCTGCGCAACATGATGGAACGGGTGGCGCTGATGCTGAGCACCGGCGCTGCGCCGAGCGGCGAGACCCTGCAGTGGCTGCTGCCGGAGCTGGCGGTGGCGCCGCCGCCCGAGACGCCGGCGGCGCCCGTCTCCGCCCACGAAGCCCTGGCGCGGTGCGGGGGCGACCACGCCGCCGCCGCCCGGTTGCTCGGGATCAGCCGCACCACCTTATGGCGCCGGCTGAAAAAACCGAACTGAGCATCAGCCGGCGCGCCGGCCGTCCGAGGCCGGCAGCAGCCGCGCTCGCCGATCGCCCAGCAGGTTCATGCCCGCCGCCGCCAGCAGGATGATCGCCGCGCCCAGCAGCTGCCACGCAGACAGCCGGTGGCCAAACGCCAGGCGATCCACCAGCATGGCGGCGATCGGATAGATGAACGACAGCGAGCCGATCAGGTGGGTCGGCAGCCTCTGCAACGCGCCGTACATCAGCACGTACATCAGGCCGGTGTGCAACACGCCGAGCGTCGCCAGCATCCCCCACTGGCCAACGCTGGCCGACGCATGAAAATCCACCAGCGGCAACAGCATCACCGCCCCCACCGTCACCTGGATCAGCGCAATAAGATGCGGCGGCGTGCCCTTCAGCCGCTTGGCCGCCAGCGCCATCAGGGCGTAGAAAAACGCCGCGCCGAGCGCCAGCGCGATGCCGGCCAGATAATGGCTCTGCTCCCCCGCCTGCCGCGGCTGCGCCAGCACCACCAGCATCATGCCGCCGAACGCCAGCCCCAGCCACAGCAGCTTGCGGGCGGTCAGCCGTTCCCCCAGAAACAGCGCCCCCAGCCCCACCAGCATAAACGGCTGGGTGTTGTACACCGCGGTGGCGATGGAGATAGACGCATAGGAATAGGCGGCGAACAGCAGCAGCCAGTTGATCACCAGCGCGACGCCGCCGGCGATCGCCAGCAGCAGCGTGGCGCGCGTCAGCGCATCGCGTCGCAGCTGCCCCAATACGCCGCACACCGCCAGCAGCACCAGCGCGCCTACCGCGCAGCGCCAAAACACCACGTTGATAACCGGCTGGCCGGACATCAACACAAACCAGCCGATAGAGCCGGAAATCAACATCGCCGCCGCCATCTCCAGCGATCCGCGTTTTATCTCTGCATTCATTCTGCGTTCCTCGAAGCTTGCCCAGAGACATAGCTTGCGGCTTCGCAGGGCGGCCTTCCATAGCATAAAAAAGGTAAATATGCTTAACTGCCTTTTTCTCGCAGCTATAATAAATAAAATACCTAACGGAGGCGTTATGGATGATATCGATCGCCAAATCCTGACCATTCTGGCGGAAGATGCGCGCGCGTCGTTGAAGACGCTGAGCGCGCAGGTGGGGCTGTCGTCGCCAAGCACGTCGGAAAGACTGCGGCGGCTGGAAGAAAGCGGCGTGATCCAGGGCTATACCCTGAACGTCAATCTGCAGGCGGTGGGCTACGCCTTCGAGTCGCTGGTGCGCATCAAGCCGCTGCCGGGCATGCTGAAGAAGGTCGAGCAGCTGATTCAGGCGATCCCGGAAGTGGTCGAATGCGATAAGGTGACCGGCGAAGACTGCTTTATCGTGCGGCTGGTGGCGCACTCGATGGCGCAGCTCGACCACACTCTCGATCGGCTGGCCGAGCATGCGCAGAGCAACACCTCGATCGTGAAAACCACGCCGGTCAAGCGCCGCCTGCCGCCACTGCTCTGATTAACGCCGCCGCTTGCGGGCGAACGGGTTGCCGCGCTTCTTCTCTTTTTTGGCCGCATCGGCGGCGGATTGCAGCGCCGCCAGATGCGCCTTGTCGGCCTCCGGCACCGCGCGCTGCTCGATCGGGAACACCGGCAGCGACGCCAACAGCCGCGAACCGTAATTTTTGGTCAGCAACCGGCGATCGTAGATCACGATCTCGCCGTAGCATTGGTTGCTGCGGATCAGACGGCCGACCTGCTGGATCAGGTTGAACGAGGCGCTCGGCAGGCTCTGCACTTCGAACGGATAGCGCTTCAGCGATTTCAGCCACTCGCCTTCGGTGATGATCACCGGGCTGTCGATCGGCGGAAACGCGATTTTGTGAATATGCACCTGGGTCAGCAGTTCGCCTTTCAGATCCAGCCCTTCGGCGAACGATTGCAGCCCCACCAGCACGCTGGCGACGCCCTTCTCCACCCGCTTGCGGTGCTCTTCCACCAGCCGGTAGCGCGGCTGGTCGCCCTGCACCAGCAGCATCAGCCGCAGATCGGTCACGTAGCTGAGGAAAGTCTGCATCGCCCGGTGGCTGCTGAACAGGATCAGCATGCCTTTGTGCTTGCCGCTCGCCTGCTCGGCGCGGAAAAACCGCGCCATTTCCTCGAGGTGCTCCGCCTCGTTGGCGAGCGCCGGTTCATAGCGCATCTGCGGAATGACAATCTTGCCCTGTTCGACGTGATTGAACGGCGATGAGAGCGTTTCGAAGCGATCGCCGGCCTTCTCGCTCAGCCCGCTCATCTCTTGCAAACGCGCGAAGCTGTTCAGTGAACGCAGCGTGGCCGAGGTGACCACCACGTGCGGCACCTTGCGCCACAGCAGCTTCTCCAGCTGATCGCTGACGCGGATGCCGACGCAGTGCAAATACAGATGGGTGACGTTATCGCGCAGTTCGCGCGTGACCCATTTGGAGATCGGCGCGTTGGACGACTTGTCGAGCGCCGCCAGCCGCCACAGCTTGCTCATCGCCTCCAGATAGCCCAGCGTGCGGCTCATCTGCAAGATGGCGCGGTGCAGGCGCATGATGTCGTGCTTGCCGGTCTGCTCGGTAAGATCGTTAAGCACGAACTCCGCCAGCCCGCGCAGCGCATCGGTCAGTTTGAACAGCCGCGCGCAGTTCTCCACCATCTCCGCGGGCAGCTCGCCCATTTCAAAACGGTGCTCGGCCGCCACGCTGTCGCCGGGCAGATAGGCGCTGACCTGATGCTCGAAGATCTGCACCAGCTCACGCAGCTCCTCGCAATGGTTCTTCAGCCGTTCGCTGTTGGCCAGCCCCGGCGGATTCTTCGGCCGATACTGCGTCATGCACTGCTCGACCTGGCGGACGATCATGTCCAGCTGCAGGTTGGTCGACAGCGCGGTGATTTCCCCGTCGATCTCCAGCGCATCGCGCGCCACCTCCGGCAAATGGTGGCCTTCGTCCAGCACCAGCAGCAATTCTTTCGGGTTCGGCAGCACCGATTCCGTCTCCAGCGCCGCCATCACCAGCGCGTGGTTGGCCACCACCACGTCGGCGCTCTCGATCTCTTTGCGGGCGATATAAAACGGGCATTCACGGATGTAATGGCAGTTGCGCCCCAGGCAGTTGGCCTTGTCGGTGCTCAGCTTGGCCCACAGCGGATCGTCGATGCTCTGCTGATAGTGATCGCGCAGTCCGTCCCACTCGAAGCGGGCCAACGCCTTGGTCAGTTTCTGGCACAGCGCCTGCTCTTCGCCGCTGGACGGCGCCAGTTCGTCGTCGAGGAACAGCGTCAGATCGCCCTGTTGGCTAACGTCGGTGCTCATCGCCGCCAGGTTGCGCGGGCAGACGTAACGCCCGCGGCCAAAGGCGCCGGTAAATTTCAGATCGGGGATAATCTTCTTCAGCAGCGGCAAATCTTTGCTGTAGATCTGGTCCTGCAGCGCCACGTTGGCGGTGCTCACCACCAGCGGCTTGCTCTCCGCCCGCCCGACGGCGATGCCCGGGATCAGGTAAGACAGCGTTTTGCCGACGCCAGTCGGCGCCTCGATCGCCAGATGGCGCGGGTAGTCGCCGGCCAGCGTCTTCGCCACTTCGGCGATCATCTGGCGCTGGGGCGCGCGGGAAATAAAATCCGGTATTTGCTGCTGCAGGGCTTTGTACCACTGGCCAATCTGATCTTTAACTGCGGAGGAGAGCGCCATTCAACTCTTATCTAAACGAAATGATGGCGCTATTGTCCCACAGACCGCCGACGACGTCAGCCCGAGTTACGCCTGCGGATCGATCATTGAGGCGCGCCCGCCGCCGAACGACCACTCGTCCAACTGGGTGGTGGCGATCACCACCATCACATCCTCGGGGTTCAGCCGCAGCTTTTCCGCCAGCAGCGCCGCCAGCCGTCGGTAGAAACGCCGCTTGGTGTCGCTGTCGCGCGGCCGCCCGGCGGTGATGTAAAACAGCACGAAATCCGCGCTGCGCGGCCCGCCGAGATAGTCGCGATCGTAGATAAGCTCGCCGGGGCGGTATTGATCGATCACCTGAAATTTGTCCGCCGGCGGCACGTCGAACGCCTCCACCAGCGCCTGATGCAGGCTGTCGGACAAGGTTTGCAGATAGTCGGCGGACTTGCCCTGATGCAGGGCGATGCGGCTAAACGGCATGGGGCGCCTCCGGTTCCAGCTCGCGCAGGCGCGCCACGGCCGACGCCGCCGCGGGCCAGCCGGCGTAGAACGCCAGGTGGGTGATGAGCTCAGCCAGCTGCTGATGCGCCACGCCGTTGCGCTGAGCCAGTTGCAGGTGAAACGGCAGCTGTTCCACGCGGTTAAGCGCCACCAGCGCGGCGACGGTGATCAGGCTGCGTTCGCGCGGGCTCAGCGCCGGCCGCTGCCAGACATCGTCAAACAAGACGCTGTCGCTGAGCTGCGCCAGCTTGGGGGCGATATCGCCGAACGCCTGTTGCCCGGCCTGGGATTTTGATGGCATCACACTCTCCTGTCAGTTGCGGATAGCCTTACGCTACCCGCCAGCGAGGCGAGTGAAAATCGGGATTTTCGGCAGTCTCAGTTCAGAAAAACGGGAGGGTTCCCCGCCGGGCGGCGGGGCGATGTCACGGTTCCAGCGGGGCAACGCCGTCGAAATGGGCGCTCAGCAGCGCATTCAGCTCCGGCCGCTGTTCCACCCGTTCGGCAATGGCGTACAGTCGCGGGCAGTGTTGCCGGAACCACGCGCGGCCCGGCCGCCAGTTGCACATTACCGCCAGGTACAGATCCAGCGCGCTGAAGCTCTTGCCGAGAAACCACGGGCCAGACGCGCCTGCGGCGGCGTTCAACTGCCGCAATAAACGCTCGCGATAATCCATTACCGCGTTTTTCAGCTGTTCCGCCCCTGCTGCCTGCGGCTGCCAGCGCTGCGGATGGTCGGCATAGGTGAAGGTGGGGTAAATCTCCGCGTTGATGAACAGCAGCCAGCGCAGAAAACGCGGCAACAGCGGCGAACCGCCGGGCGGCGCCAGTTCGGCATGCGGTGCGCGATCGTGCAGCAGCAGGATAATCGCCGCGCTCTCCGTCATCACTTCGTCATTGGGCAGCACTAAGGTGGGCACCTGACCCAGCGGGTTCAGCGCCAGCAGGCGATCGCGCTCCGGGCCGTCCTGCGTGTAATCCACCTCCTCATAGCCCCAGGGGAAAGCGGTCAACGCCAACGCGGCGGCCACGATGGTCGAGCCGCAGCCCTGCGTACCGAACAAAGTATAAGTATCGTGCATGATTCCTCCCGCAGCGGAACAAGGTATCGGTAACTGTAGACCAGCCGCCGACCATCGGCTGAAGAAAAAATTCACCCTTTGCGCGACTTTTTTAATCGTTCGACATGAAAATGAATTTTTTGTCATAAATAGATCACATTACTACGGTAAAAATTCTCCGCCGCCAACAATCAGGCGGCACAGTAAAACAGCAATGCAACTGATGATAAGCGTCTTTCAATCGAATAAAGCAGGGTAACCCATGAAACGTAATCTTCTGGCCGTTATTATTCCGGCACTTTTACTTGCGCAAGCGGCACAGGCAGCAGAAATCTACAATAAAGACGGCAACAAGCTCGATTTTTACGGTCGTGTGAAAGCCCTGCATTATTTCTCCGATGATGCCGGCAACGACGGTGATAAAACTTACGTCCGTATCGGCTTTAAAGGCGCGACTCAGATTAACGATATGCTGACCGGCTATGGCCAGTGGGAATATCAGATCGCCGCCAACCATTCTGAATCCGACGGCACCAAAGACACCAAAACGCGTCTGGGCTTCGCCGGTCTGAAATATAAGGATCTCGGCTCCTTCGACTACGGTCGCAACTACGGCATCATTTACGACGTTGGCGCCTGGACGGATATGATCCCTGAATTCGGCGATGATGCTTATATCAAGACCGACAACTTTATGAACGGCCGTACCAATGGCGTCGCCACCTACCGTAATAACAACTTCTTCGGTTTGGTTGATGGCCTGAAATTTGCCGTGCAGTACCAGGGCAAGAACGAAAACGACGGCCGCTCCGCCAGCAAGGCGAACGGCGACGGCTGGGGTCTCTCCTCCAGCTATGAAATCATCGACGGCCTGAGCGTGGGCGCCGCCTATGCCTCTTCCAACCGCACCGCCACGCAAAAGGCGGGCACCTTCGGTAAAGGCGACAAGGCCGATATCTGGGCCGGCGGTCTGAAATACGACAACAACAATGTCTACCTGGCCGCGACTTATTCGCAGAGCCGCAATATCGCGCCTATTTCCGGCACCGCCACCATCAATAATAACTCGACCTCCGTTAGCGGCTTCGCCAATAAAGCGGAAGGGATTGAATTGGTCGCGCAATATCAGTTCGACTTCGGTCTGCGCCCATCGCTGGGTTACGTTCAGCAGAAAGGCAAAGATATTGAAGGCATCGGCGACGTCGATCTGGTTAAATATTTCGACGTCGCGGCGACCTATTACTTCAACAAAAACATGTCCACTTATGTCGAATATAAAATCAACCAGCTTGATGACGACAACAAACTGGGTCTGAAAAACGACGACGTCGTTGTTGTCGCCCTGACCTACCAGTTCTGATGTGATGAATGAATAACCACCACTGCAAACTTTAGCATCACTTGATACCCAGAGTTTTATTTCGCCGGGCGGCTGCGTCCGGCTTTTTTGTTTTTATTTTCCCCGCCAGCGAATCCCCCCGCTTGCCTTGCAAAACAAACGGGTCTACATGTATAGCTTTCCCCCGAGCGGAATCAGCCATGCATAACGACGGACGCTTCGACTACCACAACGCTTTGCGCTACAGCAGCGACGAACTGGCCAACATCCTCAACCACTGTTTTGAAAACTACATCGTGCGTTTCGTGCTCGACGGATCGACTTTCGCCGCCCGCTTCGGCGCCGAAGATCTCAGCCTGAACGACAGCCTGATCGTCACCCACCGCCATGAACCGGTGGCGGTGGCGCTGATCGCCCGCCGTGGCCGTCACAGCCGGGTTGCGGCTTTTTCCGTGCGCCCGGAGATGCGCGGCCAGGGGCTGGGCAAGGCGCTGATGCAGCGGCTGGTGGCGGATGCCCGCCAACGCGGCGACCATCGGCTGTCGCTGGAAGTGATCGAAGGCAACGACGCCGCGCTGGCGCTATACCATCGCGCCGGGCTGCGCATCGTGCGCACCCTGACCGGCCATCAGGCGCCGGCGGAAGTGCCGCCAGGCACGGCGGCGCTGCAGGCGGTCGATCCGCTGACCGTCAGCCACCGCCTGACGGCGGAAGGCGCCACCGACCTGCCCTGGCTGATTGCCCCCGAATCGCTGTTCAAGCTGCCGGGCACACCGCGAGCCTATACGCTCAATCGTCAGGCCTACGCCGTGGTGATGCCCGGCGCCGAGCACTGCTGGCTGCGCCTGATCTACGTGCCGCCGCAGCACCGCGGCCAGGGGCATGCCCGCGCCTTGCTGGCCGCCCTGCAAGCGCAGTTCGCCCCTTTGCCGCTGACCGCCAACGTTTTTGTGCCCGAGGTGGCCGCCCCCTTCTTTACGCATCTTGGCTGGCGGCAGGATCCCCTGCGCCAGTTCGAGATGGATATGCTGCTGGACAGCCCACAAAAATAAAACCGAGAGAGATAACGATGGCAGGAAAACAGGCAAAGAAACTCACCCTCGGCGCGGCGGTTGGCGTCGCGCTGCTGACGTTGGCCGGTTGTGCGCAGCCGCCGCACACCGACGCCCAGGCCCAGCAGCGGCTGGCGGATCAGTCGGTGCTGGCGGTGAACTGGTTCCAACAGTCCGGCGAATACCAGGCGCTGGCGCATCAGGCGTTCAACAGCGCGCAACGCGCCTTCGATCAGGCCAAGACCGCGCCGGGCCGCAAAAAGGCGGTGGTGGTCGATCTGGATGAAACCCTGTTGGACAACAGCGCCTACTCCGGCTGGCAGGCACAGCACGGCCAGCCGTACGACGGCGCCACCTGGGCCCAATGGACGCAGGCCGAACAGGCCGGCGCGGTGCCGGGCGCAGTGTCGTTTGCCCGCTACGTTAACGCCCACCAGGGGACGATGTTCTACGTCTCGAACCGCAAGCAGAGCGAATACGCCGCCACGGTGGCCAACATGCAGAAACTCGGATTCACCGGCATGTCGGAAAAAACCGTGCTGCTCAGCACCGATACCTCCAATAAGCAGGCGCGCTTCGACGCCATCAAACAAGCCGGCTATGACATCGTGGTGTACGCAGGCGACAACCTGAACGACTTCGGCGCCGCGACTTACCACCAGGACAATGCGCAGCGCCGGGCGTTCGTCAGCGAGAATCAGGGCAAGTTCGGCACCGAATTCATCGTGCTGCCCAACCCGCTGTACGGCGATTGGGAAAGCGGCCTGGCTCGCGACTACAACAAGCTGACGCCGCAACAGAAGCTGCAGGTGCGCCAACAGGCGATCAAGGCCTGGCGCGGGCGCTAAGCCTCACAGCAGTTTGTACATATAGCAGGTGGCCTCCAACGCCCCGCCGTCGCTGGCGCGGGCGTATTGCGGGATGTCGCCCGCCGCCTCGAACCCCAGTTGACGGTACAGCCCCTGCGCCGCGCTGCCGCTCAGAGTATCCAGCACCAACAGGCTGCGGCAATGACGCGCCGCCAGCGCCTGCACTTCCTGCATCAACAACCGGGCGACGCCCTGCCGCCGCGCCTGCGGGTGCACCATCAGCTTGACCACTTCCGCGCGGTGGCGGCCGTTGTCCGGCATCGCCAGTAACAGCTGCACGGTGCCGACCGGCCGGCCGTTCGCGAGCGCCACCAGCATCGCACGCTCTCCCCGCGCGATGGCCGGCAGCAACCCCTGCCAAAATGCCTGCGCCTGTTCCTGCGTAAAGGGCATGACAAAACCGATGCTGGCGCCGTGCGCCACGCTGGCGTGCAGCATCTCGGCCAAGTCGGCAATGGCGCTTTGCGCCGCGTCGGCGTCCCACTGTTGCAATTCAATCATGGCTATGGCCTGCAGATAACGAGGGTGTAATGGGCCGGCTCATCGCCGGGGACATGGAAACGGGAGGCGCCGAACAGGCGGTAGCGCAGGCAGTCGCCGGCCGACAGCCGGAAAACGCGCCCTTCCAGGGTCAATTCCAACTGCCCGGACAGCAACCAAAGGTGATGTTCCAGCGCCGGAATCGACGGCAGGTCGTAATCGATCTGCGCGCCAGCATCAAGCCGGGCTTCGATAAACTCGGCCTTATACAGCGCGGCAGGCGGGGAAACGGAGCGACGGTGAAAACCGCTGGCGCGATCGACCCACACCGGTTGTTGCAGCGGCCGCAGCAGCTCCGGCGGTTCGTCTTCGATTTCGCTCAACAGGCGCGACATGGTTAACCCGTAGGCGGCGCACAGCCGGTTCAGCAACGATGCCGTCGGGCTGGTCTCGGCGCGCTCCACCCGCGAGAGCGTCGCCCGGCTAAGGCCGGTGCGCTGCGCCAACTCCTCCAGCGACCACGCCCGCTGCTGGCGCAAATCCGCCAGCCGCTGCGCCAACCTCAGGTCGGCCGTCTCCAAACCGTTATCCATCGTTCATACTCCGCTTAAAAATCCCATATAAGAGAAATAATCTCAAATTAGAGATATAGCAAGCGGATTTTAAAATGTCGCGCAGGAATAACGCCTGGATCACCGCGAATATCACCAGGTGAGGAGAAGCGCTCTAGCTCTCGCGCGAGGGCGGGGTTTGTACAAAATTGCCCGTTTCGGCCCCCGGCGGCGCGATCGCCGCGCAGCGCCAGGCGCTGAATACCGCCAGCAGCGGCGCCAGCGCGAACGCCAGGAACAGCCAACGCGCCGCCGATGCCGCGCCCGTCGCGCCGCCCGGATCGTTCAGCCCCGCCAGATTGACGATCATCCCGGCCAGCGCCGCGCCGAATGCGGTGGCGAACAGCTGCACCGTGGTAATTGAAGCGCCGGCGATATCTTTGTCCGCTTCAGGCGCCACCTGCAAAATGCGCGTCAGCAGGTGCGGCCAACCGAAGCCGATGCCGAATCCCACCAGCAATAGCGCAATGACGATCGGCGCCAGCGCCTGCCAGTGGCCGCCGGACGGCGTCGGCATCAGGATCGCCAGTGCCAGCAGGCCTACCAGCACAAACAGCGGCCCGCTGACGATCGCCCGGCGAATGCCCGCCCCACGCCAGCCGGAGCTGAGGATCTCGGACAGCGTCCAGCCGGCGGCCATGGCGGCGGCGATATAGCCGGAGATCAGCGGCGACTGGCCGTGCAGCAGCTGCAGGAAATAGGGCACGAAGATTTCGCTGGTCATGCCGATCACCAGCAACGCGGTCGTGATGTACAACGCCGCCAGCGATGAGCCGCGCCGCAATGCGCCATGCGGCAACAGGCGGGCGCGCGCGTGCGCTTCACGCTTCATCAGCCAGGCCATCAGCACCAGCGAAAGCGCGATGCCCGCCAGGTTGATCCAGGCGCTGTGCGCCAGGCTGCCGGCGGACACCACCAGCACCGCCACGGTCAGCAACAGCAGTTGCGCAGTCGGCAACGGCGCGGCCGCCTGCTGCGCCTTGCCCTTGGGCAGGATCAGGAAGGTAAACGCAGCGTACAGCGCCATGATCGGCAGCAGAATGCCGAAGGCCCAACGCCAGGCGTGCAGCTCGGCGAAAATGCCGCCCACCGCCGGCCCCACCAGGGTGGCGATGCCCCACATCGCCGAGATAAGCGCCATGGCGCGCGGCCACAATCGCTGCTCGAACACCAGGTTGATCATCGCGTAGGAGAGCGCAAAGATCAGCCCGCCGCCGAAGCCCTGCACCGTGCGGCCGATCAGCATCACCGGCATGCTCGGCGCCAGCGCGCACAGCGTCGCCCCGGCGATAAAGAACAGCGAAGCCACCAGATAGGCGCTGCGTGCGCCATAGCCGCTGAGCAACCGGGCCGACAGCGCGGAGCCGAGGATCGACGCCACCACGAACAGCGTGGTGTTCCAGGCATAGAGATCCAGCCCGCCGATATCCTGCACCACCGAGGGCAGAATGGTGGTGGCGACCAGAATATTGATGGCATGCAGCGCCACGCCGAGCGAGAGCGCGATCGCACTGGCCGCATTTTTGCCGGAGAAAAGGTCGCTCCAGCGGCTATCGTCATGGGTTATCACGGTTGTCGTCCTGTTTTCAGAGGAATGGCATTGAGTTGGTCATAAGATTGCGTTAAATTTAACAAGAGTTATCTTGGAATAAGTTAGGGCGAGGCGGAGAAATATGTCAAGAATAAACTTGGAAAATAGCGGCGGCACCGCACAATCGGTCAGTGACCGCTTGCTGACGTTATTGAAAACCCGCGGCCCGCAGCTAGCTTCTGACGCAGGAAAGGTGCTCGGCACCACCGGTGAGGCGGCCCGCCAGCAGTTCGTCAAGCTGGCGAAAGAGGGGTTGGTCGAAGCGGTGGCGGAAACGCGCGGCGTGGGCCGCCCGGTGCAGCTGTGGCATTTGACCTCGGCCGGCAACGCGCGCTTTCCCGATACCCATGCGGATCTGACGGTGCAGCTGCTGCGCACCGTGCGCGACAAGCTGGGCGAACAGGCGATCGACGTGCTGATCGAGAGCCGCGAGCAGGAAAACCGCATCAACTACAAGCAGGCGATGATCGGCGCCACCGAACTGCGCGAACGCGTGGCGCGCCTGACCGAGATCCGCTGCCGCGAAGGGTATATGGCCGAATGGCGCCAGGAGGAGGACGGTTCCTATCTGCTGGTGGAAAACCACTGCCCGATCTGCGCCGCCGCCACCGTCTGCCAGGGCTTCTGCCGGGCGGAATTAAGCATCTTCACCGAAGTGCTGCAGGCGCAGGTGGAGCGCGCCGAACACATTTTGGCCGGCTCGCGCCGCTGCGCCTACCGGATTTCACGCCTGTAACACCGGTTTTTGCCCACGTTTTCAACCGGTACAGATTATTCTGCTTGTGCACCCCGCACCTTCCCTTCTAAGGTTGAACTAACGAATATTCAGGCAAACAGCGGGCCTCGCGCCCGCTCTGGCAAATCCGTCGGCGCTTAGCGCAGCGGCAGAGTAACCCCACGGGAGTTGAACGATGAAGAAGCCGCATGCCGGATTCTGGCTGGCGACGCTGGGACTGGGCGTTTGCTGGCTGCTGGCGCTGCTGACTCGCGATCGGCTCAACGGCATACTGCTGGCCGGCGCGGCGCTGGCGCTGATCTTTACCCCTGCCGCCCGCCGCAAAGGCGCGGCCCTGGCCGCCCTGGGCGGTATCGGCATGGATGGGCTGTGGAGCTACAGCGGCGTGCTGCACTACAGCGGGCAACACGGCCTGCCGCTCTGGACCATCGCGCTGTGGATCGGCTTCGGCTGCTGGTGGTATTGGTTGCTGGACGTCGTCAGAGCGGCCCCCTGGCCGCTGGCGGTGTTGGGCGCCGCCGTCGGCCCCTTCGCCTACGCCGTGTCCTGGAAGCTGGACGCCTTGTTGCCCGGCGTGCCGCCCGAGTTCATGCTGCTGCTGCTGGCCGTCGGCTGGTCGATTTACCTGCCGGCCGTCAGCTGGCTGCAGTGGAAACAGCAAGGCCATTGAACGGCTTTCAGCCGCCGGAAAAATAATGCCGAAGGCCATTGCTTATCGGTTGCCCGATCGGGTTTACTGAGCGTTCTAATAATAATCATTCCCGCAAAATACAATCCTATGCTTAGCCAACAAAGCCGTAGCGTCCTGCCGTTGATCGGGGCGTTGTTCACGTTATATATCGTTTGGGGTTCCACCTATTTCGTCATTCGCCTCGGCGTCGCGCAGTGGCCGCCGCTGATGATGGCCGGCATTCGTTTTCTGATCGCCGGTATCGTGCTGTTCAGTTTCCTGGCCTGGCGCGGCCACGCGCTGCCGACGCTGAAGCAGTGGCTGGCCGCCGGCGCTATCGGCATTCTGCTGCTGGCGGTGGGCAACGGCCTGGTGACGGTGGCGGAACACCAACAGGTGCCGTCCGGCATCGCCGCGGTGATGGTGGCGACGGTGCCGCTGTTCACCCTCTGCTTCAGCCTGCTGTGGGGCATGCGCAACACCAAACTGGAATGGGCCGGCATCGCGCTCGGATTGGTGGGCATCGTGCTGCTCAACACCGGCAACAACCTGGTGGGCAACCCGACCGGCGCGCTGCTGATTTTGCTGGCGTCGGCCAGCTGGGCCTTTGGGTCGGTCTTGGGATCGCGCATCTCGCTGCCGGCCGGGCCGATGGCCGGCGCGGCGGAGATGCTGGTCGCCGGCGTGGCGTTATTGGCAGCCAGCCAGCTGAGCGGCGAGCGCCTCACTCAGATGCCGAGCACCGGCGGCTTTCTGGCGCTGGGCTATCTGATCGTCTTTGGTTCGATGCTGGCGATCAGCGCCTATATGTTCTTGTTGAAGAACGTGCGCCCGGCGGTCGCCACCAGCTACGCCTACGTCAACCCGGTGGTGGCGGTGCTGCTCGGCATCGGTTTTGCCGGCGAATCGCTGGCGCCGCGCGAGTGGCTGGCGCTGGTGATCATCGTGGCGGCGGTGGTGCTGGTGACGCTGGGAAAATACCTGTTCGCCCGTCCGGCCAACGTGCAGGCCATCGACTGCGAACGGCGATGATCACAAAGGGCGGTCTGCGGGCCGCCGTTAAAAACGATTCTTGTTTCACCCGGCGAAGGGGCTATAATTCCCGCTGTTCCAAGCAACCTGCGAAATTATTCCTATGCTGAAAAAAGCGTTCGTCATCGTCATCGCCCTGTGCGCCTTCGGTTCTCTGGGCGGCGTATTCCTCGCCGGGCTGAACATCTACACCCGTTCCACCACCCCGCACGAAGAAAGCGCGCCTGCCGGGGATGCCGCCGCTACGCCGGCGCAAACCGAAACCCTTCAGGCCAAGTGATCGTCCATCCAGCGCTGGCAGCGCTGCTGTAAAAAGCGCTGCAGCTGCCTGACGCGCTCCGACACCTGCGAACGATGCGGGCAGACCAGATTGATCGGCACCGCGTCGCTGCGCCATTCCGGCAACAGCTGCACCAACCGCCCGGCGCGAATATCCGCCGCCACGTCGATCGCCGACTTGCGCACCACGCCGTGCCCGCCCAGCGCCCAGCGCCGCGCTACCTCCCCGTCATCGGTAAAATAGCTGCCGTTCAGCGGCAGCTCGACCAGCTCCTCACCGCGCCACAGCCGCCATTCCACCTGCCGTTTGCCGCTGGGCTGATACACCAGAATGCTGTGCCGAACCAGATCGGCCGGCGTTTGCGGCGCGCCGTGCCGCCGCAGGTAATCCGGGCTGGCGCAGATCAACCGCCGATGCTGCGGCAAGATCGGCAGCGCCACCAGCGAAGAGTCGGCCAGCGGCCCGAAGCGCAACGCCACGTCCACCGGTTCGCGTAACAGGTCGGCCTGCCGATCGTTGATCAGAAGCTGCAGCTGAATATGCGGATGCTGCAAGCGGAACTCATCCAGCCAGCCGAGCAGCAAATTGCGGCCAAAATCCGACGGCGCGGAAATCTGCAGCACCCCGGACAGCCCCTGATGCTTCTCGCGGATCGCCTGCTCTCCTTCGGCTAACGCGCCCAGCGCCAGGCGCGCGCTGTCGAGATAGCGAGCCCCCTCCTCCGTTAACCTCAGGCTGCGGGTGGAACGCACCAACAGCCGCGCGCCCAACTGCTGCTCCAGCCTTTTCACCGCGATGCTGGCCGCCGCCGGCGTCATATCCAGCGCGCGCGCCGCGGCGGAAAAACTGCCGCCGTCCACCGTGCGGACAAACACCTCGAGATCGACAAATGAGGTCATGTATTTCCCTTCTTAGAGAGCCGGATTCACGGCGTATCGGATTGACGATAAAACGCCCAATGGTTATGATTAGATCATAATAAATGGAGCTTTGATCAATGGATGAACACAACGGACTGGACTACATCCTTAGCCTGCATGGCACGCGGGTCAATCGTGAGGATGGCTATTGGTGGAAAATCGAGGCTTGGACGGTGACCCAAACGGCCTTTATCCCTCACGGCATCCGTTACAATTTAACCTTGCATGATAACCACAATACCCGGGTTTTTGGCATAGATAACGCGCATGCCATTAAAACACCCCGCAAAGGTAAATTTTCAGGCCGCGTCGTTTACGATCACCAACATGACTCCCCGACGGACAAAGGCTCACCCTACGAGTTTCATTCCGCCTATCAGTTGGTGGAAGATTTTTTTACCCGGATAGACGAAGTCATACGCAAGAGAGAAAACCGAGGTTGATGATGAAAGCACTGATTGGCGTGATGCCTGAAGAACTGATTCGCAAACGCACACTGGCGATCGCAAAAGGGGAATACCAGCCACAGGAACGTGAGCCCAAAGTGTGGTTTACGTCGATGATTGCGCTGGCCCAAGTGCTCAGCAACGAGAATATTGCCCTGCTGCGTCTGATCGACACTGCCCGCCCCGAGACCATCAGCCAGTTGGCCGAACTGTCGGGGCGCCAGGTCAGCAATCTGTCCACCACGCTGAAAACGCTGAGCGGGCACGGCCTGGTGGCACTGGAAAAACAGGGGCGTTCAGTGAAACCCCGAGCGCTGTTTACCGATTTCGAAATCATCGTGGATCAGAAGCTAAACGCCCGCTTTAGCGCGGCATGATCTTTAATATTTATTAATAAGTGTTTATCAGTAAGGCCGATTGTTAGGTGATTTTCAATCAGGAAAGATAGATCCCGTTGAAACTTACCTAAAAAGAGGCCTTAACATGACGATTCCTGACTCCCCCCTGAAACAAAAAAAACTGGTGATCTTGGGCGGCACCAGCGGCATTGGCGCCGCGGTGGCCTACGCGGCGGCGGCGCGCGGCGCTGAAGTGGTGCTGGCTTCGCGCCGCCTTCCCCATGCCGGGGAGAAAAACGACGCGCTGCATCTGATGCAGGTCGATCTGACCGATGAAGCGTCGCTGCATGCGCTGTTTGCCGCCGTCGGCGCTTTCGACCATCTGGTGATCACCGCCGGGCCGTTGGTGGACGCGAAGCCGCTGGCGGAGACTGCTTTTGAGCAGGCGCAGGCCGACTTCAACGTCAAATTCTGGGGCAGCTTGCGCGCGGTGCAGGCCGCGCTGCCGACGCTGGGGCCGCAGGGCTCGATCACCCTGACCTCCGGCCAGCTGTCGCGTAAATACCTCAACGGTCAGTTGGTCAAAACCGCCATCAACGCCGCGCTGGAAGCGGTCGGCAAACAGCTGGCGAAGGAGCTGGCGCCGCGGCGGGTGAACGTGGTCAGCCCCGGCATCACCGCCACCGAAGCCTACGACGGCATGAGCGCCGCGCAGCGTCAGGCGCTGTTCGAGCGCGTAAGCGTCAGCCTGCCGGTCGGCAGGGTCGGCCAGGCGGCCGACGTCGCGGCGGGTTATCTGCTGGCGATGGAGAACGGCTTCGTCACCGGCAGCGTGATCGACATCGACGGCGGCGGCCTGCTGTAACGGCGGCTAGAGCGCCGTCACGCCCTGCGCGGCGGCCTGCTGTTCCAGCACGGTGATAATCTGGTAGGCCGAACGCGGCACCAGGCTGAAATCGCCGATCAGCAGGCGGTCGCTGACCGCCTCATCCAGCATCGCTCGGGCGCCGGCGCGCAGGATTTCCACCTGTTCCGGCGGCGTGCCGGCTGCGGTGATCAACGGCAGGCCCGGCACCGCAGCCGTGCGGCCGATGATTTTCAGCCCCTCCAGCGCCTGTGGCTGCGCGCGGCGCAGCAGTTCCATGCTGATCGAATCGATGGCGGCGATATCCGCCTGCCCGCTGCGGATCAGCTTCAGTGACTGATAATGCGCGCCGGAGGCGATAGCCGCCCCGAAGAATTTCCCGTCCTGCGCCAGCGGCGCGATCAGCGCGCGCAGGCCGTTGTAGCCGGACTGGGAATCGGTGCTGTTATACGCCGCCGTTCGGCCGCGAAAATCCGCCAGCCGCTCGCCGGGATCGTCCGCGCGCACCACCAGCCAGCTGCGGTAATTCGGCCCGTCGCACCCTTCCACCCGGTAGTGGTAGGTGCCGATTAGCTGCACCTGCGGCAAGGTGCTGACCAACGGATAACCGCAGGTTTGGCTGAGCAGCAGATCGTCGCGCCGCCAGTGCTGCGCCAGATCGTCCGGCCAGCTGAGCCGTTCCGGCGCCGCCGGCAACCCCAGCCGCAGCAGCTTGTCGCGCAACACCTGCCAGAAGGATTCGGCCTGCTCCCGGCCAACGCCGTACATCGGTAGAGACACCTGCATCATTTCCCCCTTACCCCGCCGAAGTGGCCGCCAGCGTCTGCTGACGCCAGGCGGTGAGATAACGCACCCAACGTTCGAACAGCATATCGGTGATAATAGCCAACAGCGCCACGACCGCCGCGCCCTGGATCACATAGGCGGTGTTAAACCCGCTCAGGCCGATGATGATCGGCGAGCCGAGCGTCTTGGTGCCTACGGTGGAAGCGATGGCCGCCGTGCCGATGTTGATGATCACCGAGGTGCGGATCCCGGCGACGATCACCGGCGCCGCCAGCGGCAGTTCAACCCGCCACAGAATTTGCCAGGCGCTCATCCCCACGCCGCGGGCGATCTCGCGCGTGGAGGGCGGCACCGATTCGATGCCCGCCAGCGTGCCCTGCAGGATCGGCAGCAGGCCGTACAGCACCAGCGCGATGATCGCCGGCTGTTCGCTGAAGCCCATCACCGGCACCGCCACCGCCAACACCGCCACCGGCGGGAAGGTCTGCCCCACCGCCACCACCGTTTCCACCAGCGAACGAAATTCCCGGCCGCTGCGTCGGGTCACAGCCACGCCCGCCGCCACGCCGATCGCCACCGCGATCAGGCTGGAGATCGCCACCAGCGACAGGTGCGCCCCCACCAGCGCGATAAAGCTGTCCTGCTGATAAATGGGCCGCTCCAGATCGGGGAACCAGGCGGCGAACAAGCCGCGCAGATGATCCATGCCGAACACCAGCGCCAACAGCAGCGCCAGCGTCCAGGGCAACGGATCGCGCAGCAGGCGCCCGATGCGCCCGCTCATGACAGCGCCTGCCCGGCGATCAGATCGTTGAAATGCAACACCCCCAACGCTTCGCCCCGTTCATCCACCACCGGCAGGCAGTCGCTGCCGCGCGCCACAAACACCGACAGCGCCTCGCGCAGACTCATGGCGGCGGCGATCGGCTCGCCCCCGGCGACGCCGGGCCGCACCCGCTCCGCCACCGTACCCAGCGACAGCAGCTTGATGCCGCGATCGCTGCGCCCGAAGAAATCGCGCACGAAGTCGTTGGCCGGTGCAGTCAACAGCGTCAGCGGCGTGCCCTGTTGCACCACCCGCCCCTGATCGAGCAACACCAGGCGATCCGCCAGGCCCAACGCCTCGTCGATATCGTGCGTCACCAGCACAATGGTACGGCCGGAGAGCTGATGGATGCGCGCGATCTCCGCCTGCAGCGCCGCTCGGGTGACCGGATCCAGCGCGCCGAACGGTTCGTCCATCAGCAACACCTCGGGATCGGCAGCCAGCGCGCGCGCCACCCCCACCCGCTGCTGCTGCCCGCCGGACAGCTGGTGCGGATAGCGGCGGCGAAACAGATCCGGCTCCAGATGCAGCAGCTCCAACAGTTCGGTAACCCGATCGCGAATGCGCGCGCGCGGCCATTTCAGCAGCTGCGGCACGGTGGCGATGTTCTCCTCCACCGTCCAGTGCGGGAACAGACCGATCGATTGGATCGCATAGCCCATGCGCCGCCGCAGATCCTGCGGTTTGAACGACTGGATCTCTTCGCCGGCAAAGAGGATCTTGCCCCGATCGTGTTCGATCAGGCGATTGATCATTTTTAACGTCGTGGACTTGCCGGAACCCGAGGTGCCGATCAACACGGTGAATTCACCCTCGGCGATGTGCAGCGTGAGATCGTCGACCGCCGGCTTGCCCTGAAAAATTTTACTGACTTGCTCAAAGTGAATCATCGGCGCGATACGTCCAGGATTGAAACCCAAAATTTAAACAGCGAATCGACGATGACCGCCATCATGACCACCGGGATCACCCCCAGCAGAACCAGATCCAGCGCGCTGCTGAGCAGCCCCTGAAAAACGATGGCGCCAAAACCGCCGGCGCCGATCAGCGCCGCTACCACCGCCATGCCGACGGTCTGCACCGCCAGAATGCGCACGCCGGTCAGGAATAGCGGCAGCGCCAACGGCAGCTGCACGCGCAGGAAGATCTGCCCGCGCGTCAACCCCATGCCGGTGGCGGACTCAATCACACCGGCCGGCACGCTTTGCAGTCCCGCCACCACGCTGCGCACCAGCGGCAACAGCGCGTACAGCACCAGCGCCACGATCGCCGGCGCCATGCCGATACCGCTGACGCCGTGCTCCGCCAGCCAGGGCACCGCCGTCGCCAGCCCCGCCAGCGGCGCGATCAGCAGGCCGAACAGCGCGATGGACGGCACAGTCTGGATAATGTTCAGCGCGGAGAAAATCGGCCGCTGCCAGCGTTCGGAACGAAAGCACAGCACCCCGAGCGGCACGCCGATCGCCAGCGCCGGGGCCATCGTCGCCAGCAGAATGGTCAGGTGCTGCAACAACGCGGCGTCAAACACTTCCTGCCGATTATGGTACTCCTTCAGCAGCGACAGCTGATCGAGCTGATGGCCGAACAGCAGCAGCGCCGGCGGCACCAGCACCAGCGCGTTGCCCAGCATCCGCCGCAGATGCGACGCGGTGAGGCGCGTCATGGCGTCGGCGGCGATCAGCAGGCTCAGCGCCATCGTCAGCCAGCAGCCGCTGCCCCAGGAGGTGCGTGCCAGGCGCGATCCCTCCTGCGCCAGACGCCCGGCGGCCTGCCCGCTGATCCAGAACGCCAGCGTCAGCACCCCGCAGGCGGCCAGCGCCGTCAGCAGCGCCCGTCCCCGCGTCGGCGGCAACAGGCTGAGGATCGCCAACGCCGCCAGCGGCAACAGCAGCCACAGCGCCGGGCCGTGCAGCAGGGAGAATAAGGACAGGCTTTTACCCGACAGCAGACGATTGGGGGCATAACTGAGGAACGGCAGGCCGAAGGCGGCCAGCAGCAACAGCATGAACAGCGTCAACAAGACGCGATGTTTTACGGCGATAGTCAAAGAAACGCTCCGGCTCCCTCGGTTTACCCCCTCTCCCGACGGCAAAGGGGGCACCTCGGCATTATCCCTTAACAAACCCTTTCTCTTTCAGGTAAGCGGCCGCCACCTGTTTGGCGTCCTGGCCTTCCACGGCGATCTGCGCGTTGAGTTTTTGCAGCGTCGGCCCGTCCAGCGAGGCGAATACCGGCTTCAGCAGCTCAGGCAGATTGGCGTGCGCCTTCAGCGCCGCTTCGCGCACGATCGGCGCCGGCGCGTAGATCGGCTGTACGCCTTTCGGGTCCGCCAGCGTCTGCAGCCCCAGCGCCGCCACCGGGCCATCGGTGCCGTAGGCCATCGCCGCATTGACGCCGGAGGTCTGCTCCGCCGCCGCCTTGATGGTCACCGCCGTGTCGCCGCCGGCCAGGGACAGCAGCTGATCCTGATTCAGTTTGAAGCCGTAGGCGTTCTGGAACGCCGGCAGCGCATCCGGCCGTTCGATAAATTCCGCCGAGGCCGCCAGCTTGAACTTGCCGCCGCCGTTGATCCACTTGCCGAGATCCGCCAGCGTTTTGAGATGGTTGGCGTCCGCCACGTCCTGACGAATGGCGATGGTCCAGGTATTGTTGGCCGGCGCGGCGTCCAACCAGACGATTTTGTTTTTGTCGTAATCGAGCTGCTTCACCTTCTCGAAGCCGGCCTGGGCGTTCTTCCACGCCGGATCTTTCTCATCGGAGAAGAAAAATGCGCCGTTGCCGGTGTATTCCGGGTAGATGTCGATCTCGCCGGAGGTGATGGCGCCGCGCAGCACCTTGGTGGTGCCGAGCTGCAGCTTGTTGGTGGTTTTAATGCCGTTGGCTTCCAGCACCTGCACGATGATGTTGCCGAGCAGCGAACCTTCGGTATCGATCTTGGAGCCGACGCGCACCGAGTCGGCCGCCTGCGCCAGACCGCTGGCGGCCAGCAGAGCCAGGGCGACGGCAAAGGAACGTCCGCGTGATAAGGTGATTGCCATACTTTTCCTCTGGTTATATGTTTTCCGGCTCATGGGCCAGTTCGGTTGGAAAATCCTGAGAAACACGCTTCCAGCGCGCAATAAGTTTTTTCTTCGGCAGGACATCGCGTTCCTCCCGCCGTTCGCCGGCGCTCAGCGGATGCACGCCGACGTCGATCGGCGTCAGCGCGTAATCGCGTAGCCACTCGCCATAACCCTGCGCGACGAATCCCTGGCTGCGGCGCTGATACGCCTCGCGTTCCGCCAGGTAGACTTCGCGCAGGCCATACCAGGGCAGGCCGGGCAAATCGTGATGCACTAAATGGTAGTTCAGATTGAGAAACAGCAGCCGCCACGGCCAGCCCGCCTCATTAATAATAGAACGTGCCTGCGGTGCGTCCACGGCGCGATGCTCAAAAAACGATCTTACCTTGGTCAGCGCCAGCGCCGGGTAGCTGATGGCCAACAGGTAAAACGCCGCGCCGATGCCCTGCATCTGCAGCCAGTACAGCAGCAGCGCCAACAGCGACAGGTGCGCCAGCCACATCGCCCAGGCGCGCCGATCGCCCGCTGCAAGCGTCTTCACTGCGCCGAACAGCGTGGTGACGATATCCAGCGCCGGGCCGAGGAGCACCCGGCCGATCAGCGTATTGCGCACCGCGGCCAACAGCGGCAGCAGGCGGGGATAACGCCGCCACTGCGCGGCGCTGAAGTAGTAACTTTCGGGATCTTCATGCGGATCGGTCAGGTGGTCGTTGCGGTGATGGCGCAGATGCGAATCCCGATACAGCCCGTAGGGATACCACACCGCCAGCGGCAACAGGCCGAACAGCTGATTGACGCGCGGCCAGCGCGTCGGATGGCCGTGGATCAGCTCGTGTTGCAGCGACATATACCCGGTGGTCAGCAGGATCAGCAGCGGCGCGCCAAGCCATGGACCCTGCGCCTGCCAATAATGCGCCACGCCGAACCAGCCGCCGTACACTGCCGCCATGATCCCCCAGGTGGGCAGTTCCAGCCGCCAGTGCCAACGCTGATAAAGCCGCCGGATGCGGTCGCGTTGTTCGGGGTGCAAATAGTGGGCGTGGGACATGCTGCGGCTCGCGGTTGAGGAGTTTCCCCCCAGTATCCGTGAGCCGTAACGACGTTCAAAATAACGAAAATGGCAAAGCTAAGTGAAAATTCAGCGGGTTGCGTACGCGGCATGCGGCTCACACGCCACCGGGAAATTCACCGAGTTGGCGATAAAGCACAGGTGATGCGCCTTCTCGTGAAGCTGTTGCGCCAACTGCAGATCGTCACCATCGCGCACTGTGACCTGCGGCCGCAGCGTCACCGAGGTAAAAAAGCCGCCGCGCGCGGCGTCTTCGCGCATCACCCCCACGGCATCGTCCTGATAGGCCAGCACCGAAATCCCCGAGGTGGCGCACAGATGCAGATACCATAATTTGTGACAGGCGCTGAGCGATGCCACCAGCAAATCTTCCGGATTCCAGCGCGTCGCGTCACCGCGGAAGGCCGGATCGGCTGAGCCGGCGATATCTGCCTTGCCCGCGGCGCCGATCAGGTGATCGCGCCCATAGGCGCGGTAATCTTCCGTGCCTGCCCCCAGATTCCCCTGCCAGGTGACCGCCACCTGATAATGATGCTCGCCTTTCATGCCTTTTTCTCCCGTTGGCCGGCCAATGAAAAATCATCTTAATGCATGCCCGGAAAACACTATTGGCGGAAAAGCGTGAATACGCAAACGGCGAGACGAGAAAAAACGGGCCGCGCAAGCGGCCCGTCGGTCACATCCCTTTAGGGAACGAAATCGAGCACCACGGCGTTGAACAGCGCGTACTCGGTGGCGTTGGTCATCGGCGGAAACTGCGCGCGCTGCACCGCAGCGCTCGCCGCCGCGCACAGGGGCGCATCGCCCCTCACGATCTTGCTGCTCGCCAGCTTGCCGTCCGGCCGCAGCCGTATGCTGATGGTGCAGCGTTGGCCGCGCGCGCGCTCCGGCGAGCGCAGCTCGCGGCTCACCGCGTTATGCACCCGCTCCGGGTAACTGAGCTGCGTTGCGGCCAGTGCCGGGGCCTGCGGCAACGGGGTGCCGGTCTGATGGCCGGCCCCGGCGCCGCAGCCGCTCAGCAGCAACAACGCGAACAGGCTTAGTGTCTTTTTCATTCCCGATGTCCTTATTGGGGGATTTATCCTTATCGAGCGGCCCTCACTGCGCCGCCGGGTAGGCCTCGCCGTCGTCCGCATAGCGCTGCAGCCGCTCGCGCCACCATTTGGCCGCCAGGCCGCTGGCGCTTTCCCGCCAGCCGAAATAGGCGATGTCGCTGCACCGTTCCGATTCGACGCGTTTCGCCACCAGTTCGCCGCTGTTCAGGTAAGGTTCTGCCAAAGAACGCGGCAGATAGCCGCAGCCCAGCCCGGCCAGCTGCGCCTGCAGTTTGGCGTCGAAACCGAAGACCGTCAGCGTGTCCTGCTCTTCCAGCAGATTCAGGCTCTGCGGCGCGTTGACGCGCGAAGTGTCGCGCACCACCACCGCCCGGTGCTGACGGATTTCGTCCTTCGGCAGCGGTTCCGGCAATGCCGCCAGCGGATGCTGCGGCGCGACGGCGAACACGTAATCCAGCTGCCCCAGCCTGCTGAACGCATAGCCTACCCGTGACGGCGGCTCGCAGATGGCGCCGATGATAATGTCGGCGCAACCGTAAACCAGCGACTCCCAGGAACCGGCCAGCACCTCGTGGCTGAAACGCAGCCGGGTATGGTGATGCTGCCGATAAAACTCGTCGATCAGCGGCAACAGGCGGGCAAACGGGAAGGAGGCGTCGATCCCAAGCGTAATCTCGCTTTCCCAGCCGTTCTCCACATAGCGCGCCTGCTGTTCCAGATCCTGCGCCGCGCGCAGCAGCACCCGCCCTTTTTCCAGCATCAGCTTGCCGGTATCGGTGAACTTCGCCCGATGGCCGGAGCGATCCAGCAGGGTAATGTCGAGATCGTTCTCCAGCTTTTGCACCATATAGCTCAGTGCCGAAGGGGTTTTAAACAGTGCGGCGGCCGCGGCGGCGAAAGATCCGTGCCGGTCCAGCGCGTCCAAAATCAGCAGCGCTTCCAGGTTTAATCTCATGCTTTCTCCCGTGTATAAAAAAACTCAACAAGTCGGCAAAAATTCTGCGGTATCTTTGAAATCGCCCTCTGCCTACCATGGGTTTTATCGGCGTTACACTCATCAGATGTTCAACCGAAATATCACTGGGAAGGTAAATTATGTCCAAGTTTCAACTGCTTGATAAAGACAATTCCGCACTGATTTTTATCGACCATCAACCGCAAATGGCCTTCGGCGTGGCTAATATTGATCGTCAGCAACTGAAAAACAACGTTGTTGGTTTGGCGAAGGCAGGCAAGATTTTCAACGTCCCTACCCTTTTCACCTCGGTCGAAACCGAAAGCTTCAGCGGCTATATCTGGCCGGAACTGCTGGCGGTGCACCCTGAAATCACCCCGATTGAACGCACCTCAATGAACTCCTGGGAAGACGCGGCCTTCGTCAAAGCCGTGGAAGCCACCGGCCGCAAAAAGCTGGTGATCTCCGCGCTGTGGACCGAAGTCTGCCTGACCTTCCCGGCGCTGATGGCGCTGGAAGCCGGCTATGAAGTGTATGTGGTGACCGACACCTCCGGCGGCACCTCCGTCGATGCGCACGAACGTTCGATCGACCGCATGGTGCAAGCCGGCGCCGTACCGGTGACCTGGCAGCAGGTGCTGTTGGAGTACCAACGCGACTGGGCGCGCAAAGACACCTACGACGCGGTGATGGCGCTGGTGCGCGAACACAGCGGCGCGTACGGCATGGGCGTCGACTACGCTTACACCATGGTGCACCACGCACCGGCCCGCACGGTGAAATAATTCCCCTTGCCCCGGCCCCGCGCCGGGGTATTTTCAGGAGTCGGTTTTATGGCCCATCCGCAGCATGTCACGCTGGTGATCACCCACCGTTTGGCGCCGGGGAACGAGCAGGCCTATGAGGCCTGGCTGAACCGCATCATGCCGGACGCCGCGGGCTTCACCGGCCATCTGGGCGTCAACGTCATCCGCCCATCCGACAGCGAACAGGCCTATACGGTGCTGGTCCGCTTCGACAATCTCGACAATCTCTACCGCTGGCTCAACTCGCCGCTGCGCAAGCAATACATCGAAGAAGTCACTCCGCTGTTGCTGGAGAACGACCATATCGAGATCCGCCCCGGCGCGGAGTTCTGGTTTACCCCGCCCAACCCCGGCGTGCGCCAGCCGCCCCAGTGGAAGCAGTTCATCATCACCCTGCTGGTGATCTTCCCTTCCACCAATCTGGTGCCCTGGTTTTGGGGGCTGGCGCTGCCGCAGCTGGACGGCACGCTGCTCGGCCATTTTCTCAATGACGCCACCGTGGTCGCCCTGGTGGTGTACCTGTGGATGCCTATCGTGACTCGCGTTTTTCATCAATGGCTGACCCGCCGCTAGGCGGTTCGCCGGGAGAATATTATGAACCACCACGCTTCATTGATCATCACCAACGGCAAGTTTCACACCGTCGATCGCCAAAATCCTACCGCACAGGCGGTCGCCATCCGCGACGGCAAGTTTCTGGCGGTCGGCAGCGAAAGCGAAGTCATGCAGCACGCCGGGCCGGAGACCCAGGTGATCGATCTGCACGGCCACACCGCCATTCCGGGCCTGAACGACTCGCACCTGCACCTGATCCGCGGCGGCCTGAACTATAACCTGGAGCTACGCTGGGAAGGCGTGCCCTCGCTGGCCGACGCGCTGCGCATGTTGAAAGAGCAGGCGCTGCGCACGCCGAGCCCGCAATGGGTGCGGGTGGTCGGCGGCTGGACCGAGTTCCAGTTTGCCGAACGCCGCATGCCGACGCTGGACGAAATCAACCAGGCGGCGCCGGACACGCCGGTGTTTATTCTGCATCTCTACGATCGCGCGCTGCTCAACCGCGCGGCGCTGAAGGTGGTCGGCTACACCAAAGACACGCCGAACCCGCCGGGCGGCGAAATCCAGCGCGACGCCAACGGCAACCCGACCGGCATGCTGATCGCCAAACCCAACGCCATGATCCTGTACGCCACGCTGGCGAAAGGGCCGAAGCTGCCGCTGGAACAGCAGGTCAACTCCACCCGCCAGTTCATGCGTGAGCTGAACCGCCTCGGCCTCACCAGCGCCATCGACGCCGGCGGCGGTTTCCAGAACTACCCGGAGGATTATCAGGTGATTGCCGAGCTGCACGAGAAAAAGCAGCTGACCATCCGCATCGCCTATAACCTGTTCACCCAGCGGCCTAAACAGGAGCTGGAAGACTTCGAGCTGTGGACCGACATGCTCAAGCCGGGCCAGGGCACCGACTTCTATCGCCACAACGGCGCCGGCGAGATGCTGGTGTTTTCCGCCGCCGACTTCGAAGACTTCCTGCAGCCGCGCCCGGATCTGCCGCCGGGCACCGAAGACGAACTGGAGCGGGTGGTGCGCCATCTGGTGGAGCACCGCTGGCCGTTCCGGCTGCACGCCACCTATGACGAATCCATCAGCCGCATGCTGGACGTGTTCGAGAAGGTGAACCGCGATATTCCGTTCAACGGCCTGCACTGGCTGTTCGACCACGCCGAAACCATTACCGAGCGCAATATCGAGCGCGTCAAGGCGCTGGGCGGCGGCATTGCGGTCCAGCACCGCATGGCGTTCCAGGGTGAGTATTTCGCCGACCGCTACGGCATCGAAGCCACCAAACATACGCCGCCGGTGGCGAAAATGCTGGCGGCCGAGCTGCCGGTCGGGCTGGGCACCGACGCCACCCGCGTCGCCAGCTACAACCCGTGGACGGCGCTGTACTGGCTGGTCTCCGGCCGCACCGTCGGCGGCATGGCGATGTACGACGACAGCGCCCGGCTGGATCGCGAAACGGCGCTGATGCTGTGGACGCAAGGCAGCGCCTGGTTCTCAACCGAGCAGGGCAAAAAAGGCCAGATCAAGGTCGGCCAACTGGCGGATTTGGCGGTGCTGTCGCAGGACTATTTCAGCGTGCCTGAAGAGCAGATCAAAGGCATCGAGTCGGTGATGACGGTGGTGGACGGCAAAGTGGTCTACGCCGCCGGCAGCTTCTCGCCGCTGGCGCCGCCGCCGCTGCCGGTGCTGCCGGACTGGTCGCCGGTCACCCAGGTGCCGGGCCATTACCGCTCCGCGCCGCCGTCGGCGGCGGCCCGCGTCGGGGTCGTGAGCCAGGCGCATCAATGCTGCGGCCCGTGCGGCGTGCACGCGCACCAGCATGACATCGCGCGCCGCTCCAGCATCCCGGTGTCAGATGAGAATGCCTTCTGGGGCGCGTTCGGCTGTTCGTGCTTCTCGTTCTAAGTTATCAAGCCAATAACTTATTATAAAATTAATTTAATAAGCTATTAAGCTAGCAACACAATAAATTAATGGCGCTGTCCGCGGGAGAGCGCCATTTCATTTTCAATCGCGGTTGATCTCCAGCCAGCGCCGCTGTTCGGCGGAGGCGGCTATCGCATCCAGCACGCAAGACACTTTCCAGCCTTCTTCAAAGTCCGGCCACATGCGATCGCCCGCGGCGATGCCATTGACCAGATCGCGGATCTCCACCGTCTTCTGATCGTTAAAGCCGATGCCGTGCCCGGCGCTGATGCAAAACGCCGCGTAGTCCGGGTGCTTTGGCCCCACCAGCAGCGTCTTGAACCCCTGCCGCTCCGCCGGTTCATCGTGCCGATACAGTTTCAGCTCCGCCATCCGCTCCTGGGTATAGCTCAGCGTGCCTTTGGTGCCGGTGACCACATAGGTCAACCCCATCTTGCGCCCGCAGGCGATGCGCGAGGTTTCGATAGTGCCCATCGCCCCGCCGGCGAAACGCAGCAGCGCGCTGGCCTGATCTTCGTTTTCCACCGGGTGCAGCCGCGTCGGGTCCTGCGGATCCGGGCGCTGTTTGATCACGGTCTGCATATCGCCGGAAACCGCCACAATATCGCCCACCAGGTAGTGCGCCATATTGACGATGTGCGCCGCCAGATCCCCCAGCGCGCCTAACCCGGCGCTGGCGCGGCGGCAGTGCCAGTCGATCGGCGTGCGCGGATCGGCCAGATAATCCTCATTGTGGGTGCCGTAAAAATGCACCACCTCGCCGATTTCGCCGTTGGCGATAATTTCGCGCGCCAGTTGGCTGGTGGGGTTTTTCATGTAGTTAAAACCGACCAGCGTTTTCACCCCCTTGGCGCGCGCGGCCTGCACCATCTCCGCCGCATCGGCGGCGTCCAGCGCCAGCGGCTTTTCCGAATACACGTGCTTGCCGTGACGGATCGCCGCCAGCGCCATCTCTTTGTGCAAGAAGTTGGGGGCGCAGATGTCCACCACATCGATCGCCGGATCGGCCACCAACTGCCGCCAGTCGCCGGTCGAACGCGCAAAACCGAATTCGGCCGCGCGCTGCGCCGCCAGCTCGGGCGTCACCTCCGCCAGCATCTCCAGCACCAGTTCCCCTTTCAGAGGAAAGACCGTGGCGGCCTGCGCATAGGCGATAGCGTGACAACGCCCGATATAACCGGTGCCGATTAACCCAACGCGTACCTGTTTCATCATTTTCTCCCGTGACCGAAATTCTGTGTAGAACCAGGCGTAGCTCAATGAAACGCGCCGGTTGATAACGGGTTTATATGGAATATAAATTTCAATAACAAGCACACAGGAAAATAAAGTTCATATTCGTGATGCCGTTCATGAAACATTGACGGGATGATGCAACGAGGAAAGTTCGGACACGACGGGACGTATCCGGACAAGATAAAATGAACCATTTATTTCATATCACGGTAAACCGTTGGCGCCGTGCTGCACATAGCCAGGGCGTTGCAGCAGGCGCTGCTGATAGGCCGCCAGCGCCGCATAATTCGGCCGCTCGAACGGCGTCATCAGCCAGCGGTTCAGCGACAGCCCCAGCACCACGTCCGCCAGCGTGAAGGCGGCGCCGGCGGCATAAGGGCCGTGCTGCGCCAGATGTGCGTCCAACAGGCCCATCAGCCGATTCCATTCGCGCTCGGCGGCGGCCAGGCTGGCGGCATCCTGATAATCCGCATGCCCACGCACCCGCGACATGAACACGTAGCGCCAGGCGCCGTTCAGATCGGTGGCCTGCCAGTCCATCCACATCTCTACCGCCGCGCGCGCGCCGGGTTCCTGCGGCAGCAGATCGCGGCGCCCCTCCCGCCCCGCCAGATAGCGGCAAATGGTGTTCGACTCCCACAGCACCCGCTCGCCGTCGATCAGCACCGGCACCAGGCCGTTGGGATTCAACGCCAGAAACGCCGGCTCCTGCGTGGAGCGAAAGCCGCTGCCCCAGTCTTCCCGTTCCAGCGTCAGCCCCAGCTCCTGACAGGTCCATAACACTTTGCGCACGTTGATTGATGAAGCCTTGCCCAAGACTCTCAGCATCGGTTTTCCTCTTATCTATTCTTTCCAGAAAGGTTTACATCCTTCACGCAGCGCTTCTGCACGCGACAAACCAATATCGATCAGCCGCGCATCGTCCAGCAATAATAATTCTTTTCGCGTCCTGTAGCGTTGCAGATACAGACGCCAGCGTGACCCGCCGAATGAGCGCCGCCGCGGCGCGCCAGTAAACAGAGCCATCTTGTTATTCCCCCTGATGTTTTCGCCTGGTAGTGATGATGCGCGCCAGGCAAAAAACAGTACAGATTCACGCTGGCGTTATTTTTTTCATACAGCTGCGCCAAAAAACCCGCTGAATGGTTTATTTTGAAAGTATCTGTACCGGTTTTTTAATCCTTACCCCCGATGAGAGGCCTCTGTATGACACGCTACGCCACGCTGGCCGCCATTCTCAGCCAACGCATTCAGCAAGGGTTGTATCCGGCCGGCCATCGCCTGCCTTCGGTGCGCGCGTTGAGCCAGGAGCACGGCGTCAGCATCAGCACGGTGCAGCAAGCCTACCGGTTGCTCGAGGAACAGCGCCTGGTGGAAGCGCGGCCGAAGTCGGGCTACTTCGTGCATACGCGGCGCGCGCAGGCCGAGCTGCCCGCCATGACGGCGCCGGTGCAGCGGCCGGTGGACATTTCGCAATGGGAGCAGGTGCTGGAACTGGTGCGCAGCCGGCCGCGCGAAGGCCTGATCCAGCTGGGGCGCGGCATGCCGGATATCGCCGAACCGACGATGAAACCGCTGATCGTCGCCCTGCGCAACGCCGCCCGCCACGGCGACCTGCGCAGCCTGTATTACGACAGCATTCAGGGCGTTGCCGCGCTGCGCGAACAGGTGGCCCGTCTGCTGCTGGACTCCGGCTGCCAAATCGGCCCCGATCAGTTGCTGATCACCACCGGCTGTCAGGAAGCAATCTCCGCCGGGCTGCGCGCCGTTTGCCAACCCGGCGACATCGTGGCGGTCGATTCGCCCTGCTTCCACGGCACCATGCAGACGCTGAAGGGTCTGGGCATCAAGGCGCTGGAAATCCCCACCGATCCGCTCACCGGCGTCAGCCTGGCGGCGCTGGAGATGGCGCTGGAACAGTGGCCGGTCAAGGCCATCCTGCTGACGCCCAACTGCAATAATCCGCTGGGCTACATCATGCCCGACGCCCACAAACAGCGGCTGCTGACGCTGGCGCAGCGCCACGACGCGGCGATCATCGAAGACGATGTCTACGGCGACATCGCCTATCACTACCCGCGGCCGCGCACCATCAAGTCATTCGACGACGACGGCCGCGTGCTGCTGTGCAGTTCGTTTTCCAAAACGCTGGCGCCGGGGCTGCGCGTGGGCTGGATCGCGCCCGGCCGCTACCTGGAACGGGTGCTGCACATGAAGTTCATCGGCTCCGGCGCCACCGCCACCCAGCCGCAGCTGGCGATCGCCGAATTCATCCGCGGGGGGCACTATCTGCAGCACCTGCGGCGCATGCGCGCCCGCTACCAGCAGAACCGCGACCGCATGACCGATCTGATCCTGAAATACTTCCCGGCCGGCACCCGCGTCAGCCGGCCGCGCGGCGGTTTTATGCTGTGGATCGAACTGGACGAAGCGTTCGACACCCTGCGACTGAACCGCCATCTTGAACAGCAAGGCGTACAAATCGCCGTCGGCAGCATTTTTTCCGCCGCCGGCAAGTATCGCAACTGCCTGCGCATCAACTATGCGCCGACGCTGACGACGGAGATCGAACAGGCGGTACAGCGGGTCGGCGCCACCATCCAGGCGCTGATGCCGGCCGACAGTTTGGCGCAATCAGATTAAATCTTGACGCGATCGGATTATCGGCGCACGGACAGGCTGTTTTAGAGTAATGCCTTCTCTTACCACTGGCAGGCAACAACCATGAGCAGCGATCAAATTCCGGTTTCCAGCGCGCTGGCGGTGCGCCTCGCGGCGCTAGGTGTCGATCTCGAACGGGTCGGTCAGGTGGCCGGCTTGCCCGCCGGGTTGCTCAGCGAGCGCCGCATAAAAGTGCGGCTGACCACCCACCAGTTCTTCGCCGTCTGGCGCGCCCTCGCCCAACTGAGCGACGATCCCGCCTTTGGTCTGCGGCTGGGCGGCGACGTCGCGCCGGAGCATTACGATATCGCGTCAGTCGCCGCACTGCACTCCGCCACGATGGGCGAAGCGCTGCGCAAAGTCGCGCGCTACAAACGGTTGGTGTGCCCGGAAGAACTGATGCTGGAGGAAGACGGCGACAGTATACGGCTGCATACGCGCTGGACGATGATCGAAGACCATACGCCGGAATTATTGATCGATACAATGTTCGCTTCTATCACCGCCCTGTGCCGCCGTGGCACCGGCTTGCCGCTGCAGCCCAAGGCGCTTGAGGTAACACGCCGTCACGATCCCCACTCGCCGCTGTTGCGCCACTTCGGCTGCCCGGTGCGATTCGATGCGCCGCAGGACGTGCTGGTGTTCGATCGCGCGCTGATGCGGCAGCCGCTCATCACTTATGATCAGGACATGTTGGCGCAGTTGCTGCCGGAGCTGGAGGCCGAGTTGGCCGAGGTGCGCGCCGAGCAAAACTTACCGATGCAGGTGATGGCGATCCTCGGCCGCAGCATGCGCGGCCAGCGCCCCAGCGTCAACAGCGTGGCCGCTGAACTCTATCTCAGCCCGCGCACGCTGCAGCGCCGCTTGCAACAGCACGGCTACAGCTACCAGCAATTGTTGGACAAAACCCGGCACCGCACCGCCTGCCGATTGTTGGCGGAAACCGACCTTGAACCGGGCGAAATCGCCTTTGTGCTGGGATTCGAAGAGCTGAATTCGTTCAGCCGCGCCTTTATTCAGTGGGAAGCGCTGACGCCCAGCCGCTGGCGCACGCAGCGCGCCGCCGGCCAGTGGGAGAACAGAGCATGAAAGTGATTATTTTCGGCGCCAGCGGCATGGTGGGTCAGGGCGCGCTGCGAGAATGCCTGCACGATCCGCGGGTCAGCGAAGTGCTCAGCATCGGCCGTCGCCCGCTGGCGCAAAGCCACGCCAAACTGCGCCAGCTCTCCCTGCCCGATCTGCGTGATCTGTCGGCGCTGGCGCCGCAGCTCGCCGGCTACGACGCCTGTTTCTTCTGCCTGGGGATTTCGTCCTCCGGCCTGAGTGAAGCTGAATATCGCGCGGTGACTTACGATCTGACGCTGGCCGCCGCCCGCCCGCTGGCGACGCTGAATCCGTCGATGGTCTTCGTCTACGTCTCCGGCCTCGGCACCGACAGCAGCGAACGCGGCCGCAGCATGTGGGCTAGGGTCAAGGGCGCCACCGAAAACGCGCTGCTGGCGCTGCCGTTCCACGCGGTGATGTTCCGTCCCGGCGCCATTGTGCCGCTGCACGGCATTCGCTCCAAAACCCGCCTCTACGATCTGGCCTATCGGCTGTTCAAGCCGCTGTGGCGCGGCGCATTGCGGCTGTTTCCCGCCCGGGTAAGCAGCACCGAACGAATCGGGCGGGCAATGCTCGCGGTGGCGCGACGGGAAAGCGCGCTGCGCATCGTCGAACCGGCGCAGATCAACCGGCTGGCGACGCTGTGAAATAACGTCATCCACCGCCCCGCCGCCAATACTCCGCCACCCGGCGACGCAGATGGTCGATGCCCTGCGGATGATGAATGAACTGATCCACCGGCATCATCCGCCAGCGCTGTCCCTCGTCGCCGAAACGTATGGCGGCGATCTGCGCGGGGGCGATCTCGCCGGCCATGAACCAGGTCGGGGGATAGCCGGGCAGAATGCCGTCGTAGCGCCGCCGCCAGACAACCTGACGTTCGGCGATCGCCACGCCGAATTCTTCCTGCGTCTCCCGCTGCACGCACTGCAGCGGCGTTTCGCCGTTTTCCCGCCCGCCGCCGGGCAGATCCCACAGGCCGGGCCACGGAATGCCCGGTTTGTCGTCCCGTTGGTAAACCAACAAGAGATCGCCGCACAACAGTGCGATCTTGGCCCCGCCAAACGCCCAATCCGTCATGATTTCTTCGCTCCCGGCCCATTGCCTTTGACTGAACATCATACTTCATCCCCGCGCGGCCTGGTGTATAGTGAAAATCCGTTTTCACAACAGGCGAACAATAACGATGAACTCTCCGTTTCTGGTGACCCCTCAATGGCTTGCGCAACATATCAACGATGAAAATCTGGTGGTGATCGACGTCCGGATGTCGCCGGTGGGGCTAACGCCGAAAAAGGACATGCTTGCCGAGTTCGAACGCGGCCATATCCCCGGCGCGGTCTATTTCGACATCGACGACGTGGCGGACAAAAACACCGCGCTGCCGCACATGCTGCCGACGGCGGCGGAGTTTGGCGAGGCGGTGGGCAAGCTGGGCATCGGCGAGCGCGATACCCTGGTGATTTACGATGAGGGTAACCAGTTCTCCGCGCCGCGCGGCTGGTGGACCTTCCGCAATTTCGGCGCCCAGCATGTTTACGTACTGGACGAAGGGCTGAACGGCTGGACCGCGCAGGGCCAGGCGCTGGCCACCGGCCCGGCGCAGCCTGAACCGCAGACGTTCAACGCCCGGTTCAACGCCGACGCGGTGGTGGATATGCGGCAAGTGGAACAGGCGTTAGGCACGCCGGTGCAAATTCTCGACGCGCGTGCCGCGCCGCGTTTCCATGCCGAAGCGCCGGAGCCGCGCCCCGGCCTGCACCGCGGCCACATTCCCGGCAGCATCAACATTCCGTACGGCGAGCTGCTGGAAAACGGCCGCTTCAAATCGCTGGAGGCGCTGCGCCAAACCTTCAGCGACAAGGGGGTGGACATCAACGGCCCGATCATCACCAGCTGCGGCTCCGGCGTGACGGCGGCGGTGCTGGCGTTTGGCCTGCTGTCGCTCGGCGCGCCGCAGGTCAAGTTGTATGACGGCGCCTGGAGCGAATGGGGCCAGCTGAGCGGCAAGCAGCCGATCGCCCAAGATTAGGTTTCGATCCGCTCGACCACGATCTGCGCCAGCCGCTGCACGGCGGCCGAAGGTTGATCCTCGGCGCGGTGCAGCACCACGCCGAGCTGGCCGAGAACGGGCAGCAGATCGGGGGCCAGCGGCGACAGGCCGGGCGGCAAACCCGCCGCCGTGCGCACCGTGACGCCCAACCCGGCGCTCACCGCCGCCCACACGCCGTTCAGGCTGCGGCTGGTAAAGGCGATGCGCCAGGGAATGCCGGCGCGATCCAGCGCCTGCGTCGCCGCGCTGCGCATCAGACAGGGTGCGTCGAACATCACCAACGGCAACGGCTCATCCCCTTCTCGCCACGGCGCCAGCGCGAAGCCTGGCGACGCGATCCAGTGCAACTGCCGCTGCCCCAGCGCCTGATGAAACGGCGTGCTCAGACCGCCATCCCACGCCAGCGACAGATCCAGCTGGCCTTTCAGCACCCAGTCGATCAGCTCGGCATTGCGCGCGATGCGCGCCTCGATCCTCACCTTTGGATTGGCGCGCGCGAAGCTGCCCAACACCTGCGGCAGAAACGTCTCGCCGAAATCCTCCTGCAGCCCCAGCCGCACCGTGCCCTGCAGATCCAACCCGCGCACCGCGGCGGCGGCTTCGTCATTGAGCTCCAGCAGGCGGCGCGCGTAACCAAGCAGGGTCTCCCCCGCCTCGGTCATCACCATGCCGCGTCCGGCCTTGCGCAGGATCGGCGCGCCGACCTGCTGCTCCAGCTTTTTCAGGTGGGCGCTGACCGCCGACGTCGAACGCCCCAGCCGTTCAGCCGCCTTGGCGAAGCTGCCCAGCTCGACGCCGGTGACGAAGCTGCGTAAATCCTCGAGATCGAACGTGATTCGCCCCATGCTGACCATCCTGATTTTCTGAACTATCAATCAAAATAATACCGATTTTACTAATAAAGATGGCGTGTCACGCTCTCCCGGTCAATGTCTTTCAGGAGAATCCTTATGCTCGCGATGCAATACCGTTTCACCCTGCCCGCCGATTACGACATGGCGATCGTCCGCCGCCGCATCGCCGATGTCGGCCACCGGCTCGACGCCTGCCCGCAGCTGATCGTCAAAGCCTATCTGTACGCGCAGCGCAGCGAAGGCAGCGCCGAGAATCTCTACGCTCCCTTCTACCTGTGGAACAGCGGCGCCGGCATGAGCGACTTCCTGATCGGCGAGGGTTTCAGGGGCCTCAGCCAGGCGTTCGGCTGGCCGCGCGTCAATCACTGGCTGCCGTGGCTGGCGCATTTCGATCGCCCTCATTTGGCCGAGGCCGCCTGGGCGACCTGTCAGGAAAGGGCCATCGCCCCCTACAGCGATCTGCCTGCGCTGCGTCGGCAACAGCAGGCGGTGCCCGGCGCGCTGGCCTCCATCGTGGCGTTCGATCCCGCCGAGTGGCGGTTAGTGCGGCTGGATGTCTGGCGTGAACCGCCGCAGGCGCGGCCGCAAAACGGTCAACTGTTCCGCGTCGGCCATCTGTCCGCGCCCTTTGACCACACTGCGCCGCGGGTTGACAGTCAAACTTGATATTGATAATCATTATCAAAATTGCATATTCATTTGCGGCTCGCGGGATGCGGGCCGCTATCCGGGGTCAACCGTCATGTCGTCATCACCAATCACACCTTACGCCACCACCTGCTGCATCGTGGGAGGCGGCCCCGCCGGGCTGATGCTCGGCTATCTGCTGGCGCGGGCGGGGATCGATGTGACGGTGCTGGAGAAGCACGCCGACTTCCTGCGCGATTTTCGCGGTGACACCATTCACCCGTCGACGCTGGAAGTCATGCACCAGCTGGGCCTGCTCGACGAACTGCTGACGTTGCCGCACCAGCGTGCGGAGTCCCTGCACGCCGAAGTCGCCGGGCGCGACATCAAGCTGGCGGATTTCACCCGCCTGCCGACGCGCTGCAAATTTATCGCCTTTATGCCGCAGTGGGAGTTCCTCAACTTTTTGGCCCAGCGGGCCGCCGCCTTCCCCAACTTCAGGCTGCTGACCTCGACGCAGGTTCACCAGCTGCTGTACGACCGCGGCCAGGTGTGCGGCGTGCTGGCCGACACGCCGGAAGGCCCGATCCGCGTGCGCAGCCAGTTGGTGGTCGGCACCGACGGCCGCAACTCGGTGGTGCGCGAACAGGCGGCGCTCAGCAGCCGATCCTTCGGCGCGCCGCGCGACGTAGTGTGGATGAAGCTCAGCAAGCAGCCGGGCGATCCGGCCTGGTCGATGGGCCACACCGGGCCGAAACAGAACTTCATCATGATCGATCGCGGCGACTACTGGCAGTGCGGCTATTCGATCGACAAAGGCAGCTTCGACGCGATCCGCCGCAGCGGGCTGGAGAAATTTTTGCTGCACCTCGCCGAGGTGGCGCCGTTCCAGGACGATCGCCTGCAGGAGATCGTCGAGTGGGATCAGGTAAAACTGCTGAGCATTCGCATCGATCGTCTGGATCGCTGGGCCAAACCGGGGGTGCTGTGCATCGGCGACGCCGCGCACGCCATGTCGCCGATCGGCGGCGTGGGCGTCAACCTGGCGATTCAGGACGCGGTGGCCGCCGCCAACGCTCTGATCCCGCCGCTGCGCCAGCATCGGCTGCAGCTGAAGCATCTGCTGAGCGTGCAGCGCCGGCGCGAATTTCCCACCCGGGCCATCCAGTTTCTGCAGATCAAAATGAGCCAGCGCAAACCGGGCGAACGCCGCGCGGCGGGCGGCTCGCGCCTGATCGCCCGCGTCAGCAACAGCCGCTGGCTGCCGCGCCTGTTCGGCCGCATCATCGGCCTCGGTTTTCGCCGTGAAACGCCGCGGCATCTGTCCAACGAAACCTGCCCGCCGGAATAGCATTGGTGATTTTTTCATCGCGCCGTATAATGGTTAAATCGAACGATTTAATTAACTGGAGCGATTAAATGTACGCACTCACCGCGAACGAGGCCAAAACCCAATTCGGCGATTTGCTGCTCAAGGCGCAGCGTGAACCGGTGCAAATCAATCGCAACGGCAAACCGGTCGCCGTCGTCATGTCTGTAGAAGATTACCAGGCGCTGGAAGATCTCAAATTAAGCGCACTGCAGCAAAAAATCGCGCAGGCTACCGCCGAGGAAGACGCCGGTAAGGCGGTAGACGGCGATGCCTTCTTCAACCGTCTGCTCACCGATGAAACAGACTGAGATGCCCGCGTTTCGCCTCACCCCGCAGGCCCAACAAGATCTGCTGGCTATTCGTCATTTCACCATCGAGCACTGGGGCCAAGCGCAATCTCGCCGCTATCTTGAGCAGTTGAGAGAGGTGATGCATCATTTGGCAGATATGCCGGAAGCGGGTAAAGCTCACTTCCACGATCTGGGCGAAGAGATACGCAGTTTTCCTTACGCCAGCCATAGGATCTACTACCGCAGCCGCCCTGCCGGCATCACCGTTCTCGCCATTTTGCATCAGGCGATGGTGCCCCACCGGCATCTGGAACAGCGGCTGTAATTTTTCTTACTCAAAGGGGCACTGATGTTCACCGTTCGTCAGGCATTGCTGGAAGATTTAACCCTGGTGCGCGATATCGGCATCCGCACCTATCGCGCCCACTTCGGTGAGCTGTGGCGCTACCCGCACGAGCTGGAGGCCTTTCTGGCGGAGGATTTTTCCGTCTCCGCACTGGAACGGACGCTGCGCGATCCCGACGTGTGCTGGCTGCTGGCCTATGAGAATGACGCCCTCGTCGGCTATGCGCGGCTCAACGTCGACAGCCTGCTGGCGCCAACGCAAACCCGCGGCGCAGAGCTGCAGAAAATCTATTTCCTGCCGGGCCATGCCGGCAATGGCTATGGCCAGCGCCTGTACGAACAGGTGCAGCAACGGGCTATCGAGCGCCGGCAAAAAACGCTGTGGCTGGAAGTGCTGCAACGCAACACCCGCGCCCAACGTTTTTATCAGCGTCAGGGATTAAGCATTTGTGGCGAGACCTGCTACACCAGCGCCCAGGGCTCGATAGGCATCTGGTATATGAGCAAGGCGCTGTAACCGCGCCCCGCTCCGCCGTCGTTTAGCGCGGCTCCCGCTGCAGCATCAGGAACAGCAAGGCAAACGCATTGGGCGCCAGGTAGATCAGCGCCCCCAGCTGTACCGCCAGCGGATCCTTCTTGGCCTGCCAGGCCATGAACCAGTCGCCGGCGACCACCATAAAACCGACGCCCCACACCGCAATTGCGCAAAGCGCCCCCAGCATCGCCCAGGCTTTGCCCTTGGCGAAGGCGGCATAAGGGCCTTTCAATCGCCCGATCATCAGCGCCACGCCCGCGGCCGCGAATAGGCCGGCCAGCGTTTCCAGCGTGGTGATGACCGCCAACCCCAACATGCAGGCCCAGTCGGCGCGGATCGCGCGCCACATCAGCCCCGGCGTTTGATAGGTATCCTGCATGGCGAGCAGCGGCCCCACCGCATTGCGCGCGGTGCCGGCGAAATCCGCCGTATTGTTCAACAGGCTAAACAGCCCCCACAGGGCCGGAAACAGAGACAGGACGATGCAACCGAGGCGTGACACAGTGATTTCGTTCATGGTTATCCTTAATGAATAAACGGGTGGCTCCCGTCCTCATGACGGGACCGCTATTGAGATCCTGATAGTTTGACGTGCACAATGTAAGAACTAATCTTACAATGACGCAGCATAGCCGAAAGTGAGGAGGAACAATGGGCAGAACACTAACGGTAGATCTGGGTGACGAACTGCGTAGCTTCGTCGAAGACCTGGTGGCCAGCGGCGATTACCGAACGCCCAGCGAAGTCATCCGCGAATCCGTGCGCACTTTGCGCGAACGTACCGCCGCCTCAAAACTGGAAGAGCTTAGGCGCTTGATCGCCGAAGGAGAGAACAGCGGCGAAGCCGTCGAATGGGATCGTGATGTGTTCATGGAAAGAATACGGAGCAAAGCAAAAGGATGCGCAGGAGAGTAACCGTTCGTCCAAAAGCGTTGGACGATATGGAAGAGATCTATTTTTACGGGTTGGCGCACTTTGGCTTGCAGGTGGCCGAAGATTATCTGCGCCGCCTGCATCAGGCTTTCGATAACCTTAGCCACCACCAACTCGGCAAAAACATCGATGCAATCGGCCCCGGCCTATGGGTATTGCCCGTCGCCAACCACCTGATTTATTTTCGACAGCACAGGCGGGAAGTGAATATCATCAGAGTGCTGCATCATTCCCGCGATCCGCTCAGCCAATCCTTTTTCAGCTGACCCAACGTTAAATCGCCACCAGCCCGCGTACGCCGTCCTGTTCCATATTGCTGCCGGCGCCGCGCTGCACGATGCTGCCGCGCGACATCACCAGATAGCTGTCCGCCAGATCGGCGGCAAAGTCATAGAACTGCTCCACCAACAGGATCGCCATATCGCCCCGCGCCGCCAGGTGTTTGATCACCGCGCCGATCTCCTTGATCACCGAAGGTTGGATCCCTTCCGTCGGCTCGTCGAGGATCAGCAGCTGCGGCCGGCAGGCCAGCGCCCGGCCGATCGCCAGCTGCTGCTGTTGCCCGCCGGAGAGATCGCCGCCGCGCCGATCCTTCATTTGCCGCAGCACCGGAAACAGTTCATAGATCGGATCCGGCACCGCGCGCGCGTCGGCGCCGGAAAAGCGCGCCAGCCCCATCAGCAGATTCTCCTCGACCGTCAGACGCGGGAAAATCTCCCGCCCCTGCGGCACATAGGCGATGCCCGCCTGCACCCGCTGATGCGGCTTTTTACCTGTGATGGTTTCGCCCTGCCAACGGACGCTGCCGCTGCGCGCCGGGACCAGCCCCATCAGGCATTTCAGCAGCGTGGTCTTGCCCACGCCGTTGCGCCCCAGCAGGCAGGTCACCTCGCCGATGCGCGCCTCGAACGACAGGCCGCGCAGAATGTGGCTGCCGCCGTAAAACTGATTCAATTCCTCTACCTGCAGCATGATTACGCCTCCTCAGCGCCCCAGATATACCTCAATCACCCGTTCATCGGCCTGCACCTGCGCCAGCGATCCTTCCGCCAGCACCTGTCCCTGATGCAGCACCGTTACGCGATCGGCGATGGTTTCCACAAACCCCATATCGTGCTCCACCACCATCAGCGAATGCTTGCCCGCCAACTCGCGGAACAGTTCGGCGGTGTAGTCGGTTTCGGCGTCGGTCATGCCGGCCGCCGGCTCGTCGAGCAGCAGCAGGTGCGGCTCCTGCACCAGCAGCATGCCGATCTCGAGAAACTGTTTCTGCCCGTGGGACAGCAACCCGGCGGGCCGGTGGCGCTCATGCCCCAGCCGCAGGGTCTTCAGCATCTCGTCGATGCGGTCGCGCTGCTCGCTGCTTAGGCGGGCGCGCAGGCAGGCCCACACCGATTTACGGGTTTTCTGGGCGATCTCCAGATTTTCGAACACCGTCAGCGCCTCGAACACCGTCGGTTTTTGAAACTTGCGGCCGATGCCGGCGTGGGCGATCTGCATCGGCGCCAGCCGGGTCAGATCGACGGTCTGATCGTAAAACACCCTGCCGCTGTCCGGCCGGGTTTTGCCGGTGATCACATCCATCAGCGTGGTCTTGCCGGCGCCGTTGGGGCCGATCACGCAGCGCAGTTCGCCGACGCCAATGCGCAACGACAGATCGGTCAGCGCGCGAAAACCGTCGAAGCTGACGTTGACGTTGTCGAGCTGCAGCACCGGATCGGTTTGCTGCCGGTATTTGTCCGCCGGCAGCGGATGGGTAAACAGTTCGTCGGTCACTTGCATCGCCTTCATGAGCTTTTCCTCCGACGCAGCAGGCCAATCACTCCTTTCGGGAGAAACAGCGTGACGACGATAAACATCAGGCCGAGGAAGAACTGCCAGTATTCGGGAATGGCCATGGTGAACCAGCTCTTGGCGCCGTTGACGATGCCGGCGCCGAGCAGCGGCCCCACCAGGGTGCCGCGCCCGCCGAGGGCGACCCAGATGGCGGCCTCGATGGAGTTGGTCGGCGACATTTCGCCGGGGTTGATGATGCCGACCTGCGGCACATAGAGCGCGCCGGCCAGCCCGCACAGCACCGCCGACAGTGTCCAGACGAACAGCTTGAAGCCCTTCGGATCGTAGCCGCAGAAGGTCAGGCGGTTTTCCGCATCGCGCACCGCGGTCAGCACCCGGCCGAACTTGCTGCGCGCCAGCGCAAAGCCGATGGCCAGGCTGGCGGCCAGCAGCAGCACCGTCGCCAGGAACAGCGCCACCCGCGTGCCGGCGGCGGTGATGGGAAAGCCGAGCAGCGTGGTGAAACCGGTAAAGCCGTTATTGCCGCCGAAACCGGTCTCGTTGCGAAAGAACAGCAGCATGCCGGCATAGGTCAGCGCCTGGGTCATGATCGAGAAGTACACCCCTTTGATTTTCGAGCGAAAGGCGAAGTAGCCGAACAGGAAAGCCAACAGGCCCGGCACCAGCACGATCAGGCACAGCGCCCAGGCGAAATGCTGGGTGCCGCTCCAGAACCACGGCAGCTCGTTCCAGGAGAGGAACGCCATAAACGCCGGCAGCCCGTCGCCCGCCGCCTGCCGCATCAGGTACATGCCCATGGCGTAGCCGCCGAGCGCGAAGAACAGCCCGTGGCCGAGCGACAGCAGCCCGGCATAGCCCCACACCAGATCGAGCGCCACCGCCACCACCGCGTAGCACAGGATCTTGCCCGCCAGCGTCAGGGTATAGGTGGACACCGCCAGCGGATGATCCGCCGGCAACAACGTCATGAACGGCATGACCAGCAGCGCCAGCAACGCCAGCCCGCCGATGCTCAACGCCAGCCGGGGCGCTTTCTGCACGCCGGTTACGGTCAATGGTTGGCTCATCAGTCAATCACCCTGCCCTTAAGGGCGAACAGCCCCTGCGGACGCTTTTGAATAAACAGAACGATCAGCACCAGGATCAGGATCTTGCCCAACACGGCGCCGATCTGCGGCTCGAGGATCTTGTTGACGATGCCGAGACCGAAGGCCGCCGCCACCGTCCCCGCCAGCTGGCCGACGCCGCCGAGCACCACCACCAGGAACGAGTCGATAATGTAACCTTGCCCCAGCTCCGGCCCGACGTTGCCCAACTGCGACAGCGCCACCCCACCGAGCCCGGCGATGCCGGATCCCAACCCGAAGGCCAGCATGTCCACCCGCCCGGTGGGCACGCCGCAGCAGGCCGCCATCGCGCGGTTTTGCGTCACCGCGCGCACGTTCATGCCGAGCCGGGTTTTGTTCAGCAGCAGCCAGGTCAACGCCAGCACCAGCAGCACGAACGCGATCACCGCGATGCGGTTCCACGGCAACACCAGGTTCGGCAACAGCTGCACGCCGCCCGACAGCCACGCCGGGTTGGCGACCTCGACGTTCTGCGCGCCGAACAGCACCCGCACCAGTTGGATCAGCACCAGGCTGATGCCCCAGGTGGCCAGCAGGGTTTCCAGCGGCCGGCCGTACAGGTGGCGGATCACCGTACGCTCCAGCAGCATGCCGATCCCGGCGGTGATGGCGAACGCCACCGGCAGCGCCGCCAGCGGGTAGAGCGCCAGCCACTGCGGCGCAAATTGCTGAAACAGCCCCTGCACCAGATAGGCGGAATAGGCGCCGAGCATCAGCATTTCGCCGTGCGCCATATTGATGACGCCGAGCAGGCCGTAGGTGATCGCCAGGCCAAGCGCCGCCAGCAGCAGGATCGAACCGAGCGACAGGCCGCTGAACGCCTGGCCGAGCAGATCGCCGATCATCAGGCGGTGCTGCACGCGCTGCAGGCTGCGCTGCGCCTCGGCGCGCACCGCGGCGTCCGGCTCATTGGCCGCGTCGGTCAAGGCTTGCAGCCGCGCGCGGGTTTCCGGCTCGCCCGATTCCCCCAGCAGCCGCACCGCATTGAAGCGCACCTGCGGGCTGGCGTCGGCCAATTGCAGGTTCGCCAGCGCAATGCTCAGCGCGTCGCGTACCTGCGGGTCTTTCTCCTGCGCCAGCCGCCGGGTCAACAGCGGCAACTGCTCGCCCTGCGCCTCGCGCTGCAGCGCGGTCGCCGCCTGCAGCCGCACCGCCGCGTCCGCGCTGACCAACCGCTGCGCCGACAACGCGTTGGCGATCAGAATGCGCAGCCGGTTGTTCAGCCACACCTTCTTCGGCTCGCCAACCGGGGCCGCCTCACCTTCAAGCGGCAGATAGCGGTCGCCCTGGCGGATAAAGGCGCGTTTCGCCCCGTCGATCGCCACGGTTTCCTGCTGCAGCCCCTGCAGCAACGGCAGGCGCGCGGCGTCCGGCTCGGCCGCCCACGCCTGCAGCAGTTTGGCCTGCTGCGCGCGAGTGGCCGCCGCGAACTCATCGGCCGGCCCAGCCTGCGCCAGCAGGGGCCAGGCGCACAACAGCCACAGCCCGGCGCGCACAAAGGATAAAAACGGAGATTGCATCAGCTGCCTCTTCTGTTGAGCCGGCGCGCGTCGGGCCGCGCCGGCGCTGAGTGACGTTACTTGCCGCCTTTCACCGGGTAATCCGGTTTTTTGTCGTTGCCGGCGATATACGGACTCCACGGCTGCGCGCGCACCGGCGCCTCGGTCTGCCACACCACGTTGAACTGGCCGTTGCCCTCGATCTCGCCGATCATCACCGGCTTGTGCAGGTGGTGATTGGTCTTGTCCATGGTCAGCGTGAACCCCGACGGCGCGGCGAAGGTTTGCCCGGCCATCGCCGCGCGCACCTTATCGACGTCGGTGGTGCCGGCCTTTTCCACCGCCTGCGCCCACATGTGGAGGCCGACGTAGGTGGCCTCCATCGGATCGTTGGTGACCGCAGTGGCGTAATTCGGCAGATTGTGCGCCTTGGCGTAGGCTTTCCACTGGCTGACAAACTGTTTGTTGGTCGGGTTATCCAGCGATTCGAAGTAGTTCCAGGCCGCCAGGTTGCCCACCAGCGGCTTGGTGTCGATGCCGCGCAGCTCTTCCTCGCCGACCGAGAAGGCGATCACCGGCACGTCGGTGGCCTTGACGCCCTGGTTGGCGAGTTCTTTGTAGAACGGCACGTTGGAATCGCCGTTGATGGTGGAGATCACCGCGGTGTTGCCGCCGGCGGCGAACTTCTTGATGTTGGCGACGATGGTCTGGTAATCGCTGTAGCCGAACGGCGTATAGACCTCTTCGATATCCTTGTCCTGCACGCCTTTGCTGTGCAGGAAGGCGCGCAGGATCTTGTTGGTGGTGCGCGGATAGACGTAATCGGTGCCCAACAGGAAGAAGCGCTTGGCGCCGCCGCCGTCCTCGCTCAGCAGGTATTCCACCGCCGGGATCGCCTGCTGGTTCGGCGCCGCGCCGGTGTAGAACACGTTCGGCGACATCTCTTCGCCTTCGTATTGCACCGGATAGAACAACAGTCCGTTCAGCTCCTCAAACACCGGCAGCACCGACTTGCGCGACACCGAAGTCCAGCAGCCAAACACCGCCGCCACCTTGTCCTGGCTCAGCAGCTGGCGCGCCTTTTCGGCGAACAGCGGCCAGTTGGAGGCCGGATCCACCACCACCGGCTCCAGCTTTTTGCCGAGCACCCCGCCTTTGGCGTTGATCTCGTCGATGGTCATCAGCGCCACATCCTTCAGCGGCGTCTCGGAAATCGCCATGGTGCCGGAGAGCGAACTCAGAATGCCGACCTTGATGGTGTCGGCGGCCTGCGCGCTCCAGGCCAGGCCCATGCCGATCGCGGCGGCGGACAGCGCAAAAGCTTTGATAAAACGACGACGTTGCATAGTTCAAACTCCTGATGTGTGTGAAATCAAAATTGTTGCGCCGAGCGCGCAGGCTGCTGAGCCCGCGCCTGGTGCAACATGTGCAGCGTTATTTTTCGTACCTCTGCCTTGCTGACGGCGATGTGCTCGCCGAGCAGCGTTTGCGCCGCCCCGCTTTGCCGCCGCAGGATCGCCTGCAAAATGGCGGCGTGCTCGCGGTAGGTGGCGTCCACCCGCGCCTGCTGGGTGAAATCCAGCCGGCGAATGATGCGGATCTTTTCTGTCAGCTCGCGGTGAATGCGCGCCATTTCGCCGTTGCCCGCCGCGGCCACCAACGCCTGATGAAACTGCTCATCGTGCTGCGACACCGCCTTGCCGTCCGCCAGACGCGGCGCTTCGGTCCAAAAACGGCTCAGCGCCGCCAGCGCGTCCGGCGTTTCCCCTGCCGGGCGTTCGCACAGCCGTTTCACCGCCTCTTGCTCAAGCACGATGCGCAGGTCGTACAGCTCTTCGAAGTAGGCGAAGTCGAACGGCCGCACCTGCCAGCCGCTGCGAAACAGCACCTCGACATAGCCTTCGCGCTCGAGTCGAAACAGCGCCTGGCGCACCGGCGTGCGGCTGGCCGCCATGCGCTGCGCCACGTCGCTTTCGCTGAAGCGATCGCCCGGCAGCAGGCGAAACTCGAAGATGTCGGCCTTGAGCTGCAGATAAATGCGCTCCGCCAGCCCTTCCGGGCGCGCCTTGTGCTCTCCGTTGGTGATTTGCATCATCGCCCCTCCGTTCAGACCGCTTTTTCCAGCCACAGCAGGGCGTCGCCCGGCCCGACCGGCCGCCCCTGCCGGCAGCTGATGCGTTTAACGATCCCGGCGCGCGGCGCGGTGACCGCCAGCTCCATTTTCATCGCCTCGACCACGATCAGCGGCTGCCCGGCCGCCACCGCCTGCCCCGGTTCCACCAGGATCTTCCACACGCTGCCGTTCAGATCGGCGCTGACCAGATCGCCGTCGATGGCGTCTTCTTCCTCCGGCGGCAACAGCTGCGCCTCGGCCTCGTCGTCATCGCTGCGCCAGCGCGCCACTTCGGCGCTGAACGCCTGTTGCTGGCGATGCTGGAAGTCGGCGATCGCCTCGGCATTGTCGGCCAGGAAACGGGTGTAGGCGGCGAAGTCGAACTCGCTCTCTTCGATGCGCACCTGCATGCGCCCTTCACGGAACGCTTCGCGCTGCTCGTCCAACTCTTGCTCGCTGACCGGATAGAAGCGCACCTGATCGAAGAAGCGCAGCAGCCAGGGTTCACCGGCGGTGAACTGCGGGTTTTTGAGAAACTTGTTCCAGATCGGCAGCGTGCGCCCGACCAGCTGGTAACCGCCCGGCGAGTCCATGCCGTAGATGCACATGTACATGCCGCCGATGCCGACCGTCCCTTCGGCGGTGTGGGTGCGCGCCGGGTTATATTTGGAGCTCAGCAGGCGATGGCGCGGATCGAGCGGCACCGCGCAGGGCGCGCCGAGGTAGACGTCTCCCAGCCCGAGGATCAGGTAGCTGGCGTCGAACAGAATGTCGCGCACCTGCTCGCGTTGGCTCAGACCGTTGATGCGCTGAATGAAATCGACGTTGTTCGGTAGCCAGGGCGCCGAGGCGCGCACCGTCTGCTGATAACGATCCACCGCCCCCAGCGTGGCCGAATCCTCGAACGCCATCGGCAGCCAGACGGTGCGCGTTGGCACCTTCAGGCGGCTGACGTCCCCCAGCGCCCGTTCGCGCGCCAGCAGACGCTGCAACAGGTCGGCCTGGCTTATCAGCCGGCTGTCGTAGCGGATCTGCAGCGAACGCACGCCCGGCGCCAGCTCAGCCACACCCGGGATCGCCTCCTGCCGCAGCGACTGCATCAGCAGATGTATGCGCAGCCGCAGCGCCAGATCGAGCACATTGTCGCCGTACTCCATCAGGATGTAGCCGTCCCCCGCCTGGCGATACGCCACCGCCGGGCGCCCGTCCGCCGCCGGCAGCGCCGCCAGCACCGCGGCGGAAACGCTATCCGCCGGGGCCAGATCCGGCGGCGGCAGGGTGATGGCCTTCACCGCCGCCAGCGCTTCGATGCTGCCGAGCTGCGCCTGCTCCAGCGACTGCACCTGCCGGAAGCCGATCGGATGGAACCGGATGCGGTCGCCCGGCTTCACCTGCCCCACTTTCCACAGTTCGGCCTTGGCGATGGTCACCGGGCAGACGAAGCCGCCAAGGCTCGGCCCGTCGCGGGTCAGGATCACCGGGAAGTCGCCGGTGAAGTTGATGGCGCCGATGGCGTACTCACAGTCGTGCACGTTGGAAGGATGCAAACCGGCCTCGCCGCCGTCCTCCCGCGCCCACTCGGGCTTCGGCCCCGCCAGGCGCACGCCGAGGCGGTTGGAGTTGTAATGCACCTGCCAGTCGGTGGCGAAGAAGGCCTCTATCGATTCAGCGGTGAAAAAGTCCGGCGCGCCGTGCGGCCCGTACAGCACGCCGATGTGCCACTGGTCGCCGTAGTGCGGGATCAGGCTGTCATCCATCGCCTGCGGCGCGGCGATCGGCGCCGGCGTAGTGCAGGCCGCCAGCGCCGGTTGGGCGATCGCCAGCATGTCCGCCACCCGCAAGGTGCGCCCGGCGTGGCCGCCGAACTGGCCCAGCGCGAAGGTGGAGCGGCTGCCGAGATACACCGGCACGTCAAAGCCGTTGCGTACCGCCAGATAGGTGCGGCAGCCGTGCGTGGCGCGCCCCAGCGTCAATACCTGCCCGGCCCGCACCGCGATCGGCCGCCAGTAGGCAACCGCCTCGCCATCCAGATCGGCCGGGCAGCTCGCGCCCGTCAGCGCGATGGTGGCGTCGCAGTGAAAGCGCAGCGTCGGCCCCTGCAGGGTAAACTCCAGCCCGGCCGCCGCCGGGTGGTTGCCGACGATGCGGTTGGCCAGCCGAAACGCGAAGTCGTCCATCGGGCCGGACGGCGGCACGCCGATGTCCCAATAGCCGAGGCGGCCGGGATAATCCTGCACGCTGCTGTAGGTGCCGGGTTGCAGCACTTCGAGGCAGTGCGGCTGGAAACGCAAATCGTCCAGCAGGCGCGTCCAGACGTCGCCGCGCTGAAATTGCGGCGTGGCGATCACCTGCCGCAGATAGTCGAGGTTGGTGGCGATGCCGTGCAAACGGGTCGCCGCCAGCGCCACGCGCAATTTTTCCAGCGCCTGCGCCCGATCGGCGCCGTGCACGATCAGCTTGGCGATCATCGGGTCGTAAAACGCCGACACTTCGCTGCCGGTCGCCACCCAACCGTCGAGGCGCACGTCGTCAGGGAAATGCACCTCGGTCAGCACGCCGGGACTGGGCTGGAAGTTTTTCAGCGGATCTTCGGCGTAGAGGCGCACTTCGATCGCCGCGCCCTGCGGCGCGCGCTGCAACGCCGCCCAATCCAGCGCGTCGCCCGCCGCCACCTGCAGCATGCATGCGATCAGATCCAGGCCGGTGACCATTTCGGTGACCGGGTGCTCGACCTGTAAGCGGGTGTTCACTTCCAGAAAGTAAAACTCGTCGCGCGCGGCGTCATAGATAAACTCTACGGTGCCGGCGCTGCGGTAATTCACCGACTCGCCCAGCGCCACCGCCGCCCGATGCAGCGCCTGGCGAGTCGCCGCCGGCAGGTGCGGCGCCGGGGTTTCCTCCACCACCTTTTGGTTGCGCCGCTGCAGCGAACAGTCGCGCTCGCCGAGCGCCGCCACCCGCCCCTGGCCGTCGCCGAAAATCTGCACCTCGACGTGGCGCGCCCGATCGACGAATCGTTCGATAAAGGCGCCGGCGTCGCGGAAGAACTGCTCTCCCAGCCGTTTGACGCTGTCGTACGCGTCGCGCAGCGCCGCCTCGTCGTCACAGCGCGTCAGGCCTATGCCGCCGCCGCCGGCGGTGCTTTTCAGCATCACCGGGTAGCCGATGCGCGCGGCGGCCGAGACCGCCTGCTCAACGCTCTCCAGCAAGCCGGTGCCCGGCGTCATCGGCACCCCGGCCAACGCCGCCAGCTCGCGCGCCCGGTGCTTGAGGCCGAACTCGCGCATCTGCGCCGCCGTCGGGCCGATAAAGACTATGCCCGCCGCTTCGCAGGCATCGGCAAACTCGGCGCTCTCGGACAAAAAGCCGTAGCCGGGGTAGATCGCCTGTGCGCCTGTGGCGGCGGCCGCCGCGAGGATCTTGTCGATGCGCAGATAACTGTCGGCGGCCTTGTCGCCGCCGAGCGCCACCGCCCTGTCGGCTTCGGTGACGTGCGGCGCATTGCGGTCGGCGTCGGAGTAGACCGCCACGCTGGTTACGCCCAGGCGTTTCAGGGTGCGAATGGCGCGGCAGGCGATTTCGCCGCGGTTAGCGATCAGTACGGTAGTAAACATGTTCATGCCCCCTCAACGCTGGCGAGATAATCACGCCAGCCGCCAAACTCAGTGATATCCGTGGCGCCTTCCAGCGCCCAGGCTTCGCAGATGAACCCCTTCACCCGTCGGCCGTCCGCCAGCAGCAGCGTGCCGATGCCCAATGGCGCAGGGATTTCCGCCACAAACTCGCCGAAACGGGCCAGCGGGATGTCCCACAGCTCAACGCGGATCGCCGCCCCCTGCGCCGCGCGCGCCAGCCCCGGCTTCGGCGGCTCGGTATCGGCCAACGCGTAGAGGCGGTAACAGGGAGCGGTGACGGTTTGTTCCACCCGCACCGCATCGCGCTGCGTCAGTTGGACGTTGAGCGGCATGCCGCTAAGGTGAGCGCCCACTACCGCCAGACGCACGTGTCCCGAAGACGAGGCCGGCGCCGGCTGCGGCGGCAATGCCCGGCCGATAGCGCCGAGCGGCAAGGCGCATTGCCATTGCCAGCGCAGGCCAAACGCCGCCAGCGCCCGGTCATGCCAGGCGGGCGCAATCAGGGTGATGCCCGCCGGCAGGCCGTCTTCGCGCAGCGGCCCCGGCAGCGCCAGCGCGCTCAGATCGGCCAGGTTGGTGAAATTGGTGTAAGTGCCGAACTGCGAATTGAACAGCACCGGCTCCTGCGCCATCTCCGCCAGGGTGCGGATAGTGGGCGCGGTCGGCACCACCAGCGCGTCGAACGGCGCCAGCCGCTGGGCGATTTGCCGCGCCAGCTCGGCGCGCAGGTATTCCGCCTTGTAGGCGTCGCAGGCGCTGTAGCCGAGGCCGTTGCCGACGATGCCGCGCACCACCGGATCGATGGCCTGCGGGTTCGCTTCCAGCACCTGCTCAATCGCCACGGTGCGCTCCGCCACCCAGGGGCCGTAATACAGCTGTTCCGCCAGGGTGCGAAACGGCGCGAAATCGAGGGGTTCCAGCGTGGCGCCGCCCGCCCGCAGCTGCGCCAACGCACGGTGAAACGCCCGCTCGGCCTGAACGTCGCCGAAAAACTCCAGCTGGGCGGGAATCGCGAAACGCGGCGCGGCGGGGATATCCGCCGGCGCGGTATGCGGATCGGGGCGGGAATACGGGTCTGCCGCGTCAAAGCCGCTCGCCAGCTCCGCCACCTGCGCGGCGTCGGCCACGGTCAACGCGAAGACCGACACCGTATCGTTCAACCGGCAAGCCGGCACCACGCCGCGGTTGGATAACCGCCCCTTGGTCGGCTTCAGCCCGACGATGTTGTTGAACCCGGCGGGCACGCGCCCCGAACCGGCGGTGTCGGTGCCCAGCGCGAACGGCACCAGGCCGCGCGCCACCACCGAGGCGGAGCCGGAGCTGGAACCGCCGCTGACGTAGCGGCTGTCGAAACTGTTGACCACCGCGCCATACGGTGAGCGAGTGCCCACCAACCCGGTAGCGAACTGGTCGAGGTTGGTTTTACCAAGGGCGATCGCCCCGGCGGCGCGCAGGTGGGCGACCACGGTGGCGTCCGCCGCGGCCTGATAGGTGAACGCCGGGCAGGCGGCGCTGGTCGGCCAGCCGCCGACGTCGATATTGTCTTTGATGGCGAAGGGCACGCCGAACAGCGGCAGGCGGCTGAGATCGCCGGCGACCGCCGCCAGCCGTTGCGCCAGCTGCCGATACTGCTGTTCGCGCTGCGCCGGCGTGGCGAGATACAGCCAGGCGTTATCGTCCGGGTTCAGGCCGGCGACCAGCGTTTCGATCGTCGCACTGACGCAGGCGAGGCGCTCGCCCGCCGGACGGGTTTGATAATGGTGCTGCCATTCACTGAGGGTAAAACCGCACGCTTCAACAGGTTCGCTCATCGACTGAATTCCATCTGGTACACAAGATGGGATTCAACAGAGCAACCGGCGTGCCAATTTTTAATCTCATGATTTCAATAAATTATAATTAAAACTTATGACGGCGGCGGCGAACGGGCTGCACCAGCGGCGCGCAGCGGGGGAACAAAAAGAGTGCAATGGCGGGATGGCGCAGAGAAAAAACCGGGGCGACGACACTCGCCGCCCCGGAGGTCGATGTGGCTCAGTCGTTGATGCGTTTCAAACCGACCGGGGTAATGCAGTAGGTCTGTTGCTTGCCCTTCTCCGCCAACCGCAGGTGCTGCATTTCGTTGACGATCGCCAGACGGTTGTCCGGCTCTTCATGCCGCAGATGGATCACCTCACCGCCGTAGCCTGACAACGGCAACACCCAAGTTTTCGCCGGTTGATTTTGGCTGCCGATGACGTCGTAACTGAGCACGATGTTGCCGTCCGCATCCGTCACGCTGAGGAAGGCATAGCTGTCGGTGAAGTAGTGGTGAGCAATCCCCGCCGCCAGCGTCACAGTCACGGTTTTTTTCACCAGATCGACGGCGCAGGTCAGAAACTGGCGATCGCCAATCCCTTTGCACGCCACGGTAAACGCATTGCCGACGTGAGCGCCCGGCGACGCATTGTCGGCCGGCAGGCAATCCCGATAGGTCGCCAACAATGACTCGCGCTGCGGCTCGGCAAAGGCGCCGATCGCCAGATAAATATCATCCTTGAACGACGACGACGGCGCGTAGTAAGCCGGCAGCAGGTGGCGCAAACGCTGCGCCGCCTGTTCCAGGCGCGCCAGCAGCGCTTGCTCGGGATCGCCGGGCAACGCCGGATTTTTCAGCCCGCTGGTTTCGATACGCAGCACGTTGGTTTTGTTTTTGTTATCGATGACGCCGGCCGCCGGCGGATTCAAACGCACCCGGCTCGGCTCTACATGGTAAATCTCGATGTCATCACCCTCGGCAAACGACAGCTCGTCATGACTTAACGTAGCCTGAGTGCCCTGAATCTCCTTGCTGAAGCGCACCGCGCCCTGCCGATCGCGCAGCGTCACCCGGGCATAGATTTCACCGGGGAAGTAGGCGTGCGGCGTGGTGCTGGTCACGTCAACCACCAGCGCCCCTTTGGCACGATCGACGACCACGGTGGCGAAGACCGCATCGCTCAGGCCCAACAGGTTGATCTCCTGCGAAACGATCGGCGAAGCGGCTTTGCGCTCGAAACGAAGCGTCACCGCGTTTTTCCCCTGCTTCACCGTCAGGTAACCCGCCGTCGGCCGATATTTACGATCTTTGCCGGTCGGCAACCGCAAGGTATACACGCCGATCGGCAGCGCAGTCAGGGCCAGGGTCGGCGCGTCGATACGGATTTTGTGGGCATAGCGCGCCCCTTCCATCAGGACAAGATCCTCACCGTAGATCTGCGCAAAATCATCGATATCCAGACTCAGGGTGACGTCGCCTTTCAGCCCGCTCGCCTTGAGCTGACAAGAATCGACCAGCCGCAGCGAGGAATCCAGTTTCAGCTGCGCCTGCAGCGCCGGCAGATTCTGCGCGTCCACCAGTTGATACAGCGGATACACCGCCTTGGCGTGGCTGAACGCGTTGCGGTCGCGCTGCGCTTGGGTGATCACGCCGCCGGTCAGCTCGACGAACGGCGTCACATCGATTTGCTCGCCGGCCGCGGCGAAGCTTGCCGACAGCAGATCCAGCAAGGCATGTTCCGACGGCACGAAACCCGTCGTGTTGCAGCTTTGGCGATATTGCTGATTAAAGTGCGTGAAGGCGTTCTTGCCTGCCTTGTCGACCATCAGCATCGCAAAGAACAGCTTGGAGCGGAGATCCCACTGGTTTAGCGGCGTACCCTGAGCGATCAAATCGATGATTTTCTTCTCGACGCCGGCCGCGTTGCCGTAGTTATACAGCCACCCCTCCTGGTATTTGCGTTCCCCCAGCATCACGTCCTGATAGCAAGCGGCATAAATATTGTTCCACATCTCACCGGTGGAGAAATATTTGTCGCCCATAAAGTGCCCCTGATAGCCGTGCGCGATCTCATGCAGGCTGCCCCAGTTGCTGTCTTTCGGCGTCAGCCAGAAGCTGCTGACCGAGTTGCTGGTTTCCGCCGTCCAGCGGCCGCCGTAATACGCGGCGCCGGCGCCGTGCTTATCGGCCTTCATAAAGTAGCGGTTGCGAATATTGCGATCGGATTCGTGTTCAGCCTCGAACGAAACGCCGGTCAGCGCATTATAGAAAGTGAAAATGCGATCGTAGTAGGCGATCAGCCCGTCGATGTTTTTCGCTTCGCCCAGCGACTTCAGCGTCGGTTTACTGATTTTCGGCACCAGCAACACAGCGTACTCCGCATCGACCAGGGCAAACTCGGCGTCCCGCTCGTCCCAGCGGGCAAAGAACGCGGCTTCGTTTTCGCCACGGCGATAAACCGGCAGCGCTTTTGCCGTGTCCGGATACTCGAACTCCAGCGCCGGCTCGCCCTGCCCATACGGCGTATCGATGAACGGCACCGAGACGGCATTGACCTGGGCCTCGACCCAGCTCGCGCCGACGCTGAATTCCGCCTCCGTTTTGCTGTCGTCATTCAGCAAGCGCAGCGTGAGCTTGCCGGTAAACGCCGCGTTGGTCTGGCGTACTCGCAGCACCTGCCCGGCGGCGAGAATGATGCCCAGATGCTGGCGATCGTGATCGATGCCCTTGCTCATGCCCGCTGCATCCAGCCAGACCGGCCGGGTCAAGGTGTAAAGTGATTGGGTTTTCGTGATGGTTGGCATCCTGCTTTCCTCATGGTTTGGGTGACTGAATTGACCATGAGAAAGTAACCGGACGGGCGGCACGCCCACCATCAATGGCGGATGGCTGAGGGCCAGTACAACAACGGCGGGCGGGAGAGGGGCAATAAAAAAGGCGCAACCTTGCGATTGCGCCTGATGTTCGGTGAACGCTGCGCGTTACTCGCCGCGAATGCGCTGCGCCAGCCCTTTGAGGAAGTAGCGCAGCATCTGATCGCCGCACGGGCGGTAGTTCTTGGTGCCCTCTTTACGGAACAGCGCGCTCAACTCCGGCTTGGAGATGCGGAAGTCCACCGCGGTGAAAATCTGGTGCATGTCGGTGTCTTTCAGCTCGAACGCCACGCGCAGCTTTTTCAGCACCAGATTGTTGGTGATCGGCAGTTCAACCGCCGGCGCCGGGAACTTGTCGTCCTTGCCGCGCTTGAAGAACACCAGGCCGTTGAGGAAGTGCGCCATCACTTCGTCCGGGCACTTCTCGTAGCCCGGCTCGCCTTCTTTGATCACGTAAGCGTCCATCGCCGACACCGCCACCTCGAAATCGTCCAGTTTGATAATCTCGACCATTTTGGCGTTGTTAATGCTCAGCATATAGCGCACGCTGCGCAGCACGTCGTTGTTCATCATGGGATTGCATTGCCTTATTTGTCTAACGGGGACGTGCGCATTGTAAAAAATGCCCCATACCCAAAATAATTGGAGTTGCATCGCGGCGGCAAATTTGTAAGCCCCCGGAGCATAGTTAACTATGTGACCGGGGCGCGCAAATGCAGCCAACAAAGAGGCAACTCCAAGTATGACGGGTATGGCCGCACACCTTGAATGTGCGGCAGTATAGGGATCGGAAAGGGGTTTCTCAATCGATTTGGCTTTTTTGCTGATACAGCGGGATGTCTTCGCCGATGATGTACTTGTTGCGCAGCATTGACGAGACCTTGTCCATGATCATCACCACCACCACCAGGATCAGAGTGATGAACATCACCACGTCCCAGTTCCACAGCCGCATGTTCTCCGCGTACACCAGGCCGATGCCGCCGGCGCCGACGAAGCCCAGCACCGCCGCAGAGCGGGTGTTGGACTCGATCTGATACAGGCTGAGCGCCAGGAAGGTGGGGAACGACTGGGTGAAAATGCCGTAGCGGTGCTTCTGCAACCCGTTGGCGCCCACCGCCGTCAGGCCGCGGCTGGGGGACTTGTCCACCGCCTCGTGCCCTTCGGCGTACAGTTTGCCCAACAGCCCGACGTCCTGCATCACGATAGCCAACACCCCGGCGAGCGGCCCCATGCCGACGGCGCGCACGAAGATCAGCCCCCAGATCGCCATGTCGATGCCGCGCAGCACGTCCAGCAAGCGGCGCACCAGCACCGAAATCGGCCGCAGCAGCGGCGTCGACATCACGTTGCGCGCGGCGAAGAACGACAGCGGCAGCGCGATCAGCGACGCGGTGATGGTGCCGGCGAACACGATGGCGATGGTGATGCCGATCTGCTGGAAGTAGTACATGAACGGCCAGTTGGCGAAGTCGTGCCAGACGAACATGCGCAGGAAATAGCGCCCCAACTGCTGGCAGCCGTTGATAAACTGCGGCCAGCTAATGCCGAAGACCAAGAAGAAGAACACGTAGTACAGCACGATCGCCAAGGCGATCAGGCCGACGGTGCGCAGGTAACGCCCCTGCTGCGCGAAGATCGCCGGATGCTGCTGTTTTAGCTGGCGCAGCGTTTCCGCCGACGCCGGAGTACCCGCTATCATTTTTCCCCCTCCACCACGCGCTTGCGCAGCTCGCCCGACACGTAGTCGAGCACGGAAACCACCACGATGATCAGCAGCAGCGTCATGCTGACCTGATCGTAGCGGTCGAGTTTAATGTTGGTCATCAGCTCCTGGCCGATGCCGCCCGCCCCCACCAGCCCCAAAATGGTCGACTGACGGAAGTTGATCTCCAGCCGCATGAAGCTGTAGGAGAGAAACACCGGCTTCACCTGCGGCCACAGGCCGAAGCGCATGCGCTGCAGCGGCGTGGCGCCGCAGGCCGCCAGCCCGCGCACCGGCTTGTTGGAGGCGGTTTCGATCGATTCGTAGAACAGCTTGGTCAGGCTGCCGATGGTGTGCAGCGCCAGCGCCAGGAAGCCGGGAATGGCGCCGATGCCGAACGCCATCACGAACATCACCGCCCACGCCAACTCCGGCATGGTGCGCAAGAACGCCACCAGCGTGCGGATCGCCAGCCGCACCGAGGCCGGGGTATAGGTGTTGCCGGCCGCCAGAAACGCCAGCACGGTCGCCACCAGCACCGAGAAAATGGTCGCCGCCAGCGCCAGCTGCAGGGTCTCCCAGATCAGCGGCAGCTGGATGTTCAGGCGATAGCCCCAGTAGGCCAGCGAGCCTTCGGTGCGCCCGTCGGCGAACAACAGGTTCCAGTGCAACGTCGGCACGGTTTCGGCCAGATAGTCGAAGAAGTGCGGAATAGACACCCAGACGGTGTGCAGGTTGAACTCGGCGAGGTTGCCGGCGCCCAGGTACAACACCACCAGCCCGAGCGACCACAGCAGCGCTTCGCGCTTTTGCTTGCTGCGGATCCGTTGGTAATAGTGTGCGAAATCGGTATTCAATGCAGGTCTTCCATCTTGATGGAACAAGGGGTTCAGCATGCTGAACCCCTTCATTCGAACGGCCGAGGCAGCCGGGAATTAACGGTCGCCTTTGGTCAGCTCGCGCTTCATATCGATGATGGTCTGGTATTCCGCCAGGGTCGTGTCGCCGATGTGCTGTTTGCCGCCCATCGCTTTGATAAAGCACGCGTGATCGTCTTTATCCAGCTTCTTGATAGCGGTGACCACTTTGGCCTTGAAGTCGGCCGGCAGCGAGTTGCTCACCAGGATCGGGCCGTTCGGGATCAGCGGCGACTGCCAAATGATGCGGATCTGCTTCATCAGGTCCGGGTGATCCATGCGGATCATGCGGGTGAACGCGCCGCTGGTGTAGCCGGTGTTGTAGTCGCCAATCATCGACGCCCAGGTCACCGCGCCTTCGAACTGGCCGTTCAGCACGCCGAGGATGTCCTGCTCGTGGCCGCCGGAGAAGGTGACGCTGGAGAAGGTGTTGTTGTATTTGTTGTCGACCGTGCCGCCGAACAGCTTTTTAAACGCCTGGTTCGGGATCAGGAAGCCGGAGGTGGAATCCGGATCGGCGAAGCCGATGGCCTTGCCTTTCAGGTCTTCCAGTTTCTGGTACGGGCTGCCGGCCTTCACCACCACCACCGAGTGGTAGCCGCGCGACTGGTCAACGTCGTCGACCGCGATGCCGACGATGTCCACCGCTTTCGGATCCTTGATGTAGACCGAGGCGAACGACGACGGCGACATGCTCAGCACCAGGTCAATCTTGCCGCCCAGCAGGCCCTGGATCACGCCGGAATAGTCGGACGAGTTGCGCAGCTTGGTATCGACGTTCAACTCTTTGTCCAGGAACTGCTTCACGCATTGGTTATCGCCGATCTGCTGGGTGGCGTTCTGGCCGCCGAGAATGCCCAGGTTCAGCTCTTTCGGCGCATCCGCTGCGGCAGCATTAAATACCATCATCGCGCCGGCCATCAGGGTGGTCAGACTCAATACTTTTTTCATCAGGTGTGCCTTGTGTGTAAAGGGTAAAGGTCAAAAGTGCTTCAATGGATCTGATTGGCTTCTTCGCCATACAGCTGGTGCAGGATCCGTTCGTTCAGTTGCGAAGGATGCCCGTCAAACACGATCTTCCCGTGGGCGATGCCGATCACCCGCGAGCAATACTCTTTCACCAGTTCGACCGAGTGCAGATTCACCATCACCGCGATGCCGTCTTCGCTGATTTTCTGCAGCGCGTCCATGATGCGGCGGGTGTTTTTCGGATCGAGCGACGCCACCGGCTCATCGGCCAGCAGGATTTGCGGGTTTTGCATCAGCGCGCGGCAGATGGCGACGCGCTGCATCTGACCGCCGGAGAGGTGCTCGGCGCGCTGCAGCGCGTGCGGCAGCATGTTGAGCCACTGCAACAGCTCGATGGCGCGAGCGCGGTCGGCGTCATCGAACAGTTTGAAGAAGGATTTCAGGGTGGAAGTGTGGCTCAGGCGGCCCAGCAACACGTTGGTCATCACGTCCAGCCGCGGCACCAGGCAGAAGTCCTGGAAGATCATGCCGCAGCGCGCGCGCCACTGGCGCATCTGGCGGCCGGCAAGCTGGGCGATATCCTGCGCCACGCCATCGTCTTCGAAGTGCAGCATCTCGCCGCAGCTGGAAGGAATGGTGCCGTTGAGGGTATGCAACAGCGTGGACTTGCCCGCGCCGGAGCGGCCGATCACCGCCACGAATTCGCCGGCGTGCAGATCGAAATTGATGTCATCCAGCACGCGCTGCTGCGCTTTGTAGGCCTTGCCGAGCCCCTTTACCGATAACACTTTGCGGGATGCGGCGGCGTGCTGCCCTGGGAACTCGTGCTGCGCCAATTTTAACAGTGCCTGAGCCATATGATTTCTCTGGTTTCAGTGGCTAATCATTATGGGCACCTATTAACGGATAAGTTTATGACAGTGGGATGATGGTTTTATGGCCGGGGCGTGACGCGTGCCGCCCCGGCGTGCGCCTCACGCCAGGGTGAAGAAGTCCAGCCCCAGCGCCGCCTTGACCTGCTGCAGCGTCCGCTGGCTGACCTGATGCGCGCGGCGGGTGCCGTGCTGCAGGATGCGCGTCAGCTCGCCTTTATCGGCGATGAATTCGGCGCGGCGGGTGCGGATCGGTTCGAGCAGGCTCTGCAGACAATCCTCCAGCAGCCGTTTGATCTTCACGTCCCCCAACCCGCCGCGGCGGTAGTGCGCCTTCAGTTCCGCCACCAGCGCGGCGTCTTCGCAGAAGGCGTCCAGATAGGTGAACACCATGTTGCCCTCCACCCGGCCGGGATCGCTGACGTTGAGATGGCCGGGATCGGTGAACATGCTCATCACCGCCTTGTGCACCTCGTCGGCGCCGGCGCCAAGCGGGATGGCGTTACCGCGCGATTTCGACATCTTGCCCTGCCCGTCCAGCCCTGGCAGACGCCCAACGTTGCTCAACAGCGGCTGGCACTCCGTTAATATCGGTTGGCCGACGATGTGGTTGAAGCGCCGCACGATCTCGTTGGTTTGCTCCAGCATCGGCAGTTGATCCTCGCCGACCGGCACGTGGGTGGCGCCGAAGGCGGTGATGTCCGCCGCCTGGCTGACCGGATAGATCAGAAAACCGGCCGGCAGGCTGCGGGCGAAATCCTTCTCGGCGATTTCGTTTTTCACCGTCGGGTTGCGTTCCAGCCGCGCCACGCTGACCAGATTAAGGTAGTACATCGTCAGTTCGGCCAACGCCGGCAGCGCCGACTGCAGGCAGATCGTGGTCTTGTGCGGATCGATGCCGACCGCCAGATAGTCGGCCACGACGTTGAGCACGTTGGCGCTGATTTTTTGCGGGTTGTTGCCGTTGTCGGTCAGGCCCTGCAAATCCGCCACCATCACCGTTTGGTTATGCTGGTGCTGCAGTGCGACGCGCTGGCGCAGCGAGCCGACGAAGTGGCCTAAATGCAGTGGGCCGGTGGCGCGATCGCCGGTAAGAATGGTGTAGCTCATGACAGTGCTCCTGAAGGTCTGTAGACCGCCGGATCAACGCCACAAAAAATAATGCCGCCAAACCGGCGGCATTAAAAAGAGATGTGAATACTCGTGCCGCCTCAGAAGAGGCGCCACCATGACTGATTGTGGGTGGAGTGCATCGATATATTCATGCCATCAAGGTATACCCGCCGCGGCAGCGCGTCAATAGCCCGCCGCCGGCGCGTAAGACGGCGTTACACTCCGGCATTTGCGTTCCTGGCCTGGCGCGCTAGGGTAAAACCTTCAACCTGAAAAAGGAGCGCATGATGAAGATCGGATTTGCCGGACTGGGTGGGATGGGCAGCGCCATGGCGGCCAACCTGTTGCAGGCGGGCTTCGCCTTAACGGTATGGAACCGCTCGCCACAGGCGGCGCAGCCGCTGGTGAGCGCCGGCGCGCGGCAGGCCGAACGGCTGGAACAGTTGGCCGATGCCGACGTGCTGATCACCATGCTGGCCGACGATGCCGCCACGCAGCAGGTGGTGGTGGACAGCGGATTGCTGCAGCGGATGAAACCGGGCGCGCTGCATATCAATATGGCGACCATCTCGGTCGAACTCGCCAAACGCCTGACGACGCTGCATGCGGAACACGGCATCGGCTACCTCGCCGCGCCGGTGCTGGGGCGGGTCGACGTGGCCGCCGCCGGCAAGCTGAATATTCTGGCGGCCGGCGATAGCGAGCGGCTGAAGCAAGCGCAGCCGCTGTTCGATGCCCTCGGCCAGAAAACCTGGCACTTCGGCGCCGATCCGGCGCAGGCCAACGTGGTCAAAATCGCCACCAACTTTACGCTGGCCAGCGCCATTGAAGCGATGGCGGAAGGCAGCGCGCTGGTGCGCAACTATGGCGTGTCCGGCGCCGACTACCTGCAGATGCTGAGCGGCACCGTCTTCGCCGCCCCGGCTTACCAGGGCTATGGCGCGCTGATCGCCGCCGAGAAGTATTCACCCGCCGGATTCCGGCTGGCGCTGGGGCTGAAGGACGTCGGGCTGGCGCTGGCCGCCGGCGCCGACAGCCATACGCCGATGCCGTTCGCCGGGGTGCTGAAAGACAACTTCCTCGACGCGATGGCGCAGGGGGATGCGGATCTGGACTGGGCGGCGCTGGCCAAGGTGGCGGCGCGGCGAGCGGGCCTGAAATAACGAACGGGGGCGCTGGCCCCCGTTTTCCGTTCTCAGAACACGATGTCCGCCGCGGGCACGGCGCGGATCGGCACGCCGAAGCTGTCGATATTCGACAGCGTCTCGTTATGGTGGGTGCGGATCAGCAAACCGTCGGCATAGGATTTGTCGTGGCAGGTGTGCGCATCCGCCGCCAGCGTCACCGGATAGCCGCGCGCCGCGGCGCTGCGCACCGTGGTATCGATGCAAAACGGCGTGGAGTAGCCGCAAACCACCAGCTGCGATACGCCGTTGGCGATCAGCAACGCGCCGAGCGAGGTGCGCAGGAAGGAGTCCGGCGTGGTTTTATCCACCCGATGGTCGCCCGGCGCCACCTTCAGCGCCGCGAGCACTTGCCAGGCGGCGCTGCCGTGCGGCAGTTCGTCGTCCGGCGTGTGGTGCTGAATCACGACAACCGGCACGCCCGCCCGGCGGGCGCGCTCGCTCAACTGATTGATGCGCGCAACGGTGCCCGCGGCATCCGCCGGCGGCGGCGTAAACAACCCTTCCTGCACATCGATAATCAACAGCGCGGTGGTCATGGCGGCTCCCGAAGAGAAGATAAATGGCGTCAGCACACCGGCTGGCGCGGGCGGAAAATGTGGTCAACGCCCTGCTCGCGCAGCCGGTTCACCAGATCGTGCCCGCCGTTCGGCGTGGCGTGCGCCAGCTGGCGCTCGGCGGTAAACACCGGGCTGGCCCAAAACAGGTTCACCGGGTCGCCGTACTGCTGCGGCAACGCCAGGTGCGCGTGATGCGGATAGAAGGACGACGATAAAATATAGCCTTCGTAGCCCAACGGCGCCACGTCGGACTCCAGCGTGTGCCCTTCGCCGATCCAGGTCAACCGCGCCCACGGCGCGTGCGCGAAACCGGCCAGCGCGCTGGCCATCTGCACCGCGTTGTCTTCGGTCATGTATTGGCTGTCGATGGCGATCGCCATCTCCATGCGGCGATAGCGCGAAGCCTCGTCGTTGAACAGGATCTCCACCCACGGCATCGGCCGGATGCTGACCCCCATGGTGAGGAAGTAATAGATGCCGTCGCGCTCGTGCTGAGTGATGGCCATCGGCGGCCACTTGCCCTGATCGATGGCGTAATATTTTACCGAAGGGCCGAAATGCTGCTCATAGCGCGCCTGAAAATCGCGCTGCATCTTCGGCCACGGATTGCCCTCTTCACGCTGCCAGCTGCGCCAAAACTGCCGGGTGCTTTCCGCCTGCGCATATTGCGTGTTGGTCGAGGCCGAACCGAGCGGATAGGCCAGTGGGCTCTCCTTGATGCAGCTGGCCGAATAGCACACCGAATGGTCGATATACAGGCTCCAGCCGGGGATCACCGCCAGCAGTTGGCCGTAATACCACAGGGCCGCGCCGTCGTCGCTTTCGCTCCACACCACCATCAGCCCTTCCGGGTTCAGCGGCGCTTCCCCTTCCAGGTTGCGGCAAAACTCCGCCGCCAGCATCGGCGGCTGCCCTTGTTCCAACGCGGCGCGATCCTCCTGCAGCGGCGCGGCGGCCAGGTTGCGCAGCCAGCAGGCGCGCACCTGATAGCGATCGCTGTAGGCTTCGGCGGGATAGATGTAAAAATAGGCTGCCCGGTGATCTTGCTGAACCACCGCGACCAGCGTCTGGTTCTCATTGCTGACTTCAGCAAGTACGTATGACTCGTTCATATCACCTCAATAGGGTCAGGGCGCGGCAGAATCGGCTGCGCGCCAAAAATGGAATGTGGCTTTGCCCCAAGTGTAAAACGCATTACTGGCCGGATCACCCGTAAAAGTCTCAAAAACGGCCGTAAACGAAGATAAACAAAGGCTAATTATAGCGGCTGCGGCTCATGACGGCCGAGTGATGCGCCGCACCGCGCGCTGATAGGAACCGTTGCGCATCGACGCGCCCAGCACCTTGCCCAAACCGGCGGCGCCCGTTCGCACCAGCCGCCGCCGCAGCGCGCCCGGATGAAAACCGAACTGCCGCTGCGCCCAGTCGGGCAACAGATCGATGCCCGCCTGCATCACCACCCCACCGAGCGGGCGCGCCAACGCGCTCGGCGCCGGCGCCTTCAGCAGAATGCGCGCCACCTCTTGGGTGCGTTCATCGCACACCAGCTGCGGCCGCATCGCCTGCAGGTATTCTTCGACCTCCGCGCAGGACTGAGGTATTGCAGTGGCTCCCAGCGCGGCGGCCACGCGCGCCGCTTCACGATAGTATTGATCCTGCAAATCGTGGGAAAGATGGGGGTTACGGTAGCGCAGGTGGCTGGCCAGAAAGCGGCTGCTCTCCGCCACGTGCACCCAGGTCAGCAGCGCCGGATCGCTGGCGGCATAAGGCGTGCCGTCGCCGCCGACGCCGGTTACCCGCAGATGGATGGCTTTGACTTTGGCGATCAGCCGCTCCGCCTCGGCGGTCGGGCCGAAAGTGGTGACCGACACGAACTGGCTGGTGCGGCGCAGGCGGCCGATCATATCGTCGCGAAAATTGGAGTGATCCCATACGCCGGCCAGCGCCAGCGGGTGCAGCATTTGCAGCAGCAAGGCGCTGACGCCGCCGCACAGCATCGGCGTGAAATCGCGATGTACCTGCCAGATGACAGACTGCGGGCCGAACAGCCCCGGATCGCCGGGCGGATTCTCAAAATCGACGCCGCCGAGCGCCAGCCCGGTCAGGCTGAGCACCTGTTTCTCTATCGCTGCGCGTACCGCTTCCATCCTGCCGCCCTCTTGCTGGTTCAGCGGCCAGTGTATCACGCGGCGATCGCCTCATTGCGCCCTGCGGCGGTTGAAAGCATTAACTTACTGAATTACAGTTGTTATACCGCTTGCAACAAGGCGGACCTATTCGATCCACTGCAGAGGCGCTTTGCAGGGCGTTAACCCACGTTAATTCGGCACTAACCCCACAAAACCTCTATCTAGTTTCTTTTCCTTCAACTTAGATAGCAGAGAGTTCGATGATTACCATCAGAGCACGCGCGGCGGAAGACAACGCGCAATTGGCAGATATCTGGCTGCGTTCGGTGCGCGCCACCCACCATTTTTTAACCGAAGACAACATCGCGCAGCTGTTCCCGCTGGTGCTGAACGACTACCTGCCGGCGGTCAACGTTTGGGTGGCCGAAGAACGCCCGGGGCATCCCTGCGGCTTTATCGGCCTGAACGGCAACAAGGTGGAGATGTTGTTTATCGACGCGGATCAGCGCGGCAAAGGGGTGGGCAAAGCGCTGCTGACCCACGCGGAAACGCTGCACGATGAGCTGCAGCTGGACGTGAACGAGCAAAATCCGCAGGCCAGCGGCTTCTACCGCCACTACGGGTTTGTCATCACCGGCCGCTCGCCGCTCGACGGTCAGGGCAACCCGTTCCCGCTGCTGCACATGAAACTGGAAAAACGCTAGCCCTCCGCCGGCCGCCCTGCGGCCGGTTTCTTCCCCCGCCTCCCCCGCCGCCTTATATATCAAATCAGAATAAGTAATAGATTTTACATTCTTCCTGTCACTATAAACCCTCGGTAGGATTGCCCGGTATTCACCCGCAACAGAGGTTCCGTCAGCCGAAAAGCCGAACGATCTCTGTCCGGCGCACCGCGCTCTGGACGGAATGCTGTGATGTATCGATAAGGATCCGCTTCGCTATGATCGTTCTTTCGAACGTTTGCAAAACTTTTGACAGCACACAGGGCCGCGTCGTGGCGGTAGACAACGTCAGCCTGGCGGTAGAGGCCGGGCAAATTTACGGCATCATCGGCTACAGCGGCGCCGGCAAAAGCACCCTCATCCGCCTGCTCAACGGTCTGGAAACGCCCACCAGCGGCCGCATTGACGTGGGCGGTTTTGATATCGCCCGCGCCAAAGGCAGCCATCTGCGCCAGGCGCGCCTGAAAATCAGCATGGTGTTTCAGCACTTCAACCTGCTGTGGTCGCGCACCGTCAGCCAGAACATCGCGTTTTCCATGCAGATCGCCGGCGTGCCCAAGGCGCAGATTGCGCCGCGCGTGGCGGAACTGATCGCGCTGGTCGGCCTGCAGGGGCGCGAAAACGCCTACCCGTCGCAGCTCAGCGGCGGCCAAAAGCAGCGCGTCGGCATCGCCCGCGCGCTGGCCAATAACCCGAGCGTGCTGCTGTGCGACGAGGCCACCTCGGCGCTCGATCCGCAGACCACCGACGCCATTCTCGACCTGCTGTTGGACATCAACCGTCAGCTGAAATTGACCATCGTGCTAATCACCCACGAGATGCACGTGGTGCGCAAAATCTGCCACCGCGTGGCGGTGATGGAAAACGGCCGCATCGTCGAAGAAGGCCCGGTGCTTGACGTGTTCACCCGGCCGCAGCAGCCGATCACCCGACAGTTCGTCAAACAGGTGTCGCAGTATGCGGACACCGAAGAGAGCTTCAACCCGCAGCTCACCGCCCACCTGCCGGGGGCGATTTTCAAGCTGACCTTCGTCGGCGTGCAAACCCATCAGGCGGTGATCTCTGAAGTGATCCGGCGCTACGCCCTGACCGTCAACATTCTGCACGGCAAGATCAGCCACACCCTCAACGGTTCGTTCGGCGAACTGTACATCCACGCCGAAGGCAATGAACAACAAGTCGCCGACATGCTCAACCTGCTGCACGAAAGAGACATCGCCGTCGAGGTTATCCAACATGATTGAATCCCTGTTCCCCCACCTGCGTCTGGACCAACTGTGGGACGCCACCTGGGAAACGCTGTACATGACCGGCATCGCCGGTTTGGCCACGCTGGTGCTGGGCATCGTGCTCGGCGTGCTGCTGTTTTTAACCTCGAAGGGCCAGCTGTTGCAGAACCGGGCGGTCTACTCGCTGATCTCCGTGTTGGTCAACGTCTTCCGCTCTATCCCGTTCATCATTCTGATCGTGCTGCTGATCCCATTCACCAAGTCGCTGATCGGCACCATTCTCGGCGCGGACGCGGCCCTGCCGGCGCTGATCGTCGGCGCGGCGCCGTTCTACGCCCGGCTGGTGGAGATCGCGCTGCGCGAGGTCGACAAAGGAGTGATCGAAGCGGCGCGCTCGATGGGCGCCAAAAACCGCACCCTGATTTTCCGCGTATTGCTGCCGGAAAGCTCGCCGGCGCTGGTTTCCGGCATCACCGTCACCCTGATCGCGCTGGTGAGCTACACCGCGATGGCCGGGGTGATCGGCGCCGGCGGCCTGGGCAACCTGGCCTATCTGGAAGGCTTCCAACGCAACCACAGTGACGTGACGCTGGTGGCGACGCTGACGATCCTGCTGATCGTTTTCGTCATTCAGTTCATTGGCGACACCCTGACAAGAACGCTCGATAAACGTTAATTAACCAAGGAAAACGATGATGAAAAAGCACCTACTGATGTTGGCTTTCGCCTCTGTCGCCACCCTCGCCTCTTACGGCGCCGCCGCGGCGACCAAGCTGGTGGTCGGCGCCTCCAACGTGCCGCACGCCGAGATCCTCGAACAAGCCAAACCGATACTGGCGAAGGAAGGCATCGATCTGCAGATCAAGCGCTTCCAGGACTACATTCTGCCGAACACCGCCTTGGCCAGCCACGACATCGACGCCAACTACTTCCAGCACGTGCCTTACCTGAACTCGGTGCTGAAAGACCACGCCGACGACAAGAGCTACGACTTCGTCAGCGCCGGCGCGATCCATATTGAGCCTATCGGCATCTACTCGAAGAAGTACAAGAGCCTGAAAGATCTGCCGGAAAACGGCAAAATCATCATGCGCGACGCGGTGGCGGAAGAAGGCCGCATTCTGTCTATTTTTGAACGGGAAGGCGTGATCAAGCTGAAGCCGGGGGTGAGCAAAGTGGACGCGCGCATCACCGACGTGGTGGAAAACCCGAAACACCTGAAGTTCCAGGCCAACGTTGAAGGCGCGCTGCTGCCACAGATGTACAACAACAACGAAGGCGACGCGGTGGTGATCAACGCCAACTACGCCATCGACGCCGGGCTGAATCCGACCAAGGATCCGATCGCAGTCGAAAGCGGCGAAAACAACCCGTACGCCAACATCATCACCGTGCACAAAGCCGACGTGAACAAGCCGGAGATCGTGGCACTGGTCAAAGTGCTGCACTCCAAACCGATTCAGGACTTTATCCGCGAGAAGTACCAGGGCGCGGTGATCCCGGTCAATCAGTAATGGGTTAGACGGCCCGGTGAAAACCGGGCCGGTTGTCACACCTTATTGCCAATCTGGCTGAGCCGCGGCCACACCAGCATCAACGCCTCCAGCAACCGCAGCAGATCGCCGCGGCTTGCCCCTTCGCGCGCCTGCACCGACATGCCTTCAATGGTGCAAATGACGTACTTCGCCAGCAGCGCGGTGTCGGTCTTCGCCAGCAGTTCACCCTGCTGCACCTTGCGATCGAAGCAGGCTTTCAGCGCCGCTTCCTGGGCATGATGTTTTTTGCGCAGCATCTGGGCGACGTCGTCGGACGCGGACGACAGCGCGGCGGAGGCGCACACCATAAAACAACCTGACGGCGTATCGGGGTCGGTAAACACTTCGACGGAAGAACGCACGTAGGCCTCGACGATCTCGGCCACCGGCAACGCCTGTTCCAACAGTTGGTTGGTGCAGGTGGTGTATTTTTGCAAATAGCGTTCCACCGCCGCGCGGAACATCCCTTCTTTGTTGCCGAATTCCGCATACAGCGTCGGCGCCTTGGCGCCGGTCACTTCCACCAGATCGGCCAGCGAGGTGGCTTCATAACCGTGCCGCCAGAACAGATCGAGCGCGCTTTCCAGCGCCCGATCGCGATCAAATTGTTTCGGTCTGCCGCGGCTTTTCTTGCCGCAGACCGCTTCATTGATGCTCATCGTTCCTCTCCTATCCCGCTCCACGGCAGGGTTAGCACAAATAACTTAACGATCATTATAAAAAAATATTGCGCGCTCGTCGAGAACCGATTAGCATTTAGTTATCGATCGTTAAGATAATTTAGCGAAGCGGATTAAACCCCTCTATTCACCGTTATCGGAAAGGAATTAACATTATGAAAAACTTAAAATTAACCTTAGCAGCTCTCACTCTGGCCAGCGTTTCCTTCGGCAGCTTCGCCGCTGATTTGGTTCAGAACCAACCGGCTGACCAGCAGAAAGTGGGCGTTATCACCGTCAGCGGCGCATCCGATCTGACCTCGCTGGAAAACAGCCTGGCCGCCAAAGCCGATCAGGCCGGTGCAAAATCCTTCCGCATTATCGGCGCCGGCGGTAACAACCAGCTGCATGGCACTGCAGAAATCTATCAATAACAAAGCATTAAGCCTGTGGACTGCATACCTTTATTGCTCACAGCGCCAGGGCGTAAAAAAAATTAATTAACGAGCATTAAAAAAATACTTGCAATCCGTCAAACCGGCATCTAACATTAAATTATCGATCGTTAATAAATTTAACGACCTTACAAAACAAACATCGTAAAGAACAAAGATAGGAAATAAGACCATGAAAAACCTGAAAATGACCATCGCAGCCATCGCACTGGCCTCCGTCTCCTTCGGCAGCTTCGCCGCCGATCTGGTTAACGCGCAACCCGCCGACCTGCAAAAAGCCGGCGTCGTCACCGTCAGCGGCGCGTCCGACCTGAGCAGCCTGGAAAATAAACTGGCGGCCAAAGCCGACGCGGCGGGCGCCAAATCTTTCCAGATCATCGCCACCACCGGTGACAACAAACTGCACGGCACCGCGATCATCTACAATTAATCGCCGGATCGGCAATCGTGCAAAAGGGCGGCTCAGGCCGCCTTTTGTTTGCTTTAACGCCAACGTTCTGTTGTAAGCTGTAGCGACCTTTTCCCGCTGAGCCGAGCAACGCCATGACTCCCCTGCTGTTCCACAAATATCACGGTCTGGGCAACGACTACCTGGTCTGCCACCGCTCGGTCGCCGAACGTCTGAGCCAGGAACAGATCCGCCTGCTGTGCCACCCGCATTACGGCATCGGTTCCGACGGCCTGCTGATCGACAGCGGCGACGCCGTCAATCCCACCCTGCGCATCATCAACCCGGACGGCTCCGAAGCGGAGAAAAGCGGCAACGGCCTGCGTATCTACGCGCGCTATCTGTTCGACAGCAAGCGCGTGGCGCATCAGCCGTTTCTGGTGCACACCGCCGGCGGCGACGTGCGTTGCCAGGTGGCGGAAGACGCGCATCAGATAACCGTGGAGATGGGGCGCGCCAATTTCAGCCCGGCGGCGCTGCCGGCGTTGATCGATCTGCCGGAGGCGCTGAACTATCCGCTGCCCCTGAGGGAGGAGACGTTAAGCGTTTCGCTGGTGTCGATGGGCAACCCGCACTGCGTGGTGCCGGTGGAAAAACTGGATCTGGCGCAGGTGCATCGGCTCGGACCGCAGATTGAACGCCATACGCTGTTCCCGAAACGCACCAATGTACAACTGGTGGAAGTGGTCGATCGCCAGACGCTGCGCATCGGCATCTGGGAGCGCGGCGCCGGTTTTACCCTCGCCTCCGGCAGCAGCAGCTGCGCCGCCGCCAGCGTGATGCGCAAGTTGGGACGAGTCGGCGATCGGGTTAGCGTGCGGATGCCGGGCGGCGAGCTGCAGATCGCCTTCAGCGGCGATTTTCAGGTCAGCATGCGCGGACCGGTGCATAAAATCGCCACTCTGACGCTGGACGAAGATTGTTTTGCCGGCGGCGCAGGGCTGTTTACGGGATCCACCCCAGCAGTCTGAACCACAGATAATCCAACGGCACCAGCAGCGCAAAGCTGAGCGCGGCCAACAGCAGGCACAGCTTCAGCCCCTCGCGCGCCGGCACTTTGCCCATCCCCATCGCCACCACGATCGGCGAAGCCTGATACGGCAGCAGCGGCGTGGCATAGCCGATCACCTGGGTCATCAGCACCGTCAGCAGCGGCAAGCCGCTGCCCGCGGACAACGCCTGCGCCAGCGGAGTAAACAGCGCCGGCACGCCGTTGGCGGTCACAACGAAATTCAGCAACGCGGTGATCCCCACCAGCGAACCGAACGCAGCGAACGGTTTGCCATGCAGATCCGGCATCATCGCCAGCAGCGCGCCGCCCAGCCGATCGCCGAGACCGGAGTGGCTGACCAGCGCGGTCAGCCCCAGGATCCCCGCCACGTAGATACAGGTTCGCACGTTAACCCCGGCGGCGAACTGCTCGCCGTTGAGAAAACCGATGCGCGGCAACAGGCAGAAGCAGGCCGCCGCCAACCCGATCCAGGCGGGGGCGATGCCGTGCCAGCTGTCGGTCATCCACAGCAGCACCGTAATGCCCAACAGTGCGATCAGCCGCCACTCGGCGGCGCTGAGCGGGGTTTGCGCCGCCTCGGCCGCCACCGGCTGCGGCCGCGCGCGGAACAGGCCGCAGATGCACAGCGTCAGCAGCGCGCCTTTGGCGATCCCGAGCACCGGGGCGTGCAACAACAGGTAAGAAAGATAAGCGAAGTGGCTGCCGTAGGCGCTTTCCGCCGCGCCACTCATCACCAGATTGGGCACGTTGGCCGGCAGGATGCTGGCGGAGAGCTGGAAGGTGCCGAACCCCACCGCCAGCGCCAAACCGATGCGGCCGCGCGAGCCTTCCGCCAGGCCGGCGCGATTGGCCAACGCCATGACGATCGGCATCAGCAGCGTAATTCGCCCCATGTTGGAGGGCATGACGAACGCCAGCGCGTAGCTTATCGCCACCACGCCGCCCACCAGGCGGGGCCAGGAACCGGCCAGATGCGGCAAGAGTCGGTTGGCCAGGCGATCCGCCAAACCGGTGCTGCGGATGGCGGTGCCCAACACGAAGCCGCTGAGCACCAGCCAAAATGCGGAGGACGCGAAACCGGAAAAGGTCACCGCGGCGGGCGCCAGCTGCAATACCATCACCGCCGCAAAGAACAGCAGCGCGACCAAATACTCCGGCAGGCGGGCGCTGGCCCATAGCGCGATGACCACCAGCGTGACCAGCGCGGACAGCGCCATCGGATCCCCCAACATAGTTTCCTCCCTGATAAAACGTTGTGATTGTTATCAAACGGTTAACAGGGTGACACAAGGCGCGGGCGTTAACCTTGAAACCGCTCACATATCGTCGTTCTGCAGATTTTTCAGCATGCACACATTGCAGCCGTGGTGGCCGGTATTGCCGCGCCGTTCCGTCAACAGCGTGAACCCCAGCGCATAGTACAACCCGATCGCCTCTTTCAACTGTTCGGTGGTTTCCAGGTAGCAGTAGCGATACCCCGCCGCCCGCGCCGCCTTCAGCGCCTGCACCACCATATGGCGCGCCATGCCTAGCCCGCGCGCGCCGGGTTTGAAAAACAGTTTTTGCAACTCGCAATAGCCGGGCTCTTCGCCGGCCAGCGGCGCCATGCCGACGCCCCCCACCACCTGTCCGTCCCGCTCCAGCACCCAGTAGTGGCCGCCGTTGTCGCGATACAGACCGGTCAGCCGATCGAGATCCGGATCGTGCAGGCTGACCCCTTCCATTTTGTCCATGCCGTACTCGCGAAACACGTCGCGAATGATCGCCGCCATCGCCGCATCGTCGCGCTCGACGATCGGCCGCACCCGCAGGTTGGCGTCGCGCTGTTTGCGCGCGCTGCGCAGCGCCGCGGTCATCTTTTTCATCGCCGCGGTGGTGCTCGCCAGCTCATCGTCGTCCAACTGCGCCAGCGCCGCCTGCATAAAACCGTCGGCGTCGCTCTCGATGCCGGCCAGCGTCTTGCCGCCCTGTTTACTCAACCGATGCAGGTTGTGCCGCTTGTCATCAGGATGATCCACCGTTTCTATCACGCCGGCGGCCACCAGGCTGCGCAGCGCCCGGCTGGCGCTGGCCTTGTCGATGCACAGCCGGGCCGCCAGCTCGGTGACGCCCAGCGGCTGCTCGCTGACTTCGATCATCAGATGGATCTGCAGCGGCGAAAAGCGCGAGCCGTTGCTCTGCTTGTTCAACATGCCGAATTCTCTGACCAAACTGCGCGCCAATGCTCTGAAATCCCTGATGTTCACAATTGATATCCCCAATTAACTACCGATAAAAAATGAGATTTAGTTGATAGTGTTATCTAATTCTCACTACCTTAACGGATCATCAAGCCGCCATGAACCCCGGTATAACAGAGAAGCTGATGCAAAACGTTACATTACCCAATACAGTAAACTGATTAATTCAAAAAAATCAGAATAAAAATTCATTAATTTAATGTTGATAAAACAATAAACCAGTTAAAAAACATACAATCGTGAAAAAATCTGCGGTTAAGAGAAGAAATCGATATCAATCCATTGCATTACAATAGGTTACAACAATGTTAATAGCGGCATTAATGCCGATATCTTGTTGTAATTTGTTACATATTCATGGCAGGATCGCGACGCTTCCATAACGGCGACAACGCTCGTTATGGAAACATCGGGCGCGGGTTGCTCCCGCGCCGTTTTATGCTCATGGAGAGATCGCATGCCAATGAAAAAATCACTCGCCGTCTGTTCCGTCGCCCTTTCCGTCACTTTGCTGGCGGGCTGTGCGACCGAATCCTCCCGCTCTTTGGAAGTGCCGAAAGTGGCTTCCTACAACACCACTTATCAGGGCCCACGCAGCCCTATCGCCGTCGGTAAATTCGACAACCGCTCCAGCTACATGAATGGCATCTTCTCCGATGGCGTCGATCGGCTGGGCAATCAGTCCAAGACTATCCTGATCACGCATTTGCAGCAGACTGGCCGTTTCAACGTGCTGGATCGCGCCAACATGGAAGAGTTGAAAACTGAAGCCGGCATTAAAGGGAAAGCACAAACGCTGAAAGGCGCCAACTATGTGATTACAGGCGATGTCACCGAATTCGGCCGCAAAGAAGTCGGCGATCATCAGCTGTGGGGCATTTTGGGCCGTGGTAAATCACAGGTCGCTTACGCCAAAGTCAATCTGAACGTCGTGAACGTACAGACATCAGAAGTCGTCTATTCCTCTCAGGGCGCCGGTGAATACGAACTGTCCAATCGCGAAATCATCGGTTTCGGGGGCACCGCCAGCTACGACTCCACCCTTAACGGCAAGGTGCTGGATCTGGCCGTGCGTGAAGCCGTCAATAACCTGGTTACCGGTATCGAAAACGGCGCATGGCGCCCTGCTAACTAACGGAATAGAAGCAGAGAAAGATGATAACTAAAAAAATGGGCGGGGCGCTGTTTGCAGCGACCCTGTTGGCCGGCTGCGCCGCGCCGAAAACGCTTTACAATTGGGATGGCTACCAAACTTCTCTTTATCAATACTACCAGCAGGATGGGCAAAGCCCTGAGCAGCAGATCGCTACGCTGAAAGAGATCGTCGAGAAATCCCGCGCCAAGGATAAAGCCGTACCGCCGGGGTTGCATGCGCAACTGGGGCTGCTGTACAGCAAAACCGGCAACGACGGACAAGCCATGAGTGAATTCAACACGGAAAAAACGCTGTTCCCGGAATCGGCACCGTTTATGGATTTCCTGATGGCCAAGGATAAGGGGAGCTTTAAATGAAGCGTGTACTCACTTTCCTCAGCGTTACCGCCATCCTGTTGCTGAGCGGCTGTGCCAAGCAAACGCCTTATGACTATGCGGCATTCCATGAGAGCAAGCCGAAGTCGATCCTGGTCTTGCCGCCGATGAATCAGTCGCCGGATGTCAAAGCCAGCCACAGCGTGCTCGCCAGTGCAACCTTACCGCTGGCCGAGGCCGGTTACTATGTGATGCCGGTCGCTGTAGTGGAGGAAACCTTCCTGCAAAACGGTCTAACCAACGCCAACGACATCCGCGCCGTCAGTCCGAAAAAACTGCACCAGATTTTCGGCGCCGACACCGTGCTGTACCTGGATGTCACGCAGTACGGTACCAGCTACATGGTGATCAGCAGCGAAACTCGCGTTACCGTAGCCGCTCGCCTGGTTGACCTGCGCAACGGCAAACAGCTGTGGGCCGGCACCGCCACCGCATCCAGCAACGAAGGCAACAACAATTCCGGTGGCCTGCTGGGCATGGTGATCAGCGCCGCGATTTCACAAATCGCGGATACCATCAGCGATAAAGGGTTCGACATTGGTGCCATCGCCAATACTCGCCTCCTGTCGGCAACAGGTCAGAACGGCGCCATTCTTTATGGCCCGCGCTCGCCTCATTACGCCAGCCAGCGTTAAGCAGTCTCTCGGGCGGCCTTCTCGGGCCGCCTATGCCAAACTTGTCCCTTTTGCCAAAAGTAGCCCATGCTTTAACTGCACCTCTCCTTCTGGCTAACCGGGACGCTGGCTCATGACGAAAAAAACCACCCTGCTGCAATTCTTCCACTGGTACTACCCCGACGGCGGCAAACTGTGGCAGGAGGCCGCCGAGCGCGCCCCGCACCTGGCCGAACTAGGCATCACCGATCTGTGGCTGCCCCCCGCCTGCAAGGGCGCTTCCGGCGGCTACTCCGTCGGCTACGACACCTACGATCTGTTCGATTTGGGCGAATTTGACCAGAAAGGCAGCGTGGCCACCAAATACGGCGACAAGGCGGCGCTGGAACATGCCGCCACTACGCTGCGCGAACACGGCGTGGGGGTGATCTACGACGTGGTGTTCAACCACAAGCTCGGCGCGGACGAAAAAGAACGGGTACACGTATTCAAGGTGGACGCCAACAACCGCAACGATATCGACGACCAGGGCTTCGACGCGCTGGCCTACACCCGCTTCACCTTTCCCGGTCGCCAGGGCGTGCATTCCGAGTTTATCTGGGATTACAAATGCTTCAGCGGCGTCGACTATGTTGAGCAGCCGGACGACAAAGGGGTGTTTAAAATCGCCAACGACTACGGCGACGACGGCTGGAACGATCAGGTCGACGACGAGAAAGGCAACTACGACTACCTGATGGGCGCCGACGTGGAGTTCCGCAACGCCGCGGTGACGGAGGAACTCAAATACTGGGCGCGCTGGCTGCTGGACACGCTGCCGTGCGACGGCTTCCGCCTTGACGCCGCCAAACACATTCCCGCCTGGTTCTTCAAAGAGTGGGCGGATCACGTGCGCGGCAGCGCGCAGCGCGACCTGTTTATCGTCGCCGAATACTGGTCGCACGATCTCGGCGCGCTCCAACAATATATCGAGTTGGTGGACGGCAAGGTGATGCTGTTCGACGTGGCGCTGCACCTGAAGTTTCATCAGGCATCGAAACAGGGCGACGGCTTCGACATGGCGCAGATCTTCACCGATACCCTGACCGCCGCCGATCCGGCCCACGCGGTGACGCTGGTCGCCAACCACGATACCCAGCCGCTGCAATCGCTGGAAGCGCCGGTGGAACCCTGGTTCAAACCGCTGGCCTATGCGCTGATCCTGCTGCGCGAACAGGGCGTGCCCTGCGTGTTTTACCCCGACCTGTATGGCGCCAGCTACCGCGACAAGGGGCGCGACGGCGGCGAATACCAGATCGACATGCCGGCGATCCCGGAGCTGGAGAAGCTGATCGCCGCCCGCCAGCGCTTCGCCAACGGCCCGCAAACCGACTACTTCGACGACAGCCACTGCGTGGCCTTCAGCCGCGCCGGCACCGCCGAGGCCCCCGGCTGCGTGGTGGTGCTGACCAACGGCGGCGAGAGCGGCAAGACGATCGCGCTGGGCGCCGATTTGGCGCACACCGCCTGGCGCGATTTCCTCGGTAATCGCCAGGAGGAAATCACCACCGACGACCAGGGCAGCGCCCATTTCCCGGTTAACGCCGGCAGCGTCAGCGTCTGGGTGCCGACAGGCAGCCTGTGAACGCCCGCCGCCGCGCAATGATGCCGCGGCGGCAAAACTAATGTTTGCCTTTCGGGTCTAACTTACGCTATCAACTGCGCAAGCCATTCACACCGGAGCCTAAATAGGGTACAAGGCTGCATGAAAATTCCAAAACGACTCCAGCCGCTGGTGGATGACGGGTTAATCGACGACGTCATCCGCCGGTTGAAAAGCGGCAAAGAAGCCGACGTGTTTATCGTGCGCTGCGGCGATGAGATCCGCTGCGCCAAAGTGTACAAAGAGGCCGAGAAGCGCAACTTCAAGCAGGCGGTTCACTATCAGGAAGGGCGCAAGGTGCGCAACAGCCGCGACGCGCGCGCCATGAGCAAAGGCTCCAAATTCGGCCGCCAGCAGCAGGAAGAAGCCTGGCAAAACACCGAAGTGGACGCGCTGTATCTGCTGGCCAAGGCCGGGGTGCGGGTGCCGCAGCCGGATATCTGCCTGGACGGCGTGCTGCTGATGGAGCTGATTACCGACGAAGAAGGTCTGGTGGCGCCGCGCCTGAGCGATGTCATCCTGACGCCGGAACAGGCGCGCGCCGATCACGCCCTGATGATGAATTACGCGGTGCGCATGCTGTGCGCCGGGCTGGTGCACGGCGACCTGTCGGAATTCAACGTGCTGATGGATAAAGACGGGCCGGTGATCATCGATCTGCCGCAGGTGGTGGACGCCGCCGCCAACAATCACGCCAAAAGCATGTTCGAGCGCGATATCAACAATTTGGCGGAATATTATGGCCAATTCGCGCCGGAACTGCGCGACAGCCAATACGCCAAAGAGATTTGGGCGCTGTATCAGGAAGGCAATCTGACGCCGGACAGCGCCCTCAGCGGCCGGTTCAGCGAAATCCAGAAGCGCGCCGATGTCGGCTCGGTGCTGGAAGAGATCCAGGCCGCCAGCGAGGAACACCAGCGCCGCCTCATGGCGCGCAACGCGGAAGAGTAACGCGCCGCGCTATTCGACGCGAAACACCTCCGGCCGCTGCGGCGTCGCCGCCTCGTGATAGATATCCCCCAGATAGCCGGCGATCTCCTCTTCGCGCAGATCGGCCGGCAACACGATATCGTGGCTGGGGGCATATTTGCGCTCCGGCAGCGTCACGCGGAACAGCCGCCATTCGTCCCCGATGCGCTTCACGCCCAGCAGACGGCCGAACACGTTAAAAATCATCATCCGCCATTCCCCCTCTCGTCGCTTTCAGGCTATAACACTGTGATGCCGCCGCAGTGAAAAGGAAAGCGTATGAGTGAAAAAACGCCGCAGTTCTGGCGCGATCCGCAGTTGCCGTTCGTCGAAGCCCGCGCCATCGCGGATGGCCGCCAGGCGTGTTACAGCCTGCACAGCCACGAATTCTTTTCCATCGGCGCCATCACCGGCGGCGTCAGCACCTATGTCAACGGCGAGCGGCGCATGCAGGTCAGCGCCGGCGATCTGGTGATCATCAACCCGCAGCAGGCGCACGCCTGTAATCCGATCGCCGACCGCAATTGGTCGTACATCATGTTCTATCTCGATCTCGCCTGGATCGGCGCGCTGCAGCAGGAGCTGCTCGGCGGCGAAGGCGAGCGTTTTGTTCCGTTCAGCCAGCCGCTCAGTCGCGATCCGGCGCTGTTCCACGGCCTGAATCGCCTTTATGCGCTGCTGACGGATCCGCTGTGCAGCGCGCTGGAAAAACAGATCGCCATGGTGGAGTATTTCAGCGCCCTGCAGCTCGGGCTGGGCGATGTCCGCCAGCCGGAGACGCCGCCGCATAGCCGACTGGAAGCGGCGGCGGCGTTTATCGACGCGCACTGCACCCAGCCGCTGACGCTGGACGACATTTGCCGCTCCGCCGCGCTCTCCCCTTCTTACCTGATCCGCGCCTTCCGCCAGCGTTACGGCATGACGCCGCACGCCTATCTGATCAACCGCCGCGTGCAGCACGGCCATCGGTTATTGAAAAGCGGCCTGCCGATCGCCGCGGCCGCCAGCGAAAGCGGCTTTGCCGATCAGGCGCACTTTCAGCGCACCTTCAAACAGCTGTTGGCCGCCACGCCCGGCCAGTATCAAAAACCCTCCGCCAACAGATAACAAGCGCTGGCCGCCAGCAACGCCGCCATCGCGCGATTAAAGCGTTGTACGTTGCGCGCCTGCCTGAGCAGGCCGCGCAGCATCGCGCCGACATAGGCCCAGCAGGCTACCGAGGCATAGCAAATCACGAAGTAGAGCCCGGCGAACTGCCATAGCAACAGCATGTCGCCATCGCCGACAAAGGCGCCGAGGCTGGCCACCGACGCCAGCCATGCCTTGGGATTCAGCCATTGCATCAGCGCGCCGTACCAGCAGGAAGGCGCCTGCGCCGCGCCGTTGCCCAGTCTGCCGTCGTCAAACACCAGCCGATAGGCCATAAACAGCAGAAAAGCCACGCCGGCCCACTGGATCAAGTGGGTCAGCCCCGGCCACAGGATCAGCAGCTGGTGCATGCCCAAACCCAGCAGCACCAGCAACAGGGTAAACCCCAGCGTGGCGCCGAACACATGGCGTTGGGTCGCGCCAAAACCGAATTGCGCCCCGGCGCTCAATGCGACGATGTTGACCGGGCCAGGGGTGATGGAAGCCGCCAGCGCAAACGCGGCCATGGAAAGGTAGATATTCATGATGGACACCTGAGAAAATATTCACAGGCGCCAGAATGCCGACCGCCGCCGACACCGTATTGAACAGAATTACCCTGTTCGGTTTAGCGCACGGCGACGGCCCGGCGGCGCGGCAGCCCGAAGGTGTTGACCGCCATGCCGGCCAGCACCAGCAATGCGCCGCCGAACTGCGCCGGCGACAACGCTTCGTCCAGCAGCAGCCAGGCGGCGAACAGCCCGACCAGCGGCACCAGCAGCGTCAGCGGCGCAACGCGCCAGGTTTCATAGCGCCCCAGCAAGCTGCCCCACACCGAATAACCGAACAGCGTGGCGGCAAACGCCAGATAGGCCACCGCCAGCCAGGTGCCAACCTGCACATGACTCAGGCTGCTCAGCACCACCTCAGGGCCGTCGAACAGCCAGCTGCAGGCCAGGAACGGCACGACCGGGATCGGCGCGCTCCACACCACCAGCGATAAAATATTACGCTGCGGGAAACCGGCCAGGATCTTCTTGTTGGTCAGGTTACCCAGCGCCCAGGAAAACGCCGCCGCCAGCGTCAGCAACAGGCCCGCCAGGGGGACCGCGCCGCTGCCCGGCTTATGCAGGCTGGCCTGCGCCAGCACCAGCATGCCGCCGCTGGCGATAGCGATGCCGACGAAATGGTTGACCCGCAGCTTTTCGCCCATCAGCACGACGCCCAACAGCAGGGTGAAGAACACCTGCGCCTGCAGCACCAGCGAGGCCAGCCCCGCCGGCATGCCCACCTTGATGGCGACGAACAAAAACGCGAACTGCGCGAAGCTCATGGTCATGCCGTACAGCAGCAGCCATTTCCACGGGATCGTCGGGCGCGGGATAAAGAAGATCGCCGGCAACGCCACCAGCAAAAAACGCATCCCGGCCAGCAGAAACGGCGGCATGCCCTGTAAACCGAACTTGATCACGACGAAATTCACGCCCCAGATCACCACCACCAACAGCGCCAACAGCCGATCGCGCAATGTCATCCTCGCCCCGCTTATCCCATTGAAAATTCGCTTTGCCTTGCAGATTACAACCAAACCGGGGACATGGACACCGGCAAACGCCGGCGCTTATTCCGGCATCAGGCCGATAAAGGTGGTCTTCTTGCGCGGGCCGGTCATCAGCGCTTCCAGCTTCTCCACGCACTGCAGGTAGTGCGGGGTCTGCTTGTGCGCCGCCACCGCCTGCTCGTCGCGATAGGCTTCGTAGATGTAAAACCGCGTCGGGATCTGTTCATCCTGCAGCACATCGAAGCGCAGGTTGCCCGGCTCTTCGATCGCGCCCAGGTGATTGGCGCGGAAAACATCGATAAATTCGTCGATTTTTTCTTGTTTAACGTTGATCTCAACCAATGTGACGTGCATGGCAACTCCTTGTTTAAACGGCGCGCCGTAACATGGCGCTTTCCAACCATAGGTTTATTCCCGTCGATTGCCCTGCCGCAACGGCAATTTTGCCGCCTGGCTCACAAATCGCGTCGGCGACGCCCACTCCTCCCCCGGCGGGGTAAGGCGGCGGCATCTATAGTTAACACTCCTCCCCCTGAGAGCATAGGCTATGGATAACTACTTGATGGCGCTGGACGCAGGAACGGGCAGCATTCGCGCGGTGATCTTCGATCTGGCGGGTAACCAGATCGCGCACGGCCAGGCGGAGTGGCAACACCTGGCGGTGCCGGGCGTGCCCGGCTCGATGGAGTTTGACCTCAGCCGCAACTGGCAGCTGGCCTGCCAGTGCATCCGCCAGGCGATGCAACGCGCAGGCTTGAGCGCTCAGGCGATCCGCGCGGTGGCCTGCTGCTCGATGCGTGAAGGCATCGTGCTGTACGACCGCAACGGCGTGCCGATCTGGGCCTGCGCCAACGTCGACGCACGCGCCAGCCACGAAGTCAGCGAGCTGAAAGAGCTGCACAACCACGGCTTCGAACGCGAGGTGTACCAGCACTCCGGCCAGACGCTGGCACTGAGCGCCATGCCGCGCCTGCTGTGGCTGGCGCACCATCGGCCGGACATCTACCGCCAGGCGGCGACACTGACCATGATCAGCGACTGGCTGGCCAACATGCTGAGCGGTGAACTGGCGGTCGATCCTTCCAACGCCGGCACCACCGGCATGCTGGATCTGACCAGCCGCGACTGGCGGCCGGCGTTGCTCGACTTGGCCGGGCTGCGCGCCGATATTCTGTCGCCGGTGAAAGAGACCGGCAGCGTGCTGGGGCGCGTCACCGAGCAGGCGGCGCAGGAGAGCGGGCTGCTGCGCGGCACCCCGGTGGTGATGGGCGGCGGCGACGTGCAGCTCGGCAGCCTGGGGCTCGGCATCGTGCGCGCCGGGCAGACGGCGGTGCTCGGCGGCACCTTCTGGCAGCAAATCGTCAACCTGCCGGAGCCGGCCATCGATCCGGAGATGAACATCCGCATCAACCCCCACGTCATTCCCGGCATGGCGCAGGCGGAATCCATCAGCTTCTTTACCGGCCTGACCATGCGCTGGTTCCGCGACGCCTTCTGCGCGGAAGAAAAATTGCTGGCGGAGCGGCTGGGGATCGACGCCTACAGCCTGCTGGAAGAGATGGCGGCCAGAGTGCCGCCGGGCGCCTACGGCGTGATGCCGATTTTCTCCGACGCCATGCATTTCAAAACCTGGTATCACGCGGCGCCGTCGTTCATCAACATGTCGATAGACCCGGAGCGCTGCAACAAACAGACGCTGTTCCGCGCGCTGGAGGAGAATGCCGCCATCGTCTCCGCCTGCAATCTGGAACAGATCGCCGCCTTCTCCGGCGTGCAGGCCCGTTCGCTGGTGTTCGCCGGCGGCGGCGCCAAGGGCAAGCTGTGGAGCCAGATCCTCAGCGACGTCACCGGGCTGACGGTGCGGGTGCCGGTGGTGAAAGAGGCCACCGCGCTGGGCTGCGCGATCGCCGCCGGCGTCGGCGCCGGGCTGTACGAGTCGCTGGCCGAAACCGGCGAGCGCCTGGTGCGCTGGGAGCGCGAGCATCAGCCGGACATGACCCACCACGCGCTGTATCAGGAACAGAAAGAAACCTGGCGGCGGGTCTACGCCGATCAGCTGACGCTGGTGGACAACGGCCTGACCACCTCGCTGTGGAAAGCGCCGGGGCTATAAGCGCCACGCGGCATTCGGTCATAACCTTATGCCGTTTTATTCCTTTCTCTTAGGCGCGGCGCAAGCCGCGTTTTCACTCGCCGCCGCGATTGTTTCCTCTCAGAAACAGTGTAACCACCGCAGATGGATTTATCTGCGCCTTCGGCCTGCCGTAGATTGTGACTTCGGTCACACCGTGCCCCGCGCACGGCCTGCGCATTCACCTGAGACGAGCGGCATTATGCTGAATAATAAAGATAACCCTGCATCATCCCCGTGGCCGGCGATCTTCTCGCTGACGGTCGCCTGTTTTGTCATGGTCACCACCGAGTTTCTGCCGATCGGGCTGCTGACCAACATCGCCCCCTCGCTCGGCGTCAGCACCGGCACCGCCGGGCTGATGGTCACCATGCCCGGCATCGTGGCGGCGGTGGCCGCCCCCGCATTGAGCCTGATTTCCGGCCGTCTGGATCGGCGTTTACTGATGCTGGGGCTGTCGCTGTTGCTGATGGTGTCCAACCTGGTGGCGGCGCTGGCCGTCAACTTCCCGATGATGCTGCTGGGCCGCGTGCTGCTGGGCATCTGCGTCGGCGGTTTCTGGTCGTTCGCCGCCAACTACGGCCGCCATCTGGTGCCGGAAGCCAGCCAAGGCCGCGCCACCGCGCTGATCCTCAGCGGCATCTCGGTCGGCGCGGTGTGCGGCGTGCCGGCCGGGGCGCTGATCGGCGATCTGTTCGGCTGGCGCGCCGCCTTCTTCGGCGGTGCGGCATTGGCGGTCGGCGTACTGGCGGCGCAGCTGCGTTTGCTGACCTCGGTGCCGCCTTCCCGGCCGGTCACGCCGCGCGATCTGGTGCTGCCGCTGCGCCTGCCGATGGCGCGCATCGGCCTGATCGCCATCGTGCTGCTGTTCATCGGCCACTTCGCCGCCTACACCTACCTGCGGCCGCTGCTGCAACAGGTGTTCGTGCTCAGCCCATCGGCGATCTCGCTGCAGCTGTTGGCCTATGGCGCCATCGGTCTGCTGGGCACCTTTCTCGGCGAGCGTCTGGCGGAACACAGCCTGCGCGCCACCTTCATACTGATCGCCGCCATGCTGGCGGGCATTTTGATCGTTTCGCCGCTGCTCAGCGGCCTCGCCGGCGCCACGCTGATGGTGCTGGTATGGGGGCTGGCCTTTGGCGCCGTGCCGGTCTGCGCCACCAACTGGATGTTCGCCGCCGTGCCGCAGGCGCCGGAAGCCGGCCAGGCGCTGTTGGTGTGCGTCATCCAGATCGCGCTGGCCTCCGGCGCACTGCTGGGCGGTGAAGTGGTGGACTGGCAGGGCGTCAGCAGCGCCATGCTGTTCGGCGGCGCGCTGATCCTCTCCGCCACGCTGGTGTTCGGCCTCAGCTTGCGCTCCGGCGCGATTGGCGCTAAACAGTGTTAATCATTATCTATCTGCAGAAACATGCCCCGGCCACCGCCGGGGCATGGCGTTGAGAACCTATGGACCATCATTTGCTCGCTATCCGGGTATTTAACCGCGTGGTGGAAACCGGCGGCTTTACCCGCGCCGCCGATTCGCTGGGCATGCCGAAAGCGACGGTCACCAAGCTGATCCAAAATCTGGAGGATCACCTGCAGACCAAGCTGTTTCAGCGCACCACTCGCAGCGTGTCGGTCACCCGCGAAGGCGAATGCTATTACCAAAATACGGTGAAATGGCTGGCGGATTTGGAGCAGATGGAGGGCTGCCTGACCGAGTCGCAAAGTTCTCCGCAGGGCGTGCTGCGCATCGACACCGGCAGCGGCACCGCTCGCCAACTGCTGTTGCCGGCACTGCCCGGCTTTTTGGAACGCTACCCGCAAATCCAAATCGATCTCAGCATCGGCGATCGCGTTATCGATCTGATCAGCGACAGCGCCGACTGCGTGATCCGCAGCGGCCCATTGGCCGACTCCAGCCTGATCGCACGGCGTCTGTTCGATCTGGACTGGGTCAGCTGCGCCACCCCTGCTTATCTGGCGCGCCACGGCGCCCCGCGCCACCCGTGCGATCTGGAACAGGGTTTTCCGATGGTGCACTACCGCCATCCGGTCAACGACCGCATCCATCCGCAACGCTATGTCGAACGCGGCAAAGAGATCGCCATCCAGCAGCGCTACCCGGTCAGCATCAATGAAGGCAACGCGCTGCTGGCGGCGAGCCTGGCCGGATTAGGCATCATCCAGATTTATCGGTTTATGGCGCAGCCGCACCTCGAGCGCGGCGAACTGGTCAGCCTGCTGCACGACTGGCAGCCGCCGCCGGAGCAGATGTACGTGGTCTACCCGTCCAATCGCCACCTCAGCGGCAAGCTGCGGGCGTTCATCGACTGGGCGGTGGAGACGTTTCGCTAGCAGCGAGATGAGCCGCACGCTGTCGCCGCGCGCAGTGTGGTATTATTTACCGCATAGTGATTCACCACGGACAACCACCATGGCCTATATCCCCAAAAACTATGCGAAGCTGGAAACCGGCTACCGCGAAAAAGCGCTGAAACTGTTCCCCTGGGTGTGTGGGCGCTGCTCACGCGAGTTCGTCTATTCCAACCTGCGCGAACTGACGGTGCACCACATCGATCACGATCACAGCAACAACCCGGAAGACGGCAGCAACTGGGAAATGTTGTGTCTGTATTGCCACGACCACGAGCACTCGAAATACACCGAGGCCGATCAATACGGTTCGACGGTAGTGGCCGGTGAAGACGCGCAGAAAGATGTCGGCGTCGCCACCCACAATCCGTTCGCCAACCTGAAAGCGATGATGAAGAAATAATGCCGCAAACAGCTTAATAGCCAACTAACTTATTAAGCTGTTAAATTAATAAACCCACCTCCGCATCGTCACTTCCCAGAGAATTCCTACTTACCCATCCGGGCCATCCAGCGCAAAATAAGCTGCGCAGTTAACGACATACTGGCTTGGCAAGCCGCCGCAGTTGGTGCATATTGTTCGCGAGTTGTTCTTGTTAACCTGTTTGATTATCAACCTAATAAGCGCATTAACTTAATAAGTTACCCGCTTAATAACTTGAGAGATGGCAGCATGATTGTTCTGATTGGCTCGCAAAAAGGCGGCGTCGGCAAGTCGACGAAAGCGGTGAATATCGCCGGGTATCTGATTCTTAAGCAAGGCAAGACGGCGATCATCGTCGATGCCGACGACCAGAAATCAATCATGACCTGGTACAACGACCGTCAGAACGTCGAAGGGCTGCCGCACATTCCGGTGGTGGCCGCGTCGGGCAAAATCAAGGAAACGCTGCTGGAGCTGGATCGCCATTACGACTACGTGATCGTCGACACCGCCGGCCGCGACAGCGCCGAACTGCGCTCCGGCCTGCTGGCCGCCGATCTGTTCCTCTCGCCGCTCCGCCCTTCGCAGATGGACCTCGACACCATCGGCTATCTGTCGGAGATGTTCTCCACCGCGCAGGAATATAACGAGAAGGTCAAAGGCTACATCGTGCTGAACATGTGCCCGACCAACATCTTCATTAATGAAGCCAACGAAGCGGCGCAGGTGCTGAGCGAATACCCGGAGTTCACCCTGGTGAGCAACCGCCTGTGCGACCGCAAAATTTACCGCGACGCCTGGGGCGAAGCCATCACCGTGCATGAGGCGAACAATGAAAAGGCGCAGGCCGAGATCGAATGCCTGGTGAAAGAGGTGATCCTGTGAAGAAGCGCACCCCCACCCACCGCATGTCGGAAGACGAATTCATCAACAGCGCCACCTCGCACACGTTGCCGGTCGCGGCGCCCGCGCCGGAAACCAAGCCGGCCGGCCGCAAGCGCACCTATAAGGCGATTTCCGTCAGCCTGACGGACAACCACATCGAAGCCATCGATGAGGTGATCGTGCAGGCGGCGCGCAACGGCATCGTGCGCATCACCCGCTCCGACATCATCAAGCTCGCCATCGACGGGCTGGCGGAGAAAAGCGAAGCGCAGCTGCTGGAACTGCTGAAGAAGCTCTGACCGCACGGCAGCCGCCGGCTGACCCAGCCGGCGGGCCGTTATCATCTTGAGTTCCCCGCCACCTCGCACCGGTAGTCCTGAATTTCGCCGGCCGAGCCCAGGTTCAGATCGGTCAACGTCAAACGGTTCGCCAACAGCAGCATCTCGCCCTGCGGGCTGACCGCCAGCGCCAGACCGTAATTGCCGATGCTGTCGCCCTGCTCGGCCACATAGTTTTGCAACAAGCGGAAAGGATCTTCCTGGGTTAAATCGGTGCCCGCCAATTTTCTGGCCAGGTAGTGGTGGCCGACCAATTTCACCGCCAGCGGTCGCCACTGTTGATCTAATTGCTCCGCCTGTTCCCCCAGCGCGTTATAGACATCCTGGCGCAAGCAGGCAACGTGAATATGCAGCTGATTCTGAGAACGGCCATATTTCGAATTGACCGCCAGAGAAAGCCACGCGTCTTTTAACGGTTTACCCAGCTCGCCGGATATATGTTCGCGGTTGTTCCAGGCCAGGGCGAAATAATGCGGCGTTCGCTCCGCTTGCAATATCGGGCTCTCGATGCCGCTGACCTTTTCGGTTGGCATCACCAGATCGTGATAGGGACCTTTGCTGTCTTTAAACAGTACATAACCCTCTGTTAAGCCAACCTTTACACAGGGCGCCGGATCGTGGTTCTGTTGCTGATTGGGCACGCACTGCTGGCTAACGATTTGCCATAACGCATTCGGATTGCCGCGCCCGAAGAACCACCACAGCACCGCCGCCAGCAGCAAAATAACAAGCAAAATAATTAATAGTCTGAAAAGTCTTTTCATCGCGACGCCCTGTTTAGCTATTCCATCTTGAAAGGAGCGCCAGCATAAATCAAGGCTCCGGCCTCGACCAGAATATTATCCTTAATGCCACCTTTCATTGACCTCTTGTTAGCAAAGGATAATGACAAATACGTCGCCACCTGAGTAATTTAAGGTAAATTAATACCGCAGGTTGAATATGAGTATGATATAAGCAGCCGGACTCTCTTTATATAAGGAACCGATAAGATGCCAACGATGGGCAAATCCCTGCATTACCTCGACGTGGGTTCGGGCTTTCCGTTGCTGCTGGGCCACAGCTATCTGTTCGATCTGAATATGTGGGCGCCGCAGTTCGAAGCGCTGGCGAAACGCTACCGCCTGATCGTGCCGGATCTCTGGGGCCACGGCGATTCACCGGCGCTGCCGCCCGGGCGAAACAGCCTGTCGGATATCGCCGCCGATCATTTGGCGCTGATGGATCGTTTGGATATTGAAGAGTTCGGCATCGTCGGCCTGTCCGTAGGCGGCATGTGGGGCGCCGAACTGGCGGCGCTGGCGCCGGAGCGGGTGAAAGTGCTGGCGCTGCTGGACAGCTACCTGGGCGACGAAACGCCGGAGGCGCGGCAGCGCTATATGGGCATGCTGGCCGCCGTGGAACAGGCCGGCGCCATCGCATCGCCGCTGCTGGAACATGTCGCGTCGCTGTTTTATTCCGATGATGTCCCCGACGCCTTATTGCAATCGCTGCTGTGCCAGCTCCAGAGCCTGCCCGCCGATCGCCTGCGCGAGAGCATCGTACCGCTGGGCCGGATGATCTTTGGCCGCCCCGACAAGCTGGCGCTGCTGGAAAACATCACCGCCGCCAGCATCGTCATCACCGGCGCGCAAGATAAGCCGCGCCCGCCGGCAGAAGGCCAGCGCATGGCGGATCTTCTCGGTTGTCGGCATGTACTGATCCCTGACGCCGGGCATATCAGCAACAAGGAAAACCCGACGGCGGTCAACGAAACGCTGCTGGCGTTTCTGGCTGAAAACACTACGCCACTGTTCTGGTAAGATGCTCCGGGCCGCGGGCCCGGAGATTCCCTTCAGACGAAGCCTTAAGGAGGGGGAGGCTAAATCCGGCGCTTATTGGCCGATAGACGTCAGCCCCTGGCGGATCCCTTCGTCAGCCTGCTGACACCACGCCTGCAGACCCTGCGGCGCTTCCTTCTCCAACGCAACCACGTTGCCGTCGTCGTTCAGCACATTGCCTTCACGGCCCATCGCTTCGCGCTTGTCGCCGTCGCGGGTGTCGACGCCGCCGGGGATCGCCGCCACGTAGGCCACCATTTTCTTGGCGTTGTCGATGCTGTCCGCTTTCAGGAAACCTTTATCGACACAGTAGGACATCAGCCCGGCGGTATTACGCGTGATGTCATAGACGTTTTTCAACGCGGCAGGATCCATCCCTTCGGCGTTGGCGGTGTTGAACAAGCCCAGAGTCGCGGCAATCATGCCGGTCAGAATGATCTTTTTCATTGTTATCTCGTTTTAATAATGAATTATTTAGTTTTGAATTATTCACAAAAATAATGTGAATGTCGGTACGGTATAACGGCGGCCCAGATTAACACAACCCTGACGCGTTAATAACTGTGATTAAGTTAACCTCCAATAAAATAAAAATGCATGATGGGGTTATTATTCCGCCCGGCGTCAGTTTTTTACGCGCGACATTAACCGCACCCAATTCAATTTAAAATAGTCTCACAGGGAATGATTTACAACGGAAGCGTTGGTCTGCGGTCAATCGCGCCCTCGCCCTTTGCTAAAACCACAGGCGTGGCATAGCCTGTTAAGACGCGCCACGCCTTAGGGGAAGGAGAGCCGCATGAACCATTCCGTCCGGCCGCCGCAATGCGACGACAAAACCATTCTCGATATCACGATGAATTTATATCTCTATCCGGCGGCGCTTATTGCGCACCGCCTGGGCATCTTTGAGTTTATTGCTCTGCACCCCCGCAATCTGACCGATATATGCGCTCAGGCCAATGTGGAAAAACGCCCGGCGGAGACGCTGGTCATGGCGTTAGTGGCATTGAAATTGATCGCCAGAGACGGCGAAACATTCTCTCTGACGCCGGAAGCGGAAATCTTTTTGTTAAAAAACAACCCGCATTACTTCGGCTATTTTTGGGATTTGATGATTGAAAACAGCGAGATTTTCACGCTGCAAAACCTGGAAAGCGCCATCAGAAAGAATACTTCGCAGGTGTATGGCGAGCAGGAGTTGTTTGAAACGCATACGCTCGACGCCGACAGAATGCGGCGTTTTACCCACGCCATGCACAGCCTGAGCATGGGATCGGCCAGCGTTTGGCCTACGTTGCTGCCCCTCGGCGCCTGCCGCGCGGCGCTGGATATCGGCGGCGCCTCCGGCGCCCATGCCATCAGCCTAGCGGCCCACTGGCCGGCGCTCACGTGCACCGTGTTCGATCTGCCGGAGGTGTGCCCGCTCGCCGCCGACTACGCGCGCCATTACGGCCTCAGCCACCGCATCGGCACCCACAGCGGCGATATGTGGCGCGATCCCTACCCGGCGGCGGATCTGCACCTGTACTCCAATATTTTCCACGACTGGCCGATGGACAAGAACCGCTTCCTGGCGCAAAAGAGCTATGCGGCCCTCCCGCCCGGAGGCAGGATCGTGATCCACGAAGTGCTGTACAACGATGACGGCGACGGCCCGCCTGCCGCCGCGGGGTACAGCCTGATGATGATGGGATGGACGCAGGGCCGCCAATACTCCGGCAAGGAAATCGGCGGCCTGCTGCGCGACATCGGCTTCGGGCCCGCTCAGGTGCTGCCGTCGCTCGGCTATTTCAGCATCGTCACGGCGCAAAAACCCCTGACTTAACGGTTCACCGATCGCGCCATGCGGCTGTAGGTGTGGCGCACGCCGCGAATCGCCACGCTGTAGGCGAAGATGTTTTCCGGCAGCGCCAACCCCAAATAGCCGGTATCGCCGATATGATGCAGATCGGCGCCGGCCATTTTGCTCATCAGCGCAATCTGCCGCACGGTCTGCACGTCGGCCCCCTCTTGCGAGGTGCCGATCGCCGTCATCGCCAGCGCGCCCTGCCGCTGGGCAAAGGCGATCAACGCCGCCACTTTCTCCTGCGACATGCCGGGAATGGTGCCCGGCGCCGGCAACAGCACGATGTCCGCGCCGTTTTCCACGAACAGCGCGATGTCCCGCTCGCCGATCAGCTGGCTGCCGCTTTCGCGCACAATGCCCGCGCCGTGCATTTTGCCGGTCACCAGCACCATCTCGTCGCCCACTTCATCGCGGATCGCTTTCAGCGCGGCGGCGATCGCCTGATTGCTGACGCCGTTGTTCGGGTTGCCGGTCAGCACCAGCATGCGCGCGCCGAGTTGATACAGTTTACGGGCATTTTCGGCGGTGGCGGCGCGGCCCGCCGTCATCTGCCAGAAGTCGTTATGTTCGGTAGCGAAAGCCGGATCGACCGCCTCCAGGTTCACCCCGACCACCCGCCCGGTCAGGCGCTGCAGCGTGCGCAGCGCCTCCTGCGGCGGCACGTCGGCGGGCAGGCCCGCGATATGCGGACGATCGACGTCGAACAGGTTCAACAGCAACAGATCGGCGCCCTGACTGGCCGCCAGTTCGGCATTGGTGACGTTATTGAGCAGCGGCTGAGTGACCGCGATGGTTTCGCTGACCAAGATGCGCCCTTCGCTGGCGCGGATGGCGTAGAGCAAATCGGCTTTGCCGATATCGGCCAGATCGCTGGCGCTGCAGTCCAGATAGCGTTTCATGAGGCAAGCTCCGGTGACATTAGCGGAAAGGATGCATCCCCCTCTCCCACCGCAGTGAAAGAGGGGGAAAAGGTTACTTCAGCGTAAAGCTTTGCGCCCGCACGTTGTCGGAATCCAGGCCGACGAACACGTTGAATTTACCCGGCTCCGCCCCCCATTTCAGGCTGGCGTTGTAGAACTTCAGATCGTCTTCGCTAATCGGCAGTTCGACCTGCTGCGACTGACCGGCCTTCAGCATCACTTTCTTGAAGTTGCGCAGCTCCTTCACCGGCCGGCTGACCGAGGCGGTCACGTCCTGCAGATACAGCTGCACCACCGTGGCGCCGTCGTACTTGCCGGTATTCTTCAGCGTGACGCTGGCGGTTAGCTTGCCGTTGCGCGCCATCGTCGGGCTGGATAATTTCAGATCCGACAGGCTGAAGGTGGTGTAGCTCAGGCCGTAACCGAACGGATACAGCGGGCCGTTCGGCGAATCGAAGTAGCGTGAGGTGTACTTGCCCGGATTCTCCTTGCCGAACGGACGGCCGGTGTTCAGGTGGTTGTAGTACATCGGGATCTGGCCGACCGAGCGCGGGAAGGTCATCGGCAGCTTGCCCGACGGGTTATAGTCGCCGAACAGCACGTCCGCCACCGCGTTGCCGCCCTCGGTGCCGCTGTACCAGGTTTCCAGCATCGCGTCCGCCTGCTCGCTCTCCCAGCTCAGCGCCAGCGGCCGGCCGTTCATCAGCACCAGCACCAGCGGCTTGCCGGTGGCTTTCAGCGCGGCGATCAAATCGCGTTGGCTCTGCGGGATCGTGATGTCGGCGCGGCTGGAGGCCTCATGCGCCATACCCTGCGATTCCCCCACCACCGCCACCACCACGTCGGCCTTGTTCGCCGCCTGTACCGCTTCGTCGATCATCTGCTGCGGCGAGCGGGTATCGAACGCCACCGCCGGCTCATACTCGTTCAGATAGTCGATGATGCCTTTATCCTGCGTGACGTTGGCGCCCTTGGCGTACAGAATGCGCGCCTTGTCGCCCACCGCCCGCTCCAGCCCTTCGCGCAGGGTGACCGACTGTTTAACCACCCCGGCGGCGGACCAACTGCCCATCACATCGCGCTGGCTGTCGGCCATCGGCCCGACCAGCGCGATGGTCGCCTGCTTGCTCAGCGGCAGCGTCTGCTTATCGTTCTTCAGCAACACCATCGTCTTGCGCGCCACCACCCGCGCTTCGGCGCGGTGCAGACGGCTTTCGGCGTTGGTGTCCTGCGGATCGGAACCCGCCGGGCCCAGATGCACGTAAGGATTGGTGAACAGCCCCATGTCGTATTTGGTGTTCAGCACGTCGCGGCAGGCGCGGTCGATATCGCTTTCAGGCACCAGCCCGTCCTTCACCAGACCCGGCAGGTACTTGTCGTAGAACTCGTCGCTCATGCTCATGTCGACGCCGGAGGTGATCGCCAGGCGCACCGCGTCGCGCGCGTCGGCGGCCACGCCGTGTTTAATCAGCTCTTTGATCGCGCCGTGGTCGCTGATGGTGATGCCTTTAAAGCCCCACTGCTCACGCAGCAGATCTTTCAGCAGCCACGGGTTGGCGGTGGCCGGCACGCCGTTGATCGCGTTGAGCGACACCATCACCCCGCCGCTGCCGGCGTCCACCGCCGCTTTGTAAGGCGGCAGATAGTCCTGATGCATGCGCAGCGGGCTCATGTCGACGGTGTTGTAATCGCGGCCGCCTTCGACGGCGCCGTACAATGCAAAGTGCTTGACGCTGGCCATCACCGAACCGGGTTTGGCCGGATCGCCGTTCTGGAAACCGTCGACCATCACCTTGGCGATTTTCGATACCAGCCAGGTATCTTCGCCGAAGCCTTCGGACACCCGGCCCCAGCGCGGATCGCGGGTAATATCGACCATCGGCGCGAAGGTCATGTTCAGGCCATCGTCGCTGGCCTCCTGCGCCGCCACGCGGGCGCTGAGCGCAATGGCTTCCAGATCGAAGCTGGCCGCCAGCCCCAGGCTGATCGGGAACACGGTGCGCTGGCCATGCACCACGTCATAGGCGAAGAACAACGGGATTTTCAGGCGGCTGAGCTGCATCGCCTGATCCTGCATCACCCGGATATCCGGCCGGGTAACGGTATTGAAGATGGCGCCGATCTGCCCTTTGCGGATCCCCTCGCGGATCGCTTCTTTCGGGTTATCCGGCCCGACGCTGATCAGCCGCAGCTGGCCGATCTTCTCTTCCAGCGTCATCTGCTTCATCAAATTGGACACGAAGGCGTCGCGCTGCTGGGCGTGAATGCCCTGCGTTATCGGCGTTTCCTGCGCAAAAGCCGGACTGAGGGCCAGACCGGACAACATACTCACCACACAAAGCCATTTCATCTTGTTTTATCTCAGGCGTGTTTCCGCCGCCAAAGCCGCGGGGTTTAATCGGAGTGAAGAAACAGTTTGCCACACTCTGTTTCATCGCCAAGGGAATTCGCATCGCTAATATTTACAAAGCATTACAGGTTATCGGCAGGTAATTCTGCAGCCGGGCGCGGCTGTCGGCGGCCTCCGCCGACAGAAAATCGACCAGCGCGGTTAACGTCGGCGGCGCCACCGTGCGTTCAGGATAGACCAAATAATAGGCCGCGCCGCTGCTGACGCAGAGCGGGAACGGCGTCACGACGCGCCGCGCCTGAATATCCTCCTCCAACAGGCACAAATCGCCGATGGCGATGCCAAACCCTTGCAGCGCCGCGCTCATCGCCAGATCGAGGGTATCGAAATGCTGGGCCTTGCCGGACGGCAACGCATCGGCGCCCGCCGCCTTCAGCCAGCGCAGCCAGTCGCGCCGATCGCGCGTCGGGTGCAGCAGAGTTTTGTCCGTCAAGTCCGTCAGCCGAGGCGCCGGCGGCAGAAACGTCGGCGTGCAGACCGGCGTGAGGATTTCGTCGAACAGCAGGTGCGCGGCCAGCTTTTTGCCCGGCGGCCGGCCGAATAGCACCGCGGCGTCAAACTGCTCGGCGCTGAAATCCAGGCCGTGTGACACCGAGGCGGTCAGTTCGATGTGCATGTCCGGCCGTTCATTCTGCAGGCGAATGATGCGCGGCAGCACCCAGCGCATGGCGCAGGTCGGGCATTTGATGCGCAGCGCCCCCGGCGGGGCGGCGGCTCGCGTCAGGGCTTCATCCAACTGCCCCAGCGCCTGCTGCACCGGCGCCAGCAGCTGCGCGCCCTGCGGCGTCAGCGCCAAACCGCGCGCCTGGCGGCTGAACAGCGGATACCCCAGGCGCTGTTCCAGCCCGAGAATTTGCCGGCTGACCGCCCCCTGCGTCAGGTGCAGCTGCCGGGCGGCATGGGTAAAGTTGAGGCGTTGCGCCACCACCACAAAGGTTTTCAATACGTCGAGCGACGGCAGGGGTATCGGCATAGCGAGCCTCGATTAGGTATGATCGTAGTGCATGGCAAGTATGACAAACTTTCCCTTGTCCGCCTACGCCGGCTGATGCTTAATCGCTCAACACTTCCCTGTTTGCCTGGAGCCCATCATGCAGAGCGCCTGCTCATCCCGCTCGAAGCTGCCGGACGTCGGCACCACTATCTTCACCGTCATTGGCCAACTCAGCGCCGAACATCAGGCCCTCAATCTGTCGCAGGGCGCGCCCAATTTCGCCGGCGATCCGCAGTTGATCGAGGCAACGGCGCAAGCCATGCGCGCAGGTCATAACCAATACGCGCCGATGAGCGGCGTGGTGGCGTTACGTGCTGCTCTGGCGGAAAAAGCTGAACGATTGTATGGCGCGCGCTATGACGCCGACGAAGAAATCACGGTGATCGCCAGCGCCAGCGAAGGGCTGTACTCGGCGATCAGCGCGCTGGTGCATCCCGGCGACGAGGTGATCTATTTCGAACCGGCGTTCGACAGCTATGCGCCGATCGTGCGCCTGCAGGGCGCCACGCCGGTGGCGATCAAACTGTCGCTGCAGGATTTTCGCGTCGACTGGGACGAAGTGGCCGCCGCCATCAACGGCAAAACGCGCATGATCATCGTCAACACGCCGCACAACCCGACCGGCGCGGTGTTCGACGCGCAGGATATCGACCGCCTGACCGCCCTGACCCGCGACACCGACATCGTGATCCTGTCCGACGAGGTCTACGAGCACGTGGTGTTCGACGGCGATATTCACCACAGCATGGCGCGCTATCCGCAGTTGGCGGAACGCAGCGTGATCGTGTCGTCGTTCGGCAAAACCTACCACGTCACCGGCTGGCGCGTCGGCTATTGCCTGGCGCCGGCGGCGTTGATGGACGAAATCCGCAAGGTGCACCAGTTCATGGTGTTCTCCGCCGATACGCCGATGCAGCACGCCTTCGCCGCCGCGCTCGCCAACCCGCAGAGCTACCTGGGGCTGGCGGCGTTTTACCAACAAAAGCGCGATCTGCTGGCCAGCGCCCTGCAGGATTCGCGCTTTGAGCTGCTGCCCAGCCGCGGCAGCTTCTTCATGCTGGCCCGCTTTAGCGGCTTCAGTCACGAAAGCGACAATGATTTCGCCGTGCGCTTGATCCGCGAAGCGAAGGTGGCGACGATCCCGCTGTCGGCGTTCTACAGCGACGGCACCGATACCGGCCTTATTCGGCTGAGTTTTTCCAAAGATAACGAGACCCTGCTGGAAGGCGCGCGCCGCCTGAGCCAGGTGTAATTTTTTGTCCGACCATGGGAAAGGGGCACTGCCTATGAAAGCTTTGAAAACGCTGTTCGCCGCCGGATGCCTGCTGGCCGCCGGCTCTTCTCTGGCGGCGGAAAACAGCCTGCGCTTCGGTCTGGAAGCGCTGTATCCGCCGTTCGAATCCAAATCCGCCAGCGGCAAACTGGAAGGGTTCGACATCGAGTTGGGCGACGCGGTGTGCGCCGCCGCGCAGTTGCAATGCAGCTGGGTGGAAACCTCGTTCGACAGCCTGATCCCAGCGCTGCAGGCGCGCAAGTTCGACGCCATCAACTCGGCGATGAACGTGACCGAACAGCGGCGCCAGGCGATCGCCTTTACCGACGCCATCTATCAGGTGCCGAACCGCCTGATCGCCAAAGCCGGCAGCGGCCTGCTGCCGGACGCCAACGCGCTGGCGGGCAAACACGTGGGCGTGCTGCAAGGCTCGATTCAGGAGATTTACGCCAAAACCCATTGGGCGCCGGCGGGCGTGGATGTGGTGTCTTACCAGGATCAGAATCAGGTGTATCTCGATCTGGCGGCCGGTCGGCTCGACGCCACGCTGGTGATGGCGCCCTCGGGGCAAAGCGGCTTCCTGTCACAGCCGGACGGCAAAGGCTTCGCCTTCGTCGGCGAGGCGGTGCGCGACGACAAAATCCTCGGTGAAGGCATTGCCTTCGGCCTGCGTAAAGGGGATGAGGCGCTGAAGAAGAAACTGGATGCCGCCATCGCCAAAGTGAAGCAGCAAGGCACGGTGGCGGCGCTGTCGAAGAAGTATTTCGGCGATATCGACGTGACGGTGAAGTGATGGACGGGGGCGGCACCGCCGCCCCCTGCCGCGTTTAGCGATCGAACACCGAACTGTTCAGCGCGCGATCCTGCTGGTGGCGCTCCAGCGCCAATTCGATCAGGCGCGTGATCAGCGCCTGGTAGCTGACGCCGCTGGCGGCCCACAGCTTGGGATACATGCTGATGTTGGTGAAGCCCGGCAGCGTGTTGATCTCGTTGATCACCACCTGGTTGTCCGGCGTCAGGAACACATCCACCCGCGCCAGCCCGAAGCACTCCAGCGCGCGGAACGCCTTCAGCGCCACCTCGCGGATGTGGTCGCTCACTTCCGGCGCGATCGCCGCCGGCACCACCACCTGAGCGCCCTGCTCATTGATGTATTTGGTGTCGTAGGAGTAGAAGGCGTCGCTCAGCACGATCTCGCCGCACACGCTGGCCTGCGGATCGTCGTTCCCCAGCACCGCGCACTCGATCTCGCGGCCGACGATCGCCGACTCCACCAGCACCTTGTGATCGAAACTGAAGGCCAGTGCCACCGCCGCGTCAAACTCGGCGCGGTTTTCCACCTTGCTGACCCCGACCGACGAGCCCTGGTTGGCCGGCTTGACGAACAGCGGCAGGCCGAGGCGCTCGCTCAGTTGCTCAAACGTGAAGCCGGCGCGGTTGGCGCGCGTCAGGGTGACGAACGGCGCCACCGCCAGCCCGGCGTCGCGCAGCAGGCGCTTGGTCACGTCTTTATCCATGCTGACCGCCGAGCCGAGCACGCCGGCGCCGACGAACGGCATATTGGCCATGCGCAGCAGCCCCTGCAGCGAGCCGTCCTCCCCCAGCGTGCCGTGCACGATCGGGAAAATGACGTCGAGCTGGCCCAGCGCGCCGGCGCTGCCCGCTTCGATCAGCTGCTGTTTTTCCTGGCCCGGGATCAGCGCCACGTTCTTGTTCGAGCGGTTCAGCGCGATCAACGCCGGATTCTCGGCGTTGAGCAGGTAATTGGAGGCGTCGTTGATGTGCCACTGCCCCTGTTTGTCGATCCCCAGCAGCGTGACGTCAAACTTCTCTTTGTCGATTGCATCCACAATGTTTTTGGCCGACTGCAGCGACACCTCATGCTCCGCCGATTTACCGCCAAAAATCACCCCAACACGTAGTTTAGTCACGCCTTAAATCCTTCTGAAAAATCATGGCAAAAAAGTCGTTCATCACAATAAACGCATTGCCTGGCGGCGGCAATCGTTGTTGCCAGAATCTTCTTACGCCACAGAATGCCACATCGCGACCATCCAAAACGTATACACTTCGTATATTGTTCATTTATGGAGACGCCAATGGGCATCGTAAAAATTTCGGACGCGCTGCATGACGATCTGCGCCTCGCCAGCCTGACCATGACGCGTTCGATCAATGCGCAGGCCGAGTACTGGATCAGGATAGGCATGCTGGCGGAGTTCCATCCGGAACTGACCTATCCGCAGCTGGTAAAAAAAATGATGAAAGATAATGCGCTGACGCTGAAGGAGATTGTCGGGTGAAACAGATTGTGATTAAAACGCCGGAAGAGATTGCCAAAATGCGCCATTCCGGCGCTCTGCTGGCCAAAGTGTTTGCTATGCTCGATGAGGTCATCGTCGAAGGCATCTCCACCATGGAGATCAACGACCGCGCCGAGGCGTTTATCGTCGAAGAACTGAAGTCGCGCCCGGCCAGCAAGGGGCAGTATGATTTCCCCTATGTGCTCAATACCTCCGTGGACGATGTGGTGTGCCACGGGGTGCCGTCGGCCAGCAAAATCCTGCGTTCCGGCATGATCGTCAACGTGGATATTACGCTGGAAAACGGCGGCTATATCGCCGACTCCAGCAAGATGTACTGCATCGGCCAGGTGACGCCGCTGGCCAAACGGTTGGTGAACAACGTCTACGAATCGATGTGGCAGGGCATTCGCGCGGTCAAACCGGGCGCCACTCTGGGGGATATCGGCCACGCCATCCAGCGGCACGCCGAACAGGCCGGCTACAGCATCGTGCGGGAATATTGCGGCCACGGCATCGGCCGCGACATGCACGAAGAGCCGGCGGTGCTGCACTACGGTCAAGCCGGCAGCGGCATGGCGTTGCAGGAAGGCATGGTGTTCACCATCGAGCCGATGATCAACCAGGGCGACCGCCGCATCAAACAGAAGAAGGACGGCTGGACGGTGGTGACGCGCGACAAAAAACTGTCGGCGCAGTGGGAACACACCGTGGCGGTCACCGCCGACGGCGTGGAGATCCTGACGCTGCGCGACGAAGAGCGCCGAGCCGGTTACGTCGAGCGCTACTAAACCCGCAAGCCATTAGCCTACCAAGCTGATGGCTTAATAAGTTATTTAATTAATAACCTCTTAGCTTGTTGCGCGGCACCCCGGCGCCGCGGTTAAAGCGACGGAGATGACAGGGAGACAGGCAGCATGCAGTCAGGCAATCAGACGTTTATCAATCAGCTCAAGGACATCGTCGGCGGCCCGCAGCTGTTGACCGGCGATCGCAACACCGAGCGTTATCGCAAGGGGTTCCGCTCCGGCGAAGGCCAGGCGCTGGCGGTGGTATTCCCTACCAGCCTGCTGCAGCTGTGGCGCATTCTGCAGGCCTGCGTGGCCGCCGACAAAATCGTCATCATGCAAGCCGCCAACACCGGCCTGACCGAGGGCTCAACCCCCAGCGGCAACGACTATGATCGCGATATCGTCATCGTCAGCACCCTGCGCCTCGATCATATTCAGGTGCTGGACAACGGCAAGCAGGTGGTCGGCTTCCCCGGCAGCACCCTGCACCACCTCGAGAAATTGCTCAAACCCTACGGCCGCGAACCGCATTCGGTGATCGGCTCCTCCTGCATCGGCGCCTCGGTGATCGGCGGCGTATGCAACAACTCCGGCGGCTCGCTGGTGAAACGCGGCCCAGCCTATACCGAAATGGCGCTGTACGCCCAGTTAGGGGAAGACGGCCAGCTGCGCCTGGTGAACCATCTGGGCATCCGCCTCGGCGACACGCCGGAAGAGATCCTCACCCGGCTGGAAAAAGGCGACTATCGCCCGGAGGACGTCGAATACGGTGAGCTGCGCGCCTCGGATAACGAATACGCCAGCCGGGTGCGCGACGTCGATGCCGACACCCCTTCCCGCTTCAACGCCGACAAACGCCGCCTGTACGAAGCCTCCGGCTGCGCCGGCAAACTGGCGGTGTTCGCGGTGCGACTCGACACCTTCGAGAAAGAGGGCAAAGAGCAGGTGTTCTATATCGGCACCAACGACACCGCGGTGCTGACCGAACTGCGCCGCCACATGCTGAGCAAATTCGAAAACCTGCCGGTGGCCGGTGAATACATGCACCGCGATATCTTCGACATCGCCGAGGTGTACGGCAAAGATACCTTCATGATGATCGACAAGCTCGGCACCGATCAGATGCCGCGCTTCTTCACTCTGAAGGGCCGCATGGACGCCAGCCTCAACAAGCTGCCGCTGCTGCCGCACAACCTGACCGATCGGCTGATGCAGGGCCTGAGCCATCTGGCGCCGAGCCACCTGCCGAAACGCATGAAGGAATACCGCGAACGTTTCGAACACCATCTGCTGCTGAAGATGGCCGGCCCCGGCGTGGAAGAGGCCCAGCGCTACCTGACCGACTATTTCGCCCAGGCCGAAGGCGCCTTCTTCGCCTGCACGCCTGACGAGGGCAAAAAGGCTTTTCTGCACCGCTTCGCCGCCGCCGGCGCCGCCGTGCGCTACCACGCGGTGCACGCCGACAAGGTGGAGGATATTCTGGCGCTGGACATCGCCCTGCGCCGCAACGACACCGACTGGTTCGAAACGCTGCCGCCGGAAATCGACAGTCAGTTGGTGCATAAACTGTATTACGGCCACTTTATGTGCCACGTCTTCCACCAGGACTACGTGGTGAAAAAAGGCGTGGACAGCCATGCGCTGAAAGAAAAGATGCTCGAGATCCTCAACCGGCGCGGCGCCGAGTACCCGGCGGAGCATAACGTCGGCCACCTCTATCACGCCAAACCGGATCTGCAGGCGTTCTACCGCACCGCCGATCCGACCAACAGCTTCAACCCCGGCATCGGCAAAACCAGCAAACGCAAAGGCTGGGCCGAAGACCCCCGCTAAGACCGCTCAATTAGCCCGCCGCCGCACCCGGCGCGGGCCTCCTCTGCCCTACCGGCCTCATCGCGATCTTTCTGCGCCTTTAAAGATGCATTTTTATTGCAACTTATAAAGTTCCCGATTACCATTCACTCTATCATCGCAAATGAGAATCAATTACAAAGCTGTCATGACGGATACATGACATCCGCCGTGGCATTCACCGCGAAGTTAATGAGAAGGAACCTACCATGAGTCAAACCCTCGATTCCGCCCAGCTGCTGGCCGCGCTCGATAAAGTAATGGTGATCTCCACCACCGATCTGCAGGGCACCATCACCTACGTCAACGATCTTTTTTGTCAGCTGACCGGCTTTTCCCGGGAAGAGCTGGTGGGCCAGCCCCACAGCATCGTGCGCCACCCTTCCGTGCCGAAAGCCGTTTACAAAGCGATGTGGGACACTATCAAGGCGGGCGGCATCTGGACCGGCATCATTCCGAACGTCGGCAAGGGCGGCGTGCTGTACGTGGTCGACACCACGGTGCAGCCGCTGTATGACGCCCAGGGCAATATCGAGGCCTATATCAGCATCCGCCGCGTGATCAACGATCTGATGACCGACTTCGAATCGGTGGAATTCGCCAAAGAACAGTTCGACAACCACTACGACAAGTAACCGCTATGGCCGACATCATCGAACGCATCCTGATTGGTTACGGTTCGGAGTCGGGCAACGCCCGGGCGCTGGCGATGCGCCTGGGCGAGCAAAGCAGCCTGCAACCCTACCGCCCCGTCGTGAAAGAACTCAACGCCATCCAGCCCGCCGATGTAGGCGAGCGTGACGCCCTGCTGATCGTCTCCAGTTCATTTGGCGACGGCGAGCCGCCCGCCAACGCCGAGCGTTTTTCCGACGCGCTGGCGCAATGGCCGGATCGCCACCGGTTGCGCTACGCCATCTTCGGTCTCGGCGACACCGCGTACCCGCATTTCTGCGGCTTCACGCAGGCGCTGGATGCGCGCCTGAAGCAATACGGCGCCCGCGCCATCATCAATCGCGTCGACGCCGACGTTAACTTCGAACCGTTCTTCACCACCTGGCTGACGACGCTGGAGAAGGTGCTGGCCGGCGATGCCCAGGCCGGCCGCGATTTGCATCTGCGCGTGACCGCCTACGGCGAAGACCATGCGTTCAGCGCCGCCCTCCTCGAACGGCGGCCGCTCAGCGCTCGCACGCCGCAAGCCTGGCATCTGCGGTTGAATATCGCCGGCAGCGGCATCGTTTACCGGGCGGGAGATACCGTCTATCTGTTGCCGGAGAACGACGAAGGATTATTGACCCGGCTGGCAGACTGGCTCGGCAGGCCGGAGGCCGTCGACGCGCTGCGGCGCCGGGAGCTGCGCCAGCTCAGCAAAACGACGCTGCGCGAACTGGCGCAGTTGGCCGACAGCGAAGAGCTCAAAGGCTTGCTGAAGATCCGTCAGCGCAAAGCCCTGGAGAGCTATCTGTACGGCGCCGATCTGCTGGACGTACTGCACGATTTTTGCCCGCCGCACACGATCACGCTGGAGAACCTGTTGGCGCTGCTGCCCGTTTGCCTGCCGCGCGCCTACTCCATCGCTTCGGCAACGCGGGCAGAGAGCCTCGACCTGTGCGTGCGCGACGTACGATATGAACGCGACGGCCGCACCCGGCGCGGCACGGCAACCGGCTGGCTGCTCAAGCACCCCGGTCCTTTCCGCCTTTTCTGCCGCGCCAACCCCGGCTTTTACCTGCCGCGCGACACCGCCTTGCCGGTGCTGCTTATCGGTACCGGTACTGGCATCGCACCGTTGATTGGCTTACTGCGCGAAATGGCCGCCCAGGGCGAACGGCGTGAAACCGTCCTGATCTTCGGTGAGAAAAGGCGCGGTGAAGACTTCCTTTATGGCGAGGAGTTGGTCACGCTGAACGCGACGGGCGTACTCACACGGCTCATCACGGCATTCTCGCGCGACGCCGCCGACAAGTATTACGTGCAACACGCCATCGACGATCGCGCCGATGTCGTCAGCGGCCTGCTGCGGCGGGGCGCGCATGTCTACCTGTGCGGCAATCGTCAGTATCTGGAACATGCCGTGGCGACGGCGCTGGAGCAAGCCTGCGGGGCGGAAAACCTGTGGCAGACGCTGATTGAGCAGCAGCGCCTGCACCTGGAACTCTATTGACGTTCATCGTTCCGCGCGCAGCAGCAAGGAGACGATGAACGCGCCCCCCAGCCCGGCCGTAATGATGCCGATGGGCAGCTCCTGATTGGGGATCAGGCTGCGGCTGAGCATGTCGCCGCCGGTCAGCAGCATCGCCCCCAGCAGGCCGCACATCGGCACGGCCAAACGGTGGCGCACGCCCACCAGGCGCCGGGCCAGATAGGGCACCATCAGCCCGACAAACCCTATGACGCCCGTCAGCGACACGAGAAACGCCGTAGACAATGCGCAGCACAGAAAGGTCTCGGTGCGCAGGCGCGCCACATTGACCCCCATCGAATGGGCGGTGTGCTCGCCCGCCAGCAGCGCGTCCAGCGCCCGCCAACGCAGCGCCGTAAACCCGGCCAGCAGCGCGAAACTCACCAACGGAATGAACAGATTATCCCAACGCGCCAACCCCAACCCGCCCAGCGACCAGAACAACACCGAACCGGCCGCCCGCTGATCGCCGGAAAACACCAGGTAGCTGGTGAGCGCGCTGAACAAAAACGAGACCGCCAGGCCGCAGACGATCAGCTGCTCGGCGCGCCTGACCCGGCTGACGCGAAACAGGATCATCACCGCCATCGCGGACAAAATGCCGCCGGCGAAAGCGGACAGCGGCAGCGTCAGCGCGCCCAGCGCATCGCCGAAACGCGTGATGACCAGCACCGCGCCGGCGGAGGCGCCGGAGGAGAGCCCAAACAAAAAAGGATCGGCCAGCTCATTGCGGGTGGTGGTCTGCAGCAGCGCGCCGGTCATCGCCAGCCCGGCGCCGGTCAAGGCCGCCAATAAGGCTCTGGGCACCCGCAGTTGCACGACGATGGTATCCAGCATGCCGGATAGGGGCGCCGATGAAAGCCCCAATGCCGCCATCGTCTGCCGCCATGACAGCGCGACGCTGCCCAGCTGCAGGCTCCAGATCATTAGCCCGCACAACACTGACAGCGCCAGCGGCGCGAGCAGCATAAACCGCCGGATCGGCGAGTTCATTCAGCCGCCGGCGCGTACAGCGCCCGCGCCAGCTTTTCCACCGCGCCGATGTTGGCCGGCCCCGGCGTCAACTCCGCATACTGCAGTTTCAGATAACGATGGTGCCGTACCGCGGGCGTCAACTTCATCAACGGGTGAGACTCGAGGAAGCGCCGCAGCGCATCGGCGCCTGACCCGGTCTGATAATCCAGCAGAATAATGAAGTCGGGCTCGGCCGCCGCCACCGCCTCCCAGGACGCCGTCGTCCAGCTCGCCGGCAAATCGTCCATCACGTTGCGGCCGCCCGCCGCTTCGATGATCGCCGTCGGCATGGCGTATTTGCCGCTGGTGAAAGGCTTCTCCTCCCCCGAGTCATAGACGAACACCTTGAGCGGCGGCTGGCCCGCCGGTCTGGCGGGAAGCGCAGCCAACCGCCGCCGCCAGCCTTCAACCAGCGCGGCGGCCTCTTGCGGCTTGCCGAAAATCTTGCCGAGCTTCAGCTCATCGTCATACAGCAGGTTCATATCGGCCTTCTGCGGCCGCCCGCCGGCCTGTACGCAGCTCTCGCTCAGCACCAGCGTTTTGATGCCGAACGGGGCGAGCTTCTCCGGCGTGACGTCGCCGCCGATCTTCATGCCGTAATTCCAGCCGGCGAAGAAGAAGTCCGGCTGTGCCGCCAGCAGCGTTTCCAGAGCGGGATATTTCGGCGCCAGTTCGGGAATGGCGCCCATCGCGGCCTTGAAATCGGGCGTCAGTTTGTACCAGCCGGTGATGCCGGTCAGCCCGACAATGCGATCCTGCAGATGGAGCGCAAAGGCCATCTCGGCCATGTTGATGTCGTTGATGACGGCGCGTTGCGGCGCCTGGTTGAAGGTGACCGGCGTACCGCAGCTTTCTACGGTGACGGGAAATTTTTCGGCCGCCGCCGCCCCGCCGGCCAGCAGCAGGAGCAGGGGGAATACGCGTGTGTTCATGTTTCTCTCTGGTTTATCAAGCGCAATGGGGAACGTCAAAAATACGCAGCGTTTTCCCGCTGACGGGGTGCGCCACCTTGAAGCTGTTCATGCCGAACACCGGCAAAATCACCGGGGTCTGCAACACCGCCTCGGGCGTGCCACAGGCCACCTGGCGGCTTTCGTTGAGCACCAGGATCCGATCGGCAAACGCCTCCGCCACGGGCAGATCGTGCAGCACCGCAATCACGGCGATGTCTTTATTCTTCACTAGCGACAGCAGCGCCGAGCGCCCGGGCGGATCGAGGTGATTGGTCGGTTCATCCAGCAACAACAGGTCGGGAGACTGCGCCAACGCCCGAGCCAGCGCGGCGCGCTGACGCTGGCCGCCCGAGAGCCGCCCCAACGGATGGTGTCTGAGCGGCGCCAGCCCGGTTTCCCTGATGGCCTCGTCAACGATGCGCTTTCCCGTCGCAGAGCGTTCGCCATGCGGTAAACGGCCCAACGCCACATAATCCTCGACCGACAGCCGCAAATCCGGCAGATCGTTTTGCGCCAGAAAGGCGATGCTTCTGGCGCGCTCCGCCGCCGGCCACGTGGAAAAGGCACGCCCCCGCCAGTAAATGCCGCCGCTGTCCGGCCGCGTTTCGCCGATCAGGGTGCGCAACAGGCTGGACTTGCCGCTGCCGTTGGGGCCGATCACCGCCAGCTTCTCACCGGCGCGGAGCGCGAAATGGATGGTGTCGAGTATCAATGCCCCGCCGTGGCCGGTCAGGCTAACTCCATCAACGCGGAGGATGTCGTGAACTGAATTCATTATGCGTCAATTGTTATATTATAACATATCAATATTTTTACCACGATTCCGCGCCTTCTGCAAAAGCGAATCGCAACCTCTTTTGCCGCACGCGCTGCGTGCCGCGAGACTGGGAGCAAGCCGCACCCCTGCGTCAACACTGCGCGGCAAAAGCAACATAGCACACCTTTTAATTAATGATAATGATTTTCATTATCATTTAAATCATTGTGATTTCCGATTGCACGCCCCGCTGAACTTGGTTATGTTTGAAGCGATTAGTTTTATTTCCGGTTTGCAGGAACCCCTATGACTCCGTTGGCGCACAGCACAGATCCGACAAACGCGACCGCTTCGGCCGTCGTTTTGCTGTGTGCTTCCTCCGCCCCACCCGCCGTTTCCTCTGTCGTTTCAGCGGTTGCCGCTTACCCGCCACGCATTGTGGTTGCGCGTTAAGCCACACCGACTTTTTACCTCCGGCTTATTGATCTGTTGCGTTCAGGCGTAGACCGCCGCGCGCGCCGGAGCCTGTAATTTTCACGACAGGTGAAATTGATATGCGATTCCCTTCTCTCTGGGCCAATGCCGGCCTGGCTACGCTGTTCGTCCTGCTCTGGAGCAGCGGCGCGATCTTCTCCCGTTGGGGATTGGAGCACGCCTCCGCTTTCGCTTTTCTGTTCTTCCGCTGCGCCATCGCGCTGGCGGTACTGTTGGCCATCGGCCTGTGGCGGCGCCAGTGCCTGCCCACCCCCGGCACCCGCCGGCGCGTCGCGCTGATTGGCGTGTTGATGATCGGCAGCTATCAGATCTGCTATCTGCTGGCGTTGGAACAGGGCATTACGCCCGGCGTGCTGGCCACGTTGCTCGGCGTACAGCCGATCCTCACCCAGTTCATCACCGAACGGCGCTGCGCCGGGCTGCGCGCATTCGGGCTGGCGCTGGCGATGGCCGGGTTGACGCTGGTGGTGTACCAAAGCCTGATGGTGGCTCATTTCTCGCCGAGCGGCATGCTGTTCGCCTTTATCGCATTGGGGAGCATGACCGCCGGCACCCTGCTGCAAAAGGGCATGACGCAGCCGCCGCTGGCGGTCTTGCCGCTGCAGTATGCCATCGGGCTGTTGATGTGTGCGTTGGCGCTGCCGTTTGAGCCGCTGCGGGTCGACTGGCGGCCTGAGTTCGTGCTGCCGCTGCTGTGGATGGCGGTGGTGATCTCAGTGCTGGCGACCTTCTTGCTGTATCGCCTGATCCAGCGCGGCAATCTGGTGCAGGTCACCAGCCTGTTCTACCTGATCCCGGCGGTCACCGCCCTGCTGGATTACCTGCTGCTCGGCCACGCGCTGGCCGCGCTGAGCCTGTTGGGGATGGCGGGCATCGTGCTCGGCGTGATGCTGGTTTTCCGCCGCGCATAAAAGCAAAAGCCCCCGCGCCGTTCCACCGGCGCGGGGGCGACAACAACAACCGTTAACTCAGAACAACCAGGAACCGTACCCCCACAGCAGCACCGTCACCCCAAGCAGCAGCTCGAGCAACAGAATGCCGATGGCGAAGGTCGAGCTGGAGAAGATGAACCCTTCCTTACTGTCGATATTCAGGAAGTGCGGGATCCCCAGATTCAGCAGATAGCCCGAATAGCACAGGCCGATAATGCCGACAAACAGACACAGCCAGACGACCGGATAGAGCGCCACAATCCCGCTGAGGAACATCGGGGTCGCCACATAGCCGGCGAACACCATGCAGCGGTGCAGGCTGGGGCGCGATTCATAACGCCGCGCCATCCAGTGAATGACTTTCCCCATGGCCGCTACGCCCGCCAGCATCAGCAGGTAGAACGCCACGGCGGTATAAAACGCGGTAAACATGTCGAGCCTGATGGCATGCCCCTCGCCGGAGAGCCAGCCCAACTGGGTGGTGCCGATAAAGGCGCAGACCACCGGGATGGCTGCCAAGAGCAACACGTGATGGGTGTATAGGTGCGAGACGCTTTCATTCTCGCTTTTGATCTGTTCGAACTCGGCGCTGGGATGCGCCAGAAGTCCCCAAACATGACTGACCATGAGACACCTCCTATCTCGCCGTAGGCCGCGATCGGCGAACGAATTTCACACCTCCGACGGACTGCTACCCGTGCGAGGATTGCGGCCACGGGGCTCTCTCCCCTGTACTAATTATAGTCTTTCGGCGAAAAAACGTGCGGAAAGCGCAACGCCGCAGCGCTTTGTCTTATACTCCCACCATAAAAACCAGGCTGCGAGGAAGGTCATGTCATCCGTAATCACCACCCGCCAGGCGGGGATCGTCGACGTCGACGCCGGGCGCAACGTCACCGTAATCGAGCCCTGCAATCTGTACGGCTGCCGGCTCGGCGACGATGTCTTCGTCGGCCCGTTCGTGGAGATCCAGCGCCACGTCAGCATCGGCGCGCGCAGTAAAATTCAGTCGCACAGCTTTATCTGCGAATACGTCACCCTCGGCGAAGCGTGCTTTATCGGCCACGGCGTCACCTTCGCCAACGATCTGTTCAAAGACGGCGCGCCCAACGCCGATCCGGCCAGTTGGGGGCGCACCTGCATCGGCGATCGGGTATCCATCGGCTCCGGCGCCACAATCCTGGCGGTGGAGATCTGCAGCGACGCGGTGATCGGCGCCGGGGCGGTGGTGACCCGTGACATCACCCGCAAGGGGATTTATGCCGGCAACCCGGCGCGCCTGCTGCGGGAGCTGCCGTAATGACCCCGGCCATCCGCATCGCGGCCATTGAGGCGCTGCCCGATGATTATCTGACGCGCGGCGATTTCAGCTTCACCATCGCCTGTTACGCTCTGCCGCAGTTCGACAGCCCGGTCGACAGCTGGCCAACCCGCCCGGTGGCGCCGTTTCGCAAGCGGTATCCGCTGGCGCCGTTCGCCAACGAAGACAGCGTGACCTTCCTGGCGTATCGCCAGAATGACGCCGTTGGCCATATTACGCTGAGCAAAAACTGGAACGGTTACACCCTGATCGACGAGATCGCCGTCAGCGCTCATGCGCGCCGTCAGGGCATCGCCGGGGCGCTGCTGGACTGCGCCAAACAGTGGGCGCGGCAGCAGGAAACCTCAGGTATGATGCTCGAAACGCAGAACAACAATCTGGCGGCCTGCCGCTGCTACCAGCATTACGGATTTATTCTCGGCGGCATCGATCGTTTGCTGTACCGCGCCGAGCCGGAGATCGCCGATCACGAAATCGCGCTGTTCTGGTATTTGCCGTTCAATAGCGAAATCGGTTACTGATTTATCGAACGTCATTGAGGCTATGTTTACTTTTTAACCCCTACCATCGGATGAGAACTGTTATCACTTACTCTGATAAGCCAGCGACACCCAGGGAGGGCCGTATGAACCAGAACAAGGCTGTTTTACTGATGTTAGCTATCGCCATGAGCGGATGCGCCGATCGCCCCGCCGCCGTCGCCCCCGCAACGCCGCCGACCGGCGTCACCGTTTCGCCGCCGGGCGCGCAGCCGGAGATGGACGCCAGCACCCGCAGCAAGCTGCGTGAGATCCTCGCGCTGCGCGCCGGTTGGCCTGCCGCGCAGCCGCATGGCCGCAGCGTCGATTTGATTTCGCGTGAATTCCTCGGCACGCCCTACCTCGCCAACCGCCTGATCGGTGCGCAGAGCACGCCCGAGCTGCTGGTGATCGACTTCCGCGGGCTGGATTGCTTCACCTACATCGATTATGTGGAAGCGCTCAGCACCGCCCGCAGCGAGGCCGAGTTCGTTCAGCGTCTGGTGGACATTCGCTACGTCGACGGCAAGATAGCCTTCCCGCAGCGCAAACACTTCTTCACCGACTGGGCGCAGCGGCCGCACAAGGTGGCCGAAGACATCACCGCGCAGCTCAGCCCGCACGCCGTCAGCCTCGTGAAAACCCTCAATCAAAAGGCGGACGGCGGCAGCTACCTGCCCGGTTTGCCCAACGTACAACGCAGCGTGACCTATATCCCCAGCGACAACGTCGACGACACGGTGCTGGCCCAGCTGCGTACCGGCGACTACATCGGCATTTACACCAACCTCGCCGGGCTGGACGTGACCCATACCGGCATCTTCGTAATGACCGACAACGGCCCGGTGCTGCGCAACGCCTCATCGCGCAAAGCCAACATGCGGGTGGTCGATTCGCCCTTTATGGATTACGTGATGGCTACGCCGGGCATCGTGGTGCTGCGCTCGCTCAGCCGATAATCCCCCGCCGCATAACGGCTATAAGCTATAGCCGTTTATGCTGAACGAGCGTTTGACTTCATCGGCGGTTCAGGCTTAGCTGTAAGAACAAAAACCAACTGATTTTATTGTTCTTTTCAGGGAGACTTCGATGACCTTACGCTGGCGTATCACCCCTCTGGCGGCGGCCTTCGCCGCCGTATTGGCGCTGCAGGGCTGCGATCAAAAAACCGACCAAAACCATATCAAAGTCGGCGTCATCAACGGCGCGGAACAGGACGTGGCGGAAGTCGCCAGGCAGGTGGCGAAAGAGAAATACGGGCTGGACGTCGAGCTGGTCGGCTTCAGCGGTTCGCTGCTGCCGAACGACGCCACCGACAAAGGCGAACTGGACGCCAACGTGTTTCAGCACCGCCCGTTCCTCGAACAGCAAAACAAAGATCACGGCTATAAGCTGGTGGCAGTCGGCAATACCTTCGTCTTCCCGATGGCCGGCTACTCCAAAAAGATAAAATCGCTGAAAGAGTTGCCGGACGGCGCGGTGATCGCCATCCCGCTCGATCCGACCAACCTGGGGCGCGCCCTGCTGCTGCTGGAAAAAACCGGGCTGATTAGCCTGAAGCCTGGCAAAGGGTTGCTGCCTACCGCCCTGGACATCAGCGCCAACCCGCATCGTTATCAGATCATGGAGCTGGAAGGCGCGCAGCTGCCGCACGTGCTGGACGATCCGAAAGTCACCGTCGCCGTCATCAGCACCACCTACATCAACCAGACCGGCCTGTCGCCGACCAAAGACGGCATCTTCATCGAGGATAAAGACTCGCCGTACACCAACATCATCGTCACCCGCGAAGACAACAAGGACGCGCCAAACGTGCAGAACTTCATCAAGGCCTATGAGTCGGACGAAGTGGCCAAGGCCGCCGAGAAGATCTTCAACGGCGGCGCGGTGAAAGGCTGGTAATCACAGGCAAAGAGCCCCTTCCCGCTCATCATCGGGTTTTCTTATCTCACCATAAGAAAACCCGATTTACCCCGGCGGCGAGCGGCGCGCATAATGGCGTTTATCCGCTGATTTCCAAGGTAAACAGGCATTACCATGACGCTCTCCGCTCCCGTACTTAGCCTCCTTGACGCCACACCGGACGATATGGCCGCCGTGCTGCGCATTTACACCCACCACGTGCTGTACGGCGCGGCCTCGTTTGAAGAACAGCCGCCGACGCTGACGGAAATGCAGTTGCGCCTGAGCAAAGTGCGGGAAGCCGGGCTGCCCTGGCTGGTGGCGAAAAGCGAAGGCCGTATTGTCGGCTACTGCTATGCCACGCCGTATCGCCCCCGGCCGGCCTATCGCTTTACCGTGGAAGACTCGGTATATATCGCCGAAGGGCAACAGGGCAAAGGCGTCGGCAAGGCGCTGCTGAGCGCGCTGATCGCCCGCTGCGAGCAAGGTCCCTGGCGCCAGATGCTGGCGATCGTCGGCGATTCCGCCGCCAACCGCGGCTCGCTGGCGCTGCACCAGTCACTCGGCTTCACCAGCGCAGGGACGTTAAAAGCGGTAGGGTTCAAGCTGGGGGAATGGCGCGACACGCAGATTATGCAGCGCGCGCTGGGCGCGGGCGACAATCGGCATCCTTGAAGGCATGGCGACGCACGATAGGGAGTTAGCGTCTATAGTGAAGAGTGATTTCATTGAGTTAGCGCCAACCGCGCGCCACCTGTAACCGGTAAGGGAGAATCAAATGAAAATTATTCTGTGGATAGTCGCCATCATCTTTATCGTGGGTTTGTTGACGATTACCGGCGTTCTCAAACTGATCTTTTAATCCATCTCATACGTCCCGCCCCTTCCGGGGCGAGACTTTTCATCATGCCTTGAAACGCGCGCGTACCGCGCCCAGCGCCGACACCGCCGCCAGCACCACGCCGCCGGCCACCAGCCCGAACGCCACGTTCAGCAGAGCCGGAACCACACCCTGCAAAAGATGGCCAAACGTCGGCACCACGGTGGTGTACGAGGCCCAGTCTTCGAACAGGTGATGCACCGGCGGCAAACCGTGGGTCAGAATCCCGCCGCCGACCATAAACATGGCGACAGTGCCGACGATCGACAGCGTTTTCATCAGATAAGGCGCGGCGCGCACGATGCCGCTGCCGATGGCGCGCGCCAACGCGCTGCCTTTGCGGCTCAGATACAGCCCCAGATCGTCCAGCCTGACGATGCCGGCGACAATGCCGTACACGCCGAGCGTCATCACGACGGCGATGCCGCACAAGACGATCACCTGCTGGCTGAAGGTGGCGCCGGCGACCGTGCCCAGCGTGATGGCGATAATCTCGGCGGAGAGCACGAAATCGGTGCGTATCGCCCCTTTCACCTTGCGCTTCTCATAGGCCGCGGCGTCCTCATTGGCGCCGGGCCCGTCCGATTTTTCCTCCTGCGCCGTCTTGCCGTGGCTCAGGCTGTGAAACACCTTTTCGAACCCTTCGTAACACAGGTAGGCGCCGCCCACCATCAGCAGCGGCGTAATCGCCCAGGGCGCGAAGGCGCTGATCAGCAGCGCCAGCGGCACCAGGATCGCCTTGTTGATCAACGAGCCTTTGGCGACGCTCCACACCACGGGCAGTTCGCGATCGGCTTTAACGCCGGTGACCTGCTGCGCGTTAAGCGCCAGATCGTCCCCCAGCACCCCGGCGGTTTTTTTCGCCGCCATCTTGCTCATTAAAGAGACGTCGTCCAGCAACGAGGCGATGTCGTCGATGAGGGTAAGTAAGCTACTTCCTGCCAAAATGATTCATCCTTTTCATATTCACGGGCCATTCTATGTTTAGCATAGCGGTAAAGCATCATGAAAGGATATGGGAGGATCTCGGAAAATGCCGGGCGCGCGATTGCCGCCCGGCGCCGGCGTTAAGCCCCCTCGCCCGCCAGCCCCTCATCGGATCCGATAGCGAACGCACGCGTGATATGTTGAAGGACAAAACGATGGGCATCAAAGACGCACGATAAATGCGTACTGCCCTCAAGCAAGCCAAAGGCAACATGCACGTTGCCGTGCCGTTCGACGAAGCGCTGCAAGGATTGCGCACTGAACAACTCGTCCTGCGCTGCCGCCAGCAGCAAGGTCGGCAATCGCAACGCCGCCAGTTGCTTGGCCGGGGCGCGCGGCGTCAACGCATTAGCCATATTGACGCTGTATTGGCAGACAAAATCGGGGGCGGCGGCCAGCACCGCCGGGGGAAAATTCAGGCTGACCGCCCGAGCGTGCCCAAACCACCGCCCGCCGCTGAGCGCATTGGCGACAAACGGCCATTGGCGCACCTGGGCAAAACGGGCCGTCGCCGCCAGATCGCGGGCCATCCCGGAAAATGGCCCCAGCTCGGGCGCCAGCAGGATCAGGCTGTCCGCCTGCTGCTCGCCAGGATAGCGGGTCAAATAGTTGAGCAACATCCCGGCGCCGCTGGAATGGCCCAGCAGGTGCCTGCGCGCCAACGGAAAACGGCGGCGCATTTCCGCCAGGATGACATCGACATCGCGCCAAATACGCTCAGGCCGCTCAACCGTTCCCCTCTCTCCCGCGGAATCGCCGTGCCCGCGGATATCCACCAGGCACACCGCGAGCGTCGGCTCGGCGGCCAACTGGCGCGCAAGAACGTCATACCCGGCGGCGCTGTTAACCCCACCGCCGTGATAAACCACGATCACTTCTTCACTCTCGGCAGTGTGCCGATACAGACGATAGCTCAACCCATCGATACGACCGGACAGCATGTCCGCATGCCCGCCCGGCCACTCGCCGTAAGACTTCGCTTGCTCAACATAGCGGTCAAAATCAATCAAAGCGCACCTTTCCATGACGTTGTCGGTATTTCCTACGGCAAAATTCCCCGCCCTCACGATGATAAGCATATGAAATAACAGCAGGAACTACCATGCCTTTTACACGCTGAGCCCTTAGTATCAGGGCAGATCGCCCGCCGGCACATTGAGCTGCCAGGAAAGGCCGAAACGATCGTTGAGCCAACCGAAACGGGCGCTGAAGCCGTAGTCATCGAGCGGCATCAGCACCTTGCCGCCCTCCGCCAGCCGGTGGAACGCCCGCTCCAACGCTTCTTCGTTAGGCAGGTTGATGAACAGCGACACCGCCGGGGTGAAGCTGAAGTCATGGCTGATCGGGCTATCGGTAAACACCAGGTTCTGCCGATCAAAATCGATGGACGCATGCTTGATCAACCGCCGGCCGTCCGGCGTCGGGTCGTAATGCTGCACCTGCATGAGCCGAAAACGCTCGAACACCTGGCTGTAGAGATCGATCGCCTGCTGCGCCTCTCCCTGGAACATGACAAAGGTCGAAACCTGACTCATAACATCCCCTCCGGCAAACGTTGTGGTATTAATGGAGGATAGCGGATTACCGTTGAAGCGGCGGAAAGGAGCAACCATGAGCATCATTCATCGCCTGGCGCAGCCGGACGATCTCAACGGCCTGTTAGCCTTGTATCGCGAGCTGCGCCCGCAGGACGCGCCGCTGCGCGCCGACGACGCGCGCCGCACCCTGCAACGCCTGCTGGACGATCCGGCGATCCGCCTGGTGGTGGCGGCGGACGAGGAACAGCCGATCGCCACCTGCATGCTGGCGCTGATCCCGGGGCTGGCGCATCAGGCGCAACCGTTCGGCGTCATCGAACACGTGGTGACGGCGGAGCCCTACCGCGGCCACGGCGTGGCGCTCGCCATGATTGAATACACGCTGCAGCTGGCCTGGCGTAAAGGCTGTTACAAGGTGATGCTGCTGTCGGGACAGCAACGCACCGGCGCGCACCAGCTTTATCTCAAAGCGGGTTTCGACGGCGATCGCGAGCGGGGATTTGTCATCAGGCGGCCCGAGGGCCGATAGCGGCCTGCAGCAAACGGGCAGGCCGCCAGGCGGGTTATTCGCTGTCGTTTTTCGCCAGACGGGCGTCTTTTTGGCGGCGATAGTCACGGGCGGCGGCCGGGATCGGCGTCACCTTGCCGGTTTCAATCCAGCTGCGCAGCCGGTTGGCGTCGGCGAAGTGGGTATATTTGCCGAAGGCGTCCAGCACCACCAGCGACACCGAGCGGTTGCCGATCACGGTGCGCATCGCCAGGCAGTGGCCCGCCTGGTTGGTGAAGCCGGTCTTGGTCAGCTGAATGTTCCACTTCGGGTTGTACACCAGATGGTTGGTGTTGCGGAACGGCAGCGTGTAGTTCGGATCCTTGAAGCTGGCCATGCGCTCGGTGGTGGTGCTGAGCTGGCCGATCAACGGGTATTGCTTGGTGGCGATCAGCAGCTTGGTCAGATCGCGCGCCGTCGATACGTTATGAATAGAGAGCCCGGTCGGTTCCACGTAATGGGTGTTGGTCATGCCAAGCGCCCTGGCCTTGGCGTTCATCGCTTTGATGAAGGCGTTGTAGCCCCCCGGATAGTGGTGCGCCAGGCTGGCGGCCGCGCGGTTTTCCGACGACATCAGCGCCAGCAGCAGCATATCCTTGCGGCTGATTTCGCTGTTCAGCCGCACCCGTGAATACACCCCTTTCATCTCCGGCGTCTGGCGGATGTCCACCGCCAGCATCTCATCGAGCGGCAGGTGCGCGTCCAACGTGACCATGGCGGTCATCAGCTTGGTGATCGAGGCGATCGGCACCACTTCATCCGGGTTGCGCGCATACATCACCTTATGGGTTTGCATATCGACGACCATCGCGCTGCCGGAGGCCAGCTCAGGCTGGGTGGCGTGCACGGCGGCGGCGTTGTCGCTGGCCAGCGCGCGCGGCGCAAAGCCTGCGCCCGCCTGCAAAGCGAGCAGGGTCAGAACCAAAACACGTATTTTCACAGGCATTACTCTGAAATGGGGGCTTGAACTCAGCGAATTATATGTGAGGGTTCAGCGCTTGGCACTGGGATTGTATGGCGGATTTGTGACAAATTCTGTCGGCCGAAAAACGACGCAGCCCGCGGGCGCTCTGGGATGAACGCCCGCGTAGAAAAAGTTACAGCGCCGGCTGCCAGGCCGACTGCGGCAGCAGGTACAGCCCCGGCGTTTGCCGCGCTCCCGCGCCGACGATATGGCCGATGCCGGCCGCCATCACCGCCAGCGTGACGTCGAAGGCGTTGAGGCTGTCGCCGTAGCCGGCGGTCAGGTTGAACATCGACCCGTTGGCCAGCAAATAGACCGTCTTTTCATTCAGTTGGTAAGCATTCACATAAGGCATCGGCTCGTGGTGCTGCAGGCCCTTGAGGAAGCCGACGTCGATCTCTTCCGCCACGTGGCCGACGTTGAGGATAAACACGCCGTCCTGCGCCTGTTGCAGATGCTGCGCCGAAAGCACGTTTTTCGCGCCGGTCGCGGTGGCGATCACGTCCGCCTGCGCGACCCCGCTCGCCAGATCCACCACCTGCCAGCCGTCATAACGCGCCTGCAGCGCGCGCGCCGGATCGATTTCCGCCACCATCACCTGGCCGCCGTAGGCTCTGGCCGCGGCCGCCGTCCCCTGCCCGACCAGGCCGTAACCGATCACCAGCACGCGCTTTTCATGCAGCGTCAAGTGGGTGGTCTGGAAGAAAGTGTGCCAGGCGGTCAGCCCAACCATATGCCGATTGTGCAGCCCCTCTTTCACCGGCAGATCGTCCCAGTTGAAGATCGGGTAGCGCGGCGCCACGCCGTTCAACCGGTTGATGCCCGAGCCGGTGGCCTCCAGCCCGGCGACGATCTGCGGGCCGTTCGGCGATTGGTGCAAACGGGTGGTCAAATCCGCTCCCATTTCGCACAAATGAGTCGGCCGCCAGGCCAGCGCGCGGTCGAAGGATTCCGACCATTCGCCGGCGCTCATGTCACGCCAGGCATAGGCCTGCGCGCCTCGCCGCTCCAGCCAGCTCACCACATCGTCCTGCACCGTAGTGGGATTGCAGGTGGTCAGGAAGATCGCCGCGCCCTTGTCCAGCAGGCCGGCCACCAGCGGCGCCATTTTCAGATCCAGGTGCATGTTGCACGCCAGCCGCACCCCGTGCAGGTCCGGCAACGCCGCCACCGCGGCTCGGGTGCGCGTCATATGACGCGTCGCCCAGCTCAATTCGCTCTCAAAATCCTGATACATCCGTTGCTCCTCTGGTGTGCCCCGCCGCCAGGCGTGGCAAAAAATTATCCCGCGCGGCCGAGCCGGCGGATCGCCTGCGGCGACAGGCCAAAGACGCGGATAAACGCCCGCCTCATGCGCTCCGGATCGCTGAATCCCACCGAACGGGCGATCGCCTCCAGCGGCTCGGCGCTCTCTTCGATGCGTACCCTGGCCGCCTCCACCCGCAGCTGTTCGATCACCTTGGCCGGCGTCTGCCCGGTTTCGGCGCGGAACAGCCGGCCGAACTGACGCTCGCTCAGGCAGGCGGCGTCGGCCAGATCCGCCACCGACAGCGGCAGGTGCAAATGTTCGCGCGCGTACGACAGCGCAGCGCGCATGCGATCCGACGACGGGTTCAACGCCAGCAACAGCGAATACTGCGACTGCCCGCCGGGACGACGGTGATAGACCACCAGCTGCCGCGCCACGGCCGCCGCCAGGGTGGCGCCCAGATCGTCCTCGATCAGCGCCAACGCCAGATCGATGCCGGCGCTGATGCCGGCCGACGTCCAGATATCGCCATCGCGAATGAAAATGCGGTTGCTGTCGACGCGAATGCGCGGATAACTCTGCTGCAGCCGCGCCGCATGATACCAGTGGGTGGTGGCGCGTTTGCCGTCCAGCAGCCCGCAGGCCGCCAGAATAAACGCCCCGGTGCACACGCTGGCGATACGCCGCGCTCGTCGGCTTTGGTTGGCCAGGAACGCCGCCAGCGCCGGTGACTGCGCCGCCATCACGTTGCCGCTGCCGCCGGCCACCACCAACGTATCGAAACGCTCGTCGCCGCACGGTTGCGTGGCGATTTCCACCCCGGCCGAGCTGGCGACCATGCCGCCCTGCGGCGAGATCGCCACGCAGCGGTAGGCCGGCGGATCGGTAAACTGACTGACGTTATCGAACGCCGCCAGCGGGCCGGCAAAGTCCAGCAGGTTGAAACCGGGAAAAACCACAAAACCGATCGTTTTCATGATGGCGCTTTTTGAGGGTTATCTGTCATATCAGCCAAACACAGGGCGGCTATTATGGCCCAGGTCCAACGATAAAAATGAGGCGAATGTCATGTCTGAACCACTCGTGATTGTATTTCCCATCTATCAAGGCGTCACCCAACTCGACTTCACTGGCCCCTTGCAGTTCCTGCGCCGCATGCCGGGCGCGGAAATCATCGTCGCCTCGGTAGACGGCGCGGATGTCGAGTCGGAAGGCTTGCACTTCACCCAGTTGCGCCCGCTGCCGGAGATCGCGCGCTGCGACGTGCTGTGCGTGCCGGGCGGCAGCGGCTGCGCCCAGGCGCTGCAGGATAAAGCGTTCATGCAGCAAATCCGGCGGCTGGGGGCCGATGCCCGCTACCTGACCTCGGTATGCACCGGTTCGCTGATCCTGGCCGCCGCCGGTCTGCTGGCGGGCAAACGCGCCGCCTGCCACTGGTCGATGCGCGACAGCCTGAAGCTGTTCGGCGCCATACCCAGCGCTGCTCGCGTAGAACGCGACGGCAATGTGATCAGCGGCGGCGGCGTCACCGCCGGCATCGACTTTGCGCTGGCGCTGATCGCCGAACTGCACGGCGAAGACACCGCCCAAATGATCCAGCTTTATCTGGAATACGCCCCGGCGCCGCCGTTCGAGGGCGGCACGCCGGAACTGGCTCCACCGCACATTTACGCCAGGGTACAGGCACAAATGGCGGAAAGCCTGGCGCGGCGCAGAGCGTTGGTGGCCCAAATCGCCCAAGGCTAGCGATCGGGCGTATACTTACCCTTATGCGTCAGCCACATAAGGAGCAAGGAATGACCGATTTGGCCCACTACATTACGGACTACGGTTACTGGGCGTTGTTTATCGGCTGCCTGGCGGAAGGGGAAACCATCACGCTGCTGGGCGGCATCGCCGCCCATGAAGGCTTACTGCACTGGCCGTGGGTGATCGCGGTGGTGGCGCTGGGCGGCATGATGGGAGACCAGCTGCTGTACTTCGCCGGCCGCCGGTTCGAAGGCCGCGTCATCTCGCGGCTCAAGGGGCAGGAAAAGCGCATCGCGCGCGCCAGAAGGCTGATCGCCCGCCACCCGATGCTGTTCGTTATCGGGGTGCGTTTCATGTACGGTTTCCGCATCATCGGCCCGGTGCTGATCGGCGCCAGCCGCCTGCCGCCGTCGCGCTTCGTGCCGCTCAATATCCTCGGCGCCATTCTCTGGGCGACGATCTTCGTCATGCTCGGCTATTTTGGCGGCCAGGCGATCGAACGCTTCGTTACCGGCTTCGACAAAAAGCTCTCCGGCCTGCTGTTTGTCGCGCTGGCGATCGCCGCCATCCTGCTGGTGCGTTTCTGGTGGCGTAAACGCCACCCGGAGTAAGCAAACGCAGCGGGCGTCAGCTTTCCTGCGGCGCCGCGCGCATCAGCTCGACCAGCTCGCGCGCCGCCTTGTCCAGCGGGCGGTTCTTCAGCCAGATCAAATGCATCGGCAAGCGCAGCTCGTTCTTGGTGTTTTTGAATTTCAGCCGCACCAGCCTCCCCTGCGCCAGCAGCGGCTCGGCCAGCGACAGCGGGAAGTTGCCCCAGCCCAGGCCCGCCTCCACCATGTTCAGCGCCATCGGCAAGCTGTCGGTGCGCCAATACGCCTCCGCCACCTGCGGGCGCAGATCGCCGATCGGCAGATCGCGGCTGGCCACCATGATCTGCCGCACGTTGACCAGATCCTCGAGAAACAGCTCGCCCGCCGCGCCGTCCAGCGCCGGGTGCTGCGGCGACAGCATCGCCACCAGCGATTCCGCGCCGACGAAGTGGAACTGTTCTGCGCTGTTGATGTTCAGCCCGCCAAACGCCAGACAAACGCCGACGCGCTCCTGATGCAGCATATGCAGCACGTCGTCCTGCGGCGCGCTGAGCACTTCGATGTTCAGCAGCGGATAACGCTGCGACAGCGTTTTCACCGCCGCCAGCAGGCCGGCGCCGTTGATATCCGACGCCACGCCGATCGAAAGTCGACTCTCCAGCCCCTGGGATAGCTCGATGGCGTGCACCTGCAGTTGCTTGAGCTGCCCGGCGATCAGGCGGGCGTGCGGCGCCAGAGCCAGCGCCAGCGCGGTCGGCGTCGGTTCGCGGTGAGAACGGTCGAACAAGGCAAAACCGAGCTCCGCCTCCATGTTGGCGATGGCCATGCTGACGGCGGACGGCACGCGCCGCAGCGCGCGGGCGGCCGCGGAAAACGAGCCGCGATCGAGCACCGCCAAAAACAGTTCGATATTGTCGCTGGAGAAATTCATTGTTTAACTTGTCAACAAAACTGACAGCTCCTAACTTTTTCTATCAATGTGATTGACGTTATCTTAGCCGCCGTCGCCACAGAGGCAACTAAAAACCGATCGGGAGAAAACGATGCAAGGCGTCAAACGCAAACTTGTGTATGTCACCGCTTATGAAATCATCGGCATGGCGATCTCGGCGCTGGGGCTGGCGCTGTTGTCAGGCCATGCGCCAAGCAGCACCGGGCCGCTGGCGGTGGTGATCACCACCATTGCGGTCAGCTGGAACTTTATTTACAACTATTTATTCGAGTGGTGGGAAAGCCGCCAGGTGTCGCGCACCCGCACGCTCAAACGCCGCATTTTGCACGCCGTCGGCTTTCAGCTGACGCTGGTGATGTATCTGATCCCGCTGATCGCCTGGTGGATGGGCATCACGCTGTGGCAGGCGCTGCTGCTGGATATGGCGTTGATCGTCATCATTCCTTGCTACACCTTCCTGTTTAACTGGGCGTTCGACAAGCTGTTCGGCCTGCCCGCATCGGCCCTGCCGGCCGGTGAATCGGCCTAAGACTCGCTACGCGCCCACCGACCCGCTGCTGATCCCATTTTCTGCGCGGGTCGCCATTTCCTTCCCCCTTAATTCTCACCGCGAAATATAAGAACAACACCCTGTAATTTGCACGGTAATTATTATTTTGTGATTTTAATCACTTTTTATTCTTCGATATTTCCGTCTTGATAAAACATCACATCTTTTTGAATAATATATCCTTTTATATTTGGATTAAAAAATAAACACAATTGTTCACGTTTTATGCGCAGTATTTTTTGCCACCATTACGGAGAAAAGGTAGCATGCTTCGCCGTTATTTTAATGATGGCTGTATACACAATAAACAGCGGAATGATGCCACGACCTCATTCTCATGACGATTGGTCATAGCAATCGTTTGCTCTCGTTAAGAGCAGGGTTAACATAGACAGGTAAACAGGACGGATAATGCACTCACAAAAAAAGTCGGCGGATGACAAACACGCCGCCAGAAGACGCTGGCTAGACTCTCATGAATCCGGTTATCACAAAAGCATGGGCAACCGGCAAATCCAAATGATCGCCATCGGCGGCTCCATCGGTACCGGCTTGTTCCTCGGTACCGGCGGCCGTCTCGAGTTGGCCGGGCCGGCGCTGGCGCTGGTCTACCTGGTGTGCGGGATCTTCTCTTTCTTCATCCTGCGCGCGCTGGGCGAACTGGTGCTGCATCGCCCTTCCAGCGGTAGCTTCGTTTCTTACGCCCGCGAATTCCTCGGTGAGAAAGCCTCTTACGTCGCCGGCTGGATGTATTTCCTCAACTGGGCGATGACCGGCATCGTCGACATCACTGCCGTGGCGCTGTACATGCACTACTGGGGCACCTTCGCCGACGTGCCGCAGTGGCTGTTTGCCCTCGGCGCGCTCGGCATCGTCGCCACCATGAACATGATCGGCGTGAAGTGGTTCGCCGAAATGGAGTTCTGGTTCGCGCTGATCAAGGTCGTCGCCATCGCGCTGTTCCTGATTGTCGGCGTCGTCTTCCTCGGCACCGGCACCCCGGTCGCCGGCCACACCACCGGCATGCACCTGATCACCGAAAACGGCGGCATGTTCCCGCACGGCCTGCTGCCGGCGCTGGTGCTGGTGCAAGGGGTGATCTTCGCCTTCGCCGGCATCGAGCTTATCGGCACCGCCGCCGGCGAGTGTAAAGATCCAGCTAAAATGATGCCCAAAGCGATCAACAGCGTGATCTGGCGCATCGGTCTGTTCTACGTCGGCTCCGTGGTGCTGCTGGTGCTGCTGCTGCCGTGGAACGCCTATCAGGCCGGCCAAAGCCCGTTTGTCACCTTCTTCAGCAAGCTGGGCGTGCCTTACATCGGCACCATCATGAACATCGTGGTGTTGACCGCCGCGCTGTCCAGCCTCAACTCCGGCCTCTATTCCACCGGCCGCATCCTGCGTTCGCTGGCGATGGGCGGCTCCGCGCCGAAGCTGATGGCTAAAATGAGCAGCCAGCAGGTGCCTTACGCCGGCATCCTGGTTACCTGCGGCATCTACGTGATCGGCGTGGTGCTCAACTACCTGGTGCCGTCGCGGGTATTCGAGATCGTGCTGAACATCGCCTCACTGGGCATCATCGCCTCCTGGGCGTTTATCATCGTTTGCCAGATGCGCCTGCGCAAAGCCGTGCGCGAAGGCCGTGCGCAGCCGGTATCGTTCAGAATGCCGGGCGCGCCGTTCACCTCCTGGCTGACGCTGGCGTTCCTGCTGATCGTGGTGGTGATGATGGCGTTCGACTACCCGAACGGCACCTGGACCATCGCCACCATTCCTGTGCTGGCGGTGCTGCTGACGCTGGGCTGGTTCGGCCTGCGCAAGCGCGCGCAGGAAGTGAAGCTGGAGCAGCAGGCTCACGAAGAGCAGAACCCGCGCTGAATCGACAAACCGCCCTCCGGGGCGGTTTTTTTTATCCGCTATAACCGGCCGTAAAACGTCATTCTGGCGCTTTCCGACAGCATAACATCCGGCTGCGCATTGTAGGCCAGCACCACCAGCATGCGCGTGGTGTCGCCTTCGGTCGGCGTCACCCGGTGCATGGCGTTGCGCCCGCGAAACAGTACTAAATCCCCCTCCTCGATCGCCAGCTGTTTGACCGCCCGCTCGCCGTCCAGCACCTGCGTGACCCCGGCATAGTTCATCTCGCCGCGATCGGCGTCGCGCAGGTTCTCAACGTATTCGAAACGGCCGCCCGCCTGCGGTTTCTGGATCAGCAGCGTGATGGCAAACGAGGAGTTGTCAAAATGCCAGCCCAGCTCCTGACCGGCGTGGGCGTAATGCAGGTTGATCGACGACAGCCGATCGGCGTAGGGATACAGCTGCGCCTCATCCAACACCGCGCAGAGAAACTCGCGAAACGCCGGGGCGTCGTACAGCGCGCGCAGCGGCGACTGCAGCGGAATATCCTCGTCGGTAATGCAGCCCTTGGACGACGACACCAGCCGGTTGCGCGCGTGATCGGCCGGCAGCGCGTCGTCCTGCGGGCGCAGATACACGTTGTGTTGGCTGGTGGCATAAAACGCCGCATGGTGCTGTTCGGCGCCCTCCAGCCTTATCGTCGCCAGCGCGGCGGCGCGCAGAAATCCCGGCAGCACCAGCGCGCCGGCGCGCGCCAGCGTTTGCCGGCAACGGGCGCGGAACGCGGCGTCGTCGATGGGATGGGCGGACAGATCGATAATATCGGCAAGTGGCGGCATGACGTTCCCCTCGTGTGCGAAAGCCGGATGCCTCTCACTGTAGCGAATGCCGCATTGCCGCCATAACAAAAATACGTTATGGATAAGCTAACGAATTCTTAGCGATAAGCCCTTTTCATGCACTCACCGTCCCGTGCGCGCTTGCCCAAGCTGAGCGCCATTCTGGCGTTCGAAACCGCCGCTCGCACCGGCAGCCTGGCCCGCGCGGCGGATGCGCTGGCGCTGACCGCCGCCGCCGTCAGCCAACAGATCCGCCAGCTCGAACAACATCTGGGCATCACGCTGTTCATTCGCGCCAAAAGCGGCGTCACGCTGACCGAGCAGGGCGCGGACTACCTGGCCTACGTGCAGGAGGCGTTTGAAACGCTGCGCGTGGCGCAGCAGCACGTGGAACGCCAGCGCGGCAAGCAGACGCTGACGGTGTTCACCCTGCCGGCATTGGCCTCCAAATGGCTGAACCCGGCGCTGGGCGACTGGCTGGCGCAGTGCCCCGACGGCGATCTGCGGCTGCACGCGACCCATGCGGCGGTCGATTTCGCCCATTCGGCGGCGGATTTCGCCCTGTGCTTCGGCGATCAGGATTACCCGCTGCTGGAAAAGGCGCGGCTGTTTCAGGATCGGGTGCAGCCGGTATGCAGCCCGGCGCTGCGCGATCGCGGCGACTGGACGCAGCTGCCGCTGATCCACGTCGACTGGGGCAAGGAGAGCCAGTTTTTGCCGGGCTGGCACGAGTGGTTCACCGCCGCCGATCGGCCGCCGCCGCCGCGGCGCGGGCTGACCTATAACCTGACGTCACTGGCCATCGACGCCGCCGTGCAAGGGCGCGGGGTGCTGCTCGGCCAGCGGCGGCTGATCGCCCGTGAACTGGCGGAGGGCCAACTGGTCACGCTGGCCGAACCGGCGCTGCCGCTCAGCAAACCCTACTACGTGGTTTACCCGCCGCGCACGCTGGAAAAACCCGGCGCAGCGGCGTTTCTCCGTTGGGTGCAGGCGCTGGCTCAGCGCGCGGTATAACCGCCGTCGATGCTGTAAAACGCGCCGGTGGTGAAACTGCTGTCGTCCGAAAGCAGGAAAGCCACCGTTTTCGCCACCTCTTCCCGCGTCGCCATCCTCCCCATCGGGTGCGAAGCGGCCATCTGCGCCCGCGCCGACGCCGGCAGTTCCCCCATCGCCGGCGTATCCACATAGCCCGGCCCGACGGCATTGACGCGCACGCCGCGCGTGGCGAATTCCAGCGCCGCCGAGCGCGTCAGGCCCAGCACGCCATGCTTGGCGGCGGTATAAGGTGCGATCCCGGCAATGCCCACCACGCCGTTGGCGGAAGAGAGGTTCACCACCGCCCCGCCGCCGCCGGCGACGATTGCCGGCAGGCCATACTTCATGCCGAAAAACGTGCCGCTCAGGCAAGTGGCGATCACCTCATGCCAATCGTCGACCGCGTACCGATCGATATCCACCTCGTGCGGGCCGGTGATCCCGGCGTTGTTGACCAGCAGATGCAGCGCGCCGCAGCGCCGCACGGTCTCTTCAATACCCTGCTGTACCGACTGCGCATCGCGCACGTCCATCCGTAACGTCATCACCCGCCGGCCGTCGGGATCGAGCCGCGCAGCGGCGGCGGTGAGAGGCGCTGCGTGGCGGCCGGTCACCACCACCGTGGCTCCGCGCCGAAACAGCTCGGCGGCGATCGCTTCGCCAATGCCGGTGGACGCGCCGGTCACCAGCGCCACCCGATGTTTGAAATCTTGCATAGCCGTTCTCCTGTAACGTTGAACTCAGGGGAACAGGCTAGCGCCGGCAAGTGACAGTTTGCGGCAGCAGTGATGCCCAACACGGCGAGAAATAAAAGGAGTAATGCTTATCAATATTTTATCTATACGATGGAAGTAAATTGTATAACCATTTTATTTTCATCATTAAATGTATAAGGCGCACCCACTCTGACGCCAAAACTCATTATAACTTTTTATATATTAGTTAGATTAAACCCCTATTTTCCCCGCTGTCACAAAACTGTCATAGATAAATGCATCTTAACTTTTCGGAGCATTTATCATGGCAAAGACTCGCATTATCGCTACCATCGGCCCCGCCTCTCGCCACATCAACACGTTGGCAGCGCTGGAAAAAGCCGGCATGTCCGTCGCCCGATTGAACGGTTCGCACAACACGCTCGACTGGCATGCGGAAACCATCGCCCTGCTGCGTAAAACGTTGCCGGATACGCCGGTGCTGTTGGACATTCCCGGTAGAAAAATCCGCACATTGCAACTGAAACACGAACCCTCATTCACTAAAGGGCAAACGCTGATCCTCACGACCGATACCTCGCATAACGGGGAGGAAAAAGTCCCGGTGGGGTACGGCCGGTTGCATGAACGGCTGACGGTGGGCGATAAGGTTTTCGCCGATGACGGCACCCTCTCGTTCCAGGTCGTTAACATCGTCGATCGGGACATCCACCTGCAGGCCGACATGGACGGCCAACTGAAAAGCCGCAAAGGCATCAATGTGCCTGGCATCGATCTCGGGCAGGCGCTGATAACGGAGAAAGATCGCGACATGATCGCCTTCGCCAAAGCACATCAAGTGGACTACATCGGCATAAGCTTCGTCGAAAGCGCGGCACACATCAACGCGATCAGAACGCTGATCGGAGGCGATACGCCCCGCATCGTGGCGAAAGTGGAAAACAGCGGCGGCATAGAGCATCTGGAGGAAGTCATCGCCGCCGCCGACGTTATCATGATCGATCGCGGCGATCTGGCGGTAGAAACCTCGATCGACCGCGTTTCTCTCTACCAAAAACAGATCCTCCTAGCCGCCTCCCATGCGGGCAAACCCACCATTGTAGCGACGGAATTGCTGCACAGCATGATAGAGAACCCGCTGCCAACCAAAGCGGAGGTCAGCGACATCACCAACGCGGTGCTGGATGGCGCCGCGGCGGTGATGCTCTCCGGTGAAACCGCCGTAGGCCGCTATCCTCTGGAGGCCGTTGCCCGTATCGCCAGCGTAGCCCATCAGGCGGAACAGCATTTAGCGCATGCGCCCCACTCATCCCCCCCTGCGCAGGTTGACGATATTCGACAGGCTGTCGGCGCCCTTATCCGCGCCTTGCCGATCTCCCGGGTGGTGGTGTTTTCTCGCACAGGTTACAGCGTGCGCATCGCCGCCATGGCCAACATCGGCATCCCGATCGTCGCATTCGGCAACGATGCGGCGACGGTGCGCAGCTGGAATATGCTGCCAGGCATCACCGGCCTGACATTGCCTCGGATCGATCTGACACAGCCGGAAACCGAACGTTTGGCTCTGAATGTCCTGTCAGACAATGGATTGATAAATCGGCACGATGTTTTGCTGCTGGTCAGCGCCCAGCAAGACAATCAGCATATCAGCGGGAATATCTTGCGCACGCTCAGCGCCGATGCCTACCTGCAATCTGACGCGGCGCGGGAACCTCACCGGAAAGAAGAGGTGGCCTGATGGATAATCATACGTTGTTCTATCTGGTGATTGCGCTATTTGCCGTGATCCAATCGGTTTTCGGCATGGGCATCTTGGTGTTCGGTACACCGACGCTATTAATGCTGGGCGTTGATTTCTCCTCCGTACTTGGGCTGCTGCTGCCGTCGTCGGTGCTGATCTCTCTGACGCAGACGCTTGGCGCCCGCCGCATTGCTTTTCCCGCTCGCGAAAAGGTCAATATGCTGATTTGCGCCATTTTCGTCATTCTGGCGCTGAGCCTGGTCTTGCATTCGACGGTGAAAGTGAATGTCGATCTGCTGGTGGGCGCCATCCTGCTGTTTTCCGCCTTGATGCGCTTTCGTCTGTCACTGCAAGAAACATTGAAACGTTATCTCGGCAAACATCAGCGCGCTTATGTCGCAGTCATGGGTCTGATACATGGCGTCACCAACATGGGTGGCGCCTTGCTGGCACTCTACGCTGCCGCCAGCCATCGCGAGAAACTGGAGATAAGAACCACCGTCTCCCGTTACTACCTGATGTTCGGTTTAATTCAATTGGCCACGCTGGCCAGCATTAAATGGCAAGCCCTGAGCCTCGACGGTTTCACCGCGGCACCGCTGGCTCTACTGGTGTATCTGGTCGTCGGCAATCTGCTGTTCAAGAGAGCCAGCGCTCCCGTTTATGAAAAAATGGTGACCGGCTTTATTGCCTTCTATGGCGTGGTCGTTCTCACTAAAGGCTATTTATAGGCTCCCCATGACGACGACTCTCTTTTCTCTGATCCCGGTGATATTTTTAATCGCCATGGGATTCACACTACGGCACAAGAACCTGATCGATCGGGCTTTCTGGCTGCCCTGCGAAAAGCTGAATTACTTTTATCTCTTCCCGGCGCTGATGTTTATCCAGGTCGGCAAAGCCGACCTCAGCCAGTTTCCGGTGCGGCCGATTGCCCTGTCTGTACTGGGCGCTGTCCTGATTGGCGCCTTGTCGTTGTACCTCTGGCGAATCTGGCTAAAACAGCCCGGGCCGGTTTTTTCTTCGGTCATACAGGGCGCTCTGCGCCCCAATACCTACATCGGGGTTGCCGCAGCGGCGGCGACTTTCGGCCACACCGGCCTGACGGTGACCTCCATCAGCATCGCCGTCGCCATCCCGCTGTTGAACGTGGCCTCGATTGTCATACTGATGCATTACGGTCAGGGTACCCGCCCCGGCGGCAAACAGATCGCCAAAGCGCTGGGGAAAAACCCAGTGATCCTTTCGGTCTTGGCCGGTCTGGCCTTCAACGCCAGCGGCTGGTCGCTTGGCGCGGCGCTGGAGAACATTCTCACCATTCTCGGCGGCGCCTCTCTACCATTGGGGTTGCTGGCGGTCGGCGCAGGGCTGGATATACAGGCGGCGCGTACGGCGCAGGGCCCCGTACTGCAATCGTCCTTCGTCAAGTTACTGCTGGTACCGCTGTTGACGCTGGGAATCGGCATCACCCTGGGCATCTCCGGCCCGGTGCTGGCGACTATCGTCCTGTTTAACGCCTTACCCTGTACACCTTCCGCCTACATCATGGCGAGACTGCTGGGCGGCGATCATCGCTTGTCGGCCGGTATCATCACGATCCAAACGTTGCTGGCGGCGGTCACCATTCCTGTTATTTTGCTGCTGACCCAGTTTTCAGCTCATCCAGCTTAAGATGGGCCTCATACTTCCGCCACAACGCGTCGAACCAGCCGTCGTCTCCATGACGATCGTTGATGCGCTCGACCGCTTCCGCACACTGTCGGCGGGCCAAGGCCAACAGGCCGGCCTCGCCCGCCGATAAAACAGCCAATAAGCGCGCCATTTCCACCAGATAGTGACGGGCAAAGGAGACATCGTAATCGGTAATGTTCTTGCTGTTGTCAATCAAGTCGCACAGTTTGATGGTCTGCGCTTCCGCACAGGCCTGCGCGCTGTGCCGCAGATTGGCATTTTTACGGTGCAGACGCTCACCGCCGTAGCTGCGAGGCTGCACGTCGGTCAACATTTCCACATAACGCTCGACCGTCGGACCGAATTCTCGCCGGATATCCGCCAGGGTCACCGCCGTATCTTCTACCGTATCATGCAGCCAGGCAGCGGCGACCATTTCTGGCGTCGGCTTAGCCCGCTGCAGCAAATCCACCACCGCTGCAGGATGCACGATATACGGCTCCCCGGTGAACTTGCGTCGCTGATTGCAGGCATGATGAGCGTCATTGGCAAATCGCTGCGCTTTCAAGGTTAAATCCATACTTTCTCCTTATCCATATCGATTCAGTGTAACGGCAGCCATGCTGACATCTGAGTCGATTTGGTTATGAGTTATGCCGACAACGCAGCACGTAATGCGCTCACAAACGCCGCAAAGCCCGCTATTTTATGCCTACTTTTTCTCATGCGAGACACCCTGTGGATACCCAACGCTACCTGCAGCATATCGGCTTTGCCGGCGCCGCCCGCCCTGATCTCCCCACGTTGCAACAGCTGCACCATCGCCACATGCTGAGCGTACCGTTCGAGAACCTGAGCATTATTTATCATCAGGGCATTCAGTTGGCGCCCGAAGCGCTGTTCAGCAAGGTGGTGGAGCGTAACCGCGGCGGTTTCTGTTATGAGCTGAACACGCTGTTCGCCCTGCTGCTGCGGGAGATCGGTTTCAAGGTGAGCTTCATCTCCGGCGAGATCCGCGCGCGCGACGGCCATTTCGGCCCGCCCTACGACCATCTGGCGCTGCGGGTGGATCTGGCGGAGCAGGCCTGGCTGGTGGACGTCGGTTTCGGCGATTCCTTCCTGACGCCGCTGAAGATCGTCGCCGCCGAGCCGCAACCGCAGGCCAGCGGCACCTTCCACCTGGAGCGGGAAGGCGAGTATTACCTGCTGGAGCGCCGCAACGGCGACCAACGCTCGCATGCCAAAACGCTGTATCGCTTTACCGTTCAGCCGCGCGAGTTGCACGAGTTCGACGAGATGTGCCGGTTCCACAGCACCTCGCCGCAGTCGCATTTCACCCAACGCCTGGTGTGTTCACGGCCGACGGAACACGGCCGGGTGACCCTCAGCGACATGAAGCTGATCGTGACCGAAGATCACCAGCGCCACGAAACGACGCTGCATTCGGAAGAGGAACGCCGCGCCGCGCTGTGGCAGCATTTCGCCATCGATTTGGATCGTTGACGGCGCCGGCAACGCCCTTTTATTACGATTCTGTTACATCGATTGCATAACCGCGCTTGGCTGATTGCCAGCACCGCGGCGGCAGGCATCATAGGGTCATGATTCGGCAACAGAGTGCGAAAATGATCCGTGTGATACTGGTGGATGACCATGTGGTGGTGCGCTCCGGCTTTGCGCAATTGCTCAGCCTCGAAGACGATCTCGACGTGGTGGGGCAATACAGCAGCGCGGCGGCAGCCTGGCCGGCATTGCTGCGCGACGACGTCAGCGTCGCGGTGATGGACATCGCCATGCCGGATGAAAACGGCCTGAGCCTGTTGAAACGCCTGCGGGCGCAGAAGCCGCAGTTCCGCGCGATCATCCTCAGTATCTATGACTCCCCGACTTTCGTGCAGAGCGCGCTGGATGCCGGCGCCAGCGGCTATCTGACCAAACGCTGCGGGCCGGAAGAACTGGTGCAGGCGGTGCGCTCCGTCGATATGGGCGGCCATTACCTGTGCGCCGACGCGCTGCGGGCGCTGCGCGGCGGCGAGCAGCCGGCCACGGCGCTGGAAGCGTTGACCCCGCGCGAGCGCGAGATCTTCGATCTGCTGGTCAAAGGCGACAGCGTAAAGGAGATCGCGTTCAAGCTCGATCTCAGCCATAAAACGGTGCACGTGCATCGCGCCAACGTCCTGGGCAAGCTGCAGTGCAACAGCACCATCGAGCTGGTGCATTTCGCCCTCGACCATCAGCTGCTGGCGGGGCATTGATGTCACCCCGCTTCCGGCCCTGGGTTATCTCGCTGTTTATCCTGTTGGCCTGGGGCAGCGGCTGGCTGATGCTGTGGACGCTCGGTTTCTACCTGACCCACAACGGCAATCAGGCGGCGCTGTTTCTGCCTCACGGCGTCTATCTCGCGCTGCTGATCCTGCTGGCGCGCCGCTATTGGCCCGCCCTGATGATACCGCCGGTGCTGCTGCTGTTCTGGCTGCACGGCGAACGCCTGCTGAGCGGCTACAGCCTGCTGGCCGCGCCGTTCATCACCCTGCTCCCGGCCGCGCTCGCGCAGCGGTTCTGGCGCCGTTTTCCGCTCTACTGGCAGCGGCTGACGCTGCTGCTGGCCGCCGTGACCGCCGCCTCGTTGCTCAATACCGCCCTGCTTGCGCCTTTCGCGCACAGCCCGGCGATGCTGCTCGGCCTGGCGTCGTTTACCGGCGGCGTCTTGCTGACCCCGTTCGTCTACCTGATCTTTGAATTTCTGCGCCAGCAGCACCGTTACCACCTGCTGGGGCTGGACACCACCAACCCGCCGCTGCGCGCCTCCTTAATCATCTGGTGCAGCCTGTTTTTCGTTATCGGCATCGGCACCCAGATGGTGCTGTCGCCGGAAATCGAACGCCTGCTGCTGATCGTGGTGTTTCTGCCGAACGTGGTGATGGCGTGGAAGTTCGGTTGGCAGGGCGGCGTACTGTCCGGCCTACTCGGCAGCATGATGATCACCCTCGCCCGGCAGGTCGGCGTGGGGTTCGGCAATCTGGTCGAGCTGGAAATCTTTCTGGCGACGCAGGCGCTGCTCGGCATCGGTCTGGGCATCGCCATCAGCCGCCAGCAACACCTGGCGCAAAACCTGCACCATTATCGCCGACGGCTGGAAGAAGAGCTGGCGGCGCGGCGGGCGCTGACCGAAAAACTGATCCACACCGAAGAAGACACGCGGAAAAACCTGGCGCGCGAGTTGCACGATGAAATCGGCCAGAACATCACCGCGATTCAAATTCAGTCGCAGCTGGTCAAGCGGGCGCGCGATCCGGCGCAAACCCAGGCCGCCGCGAACCAGATAGCCGATCTCGCCCGGCGCATTCATCACTCCACGCGCCAGCTGCTGCGCCAGCTTCGCCCGCCCGCGCTGGACGAGCTGGCGTTCAAAGACGCGCTTCACCACCTGCTGAATGAATTCGCCTTCAGCGAACGAGGCATCCGTTGCCGTTTCGACTACCGACTCATCGACACGCCCGCCGGCGAGACGGTGCGCTTCACCCTCTACCGGCTGTTGCAAGAGCTGCTCAACAACGTGTGCAAACACGCCGAAGCCAGCGAAGTCGCCATCGTCTTGCATCAACAGGGTGAGCTTTTGCACCTCGAGGTGCGGGACAACGGCATCGGCATCCGTGCGGACAAGGTGCCCGGCTTCGGCATTCAGGGGATGCGCGAACGGGTCAGCGCGCTCGGCGGCGAACTGACGCTGGAAACGCAGTGCGGCACCCGAGTAATTGTTAACCTGCCCACAAATTTGCAACAAACCGCCGACTAACTAGGAAAAAGTCTTAGCCACTCCGGACTTTCTCTCATCCCCTTTCCCTTTCACCTTCTTATAGTCAGCACCAGGGAGGCGGCTATGCAAGCACGCTCGGCATCTGAAATCGATCATCGTTACCGCGCGCTGCGCCCGCGACTGCTGCTGTATATGGTCATCGGGTACGCCGCCTTTTACCTGACGCGCAAAAGCGTGAATTACGTGCTGCCGGCGCTGCAAACGGATTTGGGGCTGGATAAAGGGGACATCGGCCTGCTCGGCTCGCTGTTTTATCTGAGCTACGGCCTGTCGAAATTCGCCGCCGGGTTGTGGCACGACGGCCATGGGCAGCGCGGGTTTATGGGGATCGGCCTGTTCGCCACCGGAGTGCTGAACGTGGCGTTCGCCTTCGGCGAATCGCTGACGCTGCTGCTGGCGGTCTGGGCGCTGAACGGCTTCTTTCAGGGCTGGGGCTGGCCGCCCTGCGCGCGGCTGCTGACCCACTGGTATTCGCGCAACGAGCGCGGCTTCTGGTGGGGCTGCTGGAATATGTCGATCAACCTCGGCGGCGCGATTGTGCCGCTGATCAGCGCCTTCGCCGCCCAGCGCTGGGGCTGGCAGGCGGCGATGTTGATCCCGGGGGCCGTCAGCATGGTGCTGGGCATCTGGCTCATGCGGCAGCTGACAGGCACGCCGCAGGAAGAAGGCCTGCCGTCGGTCGGCCAGTGGCGCCACGATCCGCTGGAGCTGCGCCAGGAACAGCAAAGCCCGCCGATGGGACTGTGGCGGATGCTGCGCACCACGATGCTGAAGAACCCGATGATCTGGTTGCTCGGCGTCTCTTACGTGCTGGTCTACCTGATCCGCATCGCGTTGAACGACTGGGGCAACCTGTGGCTGACGGAAAGTCACGGCGTCAACCTGCTCAGCGCCAACGCGACGGTGATGCTGTTCGAGATAGGCGGCCTGCTCGGCGCGCTGTTCGCCGGCTGGGGCTCGGATGTGCTGTTCGGCGGGCAGCGCGCACCGATGATTTTGCTGTTCACGCTCGGGCTGATGGTGTCCGTCGCCGCGCTGTGGCTGGCGCCGGTGCACCACTACGCGCTGCTGGCGGGCTGTTTCTTTGCGGTGGGCTTCTTTGTCTTCGGCCCACAGATGCTAATTGGCCTCGCCGCCGTGGAATGCGGGCACAAAGGCGCCGCGGGCTCCATCACCGGCTTTCTCGGCCTGTTCGCCTATCTGGGGGCGGCGCTGGCGGGCTGGCCGCTGTCGCGGGTCATCGAAGGCTATGGCTGGTCAGGCATGTTCAGTTTGCTGTCGATCGCCGCCGTTCTTATGGGTTTATTGCTGATGCCGCTGCTGATGGCGAGCGTTACCACCTCTACCGAGAGAAGGATAAAACAATGAAAAAAACGTGGGTCACTACCCTGATAGCATCCGGCATCGCGCTGGCGACGTTGAGCGGCGCCGCGCACGCCAAGGGCCGCCTGGTGGTTTACTGCAGCGCCACCAATGAAATGTGCGAAGCGGAAACCAAAGCCTTCGGCGAGAAATATGACGTGAAAACCTCGTTCATCCGCAACGGTTCCGGCAGCACGCTGGCAAAAGTGGACGCCGAGAAGAAGAACCCGCAGGCGGACGTCTGGTATGGCGGCACGCTCGATCCGCAATCCCAGGCCGGTGAAATGGGGCTGCTGCAGCCGTACAAATCGCCGAACCTCGACCAGGTGATGACGCAATTCCGCGATCCGGCCAAGCTGAAAGGCAACTACTCCTCGGCGGTCTACGTCGGCATTCTCGGCTTTGGCGTCAATACCCAGCGCCTGAAAGAGAAAAACCTGCCGGTGCCCAAGTGCTGGAAAGACCTGACCAAGCCGGAATACAAGGGCGAGATTCAAATCGCCGATCCGCAAAGCTCCGGCACCGCCTACACCGCGCTGGCGACCTTCGCCCAGCTGTGGGGAGACGATCAGGCGTTCGATTACCTCAAGCAGCTGAACGCCAACGTTTCGCAGTACACCAAGTCCGGCATTGCCCCGGCGCGCAACGCCGCCCGCGGTGAAACGGCGATCGGCATCGGTTTCCTGCATGACTACTCGCTCGAAAAGGAACAGGGCGCGCCGCTTGAGCTGATCTCGCCGTGTGAAGGCACCGGCTACGAAATCGGCGGCGTCAGCATCCTCAAAGGCGCGCGCAACCTCGACAACGCCAAGCTGTTCGTGGATTGGGTGTTGTCGAAAGAGGCGCAGGAGCTGGCGTGGAAGCAAGGCAAGTCCTATCAGATCCTGACCAATACCACCGCCGACACCTCGCCGAACTCGCTGAAGCTCGACGACCTGAAGCTGATCAACTACGACATGGACAAGTACGGCTCGACCGAGGTCCGCAAGGCGCTGATCAACAAATGGGTCAGCGAAGTCAAGATGGGTAAATAAGCCCACATTCTGCGCCTGTTGCCGGGTAAGCCTCACGCCTTACCCGGCCTGAACATCCGGGAAACTTATGTCACATACACATGCACTCCATCTCGTGAAAAAACGAGATGCGATATTCCTTTGGGTTTTGCTTGGCTGGCTGGCGTTCGCCCTGCTGCCGAGCTGGAGCCTGGATTACGGCCTGCTGGAGTCCACCGGCGATGAAATCCTCGCGGCCTACGGCTGGTCACACCGCAATATCAGCTGGCTTTGGTGCCTGTTGCCGAGCCTGCTGCTGCTTCGCCCCTACGCCGCGGCGGGCGGTGAACGGCGGCGGCGGCACGCGTTCGACGCCGGCTGGGCGCTGCTGTGCATGGCCTTTATCGTCGTCAGCGCCACGTTGGCGGGACGCGGCTTAGGCTACGCCACCCTGGTGCAATTGACCGCGCTGGGCGCCATCATGACGCTGGCGCTGACCCGCCTCGAATGGCTGGGCGGCGACCGTTTCGTTATCGGCGCGCTGGTCACCATCGTGGCGCTGATCGGCGTCTTCATCGTCTGGCCGAGCATCGCGATTTTCATTCCGATGTTTACCGACCAGACGGGCGCGTTCGCGCCGCTGGCCTTTATGAACGTGCTGTCGCAGGCGCATATCGTTCAGGTGATCCTCAACTCCATCGCCCTATCGATCGCGGTGGGCGCCGGCTGCACCTTCTTCGGCCTGGTGCTGGCGATTTACACCACCCGCATCGCCAAACGCAGCGCCATTATCGGCCGCATCTTCTCCATCCTGCCCATCGTCACGCCGCCGTTCGTCGTCGGCCTGGGCGTCACGCTGATGATGGGGCGCTCCGGCTACGTCACCGAGTGGATGGTGACCTGGTTCGGCCTGACCAACACCAACTGGCTGTATGGTTTTACCGGCATCTGGCTGGCGCAGGTGCTGGCGTTCACGCCGATGGCGTTCATGATCCTCGACGGCGCGATCAAGACCATTCATCCTTCGCTGGAAGAGGCCTCCTACACCCTGCGCGCCAGCCGTTGGCAAACCTTTAACGGCGTGTTCGTGCCGCTGCTGAAACCGGCGCTGGCCAACGCGTTTCTGATCGTGGTGGTGCAATCGCTGGCCGACTTCAGCAACCCGCTGGTGCTCGGCGGCAACTTCGACGTGCTGGCGACGCAAATCTATTTCTACATCACCGGCTCGCAGCTCGACTATCAGGCCGCCAGCACCCTCGGCGCCTTCCTGCTGCTGTTCTCGCTGCTGGTGTTCTGCATCCAGTACCTGTGGATCGGCAAGCGTTCCTACGTCACCGTGTCCGGCAAATCCTACCGCGGCGATGTGCAGCCGCTGCCGGTCACGCTGGTGTGGAGCGTGATCGCGTTGCTGGCGGTGTGGATAGCCTTTAACGCCTTGCTCTACGGCAGCATTTTCTACGGCAGCTTCACCGTCAACTGGGGGGTGGATTACACGCTGACGCTGGATAACTTCATCAAGCTGTTCGGCCAGGGCATGAGCGACGGCGCGTGGCCTTCGCTGCTCGACACGCTGCTGTACGCCGGGATCGCCGCGCCGATCACCGCCGCGTTCGGTCTGCTGATCGCCTGGATCGTGGTGCGCCAGCAGTTCAAGGGCAAAAAGACCATCGAGTTCACCACCATGCTGTGCTTTGCGGTGCCGGGCACCGTGGCGGGCGTCTCTTACATTCTCGCCTTCAACAGCGCGCCGGTGTACCTCACCGGGACGGCCGCCATCGTGATTATCTCGATGGTGATGCGCAACGTGCCGGTGGGCATTCGCGCCGGGATCGCCGGGCTGGGCCAGATAGACAAATCGCTGGACGAAGCCTCGCTCAGCCTGCGCGCCGGCTCGCTGCGCACCATCACGCACATTCTGCTGCCGCTGCTGCGCCCGGCGATCCTGTCGGCGCTGATCTACAGCTTCGTGCGCGCCATCACCACCGTCAGCGCCATCGTCTTCCTGGTCACCCCCGATACCCGCGTGGCCACCGCCTACATCCTCAACCGCGTGGAAGACGGCGAATACGGCGTGGCGATCGCCTACGGTTCAATTCTGATCGTGGTGATGCTGGCGATTATTTTCCTCTTTGACTGGCTGATCGGTGAGGCACGCATCTCCCGTTCAAAAGCCAAAAACCAGGCGTAATGGAGCCCATGATGAGCCAGAAAAATTTCGTTGAACTGCGTAATGTCTCCAAACGGTTCGGCAGCAACACGGTAATCGATAACATCACGCTCACCATCCCACGGGGGCAAATGGTGACACTGCTCGGCCCTTCCGGCTGCGGCAAGACCACCATTTTGCGCTTGGTCGCCGGGCTGGAGAAACCGAGCGACGGGCAGATATTCATTGATGGTGAAGACGTCACCCATCGTTCCATCCAGCAGCGTGATATCTGCATGGTATTCCAGTCTTATGCCCTGTTCCCGCACATGTCGCTGGGGGAGAACGTCGGCTATGGCCTGAAGATGCTCGGCATTCCGCGCGCCGAAGTGAAAGCGCGCGTGCAGGAAGCGCTGGCGATGGTGGATCTGGCGGGGTTCGACGATCGCTATGTCGATCAGATCTCCGGCGGCCAACAGCAGCGCGTGGCGCTGGCGCGCGCGCTGATCCTCAAGCCTAAAGTGCTGCTGTTCGACGAGCCGTTGAGCAATCTCGACGCCAACCTGCGCCGCAGCATGCGCGAAAAGATCCGCGAGCTGCAAAAGCAGTTTGATATCACGTCGCTGTACGTCACCCACGATCAGAGCGAGGCCTTTGCGGTCTCAGACACCGTGCTGGTGATGAACAAAGGGCATATCATGCAGATGGGTTCGCCGCAGGATCTCTATCGGCAGCCCGCTTCGCGCTTTATGGCGAGCTTTATGGGGGACGCCAACCTGTTCCCGGCCAGTTTCAGCGCGGAACATGTCGATATCAGCGGCTATCGCCTGCCGCGCCCCGCGCACTTTGCCGCCCAGGGCGCCGGCACGGTGGGCGTGCGCCCGGAGGCGATCACGCTGAGCGAGCATGGCGATGAAAGCCAGCGCTGCGTGATCGAACATGTCGCCTACATGGGGCCGCAGTATGAGGTGACGGTGGCATGGCACGGACAGCAGATTTTGCTGCAGGTTAACGCCACCCGCCTGCAGCCGAACGTCGGCGAGCAGTATTATCTGGAAATTCATCCCTACGGCATGTTTATGCTGGCGGATGCGGCATAATAAGCATCACTCTTAAGCGTTAGAATAACGGCCATCCCGAACGGGATGGCCGAAAATAATCGCCAAAAACACCGTATTTATCTATTTTTACAATTCCACCCAAGTCCTTGTTCAGCCGAGAAATAAATATAACCACACCCGCCAGAAAATAACCACCCAGACCCCTCAGGGTGATATTTTTATTTAAATGGGGTAAGCTTGATTCCGCAATCGAAATTATTTAACGGCCAACTCAAGGAGAAATTCATGAGCAACAATGCAAACGCACAGGCGCAGCTGGATAATTTACGCAACGTCGCTTCCCAGCTGAAGGAAATGCGCCACTATGCGCAGGCGAATACCGAGACGCTCTCCGCACACTGGCTGGCCTTCGATCAGGGGGAATGTAAAAATAAGGCATTCGCCGAAGCCATTAACGACCTGTTGAATAAACAGAGCGCCTGTCTGGAAGGACTGGAAAAAACCATTCAGGATATCGAGATAGAATTGAACCGTCTCGACAAAGCCGCCTGATAATACCATTTTAAATAAACCCGCCGCGCGCGGGTTTATTTTTAGCTGCGGCAGATGACGCGCGCAATATCCCCAGACGTCGTCAGCGCGCGTATTTCGCTGAACAGTTCGGTGGCTTCGTCATATTCTTTACGCAAATAACCCAGCCACTGTTTGATGCGTGCCACGTGATACAGACCGGTGTCGCCCTGCTTTTCCAGATGGACATATTTTTGCAGCAGCTCAACCACCTGCGGCCAGGGCATGCGCGGCTCGTTATACTTCACCACCCGGCTCAGGTTCGGCACGTTGAGCGCGCCGCGCCCCAGCATGACGGCGTCGCAGCCGGTCGCCTGCAGGCAATCCTGCGCGCTCTGGTGATCCCAGATCTCGCCGTTGGCGATCACCGGGATGCTCAGCCGCTGACGGATCTCGCCGATCGCCGCCCAATTGATGCGATCCGCCTTGTAGCCGTCCTCTTTGGTGCGGCCATGCACCGTCAGCTCGCTGGCGCCGGCCTGCTGCACCGCATCGGCGATTTCAAAGCTGCGGCTGGAGGAATCCCAGCCCAGACGCACCTTCACCGTGACCGGCAGATGGGCCGGCACCGCCGCGCGCATCGCTTTGGCGCCCTGGTAGATCAGTTCCGGATCTTTGAGCAGCGTCGCCCCGCCGCCGCTGCCGTTCACCAGCTTGGACGGGCAGCCGCAGTTGAGATCGACGCCGTAAGAGCCCAGTTCCACCGCACGCGCGGCGTTTTCCGCCAGCCATTGCGGGTACTGCCCCAGCAGCTGTACCCGCACCAGCGTGCCCGATGGCGTGCGGCTGGCGTGACGCAGCTCCGGGCACAGCCGGTAGAACGACTTGGCCGGCAGCAGCTGATCGACCACGCGCAAAAATTCGGTGATGCACAGATCGTAGTCGTTCACTTCGGTGAGCAACTCACGCACCAAAGAGTCGAGAACGCCCTCCATCGGAGCCAATAATACGCGCATGACCAATCCCAGCTAAAAAAAGACCCGCAATGATACGGGTGAATGCCCGCGCCAGACAAGCCTCAGCGGGCATTAAAAATGCCGTCAGCCCAGCCGGCGGATCGGTTGGCCGGCGAGGAACGCCGCAATGTCCTCGACCGCCTCGGTGAAGTAAGCGCGGTAGTTGTCGTCCGCCACATAACCCACATGCGGCGTCGCCAGCACGTTGGGCAGTTGGCGAAACACATCGTCGGCCGGCAGCGGCTCCGTCTCGAACACGTCCAGCCCGGCGCCGGCGATCTTCCGCTGTTGCAGGATGTCCACCAACGCCGCCCGATCGACGATCCCCGCGCGCGAGGTGTTGATCAGGTAAGCGGTGGGCTTCATCGCCGCCAATTCATCACGCCCCACCAACCCGCGGCTGCGGTCGCTCAGCACCAGGTGAATGGAGACAAAATCGCTCTGCTCAAACAGCGCCCGTTTGGATGACGCCAGCTCAGCGCCCTCCTGCGCCGCCCGTTCCGCCGTCAGGTTTTGGCTCCAGGCCAGCACCCGCATGCCGAACGCCTGCGCCACCTTGGCCATTTGGCCGCCGATCTTGCCCAATCCCAGCAGCCCCAGCGTCTTGCCCTGCAGGGTGACGCCGAGATCCCGTTGCCACGGACCGTTGTTTTGCAGCCCGACGCTTTCCGGTACGATATGCTTCGCCAGCCCGAGCAGCAGCGCCCAGGTCAACTCCATCGGCGCCGCCGACCCGCTGCGGGTGCCGCACACGACTACGCCACGCTCGGCGGCGGCGGCCAAATCGATAGCGGCGTTGCGCATGCCGGAGGTGATCAGCAGCTTCAGCTTCGGCAGCCGCGCCAGCAGCGAGGCGGTCATCGGCGTGCGCTCGCGCATGATGACCAAAATGTCGCACTCCTGCAGATGCACCGCCAGTTCCGCTTCATCGGTAAAGTGCGCGCTGATGGCGGACACCTCCACCCGATCGGCCAGCGCCGACCAGTCCGCCATCTTGAGCGCCACCTGCTGGTAATCATCGAGAATTGCGCACTTCAATTTCATCTCCGTCTCCTGGAATGTAGGGGTAGCCACCGTCCAGCCTAGTACGAAAATGGCGTTCCGCCAGGCAAAAAAAAGCCGCCCGTATCGGCGGCTTACTCTTTGAGCAATCAGGCTTATTCAGCCGGTTTGCGATTGCGCGGGCGGCGCGAAGACGGCGCGCCGGAACGGCGTTGACCGTCCCCCTGCGGGCGAGCGTTGCCGTTGCCACGGTTTTCACGCTGGCCGCCGTTCGCGTTACCGCTGCGCTGACCGCCGCCGTTACCGGAACGCTGGCCGCCGCCGTTGCCGCGCGGCGCACCGCGTCCGCCGCCCTGGCGGCCGTTGATGATCGGCTCGGCTTTGATGGTCGGATCCGGCTCGTAGCCCGGCAGCGCAATGCGCGGAATTTCACGCTTCAGCAGACGCTCGATGTCGCGCAGCAGCTTGTGTTCATCCACGCACACCAGCGAAATAGCTTCACCGGTGCGTTCCGCGCGGCCGGTACGGCCGATACGGTGCACATAGTCTTCCGGCACGTTAGGCAGCTCATAGTTCACCACGTGCGGCAGCTGGTCGATATCCAGACCGCGCGCCGCGATATCGGTCGCCACCAGCACGCGGATGCGGCCGTCTTTGAAATCGGCCAACGCACGGGTACGGGCGCCCTGGCTCTTGTTGCCGTGGATCGCCGCAGCGGTGATGCCGTCTTTGTTCAGCTGTTCCGCCAGGTGGTTGGCGCCGTGCTTGGTGCGGGTAAACACCAGCACCTGTTTCCAGTCGCCTTCGCCGATCATCTGCGACAGCAGTTCCCGCTTACGCTTCTTGTCGACGAAGTGCACGCTCTGTTCGATCTGCTCGGACGCGGTGTTGCGGCGCGCCACTTCCACCGAAGCCGGGTTGTGCAGCAGCTTGTTGGCCAGCGCCTTGATGTCGTCGGAGAAGGTCGCGGAGAACAGCAGGTTCTGGCGCTTGGCCGGCAGCTTGGCCAGCACGCGGCGGATGTCGTGGATAAAGCCCATGTCCAGCATGCGGTCCGCTTCGTCCAACACCAGAATTTCGATTTTGGACAGGTCAACCGCGTTCTGATGTTCCAGATCCAGCAGACGGCCCGGCGTCGCCACCAGGATATCGACGCCGCCGCGCAGCTTCATCATCTGCGGGTTGATGCTCACGCCGCCAAACACCACCAGCGAACGCAGGCGCAGGTGTTTGCTGTAGGCCTCGACGTTTTCGCCGATCTGCGCCGCCAGCTCACGGGTTGGCGTCAGGATCAGCGCGCGCACCGGGCGACGGCCTTTGACCGGATGGTCATGCTTGCTCAGCAGCTGCAACAGCGGCAGGGTAAAACCGGCGGTTTTACCGGTGCCGGTCTGGGCGCTGGCCATCAGGTCACGACCTTCCAGCACGACAGGGATAGCCTGACGCTGGATTGGCGTCGGTTCGCGATAGCCCTGTTCTTCAACAGCGCGCACAATTTCAGCACTTAAGCCGAGGGTTTCAAATGACATAAAGAGAAAAACTCCAGATCCCCCCTAACCTAACGGTGTTCGGTGCAGTTTCCTGGGAGGATGATCAGACGGGGCATTAAGCATGACCACGAGGGATTGGCACAAACTGCAGTGCACCAGGCGCCGATTGTAACAGAAGTCGCGCAATAAAAAGCACTTTTACGCACCTAGAGCACAATCTGCCGTAAATTCAGCATTGTCTGAAGCCGATCACATAACTCATTGTGGTTAGCGGTTGCGTTTTAGACAATCTGGCATAAAGTTAATCATATGATTGATTAACTTCGAGCGTGACCCATGCCAGCTTCCGTCCCTCATCAGGCCGCCGGCCGGGCGCGCGGCGAGCAAACGCGCAGGCAGCTGCTCGCCGCGGCGACCGAACTGTTCGGCGAATTCGGCCTGCAGGGCGCCACCACGCGCGATATCGCCCAGCGCGCCGGCCAGAACATCGCCGCCATTACCTACTACTTCAGCTCCAAAGAGGGGCTGTATCTGGCCGTGGCGCAGTCGCTCGCCGATTTCATCCAGCAGGCGTTCGCCCCGTTGGCCGAAGAGGTCGATCGCTTTGGGCAAGAAGCGCCCGAACAACGCTCACCCGACGCGGCGCTACGCTTGCTGCAGCGTGGCCTGCTGGCCTTCAGCGAGCTGATGACCCAGCCGCACACGCTAAACCTGAGCAAAATCATGTCGCGCGAACAGCTCGCCCCGACCGAGGCCTACCCGCTGATCCACCGCCAGGTGATCGCGCCGATGCACGAGCGGCTGTGCCGCCTGCTGTCGGCCGCCACCGGCATCGACGAACGCGCCACCCGCCTGGTGTTGCATACCCATGCGCTGATCGGCGAGGTGCTGTCGTTCCGCGTGGCGCGAGAGACCATTCGCCGTCAGGCCGGCTGGCAAGAGATTGGCGAGGGCGAAGCGGCGCAAATCGCGGCGGTGCTGAGCGAGCATATCGAGATTTTAGTTATTGGGCTGCGCCAACGTCACGGCGCGTAAATTCAGGCAGGGAGTGTTATGAACAAAAAACGCAGTGCCTTGATCGTGTTGTTAATTCTGCTGATCGCGGCCGCCGCTTACGGGGTCTGGCATTACCAACAGCAGCAGGATAAGCCGCTGACGCTGTACGGCAACGTCGATATCCGCACGGTCAACCTCGGCTTTCGCGTCGACGGCCGCCTGGCGTCGCTGACGGTGGATGAAGGCGATGCCGTTCAGCCAGGCCAGCTGCTCGGCAAGCTGGACGACGCCCCCTACCGCAACGCGCTGCAGCAGGCCGAAGCCAACGTCGGCAGCGCGCGCGCCAAACTGTCGCTGCTGCAGGCCGGCTATCGCACCGAAGAGATAGCCCAGGTGCAGTCAGAAATGGCGCAGCGCCAGTCCGCCTTCACCTATGCCGACAGCTTCCTGAAACGCCAGCAGGGGCTGTGGGCGAAAAACGCCACCTCCGCCGACGCGCTGGAGGATGCGCGCACCGCCCGCAATCAGGCGCAGGCCAATCTGCAGGCGGCGAAGGACAAGCTGTCGCAATACCGCAGCGGCAATCGCCCGCAAGAAATTGAACAGGCCAAGGCCGACGTGGCGCAAAGCGAAGCGGCGTTGGCGCAGGCGCAGTTGAACCTGCAAGACGCCACGCTGATCTCCCCTTCCGCCGGCACGGTGCTGACCCGTGCGGTAGAGCCGGGCACCATGCTCGGCGCCGGCGGCACGGTGTTCACCCTGTCGCTGACCCGGCCGGTGTGGGTGCGCGCCTACGTCAACGAAACCAGCCTGAATCAGGCGGTGCCCGGCACCGAGTTGGAAATTTACACCGACGGCCGCCCCGGCAAGCCTTATCACGGCAAGATCGGTTTCGTCTCGCCGACCGCGGAATTCACGCCGAAAAGCGTTGAAACGCCGGATCTGCGCACCGATCTGGTGTATCGCCTGCGGGTGATCGTCACCGACGCCGACGACGCGCTGCGCCAGGGCATGCCGGTCACCCTGCGCTTCGCCAAACCCTGAGGCCGGCCATGGAACAGGCGCACACCATCGAGCTGGAAGGGCTGGAAAAACGCTTCCCGTCGCTTGAGAAACCGGCGGTCGCCAGCCTGACCACCACCCTGCGCAGCGGCGCGGTGATCGGGCTGGTCGGCCCGGACGGCGCCGGTAAAACCACCCTGCTGCGCATGCTGGCCGGGCTGCTGCAGCCCAGCAGCGGCAAACTGCGGGTCGCCGGGCTGGATCCGATCGCCCAGGATCGTCAACTGCACGCGATCCTCGGCTACATGCCGCAGAAGTTCGGGCTGTATGAGGATCTGACGGTGATGGAGAACCTGACGCTGTACGCCGATCTGCGCGGTGTCACCGGCGATCTTCGCCGCCAGACCTTCGAACGGCTGCTGAAATTCACCGATCTGACCCGCTTCACCGAGCGCCTGGCGGGCAAGCTGTCCGGCGGCATGAAGCAAAAACTGGGACTGGCCTGCACGCTGGTGGGCGCCCCCCAGGTGCTGCTGCTGGATGAACCGGGCGTCGGCGTCGATCCGATCTCGCGCCGCGAACTGTGGCGCATGGTGCACGAGCTGGCCAACGACGGCATGTTGATCCTGTGGAGCACCTCTTATCTCGACGAAGCCGAGCAGTGCCGCGAAGTGCTGCTGCTCAACGAGGGCGAGCTGCTGTTCAGCGGCGCGCCGCAGGATCTGACTCGCCGTATGGCCGGGCGCACGGTGTTGATCGCCGCGCCGCCGGGCAGCCATCGATCGTTGCTGCAGCGGGCGATCTGCCTGCCGGCGGTCACCGACGGCGTGATCCAGGGCAAGTACCTGCGCCTGATCCTGAAAGAAGGCGAAGATCACCGCCAGCTGCTGCAGGCGCTGGATCTGCCGGACGCCGAACTGAACGAAGCGGATCCGCGCTTCGAGGATGCGTTTATCGATCTGCTCGGCGGCGGCCCCAACCATCGCTCGGCGCTGGCGGAGATCATGCCGACCGTCAACGGCGAAAGTGGCGAAACGGTGATCGAAGCGGTGCAGTTGACCAAGAAATTCGGCGATTTCACCGCCACCGATCACGTCGATTTCCAGGTGCGGCGCGGCGAAATCTTCGGCCTGCTCGGCCCGAACGGCGCCGGCAAGTCCACCACCTTCAAAATGATGTGCGGCCTGCTGGTGCCGTCCGGCGGCAAGGCGCTGGTGCTGGGGATGGATCTGAAGACCAGTTCCGGCAAGGCGCGCCAACGCCTCGGCTACATGGCGCAAAAATTCTCGCTGTACGGCAACCTGACAGTGGCGCAGAACCTGAAATTCTTCTCCGGCGTCTACGGCCTGAGCGGCAAGGCGCAGCGCGACAAAATCGACGAGATGTCGCGCGCCTTCAACTTCGCGCCGATCCTCGATCAGACGCCGGACGCGTTGCCGCTCGGCTTCAAACAGCGCCTGGCGCTGGCCTGCGCGCTGATGCACGAACCGGATATTCTGTTCCTCGACGAACCGACTTCCGGCGTCGATCCGCTGACGCGGCGCGAGTTCTGGCTGCACATCAACGGCATGGTCGACAAGGGCGTGACGGTGATGGTGACCACCCACTTTATGGACGAGGCGGAATACTGCGACCGCATCGGCCTGGTGTATCGCGGCAAGATCATCGCCGCCGGCACGCCGGACGATCTCAAACAGCAGGTGGCGCGCGACGACAATCCCAGCCCTTCGATGGAGCAGGCGTTTATCGAGCTGGTGCAGGGCTACGACGAGGAGGAAACGCGGTGAGCGATAACCGAACCCCAATCGACGAGAGCGGCTTCTCCTGGCGCCGGCTGCGCGCGCTGTGCCTGAAGGAAACGCGGCAGATACTGCGCGATCCCAGCAGCGGCCTGATCGCCTTCGTCATCCCGCTGATGCTGCTTTTCATCTTTGGCTACGGCATAAACCTGGACTCCAGCAAGCTGCATCTGGGCATTCTGATGGAGCAACAGAGCGAAGACGCGCGCGATCTGGCCCACGCCTTCGCCGGTTCGCCCTATATCGAACCGACCATCAGCGACAACCGCCAACAGCTGATCCAGCAGATGCAGGCCGGCACGATCCGCGGCCTGGTGGTGATCCCGGTGGATTTCGACCAGCGCATGGCGCGCCCGCACGACAGCGCCCCTATCCAGGTGATCACCGACGGCAGCGAGCCGAACACCGCCAACTTCGTGCAGGGCTATGCCCAGGGCGTATGGCAAGTTTGGCAGCAGCAGCGCGCCGCCGATCGGGGGAACAACGACAAACCGCTGATTGACGTGCAGATGCGCTACTGGTTCAACCCGGCGGCCATCAGCCGGCACTACATCATTCCCGGCGCCATCACCATCATCATGACGGTGATCGGCGCCATTCTCACCTCGCTGGTGATCGCCCGCGAATGGGAGCGCGGCACCATGGAGGCTCTGCTGTCCACCCAGGTGACGCGCAGCGAGCTGCTGCTCTCCAAACTGATCCCTTATTACTTCCTCGGCATGATCGCCATGGCGCTGTGCATGGCGGTGGCGGTGTGGGTGCTCGGCGTGCCCTATCGCGGTTCGCTGCCGATCCTGCTGCTGATCAGCAGCCTGTTCCTCGCCAGCACCCTCGGCATGGGCCTGCTGATCTCCACCCTCACCCGCAACCAGTTCAACGCGGCGATGGTGGCGCTGAACGCCGCCTTTCTGCCGTCGATCATGCTGTCCGGCTTCATTTTCCAGATCGACAGCATGCCGGCCATCGTGCGCGCGGTGACCTACATCATTCCGGCGCGTTACTTCGTCAGCACGCTGCAAACGCTGTTCCTGGCGGGCAACGTCGGCACCGTGCTGGCGATCAATCTGCTGTTCCTGATCGCTTCCGCCGTGGTGTTCATCGGCCTGACGGCCTGGAAAACCCAGCGTCGGCTGGATTAAGGAGAAAGAGCGATGTTTCACCGTCTGTTGACGCTCATCATCAAGGAAATGCAGGCGCTGCTGCGCGATCCGCAAACCCGCGCCATCCTGATCATGCCGGTGATCCTGCAGGTGCTGCTGTTCCCGTTCGCCGCGACGCTGGAAGTCACCAACGCCACCATCGCGGTCTACAGCGAGGACAGCGGCCAGGCTTCGGTGGAGCTGACCCAACGCTTCGCCAAGGCTAAAGCTTTCTCCCATGTGCTGCTGCTGCGCAACCCGCAGGAGATAAAGACCACCATTGATAACCAACGGGCGCTGCTGCTGATCCGCTTCCCGGCGCAGTTCTCGCGCGATATCGCCGCCGGCAATACCGCGCCGCTGCAGCTGCTGCTCGACGGGCGCAACTCCAACAGCGCGCAGATCGCCGCCAACTACGTGCAGCAGATCGTGCAGGAATATCAGAACGAGCTGCTCGGCAACCGCGCCAAACCCAACAACAGCGAACTGGTAGTGCGCAACTGGTATAACCCGAATCTGGACTACAAATGGTTCGTGGTGCCGTCGCTGATCGCCATGATCACCACCATCGGCGTACTGATCGTCACCTCGCTGTCGGTGGCGCGCGAACGCGAACAGGGCACGCTGGAACAGCTGCTGGTCTCGCCGCTCACCACCTGGCAAATCTTTATCGGCAAGGCGGTGCCGGCGCTGATCGTCGCCAGCTTCCAGTCCAGCATCGTGCTGTTGATCGGCATCTTCCTGTACCAGATCCCGTTCGCCGGATCGCTGCTGCTGTTCTATGCCACCATGCTGATCTACGGGCTGTCGCTGGTCGGTTTCGGCCTGCTGATCTCGTCGCTGTGCGCCACTCAGCAGCAGGCGTTTATCGGCGTGTTCGTGTTCATGATGCCGGCGATCCTGCTCTCAGGTTACGTCTCGCCGGTGGAGAATATGCCGGTGTGGCTGCAGGATCTGACCTGGGTGAACCCGATACGCCACTTCACCGACATCACCAAGCAGATCTACCTGAAAGACGCCAGCTTCAGCATCATCTGGCGCAGCCTGTGGCCGCTGCTGGTGATCACCGCCACCACCGGCAGCGCCGCCTACGCGCTGTTTCGCCGCAAAATCGCATAAAAAAAGCTCTGCATATCACATGCAGAGCTTTTTGATCGCCAGATACTCTAAGGCTTGAAAGACGACGGATTTAGCGGCGGTTGCCGAAGATGCGCAGCAACATCAGGAACAGGTTGATGAAGTCGAGATACAGCGTCAGCGCGCCGACGATGGCGTACTTGCGGAAGCCGTCTTTATCATCGGCGTTCAGCTGCTCGCCCATCGCCTTGAGTTTTTGCGTGTCGTACGCGGTCAGACCGACGAACACCACCACCCCAATGTAGGTAATCGCCCACATCAGCGCGGTGCTTTTCAGCCAGATGTTCACCAGCGAAGCCAGCACGATGCCGATCAGCGCCATGAACAGCATGCTGCCGAAGCCGCTCAGATCGCGCTTGGTGGTGTAGCCGTACAGGCTCATCGCGCCGAACATGCCGGCGGTGACCACGAAGGTGCTGGCGATCGAGCTGTAGGTATAAGCGATGAAGATGCTCGACAGCGTCAGCCCGGTCAGCGCCGAGTACAGCATGAACAGCGAGGTGGCCACCGCGCCGCTCAGGCGGTTGACCATGCCGGAAATCACGAACACCAGCGCCAACTGGGCGATGATCAGACCGAAGAAGGTGATCTGGCTGGAGAAGATGAAGTTGAGGATCGCGGGCGTATTGGCCGCATACCAGGAAACGAACGCCGTCAGCAGCAGACCGCAGGTCATCCAGCCGTAAACCTGCGCCATGTAGGCCTGAATGCCGCTGTTGGCACGTTCGACGATTGAACCATTAGAGCGTGGATATCGGTCCATGACGGTTACCTTTTGCGTTGTAAACAAGATTCCGAAGCCCCGCGAACGGGGCTTCGCCTGCTATAAGCGTACCACAGAATAGGCCGCGCGAAAGCGGCAAAGGTCTTGATTTGTTTCCGCTGTTGAGGCGTTATTTAGCCGCGTCGTGCCAGCGCTGCGCGGCCTGACGATCGCTGTCGCGAGCGTCCACCCAACGATCGCCCTGGCCGGTCGCTTCGCGCTTCCAGAACGGCGCGCGGGTCTTCAGGTAGTCCATGATGAACTCGCTGGCGGCGAACGCCATGCCGCGGTGCGCGCCGGTCACGCCGACGAACACGATCTCGTCGCCGGGATACAGAGCGCCGATGCGGTGGATCACCGTCACGCGCTGCAGCGGCCAACGGCTGCGCGCCTCGGCCACGATCTCCGCCAGCGCCTTCTCGGTCATGCCGGGATAGTGTTCCAGCGTCAGCGCGCTGACGTCGTCCCCGAGGTTATGGTTGCGCACCTTGCCGGTGAAGGTCACCACCGCGCCGTCGGCGTCGCACTGCGCCAGCCACTGGTACTCGTCGCCGACGTTGAACGGCGCTTCGCCCACGCGAATGCGGGTGTTTTCCATGCTTACCCCCCGGTAACCGGCGGGAAGAAGGCCACTTCATCGCCGGCGCGCAGCGGGTGATCCGCCGTCACCAGCGACTGATTGACCGCCGCCAACAGCTTGCCGGACTCCAGCGCCAGCGCCCAGCGATCGCCGCGCGCGCACAACGCCTGGCGCAGCGCCTCGACGGTCGGGTAATCCGCCGGCATCGACAGCGCGCCGGTACCCACCAGTTCGCGCACCTGCGCGAAGAAAAGAATATCGATCATGCGTTCACCTTAAAATCGCCGGATTTGCCGCCGCTTTTCGCCAGCAGGCGCACCGGGCCGATCACCATATCTTTCTGTACCGCTTTGCACATGTCATAGATGGTCAATGCCGCCACCGAGGCGGCGGTCAGCGCCTCCATCTCGACGCCGGTTTTGCCGGTCAGCCGGCAGCAGGTTTCGATGCGCACCCGGCTGTGCTCCGTTTGCGCCTCCAGCTGCACTTCGACTTTGCTCAACATCAGCGGGTGGCATAGCGGGATCAGTTCCCAGGTGCGTTTGGCCGCCTGAATGCCGGCGATGCGCGCCGTGGCGAACACGTCGCCCTTATGATGGCTGCCGTCGACGATCATCGCCAGCGTGGCGGGCAGCATGTCGACGAAGGCTTCGGCGCGCGCCTCGCGCACCGTTTCGGCCTTGGCGGAAACGTCGACCATATGGGCTTCGCCGGCGGCGTTAATGTGGGTTAGCTGTGTCATGAATCAGGGCTTCTTCAAATGGGGCTGGAAGTTGCACGGGCGATGGCGCGCGTCCAACTGCTCTTCGATAATCCGCTCCCAGGCGGTGCGGCAGGCGCGGGTGGAGCCCGGCATGGCGAAAATCACCGTGCGGTTGGCCAGGCCGGCCAGCGCGCGCGACTGGATCGTCGCGGTGCCGATCTCTTCGTACGACACCATGCGGAACAGTTCGCCGAACCCTTCCACCTCTCTGTCGAACAGCGGCAACAGCGCTTCCGGCGTGTTGTCGCGCGCGGTAAAACCGGTGCCGCCGGTGATCAGCACCGCCTGCACGTTGTCATCGGCGATCCACGCGGAAACCCGCGCGCGGATCTGGTAAATGTCATCTTTGACGATGGCGCGATCCACCACCTGATGGCCGGCTTCCTGCGCCGCGTCCTGCAGATATTGGCCGGAGGTGTCTTCCGCCGCGCCGCGGCTGTCGGACACGGTCAGGATGGCGATATGCGCCGGAATAAACTCGCTGCTCGCATGGCTCATGGTTCAATAAGCTCCTATTGGCTGTCAGCCGCCGATAAACGACAGGTTCTGGGTGATCCCGCTGTTGCCCTGATGCAGGAAATGGGTCTGCTTCTTGCTCAGCAGCCCGCTCTGAATGCGCGCCTTCAGCGCGTCGAGCTGGCCGTCGTCCGCCAACAGATCGCGCAGGGGCACCCCCTGCTCGCCGAACAGGCACAGATGCAGATTGCCGATGGAAGAAACGCGCAGCCGGTTGCAGCTGGCGCAGAAGTCTTTTTCATACGGCATGATAAGACCCACCTCACCCTGGTAGTCCGGGTGGCTGAACACCTGAGCCGGGCCGTCGCTGCGGCCGCGCGCCTGGCGCTGCCAGCCTTGCTGTTCCAGCTGCCGGCGAATCACTTCGCCGGAAACGTGGTGTTTGCGAAACAGCTCGCCGCCCTCGCCGGTTTCCATCAGTTCGATAAAGCGCAGCTGGATCGGCCGATCCTTGATCCAGGCGAGAAACGCGCCGAGTTGCTGGTGATTGACGTCGCGCATCAGCACGGCGTTGACCTTGACCTTGCTGAAACCGGCGCTGAAGGCGGCGTCGATGCCGTCCATCACCTGGCGGAACTTGTCCTGGCCGGTGATGGCGTGAAACTGGCGGGGATCCAGGCTGTCGATGCTGACGTTGATCGCCGTCAGGCCGGCGTCACGCCAGGCGGCGACATCGCGCGCCAGACGGTAGCCGTTGGTGGTGACCGCCAGGGTACGGATGGCCGGGTTTTCCCGCACGGCGGCGATGATCTCGGTAAAATCACGGCGCAGCGAAGGTTCGCCGCCGGTCAGGCGCACCTTTTCGGTGCCCAGTTCGGCGAACGCGCGGCTGACGCGGCGGATTTCATCCAGCGACAGGAAGCTTTTCGGGCTGCCGCTCGGCTTGTAGCCGTCGGGCAGACAATAGGTGCAACGAAAGTTGCACACGTCGGTGATCGACAAGCGCAGGTAATAGAACTTGCGCTCATAAGCATCAATGAGTTGCGGTACCATAACACCTTTCCAAAGTCGGGAGATGCGAGCGTTTCCCCTCTGCACCCTGGTGGCTGACTTCGCCACGGCCCAGGCGCCATATCGTTCCGGATGAACAACGTAGGCGCAGGGGCTAGGAGTTTGATTTCTCTTCCCGCTACCTTGAGTAGCCGGAATGAAACCGTGGTTTTCAGCAGAATTCTAGCGCTAATCGGCAACGATAGCCAACGCGTTAATTCGCTATATAATTGTCTATACAGCGTTTTTAGACGCCGTCTATTCGGGTAAACCATGATAAACATCGCTTGCGTGGACGAATTGACCAGAATCACGCAAATGACACTCTTTATCGCGTTTTTATGCCGGATCCGCTACCTTATGCGGGCAGTTCAGCCCCTTTGTAAGGAAATTTATGCGTAATCGTACCCTGGCCGATCTCGACCGCGTGGTGGCGTTGGGCGGCGGGCACGGCCTGGGCCGTGTGATGTCGGCCCTGTCGTCCTTAGGCTCCCGCCTGACCGGCATCGTCACCACCACCGACAACGGCGGTTCCACCGGCCGCATCCGCCGTTCGGAAGGCGGCATTGCCTGGGGCGATACCCGCAACTGTCTCAACCAGCTGATCACCGAACCGAGCGTCGCCTCGGCGATGTTCGAATACCGTTTCAGCGGCAACGGTGAGCTGGCCGGCCATAACCTGGGCAACCTGATGCTGAAAGCGCTGGATCACCTGAGCGTGCGCCCGCTGGAAGCGATCAATCTGGTGCGCAGCTTGCTGAAGGTGGATGCGGCGCTGATCCCGATGTCGGAGCAGCCGGTGGATTTGATGGCGCACGATCACGAAGGCAATCACGTTTACGGTGAAGTGAATGTCGATCAACTGGCCCACATGCCGCAGGAGCTGATGCTGTCGCCCCCGGTCAACGCCACGCGCGAAGCGCTGGACGCCATCGCGCAAGCCGACGTGATTCTGATCGGGCCGGGCAGCTTTCTCACCAGCCTGATGCCGCTGCTGCTGCTGGACGATCTCACCCAGGCGCTGCGCCGCAGCAGCGCCAGCATGATCTATATCGGCAACCTCGGCCGCGAGCTGAGCGTGGCCGCCGCGGCGCTGTCGTTAAAGGATAAGCTGACGCTGATGGAAGAGAAGATCGGCCGCCGGATGATCGATGCGCTGATCGTCGGCCCGGCGGTGGACGCCAGTGAAGTGCAGGATCGGGTGGTGATTCAACAGCCGCTGGAAGCGAGCGACATCCCCTACCGCCACGATCGCCAACTGCTGCGCCAGGCGCTGGATCACGCGCTGGTGGAGCTGGCCGCCCGCCGCTGACCGAATTTAACCGTCTCGCCCGCGCAGCCAGGGATTATCGCTGGCCGGGGCGGGATGGCTGACCATATCGATATACAGATCTTCCACCTCTTTGCGCGCCCAGGGCGTGCGACGCAAAAACTTCAGGCTGGACTTGATGCTCGGATCGCTGCGGAAGCAGTTGATGCGAATGCGCGCGCCCAGTTCGGACCAACCGTAGTGATCCACCAGTTTATTCAGCAGTTGCTCCAGCGTCACGCCGTGCAGCGGGTCTTTAGACTGGTGTTGGCTCATGTTCGGTACTCTTCGTGGTCAAATCGGGCCGCACACCATAACAGCTTTGGCGCGGCCGACAAGGAATTTTGACGCCCACGGCGCGGGCGCCGTCCAACGGTCAGGAAATCGCGATGAACTGCTCGCGCAGCTGGTGGATCTCGTCGCGCAGCGCAGCCGCCTGCTCGAACTCCAGGTTTTGCGCGTGGGTGTACATCTGCGCTTCCAGATCGCGGATTTTCTGATCCAGCGCTTTCGGCGTGAGGTTCTGGAGCTGAGCGCCGCCGTCCACTGCCTTGCTCCTGCCTTTACCCTTGGCGCGGTTGACCGGCTGACCGATCTGCAGAATGTCGCCGATCTTCTTGTTCAGCCCCTGCGGCACGATGCCGTTGGCTTCGTTATAGGCCTGCTGCTTGGCGCGGCGCCGCTCGGTTTCACCGATCGCCTTGGCCATCGAATCGGTGATGCGATCGCCATACAGGATCGCCTTGCCGTTCAGGTTACGCGCCGCGCGGCCGATGGTCTGGATCAGCGAACGTTCGGAACGCAGGAAGCCTTCCTTGTCGGCGTCCAGAATCGCCACCAGCGACACCTCAGGCATGTCGAGCCCCTCACGCAACAGGTTGATGCCCACCAGCACGTCGAACTCGCCCAGACGCAGGTCACGAATGATTTCGACCCGTTCCACGGTATCGATATCCGAGTGCAGGTAGCGCACGCGCTCGCCATGCTCTTCCAGGTATTCGGTCAGGTCTTCCGCCATGCGTTTGGTCAGGGTGGTCACCAGCACGCGCTCGTTGATCGCCGCGCGCTTGCGGATCTCGGAGAGCAGATCGTCCACCTGGGTGGCGACCGGCCGCACTTCCACGATCGGATCCAGCAACCCGGTCGGCCGCACCACCTGATCGATCAGATCGCCGCCGGATTTCTCCAGCTCATATTTGCCCGGCGTGGCGGAAACATAGATGGTCTGCGGCGCCAACGCCTCGAACTCCTCGAAGCGCAAGGGGCGGTTGTCCAGCGCCGACGGCAGACGAAAGCCGTACTCCACCAGCGTTTCCTTGCGCGCGCGGTCGCCCTTGAACATCGCGCCAATCTGCGGAATGGTCACGTGGGATTCGTCGACCACCAGCAGGCCGTCCGCCGGCAGGTAGTCGAACAGCGTCGGCGGCGGCTCGCCCTCGGCGCGCCCGGAAAGGTAGCGCGAGTAGTTTTCGATGCCCGAGCAGTAGCCCAGTTCGTTCATCATCTCCAGATCGAACTGGGTGCGCTGCGTCAGGCGCTGCTCTTCCAGCAGCTTGTTGTTGGCCAGCAGCACCTTGCGGCGGTCCGCCAGATCGACCTTGATCTCTTCCATCGCCTGCATGATCCGCTCGCGCGGCGTCACGTAGTGCGATTTCGGGTAGATGGTAAAACGCGGCACCACCTGTTCAATCTGGCCGGTCAGCGGATCGAACAGCGACAACCGCTCCACTTCTTCGTCGAACAGCTCGACGCGCAACGCCAGCTCGTCCGATTCCGCCGGGAAGATATCGATCACCTCGCCGCGCACGCGGAAAGTGGCGCGCTGGAAAGCCTGATCGTTGCGGGAATACTGCAGCTCCGCCAGGCGGCGCAAAATGGAGCGCTGATCGATGATCATCCCCTGGGTCAGATGCAGCATCATCTTCAGGTAAAGATCCGGATCGCCCAGGCCGTAGATCGCCGACACCGACGCCACCACCACCACGTCGCGCCGCTCCAGCAGCGCCTTGGTGGCGGAAAGACGCATCTGCTCGATGTGCTCGTTCACCGAAGCGTCTTTTTCAATGAAGGTGTCGGAGCTGGGCACGTAGGCTTCCGGCTGGTAGTAGTCGTAGTAGGAGACGAAGTACTCCACCGCATTCTCCGGGAAAAACGCTTTCATCTCGCCGTACAGCTGCGCCGCCAGCGTCTTGTTCGGCGCCAGCACCATGGTCGGCCGATTCAGATCGGCTATCACGTTGGCGATGGTGAACGTCTTGCCCGAACCGGTGACCCCCAGCAGCGTCTGGTGCGCCAGGCCGTCTTCCAGCCCCTCTTCCAGCTTGCGGATGGCTTCCGGCTGATCGCCGGCCGGTTTGAACTCGGAATGCAGTTTGAAAAGTTTACTCATTGCTCGGCTACCCTGTGGAGATGCGCGCGCTCAGGCGGCCAGCCGGCTCTGCGCCGGACATGGCCCCTAATTATGGAAAGTGTCGGCGATTTGCGCCAGTGCCCATGATACTGGATATAAAACCAGCTTCAAGCGGATTCGTCGCCGCGCCCGGCACTGCGGCAATGCCGTTGCACCGTGACGTTACAGCGGGGTGACATTTTTATTGTCAATAACAGATTTATCCCCAGAACTTGCCGCGAATTAACTTATTGATAGCACCGCGTCGAAAAATCATACATAGAGACCTGATCAATACCCCTGCGTCTTGATTTTAATTAATCTATTGATATATAAGATATTTAATAAAAAGACGAGAATGCGGGCAAAGCGAACAGAACCCGCGTCCGCTCTCGCTTTGCAGCGTTTTTCTAAATCTAATACACAAGGTTATCCACAGGAATAGTGGATAACTCTCACCGCCCCGCCCGGGGCGGGAGTTACAGAAAGAAAGCTTTTCGCCCTTTACACTCGCCAAAATGGCTTTTTTAGTTATTTTTTCATAAAAATATCGCTTTGTTTATGCCGATTAATACTAAAAATCCCCATTGCCAAAATCGCATCGGCCCCTTTCTCGCGGATCGCGCTTGACGGCGGCGCAATGCCTTGCACCATGCCCTCCCCGAAGAGCACCACAAGAGTGCAAAAAACGTCCGGGTTAACTTCCCCGCGTATTTTCAGGCTGTCACGGCAGCGCGCGTCAGGCCTGACCAGCGGTTAACAAGGCGATAACAATCCCCGTTTTCACCCGGCGGTAAAACTGGCCTGAGAGTTGCTTTATCTTCCTGCGTATAAATGCGGTGCGGCAGCGTGATGCGCTGCCAGCCGCAGCGTGTACCCCTCGCGGTGCTATCGCCTGTAAAAGCGCAAGAACGACACCAAGTCGTCACAAGCGTCGTTTTTAACGACATATTGACTGTCATTCCGTCCACCGCAGACCTTGCTCTGGCTCATTGGACGGACGGCATCTTGTTCCAGACATTGCCACACTCGGGAAATTCGCCGCGCATGCGGCCTTTGCTGTCCCCCGCCAACGAGTGAAACGAGCGTCTATGAGGAGAATGCCAAATGCTGAGCCTGAGATCGGTCAATCAATTCTACGGTCAAAACCACACCCTGTGGGACATCAACCTGGAGCTGCCGCGCGGCCAGTGCACCGTGCTGCTCGGGCGCAACGGCGTGGGCAAGACCACGCTGGTCAACTGCATCATGGGGCATTTGCCGGTGGTGAGCGGCAGCATGACCTGGCAGCCGGCGGATCAGCCGCCGCAAAACCTGCTGCTGCAACCGATGGAGCGCCGCGCGGCACTGGGCATCAGCCACGTCCCGCAAGGGCGGCAACTCTTCTCGCAGCTGAGCGTGGAAGAGAATCTGCAGGTGGCGCAGATGGCCGTGCGCGGCGCCCCTCGCCGCATTCCGCCGCTGATCTACAGCCTGTTTCCCAATTTGCGCCAGATGCGTACCCGCCGCGCCGGCGATCTGTGCGAAGGCGCCCAGCGCCAGTTGGCGATCGGTCGTGCGCTGGCGCAGGAGCCGGCGCTGCTGATCCTCGACGAACCCACGGCGGGCGTGCCGCCCTCGATCGCCGCCGACATCGGCAACGTGATCCGCAGGCTCAACTATGAATTGGGCATGACCATTTTGCTGGTAGAACATCAGCTGCCGTTCGTGCGCCGGGTGGCGGACCGCTTTTGCCTGTTGGATAGCGGGCGCACCGTGGCGCACGGCGCGCTGGCGCAGCTGGATGAGGCGCTGATCGGCGCCGGGCTGGCGGGACAGGAAGGAAGATGAGGGGGACTCCCCCTCATGGGGCGTTTGTTTATAGCAGGCTGATGTCCAGATACTGCCCCAACCGCGCCCGTTCGGCCTGCGGCAGGTGCGGGATTTCGCCCAGCAGCGGCGCCGGCAGCATGCGGCACAGCGTGGCCAGGTATTCCTGATGCCGCCGCCCCGGCGGCGTCACGTCGTTGGCGATCCAACCGGCCAGCGTCAGCCCCGCCTGTTGCACCGCCTGCGCCGTCAGCACCGCGTGGTTGATGCACCCCAGTTTGATGCCCACCACCAGGATCACCGGCAGTTGCTCCTGCCGTACCCAGTCGGCGAAGGTGTACTCCGCCGACAGCGGAGTAAACCACCCGCCGGCGCCCTCGACCAGCACCCAGTCGGCGCGCTGCTCCAGCCGGCGCAGGCCGTCGGACAGCCGCGCCGCGTCGATCGGCCGGCCTTCATCGGCGCTGACGATATGCGGCGAGGTCGGTTCGGCAAAAACGTAAGGGTTCACTTCGTCGTAATCCAGCGCCACGCCGCTGTTGGCCTGCAGCGCCAGCGCGTCGCCGTTGCGCAGCCCCTCGGCGGTCATTTCGCTGCCGGAAGCGACCGGCTTATAGCCGGCGCTTCGGTAACCCGCCCGGTTGGCGGCCTGCAGCAAGGCGCTGCTGGCGACGGTTTTCCCCACTTCGGTGTCGGTGCCGGTCACGAACCAACGTTTAATCACGATAAATCACTCCATAAGCCAGATGATAGCTGAGCGGGAACTGCCCCTGCCGGCACGGGTAAGCCGCCTGCAACGCGGCGAGACGGCCGCGCGACATCAGGCCGCCCTCGCGCCCCTGATGCAAATGCGTCGCCCCGATGCCCTTGAGCGAACGCATCAGCGTCATCACGTCCGGGTAGTTCAGGGTGCGTAATTCCGTCACCAGCTCGTGTCGATAGGTAGCGCAGGCGGCGCGGATCTGCGTCAACGGCAAAAAGGCGTTCACGTGACGTTCGCCGTCCACCTGTTGCCAGGCGTCCCCCAATTCCTCCAGCGAGCCCGCCGCCAGCGTGGAAAACAGGATCACGCCGCCGGGACGGGTCACGCGATACAGCTCCGCCAGCGCAGCGGGCAGATCGCTGCACCACTGCACTACCAGGCTGCTGAAACAGATGTCCATCGCCGCGTCGGGCAGTGGCACCTGTTCGATATCGCCCAGCAGATAATGGTGCGCCGCCTGTTGCTGACGGGCGAACGCCAACATCCCCGGCGCCAGATCGAGCGCGGTCACCTGCTTGCCGCGCTCGCGCCACATACGGCTGAAATAGCCGGTGCCGCAGCCGGCGTCCAGCAGCCGTTCGCCCGGGTGGGAACTCCCCATCCCCAGTAAGCGCTCGCCAACGTCACGCTGCAGCGCGGCGGCGGCGTCGTAGCTGCCGGCCGCGCGGCTGAAGGCCGAGGCGACCGCCTGTTTGTTCACCCTGTCATTGGCTGACGTCATGCAATACCTCCAGCAGGCGATCGATGTCCTGCGGCTGGTGCGCCGCCGTCAGGGTAATGCGCAGCCGCGCGCCGCCCGGCGGCACCGTCGGCGGACGGATGGCGCTCACCCACAGCCCCCGCTCGCGCAGGCGGGTCGCCAGATCGAGCGCGCGTTGATTGTCACCCACCAGCAGCGGCTGGATGGCGGTGTCGGAGTCCGTCAGGGTCAGCGCCAACGGCGCCGCGCCCTGGCGGAAACGGCGAATATTGTCCTGCAGCCGGGCGCGCAGTTCATCACCCTCTTGAATGCAGGCCAGCGCCGCCTGCAGCGCGCAGGCCTGCGCCGGCGGCATCGCGGTGCTGTAAATCAGATGGCGGGCGAACTGCAGCAGATACTCGGCGGTCGCCTCATCGCACAGCACCGCCGCGCCGCTGACGCCGAACGCCTTGCCGAAGGTCGCCACCAGCAGTTCAGGGCGCACGCCCTGCTGCCAGCAGCTGCCGCGGCCTTGCTCGCCGCGCACGCCGACGCCGTGGGCATCGTCCACCATCAGCCAGGCGCCCGCCGCGCGGGTCAAGCGGTACAGTTCCGCCAATGGCGCGCCGTCGCCGTCCATGCTGAACACCCCTTCGGTCACCGCCAGCCGCTGCCCATCGCAGGGTTTGGCCAGCAAATCCGCCAAAGCCTGCGGCTGATTGTGCTGGAACCGGCGCAGCTCGGCCGGCGACTGCGCCGCCGCCTCCAGCAGCGAGGCGTGGCTGAGGCGATCGGCCAAAATGCGATCGCCCTTCTGCATCAACGCCGCCAGCACCGCCTGGTTGGCGGCGTAACCGGAGATGAACAGCAGCGCGCGCGGATAGCCGAGCCACGCCGCCAGTTGCTCTTCCAGCGCCTGATGCGCCACGCTAAAGCCGGTGACGTGGCCCGAACCGCCGCTGCCGACGCCGTAACGCTGCGCGCCCTGCTGCCAGGCGGCGATCACCCGCGCATCCTGGCTAAGCCCCAGGTAGTCGTTACCGGAGAAGTTCAGATAGAGACGATCGTCGAGCCGGATCTGGCGGCCGTTGCCGCCCTCGGTGGCCTGTCGCCGACGGTAGGCGGCGTTGAGGCGCCGCTCCGCCAGCGCCTGCTCGATGCGTTGTGGCCAGCTCATCACGGCGCCGCGTTGTAAAACTCGGCGGTATCGGCGTTCAGCAGTTGCTTGGCCAGCACCTGCTGTTGCTGGTTGTCGCCGTGTTCGGTGGCGGTCTGCTGCGGGTTCAATCCCAGCTTGCGGAACAGCTGCAGATCCTTATCTTCTTCCGGATTCGGCGTGGTCAGCAGCTTGCAACCGTAGAAGATGGAGTTGGCGCCGGCCATGAAGCACATCGCCTGCGTCTGTTCGTTCATCTGTTCACGGCCGGCGGAAAGGCGGACATAAGAGGATGGCATCATGATGCGCGCCACCGCGATGGTGCGGATGAAGTCAAACGGATCGACGTCGTCGTTATCCGCCAGCGGCGTGCCTTTCACCTTCACCAGCATGTTGATCGGCACGCTCTCCGGCGGTTTCGGCAGGTTGGCCAGTTGCACCAGCAGCCCAGCGCGGTCGCGCACCGTTTCACCCAGCCCGACGATGCCGCCGGAGCACACTTTGATGCCAGCGTCGCGCACCTTGTCGAGCGTATCCAGACGCTCCTGGTAGCTGCGGGTGGTGATGATGTTGCCGTAGAACTCCGGCGAGGTGTCGAGGTTATGGTTGTAGTAATCCAATCCGGCTTCCGCCAACCGCTCGGCCTGAGTACCGTCAAGCGTGCCCAGCGTCATGCAGGTTTCCATGCCCATCGCTTTCACGCCCTGCACCATCTGCTGCAAATAAGGCATATCGCGCTCGTGCGGGTTCTTCCACGCCGCGCCCATGCAAAAACGGGTCGAGCCGTTCGCTTTGGCTTTGCGCGCCGATTCCAGCACCTGCTCAACCTGCATCAGTCGCTCCGACTCCAGGCCGGTCTTGTAGCGTGAGCTCTGCGGGCAGTATTTACAGTCTTCCGGGCAAGCGCCGGTTTTGATCGACAGCAGCGTGCTGACCTGCACCTGACGCGGGTCGAAGTGCCGGCGGTGTACGGTTTGCGCTTCGAACAGCAGTTCAAGCAGCGGTTTATCAAACAGGGCCTGGGCTTGCCCTACTGTCCAGTGAATGCGATCGGCCATCATGGCGTCTCCAAAACGAAAAAGTGTCGCCAGTTTAAATATTGTGGATATACTGTCAACCAATCTTAATTCAATTTGGTTTACAAGTATGTCTATCACCGCTTCCGACCTGGCGTTTGACCAACGCCATATCTGGCATCCCTACACCTCCATGAGCCGCCCGTTGCCCTGTTACCCGATCGAGTCGGCCAGCGGCGTCGAGCTGCAGCTGGCGGATGGCCGGCGTCTGGTGGACGGCATGTCCTCCTGGTGGGCGGCGATCCACGGGTACAACCATCCGAGTCTGAATCAGGCCGCCAGTCAGCAACTGGAGAAGATGTCGCACGTGATGTTCGGCGGCATCACCCATCCGGCCGCCATCTCGCTGTGCCGTCGGCTGGTGGAGATGACGCCGGAAGCGCTGCAGTGCGTGTTCCTGGCGGATTCCGGTTCGGTGGCGGTGGAAGTGTCGCTGAAGATGGCGCTGCAGTATTGGCAGGCGCGCGGCGAGCGCCGGCAGCGCATCCTGACGCTGCGCCACGGCTATCACGGCGATACCTTCGGCGCGATGTCGGTCTGCGATCCGGACAACTCGATGCACAGCCTCTATCAGGGCTATCTGGCGCCGCACCTGTTCGCCACCGCGCCGCAGTGCCGCTTCGATGAGGAATGGCGCGAAGAGGACATTGCGCCGTTCGCCGCGCTGCTGGAGCAGCACGCCGGTGAAGTGGCGGCGGTGATCCTGGAACCGGTGGTGCAAGGCGCCGGCGGCATGCGCATCTACCACCCAACCTACCTCAAGCGGGTGCGCGAGCTGTGCGATCGCCATCAGGTGCTGCTGATCGCCGATGAGATCGCCACCGGCTTCGGCCGCACCGGCAAGCTGTTCGCCTGCGAACACGCGCAGGTGGTGCCGGACATTCTCTGCCTGGGCAAGGCGCTGACCGGCGGCTACATGACGCTGTCCGCTACCCTGACCACCCGCCACGTAGCGGAGACCATCAGCAACGGCGCGGCCGGCTGCTTTATGCACGGGCCGACCTTTATGGGCAACCCGCTGGCCTGTGCGGTGGCGGACGCCAGCCTGGCGCTGCTGGCGGAAAATCGCTGGCAGGCGCAGGTGAGCGCCATCGAAGCCCAGTTGAAGCGGGAACTGCTGCCGTTGGCGGCGCTGCCGAAGGTGGCGGACGTGCGGGTGCTGGGGGCGATTGGGGTGGTGGAGATGCGCGAACCGGTGGATGTCGCCGAGCTGCAGCGCGGGTTCGTCGAGCGCGGGGTATGGATCCGGCCATTCGGCAAACTGATTTACCTGATGCCGCCTTACATCATCGAAGCGGAACAGCTCAGCCGCCTGACCGCCGCCGTGGCCGCCGCCGCGCGTTAATGCCTTACCAATGCTGGTCCAGATAGCGGGCCAGCAATCCCAGACACAGCAGCCAGAGTAAAATGATCATCGCCGCCGCCATGCGGCCGGTGGGGTTATCGACGCGCTTTTGCGCCTTCTCGCGCAGCTCGGCCATCAGCGGTTTGGGGATCAGGCGCACCGCCAGCATGATACCCAACGGCACGATGATCACATCGTCCAGATAGCCCAGCACCGGAATGAAATCCGGGATCAAATCGATTGGCGAGATCGCATAGCCGGCCACCAGCAGCGCGATGAGCTTGGCGTACCATGGGGTGCGCTTATCACGGGCGGCCAGCCACAGCGCGTAGATATCGCGTTTGATGCCTTTGGCCCAACGGCGCAACCAACCGAACCACGGCGTGCGTTTTTTCAGTGAAATCATGATTACTTCATATAAGAACGTAAAACGGTCATCAATTGCTCGATGTCCTGCTCACGCTGCTGCGGCGTAGCGTCCGCGGCAGCCAGATGTTCGCGCACATGCCCTTCCAGCACCTGCGCCATTAAACCGTTGACCGCGCCGCGCACCGCCGCGATCTGCTGCAGAACAGCAGAACATTCGCCGCCGCTCTCCAGCGCGCGCTCCAGCGCTTCGGCCTGCCCTTTAATGCGGCGCACCCGCGCCAACAGCTTCTTTTGATCTCTGAGGGTATGGCTCATTATTTCCGCTCGATTGTTATTTACTATACTGGGGTATAGTATATTCCAGCACACTACCTTTTGCTGAGGAACTTCACCATGACGTCTCACGCGCCCGCTTTGCACCGCGAGCACAGCCACGTTTTTGACGATGGTAACCCATTGGCCGAAAGAAACACCAGATGGGCGGTGATACTCACCGCCAGTATGATGGTCATCGAGATCGCCGGCGGTTGGCTGTTTAACTCGATGGCATTGCTGGCCGACGGCTGGCACATGAGCTCGCATGCGCTGGCTCTGGGCTTGTCGCTGCTGGCTTACGGCGCCGCACGCCGGTTGGCCAAGGATCGCCGCTTCAGCCTCGGCACCTGGAAAATAGAAGTGCTGGCCGGTTACACCAGCGCGGTGTTGTTGGTGCTGGTGGCGGCGCTGATGCTGTTCCAGTCCGCGCAGCGGCTGCTGAATCCCAGCCCGATTCATTACAACGAAGCCATCGCCATCGGTACGATCGGGCTGGCTGTCAATCTGCTTTGCGCCTGGCTGTTGCGCGGCGGCGGCCACCATCACCACCACGGGGATAACCACGATGACCCTCATCATGACCTCAACCTGCGCTCCGCCTATATCCACGTCATCGCCGACGCCGCCACCTCGGTGTTGGCCCTCGTCGCGCTGTTTGGCGGCAAGCTTTGGGGCGCCGCTTGGCTCGATCCGTTGATGGGCATCGTCGGCGCGATGATGGTGGCCGCCTGGGCCTATAGCCTGATGCGCGATAGCGGGAAGATTTTGCTGGATGCCGAAATGGACGCCCCCGTGGCGCAAGAGATTCGTCAGACCCTGGCCACTTCCGGCCACCCACTCACGCTGACCGATTTGCACGTAGGCCGCATCGGTAAAGGAAAATATCATTGCGTCATCGCCCTGAGCAGCGCCGATCGCGCCCTCACCGCCGATCGTGTGCGCCAACTGTTGGCCGCGCATCCCGAACTGGTGCATGTCACCGTCGAGATCAACCGTCCGCCGTTGGCGCAAGGGGTTGTATTGTTCCACCGAAAAGATCTAGCTTAGGGGTCCGCGTTTATCGATAACTGGGAGTCATTATGGCTTTTCGTTTGTACAGCAACGATCTGCAGGACGGCGGCACAATGCCGCAGACGCAGGTCTTCAACGGCATGGGCTACCACGGCGATAACCTGTCGCCGCACCTGGCCTGGGACGGCGTGCCCGAGGGCACCAAGAGCTTCGTCGTCACCCTGTACGATCCCGACGCCCCAACCGGCTCCGGCTGGTGGCACTGGGTGGTGGCCAATATTCCGGCCGACGTGCGTGAGCTGCCGCAGGGCGCAGGCTCCGGCAAAGCGCCGCTGCCGAGCGCCGCGCTGCAAACCCGTACCGACTTCGGTTCGGCCGGTTACGGCGGCGCCGCGCCGCCGAATGGCGAAAGCCACCGCTATCAGTTCACCGTGCACGCGCTGGACGTGGAAAGCATTGAGGTGGATGAAGGGTCCAGCGGCGCACTGGTGGGCTTTAACGTGCATTTCCACAGCCTCGGCAGCGCCACGCTGACGGTGATGTTCAACTGATCCCCCGCCCATAAAAAAGCGCGGTCAACCGCACCGCGCTTTTCCACTCTGGCCTGGCCGACGAATTACTTCGCCAGCACGCTGACCCACATCGGGCCTTTGCCCACCGGATAACGCGCCAGCGTAGTCAACTTACCGCTGGCCTGATCAATTTCATGCACCGCGATGTGATCGGACTTCTGGCCGGACGAAATCACGAAGCGGCCGCTGTGATCGATATTGAAACCGCGCGGCTGCGTTTCGGTCGGATAATAGCCGACCACGCTCAACGTGCCGCCGTCTTCGGAGACGCTGAAGAGGGTCAGAATGCTGGCGGTGCGATCGCTGGTGTACAGGAAGCGGCCGTTCGGCGTGATATGAATGTCCGCCGCCCAGCGGGTGCCGTCGAAATCGTCCGGCATGATATCCAGCGTTTGCGTCACGGTGTATTTGCCGCCGTTTTCCGAAATCGCCAGCACGTCCACCGTGCCGTTCAACTCATTGACGCAGTAGGCGAACTTGTCGTTATGGTGGAACGCCATATGGCGCGGGCCGGCGCCGGCGGCGATATCCACCGCCTCCTGCGCGTGCGGCGTCAGCTGGCCCGCCTGGCTCAGGTTGAACAGACGGATGCGGTCTTCTTTCAGACACGGCACCAGCACCAGCTGGTTGGTCGGATCGATGTTCGCCGAGTGCGGCGCGCTCAGGCCGTCGATCTGTTGGATCGGCGCCGTCACCACGCCGTCGTGGCCGATCGGGCTGATGCTGGCGCAGTTGCCGCTGTAGGAGGCGGAGAACAGGTAACGCCCCTGCAAATCGGTGGAGATATGGGTCGGGCTGCCCGGCAGCGGCGCCATGCCGGCCTGCTGCAGCGTGCCGTCCGCCTCGATGCGGTAGCTGACGATGCCGAACGCCGGACGCACGCCGACGTACAGGTGGGTCTTGTCCGGATGAAGGGTCATCGGCTGCACCTGGCCCGGCACGTCAACGGTTTGCAGCAGCGCCAGCGCGCCGGCGTCGTCCAACTGCCAGACGTGGATCTGCTGGCTCTCCGGGCTGGCGACATAAACGATTTGCTTCATGTGTTCTCCTTGCAAAGGGTAAAAGAGGAACCGGTTTCAGGCCGTTCGATTGCTCCTAGCTTACCGCACATCCGTCGCATGGCAACCCTGCTTAGCACCGGAAGCTCACGCGGTTTTCTCCATAGGCTATCCGGTGTACCATCGGATTAATTTTATGGCTAACGATAACGAGAACCCTATGAGCTACCGCGTCATCGCCCTCGATCTTGACGGCACCCTGCTGGACAATCAAAAACGCATCTTACCGCAGTCGCTGGAAGCGCTGGCGCAGGCGCGCGCCGCCGGCGTCCAGGTGGTGGTGGTCACCGGCCGCCATCACGTCGCCATCCATCCGTTTTACCAGGCGCTGCAGATAGATACCCCGGCCATCTGCTGCAACGGCACCTACCTGTATGATTTTCAGCAGAAAAAGGTGCTGGCCGCCGATCCCTTGGCGAAGGAGCAAGCCAAGCAGGTGCTGCAGATGCTCAAACAGACCGACATTCACGGGCTGATGTACGTTGACGATGCCATGCTGTATCAGGAGCCGAGCGGCCATGTGATTCGCTCGCTGGCCTGGGCCGAAACCCTGCCGGCGGCGCAGCGCCCGACGCTGCTGCAGGTCGGCAGCCTGACGCAGGCGGCCGACGACGCGCAGGCGATCTGGAAATTCGCCACCTCGCACGCCGATATTCCGGCGCTGCGCGAGTTTGCCGACACGGTGGAAAAAGAGCTGGGGCTGGCGTGCGAATGGTCCTGGCACGATCAGGTGGATATCGCCAAAGGCGGCAACAGCAAAGGCAAACGCCTGCGCCAATGGGTGGAGTCGCAGGGGCTGAGCATGGATCAGGTGGTGGCGTTCGGCGACAACTACAATGACATCAGCATGCTGGAAGCGGTCGGGTTGGGCGTGGCGATGGGCAACGCCGATGACGCGATCAAGGAACGCGCCGATCTGGTGATCGCCGATAACCTGCAGCCGGGCATCGCCGAAGTGATCCGCACCCGCATACTCTAGTTTTTTCGCCCTCCCACCGGGAGGGCCTGCCTTAGCGGCTCTCGCGGCTGATCGACACGCTCTTCACCTGCGCGTACAGCCACTGCCCGGGGCGGATCGCCAGTTCATCGCGCGCCCACGGCGTGATCCGCGCCCACAGCACGTGTTCCCCGACCGCCAGCTTCACTTCCACCTGCCCGTCCACGTCCAGACACTCGCTGACCTTGGCCGGCAAGACATTGCGAATGCTGCTGTTGACCGGCGGTTGCAGCACCAGCGAGACGTCGGCGGCGTTGATGCGAATGCGCAGTTGGGTGCCCAATTCGGCGTCGATGCCGCTGACCCACAGCCGTTGATCGCCGAGCGCCAGCGCAGTCATGGCATAGCGTTGATGATGCTCAATCACGCTGACGCGCAGCACGCTGCTCTGATCTTCACGTTGCAGCCACGGCCGCAGCGCGCTGCTGGCCCAGACGGCTTCCAGCCCGCCGAACGCGCGCACCTCACCGCGATCCAGCACCATCACCTGCTCGGCCAGCCGCAGGATCTCGTCCAGGCTATGGCTGACGTAGAGGATAGGGATGTTCACGTCCTGCGCCAACCGCTCCAGATACGGCAGCAGCTCGCGTTTGCGCGGCAGATCGAGCGAGGCCAGCGGTTCGTCCATCAGCAGCAGTTCCGGCGCCGTCAGCAGCGCGCGGCCGATCGCCACCCGCTGTTTTTCACCGCCGGAGAGCGTCAACGGCAGCCGATTAAGCAGCGGCCCGATGCCCAGCAGCTCGACAATGGTATTGAACTGCGCGCGCATGCCGGCCGCCATGCCGTACTGCAGGTTGCCGCGCACCCGATAATGCGGGAACAGGCGCGCATCCTGGAACACGTAGCCGATACGGCGCTTTTCCGGCGGCAGGCAGAGGCCCGCGGCGGTATCCACCAGCGTGCGGCCATTGAGCGCGATGCGCCCCTGCTGTAAACGGGTCAGGCCGCCGATGGCGTTGATCAATGAGGTTTTTCCCGCGCCGGACAGGCCGAAAATCGCGGTGATGCCCTGCGCCGGCAAATCGGCGCGGACGTTGAGATTAAGGTCGCCCAGCTGCTGCGAGAAATCCAGCTCCAGCATTTACGCCCCCATCCGTTTGCGGCCCCAGCGGGCCAGCCATTCGGACACCATCAGCGAAGCCAGCGACAGCACGATGGCGATCGCGCACAGCCGCGCGGCGGCGGCCTCCGCCCCCGGCGTTTCGATCAGCGTATACATCGCCAGCGGAATGGTGCGGGTTTCACCGGGAATGTTGGAGACGAAGGTGATGGTGGCGCCGAACTCCCCCAGCGAGCGGGCGAAGGCCAGCACCACGCCGACAATGACGCCGGGCAGCGACAGCGGCAGCGTGATGGTGAAAAACACCCGCCACGGGTTGGCGCCCAGCGTGCGCGCCGCCAGCTCCAGCCGAGTGTCCACCGCCTCCAGCGCCAGCCGAATGGCGCGCACCATCAGCGGAAACGCCACCACCGCCGACGCCAGCGCGGCGCCGCGCCAGCTAAAGCTGAAGCTGAAACCGAACCAGTCGTACAGCCGCTCGCCGATGACGCCGCGCCGCCCCATGGCGATCAGCAGCAAATAGCCGACCACCACCGGCGGCAGCACCAGCGGCAGGTGAATGACGCCATCCAGCAGCGCTTTGCCGGGAAAACGGCAACGCACCAGCACCCAGGCCATCAGAATGCCGAACGGCAGGCTGCAGACCACCGCCAAACCGGAGACTTTCAGGCTCAGCTCAACCGCCTGCCACTCATACTCGCTCAGAATCATTTACGCGGGGTGAATCCATAATGTTCGAAAATAGCGGCCGCTTCCGGACTCTTCAGATAGGTATAGAAAGCGCTGACCGTCGGAGTTTGACGATCTTTCACTATCGCCATCGGATATTCAACCGGTTTGTGGCTGTCTTCCGGGAACACGCCCACCACTTTCACCTTGTCGCTGGCGACCGCATCGGAGCCGTAGACGATGCCGAGCGGCGCTTCACCGCGTTCCACCAGCGCCATCGCGCTGCGCACGTTGTTGGCGCGCGCCAGTTTCGGTTCCAGCGCGCTCCAGGCGCCCAGATGCTCCAGCGCCTCTTTGGCGTAGATGCCGGCCGGCACGTGATCCGGATCGCCCACCGCCAGGCGGCCGCCGCTGAGCAGCTTGGCCCAGTCGGTCTGCTTGTCGATGGCAATCTTGTCTTGTTTATCGCTCTTGGCGGCGATTAGCACCAGTTCGTTGCCCAGCAGCGTGTAACGGGTGTCTTTCACCATCTGCTGCTTGTCGATGGCGTAATCCATCCACTGCTGATCGGCGGAGATAAACAGATCGGCCGGAGCGCCCTGCTCAATTTGGCGCGCCAGCGTCGAGGACGACGCAAAGGAGGAAACCACCTGCACGTCCTTGCCTTTTTGATATTGGGTGGCGATGTCCTGCAGCGCGTTGGTCAGCGACGCGGCGGCGAACACGGTGATCTTTTCCGCCGCCGAAGCCTGAGCCACCAGGCCCGATGCCAGAACGATCCCGCCAACCCATTTGGTCCATTGCTGTTTCATTGTTTTTCTCCGCAAGTTAACGTGCATTATCACTCTTCGTTATATAAAAAATAATATAACGTTGCGCGAAAGCTTGTCATGCGGTTTATCGGCAAAGCGTGAGATAACTTGAGGAATGCCCGCCGGGGGATGCCGGCGGGTATCGGGATGGGGAACGGTCAGTGCTGGGTGCGGTTTTCTTTCGAACGGCCCACTTTGGAGAAGACGTTGAACACTTCGCCAAAACCGTAGATCAGGCCGAGAATGAGCGCCATGACCACCGGCACCATCACCACGGCGAACAACAGACTTTTCAATAATTCCAACATGATAGCCTCGCTTAACTGCCCATTGAGCGGCAAATGCCTTTCACCGCATATCGGGTTATTCTAACCCAAAAAAATCGCTAAAACCGGAGTTATTTTAGCCAGCGAGGCGAAATTGTGATCGGCCAAACGTGCCCTTTCAGCCTCCCTCATCCCGGCGCGGGGTAATAGATCAACGGCGGCGCATAGCCGGCAGGCGCCGCCAGCTTGGCCTCCACACCGTATACCGCGTGAATGTTCTCCGGCGTCAGCGCCTGCCGCGGCGCGCCCGCCGCACAGATCCCGCCCCGCTGCAGCAGCGCGATCCGATCGCAATAACAGGCCGCCAGATTCAGATCGTGCAGCGTCACCACCACGCTGAGTTTCAGCCGCCGCAGCAAGGCCATAAACTGCTGCTGATGGGCGATATCCAGATGATTGGCGGGTTCGTCCAGCAGCAGCCACGGCGTTTGCTGCGCCAGCGCGCGCGCCAGATGCACCCGCTGCCGTTCACCGCCGGACAGCCGCTGCCAATCGCGATCGGCCAGGTGGCTGATGCCCACTTGCTCCATCGCCTGCCCGGCGAGGCGGCGATCCTCGGAACCAAAACCACGCCAGCGGCTGACATGGGCCAGACGCCCCAACAATACCGCCTCCTTCACCGGCAGCGCGAAGGCGCCGGGGGCGGATTGCTCGAGAAAAGCGATGCGCCTGGCGCGTTCCCGCCCGGAAAATGCGGCGATTTCGCGCCCTTCCAGCCAAACGCGGCCGCCGGCGGCGGGCTGCAGCCCGGCCAGCAGCTTAAGCAGCGTCGATTTACCGCTGCCGTTGACGCCGAGCACGCCGGTGATCTCACCGGGCAAGGCGCAAAAACTGAGATTTTCCAGCACAGTGCGCGCCCCCGCTCGCCAGCTCACCGCTTCGGCGCACAGGCCGGATCGCGCTTTTTCAATCGTCATGCATTGACCTTTCGATACAGCAACAGCAGGAATATCGGCACCCCCAGCAGCGCCGTCAGCACGCCGACCGGCAGCTCGCGCGGCGCGAACAGCGTTCTGGCCAGCGTGTCCGCCGCCACGGCGAACAAGGCGCCGCACAGCGCGCTGGCCGGCAACAGCAGCCGATGCCGCGAGCCCACCAGCCGCCGGGCGACATGCGGCACCGTCAGCCCGATAAACCCCACCGCGCCGCTGAACGCGACGATCGCCGCCGTCAGCGCGGTGGTCACCACATACAGCAGCAGCTTCAGCGGGGCCACCGCCACCCCCAGCGAAGCGGCGGTCACGCCGCCAAACGCCAGCGCGTCCAGTTCGCCCGCCCGCAGCCAGCAAAGCAGCAGCGTCGCCGCCAGCGCCAGCCCGCACAGCCCGACCTGCGGCCAGCGCGCGTCGCTGAACGATCCCAGCAGCCAGAACATCACGCCGCGCGTGGCGTTGGCGTCCGCCTGCCAAAGGGTGATCAGCGAAGTCAGCGCGGAGAGCAGCTGCGTCACCGCCACCCCGGCCAGAATAAACAGCGTGGACTCCCCCTCCAGCGAACGTCCGGCCAGCAGCATCACCAATGCAAACGCCGCCAGCGCGCCGATAAACGCCCCGCCGGACACCGACAACAGGCCGCCCCCCAGCCCCAACACCAACACCGTCACCGCCCCCACGCCGGCGCCGGAGGAGATCCCCAGCACCCAGGGATCGGCCAGCGGGTTGCGGGTCAGCGACTGCAGCACGGTGCCCGCCAGCGCCAGCCCGGCGCCGGCCAGCGCCGCCAGCAGCGCGCGCGGCATCCGCAGCGACCAGATGATGCGCTGATACACCTCGGCATCGGTCTGCGCACCGCCGCTGACGCCGAGCACGATGCGCCAGGCGTCGTGCCACGCGATCGGCGCGGGCCCCGACAAGGTGGCGCCCAGCAGGGCCAGCGGCAGCGCCGCCGCCAGCAGCAACAACCCGCCGGCCTCACGGCCGGGCAGTAACCGCCGGCTCATGCTATTTCCAGCCTGCGATCACATAGTCGTCCAACAGTTGCCATACCGTCCCCGCCTCGCTGAAACCGGCTTGTCTGAGGGCCGCAAGCTGGAAATCCACCGGTGTCGGCGGCGGTACCGGCCGGCCGGCGAACAGCGCTTCGCGCTCGGCCTGATAAGCGGCCAAGGCCGGCGATTGCAGTGCGCCGGCGAACCAACGATCCCAATCCTCAACGCCGCTGTCCCAGGCGTGTTGTTGGGTCTGCTCGTCGTGCCGTTCGGCCAACGCTTTCAGCCGTGGCTGACGGTGGTCATAGCGCTGATGATCGGCATTGAGGAATACGCCGCCGGCGGCCAGCAGCCCGGCGACGTTACGGTACAACGCCAGCTGCTGCTCCGGCATCAGCCAGTGCAGCGCCGTGCTGGACACCGCCGCCTGCGGCGTGGGGCCGGACAGCACGGAAAAACAGGCAGGATCCGCCAGATCGGCCTGCAGAATGCGGATCCGATCGCCGTACGCCGCCAGCGCGCCGCGCGCCACCGCCAGCAGCAGCGGATCGAGATCGATGGCGGTCACTCTGGCCTGCGGAAAACGCTGCAAAATACGCAGGCTCAGCGATCCCGGGCCACAGGCCAGATCCAGCACGTGAAAATCCTGGCCGACGGCCAGCGCCAGCACGTCCAGTTGGGCGTTAAAACGCGCTTCGCGTTCGGCGATGTAAGCCGCCTGCTGGCGATCCCAGGAGTCCAGCAGCGAAGAGAATGAAACGGCAGTCATATCAAGGTTCCTTGTTGGAAAGCGTCGGAGTCTGCGGCGGCAAGGCCGCCAGGCCCCGAATCAAACGGCCCAGCGCCGCCACGGTGCGGGCGGAAGGGTCCATGTCGTAACCGGGGAGGATCACGTAGTGCCGCTGACGTACGGCGCGCAGCGTAGCGGTCAGCGGGTGATGCTCCAGAAAGGCGATCTTGTCGGCCGCGCTGTCCCCGAAGCCGCCGCGCGGCAGATCGCCAAGCACGATCGCATCCGGATCGCGGGCGGCGATAATCTCCCAGGATACCGTCGGCCACAGCTCGGGCAGATCGCCGAACAGGTTCTCGCTGCCGACGCTGCGGCTCAGCAAACCTGGCGCGCCGCAGCAACCCGCCACGTAGGGCGTCTGCGTGCCGGCATACCACCACAGCAGACGCCGATGCGGCAATGACGCGCGCTGCGGTTCGAGCGCCTTCAGCTGCTCGCGCAGCCGCGCGATCAGCGCTTCACCGGCGCGGCCAGCGTTAAAAATGCGCGCCAGCTCCCGCAGCTCGGTGAAAATGTCTTCGAACGTCAGCGCGGCGGCGATCGCGCTTTGCTGGCCGCTGCAGGCGCCGGGAGAGAGATAAGTATCGATGCCCCATTCCGCCAACCGCGCCCGATCGGGCGTTTCCGGGCTGTGCAGCCAGTAATAGCTGGCCGAATAGACAAAATCCGGCCGCATCAGCAGCAACGCTTCCGCCGTGGGCGGCGCCGGGCCGACGGGCGCCCGCAGCGTATCGGCCGACGCCGTCGGCGCGGGATCGCGCGTGCGGTCATACCCGACCACGCCGATCGCACGGCTAGCCAGCCCCAGCGCCAGCAGGTTTTCCAGCGCCGGATTGGCGTAGACCAGCACCCGCTGCGGCGGCTGCGGATAATCGCGCATTGCCCCGCAATTGTGCAGGCTGACGGCATAGGCGTGCAGCGGCACGCCCCAGCCCAATCCCAGGGCGCACAACAACAGGTAAAGCGAACGTTTCACGACGTCAGAACCTGACCGACACGAAGGTTTCATAGCTGCGCGGCGGCGCGATCAGCGCCTGATCCGGGTAGGTGCGCTGATAGGCGTACAGCTGGTTGGTGGCGTTGCGAATGCGGAAACCGACATCGACGATCGGCGTCAGCTGATAATCCGCCGCCAGATCAAGCGTGGTGTACGCGCGCATCTTGCGCTGGTTGGCGTCGTCGTTGTAACTGCTGCCGACATAGCGCAGCGAAGAAGCCAGCCCCAAACATTCCGTCGCCTGATAATGCACGCTGAGGTTGGCGGTCCAGTCCGGGATATAGGCCGGGCGATTGCCGTTGTAGCTGCGCAGCGGGCTGCCGCCGCGATAGTCGTCGTAGCGGGCGTGCGTATAGGCGGCGTTGCCGGCCAGCTCCCAACGATCGTCGGGACGCAGCACCACGCCAAGCTCGATGCCGCGCGACGTCTGCCTGCCTACCGCGTTCAACGCATCCGGCCGCTGCGCATCGGGCACAAACAGGTTGTCCTTGCGCAGTTCATACAGCGCCAGCGTCGCCTCGCCCTTGTTACCCCAAAACTGCCCTTTGGCGCCGGCCTCCCACTGGCGCGCTCGCGTCAGCGGCAGATCGGTCTGCGTCGGGCTGAGGAAGAACAGATCGTTGCCCGGCTCCTGGCCGGTGGTGTAGTTGGCGTAAAGCGTGAGGTTATCGGTCAGCGCATAGCTGGGGCCCAGGCTCCAGGTGCTGAAAACATAGGTGCGCGCGCGGCTCTCTTCCTGCGGCCCCTGGAAGCGCCAGTCCATGTCCATATGGTTGTAGCGCAGTTGGCCCAGCAACGCTAAACGCTCGGTCAGGCTGAAGCGATCTTCAAGAAAAGCGGCGTACTGATTCTGAGTAACGTGGCGCACCGGCGCGCGTTGACTGGCGGTGCCCTGAGCGAACGGTTCTCTGGGCGGCGCGCCGAGCGGCACGTCCTCGGAGCCGGGGAAACCGTTGGAGTAGTACTGAAAATGCCGCTTGCTCAGATCGAAGCCGACCAGCAACCGGTTATCGAAACCGGCGATAACGCGATCGAACACCAGCGAACTGCGGTTGCCGATCAGATCGTCGTCGTGCGCCAGAGCGCCGAAAGAGTCGCGGTTGACGTCGCCGGGCCGGGCCGCCGCCGCGACGCGGAAACGCTCGACGTTGCGCCATTCGCGAAAGCCGCTGTAGTAATAGAATTGGTTATGCCACTCCACTTCGGGCGTCATAAACCAGTCCAGACTGGCCTGAAACGCGGTGGCGTTGCTCTGGATGCGGCTGTCGGTCAGGTTGTTGTAATTGATGTCGCGCAGCTCGCCGGCAATGCGCCCATCCAGCAGCGGCGTGCCGTAGTAAGGGTTGTTGGTGCGGTTGAGCATGCGGTCCAGGCTCAGCGTCAGCAACGCATCGTCCGTCAATTTAAGCAGCAGCGAGCCGGAAACCCGCTTCTGCCGATCGCGTTCATACTGCACGTTGCTGCCGCTGTCGTTGCCGCTGACGTCTAACCGGTACGCCACCGCATCGTCCACCAGCGCGCCGCCGGCCCCCAGATGCATACGCTGGCTGCGGTAGCTGCCGAAGCCATAGTCGAGTTCAACCGGCTGGCGGCTGAAGGTCGGCCGCCGCGAGATCAGGTTGACGCTGCCGCCTGCGGCGCTCAGCCCGTTCAATGCCGACCCTGGCCCGCGCAGCACCTCAATGCTGTCGTAATGCGCCGGATCGCCCAGCTGCAGCGTGCTGCCGGGCATCTCTACGCCGTTATACAGCCAGGCGATCGGCCGAAAACCGCGCGCGGAAAAGTTGTTGGACAACGTTGGCGAAGCGACGCCGGACAGACCGGTGGCGCGCTCGACGGCGGCGGCCAGCGAGCGATCGCCCCGCTGTTGGATCGCCCGCGCGCGGATGATATCGACGCTGCGCGGCGTCTCCCGAGCGCTCAGCCCGAGCTGTGACGCGCTGCGGCTCAGGGCGTTCAACGCATCGTAACGCCCGGCGGAGGCCGCCGCCTCCACGGTGAGCTGTTCTTCACATCCTGTGACATTGCGAGCTTTATCGCAGTCGGCGGCGAAAGCCAGCGGCACCGTCAGTGCGCCGCCGACCCATGCGGCGGCAAGGCATAAAGATTTTTTGGGCGTGCCAAGACGCCGGCGTGTCGTACTCATGTGGTGCATCCCTGTGGTGAAATAAAAACCGGCCGCAGCCGGCGCAAAGCCTTATCGTTTTTCTGTTATGTTATATTATAACAATAAAGCAATGCCAGTCTTTATTACCCCGCTCTCCAGCGCACGGCGTTTGGCGCTTTGCCGCCAAATCGGCGACAATAAGATTTTTGCCGCCGACAGGATGCGCTATGCAGGCCGAAATTCTTCTGACTCTCAAACTCCAGCAAAAGCTGTTCGCCGATCCGCGCCGCATCGCGCTGCTGAAACAGGTGCAGCACACCGGCTCCATCAGCCAGGGCGCCAAACTGGCGGGCATCAGCTACAAAAGCGCTTGGGACGCCATCAATGAGATGAACCAGCTGGCGGAACACACGGTGGTGGACCGCGCCACCGGCGGAAAAGGCGGCGGCGGCGCGCAGCTGACGCACTACGGCCAGCGGCTGATCCAGCTGTATGACCTGCTGGGCCAGGTGCAGCAAAAGGCCTTCGACGTGTTGCAGCAGGACGATCTGCCGCTCGACAGTCTGCTGGCGGACATCTCGCGCTTTTCGCTGCAAACCAGCGCGCGCAATCAATTTTTCGGCACCGTCATCGATCGCGATCATCAGCAGGTGCAGCAGCATCTGGCGATCTTGTTGAACGACGGCAGCACTCGCCTGACGGCGGCCATCACCCAGCAAAGCGCCGACCGGCTGCAACTGACGCCAGGCAAAGAGGTGCTGGCGCTGATCAAGGCGCCCTGGGTGCGGTTAAGCGTCGAGACGGCGGAACATGCCGACGCGGATAACGCGCTGGCGGGCGTGGTGGCCGGCATTCAGCCAGGCGCCGAACACAGCGAGGTGCTGGTGACGCTGGCGGGGGGCGAAACCCTGTGCGCCACGCTGACGACGGCGGAGTTGCAGCGCCTGCAGCTGAGCGTCGGCGCCGCCGTACACGCCCTGTTCAACGCCGACCACGTGATTGTCGCCACGTTGTGTTAAGCGCAACGTAACGTTGCATTTTTGTTGATTGACATCCCCCTGCAATGCGCCTATTTCTAAGGCAAATAATTGCAAAAAAAGGAACAGGTGATGTCGTCGTTGCATATTTCGCAAGGTTCATTCCGCTTAAGCGATACCCGCACCCTGACGCTGGATGCACTGGCGATCCAGGCCGGCGACAGCTGGGCCTTCGTCGGCGCCAACGGCAGCGGCAAATCCGCCCTGGCGCGCGCGTTGGCCAACGAACTGCTTATGCTGAGCGGTGAACGCCGCAGCGACTTTCAGCACGCGGTGCGCATCTCCTTCGAACAGCTGCAAAAAATGGTCAGTGACGAGTGGCAACGCAACAACACCGATCTGCTCAGCGCGGACGAAGACGACACCGGCCGCACCGCGGCGGAGATCATTCAGGAAGAGGTGAAAGACGCCGCGCGCTGTGAGCGGCTGGCCGCGCAGTTCGGCATCACCGCCCTGCTGACGCGCCGCTTCAAATACCTCTCCACCGGCGAAACGCGCAAGACCCTGCTGTGCCGGGCGCTGATGCCCGAGCCCGACCTGCTGATCCTCGACGAACCCTTCGACGGGCTGGACGTGCACTCGCGCGCGCAGCTCGCCGCGTTGCTGAGCGAGCTTTCCGCCCAGAGCCAAACCGTGGTGCTGGTGCTCAACCGGTTCGACGAAATACCGGATTTTGTCCGCCAGGTGGGCGTGCTGGCGGACTGCACCCTGACCAGCCGCGGGCCGCGCAGCCAGGTAATGGCGGACGCGCTGGTGGCGCAGTTGGCGCACAGCGAAAACCTCAGCGGGCTGGCGCTGCCGGAAACCGAGGATCCGACGCAAAAAGTGGCCCTGCCGGCGGATCGGCCGCTGATCGTCCTGCGCGACGGCGTGGTCAGCTATAACGATCGGCCGATCCTCAATCATCTCGACTGGCAGGTTAACCCCGGCGAGCACTGGCAGATCGTCGGCCCGAACGGCGCCGGCAAATCCACGCTGCTCAGCTTGATCACCGGCGATCATCCACAGGGCTACAGCAACGATCTGACGCTGTTCGGCCGCCGCCGCGGCAGCGGGGAAACCATCTGGGAAATCAAACGCCATATCGGCTACGTCAGCAGCAGCCTGCATCTGGATTATCGCGTCAACACCAGCGTGCGCAACGTGGTGCTGTCGGGGTTCTTCGATTCGATCGGCATTTATCAGGCGGTCTCGGATCGTCAGCGGCAGCTGACAGAGCAATGGCTGGCGCTGCTCGGGCTCAACGGCGCGCGCGGTGACGCCCCGTTCCACAGCCTTTCCTGGGGCCAACAGCGGCTGGCGCTGATCGCCCGCGCGCTGGTGAAACACCCGGCGCTCCTGATCCTCGACGAGCCGCTGCAGGGGCTGGATCCGCTCAATCGCCAGCTGGTGCGCCGCTTTATCGACGTGCTGATCGGCCAGGGCGCCACCCAGTTGCTGTTCGTCTCGCACCATGCCGAAGATGCGCCGCAGTGCATCACTCACCGCCTCAGCTTCGTGCCCGACGGCGAAGGCGGCTATGGTTACCAACAGCAACGGCTGGAGGCGGCCTCCGCCTGAAACGCGGCGTAAACATATCCGGCAACACTTCACCGCAGCACATCACATTTGGCCTTTTATCATAGAAAGGAAGAAGGCCATTTTTGGAGACGCCATGTCCGCTGCGTTGATTATCATCGACCTGATCGAAGATCTGATCGGGCCCAAAGGGCGCGCCAACCACTGCTGCGAACAGGTGATGACGACCCACCTGCTCGCCAACGTCAATGCCGCCGCGGCCTATGCCCGGGTGCGAAAAATCCCGGTGATTTGGGTGCGGGTGGGATTCGCCGACGATTATCATGACATCCCGCCCCATTCGCCGCTGTTCAACCATCTCAAGCAGATCGGCGCGCTGCGGCTAAATGGCCCGGGCTGCCGCTGGATGCCCGAACTGCATCAGGAAGAGACCGATCTGCAGTTTGAAAAAACGGCAGTCAGCGCTTTCTCCGGTAACAATTTGTTAGCCTGGCTGCGGCAACATCGGTGCCACCATCTGCTGCTGGCGGGCATCAGCACGCCGCTCGCCATCGAGAGCACCGCGCGGCAGGCGCACGACGCCGGCTTTCAGGTGACCGTGCTGCACGATCTGTGCGCGGCCCCCACGCAGGAGATCCACCAGCAGAGCCTGGATACCCTGCAAAACCTGGCCGAAATCACCCGTTCGCAGGCATGGATGAAAGGCTAACCCTCCTCGTCGCCGGTCGTGTGGGCCGGCATCATGCACAAATGCATCACTGCCCCGACCTTTAGCGTCATCCTGGTGTGCTACTATCCGCTCTAGCGCTCAATTTTGCCATCATCGCACGCCGCAAAGGCGCTGAGCGCCGTGTACATATTTAAAGGGACATATCATGTGGGGCGTACTGGCTGCTTCGTTATTTTTCTTGCCGTTTAATCGGCTGATAGCCTGGGTGATCCTGGCCGCCTCGGCGGGCATGGGGCTTTATCATGGGGTACTGACGCCGCTCAGCCTGAGTTATCTGCTGGCGATCGTAGCGCTGGCGGGGTTGCGCCACCATTTTCGCGCGCAGCGTAATCTGGCGATTGCGCTCGAAGGGCTGGTGGTCGCAGGCTGCGTGGCGCTGTTCTTGCACCTGGTGCCCGGCATCCACAATCAACTGATGATCGACGGCGAAAAAGCCGGTCCGCTCAGCGCGCCGTTCACCATGTATTACAACTTCGATAAGGCGATGGTGCCCTTCCTGCTGTTCGCCTGCTTGCCCACGCTGTTTTCCGCCGAACGCGGCGGCAACGCCGGCAGAGCGGGCTGGATTGCGCTGCTGCTGGCCGTGCCGGCGCTGTTGCTGCTGGCCGTCGCGCTGGGCGGCTTAAAAATTGAGTGGCATGCGCCCGCCTGGATCCTGCCTTTCGTGATGGCGAACCTGTTCTTTGTCTGCATGGCCGAGGAAGCGCTGTTTCGCGGCTACCTGCAACAGCGCCTCAGCCAGTGGCTGGGCGCCTGGCCGGCGCTGATCGTCGCCTCCCTGGTGTTCGGCGCCGCGCATCTGGCGGGCGGTACGCTGATGGTGATCTTCGCGACCCTCGCCGGGGTGATCTACGGCCTGGCGTGGATGTGGAGCGGCCGTCTGTGGGTGCCGATTCTGTTCCATTTCGGGCTTAATCTGACCCATCTGCTGTTCTTCACCTATCCGCTGTACCAGCATTCTTAACGGCTGAAGCCGGCAGAGACCCCCTCTCTGCCGGCTGGTCGGGTGAAAACGCTATCACCGGCACTTCACCGCAATGCCCTCAATCACGTTGCCGCCTGCTTTTCTTCGCCCGTCCAGCGCTTTGCAATGAAGTGTAAACGATTCCATTTTTCGCGTTAGATCACCTTTTTACCGCCGCGCGCGTGCTATCTTTCTGCGCAACAGCCTCTCCCTGTTCAGCAACGGGCGTCTCAAGACGGTAATTGGAAGCGATTACACTTTCGTCGGCGCCAAGAAAGGAACCGTATGACGGAATTTAACCCTATCGATCATCCGCACCGCCGCTACAATCCGCTGAGCGGCCAGTGGGTGCTGGTCTCACCGCACCGCGCCAAGCGCCCCTGGCAGGGCCAGCAGGAGGCCGTCCCCACAGAAACGCTGCCGGCGCACGATCCCGACTGTTTCCTGTGCCCGGGCAACGCGCGCGTCACCGGCGATCGCAATCCGGATTATCGCGGCACCTATGTTTTCACCAACGATTTCGCCGCGCTGATGAGCGATACGCCGCCGGCGCCCGACAGCCAGGATCCGCTGATGCGCAACCAGAGCGCGCGCGGCGTCAGCCGGGTGATCTGCTTCTCTCCCGATCACAGCAAGACCCTGCCCGAACTGACGCTGCCGGCGCTGGAGCAGGTGGTCACCACCTGGCAGGCGCAAACCGAGGAGCTGGGCAAGCACTACCCCTGGGTGCAATTGTTCGAAAACAAAGGCGCGGCGATGGGCTGCTCCAACCCGCACCCGCACGGGCAGGTCTGGGCCAACAGTTTTCTGCCAAACGAGGCCGAGCGCGAAGATCGCCTGCAGCAAGCGTATTTTCGGGAGCACGCCTCCCCGCTGCTGCTGGACTATGTGCAGCGCGAGCTGGCCGCAGGCGAACGCATCGTGGTGAACACCGAACACTGGCTGGCGGTGGTGCCCTACTGGGCCGCCTGGCCGTTTGAAACGCTGCTGCTGCCGAAAACGGCGGTGCAGCGCATCACCGATCTCAGCGCGGCACAAAGCCAAGATCTGGCGCTGGCGCTGAAGAAGCTGACCAGCCGCTACGACAACCTGTTCCAGTGTTCTTTCCCCTATTCGATGGGATGGCACGGCGCGCCGTTCAACGGCGCCGACAACCGACACTGGCAGCTGCACGCCCATTTCTATCCGCCGCTGCTGCGTTCAGCCAGCGTGCGCAAATTTATGGTCGGTTACGAGATGCTGGCGGAAACCCAGCGCGATCTGACCGCCGAACAGGCCGCAGAGCGTCTGCGCGCCGTCAGCGATATTCATTACCGTGAAGCCGGAGCCCAAGCATGAGCCTGAAACCGCTTACCCATTCCCTGTTTACCGAACACTTCGGCTACGCGCCGGCGTTGACCATCCAGGCGCCGGGGCGGGTGAATTTGATCGGCGAGCATACCGATTACAACGACGGCTTCGTGTTGCCCTGCGCCATCGATTACCAAACCGTCATCGCCTGCGCCAAGCGCGACGACCGCCAGATCCGCGTGCTAGCCGCCGATTATCAGAATCAGCAGGATCAATTCTCGCTCGACGAGCCGATCGTCAGCCATCCCGATCAGCGCTGGTCCGACTATGTGCGCGGCGTGGTGAAACATCTTCAGCGACGCAACCCCGATTTCGGCGGCGCGGATCTGGTGATCGCCGGCAATGTGCCGCAGGGCGCGGGGCTCAGCTCCTCCGCCGCGCTGGAAGTGGCGGTAGGCCAGGCGCTGCAGGCGCTCTATCAGCTGCCGCTGGACGGTGTGGCGCTGGCGCTGAACGGCCAGGAGGCGGAAAACCAGTTCGTCGGCTGCAACTGCGGCATCATGGACCAGCTGATCTCCGCGCTCGGCCGGCGCGACAGCGCTCTGCTGATCGACTGCCGCTCGCTGGAGACCCGTGCGGTGCCGATGCCGGACAGCGTCGCGGTGGTGATCATCAACTCCAATGTGCAGCGCGGGCTGGTGGACAGCGAGTACAACACCCGCCGCAAACAGTGTGAAGAAGCGGCTCGGTTCTTCGGCGTCAAGGCGCTGCGTGACGTCAGCCCGGAACAGTTTGAAGCACGTCAACATCAGTTGGATCCGTTGGTGGCCAAACGCGCGCGCCATGTCATCAGCGAGAATACCCGCACGCTGGCGGCGGCCGATGCGCTGGCGGCCGGCGATCTGCAACGCATGGGCCGGCTGATGGCGGAGTCCCACGCCTCGATGCGTGACGACTTCGAAATCACCGTGCCGCCGATCGATCGGTTGGTCGAGATCGTCAAAGCGACGATCGGCCCGCGCGGTGGCGTGCGCATGACCGGCGGCGGCTTTGGCGGCTGCATCGTCGCGCTGATGCCGCAGGATCTCGTGGAGACGGTGCGTGCCGCCGTGGCGCACGAGTATCCGCGGCAAACCGGCGGATTGCAGGAAACCTTCTATGTCTGCCAGGCTTCGCAGGGGGCCGGTACATGCTGACGATGAGCACGGCAGCGGCGCCCGATGGGCAGCCTTACCAGCTGACACTGCTGCAAAACGCCGACGGCATGACGGTGACGCTGATGGACTGGGGCGCCACCTGGCTGTCCGCCGTCTTGCCGCTCAAATCCGGTGAAAAACGCGAACTGCTGCTCGGCTGCCGCAGCCCGGCGGACTACCCGTATCAAGGCGCCTATCTGGGCGCCACCGTCGGCCGTTACGCCAACCGCATCGCCAACGCCAGTCTGCCCATCGACGGGAAACCCCATGCGCTGGCCGCCAATCAGGGCGCCCACCAGCTGCACGGCGGCCCCGACGGTTTCCATGCCCGCCGCTGGCGCCGGGTACAGCACGAGGCGCAACAGGTTTGCTATGCGCTGCACTCGGCGGAGGGCGATCAGGGTTTCCCCGGCAATCTCGACGTGCAGGTTTGTTACCGCCTGACCTCGGATAATCGTCTGGAAATCAACTATCTGGCGCAAGTCGATCGCCCCTGCCCGGTCAATCTGACCAACCACGCCTATTTCAATCTGGACGGCGCCGGCACCGACGCCCGCGCCCAACGGCTGCAGCTGTTCGCCGATCGCTACCTGCCCGTCGACGCCGAGGGCATTCCCTGCGCCGATCTGACGGCGGTGGACGGCAGCGGCATGGATTTTCGTCAGCCGAAAACGTTGTTACAGGATTTCCTGCGCGATCGCGACCAGCAGCGGGTGAAAGGCTACGATCACGCCTTTCTGCTGCAGCGTACCTGTGGGGCGCTGGAGAGCCCGGCGGCGCATTTGTGGTCAGCCGACGGGCAAGTGCAAATGAGCGTGTTCACCGACGCGCCTGCGCTGCAGCTCTACAGCGGCAATTATCTGGCCGGCACGCCGGCGCGCGATGGCGGCAGCTACGCCAACCATGCCGGCGTGGCGCTAGAGAGCGAGTTTTTGCCGGACAGCCCGCACCATCCCGAGTGGCCGCAGCCGGACTGTTGGCTGCAACCGGGGAGCCGCTACCGCAGCGCCACGCATTATCAGTTTTATCCTATCTGACCCGCTACGCCCCTCGCCGTGCGGCCGGGGGCAATTTGTTATAAATGCTTACCTTTTAGCGCCATCCCCCCACCGGCGCCCACCTTCCCTTATTCCAAAGCGCGCACTACACTCAGGCTACCGTGATAAGCACAACGCCTTGTGCAACGTCACCATTTTCGGCCGATGGCGGCCAATCAATAGCTGAAGGAACACCTATGCGTCTGATTACTGCACTTCCATTGCTGGCGGGCTTAATGCTGAGCACCAATCTGATGGCGGCCGACGCGACGACGGCGACGAAAACGCCTTCGCCGGCGCAGGCGGCCCAACAGAAACGCATGACCGATTGCAACCAGCAGGCATCCACCAAGTCGCTGAAAGGCGCCGATCGCTCCACCTTTATGAGCACCTGTCTGAAGTCCGAAGGCGCCGCTGCGTCCGGCAAAACCCTGACGCCACAGCAGCAGAAAATGAAAAGCTGCAATGCCGACGCCAAGACCAAGGATCTGAAGGGCGACGCGCGTAAAACCTTCATGAGCAACTGCCTGAAAAAATCGGCCTGATTTCCCCTCTGCCACGGCGCGTCCGGAGCGATTCCGACGTGCCGTTTCTCCCCCTTCCGCATCAGCCTGAACGATTCAGCTTTTTCCTTTCGCCAGCCCTTACTTTGCGGCAAGAAATTGGCTATGGTTAGACACTATCGATTGCCGAGCCCCGGCCCGCGGCAATATAATGATTTTCGTTATCATTGAAATGTCAGATTATTAAGGAGTTAAGCTATGGCTGTAACTAAGCTGGTTCTGGTGCGTCACGGCGAAAGCCAGTGGAACCAAGAAAACCGCTTCACCGGTTGGTATGATGTTGATCTGTCCGACAAGGGCCGCACCGAAGCGAAAGCAGCAGGCAAGCTGTTGAAAGAGGAAGGTTTCACTTTTGACTTCGCTTACACCTCCGTACTGAAGCGCGCGATCCACACCCTGTGGAACATCCTCGACGAGCTGGATCAAGCCTGGTTGCCAACCGAAAAATCCTGGAAGCTGAACGAACGTCACTACGGCGCGCTGCAGGGTCTGAACAAAGCGGAAACCGCGGAAAAATACGGCGACGAGCAGGTGAAACAATGGCGTCGCGGCTTCGCGGTGACCCCACCTGAGCTGACCAAAGAAGACGAACGTTACCCTGGCCACGATCCGCGCTACGCCTCGCTTAGCGAGCAAGAGCTGCCGCTGACCGAAAGCCTGGCGCTGACCATCGATCGCGTTATCCCTTACTGGGACGAAGAGATCCTGCCACGCATCAAGAGCGGCGAGCGCGTGATCGTTGCGGCGCACGGCAACTCCCTGCGCGCGCTGGTGAAATACCTGGATAACCTGAGCGAAGATGAAATCCTCGAGCTGAACATCCCAACCGGCGTGCCGTTGGTGTATGAGTTCGACGAGAACTTCAAGCCAACCAAACGTTACTACCTGGGTAACGCCGACGAGATCGCAGCAAAAGCGGCGGCCGTAGCGAACCAGGGTAAAGCGAAGTAATTTCGCCCGTTCACGAAAAAGCCCCCGTTTTTCACCGGGGGCTTTTTTATTGCTGCTGCGCCATCGCCTCGTTCACCGCGTCCAGCCGTTCCTGCATCGCCGGATGGGTGCTGAGCCAGGCAGGCAGCGCCCAGTCATCGGTCTTTTCTCGTTCAGGCGCCTGTGCCAACGCGCGGTAGATCGCCGCCATTTCCGCCAGCGAACGCCCCTGGCGCTGCATTTCCGCTATCGCAAACGCATCCGCCTCACGCTCCATCCCGCGAGAAAACTGCATCTCATTCACGAAGGATGCGGACTGCAGCAGCGTGTCGCCGATGCCGCTGACGTCACCCGTCATCCACATCAGCGTCAACGCCACCAATGACGAACGCACCAACATGCGCATCGGGTGACGATGGGCGTGATGCCCCATCTCATGCAGCATCACCGCCGCCAAGCCATCGTCGTTTTTTGACAAGGTGACCAGGCTATCGCTGAGCACCAGCGTGCCGTCCGGCAGCATAAAGGCGTTCGGCGCACCGGGCGCCGCCATCAGCTTCAGCGAGAGCGGCGTGCGCTCCTGGCGCATGTCGGCCGGCATCACCTGCCGGAACAGCTGCTGCAGCGCCCGTTGCCGCTCGGCCGGCAGTGCGGAGGGCGCGAAGCCGCTCTGGTCCAAGAACGTCTGCGTATGTTCGCCCAGCGTCTGTTCCACCGAGGTGGGGATGCGCATGGCGATCTCGCTGCTCGCCCACGGCAGCACCACGTAAACGTAAGCCACTACCGCCAACAGCGTCATCAGCAGCGCCAGGGCGACGCCGCGTTTATGGCGCTCCAGGCGATGCACCCACCCCGGCGAACGGCGTTGATAGAACCAGCGGCGAAAGGCCGCGTCGTCGTCAGGCACAAAGCGCCCGCCGCCCTTGAAGGTGAGCGTCAGCGGAATATTGCCCAGCGCGGCAGAAACGGTGATGTCCGTCAGCGGGATGTAACGCTGTTCATCCTGCCGCTGCAACGTCACGCCTTCGCCGCTTTCGTTCACCAGCAGACGAGCCGCCTCACGTGCGGCCCGTCCCGGCAACTGATAAGCGCCTTCAAGGATCATCGGCGCCTCAGAAGTTGCCGCCCAGATCCAGCGCCTGCAGCGCTTCTTCGGCCACCGCGCTGTTGGCGCTTTCCTGATGCGCCGTAATGTCCAGCAGCGCCAGATCGCCTTCAACCGCCGTGCAGGCCGCCAGATAACGGGCATGACGCACTTCCGCCACCGGCGCCGCCAAACCGAGCGAGAACAGGGTAATCAGGGTATTGGTGATCAACAATCCCATATACGGCAGCGTTTTCATTGAGGAATGCAGCTTGATGTCGCCGTTCAGCCTTGCCTGGTTAAACAGATAGTTGCGCTGGGCAACGACCTGGTAGCTGCTGGCCACCAGCGCGCCGATCAACAGCACCACCATCATCAGCAGAAGGCTGCTGATATTGTCCAGCACCAGCACATCAATGGCTTCATTGGTTAACATGCCCATCAACACCATCTGATAGAGAGTAAAGAAGAACGAACCGATGCACACCAACGCAACCAACATGAATGGCAGGAATATGAGCAGGCCGATCAAGGCAAATTTGATAAAGGCCGATTTCTTCAGTTCGGCAATAAACGGTGTGCGCCCGAAGAACAGGTTATTAACGTACAAATCATGCTGCAGTGCGCTAATAATGCCGTTTACCGCCGCAAATGCCGGCACGGCCAAAATCAGCGTCAGCACCAGCATAAAAGCGATGGCGTTGATGCTGCCAAGACCGCTGCCAATGCCGAGCAAGATGATCAGACCGACATACAGCCCGATAATCAGCAATAACGGGCAGAACAGTAAAGCCCAATAGGCACGCCCGGTGCGGCAGACATAATTAAAACGCACGCCGCGATAGCTCGACATAATCGCATTGTAGCGCCAGCTGCGAATAACGATCCACGGCAGCAGGGCAAGCAACACCAGCAAAGCCAGCAGCCCCAACAGGGGCGTTATCGCCAGCAAGATATAAAACACGATGATGCCGCCGATCACCAACAGCCGCCCTTTCAGAATTTGCAGCGGTTGTGCATGGTAGTCGAAACGATCGCCGTCCAATTCCGTGTTGCCGTAAAAATAGCGGCGACGGCGCACCGTCGCCCAGGCGGAATAGATGCCCAGGGTCAGGACGGTCAATAATGCATTGACTAACCAAATAGCGAAGTACTCACCACCTTTCCCATGGAATTTAATCCGGTGCAGCCCCAGCGGCTGCGAGGTATTGTTTGTCATAATTCTTTCATCCTGAAAGGAATAAGGTCATACCACTCCCCACTTATTAGGCCTGCGGGGTTTATGGAATAAAAAAAGCGTCTTATATAAGCACAATGCCGCGAGTAGTGACAATTATTCTTTTCTTAAATAGGAATAATGCGAAGAGGGTCGCTTAAGGACTTAATTGGCCTATTAACTGTAAGCCTTAAAGTCGTGGAATATAGAGAAGTGTAATGGCAAGGATAAAACAAGGGCCCGCTATCGGGCCCTTGTCATTGTTTGCGGTTATCCGCGGCGCGCTTTCACCGCCGCCGCCAGATCGCGCAGCACGGTTTCGGTGTCCTGCCAGCCGATGCAGCCGTCGGTCACGCTCTTGCCGTAAACCAGCGGTTCGCCGCTTTCGAGGTTCTGGTTGCCTTCCACCAGGTGACTTTCGATCATCACGCCGATGATCGCTTTTTCACCGCCGCTAATCTGCCCGCAAACGTCAGCGCTCACGTCCATCTGCTTTTTGAACTGTTTGCTGCTGTTGGCATGGCTGAAGTCGATCATCACCTGCGCAGGCAGCCCGGCTTTGCTCAGGCCGGCTTTGACGTCCTTCACGTGCGCCGCGCTGTAGTTCGGCTCTTTGCCGCCGCGCAGAATAATGTGGCAGTCGCCGTTGCCGCTGGTGTTAACGATCGCCGAGTGGCCCCACTTGGTCACCGACAGGAAGCAGTGCGGCGCGCCGGCGGCGTTGATGGCGTCGATCGCCACCTTGATGGTGCCGTCGGTGCCATTCTTGAAACCGACCGGGCACGAGAGGCCGGAGGCCAGCTCGCGGTGCACCTGCGATTCCGTGGTGCGCGCGCCGATGGCGCCCCAGCTCATCAGATCCGCCAGGTACTGCGGCGTGATCATGTCGAGGAATTCGCCGGCGGCCGGCAGACCGCTGTCGTTGATCTCCACCAGCAGTTTGCGCGCCAGGCGCAGGCCGTCGTTGATGTTGAAGCTGTTGTCCATCTGCGGATCGTTGATCAGGCCTTTCCAGCCCACGGTGGTGCGCGGTTTTTCGAAGTATACGCGCATCACCACTTCCAGCTCGCCGCTCAGTTCTTCACGCAGCGCCAGCAGGCGCCCCGCGTACTCTTTGGCGGCTTGGGTATCGTGGATGGAGCAAGGGCCAATCACCACCAGCAGGCGATCGTCGCTGCCACGGAGGATATTGTGAATCGCGCTGCGGGCCTGGGACACCGTCTTTGCCGCGCGTTCGGTAGCCGGGAATTTCTCCAGCAGAGCCACCGGCGGCAGGAGTTCCTTAATATCATTAATGCGTAAATCGTCGTTTTGGTAATTCATAGCTTTTCCATTCGGTATCGAGGGGTATTTCGCAGTGCGTAACGGTGTAGATCCCAACAATCTAGCCTGTGGGAATGGCGCTGTAAATCACCTTTGCCCCCCTCCGCTGGAACCGCCAAATTAACAGCAGATTGTGCTGTTTCATCAGGGGAGCGCAGAGCCTCCTTTTTCGCTATGCTAGCGATCGGAATATAAAGCGACCCGAGTTGAACATGCCTTCTCTGTTATTAGTTGATGACCACCCGGTGGTTCATGTCGCACTGGAAGCGGCGCTAATGAAATCATCCCGCCCCTACCGCCTGCAGGCGGCGCAGGACGACGTCCAGGCGTTGGCTCTGCTGGCCGAGGCCGCTTTCGGCCTGGTGATCCTGGATATCGGCCTGCCGCAGGTCGATGGGCTGCAGCTGTTGAAAAAAATCCGCCGCCGCTACCCGCAACAAAAGATCCTGATCTATACCGCGCAAGAGGCCGATGTGTATGCGCGCATGGCGCATGCCGCCGGCGCCGACGGTTTCGTCAATAAAGGCAGCTCGCTGGCGGAGTTGGTGCTGGCGATCGAGCAGGTGCTGGACGGTGAAGCCAGTTTTCCCGCCGCCGCGCTGGCCGAAGAAGCGCCGACGGCGGACGGCGGGCTGCTCACGCCCAAGGAGCTCGAGGTGCTGGGTTTGCTGAGCCAGGGGCTGTCCAACCTGCAGATCGCCGACCGGCTGCACATCAGCAACAAGACCGTCAGCACGCACAAGAAAAACATCCAGCGCAAAACCGGCGCCGGTAATCTGCTGGAGCTGGTGGCGGTATTTAAAGAGCTGGCGCCATGATGCGCCGCGCCCTGCTGCTGCTGATCCTGTGGTGCGGCCTGGCGCAGGCGGGGGAGCCGGTGCGCTATCAGCTGGTCAGCAATCTGAATACCCCCGAGAACATGCTGATCGTCGGCGAGAAAAACCCCTGGCGCGACCACACGCTGCGCGTCGGCATCATCAGTGAGAACACCAGCCCGTACAACATCATTGTGGATGACGATCTGTATGGGCTGAACGCCGACTACCTCGGCTATATCCAGCAGGTAACCGGCATTCGCTTCGCCATTTACGGCTTCGCCGATCTGACGCAGCTGGAGCAGGCGCTGCACGACGGCAAAATCGATCTGCTGTATGGCATCCCGCAAAGTGAAGCGCTGCACGGATTGGCGATCTCTCAGCCCTATTACGTCAGCAACCTGCGCGTATTGCGCGACCGCAGCAACGATCGGCCGGTGATGCTCAACTCCGCCAATGCCCGCGTCGCGATCGGCGCGCTGACCGACATGCAGTCCGGCGGCGCCCTGCAGGCGGTGGCGTCGCAGATCCAGCGCTACGACAACAACCTGCAGGCGGTCTATTCGCTGCTCAACGGCAGCAGCGACTACTTTATCGCCGACGAGGCCAGCGCCAGCTTTATCATCGACCAGTTGCAGCTCGGCCAGCTCTATCAGATTGAAAGCAACGAGAACCTGGGCAACCTGTCCTTCGTGTTCGCCGCCGCCGACCCGCGGCTGATAGATACGCTGGACACCGCCATCGCCGACGCACCGATGGAGCTGATGAATGCCCTGCAGAGCCGCTGGAGCAAAAAGATCCCCAGCTACCTCGATACCGGCAATGCCGATCTGACGACGATGGAGAAGAATTGGGTGGCGAGCCACCGCGTGGTTTACTACGCCGCCATCGAGAACAATTTCCCGTTCGCCTACCGCGGCTCCGACGGCCAGCCGCGCGGCTACGCCATCGATATTCTCAACATCATCGCGCAAAACACCGGGCTGCGTTTCGCGCCGCTGTGGGCGCGCAACGCCGAGCAGGCCGATCAGCTGGTGCAATCCGGCCAGGCCAGCTTCCGCGCCGCCCTGCCGCTGGCGCGCGGCGTCAAGGCGCGCTACAGCGCCAGCATGCCGATCCACCGTTCGCTGTGGGGCGTTTACGTCGGCCAGTATGCCAACGGCGTCTCGACCTGGGGCGATCTGGCCGGCAAGCGCATCGGCGTGCTGCAGGGCGATTTGGCGCAGGGGCTGGTGCCGGAACAGGAACAGACCGTCAGCTTCGCCGACAGCAAGTCGATGTACGACGCGCTGGCCAACGGCCAGCTGGATGCGCTGGTGGATAACGTCATCTCCGCCAACTTTTTGGCGCTGTCGCGCTATTCCGGCGCCATCAAGCTGGCCTTCGCCGCCAACAACATCCCCTATCCGGTGGCTTTCGGCGTGCGCCGCGATCAGCCGCTGCTGCTGGCGATCCTCGATAAGAACCTGATGCAGATCCCGGCGGATACCCTGCAATCGCTGCGCGACGAGTGGATCGTCGATCGCAGCAACCTGATCGACGCGGTGAACGACAACCGCATGCCGCCGCAGACCACCTGGCTGCTGGCGCTGTTGGCCGCCGCTACCGTGCTGCTGTTGGCGCTGACGCTGCGCCGTTTCATGCTGCAGCGCCGTGAAAAACGCGAACGCGAAGAGCTCGAGCAGGCGCGCCGCCGCGCCGAAGCGGAAAATCGCATGAAGAGCAAATTCCTCGCCACCGTCAGCCATGAACTGCGCACGCCGATGCACGCCATCCTCGGCCTGCTGGAACTGGAGCTCAAACGCCAACCTGCGCCGGAAGGCCTGCCGGTGATTTACAGTTCGGCCTCATCGCTGCTCAACCTGCTCAACGACCTGCAGGATCACGCGCGGCTGGAAACCGGGTCGTTGACGTTGGCGCCAAAACCGGTGGCGCTGCGCCCCTGGGTCGCGCGCATCGACGCCCTTTACCGACCGCTGATCGGCGATCGGCCGTTGACGCTGAGCGTGGTGGCGGATCCGGCGCTGCCGGAGGCGGTGATTATTGATGGTGAGCGTTTACTTCAGGTGGCTAACAACCTGATAAACAACGCGATAAAGTTCACGCCGCGCGGCGCCATTCAGGTCGAAGTCGGCTGGCGCGCGCAGGATGAGCGGCAGGAGGAATTGCATCTGACGGTGAACGACAGCGGCTGCGGCATCGCCGCCGATGAGGTGGGCAAGCTGTTTCAACCGTTTTACCGCGCGCGCGGCGCGCAACGCATCTCGGTGCAAGGAACCGGTTTGGGCCTGTCGATCTGCAAAGAAATCGTCGAACAGATGGGCGGCCGCATCGCGTTGCACTCGCAGCCGGGCGTCGGTACACGCGTCGAGGTCGCGATACCGGTCGAGCTGAGCGGCGCGCCGCCGGCTGTCGCCCCGGCAGAACGTAGCTTTGATCTGCCGTCTTCCGCCATGCGTACCGCGCTGATCGACGATCACCCCACCAATCTGTTGCTGCTGGAACGCCAGCTGCGCCACTTCGGGCTGCAGCCGGCCCGCTTTGAACAAGGCTATGCGCTGCTGCAGGCCCAGCGCCGGCAGCCGTTCGATCTGCTGTTTATCGACTATAACATGCCGCGCCCGGACGGACTGACGCTGGCCAGGCTGATCCGGCGCGACGAACAGCGGCTGCAGCGCCCGCCTTGCCGCATCGTGCTCTGCTCGGCAGACGTGCAGGAGTTTACCCGCATCCCGCCGGGCCTGGTGGCGATCGACCACTTCCTGACCAAGCCGATTTCACTGGCGGCAATCGGCCAGGTATTGGCTCAGCAACCGCAGGCTCAGGAAGAAAAGTCAGTCCTTACTGACCTACGGCAAACGCTGGCTGAGATGGCGGGCGGCGATCGCGCCATGATGCAGCGGCTGGCGCAGACGCTCAACGACACGCTGCGGCAAGACCGGCAGCGGCTCGCGGATGCCGTCGCCGCGAGCGACTGGCCACGCCTGGAACAGGCGGCGCACCGCATCAAGGGCAGCCTGCTGATGCTGCAGTTGCCGGAAGCCGCGCGGCTGTGCCAGCAACTGGTGGAAACCGCACGTCGGGGCGAACTTGCCGCCGCCGCTTATACTAAATTAAAGGCGTCAGTGGCGCAGATAGAACCGGAGCTGGACGCTCTGCTCGCCGCCGCCCCCACTTTCGCTATGCATAAGGATGAATAATGTCGGACACTCCACACGTACACCTGCCGAAAGACAGTAATAGTAAACGCCTACTGACCGCTTTTTTAGTCACCGCCGTCTTTATGGTGGCCGAAGTGGCCGGCGGCCTGTTGTCCGGCTCGCTGGCGCTGTTGGCCGACGCCGGGCACATGCTGACCGATGCCGCCGCGCTGTTGGTGGCGCTGATGGCGGTGCACTTTTCCCAGCGCAAGCCCAACGCGCGCCACACCTTCGGCTATCTGCGCCTGACCACCCTGGCGGCCTTCCTCAACGCCGCGGCGCTACTGGTGATCGTGGTATTCATCCTGTGGGAGGCGATACGGCGTTTCTTCGAACCACAGCCGGTGATGGGTACTCCGATGCTGATCATCGCCATAGCGGGGCTGCTGGCGAACCTGTTCGCCTTCTGGCTGCTGCATCGCGGCAGCGAAGAGAAAAATATCAACGTGAGGGCGGCCGCGCTGCATGTGCTGGGCGACCTGCTCGGCTCGGTGGGCGCCATCGTCGCCGCCATCGTCATTCTCGCCACCGGCTGGACGCCGATTGACCCGATCCTGTCGGTGCTGGTCTCCTGTCTGGTGCTGCGCAGCGCCTGGCGGCTGCTGAAGGAGAGCTTCCACGAGCTGCTGGAAGGCACGCCGCAGGAGGTCGACATCGCCAAGCTGCAAAAAGACCTGTGCCTGAACATCCCGGAAGTACGCAATATCCACCATGTACACGTCTGGCAGATCGGCGAACAGAAGCTGATGACGCTGCATGCGCAGGTGATCCCGCCGCATGACCACGATGGGCTGTTGCAACGCATCCAGGCTTATCTGTTGGAACACTACAAGATCGGCCACGTGACCATCCAGATGGAGTACCGGCACTGCGAGACGCCGGACTGCGGTATCAACCGGGCGCCGGAGCCGAGTGAACACTCACATGCCGAAGCGCATTCCCATCTGGGACATCACCACTAAGCCACGAGGGCGCCATCACGGCGCCCTCTGCGTTGTTACGGTGCGGAAGAGAGCGGATTGGAACGGTTGCGCCCGGCGCTCTTGATCCACAGCCAGGAGCCGTTCAGGGCGATCAGCGTCAGAATGACATACTCCAGCGCCATCGCGTACACGCCCTGGTAGGCGAAGATCGCCACGCTGATGACATCGATAACCACCCACAGCAGCCAGTTTTCCACGTACTTGCGCGTCATCAGGATCATCGCCACGATGGAGAGCACCATCATCGCCGAATCCCAGAACGGGAACGCGTCCGGCTGCAGCGTCGGCATCTGCACGTTCAGCCCCAGCCCTTGCATCACCGCCACCGCAATCTGCGTCAGCCAGGCGAACACGCGGTCGATGTTGAAGGTCATCAGGCCGATGCCGATGACGCAAACCGCCGCCCAGGCCAACGCTTTCGGCAGCGGCAACCAGCGGATCTGCAGCTCGGCCTGGTTATCCTGGGTTTGGCGGCTCCAGGCATACCAACCGTAAATATTGGCGCCGAAGAAAAACAGCTGCAGCAGCAGGCTGGCGTACAGCTGGATCTGGAAGAAAATCACCGCGAACAGCGTGACGTTGATCAGGCCGAACAGGTAGTTGATGATTTTTTCCTTGCTGGCGTACCAGATGCACAGCAACCCGAACAGTGTGCCGATGGCTTCGATCCACGACAGATCGTAACCGCCCGCGCCAAGCGGAATATGCACCAGAATATTGCTGGTACTGAAGAAGCTCATGAGGTCATCCTTTTAAACGGTTAAGCGTTGCCTTTAACCTGCATCTTAAGCTGAGCGGCGAAATCCAGCATGCGGTTCAGCGGCACCAGCGCCTTTTCACGCAGCGCGGCGTCCACGTGGATCTCATGCTGCGCGCCCCCCTGCTCCAGCCCTTCGGCAATCGCCTTCAGGCCATTCATCGCCATCCACGGGCAATGCGCGCAGCTGCGGCAGGTCGCGCCTTCCCCGGCGGTCGGCGCTTCGAACAGCTCCTTGTCCGGACAAGCCTGCTGCATCTTGTAAAAGATACCGCGATCGGTGGCGACGATCAGCTGTTGATGCGGCAATGTTTTCGCCGCCTGAATCAGTTGGCTGGTCGATCCCACCGCATCCGCCAGCTCGACCACCGCCTGAGGCGATTCGGGATGCACCAGGATGGCCGCCTGCGGATAGAGCGCCTTCATGCGCCGCAGCGCCTGGGTCTTAAACTCGTCATGGACAATGCAGGCGCCTTGCCAACACAACACGTCAGCGCCGGTCTGCTTCTGCACGTAGCTGCCGAGATGACGATCCGGCGCCCAGATAATTTTCTCGCCCAGGCTATCCAGATGCTCGATCAGTTCGACGGCGATGCTGGAGGTCACCACCCAGTCAGCGCGCGCTTTGACCGCCGCCGAGGTATTCGCATAGACCACCACGGTGCGATCGGGATGGCTGTCGCAAAACGCATGAAACTCCTCTTCCGGGCAGCCCAGATCCAGCGAACATTCGGCAAACAGCGTCGGCATCAGCACCTGCTTTTCCGGGCTGAGGATCTTGGCGGTTTCCCCCATGAAACGCACGCCGGCCACCAACAGCGTGGAAGCCGGATGCGCGCTGCCGAAGCGCGCCATTTCCAGCGAATCCGCCACGCAGCCGCCGGTTTCTTCCGCCAGCGCCTGGATTTCCGGATCGGTATAATAGTGGGCGACCATCACCGCGTTGCGCTGCTTGAGCAGGGTTTTGATCTTTTCGCGATAAAAGGCTTTTTCGGCTACGTCCAGCGGTACCGGTTTAGGCGGGAAGGGATACACCGCCGCATTGACATCAAACATTTCACTCATCGCTGCAATCTCATGCTAGGCTGGGCGCCTGCCGCTTGAATATTGCCTGCCGCAACGCCCTTCGTTTTATATACTAAACAAAATACCTAAATCAGCGCGAAAAGTCCGCTGATATTTTCAATTTTGCGCACCTATTGTTTAATAGATTAAAAACACAGGCATTGCCCGTGCAGTTCACAGCGGATAACCGCTTGGCGAGAACGTATAGCCGTTCAGAAAAGAGCGGGATGACGATCGGAGTGTTGTTGAAACGAGAAAGCAGCGGATTCAGATTGCGGTGATGCGGATGCGATAAAAGGCGCTTTTTCTGAATGGGTGGGTCGTGCAGGATTGATTCGGCCTGTGGCCTCACCCTGCGGGCAACGCTGCGCGTTGTCGTATCGCTATGCGATGCTCGAACCTGAACGCAGGATCTCACCCGCACGACTCGGTGACCATGTTAAGCGAGAAGATGAGGTCAGGTTTGGATGTTACAGAAACGAAAAAAGCGCCCAAAGGCGCTTTTTTCTGAATGGGTGGGTCGTGCAGGATTGATTCGGCCTTTGGCCTCACCCTACGGGCAACGCTGCGCGTTGTCGTATCGCTACGCGATGCTCGAACCTGAGCGCAGGATCTCACCCGCACGACTCAGTGGGCTATGTCAGCAAGAAGATAAAGGTAGAGTCAGGTGGGCGCAGATGCGAAAAAAGCGCCAAAAGGCGCTTTTTTCTGAATTGGTGGGTCGTGCAGGATTCGAACCTGCGACCAATTGATTAAAAGTCAACTGCTCTACCAACTGAGCTAACGACCCGCAGTGTGGTGGGTGATGACGGGCTCGAACCGCCGACCCCCTCCGTGTAAAGGAGATGCTCTACCAACTGAGCTAATCACCCACTGCTGTGGTACTGCTATTTTTCACATCTTGTCCACTCAAAGAATGGTGGGTCGTGTAGGATAACTCGCCCTTCGGGCCACCACCGGAGTGATGTTGTCTCGCTTCGCGAGACTCGAACCTTTACGGTTCTCATCCTGACGATTTAACACCTTGCTCTATTAAAGAGTGGTGGGTCGTGCAGGATTCGAACCTGCGACCAATTGATTAAAAGTCAACTGCTCTACCAACTGAGCTAACGACCCACTGATGTGGTTTACTGCTGATGGCGAATAGGTTATTGGAACCGACTCGCGGAAAACAAGGATGGGGATGTTCAGGACAACTCGACGGGTACTCGACTCGGACCTTTACTTTGCCACATCAAACCGATTCTGAAGCTGCCATTCTTAAAGAATGGTGGGTCGTGCAGGATTCGAACCTGCGACCAATTGATTAAAAGTCAACTGCTCTACCAACTGAGCTAACGACCCATAACAGTGGTGGGTGATGACGGGCTCGAACCGCCGACCCCCTCCGTGTAAAGGAGATGCTCTACCAACTGAGCTAATCACCCACTGTTGTGGTTACTGCTACTTCAGAAATTGGTGGGTCGTGCAGGATTCGAACCTGCGACCAATTGATTAAAAGTCAACTGCTCTACCAACTGAGCTAACGACCCAATTTCCCTGCCGCTTTAACATCTTGCAAGATGTCTTGGCAACGGCGGCATATATTACTAATTTATCTTGGCAGCGCAACCTAAATTTTTTACCGATGCGTTCAACTGCTTGTTCTTCACGCGAATGAGCCCAGAAATCGGTCAAATCGACTAACTTCTGGGCTCATTTTTCTAGCCGTTAACCGCCTACGCGACTTTTCGCCTGCTTGGCCGCCGCACTGGTTGGGTATTGTTTAATCACCTGCTGGAACACGGCCTTGGCTTTATCAGCCTGCCCTTTTTCCTGCATGATGATACCCACCTTGTACATGGCGTCCGGCGCCTTCGGTGATTTAGCGTAATTCTTCACCACCACCGCAAAATAGTAGGCCGCATCGTCTTTTTTACCCTTGTTGTAGAACAACTGGCCCAGCCAATAGTTGGCATTGGGCTGGTAAGTGGACTTCGGGTACTGTTTTACGAAGGACTGAAAGGCGGAAATCGCCTGGTCATACTGTTTTTTTTCCAGCGCCAGAGAAACAGCGGCGTTGTAGTCACTGTTCTCATCACCGCCGCTCGGCGTTGCAGAAGCGGCTGCAGGCGCGCTGCTGCCCGCATCGGAAGATGCGCCTGCGGCTGCCCCGCCGGCAGCGCCCGCTGCCGCAGAGGCGCTCTGAGCGCCGCCCTGGCTGAGGCTATCCATCTGTTGATAGATTTGCTTCTGGCGTTCAACGACCTGATTCAACTGATACTGGCTTTCCTGGATTTGTCCACGGAGAGAATCAATGTCGCGTTGATTGTCAGAGAGTTGCTGCTGGAGTTGGTTTAAAAGCTGGCCTTGAGCATTGCTGATGCGCTCAAGCGAGGTGACACGGTCTTCGACCGAGCCGGAGCCGACATTACTGATTGGCGCTTGGGCAGTAGCGGCCCAAGGGGCCGCTACGCCAACCAGTAACGACAGACTCAACAGGTGACGTCTGAAGTTACTGTTCATGCGATTCTCTTAGTAAACCAGAACGGCACGACGGTTTTTAGCATAAGCCGCTTCGTCGTGGCCCAGTACTGCTGGTTTTTCTTTACCGTAAGAAACGATAGAGATCTGGTCAGCGGAAACGCCTTTACCCTGCAGGTACATTTTAACGGCGTTAGCACGACGCTCACCCAGAGCGATGTTGTATTCCGGCGTGCCGCGTTCGTCAGCGTGGCCTTCAACGGTCACTTTGTAAGACGGGTTGTTACGCAGGAATGCAGCGTGCGCGTCCAGCATCTGAGCGAATTCGGAGCTTACGTCATACTTGTCCAGGCCGAAGTAAACGATGTTGTTCTTCTGCAGTTCTTGCATCTGCAGACGAGCTTGTTCTTCGGAAGACAGGTTGCTGCTGCCGTTTTCCATACCAGTGCCGGCGCCAGCGCCCATACCAGATTGGTCGTTGTTCGCGCTTTTGTTAGAACTACAAGCTGCTACAGCCAGAACTGGCAGTGCCAGCAGAAGCCCTTTCAGCACTTTGTTCAGTTGCATTTCTTTGATCCTTTTATAGTTTGCCATACATATTTACACATGCATCACAGATACGGCGACCAGGCAGGGAATTTGACCTGTCCATCAGTTGCCGGAAGACGCGCTTTGAAACGCCCATCAGTTGACACCAACTGCAGCACGGAGCCCATACCTTGCGTGGAGCTATAGATCACCATGGTGCCGTTTGGCGCAATACTAGGCGTTTCATCCAGGAAGGTGCCGGTCAAAACCTGAACGGCGCCCGATCCAAGATCTTGTTTGGCGATGTGTTGTGCACCACTGTTGGTGCTCACCATCACCAGGAATTTACCGTCGGAGCTGACTTCAGAATCCTGGTTCTGAGAGCCTTCCCATGTCAGACGCTGTGCGGCACCGCCGCTGGCGCTGATTTTATAAATCTGCGGACGCCCGCCCTGGTCGGAGGTAAACGCCAGAGACTGGCCATCCGGGAACCAGGTCGGTTCGGTGTTGTTGTTGCGGCCATCGGTCAGCTGCGTGATCTGGCCGGAGCCGAGGTTCATCACGTACAGGTTCAGGCTGCCGCTCTTGGACAGCGCGAAGGCCAGCTTGCTGCCGTCCGGCGAGAACGCCGGCGCACCGTTGTGGCGCGGGAACGAGGCGATCTGGCGGATAGCGCCGTTAGCCAGGGTCTGCACCACCAGCGCAGAGCGGCCGCTCTCGAAGGTCACATAAGCCAGTTTGCTGCCGTCCGGCGACCAGGCCGGCGACATCAGCGGCTCAGGCGAACGGTGCACCGTGAACTGGTTGTAACCGTCGTAATCCGCTACGCGCAGCTCGTACGGGAATTTCCCGCCGTTGGTCTGCACCACGTAGGCGATACGGGTGCGGAACGCGCCCTTGATGCCGGTCAGCTTCTCGAACACTTCGTCGCTGGCGGTATGGGCAGAATAACGCAACCACTGTTTGGTCACTTTATACTGGTTCTGCGCCAATACGGTGCCCGGCGAACCCGAGGTGTCCACCAACTGGTAGGAGATCAGGTAGCTGCCGTCGGCGCCAGGCTGAACCTGGCCGACAACCACGGCGTCGATGCCCAATGCAGTCCAGGCCGCCGGCGTCACTTCAGACGCGGAGGTCGGTTGCTGCGGCATGCGAGCCACGTCGATCGGGTTGAATTTGCCGCTGTTGCGCAGATCCGCGCCGACAATCTTGCCGATATCTTCCGGCGGCGTGCCTGGGCCCGCCCATTTAAACGGCACCACGCCAATCGGACGAGCGGAGTCGACCCCTTGGGTGATTTCAATGCGAACTTCCGCGTGCAACACGGACGCCCACAGAATTAAAAAACCTAGCGCTACTCGAAATGCCTGCTTCATCTCATCTCCCTTATCCAGGCGGGATGCCTGCGATAAATTAGCAGAATTTTAACAAACCAACTTACGTAAAACTACATAATCCCTGTTGGTTACCTTAGTACATCCCTGTGATCTTACTCAGTCAATCAACCGTTATTGCGGTTTGAATTCAAGGATAGAATTCTTAAAGTGCTGATAAACGGCATCGCTCGGCGGCTTAGGTATGTGCGCCAACTTGGCGGCAGAGACCGCGGCCTGACACAAAGCAGGATCGCCGCCCGCCGCTTGTACGCTTATCAGCAGGCCGTCCGGCGCCAGCTTGATACGCAGGTCGCAGGTTTTGCCGGCGAACGAGCTGGCGTCATAGAACTTGCTCTGAATCGCCCCTTGGATCTGCCCCATATAACCGCTGATATCCGCACCGCTGGCGCCCGCCGTTTTGGCATTGCCCTGCCCGGCCGGTTTACCGTCGCCCTTCGATTTGGCACCGCCGCCTTTCGGCGCGTTCTTGCCATCCGCCAGGCCGCCAAACAGATCGCTAACTTCCTCCGATTGTTTCGCAGCCTCGGCGGCGGCCTTCTTCTTGGCGTCCGCAGCGGCTTTTTTGGCGGCAGCGGCTTTCTCGGCCGCCGCTTTCTTCTCTGCCTCGGCGGCAGCCTTCTTCTCGGCTTCCGCTGCAGCTTTTTTCTCGGCTTCAGCGGCCGCTTTCTTCTCCGCGGCCTCTGCGGCTTTCTTTTCTGCCGCAGCGGCCGCGGCTTTCTTCGCCTCTTCCGCCTGTTTCTTGGCGGCGGCGGCAGCTGCCGCTTCTTTCTTGGCTTCCGCTTCGGCTTTTTTCTGGGCTTCCGCCTGCGCCTTGGCGACCTTGTCCGCTTCGGCCTTCGCCTTGGCGGCGGCGGCTTCGGCGACCTTCTGTTGCTCTTTGGCCTTGGCTGCGGCGGCTTCCGCCGCTTTTTGCTGCTCGGCGGCCTGTTTCTGCTGCTCCGCCGCCTTCTGCTGTTGCTCAGCCTGCGCTTTGGCGTCCTGCGCGGCTTTCTCCTGCGCCGCCAAACGCTCTTTCTCCAGCTCTTTCAGGCGCTGCTGTTGCTCCGCCTGCTTCTGCTGAAGCTCTTCGGCCTGTTGCTCCGCTTTTTTCTGGCGCTGCTTCTCGGCACGCTGCGCATCGTTGCTCTGCTGCTGCTGGCGGTTGTACTGTTCCACCACGGCACCGGGATCGACCATCACCGCGCCCACCACGGTGCCATCGCCGCCGCCGCCGGCGCCCATGTCGACCTTTTCCTGCAGCGATCCCCAAATCAGCAGGGCAATCAGTATGAAGTGCAGAACGACCGAAACAATAACGGCGCGGTTCAGCTTATCGTTTTGCTCAGTTGCCTTTACCAAAATAGATTCCCAAAAACTGGTGTTGCTTATACGGGGTTCCTGAGCCGCAGCGCAGGAACCGGGTTGCCGTTGGCCTTACGGTCAGATCGGCTGGGTCATCAGCCCCACGGAAGCCACGCCCGCCTGATGGAGAATATTCAATGCCTTGATAATCTCATCGTAAGGGACTTCCTTCGCACCGCCGATCAAAAAGACCGTTTTCGGGTTAGCCGCCAAACGCGACTTGGCTTCGGCCGCGACTTGCTCAGGCGGCAGCAGCTCCATACGGTTGTGATCCACCACCAGGGTGTATTGACCTACGCCGGAAACCTCGAGGATCACCGGCGGATTGTCATCGCTGGACACCGTCTTGGAATCGGTGGCGTCCGGCAGGTCAACCTCCACGCTCTGCGTGATGATTGGCGCGGTTGCCATAAAGATCAGCAGCAGCACCAGCAACACGTCGAGCAGCGGAACGATGTTAATTTCGGACTTCAGCTCGCGCCGACTACGTCCACGTACTCTCGCCATGCTACCTCCTACTTATTTGCTGTCGCTGGAGAAGGCCTGACGATGCAGAATAGCGGTGAACTCTTCCATAAAGTTGTCGTAATTCTGCTCAAGCTTGTTGACGCGCTGGTTGAGACGGTTGTAGGCCATTACCGCCGGGATGGCGGCGAACAGACCGATCGCGGTGGCGATCAGCGCTTCGGCGATACCCGGCGCCACCATCTGCAGCGTGGCTTGCTTCACCGCGCCCAGCGCGATAAAGGCGTGCATGATCCCCCACACGGTGCCGAACAGGCCGATATACGGGCTGATCGAACCGACGGTGCCGAGGAACGGAATATGGGTTTCCAGCGTTTCCAGCTCGCGGTTCATCGAAATGCGCATCGCGCGCGACGCTCCTTCGATCACCGACTCCGGCGCATGGTTGTTGGCGCGGTGCAGGCGGGCGAACTCTTTGAAACCGGAATGGAAGATCTGCTCGGAACCGGTCAGGCTATCGCGACGCGCCTGACTTTCCTGGTACAGACGGGAAAGCTCGATACCGGACCAGAATTTGTCTTCAAAGGCTTCGGCGTCGCGCGTCGCCGCATTGAGGATGCGGGTGCGCTGAATGATGATCGCCCAGGAGGCTACCGAGAAGCATATCAAAATCAACATGATAAGCTTAACCAGCAGGCTCGCCTTCAAGAATAAATCTAGGATGTTCATGTCAGTCACTGCTTAAACTCCGCGACAATAGACTTAGGAAGCGCTCTTGGCTTCATTTGGTGTGGATCAATACAGGCAATCAGGACATCTGCCTGGCTCAGTAGGGCCCCGTCAGAATTGACAATGCGTTGAGCAAACGTGAGAGAAGCCCCGCGCAGAGAGGTGATTTCACTCTGGACCTCCAGTTGCTCGTCGAGACGAGCCGGAGCCAGATAATCCACCGTCATGCGCCGGACGACAAAAGCGACTTGTTCACTGAGCAGCTGCTGTTGATGAAAGTTGTGCTGACGCAGCATCTCTGTGCGCGCTCTTTCAAAAAAGGCGACGTAGCGGGCGTGATAGACCACACCACTGGCATCGGTATCCTCGTAGTAAACGCGAACCGGCCATCGAAACAACGTATTACTCACTCTACTTCCCAGCAATGCAATTTAACGCTGCTACTATACGCAAGACGGATCGGGTTGGGAATGGGTTACAAGATGGGAATGAAAATAATTATGGGCCGTGAGGGCCCATAACGTGGGGACATCGGGGAGATTATAAAGAAACGTAAAGTAATCCTGCGCACAAGATCACAATTGCGGGAAGCGGCGCGAAAAAAGCGCGCCAGACGCTGCGCTGCGGGCGGAATCCGAAACCGTGGATCACCCCGGCGCATACGGCCCAAATCAGCAACAGCCCTTCCCAAATCTCCAGCGAGCTGGTTTTGGCGGCGAAACGCGTCGGATCCCAGAACACGCACCCCGCCAAAATCAACGCCAGCGCCAGGGAAAGGGCCCGAACCGGGCCCTTGTCGGTGACAGCGTACAGCTTGTCAATCACGGACGAGCTCATCACTTACCGTCTTGCTGAGCTTTGGTCGCTTCGCTCTGCTCAAGCGCCAGCGCCGTGATGATGCCAAAGGCGCAGGCAAGAAGCGTTCCGAGAATCCAGGCAAAATACCACATGGTTTAGCTCCTTATCCTTAGTACAGCGAATGCTTGTTGTTTTCGATGTAATTCTTGTCGAGGCGACCGAACATTTTGTAGTACGACCAGCTGGTGTACGCCAAAACGATAGGCACGAAGATCGCCGCCACGACGGTCATCACTTTCAGCGTCAACAGGCTCGAGGTCGCGTCCCACATGGTCAGGCTGACGTTAGGCACAGTGCTGGACGGCATCACGAACGGGAACATGGTGACCCCGGCGGTGAGAATGACGCAGGCGATGGTCAGCGACGAGGTGACGAACGCCAGCGCGCCTTTCTCCAGACGCGAGAACAGGATGGTGAACAACGGCAGCACCACGCCCAGCGCAGGCAACGCCCACAGCAGCGGATACTTGTTGAAGTTGATCAGCCATGCGCCAGCCTGATGCGCCACTTCTTTACGCAGCGGGTTGGATTCCGCCATGGTGTCCAGCGCCGAAGTGATCACGTAGCCGTCGATGCCTTTCACCAGCCACACGCCCGCCAGCAGGAAGCATACCGCCATGATCAGCGTCGCGATCTGCGCTGCGGCGCGTGACCGCAGGTGGATCTCGCCGGTGGTGCGCATCTGCAGGTAAGTCGCGCCCTGAGTGACCAGCATGGTCAGACTGACCACGCCTGCCAACAGACCGAACGGATTCAGCAGTTGGAAGAAGTTGCCGGTGTAGAACAGACGCAGGTACTCGTCCACATGGAACGGCACGCCCTGCAGCAGGTTGCCGAACGCCACGCCGAACACCAATGCAGGCACGAAGGAACCGATGAAGATGCCCCAGTCCCACATGTTGCGCCAGCGGGTGCTCTCCAGCTTGGAACGGTAGTCAAAACCGACCGGGCGGAAGAACAAGGCCGCCAGCACCAGGATCATGGCGACGTAGAAGCCCGAGAAGGCCGCTGCGTAGACCATCGGCCAGGCGGCGAACAGCGCGCCGCCGGCGGTGATCAGCCACACCTGGTTACCGTCCCAGTGCGGGGCGATGGAGTTGATCATCACCCGGCGCTCGGTATCGGTTTTACCGATGATGCGCACCAGGATGCCGACGCCCATGTCGAAACCGTCGGTGACGGCGAAGCCGATCAGCAGTACGCCAACCAGCACCCACCAGATAAATCGCAGTACTTCATAGTCAAACATACGTGGACTCCTGTTTAGCGCGCTTCCTGCACGGCGGCAGTCGGTTGTTCAAAGTGGTAGCGGCCGGTTTTCAGGCTGCTTGGACCCAGACGCGCAAACTTGAACATCAGGTACATTTCAGCCACCAGGAACAGGGTGTACAAGCCGCAAATCAGCCCCATCGAGAACAGAATGTCGCCCGCGGTCAGCGAAGAGTTGGCGACTGCGGTCGGCAGCACCTCACCAATCGCCCACGGTTGACGGCCGTATTCCGCCACGAACCAGCCGGCTTCCACCGCGATCCACGGCAGCGGCAGGCCATACAGCGCCGCACGCAACAGCCATTTTTTCTGGCCGATGCGGCCGCGCACCACGCTCAGGAAGGACAGGCCGATAATCAGCAGCATCAGCACGCCACAGGCCACCATGATGCGGAAGGCGAAGTACAGCGGCGCCACGCGTGGAATGGAGTCCTTGGTCGCCAGCTGGATCTGCGCTTCCGTCGCGTCGCTGACGTTCGGGGTATAACGCTTCAACAGCATGCCGTAGCCCAGGTCTTGCTTGGTTTTGTTGAATTCCGCACGCACCGCAGGATCGGTATTGCCGCCGCGCAGCTCTTCCAGCAGCTGGTAGGCTTTCATGCCGTTGCGGATGCGCACTTCATGTTGCGCCAGCAGATCTTTCAGGCCGGTGACCTGCGTGTCGGTGGAACGCGTGGCGATCAGGCCAAGCGCATACGGGATCTGAATAGAGAAGGAGTTTTCCATCTTGTCCTGATCGGGAATGCCGAACAGAGTGAAGGACGCCGGCGCCGGCTGGGTATCCCACTCCGCTTCGATGGCGGCCAGTTTGGTTTTCTGTACGTCGCCCATTTCGTAACCGGATTCGTCACCCAGCACGATCACCGACAGCACCGCAGCCATGCCGAAGCTGGCGGCGATGGCGAAGGAGCGCTTGGCGAAAGCGATGTCGCGGCCCTTCAGCAGATAGTAGGAGCTGATGCCCAGCACGAACATGGCGCCGGTGGTGTAACCTGCAGCCACGGTGTGAACGAATTTCACCTGCGCAACCGGGTTAAGCACCAGCTCGGAGAAGCTGACCATCTCCATGCGCATGGTTTCGAAGTTGAAATCCGACGCGATCGGGTTCTGCATCCAGCCGTTGGCGACCAGGATCCACAGCGCGGACAGGTTGGAGCCGAGGGCCACGAACCAGGTTACCGCCATGTGCTGCACCTTGCTCAGACGATCCCAGCCGAAGAAGAACAGGCCGACCAGCGTCGATTCAAGGAAGAACGCCATCAGACCTTCGATAGCCAGTGGGGCCCCGAAGATATCGCCGACGTAATGAGAGAAATACGACCAGTTGGTCCCGAACTGGAACTCCATGGTCAAACCGGTGGCCACACCCAGAGCAAAGTTAATCGCAAATAACTTTCCCCAGAATTTGGTCATGTCTTTATAGATTTGTTTGCCAGACAGGACATATACCGTTTCCATAATTGCCAGCAAGAACGCCATACCGAGCGTTAATGGGACAAATAAGAAATGGTACATCGCCGTTAAAGCAAACTGTAAGCGCGACAGTTCGACAATATCAAACATCTTGACTCCTTGCTCCTCGCAGGAAGACTCCGACACGCGGTTATCGGCATGCTTCTTTCAAAGCCGCCAGTAACGCCCCGCAGTGAATGCCCTTAAACACAACAAATTTGATCCAGCTTCTCCGCTTTCAACCGCACACTCGCCAATAGCCTCTCGGGCCGTCGACAAGCACGCCACTGAAAACCGACAACGGGTAACAAATGCAACAAGATCAACCATCCATAATCACAACATGGATGATACTCGCCCAATCCCACACAATAAATAGGTTTTTACGTGACGTGGGTTGGACTTTTGGTTACAGGTCAAATCTTAGCCGAAAGAGGTACTTCGGGCTAATTTGATCTGAGACAATTTAAGCCTATCCGCATATTATTTCCATATTCATCAGCACATTTCGCCTATTTTTCTTGAGGGCATGTTGCGCAATGGTTTAATTGTTTTTTAATGATATTTTTGTGTTAAATAAATGTAATTTAAAAGAGCCGCCATTGTATTATTACGCGCTTATTCTGCGACATAATTAACCTTTTATTTCCATTAAGCCGTGACAGTGATTGCAGTCACAAAACAACAAATCTCTCTCCAATATTAGTCTATTTCTCGCGATGGGATCGTAAAGGTTGCGATTTTGTAGCAAAATGACCGATTATGTTAAAATTGCATTGAGTGACAATAAGTTATGAAAAAAATCATCTTTGCCTCTGTCTTGGGACTCTCGGGAAACGCCATGGCCGCCGAAACGGTAAACATCACCCTGCTGGGCACCTCCGATCTGCACGGTACCTTCGTGCCTTGGGACTACGCCAGCGACACGGAAAACCTGGCGGGCAGCCTGAGCCAGATAGCCACTCAGGTCAAAAAGGTACGCGCCGAGCAGCCTAACCTGATCCTGGTGGACGCCGGCGACACTATTCAGGGCAACTTCGTTGAAACCTTCAAGCATGAGGCCGTCAGCCCGATGATGCTGGGCCTCAACGCGCTCAACTACGACGTCTGGGTGATGGGCAATCACGAGTTCGACTTCGGCCTGCCGGTGCTGGCCACCCCGCTCAAGCAGTTCAAGGGCGCGGCGCTGGCGGGCAACATCGTCTGGGACAACGGCAAGCCTTATCTGCCGGCCTACACCATCCTCGAACGCCAGGGCGTGAAGATCGGCATTATCGGCATGGACACGCCGATGACCGCTGAATTCGCCAAGGGCACCGATCGTATCAAAGGACTGAACTTCACCGATCCGGTGCAGGCGGTGAAACAGGTCATCAAACAAATCGACGGCCAGGTCGATGCCATCGTACTGGTGGCGCATATGGGCATCGACAACGAGAACCAGCGCCCGGGCACCGGCGTGGCCGACATTGCCAACGCCAACCCGGAACTGGCGGCGATCGTCGCCGGCCACATGCATGTGAAGATCGACAAGGCGGTGATCAACGGCGTCATCATCACCGAACCGGACAAATACGGCCGCGCGCTGTCACGCATCGATCTGCAATTTGAACGCCGCGACGGCAAATTCACGCTGATCGACAAAAACAGCTACACCTACCCGATCAAAGGGCTGACGCCGGACAGCGCCATGCAGGCTCTCTACCAGCCGTATCATGACATTTTGCGCGCCAACGCCAACCGGGTGGTGGCGAAGCTGAGCGGCAGCGATCTGGTGCCTGCCGACGAGTTCCGCGGCATTCCTCAGGTGCACGTGCAGGATACCGGCATCAGCGCGCTGTTCCAGCAGGCCGCCCGTCACTACGCACCGCAGGCGCAGGTGATCGCTCTGCAGATCGACAACGATCGCGCCAAACTGGACGTCGGCGACATCAAGGCCAAGGATATCGCCTTTAACTACCAATACGCCGGCGGCGAGATCACCGTTTATCAACTTAACGGTAAAGCGCTTAAACGCTATATGGAGTGGTCCGCCGGCTACTTCAATCAGCTGCAGCCGGGCGACGTCACCTACAGCTTTAACCCGGCGCGGCGTTCGTCCAAATATTCCACCAACGATTTCTTCGATGGCGTCACCTATACCATTGATCTGCGCCAACCCGCCGGTTCGCGCATCGTCGATCTGCGCCTGGCGGACGGCACGCCGGTCACCGACGACATGCCGATCCGTCTGGGCATGAACAGTTACCGCATGGGCCACCTGACGCAAAAGGGCGGCGCGCTGGAAGGGCAATCCTTCCCGGTGCTGTTCGACAGCAAAGCGCAATACGGTGAAGAAGAAGGCACCATTCGCCACCTGGCCCTGCGCTACCTGACGGAAGTGAAACACGGCCAATACCAGGGCGTGCCGCCGCAGCGCTGGAAACTGGTTGGCATGGAAGGATACGAACCGCAGCGGGCGATCGTCAAACGGCTGCTTAATGAAGGCGTTATCCAGGTACCGACCACCGACGACGGGCGCTACACCAACGTCGCCTCGATCAACGTCAAAGACGCGCTGTTCAGCAACGCCGACGATTACCGCGCCGCCCTCACCTCGCTGGGGCAGCAGCGGCAAGCCGCCGCGGATCCGGTGCAGCAGCGCCGCCTGCAGGATCGGATCGCGCTGATCAAGGCGCTCAACGACTTCTGATCTTTACCCATAAAAAAGGCCACCCAATGGGTGGCCAAACATGTCGAGATATTGTTATTTCGTACTAGGTTCTTAGCGCTTCAGCACCGCTTTTACCGCGTCGCCGATGTCCGCCAGGCTGCGAACGGTTTTCACGCCCGCCGCTTCCAGCGCAGCAAACTTCTCGTCCGCCGTGCCTTTGCCGCCGGCGATGATGGCGCCCGCGTGGCCCATGCGTTTGCCTTTCGGCGCGGTCACGCCAGCGATGTAACCCACGACCGGTTTGGTGACGTGTTCTTTGATGTAAGCCGCCGCTTCTTCTTCAGCGCTGCCGCCGATCTCACCGATCATCACGATCGCTTCGGTCTGCGGATCCTGTTGGAACATCTTCAGGATATCGATGAAGTTGGAGCCCGGGATCGGGTCGCCGCCGATGCCCACACAGGTGGACTGGCCCAGACCGGCATCGGTGGTTTGTTTCACCGCTTCATAGGTCAGGGTGCCGGAGCGGGAAACGATGCCCACTTTGCCCGGCAGGTGGATGTGGCCAGGCATGATGCCGATTTTGCACTCGCCCGGGGTGATCACGCCAGGGCAGTTCGGCCCAATCATGCGCACGCCGGCTTCGTCCAGCTTCACTTTCACGGTCAGCATGTCCAGGGTCGGGATGCCTTCGGTGATGGTGATGATCAATTTGATGCCGGCATCGATCGCTTCCAGAATGGAGTCTTTGCAGAACGGCGCTGGAACGTAAATGACGGAGGCCGTCGCGCCGGTCGCTTCAACCGCTTCACGCACGGTGTTGAACACCGGCAGACCCAGGTGCTGAGTGCCGCCTTTGCCTGGGGTGACGCCGCCAACCATTTTGGTGCCGTAAGCGATAGCTTGTTCGGAGTGGAAAGTCCCCTGGCTACCGGTGAAGCCCTGGCAAATTACTTTGGTGTTTTTATCGATTAAGATGGACATTATTTACCCTCCACTGCTGCAACAACTTGCTGAGCCGCATCAGTCAGGCTGGTCGCAGCAATGATATTCAGGCCGCTGTCCGCCAGTTTCTTGGCGCCCAGTTCGGCGTTGTTCCCTTCCAGGCGCACCACGACCGGGACGTTAACGCCCACTTCAGCCACTGCGCCGATGATGCCGTCGGCGATCAGATCGCAACGAACGATACCACCGAAGATGTTAACCAGAACCGCTTTCACCTTGTCGTCGGACAGGATGATTTTGAACGCTTCGGTCACGCGCTCTTTGGTCGCGCCGCCGCCTACGTCCAGGAAGTTGGCCGGCTCGCCGCCGTGCAGTTTAACGATGTCCATGGTGCCCATCGCCAGACCTGCGCCGTTCACCATGCAGCCGATGTTGCCGTCGAGGGCAACGTAGTTCAGCTCCCACTGAGCCGCACGGGATTCACGCTCATCTTCCTGAGAAGGGTCACGCATTTCACGCAGTTCAGGCTGACGGAACAGGGCGTTGCCGTCGGCGCCCAGTTTGCCGTCCAGGCACACCAGATCGCCCTGCTTGGTGATCACCAGCGGGTTGATCTCAACCATCGCCAGGTCGCGCTCCAGGAACAGCGTCGCCAGGCCCATGAAGATCTTGGCGAACTGGCTGACTTGCTTGCCGGTCAGGCCCAGTTTGAAGGCCAGCTCACGGCCCTGATAAGGCTGTGGACCCGCCAGCGGATCGATGGTCATTTTGTGGATCAGTTCAGGGGTTTCTTCCGCCACTTTCTCGATTTCCACGCCGCCTTCGGTAGACGCCATGAATACGATGCGACGGGTCGCGCGGTCTACGACGGCGCCCAGGTACAGTTCTTTATCGATGTCGGTCGCCGCTTCAACCAGGATCTGGTTAACCGGCTGGCCCAGCGCGTCAGTCTGGTAAGTCACCAGACGCTTGCCCAACCAGGCTTCCGCGAAAGCACGGATATCTTCTTTGCTGTTGACGACTTTAACGCCGCCCGCTTTACCGCGGCCGCCAGCATGAACCTGACATTTCACCACCCACGGGCCGGAGCCGATTTTGGATGCGGCTTCTTCTGCTTCACGCGGAGTGGTACAGGCGTAACCGGTTGGTGCCGGCATGCCATACCGAGCAAACAGCTGTTTTGCCTGATATTCGTGTAAATTCATGATGTTCTATCCATTCAGTTCTGAAGGTTTTTAGCCGGACCATTATTACGCGGTAAACCGCATGGTTTTCCGGCCACATAGCACAGAGTGCGGGCGCGGCACGCCGCGCCCGGCAAGGGTTACTAGACGTCCAGCAGCAGACGAGCCGGATCTTCCAGCATCTCTTTGACCGTCACCAGATAACCGACGGATTCTTTACCGTCGATCAGGCGGTGGTCATAAGACAGCGCCAGATACATCATCGGCTGGATCACCACCTGACCATTGACCGCCATTGGGCGATCTTTGATGGCGTGCATGCCCAGGATGGCGCTCTGCGGCGGGTTGATGATCGGGGTGGACATCAGGGAGCCGAATACGCCGCCGTTGGTAATGGTGAAGTTACCGCCGGTCAGCTCTTCCACGGTCAGTTTGCCGTCGCGGCCCTTAACGGCCAGCTCTTTGATTTTCTTCTCGATGTCAGCCATGCTCATGGCGTCCACATCGCGCAGTACCGGCGTCACCAGGCCGCGCGGGGTAGAAACCGCGATGCTGATGTCGAAGTAGTTGTGGTAAACCACGTCGGAACCGTCGATCGACGCGTTCACTTCCGGGAAGCGCTTCAGCGCTTCAACCACCGCCTTGATGTAGAAGGACATGAAGCCCAGACGCACGCCGTGGCGCTTCTCGAAGGCTTCGCCGTACTGTTTGCGCAGATCCATGATCGGCTGCATGTTGATTTCGTTGAAGGTGGTCAGCATCGCGGTGCTGTTCTTCGCTTCCAGCAGACGCTCAGCGACGCGTTTGCGCAGGCGAGTCATCGGCACGCGTTTTTCGCTACGGCCGGCCAGAGCAGGCTGCGGTGCGGCTTCAGCGGCGGCGGCCGGTTTGGCGGCGGCGCCGCCTTTGGCCAGGTGCGCTTCCACGTCTTCACGCGTGATGCGGCCACCCACGCCGGTGCCTTTGATGGCGCCGGCATCGAGGTCGTGTTCGGCGATCAGGCGGCGAATCGCCGGGCTGAGCGCGTCATTGCTTTCTTCTTCCAGGCTCGCGGTCGCGCGCTGTGCAGGCGTGGACTCTTTCTCCTGGCTCTTCTCGGCGGTCGGTTTGCCGGAGCTGTCGCCTGGGCGGATGCGGCCGAGCAGCTGGCGAGACAGTACGGTCGCGCCCTCTTCTTCCACGATAGCATCGAGAATGCCCGCTTCACTGGCCGGCACTTCCAACACCACTTTGTCGGTTTCGATTTCAACCAGGACTTCATCACGCTGCACGCTGTCACCCGGCTTTTTGTGCCAGGTGGCTACGGTCGCATCGGCAACCGATTCAGGAAGGTCAGGAACCAGAATATCTACGCTACTCATTTAGCTTTCCCTTAAGTTTTTTATCATCTGCTTGCCGGCCCCACGGCCGGCAAGCGAGCGAACATTAGTCAATATTCAGCGCGTCGTTCACCAGAGCCTGCTGCTGCTTCTGGTGTACGGACATATAGCCCACCGCCGGAGAAGCGGAGGCCGGACGTCCTGCGTAACGTAAAGAAGCCCCGAACGGCACCACTTCACGGAAGTTGTGCTGGCTGCAGTACCAGGCGCCCTGGTTCAGCGGCTCTTCCTGACACCAGACGAAATCATGCACGTGCGAGTATTGCTCCAGCACGGCCTGCACGGCCTGATGCGGGAACGGATACAGCTGCTCGATGCGCACGATGGCCACGTCTTTCTGCTCGTTCTTGCGACGCTGTTCCAGCAGGTCGTAGTAGACCTTGCCGGAGCACAGCACGACGCGCTTGACCGCTTTCGGATCCAAGTCGTCGATCTCGCCGATCGCCGGCAGGAAGGTGCCGTTGGCCAGCTCGTCCAGCGAAGAAATCGCCAGCGGATGACGCAGCAGCGACTTCGGCGACATCACCACCAACGGACGGCGCATACCGCGCAGCGCCTGACGACGCAGCATATGGTAAACCTGCGCCGGCGTAGACGGGACGCACACCTGCATGTTCTGCTCTGCGCACAGCTGCAGATAGCGTTCCAGACGCGCGGAAGAGTGCTCAGGGCCCTGGCCTTCATAGCCGTGCGGCAGCAGCATCACCAGGCCGCACATACGGCCCCATTTTTGCTCGCCGGAGCTGATGAACTGGTCGATAACGACCTGCGCGCCGTTGGCGAAGTCGCCGAACTGCGCTTCCCAGATGGTCAGCGTACGCGGTTCCGCCGTAGCGTAGCCGTATTCGAACGCCAGCACCGCTTCTTCAGACAGCACGGAGTCCCAGACCTTGAATTCGCCCTGGCCGCTGTGGATATTCGCCAGCGGAACGTAGACCGAACCGTTTTTCTGGTTGTGCACCACCGCGTGACGGTGGAAGAAGGTGCCGCGGCCGGCGTCTTCGCCGGAGATGCGGATTGGAATGCCTTCATCCGCCATGGTGGCGTAGGCCAGCGTTTCGGCGGCGCCCCAGTCGAACGGCTTGTTGCCTGCGGCCATCTCGGCGCGGTCAGCGTAGATTTTCGCCACGCGCGACTGCATTTCGATCGCTTCCGGCACGGTGCTGATGCGGCGTGCCAGCTCCTGCAGGCGCTTCATCTCAACCTTGCTCGGGTACTCTTCGTCCCACTCGTGGTTCAGGTACGGTGACCAGGTGAAGGAGTGCAGGTTCATCGGACGCCACTCTTCAACCACGCAATCGCCGCGGTCGAGCGCGTCGCGGTACAGGTTGACCATTTCCGTGGCATCTTCCAGGCTGGCCACTTTCTGCTCGGTCAGCACGTCAGCATAGATTTTGCGCGGCGTAGGGTGTTTCTTGATCTTCTGATACATCACCGGCTGGGTGGCGCTCGGCTCGTCGGCCTCGTTGTGCCCATGGCGACGGTAGCAGACCAGATCGATCATCACGTCACGCTTAAAGGTGTTACGGAAATCCAACGCCAGGCGGGTGACGAAGGCCACGGCCTCCGGATCGTCCGCATTAACGTGGAAGATCGGCGACTGAACCATTTTGGCGATGTCGGTGCAGTATTCGGTAGAGCGCGCATCCAGCGGGTTGGAGGTGGTGAAGCCAACCTGGTTGTTGATGACGATACGCACGGTGCCGCCCACTTCGTAGCCGCGGGCCTGAGACATGTTCAGGGTTTCCTGAACCACGCCCTGGCCGGTGATGGCGGCGTCGCCGTGGATGGTGATCGGCAGCACCATGTTGCTGCGCGCTTCGTCCAGACGATCGCGACGGGCGCGAACCGACCCCATGACCACCGGGCTGACGATCTCCAGGTGCGACGGGTTGAACGCCAGCGCCAGGTGAACCATGCCGCCTTCGGTTTCCACGTCGGAAGAGAAGCCCTGGTGATATTTCACGTCACCGGTGCCGAGGTGTTCTTTATGCTTGCCGGCGAATTCGTCGAACAGATCGGCCGGCTTTTTGCCCAGCACGTTGATCAGCACGTTCAGACGGCCGCGGTGGGCCATGCCCAACACCACTTCGCGCGTGCCGTTCTTGCCGGCGTGGCGCACCATCTCTTTCAGCATCGGCACCAGCGCGTCGCCGCCTTCCAGCGAGAAGCGTTTGGCGCCCGGGAATTTGGCGCCCAGGTAACGTTCCAGGCCTTCCGCCGCGGTCAGCTCGTTCAGGAAACGGCGTTTTTCGTCGGCGGTAAAGCTGGCGCGCCCCACCACCGACTCGATGCGCTGCTGGATCCAGCGTTTCTCTTCGGTGTTGGTGATGTGCATGTACTCAGCGCCGATCGACCCGCAATAGGTCTGCTTCAGCGCGGCGTACAGATCGCCCAGCTTCATGGTTTCTTTGCCGATGGCGAAAGAGCCCACGTTGAAGGTTTCCTGGAAATCGGCTTCGGTCAGGTTGTGGTAAGCGGGATCAAGGTCAGGAACTTGCTCGCGCTGCCACAGGCCAAGCGGATCGAGGTTGGCATGCTGATGCCCGCGGAAGCGGAAGGCGTTGATCAGCTGCAGTACCTTGACCTGTTTGGCGTCGGTTTCCGGATCGGTGATGGTGGTGTTGTAGCGCGCGGAGTCTTTCGCCAGGCGGCGGAAGTAATCGCGCGTTTGAGAGTGAAGCTGATCGGGTTTGACACCCGCGGTTGGTAGCTGTTGAAAAATGGAACGCCAGCTATCTTCAACGGAACCCGGATCGGTTAAGAAGTCTTCATAGAGCTGCTCTATGTAAGACTGGTTCGCGCCCGCCAGATAGGAGGAATCCAGCCAGGCCTTCATTGCGCCGTTCTGCATCATGATCCCTTAAGCTTTGAAGCTTTAGTTTTCGCCGTGGTTAACATAATTACCGTGATGAATACGGTTTGCCGTAAAACGGTTCACTCGACGTACTTGCGGCCATGACGGCCCGATACGTTCTGTTATGGACCTTGCGGTCCCTTACAAGGAACCTCTAAAAACCGGCGGAAGAACCAGGCTGCATAGCGCCGCAGCCGCGGGTCAGTTTTTAGAGGTTCCCTCCCCTATGGGATGTGCGCCGGAAAAGAGCCCGGCGCAGCATCTCATTCCGTTTATGCGCCGCGTTGCAGCAGCATGGACTTGATATGCCCGATCGCACGCGTCGGGTTCAAGCCTTTAGGACATACACTGACACAATTCATAATGCTATGGCAGCGGAAAACACTAAAAGCGTCGTCCAGATCATCTAAACGTTCTTGCGTTTCCGTGTCACGGCTGTCGATCAGGAAGCGATACGCCGCCAACAGACCGGCTGGGCCGATGAACTTGTCCGGGTTCCACCAGAACGATGGGCAAGAGGTTGAACAGCAGGCGCACAGGATGCACTCGTACAGACCGTCCAACTTGGCGCGCTGCTCCGGCGATTGCAGGTGCTCGCGCGCCGGCGGGTTCTTGCCGTCGTTCAGCAGGTATGGCTTGATCTTTTCATATTGGGTATAGAACTGGCCCATATCCACCACCAGATCGCGCACTACCGGCAGGCCCGGCAGCGGACGGATCACGATCTTGCCGTTGCCTTTGCGCAGCGACGAAACCGGAGTGATGCACGCGAGGCCGTTTTTACCGTTCATGTTCAGGCCGTCGGAACCGCACACGCCTTCGCGGCATGAGCGACGGAACGACAGGGTCGGGTCTTTTTCTTTCAGCTGGATCAACGCATCCAGCAGCATCATGTCGCGACCTTCTTCCGCTTCCAGGGTGTAATCCTGCATGTGCGGCGCGTCGTCGACATCCGGATTGTAGCGATAAATGGAAAATTCGAGTTTCATCTGTCGATCTCCGCAATTAGTAAGAACGCACTTTCGGCGGGAATGCCGGGCGCAGCTTCGGTTGCATGTTCACTTCACGACGCGTCATGCTTTCCGATTGCGGCAGATACAGCGAATGGCACAGCCAGTTGGCGTCATCGCGTTCCGGATAGTCGAAGCGGCTGTGTGCGCCACGGCTCTCGGTACGGAAGTTGGCCGACACGGCGGTGGAATACGCGGTCTCCATCAGGTTATCCAACTCCAGACATTCGATGCGCTGGGTGTTGAACTCGCTGGAGGTATCGTCCAGGCGTGCGTTCTTCAGACGTTCACGGATCACTTTCAGTTCTTCCAGGCCCTTGGCCATCGCATCGCCTTCGCGGAATACCGAGAAGTTGTGCTGCATGCAAGACTGCAGCGCTTTGCGAATTTCGACCGGGTCTTCGCCGGAACGGGTATTGTTCCAACGGTTCAGACGGTCCAGCGAGGCTTCCACGTCGGAGTCGCTGGCGTCACGGCTCACGCCCTGCTCTTCCAGCGATTCCTGCAGGTGCATGCCGGCGGAACGGCCGAACACCACCAGGTCGAGCAGCGAGTTGCCGCCCAGGCGGTTGGCGCCATGCACCGATACGCAGGCGATTTCGCCCACGGCGAACAGCCCCGGGATCACCACGTCTTCGCCCTTCTCGTTCACGGTCAGCGCCTGGCCGGTCACCTTGGTCGGAATGCCGCCCATCATATAGTGACAAGTTGGGATAACCGGGATCGGCTCTTTCACCGGATCGACGTGCGCGAAGGTGCGGGACAGTTCCAGAATGCCCGGCAGACGGGATTCCAGCACCTCTTTGCCCAGGTGATCCAGCTTCAGCTTGGCGTGCGGGCCCCAAGGACCGTCGCAGCCGCGGCCTTCGCGGATTTCGATCATGATCGAACGGGCAACCACGTCGCGGCCCGCCAGATCTTTGGCGTTCGGCGCATAACGCTCCATGAAGCGCTCGCCGTGCTTGTTCAGCAGGTAACCGCCTTCGCCGCGGCAGCCTTCGGTCACCAGCACGCCCGCGCCGGCGATGCCGGTCGGGTGGAACTGCCACATTTCCATGTCCTGCACCGGCACGCCGGCGCGCAGCGCCATGCCGACACCGTCGCCGGTGTTGATGTGGGCGTTGGTGGTGGACTGGTAAATGCGGCCTGCGCCGCCGGTCGCCAGCACGGTGGCCTTGGCTTTGAAGTAAACCACTTCACCGGTTTCGATGCAGATAGCCGTGGTGCCGACCACCGCGCCGTCCTGGTTTTTCACCAGATCAAGCGCATACCACTCGGAGAAGATGGTGGTGTGGTTTTTCAGGTTCTGTTGGTACAGGGTGTGCAGCAGCGCATGGCCGGTACGGTCGGCTGCGGCTGCGGTACGCGCCGCCTGCTCGCCGCCGAAGTTCAGCGACTGGCCGCCGAACGGGCGCTGATAAATGCGGCCGTCGTCCAGACGAGAGAACGGCAGGCCCATGTGTTCCAGTTCCAGAATCGCTTCCGGGCCGGTTTTACACATATATTCGATGGCGTCCTGGTCACCGATATAGTCGGAACCTTTCACCGTGTCGTACATATGCCATTCCCAGTTGTCCTCGTGGCTGTTGCCAAGCGCGACGGTGATGCCGCCCTGTGCGGACACGGTATGGGAACGGGTCGGAAAAACTTTGGACAGCAGGGCACAGGTCGAGCCCGCTTGGGAAATTTGCAGCGCGGCACGCATGCCCGCACCGCCGGCGCCGATTACGACGGCATCAAACTCTCTGACTGGCAGTTTCATTTAAGCACCCCACACTACGATTGTTCCGTACAGTAAATAGACCAGCAACGCGACCACGACAGCCAGCTGCAACACCAGGCGAACCGCCAGCGGCTTGACGTAGTCCGTCAGCACCTGCCACAGCCCGATCCAGGCGTGCACCAGAATCGACAGCAAGGTCAGCAGAGTGAACACTTTCGTAATGGAAGTGGCGAAGAAACCGCGCCAGATGTCATAAGTGAGTTCCGGAGCCGTGACGAAAAAGCCCAGGATATACAGGACGTACAGGGTGATGATGATCGCGGAAGCACGCAGCAGCAGCCAATCGTGCACGCCGTTGCGCCCTAATGCAGAAACGTTGTTTACCATACGAGGACTCCAGCCAGAACTGACAGCACGACGGTCAGACCGATCGCCACCTGGGCGGAACGGGTGCCGGCGGCCAAACTCTCTTCGATGTAGCCAAAATCCATTAACAAGTGACGGATGCCACCGCAAATGTGATAGGCCAGCGCCGTGAGGATGCCCCAGAATATGAATTTGACGATGAAGCTATTCATGATGGCGGCCGCCTGCAGGAACCCCTCTTGGGAAGAGAGTGACAGGCCCAGCAGCCAGAGGAGGATACCCACGGCAACGAAGGTAATTACGCCAGAGACTCGGTGTAAGATAGACGCTATCGCAGTTACGGGGAACCGGATCGTTTGCAGATCCAAGTTGACAGGTCGTTGTTTTTTCACGTATTTGCCCACACAGCTCTTATTATTTTCCTTCCTCCGGGCCTGGGCGGGGATCAGACAGCGTTAAGAGCCTAAAACCCTTACACGTCACGCGCTCAAACATCAACATCCTCTGTGCTCAAACGGCGCGCATTTATAACGCTGGGTGCTCCTACTTCAGGGTAATCCGGAGACCTGGCGGCAGTATAGGAGGATCACATTCTGATTACAATTCTCATACAACCGCTTTGATAACATTTCCCCCGAACAGTGATTCAGATCACGGATTTCACAATTAGTGCAAAATTAATTATCTGATTTGACAAGAGATCAACATTTCCATTACATATAGGGGCACAAACGGTCCTATGATGCGCTATGGGTCAGCAGATACACTTCCTCCCGGGTTCGAGTTATGCAACAGTGTATTTGGCGAACCTATCCCAATAGCCGTTGTTTCCCGCTCGAGTTTGCCGGCGTCAAAAGCAAATAAAGCACATAAAAACAGATTATTGGGATAGGTTCACATCTCTTCGAACAGCTCATAGGTAAGATTAACAGACTATAACGAATTACTATGAATCGTTAACAACTGGTCACCCGTCTCGTTCGCCTGGTCAGCACTCTGTACCCTACCCGCGCACAGTTGCGCAGTCGCTCACAGAGTTAGCGTCCGCACCATTTTTTGCGGGCAACCTGCAGAGATTTAAGGTATTTCAGTTGTTAGTGGTTTTTAAAATAAGGCGCTAAGGAGACAGTAAATGACTGATAAGAAAGCGACGCTAACCATTAACGACAGCGAAGCTCCGATCGAACTGGGCGTATTGACACCAACACTGGGCCCTGATGTCCTCGATGTCCGCGCTCTGGGTTCCAAAGGTTATTTCACATTTGATCCCGGCTTTACCTCCACCGCTTCTTGCGAATCCAAGATTACCTTCATCGACGGCGACAAAGGCGTGCTGCTGCACCGCGGCTTCCCTATCGAGCAGCTGGCGAAAGAGTCTTCCTACCTGGAAGTGTGCTACATCCTGCTGTACGGCGAGACCCCAACGCCGGAAGAGTTCGAAACCTTCAAGACCACCGTAACCCGTCACACCATGATCCACGACCAGATCACCCATCTGTTCCGTGGCTTCCGCCGCGACTCGCACCCGATGGCGGTGCTGTGCGGCGTGACCGGCGCGCTGGCGGCGTTCTACCACGATGCGCTGGACGTCAACAACGAGCGTCACCGTGAAATCACCGCGTTCCGCCTGCTGTCCAAAATGCCGACCGTGGCCGCGATGTGCTACAAATACTCCCTGGGCCAGCCGTTCGTTTATCCGCGCAACGATCTGTCCTACGCCGGCAACTTCCTGCACATGATGTTCGCCACTCCGTGCGAAGAATACGTGGTGAACCCGGTGCTGGAACGCGCCATGGACCGCATCCTGATCCTGCACGCCGACCATGAGCAGAACGCCTCTACCTCAACCGTGCGCACCGCCGGCTCTTCCGGCGCCAACCCGTTCGCCTGCATCGCGGCCGGCATCGCCTCCCTGTGGGGGCCGGCGCACGGCGGCGCCAACGAAGCGGCGCTGAAAATGCTGGAAGAGATCAAGACCGTCGAGCACATTCCGGAATTCATCAAACGCGCCAAGGACAAGAATGATTCCTTCCGCCTGATGGGCTTCGGCCACCGCGTGTACAAGAACTACGATCCGCGCGCCACCGTGATGCGCGAAACCTGTCACGAAGTGCTGAAAGAGCTGAACAAGAAGGACGACAACCTGCTGCAAGTGGCGATGGAGCTGGAACACATCGCGCTGAACGACCCGTACTTCATCGAGAAGAAACTGTACCCGAACGTCGACTTCTACTCCGGCATCATCCTGAAGGCGATGGGCATTCCTTCTTCCATGTTCACCGTGATCTTCGCCATCGCGCGCACCATCGGCTGGATCGCCCACTGGAACGAAATGCACGACGAAGGCATCAAAATTGCCCGTCCGCGTCAGCTGTACACCGGCTATGCCGAACGCGATTTCAAATCCCAGCTGAAAAACAAGTAAGCCGCTTACCCGGCTGAAACCGCACAGCGCCGCCCCTTCGGGCGGCGTTTTTTTTTGGTTATTTCTGGCAACCCGGGCACCAATAAAACGGCCGCGACGACAGATCGGTGCGCACGATCATCCCACCGCAGCGTTCGCAGGGCTCGCCGCTGCGATGAAATACCTTGAAGCGAAACAGCGCGCCGTGATGACGGTTGTCATCCGCCTGCCCGCGCGTCTGGTAGGAGAGGCGCGGCACCGCCAGCAATGCCTCCGCCAGGCGCCACAGCGCCTCTGGCGCCAGATCCTGCGGTTTGTGCTGCGGCGCCAGTTCGGCCTGCCACAGGATTTCGGCGCGCAGATAGTTGCCCAATCCGGCAAGAAACGCCTGGTCGAGCAGCATGCCGCCCAGCTGCCTGCGGCGAAAACGCGGCGTCAGCAACCGCTCCTGCACCTCATCCACTGTCAGCGACATGTCCAACACGTCAGGGCCGATGCGTTGCAAAAACGAGTGTTGTTCTATTTCCTCGCGCGGCCCGAGGGTAATGTCGGAAGCGCTGTAGAGCAATATCGCGCTGCGGGCGGTTTCCAGCCGCACCCGCAGATCGCGTTTGGTCTCCGGCGTCTCCCCCGCCGCCGCCACTTTCCACACGCCATACAGCTGGTTATGGCTGTACATCGTCAGCCCGTTGGAGAAATGGGTCAGCAGCGCCTTGCCGCGCGGCTCGATGGCGACGATGCGCTCGCCGAGCAAACGCTGGCTGTAGTGCTTCAACTGGGGAAAAGCGAAATCGACGGCGGTCAGCGGCTGATCGATCACCGCCGCCGCCAGTTTGTCCGCCGCCCGGCGGATCTCCGGTCCTTCCGGCATAGGCCACTCCTTGCGTAGACCCGGCGCAACCCGGTGCGCCGGGAGTGTTCTTGATTAATGCGTCGCGCCGCCCACCACTTTCAGATCGTGTTCCACCTGCAAAGCGATGGAAACGGCCAGCTCCAGCGCAAACAGCACCGTCGAAGCCGCCATGCTCGGCGCGCCGGAGTGCGCCGCCGCCTGCTCAGGCAGATACGGGATATGGATAAAACCGCCCTTCACCTCGCGTTGGCCGCTCAAACGGTGCAGCAGCCCATACATCACATGGTTGCACACGTAGGTGCCGGCAGTCTGCGAAACGGCGGCCGGAATGCCGGCCTCGCGCATCGAACTCACCATCGCTTTGATCGGCAAGGTGCTGAAATAGGCCGCCGGACCGCCGGCGACGATCGGCTCGTCCACCGGCTGCTGCCCCTGATTGTCGGGAATGCGCGCGTCGTCGACGTTGATCGCCACCCGTTCAATCGTGATGTCGGTGCGGCCGCCGGCCTGGCCGATAGCCAACACCATCACCGGCTGCACCTCGTCGATCGCCGCGTTGAGCGCCTCCAGCGCCGCGCCGAACACGCACGGCAGCTGGCGCGCCACAATGCGCGTGCCGACCAGTTCCATATCGTTGAGCTGCTTCACCACTTCCCAAGAGGGATTGAGGCGCTCACCACCAAACGGCTCGAAGCCGGTGATCAATACTTTTTGCATCCTTACTCCTACAGGAACATCAGGAAATACAGCAGGAACACGTTAACCAACAGCAGCAGCACGCCGGTCGGCACCTGCGCCTTGATCACCGCATTCTTGTCCGGCAACTCCAGCAGCGCCGCCGGCACAATGTTGAAGTTCGCCGCCATCGGCGTCATCAGGGTGCCGCAATAGCCGGAGAACATGCCGATCGCCGCCATCACCGCCGGGTTGCCGCCGTGCTGCAACACCAGGATCGGAATGCCGATGCCGGCGGTAACGATCGGGAACGCGGCGAAGGCGTTGCCCATCACCATGGTCAGCACCGCCATACCGATAGCGTAGACCGCCACGGCGATAAAGCGGTTATCGACCGCCAGATACTCCTGGGTCAAATGCGAGATTGCGGTGCCAACGCCGGCGACGGTAAACAGCAACCCCAGCGTGGCGAGGATCTGCGGCAGAATGAACGCCCAGCCGATCGAATCCAGCAGGCGCCGCGCTTCCTGCACCGGCTGCAACGCCTTCTCATGGGTCATTTTCACCGCGATCGCCAGGCCAATCAGGCAGCCGACGGTCATCGAGAACAGGGTGATCAGCGTCGCGTGGTTACCGCTGCCGAACACCGCGCTTTGCAACGCCGGAATGTTGTTGAACAGCAGCACGCCGATCACCGTCACGACCGGGATCGCCAACGCGGGGATAAACAGCTTGTTGCCCAAACGCTTGGCGCTGGTCTCGCGCTCCTGCGGCGTTCGCTGATGATAGCTGCCGAGGCGCACGCCGCCGAAGCCGGCGATCAGGGCCATCACCACCACCACCCCGCCAACGATGATGTGCAGCATGCGTTTCTCGTTACTGCCCTCGCCCAGTACGTCGCCCAGCAGGCGGTAAGTCCAGTCGCCGACCAGGAATACCAGGCCGTACAACCCCCAAAACAGCCCGGTGGTGATGCGGCGCGGATTGGCGCGATCGCGGAAGGACATCACCGCCACAATCAGCAGCACCGCGCCGGCCAGCCAGTAGAGATATTGTTGCTGGAAGTTCATCGTGCCTCCCCCTTCGCCTGCAGCGCCGCCTGATTCAGCTGCGCCAGCTCGGCGCTCAGCTGTTTATCCATCCGATACAGCCGGAACGCGTGGATCAGGAAAGCGAAAATGGCGGTCGGAATGCCCCACAGCGCGATATGCAGCGGCTCGGTCTGAATGCCACCGGACTCCAGCATAAAGTTATGCATGAAGATGATCGCGCCGAACGCCACGAAAATATCTTCGCCGAAGAACAGCCCGACGTTGTCGGTCGCGGCCGACATGGCGCGCAGGCGGTGGCGGGTACGTTCCGGCAGCTCGCCGTAGCGGTTTTCCGTCGCCCCTTCCGCCATCGGCGCCAGCAGCGGCCGCACCATCTGCGGATGCCCGCCCAGGCTGGTCAGCCCCATCGCCGCGGTGATCTCGCGCACGAACAGGTACACGATCAGCAAACGGCCGGCGGTGGCGCTTTTGATCTTGGCGATCCACGCCTGCGCACGCTCTTTCAGCCCGTGGCGCTCCAGCAGGCCGATCACCGCCAGCGGCAGCAGCAGGATCAGCGGCAGGTTACGGGTGTTGAGAAAGCCCTCGCCGAGCTTTTCCAGAATGACGTCCAGCGGCATCAGCGCCGCCAGACCGGTGATGATACCGGCGGCGATCACCACCAGCACCGGGTTGAAACGCAATACAAATCCGACCACGATGGCGGCGATGCCGATCAGTGGCCAGAGATTCACGGCCTGTTCCATAGTCTTCCCTCGATATTTTCTAATAGTTTTTTGCTTGTGATGTTGTGTCTTGCTTTACTGCTCCGCGCTTACGCGGATCCCCTGCTGAACAAAACTGTCCCGCAGCTTGCGCGCATACGCCAGCGCATGCTCGCCGTCCCCGTGCAGGCAGACGGTTTCCGCCTGAACGGCGGCCCAGACGCCATCCACGCTGCGCACCCGGTGGTGGCGCACCATCTCCAGGGTTTGCACCAGCGCCTGTTCGTCGTCCTCGATCAGCGCCCCCGGCAAACCGCGTGGCACCAGCGTGCCGTCGGCCTGATAGCCGCGATCGGCGAACACCTCTTGCCGAGTGGTCAGACCGAGTTTTTCCCCGGCGCGGATCAGCTCGCTCCCGGCCAGCCCCACCAGCCGCAACGCCGGATCGACCGCCTGCACCGCCCGGGCGATCGCTTCCGCCAGCGCCGGTTCAACCGCCGCCTGGTTATACAGCATGCCGTGCGGCTTGACGTGCACCATCACCCCACCCTCAGCGCGGGCGATGGCCGCCAGCGCCCCGAGCTGATACACCACCTGCGCGTACACCGTTTCCGGCGGCAGCTGCATGCGGGTGCGGCCGAAATTCTCCCGATCGGGAAAACTCGGGTGGGCGCCGATCGCCACGCCGTACTGCAATGCCCAGCGCACCGACTGGCGCATGGTCTGCGCATCGCCGGCGTGGAAGCCGCAGGCGATGTTGGCCGAACTCACCAATTGCAGCAGCGCCTGGTCGTTGGCGCAGCCTTCGCCGAGATCGGCGTTCAAATCAACGATCATGTAACCCCCAGGCAATCTGTCGAAGGAAGAGATCCTGCTCGGCCTTGGCGCGCTGCGCCTCGGCCAGTGAGCAGAGAACGAAGTGGATCGGTTCGCCGAGACGGACCTGCGCCAGATGGTAGAGATCGGCTTCGATCACGCAGGCGATGCGCGGGTAACCGCCGGTGGTTTGCGCATCGGCCATCAGCACGATCGGCTGGCCGTTGTGCGGCACCTGCACCACGCCGGGCAGCAGGCCGTGCGACAGCATCTCGCGGTCGGTGGTGCGCTCCAGCGGCGTGCCGCCGTGCAGGCGGTAGCCCATGCGGTTGCTCTGCGGGCTGAGCTGCCAGGCGGTGCGCCAGAACGTGTCCTGTGCCTCTTCGCTGAATTCGGCGTACTCCGGCCCCGGCAGCGCGCGGATGCGGTTGGTGAACAGCAGCTGTTTCACGCCGCAGCGATGTTGAGGTTGAGCGGCCGATTTGCCCAGCGGCAGCCGATCGCCGTCCTTCAGGTTACGGCCTTCGTGGCCGCCAAAGGCGGCTTTCATGTCGGTGCTGCACGAGCCCAGCATTTCCGGCACGGCGATACCGCCCGAGATCGCCAGGTAGCTGCGCATGCCGCGTTTCGGCGTGCCCAGCACCAGCCGCTGCCCCTTTTTCACCGGATAGCGCCAGCCGGTCCACAGCGGCTTGCCGTCCAGCTGCGCGTCGCAGCCGGCGCCGGTCAGGGCGATCCAGCCTGCGCGGGTAAACTCGGCGCTGAACTGGCCGAGGGTGATCTCCAGCCCGGCGGCCTCCGGCGCATTGCCCACCAGCAGGTTGGCGATCTTCAGCGCCGGTTGATCCAGCGCTCCGCCGGTGCTGATGCCCAGACGGCGGAATCCCTCGCGGCCCAAATCCTGCACCGTGGTATAGATGCCGGCGCGCAGAATAATCAGCATACGCCCTCCTTCTGCGGCACGAAGCGTACGTTATCGCCCGGACGCAGCAGCGTCGGCGGCATTTCATGCGGATTGAACAACGCCAACGGCGTGCGGCCGATCAGCTGCCAGCCGCCGGGCGTCACCAGCGGATAGATGCCGGTCTGGCCACCGCCGATGCCGACGGAGCCGGCCGCCACCGCCAGACGCGGTTCAGCGCGGCGCGGCGTCGCCAGTTGTTCCGGCATGCCGCCCAAATAGGAGAAGCCCGGCTGAAAGCCGAGAAAATAGACCACATAGGCCGCCGCCGCGTGGCATTCCACCACCTGTTGCGGCGTCATGCCGGTATGGCGCGCCACTTCATCCAGGTCGGGGCCCTGTTCCCCGCCGTAGACCACCGGAATATCCACCTGGCGCGACTCCGGCGTCAGGCGCTCTTTGCTTTCCCAGCCCTGCTGCAGCAACGCCAGCATCGCTTCGGCGTCGGCCTGCGGCGTATGCAGCAGCAGCGTCAGGTTGTTCATCCCCGGCACCACTTCCCGCACGTCGGGATGGTGATTCAGCTTTTCCGCCAGCGCCCAGATGCGCTGCTGGCTCGGCAACGTCACCGGCGGCGACAGTTCAAGCACTACCGCTCTTTCACCCAACAGGTAATAACGCGCTTGTTGCACCCTTATTCTCCTTATTATTATCGCGCTGAAAAACACACCAGTTATGCGTGACGCGGCCCTGGCTGTCAATAGAGCGCAACCATAAGGAAAATAAGGAAATAGCGCGATAAAAGGATTCAGCCGGCGCACAGGCCGGGCTGGATCCGGGGAAGAGAAAAATCAGGCGGGATTCGGGATATCGATAAAGGTCACATCAAAGCCGTGGTGTTGGGCCAGCCACTCACCCAACGCTTTCACGCCGCCGCGCTCGGTGGCGTGGTGACCGGCGGCGAAGAAATGTACGCCCATTTCGCGCGCGCTGTGAATGGTCTGCTCAGACACTTCACCGCTGATGAACGCATCGACGCCGAAGCGCGCCGCGCTGTCGATAAAGCCCTGGCCGCCGCCGGTGCACCAGGCCACGCGGCGAATATGTTCAGGCGCGTTATCGCCGCAGTGCAGCACCGCGCGCCCCAGTCGGCTTTCGATACGCTGCTGCAGCGCTTCACCGGTCAGCGGCTGCTCAAATTCGCCGTGCGGCACCAGCGGTTCGACGTCGCCAATCACCCGGATGCCCAGCGCCTGCGCCAGCTGCGCGTTGTTGCCCAGCACCGGATGCGCGTCCAGCGGCAGGTGGTAGCCGTACAGATTGATATCGTGGGTCAGCAGCGTTTTCAGGCGATTGCGTTTCATGCCGCGCACCGCCGGCGCCTCGTTTTTCCAGAAATAGCCGTGGTGCACGATAATCGCGTCGGCCTGATGCGCCACCGCGGCGTCCAGCAGCGCCTGACAGGCGGTGACGCCGGTCACGATGCGCTGCACGTGCGGGCGGCCTTCTACCTGCAAACCGTTGGGGGCATAGTCCTGAAACGCCGCGGCGTTCAGTTCCGTGTTGATCAGTTGTTCCAGATCGAGGTTACGCATTCTCTTCTCTCTTCATAGTCAAAATGTCTGCCGGTCGCCCTGCGCCATCAGGATGAATTTCACCCCCAGATCGTTGCCCTGCGTCAGCTGCTGCGCAATGGCGGCGCGCGCGTCTTCGCCCTGCTTCAGGCTGGGCTTGATGTGGCTGATGACCACCGGCAGCCCCTTCAGCGAGCCTTCGCCGCCGCTGTACTGCGTCAGGTTCTTCAGCTCCTTCAGCAGCCAGGCCGGCGTCAAATGACCGTACAGATGTTTGTCCTCCACCCCGTTGGGGTAAGAGGTTTCGATAATCATGCCTTTGAGCTTTTTCTGCTCGACAAGCGGCCCCAGCGCGCGCCAGACGGTATCGAGATCGCGCGACTGCTCCACCTTATCCGGCCCGGTATCGCCGAAGTAGGCGAAGAACTCGTTGCCGTTGGAAATCAGCAGCATCGACGAAGGGTAGCGATCGTGGCTGAGCGGGTACATCACGCCGGTCAACCCGGTCAGCCCGAGGGTAAACCGCTGCTGCGGCCGCACCGTTTGCAGCCGGTAGGTGCCCAGCCGCGCACCGTTGCCGGCGTCGGTAAAGTTCGGCCAGGCCTTCCAGTTAAAGTAGTGATTACGCAGGGTCAGCACGGTGTCCGCCTGGGCGTAAACGGTTTTTTTATTGTCCTCGGGCGAGCCGACGATCAGCCCCGCCACATGGTCCAGATGGCCGTGGCTGATAAAGTAACTGCCGATCAACTGCCGGAACACATGGCCCTGCGGCGTGTAAGGCGCGGCCAACTCGGCGGTCACCTGCGGGAAGCTGCCCTTCTCCAGCCCTTTGGCGATGCCCGGCAGCAGCGAACCGGCGTCCAGCGCCACATACTGCGGCTGATTGTCGCTGCGGATCAGGTAGGAAGTCAGGTTGCCGTCGCTGACGCCGCCGTCGACGCCCAGCGCCACCACGTCAAAGCCGGCGATCGCCAGCGCGGAATAGCCGCTCAGGCACAGGGCCAACACCTTTTTCATCATTGCGTCGCTCCTTGCAGTTGCCTCAAGACTCTCCCCGTTTCGCCGCCTCGAACGCCGCCAGCGTCTCCAGGCGGGCTTGCTTATGATCGACGATCGGCAGCGGGTAATTCAGCACGCATGGCTGCTTTTCCGCCCAACGGTGAGGATGATGGATGTCATTGTCGGGCACATCCGCCAGTTCCGGCAACCATTTACGGATAAAAGTGCCTTGTGGATCAAAACGTTCACCCTGCGTCGTCGGGTTGAAGATGCGGAAATACGGCGCGGCGTCGGTGCCGGTGGACGCCGCCCACTGCCAGCCGCCGTTGTTGGCCGCCAGATCGCCGTCCAGCAGTTGCGACATGAAGTAGCGCTCCCCGGCCCGCCAGTCGATCAGCAGATCCTTCACCAGGAAACTGGCGCTGATCATGCGCAGCCGGTTATGCATCCAGCCGGTGGCGTTCAGTTGGCGCATGGCGGCATCGACGATCGGGTAGCCGGTCTCGCCCCGCTGCCAGGCCTGCAGCTTCGCCGCGTCATCGCGCCAGCGCACTTTGTCCGTCCAGGCGATAAACGGCCGATGGCGGCACAGCTCGGGATAGGCCACCAGCAGATGGCGGTAGAACTCGCGCCAAATCAGCTCGTTCAGCCAGGCGAAAGCGCCGCTCTCGCGATCTTCCAGCAACCGTGGGCATTCGGCGCGCAGGCGATTGAAGCACTGGCGCGGCGACAGCGCGCCAATCGCCAGATAGGGCGACAGGCTGCTGGTGCCGGCGATGGCGGGCAGATCGCGCTGGCGAAGGTAATCCTGCACTTGCTCACGGCAAAAGGCGCGCAGACGTTGCAGCGCGGCCTCCTCGCCGGCGGGATAGCCATCCCCAACCTCCGCCGCGGGGTAATCGAACGCCGCCGGCGCCTCAGGCGCAGGCAACGCGCCACCGGCACGGGTTTTAGGCGCCGGCAGGCAGCTGAGATCGGACTCGGTCAGGCGCTGAATGAAAGCGTTGCGAAACGGCGTATAGACCTTGTACATCTCGCCGCCGCCGGTTTGCACGCTGCCCGGCGGCAACAGCAGGCTGTCATCGAAACCGCGGCATGCCACCCGGTCGCTCAATCGCTGTTCCAACCGCGCATCGCGGCGCCGTTCATTCAGTTCGTACTGGCGATTGTAAAACAGCGCATCTACCTGCTCTCGCTCGCAATAGTCCGCCAGCCAGTCGATCGACGCGGCAAAGTCCGTGCCAGCATGGCAATGCAGCGCAATGCCTTTTTGCGCCAACGCCTGCTGCACCGCCCGCAGGCTGGCGTGGATCAGCGCCGCCTGCCGCGGCGCCATCTCATGTTGCCGCCACTGCTGCGGGGTGGCGATAAACACCGCCAGCACCCGGGCTTCGGGATCGCTGCAGGCGGCGTGCAGCGCTTTGTTGTCGGTGATACGCAGATCGTTACGCAACCAGACCAGATGCGTGGTCATAAAACTCCTTGTCAATCAATGGCCGTAACGCAAACGCAGCGCCTCCGGGTAAGGTTCGAAATAACGTTGTTCCGCCAGATAGCGGTCGGGGTATTCCGCCATGTAATGCTTAAGCAGCGCGATCGGCGCCAGCAGCGGCTGCATGCCCTGCCGATAACGGTCGATCAGGTGCGCCAGTTCCTGACGCTGCGCCGCGCTGAGCTGACGGCGGAAATAGCCCTGCACGTGCATCAGCACGTTGGTGTGGTTGCGCCGCGTTGCTTTGTGCGCCAACAGCGCCATCAGGCGGCTGCGGTATTCCACGGCGAAGGCCTCCAGCGAGTCCCAGCGGTGAATATCGGCGACGAAGCGCCCCAGCTCGCGATAAGCCGGCTGCGAATGCGCCAACAGTGAAAGCTTGTAGCGGCTGTGAAACGCGATCAGCCCGCCGCGGGTCAGCCCCTGGCGCCACAGCATATTCAGCTCATACAGCGCGTACACCCGTTCAATGAAGTTTTCCCGCAATGCCGCATCCTGCAATCGTCCGTCTTCTTCCACCGGCAGCCACGGCATCTGACGCAGCAGTTCAGCGGTAAACAGCCCGACGCCGTTTTTACGCGAGTCTTTGCCGTTCTCGCTGTAGACCCGCACCCGCTCCAGTCCGCAGCTCGGCGACTTGGCGCAGACGATATAACCGCACAGGTGCTGCAACGCGGCCACGCGCTGCGAGGAGAAACTGCGCATCTCCTCAGTCAGATCCACGCCGGCGTCGTTGCTGTAACGCATCGCCGGCCACGGCTGCGCCTGTTTCACCAGGCGCAGCGCCGGGCGCGGCGTGGGCAGACCAATCGCCATTTCCGGGCAAACGGGCTCAAAGCGCACATAGGGCGCCAACTGTTCCACCGCAAAGGCCAGCCGCTTGTGGCCACCGTCGAAACGCACCGCATCGCCCAGTAAACAGGCGCTGATGCCGATAGGGATCTTGTCACTCATACCGCTCTCCCGCGTTGTTAGCCGATTGAGGAAAGTGTAGAAGAATGGCTTGCCGAATACGACCTTGCACTTGATAGGGGCGGCTATAGGCATAAAAAAACCCCCGCCGCAGGGCGAGGGTTTTTCGTGAATCAGTAGTGGCTCAGTAGAAATCGCAGGACGCCAGTTCCGCCTGCTGCAGCCAGACCGGCTTATCGCTGGTTTTTGACCAGACGCGGTGCAGGTAGCTGTAAAAACGCCCGCGATCGCTGCGGAACAGCATCACCGGCAGGGCCAAAATGCCCGCGATCACCACTGCGCTGCGGCGCAGGAGAATCCGATGCAATGAATAAGCGTGATAGGTCGTAGACATGCGAACCTCCTTAAAAACGCCTGCCGTTGATTTGTCAGGGAAAACGGCGTGGGCGTATCAAATGAACAATCGGTAATTTGGTAACTGGACAAAATTTTAGCGCACTTGATGAAAGTTTACTACTCATCCGACCACTAAATCGCACAAAAAATCGCTAATCACCATGCTGATTCGTAATTTTGTTACAATCAAGTTAATTTTTAACTAAACATGGGTTACATTGTGGTTATTATTCGGTTCTTCATCCCACGCCTCAGCCCCTGCTTATTCACACATCAGGCGCAATCTCGCCGCAAGCAGGCTGCCTGAAATGGCCAATTTCCGCTGAAATTTCAGTCATTTTTATACTTTTTTTACACCCGCCCGCGCGATTTTTTCATCTTCTTTCTACCCCTCTCCCTACACTGCCTCTATCAAAAACAACACCTCTGGAGGTGTCCCGTGAGTTTCAGCGTTATTGGTGGTGCGCTGTTGGTTCTGCTGCTGTTGGCCTATCTGGTCTACGCCCTGTTTAACGCGGAGGATTTCTGATGGCGGCTTCAGCCTTTTTACTGATCGCCAGTTTCCTGCTGGTGCTTCTGCTGCTGGCCCGGCCGCTGGGCGGCTTTATGGCGCGCCTGATCGAAGGTGAGCCGCTGCCTGCGCTGCGCGCAGTGGAAGCCGGCGTCTGGCGCGCCTGCGGCATCCGCCCCACCGAGATGAATTGGTGGCAGTACGCGCTGGCGATCCTGGCGTTTAACCTGCTCGGCCTGGCGCTGCTGTTCGCCCTGCTGATGGCGCAAGGCTCGCTGCCGCTCAACCCGCAAGGCTTCCCGGGTCTCTCCTGGGATCTGGCGCTCAACACCGCCGTCAGCTTCGTCACCAACACCAACTGGCAGGCCTACAGCGGCGAAAGCGCCCTCAGCTATTTCAGCCAGATGGCCGGGCTGGCGGTGCAGAACTTCGTCTCCGCCTCCACCGGCATCGCCGTGGCCTTTGCGCTGATCCGCGCCTTCACCCGCCGCGCCGGCAAGACCGTCGGCAACGCCTGGGCCGATCTGTTCCGCATCACGCTGTATGTGCTGCTGCCGATCGCGCTGCCGATCGCCCTGTTCTTCGTCAGCCAGGGCACGCTGCAAAACTTCCTGCCTTACCTGCACGTCACCACGCTCGAAGGCGCGCAGCAGACGCTGCCGATGGGGCCGGTGGCCTCGCAGGAAGCGATCAAAATGCTCGGCACCAACGGCGGCGGCTTCTTCGGCGCCAACTCGGCGCACCCGTTCGAGAACCCAACCGTGCTGACCAACTTCGTACAAATGCTGGCCATCTTCCTGATCCCCTGCGCGCTGTGCTTCTCCTTCGGCCAGTTGGCCGGTGAAAACCGTCAGGGCCATGCGCTGATCTGGGCGATGGCGCTGATCTTCGTGGTGGCGGTGGTAGTGGTGATGGTCGCCGAACTGGCGGGCAACCCGCACCTGAGCGCGTTGGGCGCCGACAGCAACATCAATATGGAAGGCAAAGAGTCGCGCTTCGGCATTCTCGCCACCAGCCTGTTCTCGGTGGTGACCACCGCCGCGTCCTGCGGGGCGGTCAACGCCATGCACGACTCTTTCACCGCGCTGGGCGGCATGGTGCCGATGTGGCTGATGCAGATCGGTGAAGTGGTGTTCGGCGGCGTCGGCTCCGGCCTGTACGGCATGCTGCTGTTCGTACTGCTGACGGTGTTTATCGCCGGTCTGATGATCGGCCGCACCCCGGAATACCTGGGCAAGAAGATCGACGTTTACGACATGAAGATGACCGCGCTGGCGATCCTGGTCACGCCGACGCTGGTGTTGCTGGGCAGCGCGCTGGCCATCGGCACCGACGCGGGCCGCGCCGGCATCCTCAACCCGGGCGCCCACGGCTTCAGCGAAGTGCTGTACGCCCTGTCTTCCGCCGCCAACAACAACGGCAGCGCCTTCGCCGGGTTGAGCGTCAATACGCCGTTCTACAACCTGCTGCTGGCCTTCGCCATGTTCGTCGGCCGCTTCGGGGTGATCCTGCCGGTGCTGGCGATCGCCGGTTCGCTGAGCGCCAAACAACGCCAACCGGCGGGCAACGGCACCCTGCCGACCTATGGGCCGCTGTTTATCGGCCTGCTGATCGGCACCGTGCTGCTGGTGGGTGCGCTGACCTTCGTGCCGGCGCTGGCGCTGGGCCCGGTGGCCGAGCATTTGCAGCTTTGGTTGGCAAACTAACCGACGTCACAGAGAGAGAATAAGAGATGACTCGCAAACAACGCGCGCTGTTTGAACCGGCCCTGGTGCGCACCGCGCTGATCGATGCGGTGAAAAAACTGGACCCTCGCGTTCAATGGCGCAACCCGGTGATGTTCGTGGTGTATATCGGCAGCCTGCTGACCACCGCCATCTGGCTGGCGATCCTCGCCGGCCAAACCGACGGCGCCGCCGCCTTTACCGGCAGCGTCACCCTGTGGTTGTGGTTCACCGTGCTGTTCGCCAACTTCGCGGAAGCGCTGGCCGAAGGGCGCAGCAAGGCCCAGGCGGAAAGCCTGAGGGGCACCAAGAAAACCAGCTGGGCGAAAAAGCTGGCCGGCCCGCGCCGCGACGGCGCCACGGAGAAAGTGGCCGCCGAAAGCCTGCGCAAAGGCGATATCGTGCTGGTGGAAGCCGGCGACACCATCCCGTGCGACGGCGAGGTGCTGGAAGGCGGCGCTTCGGTGGATGAAAGCGCCATCACCGGCGAATCCGCCCCGGTGATCCGCGAATCCGGCGGCGACTTCTCCTCGGTCACCGGCGGCACCCGCGTGCTGTCTGACTGGCTGGTGGTGCAGTGCAGCGTCAACCCGGGGGAAACCTTCCTCGATCGCATGATCGCCATGGTGGAAGGCGCCAAGCGCCGCAAAACGCCGAACGAGATCGCGCTGACCATCCTGCTGGTGGCGCTGACCATCGTGTTCGTGTTGGCCACCGCCACCCTGTTCCCGTTCTCGCAATACAGCGTCGAGGCGGCCGGCAGCGGCAGCGTGGTCACCATCACCGTGCTGGTCGCATTGCTGGTTTGCCTGATCCCCACCACCATCGGCGGCCTGCTGTCCGCCATCGGCGTGGCCGGGATGAGCCGCATGCTCGGCGCCAACGTGATCGCCACCAGCGGCCGCGCGGTGGAAGCCGCCGGCGACGTGGACGTGCTGCTGCTGGATAAAACCGGCACCATCACGCTGGGCAACCGCCAGGCGTCGGAGTTCCTGCCGGCGCCGGGCGTGAAAGAGCAAGAGCTGGCGGACGCCGCGCAGCTGGCCTCGCTGGCGGACGAAACGCCGGAAGGCCGCAGCATCGTGGTGCTGGCCAAACAGCGCTTTAACCTGCGCGAGCGCGATCTGCAGGCGCTGAACGCCACCTTCGTGCCCTTCTCCGCCCAGACCCGCATGAGCGGCGTCAACGTGCAGGAACGCATGATCCGCAAAGGCGCAGTGGATGCCATTCGCCGTCACGTCGAATCCAATCAGGGCCACTTCCCGCGGGCGGTGGACGATCTGGTGGAAAGCGTGGCGCGCACCGGCGGCACGCCGCTGGTGGTGGCGGAAGGCGCCCGGGTGCTGGGCGTGGTGGCGCTGAAGGATATCGTCAAAGGCGGCATCAAAGAGCGCTTCAATGAGCTGCGCAAGATGGGCATCAAAACGGTGATGATCACCGGCGATAACCCACTGACCGCGGCGGCGATCGCCGCCGAAGCCGGGGTGGACGATTTCCTGTCGGAAGCCACGCCGGAAGCCAAGCTGGCGCTGATCCGCCAGTATCAGGCGGAAGGCCGTCTGGTGGCGATGACCGGCGACGGCACCAACGACGCCCCGGCGCTGGCGCAGGCCGATGTGGCGGTGGCGATGAACTCCGGCACCCAGGCCGCCAAAGAGGCGGGCAACATGGTCGATCTGGATTCCAACCCGACCAAGCTGATCGAAGTGGTGCATATCGGCAAACAGATGCTGATGACGCGCGGCTCACTGACCACCTTCAGCATCGCCAACGACGTGGCCAAATACTTCGCCATCATTCCGGCGGCGTTCGCGGCCACCTATCCGCAGCTGAACGCGCTGAACGTGATGCACCTGCACTCCCCGGCCTCCGCCATCATGTCGGCGGTGATCTTCAACGCCCTGGTGATCGTGTTCCTGATCCCGCTGGCGCTGAAAGGGGTGAGCTACAAACCGATGAGCGCCGCGGCCCTGCTGCGCCGCAACCTGTGGCTGTACGGAGTCGGCGGCCTGCTGGTGCCGTTCGTCGGCATCAAACTGATCGACCTGATCCTGGTCGCGCTGCACGTCGCCGGTTAACCATTGAGGGAAATGAACATGACGTATTTACGACCTGCGCTGGTGATGGTGATCCTGCTGACGCTGATCACCGGCATCGCCTATCCGCTGCTGACCACCGGGCTGGCGCAGCTACTGTTTTCGGGCTCGGCTAACGGTTCGCTGCTGTACCAGGGCGACAAGGCGGTCGGCTCCGCGCTGATCGGCCAAAACTTCACGCGCGCCGACTATTTCTGGGGCCGCCCGTCGGCCACCGGCGATTCGGCCTATAATCCACTGGCCTCCGCCGGCAGCAACCTGGCGGCCACCAACCCGGCGCTGGATAAGGCTATCGCCGAGCGCGCAGCGCAGCTGCGCCAGGCCAATCCTGCGATGAGCGGCCCGATCCCGGTGGATCTGCTGACCGCCTCCGGCAGCGGGCTGGATCCGCAGATCTCGATCGCCGCGGCGCGGTATCAGCTGGCGCGGGTCGCGGCGGCGCGTCATCTGCCGCCGGAACAGATCGCCAAACTGATCGAAGACAACACCGATCGGGCCACGCCCAACTTCATGGGCGAATCGGTGGTGAACGTGTTGAAGCTGAACCTGGCGCTGGATGCGTTGAAGTAACGCGCCGTATTCAGCATAGTGATAGGGTTCGGCGTGCCGAACCCCTTTTTGCTTGGTAACACAAGGAATTGCCATGGTCGAAGAAGAACAGCAGCGTCCCGATCCCGACAGCCTGCTGGCGCTGGCCAATGAAAAACCGCGCGGCCGGTTGAAGGTATTCTTCGGCGCCTGCGCCGGCGTGGGCAAAACCTACGCCATGCTGCAGGAGGCCCAGCGCTTGCGCGCACAGGGACTGGATGTGCTGGTCGGCGTGGTGGAAACCCACGGCCGCAGCGAGACCGCCGCCCTGCTCGACGGCCTGGCGCTGCTGCCGCAAAAACGCATCCAGCATCGCGGGCGACTGGTGCATGAATTCGATCTCGACGCCGCGCTGGCGCGCCACCCGGCGCTGATCCTGATGGACGAACTGGCGCACAGCAACGCCCACGGTTCGCGCCACCCCAAACGCTGGCAGGATGTGGAAGAGCTGCTGGACGCCGGCATCGACGTGCTGACGACCGTCAACGTGCAACATCTGGAAAGTCTGAACGACGTGGTGGGCGGCGTGACCGGCGTGCGGGTGCGCGAAACGGTGCCCGACCACGTGTTTGACGAGGCCAGCGAAGTGGTGCTGGTCGATCTGCCGCCGGACGATCTGCGCCGACGGCTGCACGAAGGCAAAGTGTATATTCCCGGCCAGGCCGAGCGCGCCATCGAGCACTTCTTCCGCAAAGGCAACCTGATCGCCCTGCGCGAGCTGGCGCTGCGCCGCACCGCCGATCGGGTCGATGACCAGATGCGCGAGTTTCGCGACACCCAGGGGCGCGAGAAAGTGTGGCACACCCGCGACAGCATTCTGCTGTGCGTCGGCCACAATAGCGGCAACGAAAAGCTGGTGCGCATCGCCGCCCGGCTGGCGGCGCGGCTTGGCTGCCATTGGCATGCGGTCTACGTGGAAACCCCCAAGCTGCACCGACTGCCGGAAAACCAGCGCCGCGCCATTCTGCGCGCGCTGCGGCTGGCGCAGGAGCTGGGCGCCGAAACCGCCACCCTGGCCGATCCGTCCGAAGAGCGCGCGGTGCTGCGCTACGCCCGCGAGCATAACCTCGGCAAAATCATCATCGGCCGCCGCAGCGAGCAGCGCTGGAAACTGCGCGGCAGCTTCGCCGATCGCCTCGGCCGGCTGGGCCCGGATCTCGATCTGGTGATCGTGGCGCTGGACAGCGACGCCGCGCAGCCCCCGCCGGGCAAGGAGCACGACGGCCGCAGCTTCAATGAGAAATGGCGCATGCAGCTGCGCGGCTGCGCGGTGGCGATAGCGCTGTGCGCGCTGATTACCCTGCTCTCGCAGTGGCTGCTGCCGGGCTTCGATCAGGCCAACCTGGTGATGGTCTATCTGCTCGGCGTGGCGATCGTCGCGCTGTTCTTCGGCCGCTGGCCGTCGGTGCTGGCGGCGGTGATCAACGTCGCCAGCTTCGATCTGTTCTTCGTCCAGCCCGAATGGTCGTTCGCCGTCAGCGATATGCAGTATCTGTTGACCTTCGGCGTGATGCTCGCCGTCGGCATCATCATCGGCAATCTGACCGCCGGAGTGCGTTATCAGGCCCGGGTGGCGCGCTATCGCGAGCAGCGGGCGCGCCATCTGTACGAAATGTCGCGCGGGCTGAGCCGCGCGCTGACCGTGGCCGACATCGCCAACACCAGCCGTCATTTCCTCTCCAGCAGCTTCCAGGCGAAAACCGTGCTGCTGCTGCCGCAGGAAGACGGTCGGCTGCAGCAAATGATCGGCGAGGAAGGCGGGCTGCTGTCGGTAGACGAAGCCATCGCGCGCTGGAGTTTCGACAAAGGCTTGCCGGCCGGCGCCGGCACCGACACCCTGCCCGGCGTGCCTTACCAACTGCTGCCGCTCAATACCCCCAAACAGACCTTCGGCCTGTTGGCGATCGAACCCAACAACCTGCGCCAGCTGATGGTGCCGGAACAACAGCGGCTGCTGCAAACCTTCGCAGTGCTGATCGCCAGCGCGCTGGAACGGCTGCACCTGGCGCGCAGCGCCGAAGAAGCCAAGCTGGACGCCGAACGTGAACAGCTGCGCAACTCGCTGCTGGCGGCGCTGTCGCACGATCTGCGCACCCCGCTGACGGTACTGTTCGGCCAGGCGGAAATTCTCACGCTGGACCTGGCGGCCGAAGGCTCCAATCACGCCACCCAGGCCAGCCAGATCCGCCAGCAGGTGCTGAGCACCACCCGGCTGGTGAACAACCTGCTGGATATGGCGCGCATCCAGTCCGGCGGTTTCAGCCTGCGTAAAGAGTGGCAGTCGCTGGAAGAGATCGTCGGCGCCTCGCTGCACATGCTGGAGCCGCTGCTCAGCCAGCATCCGATCGAGGTCGAGCTGCCGTCGGAACAGATCCTGGTCAACTGCGACGGCAGCCTGCTGGAACGGGTGTTCACCAACCTGTTGGAAAACGCCAATAAATACGCCGGCGCCGAGGCCACCATCGGCATTCGCGCCCGCACGCTGCCCGAGTGGCTGGAAGTCGAGGTCTGGGATAACGGCCCCGGTATCCCCGCCGATCAGCTGCAGCTGATTTTCGACAAGTTTTCACGCGGCAATAAAGAGTCGGCGATCCCCGGCGTCGGCTTGGGGTTAGCGATTTGTCGTGCCATTATTGAAGTGCATGATGGCCGCATCTGGGCGGAAAACGGCGCCAACGGCGGCGCCAGCTTCCGCTTCGTGCTGCCGCTGGAAAAACCGCCCGAGATCGACGGCGACGCCTTCGATCTGTAATCAACGCAGGGGAAACGTGAGCATAACGCCAACCAACATTCTGATTGTTGAAGATGAAAAAGAGATCCGCCGCTTCGTGCGCACCGCGCTGGAGAGCGAAGGCCTGCGGGTGTTTGAAAGTGAAACGCTGCAGCGCGGGCTGATTGAGGCCGGCACGCGCAAACCGGATCTGATCATCCTGGATTTGGGGTTGCCGGATGGCGACGGGCTGAGCTACATCCGCGATCTGCGGCAGTGGAGCGCCATTCCGGTGATCGTACTGTCGGCGCGCAACGCCGAAGAGGACAAAATCGCCGCGCTGGACGCCGGCGCCGACGACTATCTCAGCAAACCGTTCGGCATCGGTGAGCTGTTGGCACGGGTGCGGGTCGCGCTGCGCCGCCACTCCGCCAGCCAACAGGAAAGCCCGCTGGTGAGCTTTTCGGCGATCACCGTCGATCTGGTGAATCGCCGGGTGCTGCGCAACGACGAAGATCTGCACCTGACGCCGATCGAGTTTCGCCTGTTGGCGGAGCTGCTGGCCAACGCCGGCAAGGTGATTACCCAACGCCAGCTGTTGAGCCACGTCTGGGGGCCGAACTACGTGGAACACAGCCACTACCTGCGCATCTACATGGGCCATCTGCGGCAGAAGCTGGAAGCCGATCCGGCCCGGCCCAAACATCTGCTGACCGAAACCGGCGTCGGCTACCGTTTCATGCCTTAACCCCGGCGAGCGCGGTGTGCCGCGCCTTTACGCCGCCGGGCCCTTCTTCAATCCGACCATAAATTCCTTAAACGCCTCGCGCAGCGGAGCGAACACCGGGTGTTTGCGGTTTTCGATCATCACTTCGGAGAACAGTTTCAACCCCACGGCGAAGGCCGCGCTCTGCTCGGGGCCGAAGTTCAGATCGTCACGCGCCCGAATGCGCTCGACGATCTCGAGAATATCGTCATGATTGGTCACCTCAAAACTCAGCGGTGCCTTCTCGACGGGGTTGCCCTGGCGGTCGCTCAGGGCTTCAACGGTAATGTTAAAACGGTGGCCGGGCATCAGTTCTCCTCCTGCTGCGTGGGTTGAATGTGCATTTCGCTTTCGATCGCCGCCACGGCGGTCAGCAACGCGGCGTTGATGCGCTCCACCTGCTGCGGCGTGAGATCGGCGCGCATCACGTTGCCGCGCAGCAGGCTGCGCAGACGGTTCATGGCGTCGTAGATGCCTTCCGCCAGGTTGCCGTGCCGATGATGCTCGCGGCCGGCGCCCGCCAGACGCGCCAGAATGACGTCAACCACCTGTTGATGCTTTTGCAGCTCGCCCTCGCCCGCCGTGGTGATGCGGTAGCTTTTTCGGCCGTTGCCGGTGGTGAGCGGTTCGAGAAAATCCTGTTCTTCCAGCAGCGTCAGCGTGGGGTAAATCACCCCCGGGCTCGGCACATACAGGCCGGAAGAGGCTTCCTCGATCGCCTTGATCAATTCGTATCCGTGGCTGGGCTTGCGCGCCACCAGCGCCAGCAACACCAGGCGCAGATCGCCGTGTTCGAACAGACGATGACGCCCGCCCCGGCCGCCGCGCCCACCTCGGCCGTGCTCTTCGCCTTCGCCGCCGAAGTGATGACGCCCGCCGCGATGACGGCGCCCCTCTTCGCACGCATGAGGGTGGTGGTGATGCCGGTGTAAACCTAATCGATGAAACATAGGGTGATACCTCGCTTTAACAGTGAACATCAATACGAGGTTGTTTAGATATATCTAAACAGCGTCGATAACGCTAATCTAGATCGATATATCTAAATGCGCAAGCGCGTGCCGTGAAAAAGATATATCTAAATTGCAGACATAAAAAAAGCGCTGTAAAAACAGCGCTTTTTATCCATCAAGAAAAGCGATTACTTGGCGGAAGCCAGCACTTCGCTGACGATCTCGACCGCTTCGTGCTCAATCTTCTCGCGGTGTTCCGCCCCGAGGAAGCTCTCGCAGTAGATCTTGTAAGCCTCTTCGGTGCCGGAAGGACGGGCCGCGAACCAGCCGTTGTCGGTCATGACTTTCAGGCCGCCGATCGACGCGCCGTTGCCCGGCGCCGCGGTCAGACGTGCGGTGATCGGATCCCCGCCCAGCGTACTGGCCTTGACCATCTCCGGCGACAGCTTGGACAGCGCCGCTTTCTGCGCATGGGTTGCCGGCGCCTGGATACGGTTGTAGCTCGGCGCGCCGAAGCGCTTGGCCAGATCGTCATAATGATGCTGCGGGTTCTCACCGGTTACCGCGGTGATTTCAGCCGCCAGCAGGCACATGATGATGCCGTCTTTGTCGGTCGACCAAGGCTGGCCGTTGAAGCGCAGGAACGAGGCCCCGGCGCTCTCTTCACCGCCGAAGCCCAGGCTGCCGTCGAACAGGCCGTCCACGAACCATTTGAAACCGACCGGCACTTCCACCAGCTTGCGGCCCAGGTCAGCCACCACGCGGTCGATCATCGCGCTGGACACCAGCGTTTTACCTACCGCCACATCGGCGCCCCACTGCGGGCGATGTTGGAACAGGTAGTTGATGGCTACCGCCAGATAGTGGTTCGGGTTCATCAGGCCTTTCGGCGTGACGATGCCGTGGCGGTCGTAATCCGGATCGTTGGCGAACGCCAGATCGAATTTGTCGCGCAGCGCCAGCAGGCCGGCCATCGCCGACTCGGACGAGCAATCCATGCGGATGATGCCGTCGTGGTCCAGGTGCATGAAGCGGAAGGTCTGATCGATGGAGTCGTTCACCAGCGTCAGATCCAGCTTGTAGTGTTCCGCCACCCGCTGCCAATAGGCGATGCCGGAGCCGCCGAGCGGATCCACGCCCAGCTTCAGGCCGGCGCGTTGAATGGCCGGCATGTCGACCACGTCAACCAGCCCTTCGACATAAGGCTGCACCAAATCTTTGGCGTGCAGGTGGCCGCTGTTCCAGGCCTTGTCCAGCGACTGGCGCTGAACGCCTTTCAGCTGCTGCGCCAGCAGTTCGTTGGCGCGCTTTTCGATCACCGACGTCAGGTTGGTGTCAGCCGGGCCGCCGTTCGGCGGGTTGTATTTGATGCCGCCGTCTTCCGGCGGGTTGTGGGACGGCGTAATGACGATGCCGTCAGCCTGCGCGCCGCCGCGGCGGTTGTGGCACAGAATGGCGTGCGATACCGCCGGCGTTGGCGTGAAGCCGTTGTTTTCCTGCACGATCACATCGACGCCGTTGGCGGTCAGCACTTCCAGCACGGAAATAAAGGCCGGCTCGGACAGCGCATGGGTGTCTTTGCCCACGTAGCACGGGCCGGTGGTGCCCTGCTGATGACGAACTTCGGCGATCGCCTGAGCGATGGCGAGGATGTGCGCCTCGTTGAAGCTGTGGCGCTGCGCGCTGCCGCGGTGGCCGGAAGTGCCAAACTTCACCGCATGTGCGGCATTGCCAGCTTCCGGTTGCAGCACATAGTACTGCGACGTCAGCTGGGCTACGTTGATCAGATCGCTTTGACGGGCGGGCTGCCCGGCACGTGGATTATTCGCCATCGACATATCTCCCTCATCCCTGTCGGTGACCGGGCAAATACGTCGCGCACGGCCATCATGACGGGCTGTTCGCTAAATTAGACGGTACCGCAAACTTTCTCGATCAGTTCCGCCGGGAACTGCATCGCCTGCATGATGTGTTCGATCATGCTGCGCTTGCGGCCGGTATTGGTATTGGTGATCACCCAGTAAGGGGTGCCCGGTACATGCTTCGGCTTGGTGTGCGTGCCGTTGGCCAGCAGGGTCTGCTGATCGCCGGCGAAATAGGTGCGGGTGCGGCCGGTCAACGCCTCGGTAGCGGCGGCGAAACCGGCGGCATCGAGGGTGTATAGCGTGGACAGCACCAGCATGAAACGGTTGACCGCTTTGTTCTGCTCGGCGTATTCATCCGACAGCAGCAGTTCACGCACGGCGCGTACGCGATCGCGCGGGCGCTGAACCGGCGTCGCTTTTTCCAGTTCGACGGACGACGACGCACTGGCGGCAGGCAACGCGCGCACCGGCTGACCGGCGGTGAATTTCAACATGCGGCGTAAAATATCGGACGCGCTTTCACCGATGTGTTGCGTGTGGCTGGCAATATAACGGTAAAGCTCTTCGTCGACTTCAATAGTTTTCATCTTTATCCAATACTGTTTTTTCTACTTAGAACCTGAAGCCAGATCCTGCATTCAAGCCATGGGATTATAAGGTTAAAAGCGCTGGGGCGAACACAACAATGTGCCTCCGGACGGCAAATGCAGACTAATACCTATAGCCGGCACTGCCAAGCCCGCGCCGCGAAAATTCCGCATGATTCATCGTGCGATTCAATCATGATACCCTAATCTGAATCTCTCTCAGTATGAACTTCGCCATGAAATTACATTATCAACTGCTGGCCGCCGAGTCAGACGCGCTGCCGGTGCTGCTGATCCACGGCCTGTTCGGCAATCTCGACAACCTGGGCGTGCTGGCGCGCGATCTCCATAAACAGCACAGTGTGATCAAGGTCGATCTGCGCAACCATGGCCTCTCCCCGCGCGCCGACGACATGAACTACCCCGCCATGGCGCAGGATCTGCTGGCGCTGCTCGACGAACTGCAGTTGGAGAAAGCGATCGTCATCGGCCACTCGATGGGCGGCAAAGCGGCGATGGCGCTGACCGCCATCGCGCCCGAGCGCATCGCCAAGCTGATCGTCATCGACGTCGCGCCGGTGGATTACCAGACCCGACGTCATGACGAGATCTTCGCCGCGCTGAAGGCCGTCAGCGCCGCCGGCATCACCCAGCGCCAGGCGGCCGCCCAGTTGATGCGCGACTACCTGCAGGAAGAAGGCGTGATCCAGTTCCTGCTGAAGTCCTTCCATAACGGTGAATGGCGCTTCAACCTGCCGGTGCTGATCGAACGCTACGAAGACATCACCGGCTGGCAGGACGTCCCGGCCTGGCCACACCCGACCCTGTTCATTCGCGGCGGCCTGTCGCCGTACGTGCAGGACAGCTACCGTGCAGATATCGCCCGCCAGTTCCCGCAGGCCCGCGCGCACGTCGTCGCCGGCACCGGCCATTGGGTGCACGCCGAAAAACCGGAAGCGGTGCTGCGCGCCATCCACCGTTTCCTCGGCGAAGCCTGAAAAATACGTTAATCTGGCGAAAAAACGCGCTAAAGATAACGGCTTAGCGCGTTTAGCCCGCAGTTAGGCATTGTCGCCGCTCCATCTGCTGGGGTAATATGGCGCGCTATAATTTTGCCGCCGCGCCAGCGCGTTCGCGAACGCCGGTTCGGGGGTAAATTTGGGTTAGGGTTTATTGGCCCGAAGTGTGTTAATCGATGCCTCCGGAAGCGTGCGAGCGCTTTTTGATGCAAACTCCCTTGCAGTACCGCTACCTATGGCAAAAGAACAAACGGATCGCACGACGCTGGATCTGTTCGCAGATGAACGCCGTCCGGGGCGCCCGAAAACCAACCCGCTTTCCCGCGATGAACAGCTTAGAATCAATAAGCGCAATCAGTTACGGCGCGATAAAGTGCGCGGATTGCGGCGCGTAGAGCTGAAAATCAACGCGGATGCGGTGGACGCCCTGAACAAACTGGCGGAACAGCGCAACATCAGCCGCAGCGAACTCATCGAGCAGATGCTGTTGGCGCAACTGGCGGAAGAACAGCCGGAACATTGATCTCTTCGGCCGCACGCGCGGCGCGGCGTTAAGGACAACGCCGGATCGACCACGCTTTTCTTCATCCTTCGGCATCGCATAAATGCGATAAAACCCCGGCGCCACTTTCTGGCATGATACGCATTTACCGGTAAGAGACTGCGCCTGTCGGCGCCCGCCACCATGGCGAAAGGCTCTTGTCATGGCATCATTTTAATCGGCGGCAGTGCCGGCGCCGAGTAATGCAATTAATTGAATTTAAAGGTTATACGCGATATGGCTACTGTAGGCATTTTCTTTGGCAGCGACACTGGCAATACCGAAAACATTGCCAAAATGATCCAGAAAATTCTTCAGAAACAGTTTGGCGACGATGTCTCAGAAGTGCATGACATCGCCAAAAGCAGCAAAGAAGACCTGGAAGGGTTCGATATCCTGCTGCTGGGTATCCCGACCTGGTACTACGGTGAAGCGCAGTGTGACTGGGATGATTTCTTCCCGACGCTGGAAGAAGTCGATTTCAACGGCAAACTGGTGGCGCTGTTCGGCTGCGGCGACCAGGAAGACTACGCGGAATATTTCTGTGACGCGATGGGCACCATCCGCGACATCATCGAACCGCGCGGCGCGGCCATCGTGGGCCACTGGCCGACCAAAGGCTACCACTTCGAAGCTTCCAAAGGCCTGGCGGACGACAACCACTTCATCGGTCTGGCGATCGACGAAGACCGTCAGCCGGAGCTGACCAATGAGCGCGTGGACGCCTGGGTCAAACAGATCGTCGAAGAGCTGAGCCTGGCCGATATCGTCGGCTAAACGCCGGTACTGGCGAAAGGTTGAACAAAGGCCCTGTAAAGTGCATAGTGTGCCGACAGGGCCGTCATCGGCAACAGGGATTGCTGCGATAGAAGCTACAGATTTGTAACTTCCCACCCCGTCACGGTAGACTGAGATATCGGTTTATCCCATCCATCAAGGCGTTGCATGCAAAACATGCAATAGTGCAATTATATCTTTGTTAACAACCGGCGGTTTCCATTTAGTACAACCGGTTCTATAATGAGACGCATTAACTCTTTGTGCCGACCGATGCCACAGGCGAGTACGCCTCAACTTGATTAGCATAGTAACAGGACTGAATTCGCATGACCGACAACAACATCGCATTGAAGAAGGCCGGCTTAAAAGTCACGCTTCCGCGACTCAAAATCCTGGAAGTACTGCAAAATCCGGAATGCCATCACGTCAGTGCGGAAGATTTGTACAAAAAACTGATTGATATGGGCGAAGAGATCGGCCTGGCGACGGTTTATCGCGTACTGAACCAGTTTGACGATGCGGGCATTGTGACACGTCACAATTTCGAAGGCGGCAAGTCCGTGTTCGAGCTGACCCAACAGCATCACCACGATCACCTGATTTGCCTGGACTGCGGCAAAGTGATCGAATTCAGTGATGAATCCATCGAAGTGCGCCAGCGTGATATCGCCAAGCAGCACGGCATCAAGCTCACCAACCACAGTCTGTACCTGTACGGCCACTGTGAAACCGGTGACTGCCGCGAAGACGAATCGCTGCACGACAAGAAATAAGCCTGACCGGCTATGAAAAACCGCCTCACATTGGGGCGGTTTTTTTATGCCCGCCGTACAACGGGCAAAAAAATCCCCGGACAAGCCGGGGGAAGATCATGTCATGAAATACTACAATTGCAGCGGCACTGCGACTCCACGTACTGCTCTCACTTCAACATCCGCCCCACGCCGGCACGCGCGGGGGCGAACGCATTCCCCCTTCATTATGATGCGGCCCGCTGCCAGAACCACGGGCCCCGGAGCCAGACCTAGACCTTCTCGGCGCGGCTGTAGCGTTTACCGTCCGGGCTGACCGAACGCACCTGCACGTCACCGGAGACCGTCGGCTTGGCCTTGGCGTCATAGCGCTGCCACTGCTTGCCGCCGTCGGTGGAATACTCGATGCCCAATCCCGGCAGCGCGATATTCGCTTCCAGCTTGCCGCCCGCCACGCGGGCGCCCGGCACCGGCAGACGATAAGCGACGCCGCCTTTGTCCAGCTTGGCCAGTTCACGTTGGCCCAGGATATTGGCGAAGCGCAGCCAGTCTTTCTCCAGCGCCTGGGTATCGACAAAGTGGGTTTCCCCGCCTTTGTATTCGCGGCCGGCGCGATAGTCCTGCTCCCAACCGGCGCGGTGCCAGGCGCGTTCCGCCACCGACAGCGCGCGCGGGAAGATCATGTATTCCATCTGCGGATCGGTGCGCTGGGTTTCGCTCCACAGCTGAGCGGACAGACCGTAGGCACCCGGCCACGGCTTGTCGCTTTTGGCGTTGAAGTGGTTGCCGTCGCGGTCGACCGAGGTTTCCGCGTTCTGCGGCATGTTGTCCGGCGCGAAGCTGAACACCTTGCGCTCGTCGCTGAAGCGGGTGCCCCAGTAGTAACCGCGCTCGTCCGGATTCACCTCGTAAGGGAAGTCCATGTAGACGTAGTCCGGGTTGGAGACCACCACTTCATACCCTTTATTGGCCCAGTCGTTAACGCTGTCGAAACCGCCCCAATACAGGGTGTCCCAGAAGTTGACGCCCACGCGCGAGGTGGCGAACGCCTTCGAACTTTCGGCGTCTTTCAGACCGTCCTGCCAGGCCTGCATTCTGTCGATGCCGTGCGCCTTCACCAGCTTGCTGACCTCCTGGCCGAAGTAGCTCGGCAGGTGCTCCATGTCGGCCACCTTGCCTTCTTTGATCATCGTCTGGCACACCTGCGACTTGGCCCACGGCTTGTCTTCATTACTCTGGTCAATGATGCCTTTACCCGGTTCCGGTTTCGCCTTGTCGGTATAGCCTGCGCCCAGGCGGATGTTTTTCGCCTCATCGCCGCCAAAGTGCCAGGTTTTGATCGGCTGGCCGGCTTCTTTATGCATCTGGGCAATCTCGCCAATCACCTTGTCGACAAAGCGCTGGGAAGAGTCCAGGCACGGGTTCAGGTAGCTCTGGCGGTTAAAGAACTGCACGGAGGTGGTGTTGGAGGTATCGGTCGGATCCACCAGGCGGAATTCGTTGGCCTCCTGCTCTTTCCCGGCGGCATGCAGCTTTTTATAGCGCGCTTCCATCGAGACCACCGCGGCGCGGGCGTGTGCCGGCATGTCGATCTCCGGGATCACCTCAATCTGGCGCGCCTGAGCGTATTTGATGATGTCGATATAGTCCTGACGGCTGAAGAAGCCGCTGTAGACGTCCGGCCCCTGGCCGTACTGCGGCAGCAGGCAGGTGGTTTCGCTCAGATCGTGGCAGCGCTGGCCGCCGACTTCCGTCAACTCCGGCAAACCGGGGATCTCGATGCGCCAGCCTTCGTCATCGCTCAGGTGGAAGTGGAATTTGTTGAGCTTGTAAGCCGCCATCTGATCCAGCAGGCGCAGCACCGCGTCCTTCTTATGGAAGTTACGCGCCACGTCGAGGAAAATGCCACGATACGGGAAGCGCGGCGCATCGCTGGCGTCCAGCGTGGCGATCTTGCCGCTGCCGTCGCTCGGCACTAACGACAGGATCGACTGCAGCCCGTAGAACACCCCGGCCTGATCGAAGCCGATCACTCGCGCCTCTTTCTTGCCGATTTTCAGCTCATAGGCGCCCGATACCGCCATCGCGCCTTTAAACTTGCCCGGCTGGATATCGGTCTTGATCGGGTAACCGTTGGTCTGAACCGGCACGCCCAGCAGCGCGAAACGCTGGCTGACGACGTCCGCCGCCGGCTTGACCAGCGTGCTCAGATCCAGCGCCACCCCTTTGCGCAGGTCGGCGTCCTGTGCGTGGACCTTCACCTGCATCGGCGTCGGCACGATCTGGCCGCGCAGCGCGCCGGCGGGCAGCGTCTGCAGATCGGCATTGCTGACAAAGCGCGAAGCCGGCGTCATCAGAATGTTTTTGTCGTCCTTGGTGCGCTTCCACTGGTCGCCGGTGAACGGCGCCACAAACTGATCCAGGTTTTCGGTGTCGGTATTCGCCAGCATTTTCGGCTTGGCGTCGCCGGAGGTGGCATACCAACGCGGCAGGAAGTCGTTTCTGAACAGCTGCCAGTATTCGGCGACCACCGGGATTTCCACCGCCTTACCGGCCGGGAAACCGCTGAATTTGGCGGTCGGCTCCAGCTTGTACAGATCGCCGGTCAGATGCGCGATCTTGAACTGGTCGTTGTCCACCCGCAAGGTCTGCCGCGGGCTGTGGAAATAGATGACCCAGTCTTTGCCGTCGATCGCCTGGCCGTCGTTGCTGAGGGTGAACAACACCCGGTTGCAAGAGGCCCAGTCGGCGCCCAGCGCCGCGCAATCCACGCCGTTTTCGCCGGCGCGGTTATCCAGCATTTTCACGTTCAGCTTCAGCTGGCTCAGCTGATCCACCAGCTGTTGATCGGCCATGGCGCTCCCCATGCCGCCCAGGAATCCCATCGTTGCCGTCAACGCGGCTAATGCGCTCAGTTTGAATGCGTTCATCTTCTCATCCTTCTTAATTATTGTTATCGCGAATTTCTTGCCACAGCTTGCCGCACTTGGCGTCATAAGCCTGACCGTTACCGCTGTGAACCGCCATAATGCAGTTCTGATAATCCATCACCCGCACCGTTTCCTGCTCAGCAAATTGCTGGTGCTGTTTTTCTTGTTTCAGCACGTTCAGCACCGACTTGCAGGGCTGCAGACGCTCCGGCGAACCTTCGGCGGTGTTGATGCAGGCGCTGTAAGCCTGCTTCAATTTGGCGTCTTCCGGCGGCGCGGCGGGTTGCGCACAGGCGCTCAAGGCCGCGGCGGCCGCCAGCATCAGCATGATTTTTTTCATCGTTGAATTCCCTTAACTGCCCCCGGCGGCGAGGCCGGGGAACGCATCAGAAGATGGTGAATGGCGCGATGACCATGAACTTGACGTCTTTCTCGTCCTGGAAGATGTTGCCGTAACCGCCGCCCCAGCTCGGGATGTTGGTGTGGTTGTCATACTGGGTGTAGTGCAGCTTGATCAGGGTGCCCTTGGCGCGCCCTTCCTGGATGGTGTACATCGCGTCCAGGCTCCAGGCGCTCTCTTTCAGGCGCTGGCTCTGATCGTAGATCGGGTTGGTGCTCGGCTTGGCGTCCCAGGCGTACACGTAGGAGCCGCCGACCGCCATGCCCGGCAGGTTCCAGTTGCTGAGGTCGTACATCACGCCGGCGTACACCGCTTTCTCGCCGTTGGCGTTAAAGTCGGAGCGGTTGTCCCACCACACGTCCAGACGGCCGTTGGATGAGGCGTAGGTCGGGGTCATACGTTGCAGGAAGAAGCCCTGGTTGCCTTCCGCCTTGACCATGGTGCCTTCCAGACGCCAGTTGAACTGCCCGGTGGTGTAACCGAAGGTCAGCGCCTGCAGCCAGGCCAGGCCGTCGTAGATGCTGTTCGGATCGTTCTTGTCGCTGATGCGGTCTTCCGCGCCGTAGAACTGGTAACTGGTGGTCAGCGGGTTGCCCAGCAGATCGAATTTGTAAGACGCCTTGGTGAAGTACTGATTCACGTAACCCTGGGCTTGGCCGAAAGCGGCTTCCAGCACCAGATCGTTTTTGAAATCGTACTTGGCGCCCAGCGAGTGCAGATAGGAGACGCGGGTTTTCTTATCATTCTGGCGGAAGTCGTCCACCTCGATATGCCACGGCGCCTTGTATTTGTCGGCCCACATGTAGGAGAAGCTCAACGCGCCGGCATCGCCGTAGTCGAACTTGGCGCCGGCCTCGGCGCCCTGATAGGTGCCCGGCATAAAGCTCCAGTGCGGCGCCAGCAGGGTTTGGCCGCTCGGCTGAATGTAGCCGGCGCGCGCCCAGACCGGGCCGTATTTGAATTTGGCGGCGGCTTTGTACAGGCTGATACCGCCTTTGTCACCGGAGTAGTCTTCGTCGTAGGTACGGTTCTTCGAGGAGAACGCAATTTCGTTCGGGTGACCGCTGGCGCTGGATTCAGCCAGTTCGATGGCGGTAAAGGCGCCGACATCCAGACCGAACATGTCCCAGGCGTAGCCCGACGCGAAATCCAGGCTCAGGTTGGCGGTGGAGTGCGACAGGTTGGTGGTGTATTGGTTGTAATCCTTGCTGTCCGGATTGAGATCTTTACGGTCACGCTCACGTTGCCAGTAATAGATGCCGCCGGTCAGCGTGGAATCATCGATAAACCCTGCGGCTTTCGCCTCAGGCGCCATGGCAAACCCTGTTCCCAACAGCGCGCCCGCGACTGCGAGCGCCAGCGTTTTACGCTGAGCACCGTGCGTACCCATAGTGAAATTCCTCTTTGACTTAACTTAAAAGTTGCAGCCGCCTGTGTTCACCACTGCCCTGCACGACTGCCAATAAAAAACCCGAACGGGTAAAAAATATTGCCGACGAGATGTTATTCCCACAGCACTAATTGCTACAGATAGACTATTTTTCGCGACGCGAATTATCAAATGAAAAATGCGGGAGATTTGTCAAAGTATGACAAGCAGCACATATCAGTGAGATTTTGTTACGTCGGTGTTCATGGAGGGTGTCGAATAAAAAATTCAATTAAATCAGAATAAATTAAGATAAGAGGTCAACCAGAGACGATTAATGGTTTCAGCCTGACTAAATTCGTCAGTCAGACGATAAAAATTGAGAGCGCTCTCTAAATGAAATTAATTCGCATCACGAATATATAAGTAAAAATTAAGACTATTAAACCCAATATCAGAAAACTTATTGATTAACGCACCGCGATTAATTAAACACAGCCCGGAATAGCTGGGCAGGAATAGATGGTTTGCTCAATAGCAGACATAAAAAAAGCGCGGCTTAAAGCCGCGCTGATTCATTAATTTTCGAGGCGAATAAGATTAGCCTTCGATTTTCGCCCAGGTGTCACGCAGGCCGACGGTGCGGTTAAACACCAGATGTTCGGCCGACGAATAACGGTTGTCGGCGCAGAAGTAGCCTTCACGCTCGAACTGGTAGGCCTTCTCCGGCTGTGCGGCCGCCAGACTCGGCTCGACGAAGCCGTGCTTGATGACCAGCGATTCCGGGTTGATGGTGGAGAGGAAATCCTCCGCCGCGCCCGGGTTAGGCACGCTGAACAGGCGATCGTACAGGCGAATTTCCGCCGGCAGCGCGTGCGCCGCGGACACCCAGTGGATCACGCCCTTCACCTTGCGGCCGTCGGCAGGATCTTTGCTCAGCGTTTCCGCATCGTAGCTGCAGAAAATGGTGGTGATCTCGCCCGCTTCGTCCTTCTCGACGCGCTCGGCCTTGATCACGTACGCATTGCGCAGACGCACTTCCTTGCCCAGCACCAGACGCTTGTACTGCTTGTTGGCTTCTTCGCGGAAGTCGGCGCGATCGATATAGATCTCGCGGCTGAACGGCACATCGCGGCTGCCCATTTCCGGCTTGTTCGGGTGGTTAGGCATGGTGACCATTTCCACCGCATCGCCCATGTTCTCGATGACGACCTTCACCGGATCCAGCACCGCCATGGCGCGCGGTGCGTTCTCGTTAAGATCGTCGCGAATGCAGGATTCCAGCGCCACCATCTCGACGTTGTTGTCTTGCTTGGTCACGCCGATACGCAGGCAAAACTCACGAATCGAGGCGGCGGTATAACCGCGGCGGCGCAGGCCGGAGACGGTCGGCATGCGCGGGTCATCCCAACCTTCGACGATCTTCTCGGCCACCAGCTGGTGCAGCTTGCGCTTCGACATGATGGCGTATTCGAGGTTGAGACGCGAAAACTCGTACTGCCGCGGGTGGCAAGGAATGGTGATGTTATCCAGCACCCAGTCATACAGACGGCGGTTATCCTGGAATTCCAGAGTACACAGCGAATGGGTGATCCCTTCCAGCGCATCGGAAATGCAGTGGGTGAAATCGTACATCGGGTAGATGCACCATTTGTTGCCGGTCTGGTGGTGTTCGGCGAACTTGATGCGGTACAGCACCGGATCGCGCATCACGATAAACGGCGAAGCCATATCGATCTTGGCGCGCAGGCAGGCGGCGCCTTCGGCGAACTCGCCGTTGCGCATCTTCTCGAACAGCGCCAGGTTCTCTTCCACGCTGCGGTCGCGGTACGGGCTGTCTTTGCCCGGCGCGGTCAGGGTGCCGCGATATTCACGGATCTGCTCCGGCGACAGCTCATCGACGTAGGCCAGCCCCTTGGTGATCAGCTCAACCGCATACTGGTGCAGCTGATCGAAATAGTCTGAGGAGTAATGAACGTTGCCGCTCCACTCAAAGCCCAGCCACTCCACGTCGTGCTTGATTGACTCCACGAACTCGATGTCTTCTTTCACCGGGTTGGTGTCATCGAAACGCAGGTTGCACTGGCCCTGATAGTCCTTGGCGATGCCGAAGTTCAGGCAGATGGACTTGGCGTGGCCGATATGCAGATAGCCGTTAGGCTCCGGCGGGAAACGGGTATGTACCGACGTGTGTTTCCCCGACGCCAGATCTTCATCGACGATCTGACGGATAAAATTGGTTGGGCGGGCTTCAGCCTCACTCATTTCACTGTTCCTCAATGCAAAGCGCTACACATAACCGCCTATGATCCAACAAGCCACGTCTGGAAACAACCGTTTGTTTCACGAAAAATGCGGCATATTGCACCCTCGGCGCGCAGCGCGCCGCCGTGGCGCGAAACGGGATAAAAAAAGCGGGAAGAGATCGCTCTCTTCCCGCCAAGTCGGGGCAAACTCCGCCATGATGCGTGACCGGCCCCGGGTACTACTCAGGTAAAAACGGCCTTACTTTTGGATCTCGTACAGCTTGGTCTGACCGGCGACCACTGAGCCGCTGGCCAGCGCCGCCAGGCCGGCATAGTCGTCAGAATTGCTGACCACCACCGGGCTGATCATCGAACGCGCATTGGCGTTCAGGTAATCCAAATCCAGTTCCAGAATCGGTTGACCGGCTTTCACTTCCGCGCCCTCTTCCACCAGGCGTTTGAAGCCCTGGCCTTCCAGCGCGACGGTGTCGATCCCCATGTGCACTACGATCTCGGCGCCCTTGTCGGTTTCCAGGCAGAAGGCGTGGTTGGTATTGAAGATTTTCACCACGGTGCCGTCAGCCGGCGACACGACGATGTTGTCGGTCGGGCGAATCGCCAGGCCGTCGCCTACCGCCTTGCTGGCGAAGGCTTCGTCCGGCACCTGATCGAGCGCCACCACTTCACCGGTTACCGGCGCCACCAGCGTTTCAAACGCGGCTTTCGGTGCGTTCGGCACCGCCTGCGGTTTGGCTTCCGCAGCAGGAGCCGCCGCCGGAGCCGCCGCAGCCGCCACCGGGCCGGCCGCAATTACGTTGCGCATTGCGCTGGCAATCAGCTCGGCACGGGTGCCGACGATCACTTGCACGCTCTGCTTGTTCAGACGGATAACGCCCGACGCGCCGAGGCGCTTCGCCAATGCGTCGTTCACCAGCGCAGAGTCCTTCACGTTCAAACGCAGTCGGGTGATGCAGGCGTCGATGCCGGTCAGGTTGTCGGAGCCGCCGATCGCGCCGACGTAGCGACGGGCCAGCGTGGTGGTTTCATTCTCGTCTTTACCGGCGCTGCTGTTGACGTTGACGTCATAACCGTCGGTTTCGTCACCGGCAACCGCCAGCTCGCGGCCCGGGGTCATCAGGTTGAACTTGTTGATGGTGAAGCGGAACACCACATAGTAGATAACGAAGAACACCAGGCCCTGCGGGATCAGCATGTACCAGTGGGTCGCCAGCGGGTTACGCACCCACAGCATCATATCCACCAGGCCGGCGCTGAAACCGAAGCCTGAAATCCAATGCATGTTAGCGGCGATGAACACCGAGATACCGGTCAGTACGGCGTGGATCACGTACAGCACCGGTGCCACGAACATGAAGGAGAACTCCAGCGGTTCGGTGATGCCGGTAAAGAAGGCAGCGAATGCCCCTGCCATCATGATCCCCAGCACCTTCGCCTTATTCTCAGGACGCGCGCAGTGATAGATGGCCAGCGCCGCGCCCGGCAGACCGAACATCATGATCGGGAAGAAGCCCGCCTGATAACGGCCTGTGATGCCAACAACCGCTTTACCCGCGTCAATCGACTGCTGGCCGCCGAGGAAGTTAGGGATATCGTTGATGCCGGCCACGTCGAACCAGAACACCGAGTTCAGCGCGTGGTGCAAGCCGACCGGGATCAGCAGGCGGTTGAAGAAGGCGTAGATGCCCGCGCCGACGGAGCCCAATTTTTGGATGTGTTCGCCGAAGCTCACCAGAGCGCCGAACACGACCGGCCAGACGAACATCAGGATGTAAGCGACCAGGATCATCAGGAAGGAAATGAGGATCGGCACTAAACGGCGGCCGCTGAAGAACGACAGCGCCTTAGGCAGCTCGACGCCGCTGAAGCGGTTGTACACTTCGGCGGAGATGATACCCACCAGAATACCAACGAACTGGTTCTCAATCTTGCCGAACGCGGCAGGCACCTGATCGAGCGGGATCTTCTGAATCATCGACACGGCGGCCGGTGAACAGAGGGTAGTCAGCACCAGGAAACCGACGAAGCCGGTCAGTGCGGCAGATCCGTCCTTATCTTTGGACATGCCGTAGGCGACACCAACGGCGAACAACACCGCCATATGATCGATAATCGCAGAGCCAGACTTAATCAATAAGGCAGCGAAAGCGTTGTCGCCGCCCCAACCAACAGGGTCAATCCAGTACCCGACGCCCATCAAGATGGCGGCGGCGGGCAGCGTGGCGACCGGCACCATCAGCGCCCGTCCCACCTTTTGCAAATAACTAAGAATGTTCACCTTTTCCCCCTATGTTGTCCGCGGACGGACCCTATTAGTAGTTTATTTGGAGCTCTCACTACCTTTTTAGAAACAGCGCTTGGCACGTATCACTCATGCCGAGTGTAAAAAAATTATTTTGTATCGCAAATTAAAACCTCCCTTTTTGTGATAAATATCACCAAAAAGTAGTCTTCACCTCCCAGATTGCTGGCCATCACACAAAACTTATTTTATCATTCAAAAAATCAACCGAACGGACGATTCACGCGAGAATCATAAAGCTGGGTTACGCTTAGGACTCCCGCAGGCCCGTACAGTATAGCTTTAGTTTACTTATCCCAAGAGGTGTTAGATGAGACTTATCCCACTGAAAGATACCGCACAAGTCGGCAAATGGGCCGCGCGTCATATCGTTCAACGCATCAACGCATTCAAGCCAACCGCAGAGCGCCCGTTTGTACTCGGCCTGCCTACCGGCGGCACGCCGCTGGAAGCCTACAAACATCTGATTGCGATGCACAAAGCAGGTGAAGTAAGCTTTAAGCATGTTGTGACTTTCAACATGGACGAGTACGTTGGCCTGCCGCAGGAACACCCGGAAAGCTACCACACCTTCATGTACCGCAACTTCTTTGATCACGTTGATATTCCTCGTGAAAATATCAACCTACTGAACGGCAACGCCGCGGATGTCGACGCCGAGTGCCGCCAGTACGAAGAGAAGATCAAGTCTTACGGCAAAATTAACCTGTTCATGGGCGGCGTGGGTATCGACGGCCATATCGCGTTCAACGAGCCGGCTTCGTCCCTGGCTTCGCGCACCCGCATCAAAACGCTGACCGAAGACACCCGCATCGCCAACTCGCGCTTCTTCGGCGGCGACGTCAGCCTGGTGCCGAAATATGCGCTGACCGTCGGCGTGGGTACGCTGCTGGACGCGGAAGAGGTGATGATCCTGGTGACCGGCCACGCCAAGGCGCAGGCGCTGGAAGCCGCTGTGGAAGGCAACATCAACCACATGTGGACCATCAGCTGCCTGCAGCTGCACGCCAAAGCGGTGGTGGTGTGCGACGAACCGGCCACCATGGAACTGAAAGTCAAAACCGTCAAATATTTCCGCGAGTTAGAAGCGGAAAGCGTGAAAAGTCTTTAATCTTTGCAGGGGGCTACGATGTTCGCTTTAACCCACGGCCGAATCTATACCGGCCACGACGTACTTGATGACCATGCAGTCATTATCGCTGATGGGCTGATTGAGAAAGTCTGCCCGGTGGCTGAATTGCCCGCCGGCATCGAAACGCGCGACCTGGGTGGCGCCATCCTGGCCCCCGGGCTTATCGACGTGCAGCTGAACGGCTGCGGCGGCGTCCAGTTCAACGATTCGCTGGAAGCCATCTCGGAAGAAACGCTGGAGATCATGCAGCGCGCCAACGAGAAATCCGGCTGCACCAGCTATCTGCCGACGCTGATCACCAGCAGCGACGAATTCATGAAGCACAGCGTCAACGTGATGCGCGCTTATCTGAAAAAGCACCAAAACCAGGCGTTGGGCCTGCACCTGGAAGGGCCGTACCTCAGCCCAGTGAAAAAAGGCACCCACAACCCGGCGTTCATTCGCAAGCCGACCCAGGACATGATCGATTACCTGTGCGCCAACGCCGACGTGATCACCAAGGTGACGCTGGCGCCGGAAATGGTTGAGCCGCACTTTATCAAGCAGCTGACCGAGGCCGGCATCGTGGTCTCCGCCGGCCACTCGAACGCCACCTACGATCAGGCGCGCACCGGCTTCGCTGCCGGCATCAGCTTCGCCACCCACCTGTACAACGCCATGCCGTATATCACCGGCCGCGAACCGGGGCTGATGGGGGCTATCTTCGATACGCCGGAGGTCTATACCGGCATCATCGCCGACGGCCATCACGTAGCCTGGGCGAGTATCCGTAACGCCAAACGCCTGAAAGGTGATAAATTGGTCTTGGTCACCGACGCGACCGCACCGGCGGGTGCAGATATTGACCAATTTATTTTCGCCGGTAAAACAATATACTATCGGGATGGGCTGTGCGTGGATGAGAACGGCACCCTGAGCGGTTCCGCGCTGACCATGATCGAAGCGGTGCAAAACAGCGTCGAGCATATCGGCATCGCGCTGGACGAAGCGCTGCGCATGGCGACGCTGTACCCGGCGCGCGCCATCGGCGTCGATCACCGTCTGGGTACCCTCGAAGCCGGCAAGGTGGCTAACCTGACCGCCTTCACCCGTGATTTCAAGATCACCAAAACGCTCGTTAACGGTAACGAGGTTTAATTCAATGAACAGCGAGTAACATTATTGATGAGCACTGGCGGACAAGCACAAATAGGGAACGTTGACTTAGTCAAACAACTTAACGGCGCGGCAGTTTATCGCCTGATCGACCAACAGGGCCCGATCTCGCGCATTCAAATCGCCGAACTCAGCCAGCTCGCCCCCGCCAGCGTCACTAAGATTACTCGCCAGCTGCTGGAGCGCGGGTTGATCAAAGAAGTCGATCAGCAAGCCTCCACCGGCGGCCGCCGCGCGATCTCCATCGTGTCGGAAACCCGTCATTTCCATACCGTCGCGGTGCGCCTCGGCCGCCACGACGCCACCATCACGCTGTATGACATGAGCGGTAAATCGCTCAGTGAAGAACACTATCCGCTGCCGGAACGCACCCAGGAAACGCTGGAGAATGCGCTGTTCGCCGCCATCGCCCAATTCATCGAAGCGAACCAGCGCCGCCTGCGCGAGCTGATCGCCATCGCGGTGATCCTGCCCGGCCTGGTGGATCCGGCGCTGGGCGTGGTGCGCTACATGCCGCACATCAGCGTCAGCAACTGGGCGCTGGTGGACAACCTGCAGCAGCGCTTTAACGTCACCAGCTTCGTCGGCCACGATATCCGCAGCCTGGCGCTGGCGGAGCACTACTTCGGCGCCACCCGCGACTGCGAAGACTCGATATTGGTACGCCTGCACCGCGGCACCGGCGCCGGCATTATCGTCAACGGGCAGATTTTTCTCGGCAACAACGGCAACGTCGGCGAGATCGGCCATATCCAGATCGATCCGCTCGGCGAACGCTGCCACTGCGGCAACTTCGGCTGCCTGGAAACGGTGGCCGCCAACGCGGCGATCGAACAGCGCGTGCGCCAACTGCTGAGCCAGGGCTATCCAAGCAAACTGACGCTGGAAGACTGCGGCATCAACGCCATCTGCAAGGCCGCCAACCGCGGCGATCTGCTGGCCAGCGAAGTGATCGAACACGTCGGCCGCTATCTGGGCAAGGCGGTGGCCATCGCCATCAACCTGTTCAATCCGCAGAAGGTGGTGATCGCCGGTGAGATCACCGAAGCGGACAAGGTGCTGCTGCCGGCGATCCAAAGCTGCATCAATACCCAGGTGCTGAAGGACTTCCGCAAAAATCTGCCGGTGGTGACCTCCGAACTCAATCATCGCTCGGCTATCGGCGCTTTCGCCCTGGCCAAACGCGCGATGCTCAACGGCGTGCTCTTGCAGCGATTGCTGGAAAGCTGATCCGCCGCTTCTGGCAGGTGTGTTATCGTCACTTCTTGCCTGCCGTAATCATGAGAAACAGCGACAAATGAAAATCAAAAACGTTATATGCGATATCGACGGCGTGCTGCTGCATGACAATACGCCGGTGCCCGGCGCCGATCTGTTCCTGGCGCGCATCCAGGAACAAGGCATGCCGCTGGTGGTGCTGACCAACTACCCGTCACAGACCGCACAGGATCTGGCGAACCGCTTCGCCGCCGCCGGGCTGGAAGTGCCGGAGAGCGCGTTCTATACCTCGGCGATGGCCACCGCCGACTTCCTGCGCCGTCAGGAAGGCAAAAAAGCCTATGTGGTCGGCGAAGGCGCGCTGATCCATGAGCTGTACAAAGCCGGTTTCACCATCACCGACATCAACCCGGATTTTGTGATCGTCGGTGAAACCCGCTCTTACAACTGGGACATGATGCACAAAGCCGCCTACTTCGTCAGTAACGGCGCGCGCTTTATCGCGACCAATCCGGATAGCCACGGCCACGGCTTCTCGCCGGCCTGCGGCGCCCTGTGCGCGCCCATCGAGAAGATCACCGGCCGCAAGCCGTTTTATGTCGGCAAGCCCAGCCCGTGGATCATTCGCGCCGCACTGAATAAAATGCAGGCGCACTCGGAAGAGACGGTGATCGTCGGCGATAACCTGCGCACCGACATTCTGGCGGGCTTCCAGGCCGGCCTGGAAACCGTGCTGGTGCTGTCCGGCGTCTCCACGCTGAGCGACATCGAAACCATGCCGTTCCGCCCGAGCTACGTCTACCCTTCCGTCGCCGATATCACCATCTTCTGATCCATCGATGGCGGCTGCCCGGCCGCCATTATTTCCCTCTTCCTGGCCGCAGTTTGAATTTAATTCGTTCATGGCCGCAAAAGGTTTCAGCCTGCCTGCGCTAAAAATCCTCATTATAAGTTTACGCCCCGCCAATAGCTGATATTGCCGGCGAGCGAAAAACCCTCCCCCCTAATGAATGAGGCCACCATGAGCACAAATAACATTATTAATGCCGTCGCCGCCGATGACGCGGCCATTATGCCGTCTATCGCCAATAAAAAGATCCTGATGGGTTTCTGGCACAACTGGGCCGCCGGCGCCAGTGACGGTTATCAACAAGGCCAGTTCGCCAATATGAATCTGACCGACATTCCCGCCGAGTACAACGTAGTGGCCGTCGCCTTTATGAAAGGCCAGGGCATCCCGACCTTCAAACCTTACAACCTGTCCGACGCCGAGTTTCGCCGCCAGGTGGGTGTGCTGAACAGCCAGGGCCGCGCGGTGCTGATCTCCCTCGGCGGCGCAGACGCGCATATCGAGCTGAAGACCGGCGACGAAGAAAAGCTGAAAGACGAGATTATTCGCCTGGTGGAAGTCTATGGCTTCGACGGCCTGGATATCGATCTGGAACAGGCGGCGATCGGCGCCGCCAATAATAAAACCGTCTTGCCTGCAGCATTGAAAAAAGTAAAAGACCATTACGCCGCGCAGGGGAAAAACTTTATTATCAGCATGGCGCCGGAATTCCCGTATTTGCGCACCAACGGCACCTATCTGGATTATATCAACGCCCTTGAAGGCTATTACGACTTTATTGCGCCGCAATATTACAACCAGGGCGGCGACGGTATTTGGGTGGATGAACTCAACGCCTGGATCACGCAGAATAACGACGCCATGAAAGAGGACTTCCTCTACTATCTGACGGAAAGCCTGGTCACCGGCACCCGCGGCTATGCGAAAATCCCGGCGGCGAAATTCGTTATCGGCCTGCCGAGCAACAACGATGCCGCCGCCACCGGCTACGTGATCGACAAACAGGCGGTGTATAACGCCTTCGCGCGTCTTGACGCCAAAAACCTGTCGATCAAGGGCCTGATGACCTGGTCGATCAACTGGGACAACGGCAAGAGCAAAGCCGGCGTCGCCTACAATTGGGCGTTCAAAACCCGCTATGCGCCGCTGATTCAGGGCGGCGTCACCCCGCCGCCGGGAAAGCCTAATGCGCCGACGGCGCTGACGGTCGCCGAGCTGGGCGCCACCTCGCTGAAACTGAGCTGGGCCGCCGCCACCGGCGCGTTACCGATCGCCAGCTACACCGTCTACCGCAACGGCAACCCGATCGGCCAGACCGCCGACCTGTCGCTGACCGACAGCGGCCTGACCCCGGTCACCCAGTACAGCTACTTCGTTACCGCGACCGACAGCCAGGGCAATACCTCGCTGCCGAGCAGCGCGCTGGCGGTCAAAACCGCCAACGACGGCACGCCGCCCGATCCGGGTGCGCCCGAGTGGCAGAACAACCACAGCTACAAGGCTGGCGACGTGGTGAGCTATAAAGGCAAGAAATACACCTGTATCCAGGCGCACACCTCCAACGCCGGCTGGACGCCGGACGCCGCCTTCACCCTGTGGCAGCTCATCGCCTAATCGCTAATCGATTGCCGGTCAAACTGGCCGGCAATCCCGCCATCACGCTAAAAATTGCATAATCGATAATTTTTCACGCCGATAACTGAACATCCGTTAAAAACCGCACCTAAGCAAACAACTATTTCTCAACGCATGGCTAAAACGCTTGCATCTCCCGCAGCTTTTGGCGCATTTTCATAACCACAGCGCAGCAAAACCGGGTTATCGCTGATAAATCGGCAATGCTGCCCATAACAGTAAAAAACAACATCACAGTCATAAAAGCCCGTTAGGAGAGTTGTATGTGTTCTATTTTCGGTGTGCTCGATCTGAAGTCCGATCCCGTTGAACTGCGTAAGAAAGCGCTGGAGCTGTCACGTCTGATGCGCCACCGCGGCCCGGATTGGTCCGGCGTTTACGCCAGCGACAAAGCCATTCTGGCTCACGAACGCCTGTCGATCGTCGACGTCAACAACGGCGCTCAACCGCTGTACAACGCTGCGCACACCCACGTTCTGGCGGTCAACGGCGAAATTTACAACCACCAGGCGCTGCGCCAACAGCTGAGCGACCGCTATGCGTTCCAGACCGGTTCCGACTGTGAAGTGATCCTGGCGCTGTACCAGGAGAAAGGCCCGGACTTCCTCGACGATCTGCAAGGCATGTTCGCCTTCGCCCTGTATGACACCGAAAAAGACGCCTACCTGATCGGCCGCGATCACCTGGGCATCATTCCGCTGTACATGGGCCACGACGAGCACGGCAACCTGTACGTCGCCTCGGAAATGAAAGCGCTGGTGCCGGTGTGCCGCACCATCAAGGAATTCCCGACCGGCAGCTATCTGTGGAGCCAGGACGGTGAGATCCGTGAATATTATCGCCGCGACTGGTTCGATTACGACAGCGTCAAGGACAATGTGACCGACGCCGCCGCCCTGCGCACCGCGCTGGAAGAGTCGGTGAAAAGCCACCTGATGTCCGACGTGCCCTACGGCGTGCTGCTGTCGGGCGGGCTGGATTCCTCGGTCATCTCGGCGATCACCAAGAAATACGCTGCGCGCCGCGTGGAAGATCAGGAACGCAGCGAGGCCTGGTGGCCGCAGCTGCACTCCTTCGCCGTCGGCCTGGAAGGCTCGCCGGATCTGCGCGCCGCGCAAGAGGTGGCCAACCATCTGGGCACCGTGCACCATGAAATCCACTTCACCGTGCAGGAAGGCCTGGACGCCATCCGCGACGTGATTTATCACATCGAAACCTACGATGTCACCACCATTCGCGCCTCGACGCCGATGTACCTGATGTCGCGCAAAATCAAGGCGATGGGCATCAAGATGGTGCTTTCCGGCGAAGGCGCGGACGAAGTGTTCGGCGGCTACCTGTACTTCCATAAGGCGCCGGACGCCCGCGAATTCCACGAAGAGACCGTGCGTAAACTGCTGGCGCTGCACATGTTCGACTGCGCGCGCGCCAACAAGGCGATGTCCGCCTGGGGCGTCGAAGCCCGCGTGCCGTTCCTGGACAAGAAATTCCTCGACGTGGCGATGCGCATCAATCCGAAAGATAAAATGTGCGGCAACGGCAAAATGGAAAAACACATCGTTCGCGAATGTTTCGAGTCCTATTTGCCGGCCAGCGTGGCCTGGCGCCAGAAAGAGCAGTTCTCCGACGGCGTTGGCTACAGTTGGATCGACACGCTAAAAGAGGTCGCTGCGCAGCAAATCAGCGATCAACAGCTCGAAACTGCGCGTTTCCGCTTCCCGTACAACACGCCGACCTCTAAAGAAGGCTACCTGTACCGCGAAATCTTCGAGGAGCTGTTCCCGCTGCCGAGTGCCGCCGAATGCGTGCCGGGCGGCCCGTCCGTCGCCTGCTCGTCCGCCAAGGCCATCGAATGGGACGAATCGTTCAAGAAGATGGACGATCCTTCCGGCCGCGCCGTCGGCGTGCATCAGGCCGCCTATAAATAATCGCGCGGCGTTTTCCCTTGGGGCGGGCCTTTTGGCCCGCCTTTTTGTTGCCTTTTTCCTCCGCCAACTGCCTGAATTGCCGATTTTATCGCCATAATGTTCACAACCCAGACAAACGGCGCTTCCGGGCGCTTTTTCGGGAAAAAACTTGTTGACGCAAATCGGTCATATACGCATAATGCGCCCCGCAACGCCGATGAAGGCAAAGCAAAAAAAGAGGGCTACGTAGCTCAGCTGGTTAGAGCACATCACTCATAATGATGGGGTCACAGGTTCGAATCCCGTCGTAGCCACCATCTCTTTTTTGCATTTGCGGGAGTGGCGAAATTGGTAGACGCACCAGATTTAGGTTCTGGCGCCGCAAGGTGTGCGAGTTCAAGTCTCGCCTCCCGCACCATTTCTCTTCATCGTCGGCGCAGTATGTTGATGGGGTATCGCCAAGCGGTAAGGCACCGGTTTTTGATACCGGCATTCCCTGGTTCGAATCCAGGTACCCCAGCCATATTCTTTCGGGAACGGGGTTTCAACATAAGATTTGTTTGCAGGTGGGGTATCGCCAAGCGGTAAGGCACCGGTTTTTGATACCGGCATTCCCTGGTTCGAATCCAGGTACCCCAGCCATAACAAACTGCTTGCAAATCAAAGAAGTAAAAAGTAACATCGGCTACGTAGCTCAGCTGGTTAGAGCACATCACTCATAATGATGGGGTCACAGGTTCAAATCCCGTCGTAGCCACCATAATTGGGGTGTCGCCAAGCGGTAAGGCTCTGGTTTCTGATACCAGCATACCCAGGTTCGAATCCTGGCACCCCAGCCATATTTAGAAAAGCCCGCTTCGGCGGGCTTTTTGCTGTCTGGCGTTCAGCCAATCCTAACGGGCCCAGCCGCCGCTGAGCCCTACCGGTTACAATCCCAAGGCGTACTTCAACGCATGCTCTTTCAGCTTGCCCGCCCGCTGCGCGGCCATCAGCGCCAGATTGCGCGCCACGTTCAGCGGCGCCAGGTTATTGCTGAAGGCGGTATAAAACAGATCCATGCCGCTCTGCATCAGCAGATTGTCGGTGCGACGGCGACGCTGATAACGCAACAGCACCGCCTCGCTGCTCCAGTCCTCTCCCTGATCCCGCGCCTCGCTCAACACATTCAACAAGGCATCCACATCGCGATACCCCAGATTGACGCCCTGCCCGGCCAGCGGGTTGATGGTATGCGCGGCATCCCCCAGCAGCGCCAGCCCCGGCAGTACGTAACGCTGCGCATGACGCCGCGTCAACGGGAACGATCCGGCGGCGTGCACCTTGACCGGGCCCAGTCGCGCCGGAAAAGCGGCGGCGATCTCGCGCTCCAGCTGCGCCGGCGGCATCGCCTGCAGTTGGCGAATGCGCTGCGGGCTGTCATACCACACCAGCGATGCCCAGCTGTCGTACAGCGGCAGGAAGGCGCGCGGCCCGGACGGGAAGAAGCGCTGCCAGGTCACATCCTGCTGCGGCGCGCCGGTATCGACGGTGATCAACATGCATGCCTGACGATACTGCCAACCGTTGGTGCCGATCGCCGCCAGCTTGCGCACCTGCGAGTTGGCACCATCGGCGCCGATAACCAGCCGCGCTTGCAGCGTCTCGCCGCTGTCCAGCGTCAACTGCCAGGCCTTGTCCGCCCGCTGCAGCGATTGCAGCCTGGCGGGGCACAGCAACGTCAGATTGGCGCACTGCGCGAACTGCTGCCACAGCGCCAGCTGCAGAATGCGGTTTTCCACCATAAAGCCCAGCTCGGGCAGCCCCAGGGACACCGCGTCGAACGCCACCCGCGACGACGCCCACTCCCAAGTCTCCAGCCGGCGATACGGCGCCGTACGCATCGCCGTCACGGCCGGCCAGGCGCCGAGCTGTTTCAGCAGCCCCACCGAGGTGCAGCCGATCGCGGAAATGCGCAGGTCCGGCGGGCTTTGCGCCTCGAACGCCTGCGGCGCCTGATGTTCCAGCAACGCCACCGACCAGCCCGCCTGCGCCAGCCCAAGGGCCGCCGCCGCGCCGACCATGCCGCCGCCCACCACCACCGCGTCATACCGATTTTGAGATGTCTTCATATTGGCTATGTTTTCTGTGTGAATGCTCGCCATCCCACCCGGCATGGCGTTTTGCGCAGTGTACCGGATTTTCGCTTCGGCTTCAGGTTGCGTGCCATTTTCCCCCGCGCTGGTCACAACGGCGGCAAATGATTACAATACGCGCCCTGCATGTCGCGTAACGCAACTTTCGCTCCGCACTGAGTAATGGCAAGTCAATGACGAAAAAACTACATATCAAAACCTGGGGCTGCCAGATGAATGAGTACGATTCATCGAAAATGGCCGACCTGTTGAACAGCACGCACGGCTTCGAGTGGACCGACAACGCCGAAGAAGCGGACGTGCTGTTGCTGAACACCTGCTCGATCCGTGAAAAAGCGCAGGAGAAAGTTTTCGCCATGCTGGGGCGCTGGCGCTTGCTGAAAGAAAAGAACCCGTCTGTCATCATCGGGGTCGGCGGTTGCGTGGCCTCGCAAGAAGGGGAGCTTATCCGCAGCCGCGCGCCTTGCGTCGACGTGGTATTCGGCCCGCAGACCCTGCACCGCCTGCCGGAAATGATCAATCACGTTCAGGGCACCCGCAGCCCGGTGGTCGATATCAGCTTCCCGGAGATCGAAAAATTCGACCGCTTGCCGGAACCGCGCGCCGAAGGCCCGACCGCATTCGTGTCGATCATGGAAGGCTGCAACAAATACTGCACTTTCTGCGTGGTGCCTTACACCCGCGGCGAGGAAGTGAGCCGCCCGAGCGACGACGTGCTGTTCGAAATCGCCCAGTTGGCGGCGCAGGGCGTGCGCGAGGTCAACCTGCTCGGCCAAAACGTCAACGCTTACCGCGGCGCCACGCATGACGGCGATATCTGCTCGTTCGCCGAACTGCTGCGCCTGGTGGCCGCCATCGACGGCATCGATCGCATTCGCTTCACCACCAGCCACCCTATCGAGTTCACCGACGATATCATCGCGGTGTACGAAGACACGCCGGAGCTGGTCAGCTTCCTGCATCTGCCGGTGCAAAGCGGTTCGGATCGCATCCTGACCATGATGAAACGCGCGCACACCGCGCTGGAGTACAAGGCGATTATCCGCAAGCTGCGCAAGGCGCGCCCGAACATTCAGCTCAGCTCCGATTTCATCGTCGGTTTCCCGGGCGAGAGCCAGGCCGACTTCGAACAGACCATGAACCTGATCGCCGACGTCAACTTCGACGTCAGCTTCAGCTTCATCTATTCGTCGCGCCCCGGTACGCCGGCGGCGGACATGGTTGACGACGTCAGCGAAGAAGAGAAAAAGCAGCGGCTGTACATTCTGCAGGATCGCATCAACCAGCAGGCGCTGCAGTTCAGCCGCCGCATGCTCGGCACCGTCCAACGTATTCTGGTGGAAGGCACCTCGCGCAAAAGCGTGATGGAACTGGCCGGGCGCACGGAATGCAACCGTGTGGTAAACTTCGAAGGCACGCCTGACATGATCGGCCAGTTTGTCGACGTGGAAATTACCGAGGTGCTGACCAACACCCTGCGTGGCGCAGTGGTGCGCACCGAACAGCAGATGGATCTGCGCGTACATGAATCCCCGCAGTCGGTGATCGCCCGTACCCGCAAAGAAAACGCGCTGGGCGTCGGCATTTACCAGCCCTGACGCGGCGGCGGCCGCCTTATCGCCGCCCATTCACGCTATTCCTTACCGTTTCTCCGCCGGGCGTCCGCGCCCGGTGATGTTCTTTTTTCTATTTTTTATTGTTGAAGAGGCGACATAACATGCAACTCCCACACTGCCCGAAGTGCAACTCCGAATACACCTACCAGGACAATGCCCTGTTCATTTGCCCTGAGTGCGCCCACGAGTGGAGCGACAGCGCCCCGGCGGAAGATCAGGATGCGCTGATCGTCAAAGACGCCAATGGCAACCTGCTGGCGGACGGCGATGCGGTCACCGTGGTCAAAGACCTGAAGGTCAAAGGCAGCTCCTCGATGCTGAAGATCGGCACCAAGGTGAAAAACATTCGTCTGGTGGAAGGCGATCACAACATCGACTGCAAAATCGACGGTTTCGGCCCGATGAAACTGAAGTCCGAATTCGTGAAAAAGAACTGATTCCCAGCGGTCTTGTCCTGCGATGACGCGGCGGGCTTTGCGCCCCGCCGCGTTTTTTCCTGATCTTCCCTTGAATTCCGCCGACGGCGCACAGATAGATCAGCGGTAAACTTGCGCCGTTGCGGCGCACCATGAATAATTCAAGAAAGAGAGTATTCAGGCTCGCCCTGAACGCGCGCGTCCCGGACGCGCTATGTGACATCAACCAGGCCCGATGTGACCTAGAGGAATAGTTTGAACGTCGCAACACAAGAAATTTTGTTAGAGCCCGCAGACAACAAGCGTTTGCTCAGCCTGTGCGGCCCGTTTGATGACAACATCAAACAACTCGAGCGCCGATTGGGCATCGAAATCAATCGCCGCGACAACCGTTTCAAGCTGGTCGGCAAGAACCTGTGCGTGGTCGCCGCCGCCGATATCCTGCGCCATCTGTACGTGGATACCGCGCCGATTCGCGGCGTGATCCCGGATATCGATCCGGAGCAAATCCATCTGGCGATCAAAGAGAGCCGGGTGCTGGAACAGGTGGCCGACAGCGTGCCGGATTACGGCAAGGCGGTCACCATTAAAACCAAGCGCGGCATGGTGAAACCGCGCACGCCTAACCAGGCGCAGTACATCGCCAACATTCTCGATCACGACATCACCTTCGGCATCGGCCCGGCCGGCACCGGCAAAACCTACCTGGCGGTCGCCGCTGCGGTGGATGCGCTGGAACGCCAGGAAATTCGCCGCATACTGCTGACCCGCCCCGCGGTCGAGGCCGGCGAAAAGCTGGGCTTCCTGCCGGGCGATCTGAGCCAGAAGGTCGACCCTTATCTGCGCCCGTTGTACGACGCCCTGTTCGAAATGCTGGGCTTCGAGCGCGTGGAGAAACTCATTGAGCGCAACGTGATCGAAGTCGCGCCGCTGGCCTATATGCGCGGCCGCACGCTGAACGACGCCTTTATCATCCTGGATGAGAGCCAGAACACCACCATCGAGCAGATGAAGATGTTCCTGACGCGCATCGGCTTCAACTCGAAGGCGGTCATCACCGGCGACGTCACCCAGATCGACCTGCCGCGCAACCAGAAATCCGGCCTGCGCCACGCGGTGGAAGTGCTGTCGGACGTGGAGGAGCTGAGCTTCAACTTCTTCCACAGCGAAGACGTGGTGCGCCACCCGGTGGTGGCTCGCGTGGTCATCGCCTATGAGGCCTGGGAAGCGGCCGAACAGAAACGCAAAGACGCGATTGCCGAACAACGTAAGCGCGAGGCGATCGCCGCCTCCGAGCAGGAGACACCATGAGCCAGGTGATTTTGGATTTGCAGATTGCCTGTGAAAGCAGCGACGGCCTGCCGGATGAGGCCACCTTCCAGCGCTGGCTGGAAGGCGTGCTGCCGCAATTTCAGGAAGAGGCCGAGGTGACCGTGCGTCTGGTGGACGAAGCGGAAAGCCACGAGCTGAACCTGACCTACCGCGGCAAAGACAAGCCGACCAACGTGCTCTCTTTCCCGTTCGAAGTCCCGCCGGGCATCGAGCTGCCGCTGCTCGGCGATCTGATCATCTGCCGTCAGGTGGTTGAGCAGGAAGCAATTGAGCAAGGCAAGACGCTGGAGGCCCACTGGGCGCATATGGTTGTCCACGGCAGCCTCCATCTGCTAGGGTATGACCACATCGAAGACGATGAAGCCGAAGAAATGGAGTCTTTGGAAACCGAAATCATGCACGGACTGGGCTATCCTGATCCGTACCTGGCGGAAAAAGACCCCGTCTGACGTCAGCCGTTTACCCTACAGCCCCTCTGCGGGGCTGTCGCTGACGCCCCTTAACTCTGACATGAGTGACAGTAACGAAAACGCCATGAGCGACGACCATTCACAAAGCAATGACAGCCCCAGTCCCAAGAAGGGGTTCTTTACTCTTATCCTTAACCAGCTGTTCCACGGCGAGCCCAAAAACCGTGGCGATCTGGTCGAGCTGATCCGCGATTCCGAACAAAACGACCTGATCGATCCCGATACCCGCGACATGCTGGAAGGCGTGATGGATATCGCCGAGCAGCGCGTACGCGACATCATGATCCCCCGCTCCCAGATGGTGACGCTCAAGCGCAACCAGACGCTGGAAGAGTGCCTGGACGTGATTATCGACTCCGCCCACTCGCGCTTCCCGGTGATCAGCGAAGACAAAGATCACATCGAAGGCATCCTGATGGCCAAGGATCTGCTGCCGTTCATGCGCGCAGACTCCGAGCCGTTCAGCATCGACAAGGTGCTGCGCACCGCGGTGGTGGTGCCGGAAAGCAAGCGCGTCGACCGGATGCTGAAAGAGTTCCGCTCCCAGCGCTATCACATGGCGATTGTCATTGACGAATTCGGCGGCGTGTCCGGCCTGGTCACCATCGAAGATATCCTGGAACTGATCGTCGGCGAGATCGAAGACGAATACGACGACGAAGACGATCTGGATATCCGCCAGCTCAGCCGCCACATGTACACCGTGCGCGCGCTGGCGCCGATCGAAGACTTCAACGAAGCCTTCGGCACCCACTTCAGCGACGACGAGGTCGATACCATCGGCGGTCTGGTGATGCAGGCCTTCGGCCACCTGCCGGCGCGCGGGGAAACCATTGAAATCGAAGGTTACCTATTTAAAGTTGCCATGGCCGATAGTCGACGTATCATCCAGGTTCATGTAAAAATTCCGGACGATTCTCCACCACCGAAACTGGAAGATTAAATCCAACATGGCTAAAGCCTCATTACTTGAACGCCAGCGGGTTCGCGCCCTGCTGGCGCTGTTGTCAGGTGCCGGCGGGACGCTGGCGTTCTCGCCCTACGACTTCTGGCCCGCGGCCATCGTTTCCCTGTTCGGCCTGCTGGCCGTTACCCTCAATCGCACCACCAAACAGTCCGCCCTGCTCGGCTTTGTCTGGGGCTTCGGGCTGTTCGGCAGCGGCATCAACTGGGTGTATGTCAGCATCGCCGATTTCGGCGGCATGCCCTTCGCCGTCAACGTCTTCCTGGTGGTACTGCTCGCCGCTTACCTGTCGCTGTATACCGGGCTGTTCGCCGGGCTGTTGACGCGCCTGTGGCCGGCCACCCGCTGGTGGCGGCTAGCCATCGCCGCGCCGGCGCTGTGGCAGGTGACCGAATTCCTGCGCGGCTGGGTGCTGACCGGCTTCCCGTGGCTGCAGTTCGGCTACAGCCAGATCAATGGCCCGCTGAAGGGCATCGCGCCACTGCTGGGCGTCGACGCCATCACCTTTGTGCTGATGGCCATCGCCGGCCTGCTGGTGTACGCCGTCAATCAGCGCCGTCTCTCGGCTGCCGTGATTGCCGCCGCGCTGCTGCTGTTGCCGTGGCCGCTGCGCCAGCTGCAGTGGTTTGCCCCGCAGCCGGAGAAAGCGGTGAACGTCGCCATGGTGCAAGGCAACATTCCCCAGTCGATGAAGTGGGATCCGAGCATTCTGCTCAGCACGCTGCAAACCTATCTGGACGAAACCCGCCCCTACATGGGCAAAGCGCCGATCATCATCTGGCCGGAGTCCGCCATCCCTGACTTCGAGCCGCGTCAGAACGGCTTCCTGACCATGATGGATGACCTGATGCGGGCGAAGAACAGCAGCCTGATCACCGGCATCGTCGATGCGCGCGCCACCCCGCAAGGCGTGCAGGAATACAACAGCGCCATCGTGCTGGGCGAACCGACGCCGTACAGCTACCCGGCCAAAGATCGCTACAACAAGCATCACCTGGTGCCGTTCGGCGAGTTCGTGCCGCTGGGTGAACTGTTGCGCCCTATCGCGCCGTTCTTCAATCTGCCGATGTCCGGTTTCAGCCGCGGCGACTACGTGCAGCCGCAGCTCAGCGTACGCGGCTACAACCTGACGGCGGCCATCTGTTACGAGATCGTGCTGGGCCAGCAGGTGCGCGATAACTTCCGCCCGGACACCAACTTCCTGCTGACCATCTCCAACGATGCCTGGTTCGGTCACTCCATCGGCCCGTGGCAGCACTTCCAGATGGCGCGCATGCGGGCGCTGGAGCTCGGCCGGCCGCTGCTGCGCAGCACCAATAACGGCGTTACCGCCGCAGTGGATGCGAACGGCGAGGTGATCGCCGAGATCCCGCAGTTTACCCGCCAGGTGCTCGAAGTGAAGGTCACGCCGACCACCGGCGTCACGCCTTATGCGCGCTTCGGCGCCACACCGCTGTGGGTGATTACCCTGCTGCTGGGCGGCTGGGCGCTGATGTTGGGCTTGCGCCGCAAATAATCCTCTTCGCCGGGGCGCGCCCGCCGCGCCCCGCGTTCCCGTCAATATCCCCACCTCAGTCAGAAAACGTCGTTAAATCAACGCGGCTGGCACACTCCTTGCTTTTATCTATGGCGACAACGCGCGCCGGTTTACTTTTGCTGACGTTTTGTCGCACCTGCGCACATTTTGGGTGCATTAAGCGCACCGCGCGGGGGCGCCGACGTTTTGTTGCATTAATTTGGTGCGCGCGGCGTCTCAAAAAATGAAACATTTTAGTTTCAATGTGTTCACAATCGGTTATTTTTTAACAGCGTTCAGTTCATAAGACTATCTTTATAACTTGAGCAATAAACAGTCGATTTAACCTGACGCTCTTTAGTCAGAGCCACAACAACAGCAAAGGAGTTGGACCATGCAAATGCGTAAATTGGCGTTATCGTTACTGCTGCTCGGTGCGGCAGGTAGCGTGGCTCACGCGGAAGACCTGACCGGTACGCTGAAGAAAATCAAAGACAATGGCGTGATCGTTGTCGGCCACCGCGAATCGTCAGTGCCGTTCTCCTACTACGACAACCAACAAAAAGTTGTGGGCTACTCTCAGGACTACTCCAACCAAATCGTTGAAGCCGTTAAGAAAAAGCTGAATGCGCCGAATCTGCAGGTGAAAATGCTGCCGATTACCTCGCAGAACCGCATCCCGCTGCTGCAAAACGGCACCTATGATTTCGAGTGCGGCTCCACCACCAATAACCTCGAGCGCCAGAAACAGGCCGCCTTCTCCGACACCATTTTCGTGGTCGGCACCCGCTTGCTGGTGAAGAAAGGCTCCGATATCAAAGACTTTAAGGACCTGGCCGGCAAACCGGTGGTGGTCACCTCCGGCACTACCTCCGAAGTGCTGCTGAACAAGCTGAACGACAGCGACAAAATGAACATGCGCATCATCAGCGCCAAAGACCACGGCGACTCCTTCCGTACCCTGGAAAGCGGCCGCGCGGTGGCCTTCATGATGGACGACGCCCTGCTGGCGGGCGAACGCGCCAAGGCCAAGAAACCGGATCAGTGGGAAATCATCGGCACGCCGCAGTCGAAAGAAGCCTACGGCTGCATGCTGCGCAAAGACGATCCTGAGTTTAAAAAGCTGGTCGATGACACCATCGCCCAGGCGCAAACTTCCGGTGAAGCGGCCAAGTGGTTTGAGAAATGGTTCAAGCAGCCTATTCCACCGAAAAACCTCAACATGAACTTCGAACTGTCGGATGACATGAAGCAGCTGTTCAAAGAGCCTAACGACAAAGCGTTGAACTAAATAGAACAAAAGCCGGGGCGGCCGCCAGGCCAAACCGGCCCAGTTGATGACTGGGACAGACAGGAATGAGGGGGGCCGTTCCCCTCCCTCATTTTCCCCAAGGCGCATCACCGACACCCGTACACAACAAGCCAGCCAGACTGGCCGCGCGGCGATCGGCGCTCATCAAGTCATCAATCTTCGGCGCCCTGCGCCCGTTTATCGGAGTTTGTTATGTCAATAGATTGGAACTGGGGTATCTTCCTGCAGCAGGCCCCGTTTGGGAACACCACTTACCTCGGCTGGATCTGGTCCGGCTTTCAGGTCACGGTGGCCCTCTCCGTCTGTGCCTGGATTATCGCTTTCTTCGTCGGTTCACTGTTCGGTATCTTGCGTACCGTGCCCAACCGCTTTCTTTCCACCCTCGGCACCTGTTACGTCGAACTGTTCCGCAACGTGCCGCTGATCGTGCAATTCTTTACCTGGTATCTGGTGATCCCCGAGCTGCTGCCGGCCAATATCGGCACCTGGTTCAAAACCGAGCTGGATCCCAACGTGCAGTTCTTCGTCTCTTCCATGCTCTGCCTGGGGCTGTTTACCGCCGCCCGCGTTTGCGAACAGGTGCGCGCCGCCATTCAGTCCCTGCCGCGCGGCCAGAAAGCCGCCGGGTTGGCGATGGGCCTGACGCTGCCGCAAACCTACCGCTACGTGCTGCTGCCGAACGCCTACCGGGTGATCGTGCCGCCGATGACCTCGGAAATGCTCAACCTGGTCAAAAACTCCGCCATCGCCTCCACCATCGGGCTGGTGGACATGGCCGCGCAGGCCGGTAAGCTGTTGGATTACTCCGCACACGCCTATGAATCCTTTACCGCCATCACGCTGGCTTATATCGGCATCAACGCCGTTATCATGCTGTTTATGCGTCTGGTCGAAAAGAAAGTGCAGTTGCCTGGCAACCTGGGGAGTAAATAATGTACGAATTTGACTGGGCGTCGATCGTCCCAAGCTTCCCTTATCTGCTGCAAGGCATGGTGATCACGCTGAAGATCACCGTGACCGCCATCGTGGTCGGCATCCTGTGGGGCACCGTGTTGGCGGTCATGCGTCTGTCGCCGTTCAAACCGATAAGCTGGTTCGCCACCCTGTACGTCAACCTGTTCCGCTCGGTGCCGTTGGTGATGGTGCTGCTGTGGTTCTATCTGGTGGTTCCAAGCTTATTACAACAGGTTCTAGGGCTGTCGCCGAAAACCGATATTCGCCTGATCTCGGCTATGGTAGCCTTTTCCCTGTTTGAAGCGGCCTATTATTCGGAAATCATCCGCGCCGGTATCATCAGCATCTCGCGCGGCCAATCCTCCGCCGCGCTGGCGCTGGGCATGACCCACTGGCAGTCCATGCGGCTGGTGATCCTGCCGCAGGCGTTCCGCGCCATGGTGCCGCTGCTGCTGACTCAGGGCATCGTACTGTTCCAGGATACCTCGCTGGTTTACGTACTGAGCCTGGCCGACTTCTTCCGCACCGCGTCGACCATTGGCGAACGCGACGGCACCCAGGTTGAAATGATCCTGTTCGCCGGTTTTGTCTATTTTGTTATCAGCCTCGCCGCCTCGGCGCTGGTAAGCTATTTGAAGAAAAGGACTGTTTGATGATATCCCTGAAAAATGTTTCCAAGTGGTACGGTCACTTCCAAGTGTTGACCGATTGCACCACCGAAGTGAAAAAAGGCGAAGTGGTCGTCGTCTGCGGTCCTTCAGGTTCCGGCAAGTCCACCCTGATCAAAACCGTCAACGGCCTCGAGCCGATCCAGCAGGGAAGCATCCTGGTGAACGGCACGCCGGTCAACGACAAGAAAACCAACCTGGCGCAGCTGCGTGCCAAAGTCGGCATGGTGTTCCAACACTTTGAGCTGTTCCCGCACCTGTCTATCATCGACAACCTGACGCTGGCGCAGGTGAAAGTGCTCAAGCGCGATAAGACCGCCTCACGCGAGAAGGGCCTGAAGCTGCTTGAACGCGTCGGCCTCTCCGCCCATGCCAACAAGTTCCCCGGCCAGCTGTCCGGCGGCCAGCAGCAGCGCGTCGCCATCGCCCGCGCGCTGTGCATGGATCCTATCGCCATGCTGTTCGATGAACCGACCTCGGCGCTCGATCCGGAAATGATCAACGAAGTGCTGGACGTGATGGTCGAACTGGCGAACGAAGGCATGACCATGATGGTGGTAACCCACGAAATGGGCTTCGCCCGCAAGGTGGCGAATCGGGTGATCTTTATGGACGAAGGCAAAATCGTCGAAGACCGCAACAAAGACGATTTCTTCAACAACCCCGAGTCCGATCGCGCCAAGGACTTCCTGGCCAAGATCCTGCACTAAACTCTCTCGATGCGCCCCGCCAGGGGCGCATCTTTTCTCCCGGCACTAAAAGCGCTTGTTTCTCCCCGGTTTTGATCCGATGCTCGCTGGATAACAAACAGAGGAGAAAGAACATGCCCCGCCCTATTATCATCGATTGCGATCCCGGCCTCGACGACGCCATCGCGCTGGCCATGGCGCTGCGTTCGCCGGAGCTGGACGTCAAAGCCATTACCACCTCCGCCGGCAACCAGACGCCGGAGAAAACCCTGCATAACGCGCTGGGCCTGCTGACCCTGATGCAGCGCGAGGACATCCCGGTCGCCGCCGGCGCCGGCGGCCCGCTGATGCGCGAGCTGGTGATCGCCGACTATGTCCACGGCAAAACCGGCATGGGCAACACCCACCTGCCGACGCCGACCCTCAAACCCGATCCCCGCGGCGCCGTTGAGCTGATCGCCGACCTGCTGCGCGCCAGCCCGCAGCCGATCACCCTGGTGGTGACCGGCCCGATGACCAACATCGCCCTGCTGCTGGCCCAGCACGCCGAGCTGAAAAGCCGCATCGAGCGCATCGTATTCATGGGCGGCGGCATGAACGCCGGCAATACCACGCCGGTGGCGGAGTTCAACATCTTCGTCGATCCCGAAGCCGCCGAAATGGTGCTGAAATCCGGGGTGCCGCTGACCATGGCCGGGCTGAACGTCACCCATCAGGCACTGGTGTTGCCGCAGGATATCGAGCGCATTCGCCAGATAGACAATCCGGTCGCGCAGGCGGTCGCGGAGATGCTCGATTTTTACCTGCCGCTGTACCTCAGCCATCCGCGCGGCTTGCCCGGCGCAGCGATGCACGATCCCTGCACCATCGCCTGGCTGCTGGCGCCGCAGCTGTTCACCGGCGTAGAACGCTGGGTCGGCGTGGAGACCAAAGGGGACTACACCGTCGGCATGACGGTGGTGGACTATTTCCAGCAAACCGGCAATGCGGCCAACGTGGAAGTGCTGACCGGCATCAACCGCGAGGGCTTTATCGATCTGCTGGCCGAGCGCGTAGCGCGTTATTGATCCTATCGGGGCGCGCTCGCGCCCCTCATTCAACTTTTTTGATTTAACTCAGCGAATTTTTGCGCTATCACTGTTCATGGCTTGCCTCTACCATGCGTTTACACCGACTGACATCGTTACCGATTAGCCTTCGCCTGGAGATAAGCCAATGAGCCGCGTACTGGTCCTGAAATCAAGCATTCTGGGTGAATATTCCCAGTCTGGAAAATTAGTCGATTTTTTTGTTGAACAATGGCGTGAAACTCACCCTGAAGACACGTTCACCGTGCGCGATTTGGCCAACCCAACGCTGCCGGAGCTGGATGGTGAAGTGATGGCCGGCTTTACCGCCGGCGACAAACCGCTGACGCCGCATCAGCAAAGCACCCTGGCGCTGTCCGATGAGCTGATTGCCGAGCTGAAGTCGCACGACACGCTGATCATCAGCGCCCCGATGTACAACTTCAACATCCCGACGCAGCTGAAGATCTACTTCGATCTTATCGCCCGCGCCGGCCAGACGTTCCGCTATACCTCCGCCGGCGCCGAAGGGCTGGTGACGGGCAAGAAAGCGATCGTCATCTCCAGCCGCGGCGGCGTCCACGCCGACACGCCGACGGATCTGATCACGCCGTACGTGAAGTTGTTCCTGGGCTTTATCGGCATCACCGACGTTGAATTCGTGCTGGCGGAAGGCTTCGCCTACGGCCCGGAAGCGGCGGAGAAAGCCGCCCAGGACAGCCGCATCGCGATCGCGCAGAAAATCCCGGCCGGCGTCGCCGTACCGGCCAGCGCACCGGCGCAGGCGGAAGTTGCCCCGGCAACCGTCAGCGGCGGTTTCCTGAGCAATCTGCTGAAGAAACTGTTCCGTTAAACGCCGGCCTTAGCGTTCCCCGCCCTGCCGGGGAACGTCATCACGGTTCAAACGGCCGGCGCTGGAACTGGTCGTGACCGCATTTCGGGCAGAGCGGCAGCACCTCCGGCGTGTAAAACGCCAGATGGTAGTGACACTGCTCGCACACCAGATTGCCCAGCCCCACCACTTCACCGCTGTGGTAAACGCCGTGGTGGCTGACATCCTTGAACACCTCGCGCCACTCCAGCTGGGTTTTGTCGGTGATATCCGCCAGTTCCTGCCACAGGCTCTCTTTGATCACGCGCATAAACACGCTGTCGGTAAACTCGTCCCGGCTCTCCTGATAGCTGCGCGCGAACTCTTCCAGATCGCGCCGCACCGCCTGCGTCACCTGCCGCACTTCGTCGCGGGTCAAATCTTCGGCCTCGTTCAAGCGCCGCTCCGCGCTGGCCACCAGTTCATCGATATCGCGTTCGCCGTTTTTCAGGCGTTCGCTCAACGATGCCACCAATTCGCGGTAATACTGAGCAACCTTGTTCATAGACTCTCCTCGATAAACGCTGCGCCGGACTTGGCTGTAGGGATCCCCCCTAAGCTACTTGTTCTTATTTTAGCCGTAAATGACTGATGCCACTTGGCAAGACGCGGGATCCGCAGGTTGTGAGCCGCGTCATGACGGCGTTTTTTTTAAATGCGCCGAGTCAGGCGCTTGGAGTTGTTGCCGGGAGGTCTTATCAGCTATGCTATGCGGATCTACGAATACTAAATGTTCATTGCGTTGCCTCTGACCGGGGCAACGGTTTACACCTACAGGACCACCGGCCGCCATGCAAGAGCAATACCGTCCAGAAGACATAGAATCGAACGTACAGCTTCACTGGCAAGAGAAGCAGACTTTCAAAGTTACCGAAGACGACAGCAAGGAAAAGTACTACTGCCTATCCATGCTGCCTTACCCGTCCGGCCGACTGCACATGGGCCACGTTCGTAACTACACTATCGGCGACGTGATCTCGCGCTATCAGCGCATGCTGGGCAAAAACGTACTGCAGCCGATCGGCTGGGATGCGTTCGGCCTGCCGGCGGAAGGCGCGGCGGTGAAAAACAACACCGCGCCGGCCCCGTGGACCTACGACAACATCGAATACATGAAGAACCAGTTGAAACTGCTGGGCTTCGGCTACGACTGGGATCGCGAAATCGCCACCTGCCAGCCGGAATACTATCGCTGGGAACAGTGGTTCTTCACCAAACTGTATGAAAAAGGCCTGGTCTACAAGAAGACTTCGGCGGTGAACTGGTGTCCGCACGATCTGACCGTGCTGGCCAACGAACAGGTTATCGACGGCTGCTGCTGGCGCTGCGACACCAAGGTCGAGCGTAAAGAGATCCCGCAGTGGTTCATCAAAATCACCGCTTACGCCGATCAGCTGCTGAACGATCTGGACACGCTGGAAAGCTGGCCGGAGCAGGTGAAAACCATGCAGCGCAACTGGATTGGCCGCTCCGAAGGCGTGGAAATCACCTTCGACGTGGCGGACAGCGAAGAGAAGTTGACGGTTTACACCACCCGCCCGGACACCTTCATGGGCGCCACCTACGTGGCGGTCGCCGCGGGCCACCCGCTGGCGCAACAGGGCGCGCGCAACAATCCGGCGCTGACCGAGTTCATCGACGAATGCCGCAACACCAAAGTTGCCGAAGCCGAAATGGCGACGATGGAGAAGAAAGGCATGCCGACCGGCCTGTTCGTTGTCCACCCGCTGAGCGGCGAGAAGCTGCCGGTGTGGGTCGCCAACTTCGTGCTGATGGAATACGGCACCGGCGCCGTGATGGCGGTACCGGCGCACGACCAGCGTGACTGGGAATTCGCCACCAAATATGATTTGCCGATCAAACCGGTGATCCTGAACCTCGACGGCAGCCAGCCTGACGTAAGCGCCGAAGCGATGACCGACAAAGGCGCGCTGTTCAACTCCGGCGAGTTCGACGGCCTGGACAATGAAGCCGGCTTCAACGCCATCGCCGACAAACTGGTCGCCAAAGGCGTCGGCCAACGCAAGGTCAACTACCGTCTGCGCGACTGGGGCGTTTCCCGCCAGCGTTACTGGGGCGCGCCAATCCCGATGGTGACGCTGGAAGACGGCACCGTGATGCCGACGCCGGAAGACCAACTGCCGGTGATCCTGCCGGAAGACGTGGTCATGGACGGCATCACCAGCCCGATCAAGGCCGACCCCGAGTGGGCGAAGACCACCGTCGACGGCCAGCCGGCGCTGCGCGAAACCGACACTTTCGACACCTTTATGGAGTCTTCCTGGTACTACGCGCGCTACACCTGCCCGCAGTATGACCAGGGCATGCTGGATCCGGCCGCCGCCAACTACTGGCTGCCGGTCGATCAATATATCGGCGGCATCGAACACGCCATCATGCACCTGATGTACTTCCGCTTCTTCCACAAGCTGATGCGCGATGCGGGCCTGGTGGATTCAGACGAGCCGGCCAAGCGCCTGCTGTGCCAGGGCATGGTGCTGGCCGACGCCTTCTACTACACCGGCAACAGCGGCGAACGCGTCTGGGTATCCCCGGTTGACGCCACCGTCGAGCGCGACGACAAAGGCCGCATCATTAAAGCCACCGATCCGCAAGGCCGTGAACTGGTCTATGCTGGCATGAGCAAAATGTCGAAGTCGAAGAACAACGGCATCGACCCGCAGGAGATGGTGGAAAAATACGGCGCGGACACCGTGCGTCTGTTCATGATGTTCGCTTCACCGGCAGAAATGACGCTGGAGTGGCAGGAATCCGGCGTGGAAGGGGCTAACCGCTTCCTGAAACGCGTGTGGAAACTGGCCTACGATCACGTGGAAAAAGGCGCGGTGCAGCCGCTGGACGTGGCGGCGCTGAACGAAGATCAGAAAGCGCTGCGCCGCGATCTGCACAAAACCATCGCCAAGGTGACCGACGATATCGGCCGCCGTCAGACCTTCAACACCGCGATCGCCGCCGTGATGGAGCTGATGAACAAGCTGGCCCGCGCGCCGCAGGAGAGCGAGCAGGATCGCGCGCTGCTGCAGGAAGCGCTGCTGGCCGTGGTTCGCATGCTGTATCCGTTCACCCCGCACGTGTGCTTCACCCTGTGGCAGGCGTTGGGTGGCGAAGGCGACGTGGACACCGCGCCATGGCCGGTTGCCGACGAGCAGGCGATGGTCGAGGACTCCAAGCTGGTGGTGGTGCAGGTGAACGGCAAGGTTCGCGCTAAAATCACCGTATCTGCCGATGCGACCGAAGAGCAAGTGCGCGCGCGCGCTGCCGAAGAGCATCTGGTGGCTAAATATCTGGACGGCGTCACGATTCGTAAAGTGATCTACGTTCCGGGCAAACTGCTTAACCTGGTTGTGGGTTAACACAAGGAGGAGTTGTGCGACAACGTATTCTGACGCTGTTGCTGGGGTTGGCGGTGCTGGTCACCGCCGGCTGCGGTTTTCACCTGCGTGGCACCACGCAGGTGCCTAATGAAATGAAAACGCTGATCCTCGACAGCGCCGACCCTTATGGTCCGTTGACGCGCGCGGTGCGTGAGCAGTTGCGTCTGAACGACGTGACCATCGTCAGCGATCCGAAGCGTAAAGACGTGCCTTCCCTGCGCATCATCGGCGCGACGGAAAGCCAGGATACCGCCTCGATCTTCCAGGACGGTAAAACCGCCGAGTACCAGCTGGTGCTGACCGTGCAGGCGCAGGTGCTGCTCCCGGGCCACGACCTGTATCCACTGTCGGTGAAAGTGTTCCGTTCGTTCTTCGACAACCCGCTGACCGCGCTGGCCAAAGACTCCGAGCAGGAGATCATTCGCCAGGAAATGCGTGAGCAGGCGGCGCAGCAACTGGTGCGCAAACTGCTGACCGTGCATGCGGCGGAAGAAGAAAACCGGCAAAAAGCCGCTGCCGCCGGCGAACGAGCGGCAAGCCAAACCGCACAATGATCCGTATTTATCCGGAACAACTTGCCGCGCAGCTCCGAGAGGGGCTGCGCGCTTGTTATTTATTGAGCGGCAATGAACCGCTGCTGCTGCAGGAAAGCCAGGATCTGCTCCGGCAGGCTGCGCAACAGCAGCAGTTCAGCGAGCACTACAGCATTTCCCTCGACGCCCATACCGACTGGGACGCCATCTTCGGCATCTGCCAGGCGATGAGCCTGTTCGCCAGCCGCCAGACGCTGCTGCTGATCTTCCCAGAAAACGGCCCGACGGCGCCGATCGGCGAACAGCTGACCAAGCTGGCCACGCTGCTGCACGAGGATATTCTGCTGATCCTGCGCGGCCCGCGCCTCACCAAAGCGCAGGAAAACAGCGCCTGGTTCAAGGCGCTCAGCCCGCACGGCGCTCTCGTCAGCTGCCAGACGCCGGAACAGGCGCAGCTGCCGCGCTGGGTCGCCGCACGCGCCAAGGCGATGAAGCTGGAGTTGGACGACGCCGCCAACCAGTTGCTGTGCTACTGCTACGAAGGCAACCTGCTGGCGCTGTCGCAAGCATTGGAGCGGCTGTCGCTGCTGCACCCGGACGGCAAGCTCACCCTGCCGCGCGTCGAGCAGGCGGTGAACGACGCCGCCCACTTCACGCCGTTCCACTGGCTGGACGCCTTGCTGGCCGGCAAGAGCAAGCGCGCCTGGCATATCTTGCAGCAGCTGCAGCAAGAGGATGTCGAGCCGGTGATCCTGCTGCGCACCCTGCAGCGCGAACTGCTGCTGTTGCTGACGCTGCAGCGCCGCATGGCTTCCGCGCCGCTGCGCACGCTGTTCGATCAGCACAAGGTCTGGCAGAACCGCCGCCCGCTGGTGACCCAGGCGTTGCAACGCCTGTCCGGCCCCCAGCTGCAGCAGGCGGTGCAGCTGCTGACGCAAATCGAGCTGACGCTCAAGCAGGACTATGGTCAGTCGGTCTGGCCGGAACTGGAAACCCTGTCGATGCTGCTGTGCGGCAAACCCCTGGCCACGAGTTTTAGCGATGCCCACTAATCCGGAACACCCCACCGTATTGCACGCGCTGTTCGGCGGCACCTTTGACCCGATCCACTACGGCCACCTGCGGCCGGTGGAGGCGCTGGCCGCCGAAGTGGGCCTGAATCGCGTCACGCTGCTGCCTAACCACGTGCCGCCGCACCGCCCGCAGCCGGAGGCCAATGCGCAGCAGCGCCTGAAGATGGTCGAGCTGGCGATCGCCGGCAATCCGCTGTTTGCGGTCGACGATCGCGAACTGCACCGCACCACCCCCTCCTACACCATCGAGACGTTGGAAACGATTCGTAAAGAGCGTGGCGCCGCCCAGCCGCTGGCGTTTATTATTGGCCAGGACTCGCTGCTGACGCTGCATAAGTGGCACCGCTGGCAGGCGCTGTTGGACGTCTGCCACCTGCTGGTGCTGGCGCGCCCGGGCTATAACGATCGCATGGACACGCCGGAACTGCAGCAGTGGCTGGAACGCCATCGCACCGCCGACCCGGCGCTGCTCAGCCGTCGCCCGCACGGCCACATCTATTTGGCCGATACGCCGGAGCTGGAAATTTCCGCCACCGAGATCCGCCAGCGTCGCCATCAGGGCCTCAACTGCGACGACCTGCTGCCGCGCCCGGTGCAGCGCTATATCGAGTTGCAGGGTTTATATCGCTAGCGAAAGGTGCGTGATATACTGCGCCGCTATTTTTCAGGTATCCGCTGAAAACCCCGGAAACCTTAGCTGGCCGGGCAGTCACCAGTTAGCTGGCTTTCAGCGGCAGCCTGCCGAAACCATTATCCGGTTACGCCGCGGCGCGCGCATTTTGCCCGCCGCAGCCGACTGAACAGAACACACCCGAGGGGGAACCTTTGCAAGGTAAAGCGCTCCAAGATTTCGTCATCGATAAAATCGATGATCTGAAAGGCCAAGACATTATCGCTCTGGACGTTCAGGGCAAATCCAGCATCACCGATTGCATGATCATCTGCACCGGCACCTCGACGCGCCACGTGATGTCGATCGCCAGCCACGTGGTGCAGGAATCCCGCGCCGCGGGCATGGAGCTGTACGGCATGAAAGGCCAGGAAGCCTCCGACTGGATCGTGGTCGATCTGGGCGAAGTGATCGTGCACGTGATGCAGGAAGAAAGCCGTCGCCTGTACGAGCTGGAAAAACTCTGGAGCTAAGCGGTGAAACTGCAATTGGTGGCGGTCGGCACCAAAATGCCAGACTGGGTGCAAACCGGCTTTATGGATTACCTGCACCGCTTTCCCAAAGATATGCCGTTTGAGCTGACCGAGATCCCGGCGGGCAAACGCGGCAAAAACGCCGACATCAAGCGCATTCTGGACAAGGAAGGCGAACAGATGCTGGCGGCGGTGGGCAAAGGCAACCGCATCGTTACGCTGGATATCCCAGGCACGCCGTGGGAAACGCCGCAGCTGGCGCAGCAGCTTGAGCGCTGGAAGCAGGATGGCCGCAACGTCAGCTTGCTGATCGGCGGCCCGGAAGGGCTGGCGCCCGCCTGCAAAGCCGCTGCCGAGCAGAGCTGGTCGCTTTCTCCGTTGACGCTGCCGCATCCTTTGGTGCGCGTCCTGGTGGCCGAAAGCCTCTACCGCGCCTGGAGTATTACAACAAATCATCCTTACCACCGGGAATAGCCGGTGGTGACCGTGACAGAGTGAAATAAAGCAGCGGGATGAAAATAGAACGTAACCCTTTTCGCGACTATACGGCTGAATCCGCCCTGTTTGTACGCCGCGCCCTGGTGGCGTTCCTGGTCATCCTGGTGCTGTCCGGCATCCTGATCGCCAACCTGTATAATCTGCAAGTGGTCCGCGTCGAGGATTACCGCACCCGCTCCAACGAAAACCGCATAAAGCTGGTGCCCATCGCGCCCAGCCGAGGCATTATCTACGATCGCAACGGCACCCCGCTGGCGCTCAACCGCACCATTTATCAGCTGGAGCTGATGCCGGAGAAGGTCGACGATCTCAAAGCCACGCTACAGGCGCTGCGCACGGTGGTCGATCTGACCGACGACGACATCGCCAATTTCGAAAAAGAGCGCAAGCGCTCACGCCGTTTCGTCTCCATTCCGGTGAAAACCGCACTAACCGAGGTGCAGGTCGCCCGCTTTGCGGTCAATCAGTTCCGCTTCCCCGGCGTGGAAGTGAAAGGCTATCAACGCCGCTACTACCCCTATGGTTCCGCCCTCACCCACGTCACCGGCTATGTGTCGAAGATCAACGACCGCGACGTCGAACGTTTGGACAAAGACGGCAAGCTGGCCAACTACGCCGCCACCCACGATATCGGCAAGCTGGGCATCGAACGCTATTACGAAGACACGCTGCACGGCAAAACAGGCTATGAAGAGGTCGAGGTCAACAACCGCGGCCGGGTGATCCGCCAATTGCACGAGCAACCGCCTTCCGCCGGTCAGGACGTTTACCTGACGCTCGATCTTGATCTGCAGCGCTATATCGAGCAGCTGCTGGTCGGCAGCCGCGCCGCGGTGGTGGTGAGCGATCCGCGCACCGGCGCCATCCTGGCGATGGTGTCCAACCCGAGTTACGATCCGAACCTGTTCGTGGACGGCATTTCCAGCAAGGACTATCAGGGCCTGCTGAACGATCCGAATCGCCCACTGATCAACCGCGCTACGCAGGGGGTCTATCCGCCCGCGTCAACGGTGAAGCCTTACATCGCGGTGTCGGCGCTGAGCGCCGGGGTGATCACCAAAAACACCGTGGTGTTCGATCCCGGCTGGTGGCAACTGCCCGGCTCGGAAAAACGCTTCCGCGACTGGAAAAAATGGGGCCACGGCCGCCTGAACGTCACCAAAGCGCTGGAAGAATCCGCGGATACCTACTTCTATCAGGTCGCCTATGACATGGGGATCGATCGGCTGTCGAGCTGGCTGACCAAATTCGGTTACGGCCAGTACACCGGCATCGATCTGTCTGAAGAACGATCCGGCCTGATGCCGACGCGCGAGTGGAAGCTGAAACGCTATAAAAAGCCGTGGTATCAGGGCGACACCATTCCGGTGGGCATCGGCCAGGGTTACTGGACCGCCACGCCGATCCAGATGGCCAAAGCGCTGAACACCCTGATCAACGACGGCACCGTCAAAACGCCGCACCTGCTGCAGAGCACCCGCGTCAACGGCGCGCTGGTGCCGTTCAAACAGGAAGAGAGCACGCAAATCGGCGATATTCACTCCGGCTTCTGGGAAATCGCCAAAGACGGCATGTATGGTGTGGCCAACCGTCCGAACGGGACGGCGCGCAAGTACTTTGCGGACGCACCTTATAAAGCCGCGGCGAAATCGGGTACCGCACAGGTATTCGGCTACGAAACCTACAACGCCCACAAACTGGCGGAGCACCTGCGCGATCACAAGCTGATGACCGCCTTCGCGCCGTTCAACAACCCGACGGTGTCGGTCGCCATCATTCTGGAAAACGGCGGCTCCGGTCCGGCGGTGGGCACCATCACCCGCCAGATCCTCGACCATATTCTGCTGGGCGACAACAATACGCAATTGCCAAGCGAGGCCCCGCTGCCGCCTGGCGTAGAAGGTGACTAAGGTAGAACATGACTGAAAGCCAACAAAAAGGCTCGATCTGGACCAAAATCCACATCGATCCGACGTTCCTGCTGCTGATCCTGGCCCTGCTGGTCTACAGCGCCTTCGTGATGTGGAGCGCCAGCGGCCAGGACATCGGCATGATGGAGCGCAAGATCGGGCAGATCGTCATGGGGCTGATCGTGATGGCCGTCATGGCGCAAATCCCGCCGCGCGTCTACGAAAGCTGGGCGCCCTATCTGTATATTTTCTGCGTGATTTTGCTGATCCTAGTGGACGCCTTCGGCCAGATCAGTAAAGGCGCGCAGCGCTGGCTGGATCTCGGCGTGGTGCGCTTCCAGCCGTCGGAAATCGCCAAGATCGCCGTGCCGCTGATGGTGGCGCGCTTTATGAACCGCGACGTTTGCCCGCCTTCGCTGAAAAACACCGCCATCGCGCTGGTACTGATCTTCCTGCCGACGCTGCTGGTGGCCGCGCAGCCGGATCTCGGCACCTCGATCCTGATCGCCGCCTCCGGCCTGTTCGTGCTGTTCCTGTCGGGCATGAGCTGGAAACTGATCGCCGTCGCCGCCGTCGCGCTGGCGGCCTTTATCCCGGTGCTGTGGTTCTTCCTGATGCACGGTTATCAACGCGACCGCGTGATGATGCTGCTCGATCCGGAAAGCGATCCGCTCGGCGCCGGTTATCACATCATTCAATCCAAGATCGCCATCGGCTCCGGCGGCCTGTCCGGCAAGGGCTGGCTGCACGGCACCCAGTCGCAGCTGGAGTTCCTGCCGGAGCGCCATACCGACTTTATCTTCGCCGTATTGGCCGAAGAGCTGGGGCTGATCGGGGTGTTGGTGCTGCTGGCGCTCTACCTGCTGGTGATCATTCGCGGGCTGATGATCGCCGCCAAGGCGCAAACCACCTTCGGCCGCGTGATGGTCGGCGGCTTGATGCTGATTTTGTTCGTTTATGTGTTTGTTAACATCGGTATGGTCAGTGGCATTTTGCCGGTAGTTGGCGTACCTTTGCCTCTGGTCAGTTACGGGGGTTCGGCGCTGATAGTGTTGATGGCCGGTTTCGGCATCATCATGTCGATCCACACGCATCGGAAAATGCTGTCTAAAAGTTTATAAGAGGTGAGTAATGCGTAAGGAATGGCTTTGGATCGGCGTCGCGGCGGTGTTGCTCTCCGCCTGTACCGCCCCGACCACGGAACAGCAAGCCCCTCCGCAGCCGTACAACGGCCCGGTGGTGGAAATCGGCGGCGTCGAGCCTCAATATGAACCCTATAACCCTAATAACATGCAGGATTATAAGGTTAATGGCGATACTTACCGCATTGTAAAAGATCCGCAGAACTTCTCACAGACCGGCCTGGCGGCCTGGTATGGCGAAGAGGCCAACGGCAACACCACGGCGCTGGGCGAGCAGTTTGACCCCAACGGCCTGACGGCGGCGCACCCAACGCTGCCGATCCCAAGCTATGTGCGCGTCACCAACCTGGCCAACGGCCGTCAGCTGGTGGTGCGCGTCAACGATCGCGGGCCATACACCAAGGGCCGCATCATCGATCTGTCGAAAGCTGCCGCCGATCGCCTCAACCTGTCCAACAACACCAAGGTCAAGGTAGATTTCATCAACGTGGCGCCGGATGGCACGCTGAGCGGCCCCGGCACCATCGGCACCATCGTGGCGAAACAGAGCTACGCCCTGCCGGCGCGCCCGGATCTCGGCTCCAGCGGCATGGGCACCCCTATTCAACAGGAGGCGCCGATCGCCAGCGGCGCGGCGGTGCGCCCGATCGATAACAGCACCCTGCGCACCGACGACAACAGCGCCCCTGCTGCCGGCGGCAATGCCGCCAACGGCCGCAGCGGTTTCCTCGGCGCGCCAAGCGCATTACCGGCCGGCGTGCTGGAAGGTTCCGAACCTGAAGTCGCAGCAGTGGCCGCACCGGTCGCGGCCGGCGCAGCGGCTGTCGGTACGGCTGCCGCCGCCTCTTCCGGCGGCTATGTGGTGCAGGTCGGCGCGCTGAGCAGCGCCGAACGCGCCCAGAGCTGGCAACAGAGCCTGAGCCAACAGTTTGGCGTCCCGGGCAAAGTAGCGGCCAACGGCAACGTTTATCGCGTTCAGCTCGGCCCGTTCAGCAGCCGTCAGCAGGCGGCCCAGCTGCAGCAACGCCTGGCGAGCGAAGCGCAACAACAGTCTTTCGTTACTGCTGCACCCTGAGCGTTAAGCCCGGCGGGCATTCACGGCCGATAAGCGGTTATTTAGCTGAAACATTTTCTTGCAGCTAAAAGGGCACTAACCGCAATTAGTCAGATGAATGGGTAATGCCTGCCGGGATCGCATCTGCTATAGTGTGGCTCGTTTTTTAACTTTACTTTCACGGATGTTGTAGTCCCGATCATGAAACAAGTAACTTCTTTTCGCTTAATCAAAAGCATCGCCCTCGGCACCGTTATCGCAATGAGCGCAGCCTCCGTTGCGCACGCCGATGACGTTAACATCAAAACCATGATCCCAGGTGTCCCGCAGATCGATGCGGAAGCGTACATCCTGATTGATTACAACTCCGGCAAGGTGCTGGCCGAGATGAACGCCGATGCGCGTCGCGATCCGGCCAGCCTGACCAAAATGATGACCAGCTACGTCATCGGCCAGGCGCTGAAAGCGGGTAAAATCGGCCAGGACGATCTGGTGACCGTCGGCCAGGACGCCTGGGCGACCGGCAACCCGGTGTTCAAAGGCTCCTCGCTGATGTTCCTGAAGCCGGGCGATCGCGTGCCGGTCTCCAAACTGACCCGCGGCATCAACCTGCAGTCCGGTAACGACGCCTGCGTGGCGATGGCCGACTACGTCGCCGGCAGCCAGGACGCATTCGTTAACCTGATGAATACCTACGTCAGCAAACTGGGCCTGCAGAACACTCACTTCCAGACGGTACACGGCCTGGATGCCCAGGGCCAGTACAGTTCGGCGCGCGACATGGCGCTGATCGGCCAGGCGCTGATCCGCGACGTGCCGGAAGAGTATGCGATCTATAAAGAAAAAGAGTTCACCTTCAACAATATCCGCCAGATGAACCGCAATGGTCTGCTGTGGGATAACAGCCTGAACGTCGACGGCATCAAAACCGGTCATACCGACGCAGCGGGTTACAACCTGGTGGCTTCGGCGACCGAAGGCCAGATGCGTCTGATCTCCGCCGTGATGGGCGGCCGCACCTACAAAGGCCGCGAAGCCGAGAGCAAGAAACTGCTGACCTGGGGCTTCCGCTTCTTCGAAACCGTGGCACCGCTGAAAGTCGGTAAAGAGTTCGCCTCCGAGCCGGTCTGGTTCGGCGATGCCGACCGCGTTGAGCTGGGCGTGGATAAAGACGTCTACCTGACCATCCCGCGCGGCCGCATGAAAGATCTGAAGGCCAGCTATGTGCTGAACACGCCGGAAATTCACGCGCCGCTGGCGAAAAACCAGGTGGTGGGCAGCATCAACTTCCAGCTGGACGGCAAAACCATCGACCAGCGTCCGCTGGTGGTGATGAACGAAGTGAAAGAAGGCGGTTTCTTCAGCCGCATCGTGGACTACATCAAACTGATGTTCCACCACTGGTTCGGTTAACGGTTGAAACGGGCGAAATTGCCCCCATATACTGAATAACATTAACTCCCGCCCCGGCGGGAGTTATAATTTATAGATTAGCTAGCACTCTGGAGCGCACGCACATGCAAAAAACTAAACTGAACGAACTGCTCGAATTCCCTTGCTCGTTTACCTACAAGGTGATGGGCCTGGCGCAGCCTGAGCTGGTTGACCAGGTAGTTGAAGTGGTGCAGCGCCATGCGCCGGGCGATTACAACCCGCAGGTTAAGCCGAGCAGCAAAGGCAACTACCACTCGGTTTCCATCACCATCAACGCCACTCACATCGAGCAGGTCGAAACCCTGTACGAAGAGTTGGGCAACATTGAAATTGTTCGCATGGTGCTGTAATTCCAGCATAAACCCCTGCTTATCAACCCGGGATGGCGCAGCGTCTTCCCGGGTTGCGCATTTTTGGTCAGCGAAAGGCTGGTCGCCAGCCGGAGCGCCCGGTATAATGGCTTTACCACTTCTGTAACCTGACGATGACTCTTTTGCAACCAGACAAGATCATTTTGCGTCAGCTGGGGTTGCAGCCCTACGCGCCTGTATCCCAAGCCATGCATAACTTCACCGACAGTCGTACCGAGACTACGCCGGACGAGCTGTGGCTGGTGCAGCATCACCCGGTATTCACCCAGGGCCAGGCCGGCAAAGCCGAACACGTGCTGATGCCCGGCGATATCCCGGTTGTCCAGAGCGATCGCGGCGGCCAGGTGACCTACCACGGGCCGGGCCAGCAGGTGATGTACGTGATGGTCGATCTGAAGCGCAACAAGGTCGGCGTACGCCAATTGGTCACGGCGATAGAAGATACGGTTATCAACACCCTCGCCCACTTCCGCCTCGCATCGCGCGCCCGTCCGGATGCGCCCGGCGTGTACGTGGGGGAGCAGAAAATCTGTTCGTTGGGTTTGCGGATCCGCAAAGGCAGCTCATTCCACGGCCTGGCCCTGAATGTGGCGATGGATCTCAGCCCCTTCCAACGCATCAACCCTTGCGGTTACGCCGGCATGCAGATGACGCAGGTCAGCGCGCTGGCGCCCGGCGTTGGCATTGAAGACATACACCCAATCCTGGTACAGGAATTTGTTCATTTACTCGGCTACCAGACGGTCGAGCTTCGTAACTGGAACCTGCACGATTATGAGTAAACCAATTCAGATGGAACGCGGCGTCAAATACCGCGATGCTGACAAAATGGCGCTGATCCCGGTCAAAACGGTGGTCACCGAACGGCAGGAGCTGTTGCGTAAACCCGAGTGGATGAAGATCAAACTGCCTGCCGACTCAACGCGCATTCAGGGCATCAAAGCCGCCATGCGCAAGAACGGCCTGCACTCCGTCTGTGAGGAAGCTTCGTGCCCTAACCTGTCCGAGTGTTTCAACCACGGTACCGCCACCTTTATGATCCTCGGCGCCATCTGCACCCGTCGTTGCCCGTTCTGCGACGTGGCCCACGGCCGCCCGATCGCGCCAGACGCCAACGAGCCGGAAAAGCTGGCGCAAACCATCGCCGACATGGCGCTGCGTTACGTGGTGATCACCTCGGTTGACCGTGACGACCTGCGCGACGGCGGTGCTCAGCACTTTGCCGACTGCATCTTGGCCATCCGCGCCAAGAGCCCGAACATCAAAATTGAAACGCTGGTGCCGGACTTCCGCGGCCGTATGGATCGCGCGCTGGAGATCCTCACCGCCACGCCGCCGGACGTGTTCAACCACAACCTGGAAAACGTGCCGCGCGTCTACCGCCAGGTGCGTCCGGGCGCCAACTACGAGTGGTCGTTGAAGCTGCTGGAGCGCTTTAAAGAAGCGCACCCGGATATCCCGACCAAATCCGGCCTGATGGTTGGCCTGGGCGAAACCAACGCGGAAATCATTGAAGTGATGCGCGATCTGCGTCGCCACGGCGTGACCATGCTGACGCTGGGCCAGTACCTGCAGCCGAGCCGTCACCACCTGCCGGTGCAGCGCTACGTCAGCCCGGCCGAGTTTGACGAGATGAAAGAAGAAGCGATGGCGATGGGCTTCACCCACGCCGCCTGCGGCCCGTTCGTGCGTTCGTCTTACCACGCCGATCTGCAGGCCAAAGGGATGGAAGTGAAATAACGCGTAATAGTTTGTTACGCTATAGACGGCGGAAACGCCAAAAAACGGATGTCCGCAAGGCATCCGTTTTTTATTGCGCGCCATCAGACGGAATTAAACGTCTTTCTTTTCGACGCTCTGCTGAGCGGACTGACTTTCGGCGGCATTGTTGCCGGCGGACGGCGGCGTGCTGTCGTCGCCCACCGCTTTTTTAAAGCCTTTCAGCGCCGCGCCAAGATCGGCGCCGAGCGTGCGCAGTTTGCTGGTGCCGAACAGTAAAATCACCAACACCGCAATCACCAGAAGTTTGGTAATGCTGATACCTTCCATACTCACCTTCTTATCATAGAGCGCTGCGTGAACAGCGAGAAAAACTGACCTTGCCTGCGAATATTTAGCGACTTTCCTTCGGCTCGCACAACCGCAACATGTAACAGAGTGAGATCCGTCGCAGGAATGCCACGCGCCCCCGCGGCGTGAATCCAAGACTATTCTTAGTTTATCACCCGCATGCTACGCTGCCGTGATGCCTATCAGGGAGATGCCGGATGTATATTGCACCACCCATTTTCGATGCCCGAAAATCCGGCCTCAGCTTCGCCAAACGCACCTATCTGCCCCGCGTCGCCGGTCTGGGGCTCGGCTTTATCTGCGTTTGCGCCGCGCTCTACCCCTTGGCTCCGCCCACGGCGGTCTGGCTATTGCTGGCCTTTCACGGCTTTCTCTGGCCGCATCTCGCCTATCGCCTGGCCTGCCGCGCCAAAGAACCGTTCAAAGCCGAGATCCGCAACCTCTTGATCGACTCCGCCTTCGGCGGCTTCTGGGCGGCGATGATGGCGTTCAACGCGCTGCCCGCCATCGTCATCCTGTCGATGATGAGCATGAACAACATCGCTTCGGCCGGCAAAGCGCTGTTTGTGAAAGGATTGGCCATTCAACTGACCACGGCGATGCTCACCGCCGCGCTGCTCGGCTTCCCGTTTCACCCGCACAGCACGGCGCTGCAAATCTATCTGTGCCTGCCGATGATCTACCTGTATCCGACGCTGCTTGGGCTGGTGACCTACCGCACCGCCAAACGACTGGCGGAAAAGAAACAAGAGCTGCAACGCATCAGCACCCGCGATGGGCTGACCGGCTTATATAACCGCCGCCACTGGGAGCACCTGCTGCATCGCCAGTTCGACAGTTGCCGCCGCTACCAGGATAACGCCACGCTGATTCTGATGGATATCGATCGCTTCAAAACCATCAACGACACCTTCGGCCATGCTTTGGGGGATGAGGCCCTGGCGGCGTTGGCGGAAGAGTTGCTGATCGGCATGCGCAACGTGGATATCGTCGGGCGCTACGGCGGCGACGAGTTTGGCGCAGTGCTGCCGAACACCAGTGCTGAACAGGCGGGAATCGTTCTGCGCCGCATCCAGCAGCGGCTGGACGCGGTCAGCTTCAAGGAGGCGCCGCAGCTGCGGCTGCAGATCAGCGCCGGTATCGCTGACTACCACCCCGCGCTGGGCGGCTATCTTGACTGGCTGAAAGCGGCCGACGGCGCGCTCTATCGGGCGAAGCAGAATGGCCGCAACCGGCTGGAAACGGCGGCGCCGCCAGGGGAGTAACTTACTAACTTAATATCTTGGCAAAATACTTCGGCGCTTCGACAAAGCCTTCGCGCCGGTAAAACGCATGCGCCCGCTCGCGGCGGCTGTGGCAATGGACTTCCAGCCGATCGCAGCCGCGACGGTGCGCCAGCGCCTCGCCTTCCGCCAGCAGTCGCCGCCCTACGCCCGCGCCGCGCGCCCGTTCGTCGACGCAAAAATAGCTGATGCGGCCAATGTCGCCGGCCAACGCCAGCTGCGGCAGAAAATGCAACGATAACACGCCCAACACCTGCTCCCCGTCCGCCGCCACCAGCAGCGCCTCATCCGGATGCGCCAACAGTTGCTGCATCCGCTGCGTCAGAAACGCCTCGGTGCCGGGATAATCCAGCGCCGTCATTAATTCAGCGATAGCGTGCCGGTCGCTCAGACGCGCCGTTCTGATTTCCATCCGTTTTACCTCGCAGAGTGTCGATACTACAAAATAGGCGGCGTTAGGTGTAACATCCACCGGGTGCGGCGAAAAAGGCCGTGCGGCACGCTGGAGATGACATTCCTCCCTAACCGCCTTCACAGGCTGATGATGTCTACGTAACCTCTCGGAGAGAGGCGCGTAGCGTTACGCCTGTCCCTTTCCGAGCCTCGTGAATTTCTCTGATTGAAAGGTAGTTGCCCCATGTTGAGCTCTTTACTGGCCGTATTTATCGGCGGCGGCGTCGGCAGCGTTTTGCGCTGGGCGGTAAGCATGAAAATGAATCCGCTGAACGCCCACATTCCGCTCGGTACGCTGATGGTCAATCTGATCGGCGGTTTTATCATCGGCCTGGCGATGGCGATTTTCACCCGCATGACGCATCTGGATCCCACCTGGAAATTACTGATCACCACCGGGTTCTGCGGCGGCCTGACCACCTTCTCCACCTTTTCGCTGGAGGTGGTATACCTGATGCAGGATGGCCGCTTCGGCTGGGCGCTGGCCAACATGCTGCTCAACCTGGCCGGTTCGCTGGCGATGACGCTGCTGGCCTTTATGCTGGTGATGTGGCTCAACGGGCGCTAAGCCCTTAATGTTTCCTTAATCTTGCATGCGCATAATCTCATCCAGTACCCCTGACTGGATGAGAAACCGCTATGTTTAGCCTGCCGAAAACCGCCGCCGAAGCGATTGCCGTTGCGCTGTGCGTCCTGATCGTCGCCGCCTTTATCAAATCCTACCTGTTCACATAAGCGCCTTTTCCCCGCAGCACGCGTTCACCTTGCGTCTTTCCGGCCGTTTACACTACAATTGAGAATGAACGTTCACACTCAAAAATGTGAACCCGGCTCACGCGTAGCAAAGGATCGGGCAGATGCTCCCCCCCAACGACAGTAAACAGGCCAAAGTGCAGGCTCGCCGCGATCAGATCGTCGAAGCGGCGAAAACCAGCTTTCGCCGCCACGGCTTCCACGCCGCCAGCATGGCGGAGATCGCCCAGGGCTCGCAGCTCAGCGTCGGGCAAATCTATCGCTATTTCGCCAATAAAGACGCGATTATCGAAGAGATCGTCAACCGCATCATCACCAACAAGATGCAGCGGCTGGAAAACCTTGGCGATCACATCAACCTGATCGCCGGCACGTTGGCGGCGCGCACGCTGTTTCAGCAGCCGGGCGAGAGCGAAACCGATCACATGCTGATGCTGGAAGTGACCGCCGAGGCCACGCGCAACCCGGTGGTGGCCAAAATGCTCAGCGATGCGGAAGCGCGGCTGTTTCGCCACGTGTGCCACAATCTGCAGCGGCTGTATCCCCATTTCAGCGCGGAGGAGATCGCCGCGCGGGTGGAGTTTATCGCCGTCATGAGCGAAGGCACCGGTTACCGTATCCTTACCACGCAAAAAGCCGATGCGTCCCTGCTGCGCGATCTGTATCAGCAGGCCATTTCTCACCTGTTCAGGAAATCTTAATCTCCCATGACCAAACACTTAGCCAGACAACGTCTGGTGTACGCCGTCGTGCTTGGCCTGCTGGCCGCGCTGGGGCCGCTGTGCACCGATCTCTATCTGCCCGCCCTGCCGGAAATGGCGGGCGAGCTGAATACCTCTACCGCCGCCGCGCAGCTCAGTCTGACCGCCGGGCTGCTCGGCCTGGGCGTCGGCCAGCTGATTTTTGGCCCTTACAGCGACAAGCTGGGCCGTATGCGCCCGCTGTTGCTGTCGCTGATCCTGCTGCTCGGCGCTTCGCTGTGGTGCGCGCTGGCGCCCACCATCGACCAGCTGCTGATCGCCCGCCTGCTGCAGGGCATCGCCGGCGCCGGCGGCGCGGTGATTTCCCGCGCCATTGCCCGCGATCTGTACGCCGGCCATGAACTGACCCGCTTCTTCGCCCTGCTGATGCTGGTCAACGGCCTGGCGCCGATCGTCGCGCCGGTGCTGGGCGGCGTCATGCTGCAGGTGATGAACTGGCGCGGTATCTTCGGCGTGCTGGCGGCCATCGCCGTACTGCTGTTCAGCCTGTCGGCGTTGAAGCTGCGCGAATCCCTGCCGGTCGAGCGCCGCAGCCAGGGCGGTATCCTGGCGATGCTGATGTCGCTCGGCGGGTTGCTGACCCAGCGCTATTTCATGGGCCTGTGCCTGACACAGGGCTTCGTGATGGCCGGCATGTTCGCCTATATCGGCGCTTCGCCTTTCGTCTTGCAGCAGATCTACGGCCTCAGCCCGCAGATGTTCAGCCTGTGCTTCGCCATTAACGGCGTCGGGCTGATCATTGCGGCGCAGCTGGCCAGCCGTCTCAGTTCACGTTGGGGGGAACGCCGGGTATTGAGGGGCGGGTTAACGCTGGCGGCCGTCGCGTCGTTGTTGTTGCTGTTGGCCGCCGCGCTGCATGCGCCGCTGGCCGTGTTGCTGGTGCCGCTGTTCTTCTCGGTGGCGGTGATCGGCATCGTCGGCCCGACCGCCTCTTCACTGGCGATGCAAAGCCAGGGGGACAAAGCGGGCAGCGCCTCGGCCTTGATCGGCGTGTGCATGTTCGCCCTTGGGGCCTGCGCCGTGCCGCTCACCGGGCTGGGCGGCACTTCGGGCCTGTCGATGGCGCTGACCATCGTCGGCTGTTACGCCATCGCCATCCTGCTGTTCAGCCTGTTGGCCCGCCGCAGCGACGCATAACGCGCCCAATAAAAAACCCGCTCAATGAGCGGGTTTTAAGAAATTCAGCTACGCAGCTTAGATAGCAGTAACGTTAGCGGCAGATGGGCCTTTGGCACCGTTCGTGATTTCAAACTCTACACGCTGGCCTTCAGCAAGCGTTTTGAAACCATTGCTAACGATGGCAGAAAAGTGAACGAAAACGTCCTTGCTACCATCTTCCGGAGTAATGAAACCGAAGCCTTTGGATTCATTAAACCACTTAACGCTACCTTTAATCTTAGACATCAAACTTACCTTTAACGTGAATGAAAGACACAAAACCTGTGTCGATTACAGTACAGCAAGCAGGCAAGATTTTGTCCACCACCGCGATCACAGAAATCCGATAAAGAGTGAAAAAATCCGTGTTGCCCGGTGTAAATGCATTGCACCGGTTGCGATACGTTACCGTTCCAGGCCAATCCTCTCCCTGCGCCGGCGAACAACGCGCGAACGCCCAAACTCGCCCGCTGACCCCAGCGTTGACGCCCCCATGCAGACGCAATCGCTATGAAATATAACCAGATGGTCTTTTTGCTTCTGCGCCCCCTGCACTAGGGTTAGGGTTTATTTCCCACTGTGAGCCAAGCCTATGACCAGCCAGTTGGCAGAAAAGATCATCGCCTATCGGCGTGAGCTGCACCAAAACCCGGAGCTTTCCAATCACGAATTCGCCACCACCGCCCGGCTGACCCGCTGGCTGCAAGAGGCAGGCATTCGTATTCTGCCGTTGGCGCTGAAAACCGGCGTCGTGGCGGAGATCGGCAGCGGCAAGGGGCCGATCATCGCCCTGCGCGGCGACATTGACGCCCTGCCGATCGACGAAATCGCCGACGTGCCCTTCAGCTCGCAAAACAGCGGCGTGATGCACGCCTGCGGCCACGACTTTCACACCTCGGTAATGCTCGGCGCCGCGCACCTGCTCAAAGCGCGTGAGGCCGAGCTGCCCGGCACGGTGCGCATCTTCTTCCAACCGGCGGAAGAAACCTTCAACGGCGCCCGGCACCTGATCGACGCCGGCGCGCTGGATAACGTCGCGGCGGTATTTGGCCTGCATAACGCGCCGGAGCTGCCCACCGGCACCTTCGCCACCCGCGCCGGGCCGTTCTATGCCAACGTCGATCGCTTCCAGATCAGCATCACCGGCAAAGGCGCCCACGCCGCCAAACCGGAACAGGGCGTCGATACCATCGTCACCGCCAGCCAGATCGTCGGCGCGCTGCAGACGCTGCCCAGCCGCAGCTTCAGCTCGCTGGAATCGCTGGTGGTGAGCGTGACGCGCATCGAAGGCGGCAATACCTGGAACGTGCTGCCGCAAACCGTCGAGCTTGAAGGCACGGTGCGCACCCACAGCGACGCGGTGCGCCGCCAGGTGCCGGATAAAATTCGCCAGGTGATCGACGGCGTTGCCGCCGCGCTGGGCGCGCAGGCCGAACTCCACTGGCAGCCGGGGCCGCCGGCGGTGATCAACGACGCCCATTGGGCGGCGTTCAGCAAAACCGTCGCCGCCGAGGCCGGCTACCGGGTCGAAGAGGCGGAGCTGCAAATGGGGGGTGAAGATTTCGCGCTGTATCTGCATCATGTGCCGGGCGTCTTCGTCAGCATCGGCTCCGCCAGCGAATTCGGCCTGCATCATCCGCGTTTCAACCCCGATGAACGCGCCCTGTTCCCCGCCGCACAATATTTCACACTGCTGGCGGAACGCACGCTGCAACAGCTCACTACCGCGCCAGAAAAAGCCCTCAGCAACGCCTGAATAACGTGAAATAGTATTTCCCCGACGCCGCAGATGCCGCGCCGGGGATTATTATTTTCGCTCGCCGTGATATTTGCAGTTTTCAACATTTGAATATGCTGTTTTGTTGTTTTACATCCCGTTGCCGCTCATCAATAGTGGACACATCAGACACCGCGCGCCTTTGCGGCGCATGACAGGATAATCACGATGAGCGACAACGCGAATAATCAACGGCAATTACGGCTGGGCGCCATTCTGCACGGCGCATCGGGAAATATGTCCGCCTGGCGCCACCCGGATGCCACCGCTGACGCCAGCATCAACCTCGAATTTAATATCGCCTCGGCGAAAAAAGCCGAACAGGGGAAATTCGATTTCGTGTTTGTCGCCGATGGGTTATATATCAACGAAAAGTCCATTCCCCATTTTCTTAATCGTTTCGAACCGCTCACCCTGCTGGCCGCGCTGTCCGCCGCCACCGATAAAATCGGCCTGGTGGGCACCCTTTCCACCTCTTACAGCGATCCGTTCACCGTCGCCCGTCAGTTCGCCAGCCTCGACCACCTGAGCAACGGCCGAGCCGGCTGGAACGTGGTGACGTCGCCGCTGGAAGGCTCGGCCAAAAACTTCTCGCGCAAAGAACACCCAGAACACAGCCTGCGTTACCGCATTGCCGGTGAGTTTCTCGACGTCGCCAAAGGGCTGTGGGACTCCTGGGAAGACGATGCCTTCGTGCGCAATAAAGCCAGCGGCGAATTTTTCAGAGCCGGGAAGCTGCACACCCTCAATCACCAGGGGGAGTTCTTCTCGGTGCAGGGGCCGTTGAACATCGGCCGCACGCCGCAGGGCCGCCCGATCCTGTTCCAGGCCGGCGCCTCTGAAGACGGAAAACGGCTGGCGGCCCAACACGCCGATGCGATCTTCACCCATCACGACACGCTGGAGCAGGCGCAGGATTTTTATCAGGACGTGAAGCGGCAACTGGTGGAACAGGGGCGCGAGCCGGACGACCTGCGCATCTTCCAAGGTATCAGCGTGATCGTCGGCGACGACGACGCGGACGTCGAGCGCCAATACCAGGAGACCGCCCGCCTGGTCAGCATCGAGAACGCCCTCAACTATCTTGGCCGCTACTTCGAACATTACGACTTTTCCCGCCACCCATTGGACGCCCCCTTCCCGGACATCGGCGATCTGGGGCAAAACAGCTTCCGCAGCACCACCGACGCCATCAAGCGCAATGCCCGCGAGCGGAACCTCACGCTGCGCCAGGTGGCGCTGGAAGCCGCTTCGCCGCGCCCGGCGTTCAGCGGCACGCCGGAAGCGGTGGCGGACGGCCTGCAACGCTGGTTCGACGGCGCAGCCGCCGACGGCTTCATCATCAGCGGCGGCACGCCCAACGCCTTCGGCCACTTCGTCGATCGGGTGGTGCCCATCCTGCAACAACGTGGCCTGTTCCGCCGGGCGTACCATGGCGACACGCTGCGCGAGCACCTGGGCCTGACGCGCCCGTTGAACAGATTCACTCAATAATAAGAACGCTGTCAGGGATACCCGCTATGCAAAAAACCGTTACCGCCGCCCTCGTGGCGGCCTTGCTGAGCCTGACCGGCGCCGCGCAGGCGGGCACCGGCATCGATTTACAGGCCAATGAAACCCCGATCCACGCGCCGAAAAACCCGCAGGCGATCGCCAAATTGCCGGCCGATTTCCACTTCGTGAAGCCGGGCCAATTCACCGTTGCAATCGCCGCGCTCAACACGCCGCCGCTGGCGCTGTTCGCCGCCGACAACCGGCGACTGATCGGCAGTGAAGTGGATATCGCGCAACTGGTGGCCGACAGCCTGGGCCTGGAGCTGAACGTAGTGCAAACCTCGTGGGAAGACTGGCCGCTGGGGGTAGTTTCCGGCAAGTATGACGCGGCCATCACCAACGTCACCGTGACCAAAGAACGCAAAACCCGCTTCGACTTCGCCACCTACCGCATCGACTCGCTCGGCTTTTACGTCAAAACCGGCGGCAAGATCGCAACGATCAAACAGCCTGCCGATATCGCCGGATTAAAGATCATCGTCGGCTCCGGCACCAATCAGGAAGCAATTTTGCTGGCGTGGGACAAACAGAATCGACAACAGGGGCTCAAACCCTTCCAGCCGATCTACGTGACCGACGATGCGGCCGCCACGCTGGCGATCCAGTCCGGCCGGGCCGATGCCTACTTCGGGCCGAACGTGCTGGGCGCCTATAAGGCGGCGTTGAACGGCCGCACCCGGCTGGCGGGCACGGTGGAAGGCGGCTGGCCCAAGGCGGCGCACATCGCCGTCACCACCCGTAAAGGCAACGGGCTGGTGCAGGCGGTGAATGAAGCGCTGAACGGCGCGATCCGCGGCGGACAGTACGATCAGGTGCTCAACCGCTGGGGCGAGAGCGTCGAACGCCTTGCGCAGTCGGAAATCAACCCGCCCGGCCTGGGCGATTAGGAGCGCGCGATGACGCAAGACACTTTCATTCAGACGCTGCCGACCGATCCGCTGATCGCCCCGGTGATCGAGGGGCTGTTCGGCGAATATCGCCAGCGTTACGGCGACTATTTTGGTGACCAGGAACCGGAACCGCTGGACCTGTACGCGCCGCCGCAGGGCGCCTTCATCGTGCTGCTGCGCGCCGGTGCGCCGATCGCCATGGGCGCCTTCAAACGCTATGACGCGCAAACCGCCGAGCTGAAGCGCATCTGGACCCGGGGCGATCTGCGCCGCCAGGGCCTGGCGCAGCGGGTATTGCAGCAGTTGGAAACGCTGGCGCTGGCGCAGGGGTATCGCCGGCTCTACCTGACCACCGGCTTTCGCCAGCCAGAAGCGGTGGGCCTGTACCTGAGCAACGGTTACCAGCCGCAGTTCGATCCCACCGTTGACAGCGAGGTTTACAGCCGTCCGCCCTACGATGGCCGCCTGCCGTTCCGCAAAAGCCTGATTGCAGAGGACGCGTGTTGTTGCGCGTCGGAAAGGAAAATCGCCTAAACCCCCTTTATCTGTAGTCAGGAGACATGACATGTCCAAACAAGAAGTCTTGAAAGTGGTGCCCGCCCGCTATCCGCTGCGGCTGATCGGCGCCCTGTTCTCGCTGTTTATTCTGGCCGCCATCGTGCAATCGGTGGCGGGCAACGCGCGCTGGGAATGGGGCGTGTTCGCCGAGTGGTTCTTCGCCCCGGCGGTGCTGGCGGGGCTGGGACAGACCCTGCTGCTGACGCTGCTCGGCACGTTGTTCAGCATCCTGTTCGGCACCCTGCTGGCGCTGGCGCGGCTGTCGCGCTCTTACCTGTTGGCGTCGCTGGCCTGGGGGTATATCTGGCTGTTTCGCTCGCTGCCGCTGATCCTGGTGCTGATCATCCTGTATAACTTTTCCTATCTGTACGACGCCATCTCGCTGGGCATTCCCTTTACCTCGGTGGTGTTCGCCAGTTACCCGACCATCGACATCCTCGGCCAGTTCGCAGTGGCGGTGCTGGGCCTGACGCTGGTGCAGTCCGCCTACACCGCCGAGATCATCCGCGGCGGCATTCTGGGCGTGGATTACGGCCAGCACGAGGCGGCGGCGGCGCTGGGCCTGCCGGGCTATCGCCGCACCTTCCGCATTATTCTGCCGCAGGCGCTGCGCTCCATTATTCCGACCGGCTTCAACGAGATCATCAGCCTGGCGAAAGGCACCTCGATCGTTTACGTGCTGGCGCTGCCGGAGCTGTTTTACACCATCCAGGTGATCTATAACCGCACTCAGCAGGTGATACCGCTGCTGATGGTCGCCACCGTCTGGTATCTGTTCATCACCACCGCGCTGTCGGTGATCCAATACTACATCGAGCGCTATTTTGCTCGGGGCGCGGTGCGCGAACTGCCGCCGACGCCCTGGCAGAAACTGGCCGGCTGGCTAAAACGTTAGGAGACCCGCATGTCTGAAGCCATTGATTATTACGCCTTGCCCGAACAGCCGGCGCGCAATCTCACCCCGGTGCCGGCGCGCGGCCTGATCGAAATCAGCAACGTCAGCAAGTTTTTCGGCAAACACAAGGCGCTGGACGACGTCAGCCTGACGCTGCAGCCGGGCACCGTAACCGTGATCCTCGGGCCTTCCGGCTCCGGCAAATCGACGCTGCTGCGGGCGATCAACCATCTGGAGCGCGTGGACGAAGGCTTTATCCGCATCGACGGCGACTACGTCGGTTACCGCCGCAAGGGCAACCGGCTGTACGAGCTGAAGGAAAAGGCCATTCTCCGGCAGCGCATCAACGTCGGCTACGTGTTCCAAAACTTCAACCTGTTCCCGCACCTGACGGTGCTGGAAAACATCATCGAAGCGCCGGTGGTGCACAAAATTCACTCCCGCGAACGGGCGAAGGCGGTGGCCTATGAACTGCTGGATACCGTCGGGCTGCGCCACAAGGCGGATGCCTACCCGCGCCACCTCTCCGGTGGCCAGCAGCAGCGCATCGCCATCGCGCGCGCGCTGGCGCTGAACCCGAAGGTGATCCTGTTCGATGAGCCGACCTCCGCGCTTGATCCCGAGCTGGTCGGCGAAGTGCTGGACGTGATTAAAGGGTTGGCGGATCTGGGCGTCACGCTGGTGGTGGTGACGCATGAAATCGGCTTTGCGCGCGAAGCGGCGGATCGGGTGGTGTTTATGGTCGACGGGCAGATCGTCGAGCAGGGCGACGCCAGGCAGGTGCTGGCTCAGCCGCAGCACCCGCGCACCGTTAACTTCCTCAACAAAGTGCTGTGATCGTCGGGGCGCCGCGGCGCCCCGCACCTGATCCGCTTACAGGCCGGCGAAACGCCGCTTCTCGGCGGCGAAATCCAGCGGGCGAATTCCCTGCCGGTTTTTATCCTCTTCGGTCAGCAGCGCCGGCGGAATAAACCAGGTCACCTCAAACAGCAGTCCGTCCGGATCGTGGCCATAAATGCTTTTGTGTACGCCGTGATCCTCTTCCAGCCCGAGAATGCCGCGTTCGGCCAGCTGGTGACGAATGCGCTCCAGCTCTTCCAGACTGTCCACTTCCCAGGCCAGATGGTACAGCCCGGCCGGTGGCTCATGCTCTGCCGGCGGCTCGTTGTTGGCGCGAAACACCCCGGCGCGCTGCTGGCCCAGATTCTTGCTGAACAGCGCCAAATCGTGATCGTTGTCCGAATCGGCGGCCTGGGTAAATACCGCCCGGTCGGGGCTGTCGGACGGCTTCAGCTTGAAGCCCAAGACCTGATGATAAAAGTCGGCGCTCTGCCGCACGTCGCTGACATACAGCACGGCGTGATTGAGACGTTTGATGCCCATCGATATTCCTTTTTCGCATTGAATGAAGTCAGCATGAACATAGCATGTGGGGGGAAAGCCGCTAAATGCCGTTATCGCATGACTAAATGCCGCCCGCGCAATCTGTCGCTGCAAGGCATTCCGCGCTATCATAAGCGCTGTATTGATCCCTTTTGTGAGAATAGCGATGAACGGCAAGATAACGACTTTTTTTGAAGACAAAGGCTTCGGCTTTATTACCGACGAGAACGGAGAAAATCGTTATTTTCACGTGATTAAAGTGCAGAATCCGGAGCTGATTAAGAAAAACGCGGCGGTGACCTTCGAACCGACCAATAACACCAAAGGTCCGTCGGCTTATGCGGTCAAAGTGTTGGCGCCCAGCAAATACATCATCATCGCCAATGAAAGAATCAAGATCACCAGCATCAAGTCTTTCAATACCTTCACCAAGGAAGTGCCGGTCAAAGCCGATGTGGATAAAGAGAACACCGTGCTGTCGGTCGGCCTGCTGATGAATCGCATTCGCCCGCAGTCAGAAGAGCAGGCACAGGCCATGCAAACGCTGCGCATGCTGACCATCACTACTTTCCAGAACACCACCCATACCTTCTCCGAGCACGAGATCGACATGGATGAAACCATCAAGGCGCTGAAAAGCCTGTAAGCAACAGTTTCCCGGCGTCGAGCCCTAACGGAACAGGATATGCTCGACGCTGTTGCCGTTCACCACGTTGAACGACTCCACCCGATTGCGCCCCTGCGATTTGGCGCGATACAACGCGATATCCGCCATGTTCATCAGTTGCTCCAGCGATTTCACTTCGTTCATCGCCAGGCTGGCGACGCCGACGCTGATGGTGATTTTCAACGTCTGCTTGCCTTCCACCTGCAGCGCCGTCTGCTCCACCAGCCGGCGCAAATGTTCCCCCAACGCCACGCCCTGCGCCGCCAGCGCGCGCGGCAGCATGATGGCGAACTCTTCCCCGCCCAGGCGGCCGAACAGCTGATCGTGCCGCAGCTCGCGCCGCACGATGTGCGCGAACGACGCCAAGACCTGATCGCCGGCGCTGTGGCCGTGCGTATCGTTGATCTGCTTGAAATGATCAATATCGATCAGCAACAGCGATACCGCCTCTTTGGAGCGATGTTTATGCTCCAGCAGCTCGCCCGCTTTACGCGTCATCGCGCTGCGCGCCAGCACGCCGGTCAAAAAATCGTGGTTGGCGCTGTGCTCCAGACGCCGCATCAGCTTGCGGTTGGCGGCGATAGAGCTGGCGAGGATCAGCGGCCCCATCACCAGCATGGCGATGCCCAGTCGGGCGGACATCAGCGTATCGAGGAAGGCGTTGTGGTTGTTCGGCGTTTCATACAGCATCAGGTTGGCGGAAATGCTGCTGATCTCGGTCATGCCGGTCAATAGCGTCAGCAACGTCACGGGGAACAGCTGGTAGCGCACCGCGCACCACAGCAGCGCCGGGATCGGGAAGGCGATAGCACCCGGCCCGCCGATATAGACGCTGAACACCAGCGACAGCAGCAGCGCCAGCAGCGGCAGGCAGCCTTGCAAACGCCAACGCACCTGCATGCGCAACAGTTGCTTCAGCCGCGGCGCCGCCATCAGCACCGGCAACAGCAGCAAGGTCGTCGAGAACTGCTCACTGAACCAGGCCAGCCAGGCGATCACCACCGTGTTGTTATAGAGGCTGTCATTACGCAGCACCGACAGCGTCGACGCCACCGCCGCGCCGGCCAAACTGGCGCTGAACATATAGAGTATCGCCTGGGGCTTGCCCATGCGCCGTTGAGATTGGGGCAGCATCAGCATGATGCCGTAACCGACGGCGATCAGCGACATGTTGCAGGCGTTCAGCCACAGCGCCAGGGACCAGCCTTCGCCGGTAATGAGATCGGCGACTATCATGCCCAGATAGGTGGTAAGCCAGCCGAGCGGCGTGGCGTAAATGGGTTTGCGCAGCAGCAGACCGAGCAGAATCGCATTTACCGGCCAAAATAAGGAAAGCGAGCCAATTGGCCGGCTAAGAATACCCACCAGGGAAAGTAAAAAGGCCAGCATGAAAAGATTGATCAGCTGAACCGTTAGCGGCAGGCCATGCCTGGCGTTTATTCTGGCGTTCATCGCCTCGCCCATATTTTGCTAATAACCAGAATAATAATGTGCATACTCGCTCGCCCGGCCAGTGAGGGATAGTCAATCCGAATTTCAACCAAAAAAGCCAGACAAATCAATAATAAAAAACATTAACATTTAATTAACAGACTTTTCTTAGCCTGAGGCGGCCGCGGCGGGAACCCCCCGCATAGCGTCAGCAAATAATACCTACTCTGCTGTCAGCATAGCGCATGGCGTAATAGGCCGCCGACGGCGTTAATTACATTAATAAGTTTATGGTTATTGGTCATTAAATGATGTTTGAATCACTGCGCGATTATTTTCCTGCAACTGGGCCGCCTGTGCAATAACAACCCAAAAAAAGCCCGCATGAAGCGGGCTTGCTTGAACAACAGCAAATCGACAGTTACGACACGGCCATGCATTGCATGGCCATGCTGACGCGCAGTATAGCGGCGAAAGCTTAAGCAGACCTTAGCAACAAAAAACCCGGCCTAGGAACCGGGAATATTTGTACGAAATGCAGTGTTAGCCCAAGCAGGCTAATAACATTTCGCAGATTACACGCCAATTGTGCAGAGAAAATGAACGCGGCATCCGTTCAACCGCGTCACCGTCCCATCTACGCGATAGGTCTTACGCCAGTTTGGCGGCAAAGCCCGCTACGCGCTGACCATAGAGCTTGGCGGTCGCCAGATCGCCCGACAGCATCTCATCCACGCCGGCATCCGCCGGGGTCTGCACCAGCAGCCCCACCGAACCGCCCAGGTTATTGACGTCGGTGCGCTGCGCCGATTTGGTGTTGGCCGGCAGCAGCCCCAGGCTGACCCACAGGCCGCCATGTTGCGAAGCCAGCGTCTGCAGCGCGATCAGCGTCACCTGCTTGTCGCCGTTCAGGCTGGCGCTGTTGGTAAAGCCGCCGAACACTTTGTCTTGCCACTTGCGGCCGAACCAGGCTTTGGAGCTGGCGTCGGCGAATTTCTTGAACTGCCAGGATGGGCCGCCCATATAGGTCGGCGAGCCAAAGATGATGGCGTCCGCCTCATCCAGCGTCTGCCAGGCTTCGTCGCTGATATCGCCGTTCTGATCGATGGCGATCAATTCCGCCCCGGCGCCTTCCGCCACCACGTTCGCCAAACGCTCGGTATGGCCGTAGCCGGAATGAAACACCACTACTGTCTTCGCCATAGAAATTCTCCACTCATTGCACAAAGGCGCCGACGGCGCCCCTCTCGCGTTCAATCTAATCAAGCGCGCAGCGACTGAATACCGAATAAAACTGACGGTGTTATTCAAAAAAATCGCGTTACCCCACCAAGCATGCGCAGATAAAAAAAATCCCGCACAAGGCGGGATAAACTTAACAGGGATGGGGTAATACACTACAGGGAATGGATAACACACAACATCATCGGGTAGAGCTACAGTACCAATCTCAATGTATAGAACTGTCATCCCCGCGTAAGTTTGCTCGGCCAGATGTAACGCCGAATGGGAAATATGACATTTTGCTCAACGCACCACGAACAGGCGCGACTCAAAACCGCCGCTCTTGAAGGTAGCGGTGTTGACCCAACCCGGCGGCGAACGGCCGAAGTCCTGGTTGAAATCGCCGCCGCTGACCAGCCAAATCCGGCGATGGCCTTTCGATAAGGCGCTGAGCTTATCGACGTAGGTCTGCGCCGCCCGATCGTGGAAAAAGGTACCGAAACCATAGGCGTTGGGCTTACCCGAGATGCCGTTGGGCCTGGCCGGCGTGTACAGCAAGGCGCGATAGCCCTTCTTGTTGTAATACACATAACTCAGGTAGTTGAACATGTTGCTGACCACCACCGCATCGTTGAGCTGATAGTGGCTGTTGATGTAGTGCACCATCACCTTGAACTCATCTTTCTCGACCGGATAATCGTTACGCACACCGCAACCGAACAACAAACTGAAGAACAGCAGCAAAGAGATCCCGCGCACTCGGCTTTTCGTTCCGGCGATCAGCACGCCCAACACCAACGGGATGCCGAGCGCGGCCGAATAGAGGTAGCGATCGACAAACAGCGGCGAGCGCCAGGAAATGGCGAATACCAGCGTCACCGGTATCAGAATCCCGCCAAGCAACAACAGAGAGAATGTTCTCGGCGTCTCCCGCCGCCACAGCAGCAATGAACACAACGCGACAAACAGCGCCGGCAACAGCCAGAGAATGGCCATGGGATAGTTGCTGCCATCATGCCCAGTGAGAAAACGCCAATACATCGCCGGCAGATCGCCCCAGGAAACCCGAGGGATCCAACCGACGTCGCCGCCGACCCGCAGTTCGGCGATATGCGCCAGCAGATTGAACAGCGCCAGCAGCCAGGGAATATAGGCCATCCCGATCGCCGCATTGGCCAACCACCACGCCGGCCGTTTGATGTAACGTTCGCCTTCGCGGCGGCACGACAGCGCCAGCAGCACCATCCAGTGAGCGATCAGCGTGAAAATCGTGAAGTAATGGGTATAAAAGCTTAGCGTCATCACTAACGCATACAGCGCCAGATAACGGCGGTTATCCGGCGTTTTCAGCCACTTCGCCAACGCCATGGCGGCGGCGATCGCCAGCAGCCCCATCAGCGCATACATGCGCGCCTCCTGGCTGTAGCGCACCGCCATCGGCATGATCGCCATCAGCCATCCCGCGATCAGCGCCGCCCGCTCATTGGCCAGCCAACGGGTAAAGCGCATCGCCAGCGCCACCGTCATCACGCCGAACACCAGACTCAGCGAGCGAGCCGCCAGAATGCCGTCGCCAAACAGCGCCATCCAGCCATGCAGCAGCAGGTAATAAAACGGCGGGTGAACATCGAAGGAAGCGTGATAGAGCAAAGCGCCCACATCGTAACGGCTGGTCAGCACGCTGGAGGCTTCATCGCACCAAAAATACCTGTCCGTTAAGGAAATAGACCGTACGAGCGCCGAAAACGCCACGATCGCCAACGCATAATGTTTGTAACCGATGCCCTTTAAGCCGTTGTTGCTCAAAGAAACATTCGATACCTGCTGCAGTGACATAACCGCATTCCGCCCAAAAGAACCACACAATGTGGAGACGCAGCGTCATCATTGCCGACGGCGGGTAAATGGCGGGTAAATCAGTGCGAAAAAATCGGCGCAGTCCCCTTCAGGCCGCACGGCCCTCAGCGAATTTCAACGCTGATATCCGGGTAGGCCTTCTCGCCGTCGCTGAGGTAATGCCCCAGTGCCCGATATGCCATAACGTACAGCACGGCAGCGGCGCACAGGCACAGCAAGGTCACGAGCAGGAATCTGGATTTGCGCACGATAGGCTCCATGGGGAAATTTTCGCCTATTGTAGCGCGACAAACTAAACGAAGGTTCAATGCCGCTTGCCGTTTCCTGTGACCGCGTTCGGTGCCTGGCAAAGACCCGTCACTTAAACCCCCACTGTCCCCGCAGTGAACAGTAACCAGCCGCCCGTCCTCTTTATGAACAAAAAGAGAAAAGTGAATTGCCCGCCGGTCCCTTTTTCCACCGATGCGCCCTCTCTACTATGGCCCTATCCAGCCGCTTAACGCTCAGCTGGCTGACCTCACTCCCGTCTTAGGCACGAGTGATTCGGGATAGCAGCGTGCTTCACCGCCGCTTTTCAGATACGACACATTAAAGGAGTTGCGACAATGGCTGTAAAATTTCCTTATGCCGGTCAATCTTTTACCATCAAGATGGACAATGGTCTCGAAGTTAAAAACGCCTACCATGCCAGTGAAAACACCATTACCGTTGAGTTTCTAAACGGAGAACTTCGCGGAACCATTATGAATGTGCCTTTCCAGTGGCGTTCATTGGCTGACGGCTATTTCATGATTTCCTGGCAAGAGTCCGATAAAAATACCGTTGTTCACTGCGATAATTTCGAAAAAAATATTTCTTATGCTTACTACACAACGATGAGTGGAGATTTTTACGTGATGGAAGGGAAAATTCTTTAATTTACTTCAGCGCCTTTAATCCTTTACGCATATTAATTGCCGCTCTACCAAATAGCCTATCCTTTAGCGTGGCCATTTTTATGACTTTCTCATATCGCTCCCACATGACGCAAAAAACGGCCGCAGCCGTTTTTTAAATCAAGCCGTCAGGATAATCCCCAGAGTTGGGGCATTTCTTCAACATGTAGATAACTGATTTCCGCTTTCACGATCTGCGGCATACGTGGGCAAGCTGGTTGGTTCAGGCAGCGCCCCGCTTTCGGCACTGCACGAAATGGGCGGCTGGGAGAGCATAGAAATGGTTCAGCGATACGCTCACCTTGCTCCTAACCATCTCACTGAGCATGCGAGGCAAATTGATGCGATTTTCGGAGGTTTAGTCCCAAATATGTCTCATGATGAAATTGGAAAGACGGGACGAAAGGCCTAACTCATTGATACTTAATGGCACGCCCTATAGGATTCGAACCTATGACCTACGGCTTAGAAGGCCGTTGCTCTATCCAACTGAGCTAAGGGCGCATTGAGATGCGGCAACCTGCGGCTGCGGGTTGGGATTATACGGTCAGAGGTTAGCGAGTCAATGCCTTTTCATGACGTTACGACGGCGGCCGTGCTTTATGGCGTTTTTTCCGCCAGCGCCCGCGCGGCGAGGGTTCTCGTCAACCGGCGCCGTTATGCTGAACCAGGCCAACGCCTACGTAAATCGGCGTGTGCTCAGCCTCTTGCCGCCCACCGCTCCGCCGCAGACAAAGGCGCGTAGACTGCACCACTGCGGCAATGTCCCCCCAATCGGCATGCTCAATCACCCGTGTGTTGCAAGTCGCCGTCACGCTTTCAACCCATGCGGCGTCAGGGCGCGCGCTGTTTAAAGAAGCCTGGCTCCATGGCGCCCAAAGCAGCCATAGCGTGCAGCCTACCCATACGCAGCCGTTCATGGGCACAGCTTCCGCCACAGCGCGCTCAGGCGTACCCGCCACGACGGCGCCGCTTCGCGCCGGCCGAGCTGATGCAGCGCGGTGAGTTGCGCGCTATCCGCCGGATGCAGTGAAGAATCGAACACCGTTTCCCCCACATGTTTAGGCTCCGTCGGTTGCTCGTCAGGCTGATGATGCAACGGGTAAAGCCGGGTTATCGCTCTCATGATCCTGTCCTCTTTCGCCCTGTGAACAGCCCCAGCGTATCCAAATACAGGTAAAAATGACGTAGAGGATCCTGAGGCCGGCATAAAAAAAGCGTAAATCGGCGTCGGCAACGGCCACGAGGGTGATTCTGCGCCTGACAGCGCGCTCAGCTTCTGCCAGAATAGCGGCATCCCCGCTTTTCTTAATTGATGGATTTCCACACTGATGTCAGCAAAGATTATTGATGGTAAAACGATTGCGCAGCAGGTTAGAAACGAAGTGGCTGAGCAAGTGAAACAACGTCTGGCGGCCGGCAAACGCGCCCCAGGCCTGGCGGTTGTGCTGGTTGGCGAGAACCCGGCTTCGCAAATTTACGTCGCCAGCAAGCGCCGCGCCTGCGATGAAGTCGGCTTCCTCTCCCGCTCCTACGACCTGCCCGCTGCCACCAGTGAAGCCGAGCTGCTGGCGTTGATCGACCAGCTGAACGCCGACGCGGAAATCGACGGCATTCTGGTGCAGTTGCCGCTGCCGGCCGGCATCGATAACGTCAAGGTGCTGGAGCGCATCCATCCGGACAAAGACGTCGACGGCTTCCACCCCTACAACGTCGGCCGCCTGTGCCAACGCGCGCCCAAGCTGCGCCCGTGCACGCCGCGCGGCATCGTCACCCTGCTGGAGCGTTATAACATCGATACCTACGGCCTGAACGCCGTGGTGGTCGGCGCCTCCAACATCGTCGGCCGCCCGATGAGCATGGAGCTGCTGCTGGCCGGTTGCACCACCACCGTCACCCACCGTTTCACCAAAAATCTGCGTCACCACGTCGAGAACGCCGATCTGCTGGTGGTGGCGGTCGGCAAACCGGGCTTCATCCCGGGCGACTGGATCAAACCGGGCGCCATCGTAGTGGACGTCGGCATCAACCGTCTGGAAAGCGGTAAAGTGGTGGGCGATGTCGACTTCGACGCCGCCAGCGAGCGCGCCGCCTACATCACCCCGGTGCCGGGTGGCGTTGGCCCGATGACCGTGGCTACACTGATCCAAAATACCTTGCAGGCCTGCGAGGAATATCACGACGTTCAACCTAAATAAGTAAGGCAGTATGGAAATTTTCAATCTGGACAATCATCCCCACGTCGAACTGTGCGATCTGCTGAAGTTCCAGGGCTGGTGTGAAAGCGGCGGCGCCGCCAAAGAAGTCATCGCCGAAGGACTAGTGAAAGTCGACGGCAAGGTCGAAACCCGCAAGCGCTGCAAGATCGTCGCCGATCAGGTGGTGGAGTTCAACGGCGGCAAGGTCATGGTTAAACCCTAACCCGCAGCCATAGAAAAAGGCGCTGAATTCAGCGCCTTTTTTGTTTTCACTTCGGCCGGCTTACTTACGGCGCCAGGTGGTGCCCTGCGGGCCGTCTTCCAGCACGATGTTCATCTCGTTCAACCGATCGCGAGCGGCGTCCGCCAGCGCCCAGTCCTTGGCGGCGCGCGCTTCGTTACGCTGTTTGATCAGCGCTTCAATCTCCGCCACTTCGCCGTCGTCAACCTGTGCGCCCCCTTGCAGGAACTGCTCCGGCTCCTGCTGCAGCAGGCCGAGCACTTTCGCCAGCTTGCGCAGTTCCGCCGCCATGCCGTTGGCCGCCGCCATGTCTTCGCTCTTCAGGCGGTTAACCTCTCGGGCCAGATCGAACAGCGCCGAGTAGGCTTCCGGAGTGTTGAAGTCGTCGTCCATCGCTTCGCGGAAGCGGGATTCGAACGCTTCGCCGCCGGCCGGCACGGCATCGGCGTCGGTGCCACGCAGCGCGGTATAGAGGCGCTCCAGCGCGGTGCGCGCCTGCTTGAGGTTCTCTTCGCTGTAGTTCAGCTGGCTGCGATAGTGGCCGGACATCAGGAAGTAACGCACCGTCTCCGCATCGTAATGGCCGAGCACGTCGCGGATGGTGAAGAAGTTATCGAGCGATTTGGACATCTTCTCTTTGTCGATCATCACCATGCCGGAGTGCATCCAGTAATTGACGTACGGGCCATCGTGGGCGCAGCTCGACTGCGCGATCTCGTTCTCGTGGTGCGGGAACATCAGATCGGAACCGCCGCCGTGGATGTCGAAGTGGGTGCCCAGCTGTTTGCAGTTCATGGCGGAGCATTCGATGTGCCAGCCCGGACGGCCCGGCCCCCACGGCGACTGCCAGCTCGGCTCGCCCGGCTTGGACATTTTCCACAGCACGAAGTCCATCGGGTTGCGCTTCACGTCGTCGATCTCCACGCGCGCGCCGGCCTGCAGCTGATCCAGATCCTGACGCGACAGCAGGCCGTATTGCGGATCGCTGTCGATGGAGAACATCACGTCGCCGTTGCTGGCCACGTAAGCGTGATCGCGATCGATAAGACGCTGCGTGATCTCGATGATCTCGGCGATGTGCTGGGTCGCGCGCGGCTCTTGATCCGGACGATCGATCAGCAGCGCGTCGAAGTCGGCGTGCATTTCCGCCAGCATGCGTTCGGTCAGCTGGTCGCAAGTCTCATGATTTTCCGCCGCGCGGCGAATGATTTTGTCGTCTACGTCGGTGACGTTGCGCACGTAGTTCAGCGAATAGCCGAGATAGCGCAGATAACGCGCCACCACGTCGAAAGCGACAAAGGTACGACCGTGGCCGATGTGACACAGGTCATAGATGGTTACCCCGCACACGTACATGCCCACTTTCCCGGCATGAATGGGTTTGAATTCCTCTTTTTGACGACTCAGGGTATTAAAAATCTTTAGCATCGGGAGATTCCGTGGTGTGCGTGATAACAAAAAAGATAACCGGGCTTCAGGTTTTACGCCCGGTAGCGTATTGAAACCTGAAGCCTGATCTATTGCAAGGTTAAGGCCAAGCTTTGCTGATTTCACGCGAAGAAAACGCGTAAAATCCGGCCGTCGGCATTATTGTTATAATATAACAATAAAACAATTACCACAGACAGTGCGCGGTTGACCCGCTGCTGACTCGCCGGGGCGGATATGTTATAAGGGCGGTCTGAATGTTCACTCGCTTTACGTGGCGTCTCACTTCATCTTGTTAGGATTAAAACTATGGTTACTTTCCACACCAATCACGGCGATATCGTCATCAAGACCTTTGCTGACAAAGCGCCGGTTACCGTTGAAAACTTCCTGAACTACTGCCGCGCCGGTTTCTACGACAACACCATCTTCCACCGTGTGATCAACGGCTTCATGATCCAGGGCGGCGGTTTCGAGCCGGGCATGAACCAGAAAGCGACCAATGCGGCTATCAAGAACGAAGCCAACAACGGTCTGAAAAACACCATCGGCACCCTGGCAATGGCGCGTACCAACGATCCGCACTCCGCCACCGCACAGTTCTTCATCAACGTGGCTGACAACGACTTCCTGAACTTCCGCGGCGAAAACGTGCAGGGCTGGGGCTACTGCGTGTTCGCTGAAGTGGTTGAAGGCATGGACGTGGTCAACAAGATCAAAGGCGTGAAAACCGGCCGCAGCGGCATGCACCAGGACGTACCGGTAGAAGACGTCGTCATCAACAGCGTGACCGTCAGCGAGTAATCGCGGCTGCATGAGTACGCTGTTCATCGCAGATCTGCACTTGTGCGCACAGGAACCGGCAATCACTGCCGGTTTTCTGCGTTTTTTACGGCGCGAAGCGATGCACGCCGACGCGCTGTATATCCTCGGCGACCTGTTTGAGGCCTGGATCGGCGACGACGATCCCGAGCCGCTGCACGCGGAGATCGCCGCGGCGCTGAAAGCGCTGCAACAAGCCGGCGTGCCCTGCTATTTCATCCACGGCAACCGCGATTTTCTGCTCGGCAAGCGCTTCGCCCGCGCCAGCGGCATGCAGCTGCTGCCGGAAGAAAAAGTGCTGGAGCTGTACGGCCGCAGGATCCTGATCCTGCACGGCGACACCCTGTGCACCGACGATCAAGCCTATCAGCAATTTCGCCGTAAAGTGCACAACCCGCTGATTCAAAAACTGTTCCTCGCGATGCCGCTGCGCTGGCGACTGAAAATCGCCGCCAAGATGCGCGCCCGCAGCCAGCAATCCAACCAGTACAAGTCGGACGCCATCATGGACGTCAACCCGCAGGCGGTCGAACAAACCATGCTGCGCCACGACGTGCACTGGATGATCCACGGCCATACCCATCGCCCGGCGGTGCACCGGCTGGCGCTGAGCAATGGCGAAGCCCATCGCGCGGTGCTGGGTGCCTGGCACGTCGAAGGATCGATGATCAAAGTCAGCGCCGACGCCGTCGAGCTGATCTCATTCCCATTCTGAATTCCGCACTGGCGCGAGGGTGAAAATTCGCGCTTTCGACGGTGAAAACCGGCGACGCAACCGTTTTCCTCGCCGTGCGCTCATGGTATGCTCTACGCCCTCATTCGGCCCTCAGCCGACGCCAGACAAATCACAGGAGCCTTACACCCATGGGAGCCAACGCCGCTTCAGCCGCCAATACCGGGGCGAAAATCGCAATTGTAATGGGATCGAAAAGTGACTGGGCCACCATGCAGTTCGCCGCCGAAGTCCTGACCCAGCTCGATGTCCCCTTCCATGTCGAAGTCGTTTCCGCTCACCGCACGCCGGACAAGCTGTTCAGCTTCGCCGAGCAGGCTGCCGCCAACGGCTTTGACGTGATCATCGCCGGCGCCGGCGGTGCGGCGCATCTGCCGGGCATGCTGGCGGCGAAAACCCTGGTGCCGGTGTTGGGCGTGCCGGTGCAAAGCGCCGCGCTGAGCGGCGTGGACAGCCTGTACTCCATCGTGCAGATGCCGCGCGGCATTCCGGTGGGCACGCTGGCGATCGGCAAAGCCGGCGCCGCCAACGCAGGGCTGCTGGCGATGCAGATCCTGGCGCTGCACGACGCCGCGCTGGCGCAGCGTTTGGCGGACTGGCGTCAGGCGCAGACCGAAGACGTCTTGAACCACCCCGATCCGCGGGAGGACGCATGAAGCCGGTTTGCGTACTGGGCAACGGCCAACTGGGGCGCATGCTGCGCCAGGCCGGCGAACCGCTGGGCATCGCCGTCTACCCTGTCGGCATCGATGCCGAACCTGAAGCGGTGCCGTATCAGAACAGCGTCATTACCGCCGAGATAGAACGCTGGCCGGAAACCGCGCTGACGCGCGAGCTGGCGACCCACAGCGCCTTCGTCAACCGCGACATCTTCCCGCGTCTGGCGGATCGCCTGACGCAAAAACAGCTGCTCGACCAGCTCGGCCTGGCGACTGCGCCGTGGCAGTTGCTGGCGAGCGCCGCCGAATGGCCGCAGGTATTCGCTGCGCTGGGCGAGTTGGCGATCGTCAAACGCCGGGTCGGCGGCTATGACGGCCGCGGCCAGTGGCGCTTGCGGCCGGGCCAGGAAGCCGAACTGCCGGCCGACGCCTATGGCGAGTGCATCGTCGAGCAAGGCATCAATTTCTCCGGCGAAGTGTCGCTGGTGGGCGCGCGCGGCCACGACGGCCGTTCGGTATTCTACCCGCTGACCCATAACCTGCATGAAGACGGCATCCTGCGCGCCAGCGTGGCGTTGCCGCAGCCCAATCCAGCGCTGCAGCGACAGGCCGAGCAGATGCTGGCGGCGATCCTGAACGAGCTGAACTATGTCGGCGTGATGGCGATGGAGTGCTTTATCGTCGGCGATCGGCTGCTGATCAACGAACTGGCACCGCGCGTGCACAACAGCGGCCACTGGACGCAAAACGGCGCCTCCATCAGCCAGTTCGAGCTGCACCTGCGCGCCATCCTCGGCCTGCCGCTGCCGCAGCCGGTGGTGAGCACGCCGTCGGTGATGGTCAACCTGATCGGCACCGCTGTCAACGAACAGTGGCTGTCGCTGCCGCTGGTGCATCTGCACTGGTATGAGAAAGAGGTGCGCCCGGGCCGCAAGGTCGGCCACCTCAATCTGAACGACCCGAGCGCCGCCGATCTGCGCCAGGCGCTGCAGGCGCTGGCACCGCTGCTGCCGGGCGAATACCAAAGCGGGCTGGCCTGGGCGCAGCAGAAGCTGGCCTAAGGTGCCGCCGCCGAAAGTAAAAGGGGTTAGCCTAAGGCTAACCCCTTTTTTATGACGACAATTTTAAACCGCTGCGCTTAATCAGAAAAAATATTCTTATTTTTCCTTAGCATACTTCTTATCATCAGATTCACACCCAAAAAACCGCTGATGCCATATCCAAGCGCTGTGACGATATGATTGCGCAAGAAAGGGTAATTAAGGGCCAGATCGTTAGCGATAAGAATCGAAAACCACGGCAACAATGCAACCAGCAATATGCCCGTTCCGTTAAAAAATCCCGCTGAAGCAAGGCCACGCTGCCAACGTCCGAGACGTTCGCGCAAAGGCAAATTTTTTAATTCCGGGATACTTTTAAGTGACCAGTAGATTTTCATTCCCTTCGTTCCTGGTGGTAACCCGCAGATAACACATTATAAAACACGAGAATAATACAGTTTAAAGACGACGCCTCTATTTTCTGCCAAGCCGGGTGCTTATCACATCCGGCGTTATAAATAGCCGCATCAACCCTCATAACTGCGGAACAGCGCCTTGCCGCGCAGCAGCCGCACGCCCAGCCAGCCGCCGCACAGCGACAGCAGCAGCGCGCTGGCCAGCGGCAGCGCCCACCACAGCACCGGCGTCGGCGTCCACGGGAAGTCAAACACCCGGCTCTGCAGCAGCCACAGCGCCGCCTCGGCGCCCACCGCCGCCGCGATGCCCGCCACCAGCCCCAGCAAAGCAAACTCGCACCACAGCGTGCGGCGCAGCAGCCGTTTGCCGGCGCCCAGCGTGCGATAGACCACCAGCTCCTGCCGCCGCTGACGCATGCCGACCTGCACCTGCGCCAGCAGCAGCAAGCCGCCGCACAGCACCACCAGCACCACCATCACCTCCAGCGCGCGGCTGACCTGTTGCAGCACGCCGCCGACCTGTTTCAGGATCGCGCCGATGTCCAGCAGGCTGAGCGTCGGGAACTGGCGATTGAGCTGAGTCAGCATCTGGCCGTCGCCATCGTAGCGAAAGCTGGTGAGCCAGGTCTGCGGCTGGTCGTCCAGCGCGCCCGGCGGGAAGATAAAGTAAAAGTTCGGCTTCAGACTTTCCCAATCCACCTGGCGCAGGCTGGTGACTTTGGCGCTGAACGCCTGGGTATCGCCGCTGAAGGTCAGCGTATCACCCAGCGTGATCTTCAGCCGCCCGGCGATGCCTTCATCCATCGAAACCTCACCGGTTTTCGGCGGCCAATTGCCCGCCACCAGCGGATTGTGATCCGGCAGATCGGCCAACCAGGTCAGGTTCAGCTCGCGGTTCACCGCCTCGCCGCCCGGATCGTCTTCATGCACCCGCTCGGTCGCCAGCTGCTGGTTTATCTCGGTCAGGCGCACCCGGACGATCGGATAATAGGTTTCCGGCTTGATCTGGTGCTGCTGCAGGAAGGCTTTCACCTGCGGCACCTGTGCCTCGGTCATGTTGAGCAGGAAATAGTTCGGACTGTCCGGCGGCAGCTGTTGCTGCCAGCGTTCGAGCAGATCGCCACGCAGCACCAACAGCAGCGCCAGCAGCATGAACGACAGCGAAAACGCCGCCAGTTGGCTGATGGTCACCCAGGGCTGGTGCAGCAGGCGGTTGACCGCCAGCCGCAGCGCCAGGCTCTTGAGCGTGATGCGGCGCAGCAACAGCAGGCTGCCCCAACCGATGCCGCCCAGCAGCAGCGCCAGCACCGCCATGCCAGCCAGGATCGCCCACAGCAGCGTGCTGGCCCCCATCAGCGCCACCAACAGCGCGACCACGATCGCCGCCGTCACCGGCAGGAAGTAGCGCAGCGGCCAGACGTTGGCCGTCACATCGCGGCGCAGCACCCGCAGCGGCTGGGTGGCCAGCAGCTGGCGATACGGCCGCAGCCCGACCAGCAGCGAGATCAGCACCAGCGCGCCGAGCGCCCACAGCCAGGGCCAGGCGCCGGGGGCAGGCAACGCAGCCGGTAATACCGGCTTCAGCAGGCGGATCAGCAACGCTTCAAACGCCAGCCCGATCGCCCCGCCGCACGCCGCCGCCAGCGCCATCACCGCCAGCCACTGGCCGACGATCAATTTACGCAGCGCGCCACGCCCGGCGCCGAGGGTTTTCAGCACCGCGATCAGATCGTAACGGCTGCGGCAATAGTGGCTCATCGCCACCGCCACGGCGGCGATCGACAAAAGCAGCGTCAGCAGAGCCGACAGCAGCAGGAACTGTTGGGATCGCTGCAGCGACTTGCCGAGCGCGCTGCCGGACTCCTGCAGCCCGAACCAGCGCTGATCCGGCGTCAACTGCGGCGCCAGCCGTTCCTCGTAACGCTGAATATCCGGCTCGGCGCCGGCGAACATGTAGCGGTAGGTCAGGCGGCTGCCCGGCTGCACCGCTCCGGTCTTCTCGACGTCCGCCAGGTTGATCATGATGCGCGGCGCGGTCTGGAATGGATTGAAGCCGGCGTCCGGCTCCTGAATGATTTCACCGGCGATACGCAGCGTAGTGTCGCCCACCTCCAGCGAATCCCCCACTTTCACGTTCAGCAGCGCCAGCAAACGCGGCGCCACCAGCACGCTGCCCGGTTCGGGCTTGATGTTGGCCGGGCGCGTTTCCAGCTTGCCGTACAGCGGATAGGTCAGATCGGTGGCTTTCACGTCCGCCAGCTGCGGCCGCTCGCCGGCATAGGTCATGGTGGTGAACGACAGCTGGCGGCTCACCTTCAGCCCCTGCTGCTGCGCGTCCAATAGCCAGCCTTCCGGCACCGGATGCGCGCTGCGCAGCACCCGATCGCCGGCGATAAAATCGCGGCTCTGCTGGCTGAGCCCTTTGTCCATGCGATCGCTGATGCTGCCCAGCGCCAGCACGCAGGCGACAGAGAGCGTCAGCGCCAGCCACACGATCAGCAGCGACGGCGAGCGCCATTCGCGCCAGAACCAGCGCCAGATCATGCTTCCTCCCACAGCTTGCCTTCACGCAGCCGCAACCGCCGCTGGCAGCGCGCCGCCAGGGTTTCGTCATGGGTCACCAGGATCAGGGTGGTGTCAAAATCGCGGTTGAGAGAGAAAAGCAGGTCGGCGATGCGATCGCCGGTCTGACGATCGAGGTTGCCGGTCGGTTCATCGGCGAACAGCACCCGCGGCCGGCCGCTGAAGGCGCGCGCCAGCGCCACGCGCTGCTGCTCACCGCCGGACAGCTGCGCCGGCAGGTGATCGAGACGTTTGCCCAGCCCCAGCTGTTCCAGTAACTGCACCGCCTGCTCGCGACTCTGCCTGTCGCTCTCGCCGCGCAGCAGCGCCGGCAGTTGCACGTTCTCCAGCGCGTTCAGCGTCGGCACCAACATGAACGACTGAAACACGAAGCCGACGTTCCTGGCGCGCAGCGCGGCGCGGCCTTCTTCGTCCAACGCGGTCAGCGACTCGCCGAGCAAACGCACCTCGCCCTCGCTGCCGTCGTCCAGCCCGGCCAAAATGCCCAGCAAGGTCGATTTCCCCGATCCGGATTCGCCGATCAGGGCGATCGTCTGCGCGGGTTTGACAAGCAGCTCGACTCCGGTAAGGATGGTGAGCTGATGCTCACCCTGACCAACGTGTTTACTAAGATGATGAACTTCAAGAACGTTTTCCGCTGGCATCTTCCCTTCCTTTTGCTGTTGGGATTATTCAGTTTACGCGCTGCCGCCGCCGATACCTTATTGATTTTGGGCGACAGTTTAAGCGCCGGCTATCGCCTGCCGATCGAGCGGGCCTGGCCGACGCTGTTGGCCGAACAGTGGCAGAAAAAACCGGGCGCGCCGCAGCTGGTCAACGCCAGCATCAGCGGCGACACAGCCGCGCAGGGGCTGGCGCGTCTGCCCGCGCTGCTGAAACAGCATCAGCCGCGCTGGGTGCTGATCGAGCTGGGCGCCAACGACGGCCTGCGCGGCTTCCCGGCGCAGGACGTACAGCGCGATCTCGGCCAAATCATCACGCGGGTGCAGCAGGCCGGCGCGCAGCCGCTGCTGATGCAGATCCGCATCCCGCCGAACTACGGCCGCCGCTACACCGAGGCGTTCAGCGCCGTCTACCCGGCGCTGGCCAAGCAGTTCAACATTCCGCTGCTGCCGTTCTATATGGAACAGGTGGTGGTGAAGCCGGAATGGATGCAGGATGACGGATTGCACCCCAATGGGGACGCTCAGCCGTTTATCGCCACCTGGATGGCGGAGCGCCTGGAACCGCTAGTAAAGCATGAGTCTCACTAAATTAGGGTCGTACACTAGGTAAAGTTATGCAAAAAGCGGTATTGATAACCGGCTGTTCCAGCGGGATTGGATTGATTGCGGCGCAGGATCTGCGCAACCGCGGCTACCGGGTGCTGGCCGCCTGCCGTAAGCCGCAGGACGTGGAAAACATGCGCCAGCTGGGGCTGGAAGGCATTGAGCTGGATCTGGACGACAGCGCCAGCGTCGAGCGCGCCGCCGCCGAGGTGATCGCGCTGACCGACGGCCGCCTGTACGGCCTGTTCAATAACGGGGGGTTCGGCGTTTACGGCCCGCTTAGCCGCATTTCGCGCAGCCAGCTGGAGCGGCAGTTCGCCACCAACCTGTTCGGCACCCACCAACTGACCCAGCTGCTGTTACCGGCGATGTTGCCGCACGGCGAAGGGCGCATCATTCAGACCAGCTCGGTGATGGGGCTGGTCTCCAGCGCCGGGCGCGGCGCCTACGCCGCCAGCAAGTTCGCGCTGGAAGCCTGGTCGGACGCGCTGCGCATGGAGCTGCACGGCAGCGGCATTCAGGTCAGCCTGATCGAACCGGGGCCGATCGCCACCCACTTTAGCCAGAACGTCAACCAGGCGCAGAGCGACAAGCCGGTGCACAATCCCGGCATCGCCAAGCGCCTGACGCTGCCGCCGGAGGCCATCCTGCCCAAACTGCGCCACGCGCTGGAAAGCCCGCGCGCCAAACTGCGCTATCCGGTCACCCTGCTGGCGCACGCGATGAGCGTGCTGCGCCGCATTTTGCCGGGCCGCTGTCTGGATTGGCTGCTGCGCAGCAACGCTTAATTCGCCCTACGGGGTTGAAGAATGGCGGCGCGCCCCCATTTACACCCCATGGCTCCGCACGATCAGAGAGAAAAAAGATGCTAGCTCAAGCTGTTGTTGATATTAACGAAACTAACCTGCACCAGACGCTGGAACAGTCGATGTCCATTCCGGTGCTGTTCTACTTCTGGTCCGAGCGCAGCCAACACTGCCTGCAGCTCACGCCGGTGCTGGACAAGCTGGCGGCGGAATACGCCGGTCAGTTCATTCTGGCCAAGGTGGACTGCGACGCCGAACAGATGATCGCCTCCCAATTCGGGCTGCGTTCCATTCCGACGGTCTACCTGTTTAAAGACGGCCAACCGGTCGACGGCTTCCAGGGCCCGCAGCCGGAAGAAGCGATCCGCGACTTGCTGCAGCGTTTCCTGCCGAAGGAAGAAGATCTGAAACTGGCGCAGGCGCAAGAATTGCTGGCCGCCGGCAACGCCGCCGAAGCGCTGCCGCTGCTGAAAGACGCCTGGCAGAGCAGCCAGCAGCGCAGCGACATCGGCCTGACGCTGGCCGAAACGCAGATCGCCCTCAGCCGCAGCGAAGATGCCGAAGCGGTGCTGGCGACCATCCCGTTGCAGGATCGCGATACGCGCTATCAAGGCCTGGTGGCGCAGATTGAACTGTTGAAGCAGGCGGCGGACACGCCGGAAATCCAACAGCTGCAACAGCAGGTGCAGCAGCAGCCGGACAACGTCGAGCTGGCGGTGCAGCTGGCGCTGCAGCTGCATCAGGTCGGGCGTAACGAAGAAGCGTTGGAACTGCTGATGGGGCATCTGAAGAAGGATCTGGCCGCCGCCAACGGCAACGCGCGCAAGACGCTGATGGACATTCTGGCCGCACTCGGCACCGGCGACGCGCTGGCCGCTAAATATCGCCGCCAGCTGTACTCACTGCTGTACTGATACTCGTCATGCTTGAAGCTGCATCCAGGCGGCAAAGGTGAGAAGCCCTGGGAGCTTAGATAACTAAGCGACCAGGGCTAGAACGTGCAGTCAGCTTGAAATATGGCGAGGATATCAGCGATAGACCCGCACCCCGCCCTCCACGCCCGCCGGGCTGAACAACACCTGCCACAGCTGAATGTTGCGCGAACGGAACGCGCCGGCGCAGGCGTTCAGGTAATAAGTGAACATGCGCTCGAAGCGCTCGGAATAACCGCCCGCCAATTCCGGCCACGCCCGTTTGAAATTCTCCAGCCAGGCCATCAGCGTGCGATCGTAATCGGCGCCGAAGTTGTGCCAATCCTCCATCACGAAACGCCCTTCGCTGGCCTCGGCGACATGCCGCACCGAAGGCAGGCAGCCGTTGGGGAAGATGTATTTGTCTATCCAGGCGTCGACGTTAAGGTCGGTTTGATTGGAACCGATGGTGTGCAGCAAAAACAGGCCATCCGGCTTCAGGTTGCGCGCCGCGACGCTGAAATAGGTCTCGTAGTTTTTCGGCCCGACGTGCTCAAACATGCCGACCGACACGATGCGATCGAACTGACGATCCAGATCGCGGTAATCCTGCAGCAAGATCTCGACGTCCAGCCCGGCGCAGCGTGCCTGCGCCAGCTTCTGCTGCTCGGCCGAAATGGTCACGCCGTGCACCGCGACGCCGTAGTTTTGCGCCGCAAACTGCGCCAGCCCGCCCCAGCCGCAGCCGATATCCAGCAGCGTCATGCCCGGTTTCAGCTGCAGCTTCTCGCAGATCATCCGCAGCTTGGCCTGCTGCGCCTGATCCAGCGTCTGCGCCTCTTTCCAGTAGCCGCAGGAGTATTGCATGTAAGGATCGAGCATCGCCCGAAACAGGTCGTTGCCGATGTCGTAATGCTCTTTGCCCACCTGCCAGGCGCGCTTGCGCGATTGGCGGTTGAACAGCCGGGCATAGGCGATGCGCGCGATGTCGCTCAGGCTTTTCGGCAGGCGCTCATCGACGCCGGCCTGCAGAATGCGGGTAAACAGCATGTCCAGCCGTTCGCATTCCCACCAGCCGTCCATATAGCTCTCGCCGAAGCCGAGCGAGCCTTCCTGCAAAATGCGTTTGAACAGGGCCGGGTTGTGCACCCGAATATCCCAGGCGCGCGGGCCGTTGATGGCGACGCCGGCTTCGGCCAGCATCTCCTCTACAATGCGATACCAGCGGTCTTTCTTCTGGGCGAGTTCATCAACACTGAGCGAATCCATAACAATCCTTGGCCGAAATGTCATTTCAAAAAGCATAGTCGCAAATAAAAATGACAAATTTTTGACGGTAAACACGGGGGTGTTTTTACTCTAGCCAAGGCGAGCAACATCATGAAATGAATAAAAATTATTGAAATCATGCCATTTAGGCATACTTATCCGCCAACTGTGCCAGACTTATTTCAATAACGTTTTTCTCCCTGTTCGGAACAGCGGTTCCGCTTATGGCGGAGTCGCCAATGTCCTGGATTAAGTCGCGGTATCGGTAGGCATTTTTCCGGCGCTGACGTAATATCTGTTTACATATGTCTGACAGGAGGTTTGCATGCTTACTTTTATTCCCATCGTGATCGTCGTCGCGCTGATTGTGGTGTTCGCCGGCGTCAAAATTGTGCCGCAGGGGTTCCAATGGACGGTAGAACGCTTCGGCCGCTATACCAAGACGCTGATGCCGGGCCTGAACCTGGTGGTGCCGTTCATGGACCGCATCGGCCGCAAAATCAACATGATGGAGCAGGTGCTGGATATCCCCTCGCAGGAAGTGATTTCCCGCGATAACGCCAACGTCGCCATCGACGCGGTGTGCTTTATCCAGGTGGTCGACCCGGCGCGCGCCGCCTACGAGGTCAGCAACCTCGAACAGGCGATCGTCAACCTGACCATGACCAACTTCCGCACCGTGCTCGGCTCGATGGAGCTGGACGAAATGCTGTCGCAGCGCGACAGCATCAACAGCCGCCTGTTGCACATCGTCGATGAAGCGACCAACCCTTGGGGGGTGAAGATCACCCGTATTGAGATCCGCGACGTGCGGCCGCCGGCGGAGCTGATCGCCTCGATGAACGCCCAGATGAAGGCTGAGCGCACCAAGCGCGCCGACATCCTGGAGGCGGAAGGGGTGCGTCAGGCGGCCATTCTGCGCGCCGAGGGTGAGAAGCAATCGCAGATCCTGAAGGCTGAGGGCGAACGCCAGTCGGCATTCCTGCAGGCGGAAGCGCGTGAACGCGCCGCCGAGGCCGAGGCGCGCGCCACCCAGTTGGTGTCCGACGCCATCGCCAGCGGCAACATTCAGGCAGTGAACTACTTCGTGGCGCAGAAATACACCGACGCGCTGCAAAAGATCGGTTCTTCCAACAACAGCAAAGTGGTGATGATGCCGCTGGACGCCAGCAGCCTGCTCGGCTCGATCGGCGGCATTACCGAACTGCTGAAAGAAAGCAAAGGCAAATAATCATGCTCGAACTGATCGCGGCGAATCCGCTGTGGTTTTGGCTCTCCCTCGGGGGCGTGTTGCTGGCGGCGGAAATGCTCGGCGCCGGCGGCTACCTGCTGTGGAGCGGCGTGGCGGCGCTGTTGGTCGGCGTCCTGATCTGGCTGCTTCCGCAACTTTCCTGGGCGTGGCAAGGCGCGATCTTCGCCGTCCTGACCGTCGTCGTCGCTTACCTGTGGTGGTACTGGCTGCGCCGGCGCCCGGCGGCCGCATCCGGCGGGTCGCCGGTGCTCAACCAGCGCAACCGCCAGCTGATCGGCACCCGCGCCACGCTGACGGAACCGATGCACAACGGCATGGGCCGCATCAATATCGGCGACAGCAGCTGGCGCGCGCAGGCGGCGGAAGATCTGCCTGCCGGCACTGAAGTGGAAGTGGTGGCGGTGGAAGGGGTCACGCTGGTGATCCGCGCCATCAGCCGTTAATTCGAACGACAGCATCCCGCCAGATTATTGATGATGGGGCACTCCGCCCCCTCGTCGCCCGGACATTGTTCCGCCAGCGTCAACAGGCGTTGGCGCATTTCTCCCAGTTCGCTGATGTGCCTTTCGATCTCCGCCACCTTCTGCAGCGTGCGCGCCTTCACGTCGGCGCTGTGGCGGGCCGGATCGTTGAATAACGCCACCAGCTCACGGCACTCGTCCAGGTTGAAGCCCACCTGCCGCGCCTGGCGCAGCAGCGTCAACTCTTCAACGTGCCTGGCGGAATAATGGCGATAACCGTTATCGCTGCGGATCGGGGCGGTAATCAGCGCTTTCTCCTCGTAAAAACGAATCGTCTTGCTGGTTAACCCGGTCTTTTTCGCGACGTCGCTAATATTCATTTTTTCCTCCGGAATGCTCCTGCTCATCTCCTATCTTAAGCCGCTTTCCGCCACTCACCAAGCCTCAACGCCCTACCGTCGATATCGATGAGAGACCGATAGCCACATCCAAAAGATAGATACTTCACCTGCAAAGTATTCATCAAAAAACAATAGACAATCTAACCTATTAAAATTTGATCAAATTAAGATTTTTATTATATGTAAATTTTTGTGTATAAATAACACAAAATAAAACACAACAAAAACAACAAAATAAAAACATCAATTAACAAAATTGTAATAATAGACCACATAAATAAACATTTATTTACATTTACCATTACTTTGCCTGTTTGAGTTTTGGCCACCTCCAAACTAGAAATATTAGCTAATTTAATCTCTCAACCCAATGGCGGAGTTCGTCATGGATTTTAACTTATCAAGTGAGCAGCAGGCTCTAAGCGAATCCGCTCAGCGTTTTGCCCGCGAGGTGCTGGATCAGGATGCGCATGCTCGGCTTTCACGGCAGGTATTAAGCCTGGATTTGTGGCGACAAGCCGCCGCCTATGGTTTTACCCGAGCCCCCGTGACGACCGCGTTCGGCGGATTGGGCATGAATGCGCTCGATACTGCACTGATGATTGAGGCGCTGGGTAAAGGCAGCCGCGACATCGGCATGTCCTTCTCGCTCTGCGCCCATCTGTGCGCCTGCGTGATCCCGCTTTCCCGCTTCGGTTCCGAGGCATTAAAAGCGCGCTATCTCGAAGCGTTGGCGGCCGGAAAACTGATCGCGGCGAATGCGGCGACGGAGCCGGACGCCGGTTCCGATATTTATGCCATGAAATCAACCGCTCAACCCTGTGAAGGCGGCTACCGGCTCAACGGAAACAAAATTTTCATCACCAACGCGCCGATTGCCGACATCTTCATCGTCTATGCGAAAACCCATCCCGAACATGGCTTTATGGGCGTGTCCGCATTTGTGCTCGAGAAAGGGATGCCAGGCTTAAACGTAGGCGCCGTCAGCCCGAAAGATTGCCTCTCCAACTGCCCGTGGAGCGAACTGACCTTCAACGACGTCTTCATTCCAGAGGCCCAACGGATCGGTATGCCGGGCGCCGGCGGCGCCATCTTCCACGATTCAATGATCTGGGAAAAGGGCTGCCTGTCGGCTCTGTTTATCGGCGCAATGGAGCGCGTGTTCGACAGCGCGCTGGACTATGCCAAACAACGCCGACAATTCGGCAAAGCGATCGGCCAATTTCAGTCCGTCTCCAACCGCATCATCGATATGAAACTGCGTCTGGAACAGTGTCGGCTAATGCTCTACCGCGCCTGTTGGAAACACGATCGGGGCCAGGATGCCGAGATCGACATCGCCATGAGCAAACTGTTGATTTCCGAATATGCCGTGCAGTCCGCGCTGGACGCGATTCAAATCTTCGGCGGAGCCGGCATGGATCAAGAACTCGGTCTGGTGCGCCACTTGCTGAACGTGATCCCCAGCCGGATCTTCTCCGGCACCAACGAGATACAAAAAGAAATTGTCGCCCGCAAGCTGGGTCTGCGGGGAGGCGCATGATGATCGTTCAACGCGTTTTTGCCGTGCTCTATATGTTGGCCGGCCTGGCGAAAGCCTTCCCTCAGTTGGAAAACGTCGCCGATATTCTGCAGCAGGCGGCCGTGGCGAACCAGGGCACCTGGTACGCCGGGGCGACGGCTTGGTTGGCGGCGCAGGGTACAGTGGTTAACGCGCTGATCGGCGTGGCGCTGTTTGCCTCCGGTGCGGTCTTGATGTTCAACCCGCGTTGGACGCCATTGATCATCTACTGCCAGCTGCTGATGATGGCGGGATTTGTCACGATCCTGCACCGCGCCCAGCCGCAGGTCATGTTGCTCGATGCGATTTTCGCGCTGGCGGCGCTGTACATGCTGCGTCAGCAGCACCACCGCAAACCCAAGCCGCGCACGTTCCCCACGCGCGACTTTTCCACGCCCACGCCGGCGGCAGGCGGCCCGGTAACCCCCGCGCTGGACGGCGAGTATGACGTGGTGATCATCGGCGGCGGCGTCTCCGGTTTGGCCGCGGCCAGCGAACTGACCGATCGCCGGGTTTTGGTGCTGGAAAAAAGCGCCTCCTTCGGCGGCAACGCCCGCTACAGTACGGTGAACCGCCTGAAATTTCCTATCGCCGGCGTCTGCTTCCAGGAACCGCTGCCGAATTCTTTCATGGCGCAACTGCTGAAGAAAATCGGTCTGAGCGGCGTATATAAATCCAATGAAAAGGACACGCTGGTATTTTTCGACACCTTCTTGCTGCTACGCTGCCTGGGTGAAGTCGTCGTCGGTTTTATCAAACAACCGGTCTACCTGCTTAAACCCGCCGTCTGGCGCCTGACGGGACAACTATTCCTGCATGCCTTGATCGGTAAACCTTATGTTATCGCGGCAAAACAGCTGGGCGATCCGATCTTTGCCGATCTGTACGCCTTCCTGGATACCTTCTCGCCGCGCGGCGAGCGGTACCCCAGCCTGCCCTGGACGCCGCAGAGCGCCTGGAGCAAAACGAATATGGCGCTGCTCGACACTATCCCGCTGTACACGTATCTGTTCGAACCGCACAAACTGGATCAGATCCCGGCGGATCTGCGGCCACCGAGAAAATTCGGCAAGCTGGTAGAGAATGCCGTCAGCACCACGCTGCGCGTGGAATGTCTCGATATTCGCGAAGTCTCCGCCTATGTCGGATTGCACTTCCTGGTGGGGTATTTACGCGGCAATCTGGTCACGCTGCCGGGCGGTAACGGCAGCATCAGCGCCGGGCTGCTCGACTATCTTGAGGAGCAAAACAACGTCAGGCTGCAAAGCCGCGTACAGCTTCAAAGCATCACGCCCGGCGGCGACGAAACGGTGATCCGGTTCAGCGTCAATGGCGCGGCCAGCGAAATCAGAGCCAAACAAGTGATCTGGGCCGCCCCCAAAACGCATGTGCCCACCTGGTTGCCCACCCTGCCCAAAGAGCAATTGGCGGCGATCCGCCAGATCCGCCATGAAGATTACTACCTGGCGAACGTGCTGTTGAAAAAACCGATCCTCGAACGCTCGTTCGGCGGCTATCTGATCGAGCCGGAAAACACCCGCACACCTTACTATTGGAGCAAAGCCGGCACCTGCCTGGTCGCCAATTGGATGGACAATCACCTCAGCGCGGAAGCCGGGGTATTAACCCTGCTCAAACCAACCACTCGTCCAGAGCGGCAAGGTCGCACCGCGCAAAACGAGTTCCCGGCGCTGCAGCAACAGACCTATGTCGAAATCGCCAAAGTGCTGGGCAACATGGGCATTGACGCCGACATCATTGAAGACATTCAAATCTGGTTCTGGCCCGCGGGTCTGGTGACCTCGGTCGCCGGGCAACAGGCCCAGGGCGTGTTTCACCAGGCCAGCAGGCCGTTTGAGAATATTCACTTCGCCAATCAGGACAGCGTGGGCATCGGTAATATCGAAAGCGCGGTGTTAGCCGGACTGAACGCCGCCAAAGCGGTGAGAGAACGCCTCGCAATGCCCGTTACGTCTGCGGAGGTGATGTCATGAATCCTACCCTGGTGGTTGAACTTTCCGGCGATAAAACGCTGGAACCCCATCGCCTGGGCGGCAAAGCCCATTCGTTGAATCATTTGATTCAGGCGGGCTTGCCTGTGCCGCCGGCGTTTTGCATCACCGCGCAGGCTTACCGGCAGTTTATCGAATTCGCCGTGCCGGGAGCGCTGCTCGACACGGGCGCACCGGGCAACGTGCGCGATATGATTTTGAGCGCCGCCATCCCCGCCCCGCTCGATCTGGCGATCCGTCACGCCTGCAAACAGTTGGGCGACGGCGCCTCGCTCGCCGTGCGCTCTTCGGCGCTGGAAGAAGACGGCCTGACCCACTCTTTCGCCGGGCAATACGACACTTACCTGCACGTGCGCGGGGATGACGAGGTGGTGCGCAAGGTGCAATCCTGCTGGGCGTCGCTCTGGGCGGAACGCGCCGCCCAGTATAGCCGGACATCGGCGGCGCAGAGCGATATCGCCGTCGTCTTGCAAATCATGGTGGATGCAGACGCCGCCGGCGTCATGTTTACCCAAGATCCGCTGACAGGCGATGCCAACCACATCGTCATCGACAGCTGCTGGGGGCTGGGGGAAGGCGTGGTCTCCGGACAAGTCACCACCGACAGCTTCATTTTGGATAAGGCGAGCGGCGAGATCCGCGAGCGGCAAATTCGTCACAAACCGCACTATTGCCAACGCGATCCGCAGGGACGGGTCACGCTGCTGCAAACGCCCGAAGCCAGGCGAGACGCCCCCAGCTTAACCCCGGAACAGCTGCAACAGCTTGCCAGGCTGGCCCGGCAAACGCGGATGATTTACGGCGCGGAACTGGATATCGAATGGGCGGTGAAAGACGATCGCGTGTGGCTCCTGCAGGCGCGGCCGATCACCACGCAGGCCAAACCGGTTCAGATGCTTTACGCCAACCCGTGGGAAAGCGATCCGACGATCAAGGAACGGGCCTTTTTCTCCCGAATGGACACCGGCGAGATCGTCACCGGCTTGATGACGCCGCTGGGGCTGTCGTTTTGCCAGTTCTACCAAAAGCATATTCATGGCCCGGCGATCAAAACCATGGGGCTGGCGGATATCGGCGATTGGCAGATTTATATGGGGTATTTGCAAGGCTACGTCTATCTGAATATCTCCGGATCGGCCTACATGCTCCGCCAATGCCCGCCCACCCGCGACGAAATGAAGTTCACGACCCGGTACGCCACCGCCGATATCGATTTCAGCGGGTACAAAAACCCCTATGGCCCCGGCGTACAGGGATGGGCTTATCTCAAGAGCGCCTGGCATTGGCTGAAACAGCAGAGGCATAACCTGCGCAGCGCCGGCGCGACCGTCGATGCCATGATCGCCCTGCGCCAGCGCGAGACGCGCCGCTTTCTGGCGCTGGATCTGACGACCATGACACATCAGGAACTGGAGCGAGAACTCAGCCGCATCGACGGTTACTTCCTCGACAGCTGCGCCGCCTATATGCCCTTCTTCCTTCAGTCGTTCGCGCTCTACGATGTGCTGGCGCTGACCTGCGAACGTTATCTCAAAGGCCGCGGCAACGGATTGCAAAATCGCATCAAGGCGTCGATGAACAACCTGCGCACCATCGAAGTCACGCTGGGCATTCTCAGCCTGGTGGAGACGGTCAATCGTCAACCGGCGTTGAAGGCCCTGTTCGAGCGACACAGCGCACAGGAACTGGTCACCGTCCTGCCCACCGATCCCGAATCGCGCGCCTTCTGGCAAAGCGACTTCAGCGCCTTCCTGTTCGAGTTCGGCGCCCGTGGCCGCCAGGAGTTCGAATTGAGTCTTCCGCGCTGGAACGACGATCCCAGCTACCTGCTGCAAGTGATGAAAATGTATCTGCAACATCCGGTGGATCTGCACACGAAACTGCGGGAAACAGAGCGGCTGCGCCATGAAGACAGCGCGGCGCTGCTTAAAGCGATGCCCTGGTTTGGCCGGATGAAGCTGAAGTTCATCACCAAACTGTATGGCGTGATGGCCGAACGCCGCGAAGCGACCCGGCCAACCTTCGTCACCGAAACCTGGTTCTACCGCCGCATCATGTTGGAAGTGCTGCGGCGCCTGGAGGCGCAAGGCCTGGTCAAATCGGCCGATCTGCCCTATGTGGACTTCGAGCGCTTCCGCGCGTTTATGGCGGGGGAACAGTCGGCGCAGGAAGCGTTCGCCGCCGATCTGATCGAGCGCAATCGCCACCAGCATCTGCTGAACCTGCATGCGGAAGAGCCGCCGATGGCGATCGTCGGGGGGTATCAGCCCAGGATGAAAGCCCCCACGGCGGAAAACGCCGCCGGCATGCTGTCCGGCCTGGCGGCCAGCCCCGGCAAAGTGGTGGCGAAAGCGCGCGTCATCACCGATCTGCTGGCGCAGGCCGGCGAGCTGCAGCCCAACGAAATCCTGGTGGCGCGCTTTACCGACGCCAGCTGGACCCCGCTCTTCGCGCTGGCGGCGGGCATCGTCACCGATATCGGCTCTGCGCTGTCCCACAGCTGCATCGTCGCACGCGAATTCGGCATTCCCGCGGCGGTCAATCTCAAGAACGCCACCCAGTTGATCAACAGCGGCGACACCTTGATTCTCGACGGCGACAGCGGGACGGTCATTATTCAACGCGGAGAACGTGCCGATGGCTAGTCAGCACCACATCCGGCGAAGGTAAACCATCCGCCTGAACACAGCACAATTCAACGAAGGTGATGCGCGCGGCAACCGCCGCCTGCAGAGACCGTCGCGGGCTTTGTCGTGCCGAATTTGCCCGCCTGGCTGAAGCCGTCACTCCATTTTGGCTGCACAAGGAACTCATCATGACGACCCTGACAGGACAAGCAAGACTCACCAACTCCGCCGCCTACGAGCAAGTGTGGCAAGCGGAGCGCCAGGCCTGCCGCACCGACGCGGATCCCGACACCCTGACGGTCGGCGTGGTGGTGGTGACGCGCAACCCGGCGTTTTTCCAAACCGGGCTTAGCGTACTGAACGATATCCGCGATTATGTTTTCAACCGCGTGCATATCCAGTCCGAGATGCCGCTGAAACTGTTGGATCTGGCGGCGGACTCGCTTTATCTGGCCGCGCGCGAAAAGGCGCTGCACTTTCTCAAAGGCCAAAACAAGGCTATCAACGTTCGCATCATCCAATGCGCCAGCCTGGCCGAGGCCACCGGCAAGATCATCTATACGCATGCGCTGGAACAGCGTCCCGAATTTCATTTGGGCATGCTGTTCTACGATCAGACCACGCCGGCCGGCGTCGATGACAGCATCGAACAGATCGATCGCGATCTGGACGCCTTTTACAGCGCCTTGCAGCGCAGCGGCATTCCCGCGTTTTACACCACCTTCTCCACCGTTGCGTTCATTCGCCAGCTGCGATCGCCCTTCCGCTACCTGCCGCAGCAATACCGCGAAATCGTGCGCAGCGAAGATCCGGCGATCTTCCAAACCGAGCTGTTGTGCCTGTGGATGGACTTCTTCGAGATGAACTACACCAACCGCCGGGTCAAGCCGATCGGCGCGCTGGCGCTGCACAACACGCTGGGTGAGCAGCTGATTCAATTTTTCGAGCGTACCGCCGCCGAACGCTGGCTGGTGTCCTATTACACCGGGTCGATCATCTCCAATCTGATCGGCTATCTGGATCGGCATGCGGAGGCGCGCGGCGCGCTGATCCTGCGCGGCCCTAACGAACACGCCATCGCCTGCGGCGCCATGGCCAACTGGCAGCTGTATCGCATGCCGTTCCTCGGCGTAGTGACCTCCGGGATGATGGATGAATTCAAGGGCACGCTGGCCAACCTCAAGGAAACCGCCGCACAGGGCATCATCGTCGCGGCGGAAAACCGCGGCAATCAATGGTACAGCTTCCAGGGAACGCTGACGCCGACGGAGGACATGCGCGAAGTGCTTATCGCCCGCCGCATCCCGTTCGTTTATATCGATGACGTCGAAATGATCGGCGCCGGTTTGACGGAAGCCTTCCGCCTTTATCATCAAGGCCAGGGGCCAGTGGTGATTCTGGCGACGCAAAACGTGCTGGAGTCGACCCTGTCGCTGGAGGGCGCCGTCTGCGATCCCTCGCCGATCCCGGTTCTGTCGGCGGACGATCCGCTGCCGATGAGCGAAAGCCTGGCACAGGCGATAGCGCTGATCAACCGCGGGCCGGAACGGTTGGTGTGGCAGTTGGGCCCGGTCAGCGACGACGAATACGCCCTGATCCATGACATCGCCGACGCCGCCGGCATCGCCCTGGTGGACTCGTTGGCCCATCCCGGCTCGGCGCCGAAATATTATCAGGGCCGGCGCAATCCCCACTACCTGGGCACCCTGGCGATTTACGGCTATAGCCCGCGCGTCTACAACTTCCTGCACACCAATGACAAGCTCAACGCCATGAGCGAGCAGAGCCTGTTTATGATCAAAAGCCGCGTCGCTCAGATCACTACCCCCTTCTCCGACGGCAGGCTGGAGCGCAAGGTTCATCTGGTGCAGCTCACGCACGATGACCGCCATCTGTCGCCCTATGCCGATCTGCACCTGCACATGAACTGTCTGGCGTTCCTGCGCACGGTGAAAGCGCATCTCGACGTCGATCCGGCATTGCGGGAAAGACGCCGCGCGTTGATCGCCGCCTATCTCGATTCGCCTTCCGACGTGGTCAGCCAGCTTCCCAGTCTGCCCATGTCGGCCAACTACTTCTTCTGCCAGTTGAACCGAGTGATTGAAGAGTTGATCGAAACGGAGGGCTTCGATTTTACCGGCGTATATGACGTCGGCCGGTGCGGCATCTCCGCCGCGCGCAACGTCGCCAAAACGCGCCGCGGCTTTTCCGGCTGGTATGGCCGCGCCCTGATGGGCGACGCTCTGCTGGCCACCGGCTACCTGGCTTACACCAGCCCAAGCCACGTGATGGCGTTTATCGGCGACGGCGCTAAAGGGATCGTACCGGACATCCTGCCGGCTTTTATCGACAACATTCTCACCCATCCGCAGTTGCTGAATAAAAGCATCACCGTCTTCTATTTATGCAACGGCGGTCTGTCCGTCATCAATACCTATCAGGAACGCATTCTGTTCAATCGCACCTCGCGGCAAATGCGGTTGGTGAACGTCGAACAGCCGGACGTCGAACAAACGGTCAATAACTTCCATATCCAGAGCAAAACGCTTACGCATTTCGACGAAGACGTCATTCGCCAGGCGCTGACCACCTCGCACCGACTCAATCTGTTCTCCGTGGTGCTGGGGCACAACAATGAAGGCGACGGTATCTCGCTGGCCACCGCCAAAGGCTGGCAGCGCGATCCGAGCGACCACGACGCCCTGCAGGAGCGCAAAGCCTGGGCAGCCCAACAGCCCGAATCGACCAGCACCACCTTCGACCAAGATCCTACACAGGAAGCCACCTCATGAAATTCGGATTCATCGCTCATCCCACCTCGCTGGGGTTGAAACGTTACGTCAAAATGCTCGATCTGCTGCAACGCAACTCGACCGAGCAGCACAGCGGCTATACGCGTGAACTGTGGGAACGACAAAACCTGGTTCCCTTTATGAACTTCGCCAGGATCACCTCGGCGACCGGCGCCACTTGCGAAGGGGTGATCAAATACATGCCGCTGGTGGCGGATGAGATGCTGGCCGACGCACGCGGTATCGCCGCCAGGGTGGTCCAAGGCATCGAAGAGCTGGCCGGCGATGGCGCCGAACTGGTCGGTCTCGGCGGTTTTACCTCTATCGTTGGGCGACGCGGCGAAGCCACCGCGGAAAAGTCGCCGGTGCCGGTCACCTCCGGCAACTCGCTGACCACCTACGCCGGCTACAAGGCCTTGATGCAGATCCAGTCCTGGCTGGAAATTAGCCCGGAGGAGGAACCCGTCGCCATCGTCGGCTATCCGGGGTCGATCTGCCTGGCGCTAAGCCGTCTGCTGCTGGCGCACGGTTTCTCTCTCCATTTGCTGCACCGCGCCGGCAACCATGATCGCAGCGAACTGCTCAGCCATTTGCCCGAGGAGTATCACTCGCGCGTCACCCTGACCAGCGATCCCGAAGATCTCTACCCGCGCTGCAAACTGTTTGCCGCCGCGACCTCCGCCGGCGGCGTGATCGACCCCGCCAGACTGCAACCCGGTTCGATCTTCATCGACGTGGCGCTGCCGCGCGATATCGCTTCGGAAACGCGCCCGGCGCGGGATGACATTCTGATCATCGACGGCGGCTGCGTCACCGCCACCGATGCGGTCAAGTTGGGTGGAGAATCGCTCAACGTCACCATCAAGCAACAATTGAACGGCTGCATGGCGGAAACCATTGTGCTGGCGCTGGAGAACCGGCGGGAAAACTTTTCGCTGGGCCGCTATCTGGCGCCGGAAAAAGTGCTGGAGATCGGTGAAATCGCCGAGCGCCACGGGTTCTTCGCCTATCCGCTGGCCTCGTACGGCGAGCGCATCGATCGGCAGAGCGTGACCAATCTCAAGCGCTACTACCACCATGACATCTATGCCGGGGAACCGGCTGATGCGGCGCTGCCCGCATCGCGCCTGGCGTTTATCGATGCGGTCATCGCCCAAACGCCGGCCAGGGAAGACACCCTTGACCGCTATCATCAATACATCAACCCCATGATGGTGGACTTCCTCAAGTTGCAGCGCTGCGACAACGTTTTCCGCAGCGCCGCCGGCACCCAGTTGTATGACGATGCGGGCGAGGCTTTCCTGGACATGGTGGCGGGCTACGGGTGCCTAAACCTGGGCCACAACCCGCAGCCAGTGGTCAACGCGCTGAAAAACTACCTCGACGCTCAAGGCCCCAACTTCATTCAATACATTTCCATTCCCGAACAGACCGCCAAGCTGGCCGAAGTGCTCTGTCGTCTGGCGCCAGGCAACATGGGCCGGGTGTTCTTCAGCAACTCCGGCACCGAAGCCGTCGAGGCCGCGATGAAGATCGCCAAGGCCTCGACGGGCAAGCCGGGCATCGCCTATCTGCGCAACAGTTACCACGGTAAAACGCTGGGCGCGTTGTCCATCACCGGACGAGACAAACACCGCCGCTATTTCACACCGCTGCTGGACGCGATGGTGGAAGTGCCGTTCGGCGATCTCGCCGCGCTGCGGGAAGCGCTGAACCGTGAAGACGTCGGCGCGCTGATGATCGAACCGATCCAGGGCGAAGGCGGCGTGCATATCCCGCCCGCCGGTTACCTGCAGGCGGTGCAGCAGCTCTGCCGCGAGACCGGCGTGCTGCTGATGGTGGACGAAGTGCAAACCGGGCTTGGGCGCACCGGCAAACTTTTCGCCTGCGAATGGGACGGTATCGAGCCGGACGTGCTGATGCTGTCGAAATCCCTGTCCGGCGGCCTGATCCCCATCGGCGCCACGCTGTGCCGAACCGAGCTTTGGCAAAAAGCCTATGGCACGGCGGACCGCTTCCTGGTGCACAGCTCCACCTACGGCGGCGGCAACCTCGCCTCGGTCGTCGCCCTCAGCGCGCTGCGCGAGATCCTGGCGCAGGATTTGGTCGGCCATGCCGAACGGATGGGCGCCTACTTTAAGCAGGCACTGAGCGAGATCGCCGCCCGCTATCCGTTCGTCAGCGAAGTGCGCGGCCGCGGCCTGATGCTGGGGATCCAGTTCGATCAGGCGTTCACCGGCGCGGTCAACGCCTCCGCCCGCGAATTCGCCACCCGGCTGCCGGGCGATTGGCACACCACCTGGAAATTCTTGCCCGATCCGGTGCAAGCCCATCTGCGGGCGGCGATGGATCGCATGGAACAGGCGCTCGGCGAAATGTTCTGCATGAAATTCGTCACCAAGCTGTGCCAGGACCACAAGATCCTGACCTTCATTACCGCCAACAGCTCGACGGTGATCCGTATTCAACCCCCGCTCATCATCAGCAAAGCCGAGATCGACCGTTTCGTCGGCGCCTTTGCCACGGTGTGCGAGGAACTCTCCACCTTTTTAGACTAGGGAGCCAGCAATGCCTTTAACCAAGCAAGATGCCGTCAATCAGATGATGGGCTTTTTCCAGGCCAAGGCGCTGACCGCCGCGCTGGCGCTGAAGCTGTTCGATCAGCTGCGCGATCGGGACGCCGACGCGGCGCACATCGCCGCGCGGCTTGACTGCCCGGCGCGTTCCACCGAGCAGTTGCTCATCGCGCTGCGGGCCATGGGGTATCTCGACCAACGAGACGGCCTTTATCATTTGCCCGCCGCCCACCGGGCTTTTCTGTTGAGCGACGAACCCCAGTGGCTGGGATGGCTGGGCCGCCACATCGATACCTTCCTGTATCCGCTGTGGGGCGAGCTGAAAACGGCGGTGCGAAACGATGCCCACCAGCGCCGCACGGTATTCGGCGATGACCGCAGTTGGTTCGACATCCTGTACCAAAATCCGGACGACGTGGCGGACTTCCAGGAATTTCTCGGTAAATTCGCCGCGCCCTTTATCGCCGGCTTTGTTCGCGATTACGACTTCTCGCAACACCGTGCGTTTTTGGACATCGGCAGCGGGATCGGCAGCCTGCCGATGGCGATCGCCGACGCTTATCCGGGGATCGCACTCGCGATCTGCGAACTGCCGCAGGCCTCGGCGTTCTTGCGCGACAAGCTGACGCTGCAAGGCTATGGCGAACGCATTGACGTCGTGGAGGGCGATGTCATCAGCGGCGATCTGCCGATCGGCGGCTATGACCTGATCCACCTGGGATGGATGCTGCACGACTACGCCCCGGAAACCCAACTGACCATCCTGCGCAACATCTATCGGGCGATGCCGGCCGGCGGCCGCTTCATCGCTTCCGAAACGCCGCTGAACGAAGACAAATCAGGGCCGGAATTTACCGCCCTGCTGTCGCTGAACATGCTGGTCTCCACCGACGGCGGCATAGAGAGCAGCGCGCAGGAATACCTGGACAGATTCCGTCTGGCGGGATTCAGCAACGCGCGCATCATGAAAATAGCCGGCCCACGCACCCTGATCGTCGGCGAAAAATAACCAGTTAGCAACGGGAGCTCGCAATGTTAGAAAGCAAATTGATCCAGCATATCGCCACCCAGTATCTGGATGGCGATCACGACGGCCTGAATGCTCAAACCCCGCTGTTTGAACTGAACGTCGTCGATTCCGCCTCCATTTTCGATCTGGTGGATTTTCTGCGTCAGGAGTCTCATGTCGCCATCGGCATGCATGAGATCCATCCGGCGAACTTCGCCTCGGTGCAGGCGATGGTTGCGCTGGTGCAACGGTTGCAAGCGCAAGTCGCCGCAGGGGGTGTCGCATGAGCGTTCACGCCGTCGATAGCGCCGCAAACGCGCATGAAGCCGTCCGGCAGTCGGTGCTGCACACCTTCGCCCGGCTGACCGAGTATGAACCGTCGGCACTGGCCCTGACCAGCCATCTGGAAAACGATTTGGGCGTCGACTCCATCGCGCTGGCGGAAATTGCCATGGTGCTGAACCGTCAGTTCCAATTAAATACGCCGCTGGCGATCCAGGAGATCAAAACCATTCAGGATGCGCTCGACGGTATTTTGCAGCGCGGTTTCACGCTGCCGACGCCGAACGCCGCCGCGCAACCTGCCCCCCAGACGCCTCAGGCCTGGTTGAGCGCTCTCGTGCGCCAGGTGTTCGCCACCCACAGCGGATATGAAGTGCGTGATCTGTCCCCCGACGCCGCCATCGAAGGCGACCTGGGCATCGACTCCGTAGCGGTGGTGATGGCGCGCAACGAGTTGCTCAAAACGCTGGGCCTGGACGATAACGCAGCGCTGGCGGAGTGCCGCACGCTGGCTGAGCTGGAGCACAACCTGGCGGCGCGGCTGGTTCAGGAACAGGGCGAAGCGTGGTTCAGCCGCTTTGGCCAGCACACCGCCGCGTCCGCCGCGCCGCAGCCCACCAAGGCGCCCGCATCGCCGGACGCGCGCGATGAGCTCGGCGATCCGCGCACCATGCGGGACTTCGTCGGCATCGAGCACCCGGATTTGTTCCATAAAACGCGTGAATTCGGCGCTTTTTATCGCGATAAAAAACAGCGTCAGCTTTACTGGTACGGCATGCCGCTTGAAACGCCGTGCAAAAACCGCGCGGTCATGTTCGACGAGGTCACCGGCAAAAGCCGCGAATTTCTGATGTTCGGCTCCAACAGCTATCTGGGATTGTCGAACCATCCGGAAGTGATCCACGCCATCCAGGACGCCGCTGGCCTGTACGGCGCCACCAACACCGGGTGCCGCATCATCGCCGGCAGCAACGTGCTGCATCTGGAATTGGAGCGCAAACTGGCCAAGCTCAAAGGGCGCGAAGACTGCATCGTCTATCCGTCCGGCTACTCGGCCAACCTGGGATGCATCTCGGCTCTGACCAGCCGACACGACCTGGTGTTCACCGACGCCATCAACCACATGAGCATCCAGGACGGCTGCAAGTTGGCGGGCGCGCAGCGGAAAATTTATGACCACTCTTTGACCAGCCTTGAGAAATCGCTGGCCAAATACGCCGATCACCCCGGCGGCAAGCTGATCGTCACCGATGGCGTTTTCAGCATGCACGGCGATATCGTCGATCTGCCGCGCCTGATGAAGCTGGCCGAACGCTACGGCGCACGCGTATTGGTCGACGACGCGCACGCGACCGGCGTCTTGGGCAAAACCGGCTCGGGCACGGCGGAACACTTCAATATGAAAGGCCAGGTGGATCTCGAACTGGGCACCATGAGCAAGGCGCTGTCGGGGTTAGGCGGCTTCGTTTGCGCCGATGGCGAAGTGGTCGAATACCTGCGTTTCTACTCCAACTCCTATGTTTTCGCCGCCACCATCCCCGCCGCAGTCGCCGCCGGCGTGATCGCCTCCATCGACGTGATGCTGCGTGAACCCGAGCGACTGACCAAGCTGTGGGATAACATCTACTACTTCCGCACGCTGCTGCTTAACGCCGGTTTTGACCTTGAGCATTCCGACTCGGCCATCATTCCGGTGGTGGTGGGCGACGACGCCAAAACGCTGCTGTTCGGCCGCGCCGTCCGGGCGCGCGGGCTATTCTGCCAGACCGTGGTCTTCCCGGGCGTCAGCGTGGGTGACGCCCGCTTACGCATCAGCGTGACCAGTGAACACACGCGTGAAGATCTGGATGAAGCCTACGCCATTTTGGTGGCGGCGGCGCTGGAGACCGGCGTGCCGGTCAACGGCGATGTCCGACGGGAAGAGCGCGCACGCGCCACCGAGGTCTGACATCATGGCAACCTTCATTTCACCGATACTGGAGGCCCTGTTCCGGCACGCCCGCCAAGCGCCGGAAAGCACCGCTCTGCTGTACGGCGATCGGCGCTGGAGCTATCGTCGCCTGGCCGATCGCGCCTGCATGATGGCGGCGGCGCTGCGACATGCCGGGTTGAAGCAGCAGGCCGTGCTGCTCAACCTGCAGAAAGGGCCCGACGCCGTCGCCGCCATGTACGCGTGTTGGCTGAGCGGCAACCACTATGTCCCTATCGATTTCAGCCAACCGACGGCGCGCATCGAACGCATTATCGCCGCCGCCTCACCCGCGCTGATCGTCGATGAGGGCTGGTTGAGCGCGCTCGATGACCGCACCGATCTCGATGGCGCCTGGCCGGAAGCGATCGCCGCGTTCGGCTCTCCCCTCGCCGCCATTCTCTATACTTCAGGCTCCACAGGCACCCCGAAAGGGGTGCAAATCACCCATGACATGCTGACGTTTTTCATCGGCTGGGCCGTCAGCGATACACAACTGACGGCGCGCGACGTACTGGCCAACCATGCCAGTTTCGCCTTTGATCTGAGCACCTTCGATCTGTTCGCCGGCGTTTGTGCCGGCGCCGCGACCTGGATCGTGCGCGAAGATGAACAGAAAGATTGCCAGGCTCTCGTTCGCGGATTGCAAACGCACGGCGTCACCCTGTGGTATAGCGTGCCTTCGATTTTAGCCATGCTGGAAAAGAGCGCGTTGCTGGCGCCGTCGACGGTGAAAACGCTGCGCCAGGTCACGTTCGCCGGAGAGCCTTATCCGGCCGCCGCGCTGAGGCGCCTGGTTGCGCATCTGCCGGCCCGCTGCCGCGTCAGCAACTGGTATGGCCCGACGGAAACCAATGTCTGCACCGCCTACGCGCTGGATCGAACGCAGTTGGCGACGCTGGAGCAGATCCCCATCGGCCATCCGCTGCCCGGCTTGACGGCGCAGTTGGTCGATGAGCAGGGGCGTCTGCAGCCGATTGACGGTACGCCGGGCCGACGCGGAGAATTGCTGATCGGCGGGCCGTGCGTTACCCCCGGCTACAGCAACGTCGCCTCATCGCGGCAAGCGCAATGGCATCCGCGCCAATGCCACGCGACCGGCGACTGGGTGGAGACGACGGCGAATGGGCTGGTCTACCGCGGCCGGCTGGACGACATGGTGAAAATCAACGGCTACCGGGTGGAATTGGGGGAGATAGAATCGATCCTTCATCACCATCCCTCGGTCTGCCAGGCCGCACTGTATGTCGAGCTTGGCGAGCTGAAGCAAAAACTGATCGCCGTGATCACCCTCCATCCCGGCGCGCTCCGCCCCAACCTGCTGGAGCTCAAGCAGTTCCTGCAGCCCAGGCTGCCCGCCTATATGCTCCCCAGCCAACTGGTGGTCGCCGACAGCCTGCCCACCAACGCGAACGGCAAGGTGGACAGAGGACGTTTGTCCGAGGTGAATGCGCGATGAACCAGGAAATTCATGCCGCGCCGCTGGCGCTGGTCGGCATCGGCTGCGCACTGCCCGGCATCGATCGTATCGATCTGTCCAACGGCGCCGCCTGGTCGGCGCTGTTCGACGCCCCGCCGCCGATGCCGTGGAGCGATGCGGCCGCGCCGATCCGCGGCCGCCAGATCGACGACGCCGCGTTTGATTTCAAAAAATTCGCCATCCCGCCGCTGTTTCGACTGGCGGTCAGCCGCGAGACCCGCCTGGCGCTGCAGGCCGCCTCCGCCGCCATGCAGCATCTGACGTTATCCGACGCGTTGCGCGACCGCTGCGATCAATTTTGCGCCACCCATTTGGGCAGTGATGCCGCCTATCGCAACGCCACCAAAATCGGCGCGCTGCGCAGGCTGGCCGAACGGCTTGACGCTCAGGGGCTCTCACCGGCGGCGGTCATGCGCCGGATTGACGATTACAAACAGCCGCTGGCCCAGGCGTTCGGCAGTTCATCCCACGATCGCGTGGGGGAAATGGCCTCCAGCATTCCCGCGCGCATCGCCCATTTCGCCCGCACGCGCGGTAAATGCCAAACCCTCGACGGCGCCGATCTGGGCGGCCTGCGCTTGCTGCAGCTGGCACAAGACTGTTTTCGCCATGCCGACAGCCGCATGGCGGTGCTGACCGCCGTACAATGCTTCCACCATCAACCTCAGGCGGACATGCTGTTGGCGCAGGGCGTTTCCTCTTCGGCCTGTTGGCTGGAGGGCGCGATCAGCCTGGTCGTTTGCCCGCTGGACGTCGCTCAGGAACAGGGATGGCCAGCGATCGCGCAATTGTCGACCCTGATCGCCGAACGGCAGGATGCCGCGCCGAGCGCCGGCTATTTTGCCGGCGCCAATCAGGTTTTCTGCCATCTCCTCGACATGCTGTTGCAACGGCAACAGGCGTGCGCCGGCCACTCGTTCACCGGCTACCGCTGGCGGATCGACGCGGCGTCTCCCCCCTCATTAAAACCGACGGCTTCGCCACGCATCAGCATCATCGACTATCAGCCCATCACCGCGCAGGGGCTGGATAAAGCGCGTTTCTGGCAGGCCTTGCGCAACGGGGAGGACGCCCTGCGCGATCACAGCCCCGAGCAGCTGCACCCCGGCGCCTTCGTGCGCCCCACGCCGCAAAAGCTCAGCGCCTACACCGCTCACGCCATGTGCTTCCCAACGCACGATCCGGTGCGGCTTGAGCTGACGCGGCCTATGATGCCGGCCAAAAAACAGCGCCTCGACGTCACACAACTGCACGCCCTCAACGGCTGCGCGGCGTGGCCCGACAGCCTGCGACGCTTTGAACGCATCGCCATTATCGTCGCCAGCAACCTGTCTTTGAGCGCCGATCGACAACAGGCCATGCGCGCCCTGTGGCCGGCGTTGCCTCCCGCCGGCGTCTCCCTTTCGCCACCGCCCCAACCCGCGATCAACCGCTGGAGCTGGCATGGCGCCTGCGGCCTCGGCACCGCGCAGCTGTTGGCGCAACAGCTCGGCGTCGAGGCGGACTGCTACGCGGTCGAGGCGGCCTGCGCCAGTTCGCTGGCCGCCTTGCACAATGCGGTCAGGGCATTACAGGCCGGCCGCTACGATGCGGTGCTCGTCGGCGGCATAGAAACGGCGACGCTCGAACGCGATATGGTGCTGTGCAGCGCGCAGATGATGCTTTCCGCTTCGCGTATGCGACCTTTCGCCCGACAAGCCGACGGTTTTACTCCCGGCGACGGTGGCGGCTTCTTCATTCTGACCGGCCAGGCGACATCGCGGGCCATCGCCACCATCGAAGCGATATCGGGATCTTGCGACAGCTATTCCATGACCGCGCCCGATCCCGAGGGCCAGGCGTTGGCAATCGAAAAAACCCAGAGCCTGAGCGCCGTCGAAGCGCGCCAGATACAGTATCTCGAAGCGCACGGCACCGGCACCGAACTGGGCGATCGGGCAGAAGTCGCGTCATTGCATCAGGGGTATCGCCGCGCCGCGCGCGCCCCTTTGTACATCGGTTCGGTGAAGTACAACTTCGGCCACTGTTTCGCCGGCGCCGGCGCGCTCAGCCTGTGCAAAGTGCTGAGCGCTTTCGAACACGGTCAAATCCCGCCCACGCCGGTGGCGACATTGAATGCCGAACTGCCGCTGGCGGCGATCCCGGCCGAAATCCCGCAAGTCGCGCTCGACTGGCAACACGGTGAAGGCGGACGTCGGGCGGCGATCAACGGCTTTGGCACCGGTGGCATCAATTACCATTTGCTTATCCATCAACCCGTTTAAAAAGGCCGCCCAGATGCACATTATCGTCCATAAGATTCGGCTAAAAGACATCGCCCACCGCGCCGCGTTTCGCGACTGGGTGGAGACGACCGATTACCAGGCTTGCCGCCACCTCGACGCGGTACGCGCCTTCGATGTCATCGAAGTCAGCCCTTCGGCGGAGGCGCCGTTTCACTTTATCGAAATCATTCAGCTGAACTCGCTGAAAATGTTCGAGCGCGAGATGCAAACCCCGCTGTTTAAAAGCCTGGTTGAACGCTTTAATCAGTTGGCGGAAGTCGTTGACGAAATCAGCGGAGAACGCATCGCCGATGGTTATCGAGCTTAGCGTGACGCCGCGTATCGTCATCGCCCTGGGCGGCGCCCACCGCTGCGCCGCCGTTCGGGGATTGCGGCCTCTGTCGGCGGTGAAAAACCTCGCGCGGGCGCAGGCCGTCGCGCTGCTGAACCGGACATGGTGCCAGGGGCACGCGACCGGCTTTACGCTGCGCCATGAGGCGAGTGGACAACCGTTCGGCGAACACCTCCTGCTGGGACGCCGCCACGTTTCCCTCAGCCATTCGCTTGCCTGGTACGCCAGCGCCACCGGCGATATCCCGCTCGGCATCGATCTGCAGCATTATCGCCCCTTCTCCGGCGCGGCGCTGCGCTGGGCCTTTAGCGAGGCGGAACAGCGATTGGGACGCATACAGGCCTGCGCCGTCTGGGCCATTCGCGAAGCATTTTTAAAAAGCCACGGCCGCGGTCTGCCCTACGAATTGCGGACGATCGGCATCGACTGGCGCACCGGGTTGGTCTCAAGCGCCGACGGCAGTTTGCCGAGCAGACGCTTCTGGCTGTGGCGCAGCCTGGACTGGACATGCGCACTCTGCTTTCCGGCGGAGGAGAGCATGTCGTTCAGAGCGAACGTTACCGTATTTTCCCTGCCCGCCCCTTCCGCTTTCGGAGCCTTATCATGACCCAAGACCTTTTCGCCGCGGCGCTGCAACAGGCCGTGGACATCGCGCGGCAGGCGCCCTCTTCACACAACTGTCAACCCTGGTCTCTCCACTATGACGCCGACGCCCGATGTGGCCGGTTGGCTATCGACCGCCGTCGCGCCTTGCAGAGCCTGCCTTCGCTGGAACGCGAGATGCTGATGAGCTGCGGGATTTTCTTCGAGTACCTCAGCGCGCTGCTCAACTGTGCAGGCTCGCCTCTCGCCTGGCGTTGGGAGAATGGCCCCACGCATTTACTGAGCTTTGCCCCCGCCGCGCCTGCCGCGCCCGATCGCGCCGCCCATCGCCAATTGGCGCAGCTGATCGGCGAGCGGCATACCGCACGGGCGGCCTATCAGCCTACGCCAATCAATGAAGCGCAGCGGATGCAGCTGCAGACCTTGTTCGACGGAACGGCGAGTTCACTCAGTATCGCAGGTGACGAACGCGCTCGCCGTCGGGTCGCGCAGCTCACCGCTCGTCACGCCGCGCTCGATTTCTCGGATCGCCAAGCCTGGCGGGAAACCTATCAATACATCCGCTTCAACGAACGGCAGCCTACCGACGACGGTTTTCACCTGCACCACCTGTTTGGCCCGGTATCCCCAGCATTCAAGCGCTTCTTTCAAGTGGCGTTTCATCCTCGCTTAAGCCGGCTGGCGACCGGGCTGCGCCTGCCGGCTTATATGGCGCAAGGGCTGGCGCAACGCGTCGCGGAAGGCCCGCAATACCTGGCGCTGTGTCTGAACGACGAAAGTGCCGAGCACCTGTTCGCCACCGGCATGCGGCTTGGGCGTCTGTGGCTCACGCTGCAACACTGGGGTTGGGGATTGCATCCGATCAGCGTTCTGGTGCAACACGCCGAGGCGCGTCGCGAGCTCGCAGCAACCCTGGCGCTCAGCGCTCCCCCGGTGTTTTTTGCCCGCTTCGGCCACCTGCAACAATGGGGCAGCGCAGCGCCCAGACGCAGTTGGCAAAGCATTTTGACCGCGCCGCCATCCGGCGAATGCGCGCACTCGGGGAACGATTCCCCCTAATCCGCTGAGGAGAACACAATGAATGTATGGATTGCTTTGGCCGTTGTTTTGTTGATCCTTGCCCTGCTGGCGTTTATTACCAGCCGCGGCGCCCAGGACACTCGCCCGATGTTCCTGTGGGGGTTCAACGCCATGGGGCCGGTTACCCTGGTCTATTGCTATTTCGGCGAGGGCGATCTGAGCCACAAAGCCCTGATCCTTCTCATGGTCGGCCTGTACCTGCTGCGCATGAACATCGTGCTGACACGTTGGTACGGCAACACCGCCGCGGCCAAACTCAAGGACGTGATGCCCACGCAGCAGGTGCCCTGGCTGGCGGTGATGATGGTCATGATCTTCGGCGGCCTGTACTGCCTGCCCTTTTACTGGGCCAGCCAACTGCAGGGGACGTGGGGCGCGCTGCAATGGCTGGCCATTGGGGTCTACCTGATAGGCACGCTGTTCCACTTCGGCAGCGATTATCAAAAACGGCGCTTCAAACAGGATCCGAACAATAAAGGCCGGTTGCTGAACAGCGGCTTTTGGGGATTGGCGCGCCATCCGAATTATTTCGGCGACTTTCTTATTTTCGTCAGCTTCGGGCTGCTTGCCGGCAACCTGTTTGGCCTGATCGCACCGCTGACTAACCTGGTGCAGTATTTCGCCGACGCCATTCCCAAAAGCGAGAAAATGGCCGAGAAGCGCTACGGCGAGGTCTGGCGCAACTATAAACGTCAGGTTAAGTGTTTCATTCCTTTCGTGCTGTAACCCCAACGCGGCAGCGCGGTTCGGGTAAGCCGACCGCGCTGCCGCCGATAAAACGCCTTGTCATACAACACAAAACGACCGTCACGCCCGCGCAAGTAAAAACCGCCTTGACCTTACCCTTGCTGGAAGGTTTAAGCTCCCTTCTTAGTGAAAACAGGTCAGGCGGTCAACCTTTAAACACCGCCTTCTAAGCAAGGAGTCCAATCATGTCACACACCACTATGCTGGCATTGCAGGGGCTGTCCTGCATGAACTGCGCGCAGCGGGTGAAAAAAGCCCTGGAAAGCCGCAGCGATGTCGAACAGGCGGAGGTTAACGTCCATTACGCCAAAGTGACCGGCGACGCACCGGACAGCGCGCTGATCGACAGCGTGATCGCCGCCGGTTATCAGGCCGAAGTCGCGCCGCACGCCGATACCGAACTGCAGCTGAGCGGCCTGAGCTGCATGCACTGCGTCGGCACCACCCGCAAGGCGCTGGAGGCGGTGCCGGGCGTATTCGCCGCCGACGTCGCTATCGACAGCGCGAAAGTGTATGGCGATGCCGATCCGCAAACGCTGATCGCCGCGGTGGAAGATGCCGGTTATCACGCCAGCGTAGCAGGCGCCGCCGCCCCAAAAACTGAGCCGTTGACTGACGCAACACCTTCGTTGCCGGACGTTCAGCCAGCGGCGCAACCTTCCCTTCCGGCAACCGACAGCGCGGACGACAGCGTACAGCTGCTGCTCAGCGGCATGACCTGCGCCAGCTGCGTCAATAAAGTGCAGTTGGCGCTGCAAAGCGTACCCGGCGTAGAGCACGCGCGCGTCAACCTGGCGGAACGCAGCGCGCTGGTGACCGGCGCCGCCGATGCGCAAGCGCTGGTGGCGGCGGTGGAAAAAGCCGGCTACGGCGCCGAGATGATTCAGGACGAGACCGAACGCCGCGAGCGCCAGCAGCAGACCGCACGCGCCAACATGAAGCGCTTTAGCTGGCAGGCGGCGCTCGGTCTGGCGTTGGGTATCCCGCTGATGGCCTGGGGGCTGTTCGGCGGCAGCATGACGCTGACGCCGGAAACTCAGCGCCCCTGGCTGCTGGTCGGCGTCATCACCCTGGCGGTGATGGTGTTCGCCGGCGGGCACTTCTACCGCAACGCCTGGCGCGCGCTGATGAACGGCAGCGCTACCATGGACACCCTGGTGGCGCTCGGCACCGGCGCCGCCTGGCTTTATTCGATCGCCGTCAACATTTGGCCCGATTTCTTCCCGATGGCGGCGCGCCACCTCTATTACGAGGCCAGCGCGATGATCATCGGTTTGATCAACCTCGGCCATGCGCTGGAGCAGCGCGCCCGTCAGCGCTCTTCACAGGCGCTGGAGCGGCTGCTGGATCTGACGCCGCCCACCGCGCGCCTGGTGACCGACGACGGCGAGCGCGATATCCCGCTGGCGGAGGTGCAGCTCGGCATGACGCTGCGGCTGACCACCGGCGATCGCGTGCCGGTCGACGGTGAAATCGAGCAGGGCGAAGTCTGGCTCGATGAAGCGATGCTGACCGGCGAAGCGGTGCCGCAGCAGAAAGGCCCCGGCGATACGGTGCATGCCGGGACGGTGGTCGACGACGGCAGCGTGCTGTTCCGCGCCGCCGCCATCGGCAGCCAAACCACGCTGGCGCGCATCATCAAACTGGTGCGTCAGGCGCAGAGCAGTAAACCGGCGATCGGCCAACTGGCCGACCGCGTCTCGGCGGTGTTCGTGCCGGCGGTGGTGGCGATCGCGCTGTTCAGCGCGGCGATGTGGTACTTCTTCGGCCCGCAGCCGCAGCTGGTCTATACGCTGGTGATCGCCACCACGGTGCTGATCATCGCCTGCCCGTGCGCATTGGGCCTGGCAACGCCGATGTCGATCATCTCCGGCGTCGGCCGCGCGGCGGAGTTCGGCGTGCTGGTGCGCGACGCCGACGCCCTGCAGCAGGCCAGCCAGCTGGACACCCTGATGTTCGACAAAACCGGCACCCTGACCGAAGGGAAACCGCAGGTGGTGGAGATCCTCACCTTCAATCAGGTCAGCGAACAGCAGGCGATCGGCTGGGCCGCCGCGCTGGAACAAGGCTCCAACCACCCGCTGGCGCGCGCCATCACGGAACGCGCCGCCGGGCAAACGCTGCCGCAGGTAGCGCAGTTCCGCACCCTGCGCGGCGCCGGCGTCAGCGGGGAGATCGACGGCGTTCAGGTGCTGCTGGGCAACGCCGCGCTGCTGGAGCAGCATCAGGTCGCGACCGCCGAACTGGAAGCGCCGATGCGCGCCCAGGCCGAACGCGGCGTGACGCCGGTGCTGCTGGCCGTGGACGGTAAACCGGCCGCGCTGTTCGCCATTCGCGATCCGCTGCGCGAGGACAGCGTCGCGGCGCTGCAGCGCCTGCACCAACAGGGGTATCAGTTGGTGATGCTGACCGGCGACAACCCGGTAACCGCCAACGCCATCGCCAAAGAGGCCGGTATCGATCGGGTGATTGCCGGCGTGCTGCCGGACGGCAAAGCGGCGGCGATCAAGCAGCTGCAGGCGCAGGGCCAACGCGTGGCGATGGTCGGCGACGGCATCAACGACGCCCCGGCGCTGGCGCAGGCCGACGTGGGCATCGCGATGGGCGGCGGCAGCGACATCGCCATCGAGACCGCCGCCATCACCCTGATGCGCCACAGCCTGCACGGCGTGGCGGATGCGGTGGAACTGTCGAAGGCCACGCTGCGCAACATGAAGCAGAACCTGTTCGGCGCCTTTATCTACAATACGCTGGGCATCCCGATCGCCGCCGGCGTGCTCTACCCGCTGACCGGCACGCTGCTCAGCCCGGTGGTGGCGGGCGCGGCGATGGCGCTGTCGTCCATTACCGTGGTCAGCAACGCCAACCGGCTGCTGCGTTTTAAACCCAGGAAATGATCGCCGGGGCGCCGTCATGGCGCCCCGCCGTTTTCCGGGCTTTCCTGCGCGGCGGATAGCGTTTAGCATGAATGACGATTTCCCCTCGCCTTTCATGCTGAAACGCGCACCCGTTATTCAGGAGCCACGCCGTATGGGTCAACTGTTACGCCGCCTCGCCGCCTTTCTCGGCCTGATCTCGCCCAAAAGTTACGCTTATCCGGCGCTGGACATCACTCTGCCGGGCGAGCGTCGGCTCCATCTGGTGGGCAGCATCCATATGGGCACCGTCGATATGTCGCCGCTGCCGCCCCGGCTGGCCGCCCGGCTGCAACAGGCCGACGCGCTGATCGTCGAAGCTGATATCACCGGCGCCGCCTCCCCTTTCGACCACGCAGAGCAACAGCCCGAGCTGGAACAGCGCCTGTCCGCCGAAGAATATCAACAGCTGCTGGCGCTGTGCCACGAACTGGGTGCCGATCCGCACGCCTTCGCCACCCTGCCCGGCTGGCAGGTGGCGCTGATGATGCAGGCGCGGCAGGCTCAGCGTCTGGGGCTGCGCGCAGAGTACGGCGTAGATTATCAGCTGCTGCAGGCCGCCAGAGCGCAGGACAAACCGGTGATCGAACTCGAGGGGGCGCAGCAGCAGTTGGCGCTGCTGGAACAGCTGCCGGAAGGCGGCATCGCGCTGCTGCGCGATACGCTGGAGCACTGGCATACCAACGCGCGGCTGCTGCAAACCATGGTGAGCTGGTGGCTGGACGCCAAACCGCGCGGCACGCTGGACACGCTGCCGGCCACCTTCAGCGCCGGACTGTACGACGTGCTGATGCATCAGCGCAATCGCGACTGGCGGCGTCAGCTGGAGGCGCTGCCGGCCGGAGACTATGTGGTGGCGGTTGGCGCATTGCACCTGTATGGCGAGGATAACCTGCCGGCGATGCTGCAGCCGCAGGGGTAAAAAAGTGGCCAATATCGCTATTGGCCAGTCAAAGAGGAATTTCTTGTATTCTAGTTATACGCATAGCAACCGTGTTAACGGTTACAGTAAACAGGGTAGCAACCCGGTGAATATCTTGGCAACCCGCTTTATGTAACAGCCGCTCAGGTTGCCGGGCAGGTTGGATTTTTGTATTTTTAAGGCTGGTTATCACCCTTTCCCCGCTGGGGACATTTTGGACAACACATCATGACGCCCGCAGTCGTTCTGCTTGAGAAACAAAAGGTCGCCTTCACCCTTCATCCTTATCACCACGACAGTGACGAAACCAACTTCGGTGACGAAGCGGTGAGAAAGCTGGGGCTGGATGCCGATCGGGTTTACAAAACCTTGCTGGTGGCGCTGAACGGCGACGCCAAACACCTGGCGGTGGCGATCACGCCGGTCGCAACCCAGTTGGATCTGAAAAAGGTTGCCCGCGCCCTCGGCGCCAAAAAGGCCGAGATGGCCGATCCGCAGCTGGCGCAGCGCGTCACCGGCTATCTGGTGGGCGGCATCAGCCCGCTGGGGCAGAAAAAACGGCTGCCGACGGTGATCGACAGCCCGGCGCAAGCGTTCGCCACCATTTACGTTTCCGGCGGCAAACGCGGGCTGGATATCGAGCTGGCCGCCGCCGATCTGTGCCGCCTGCTGGCCGGCAGCTTCGCCGACATCGCCAAACGCGACTGACGCCGCGCGCTCAGCGGCACGCCACCGTGGCGTCACAGGCCGCCAGCGTTTCCACCAGGCGGTCCTCCAGCGCCTTCACCTGCGCGCCGGGCACCAAATAGTTATTGCTGATGATGGCGAATGCCAGCGGCCGACCGGTCGCCGAATCGACATAGCCGCTGAGCGACGATACGCCGGTCATGGAACCGCTCTTGGCGTGGGCGCGCCCTGCCGCCGCGCTGTTCACCATGCGGTTACGCAGCGTGCCGCCCACCAGCAATCCCGGCTCGCCCGCAACGGGCAAGGCGTGATACCAGTCGGCGAACCACGGCTGTTTTCTGGCCGCCAGCAGCAGCGTCGTCAGCTGTTGCGGCGTGATCTGGTTCATGCGCGACAGCCCTGAACCGTCCACCTGGCGATAGGCGTCGGCCGCGACGCCCTGGCTTTGCACAAATCCATTTATCGCCTGAAGGCCGGCGGCCCAATCCCCTTTACCCTGCGTCTTGCGGCCCATCGCCTTGGTCAATATCTCGCCGTAGCCGTTATTGGAGACTTTCAGGAAGGTGACGACCAGGCGGGAGAGCGGCGGCGAGGTTTTTTCCGCCAGCAGCTGTGCGCCGGCCGGCGTCACGCCCTCGTCAACCTTGCCGCGCAGGGTGATGCCGTGCGCGCGCAGGGCATGTTGCAATAAGGCGCCGACGACGAGGGACGGTTGATCGACGGTAATCAATCGCGAGCTGGCCTCCGCCTGCGCGGCGATGGTGCCGCTGACCACGATCCGGTTGCTGCCCGGCCGGCGCTCATACGTCAGCGCGGTGTCACTGCCGGTGGTGGTGCGGTTGACGAGCGTCACCGCGTCATTGGCGGGATAGAAGCTCGCCCGTCCCGGCGCGCCGGCGCGGGCGCCCGGCCGCACCGCCACCTGCACCACGTTGATATCGCCGCCGGGAGTAAAGGCGTAGTTCAGCGCCGAGATCGGCGCAGCGAAGGCGAAAGGTTCATCGTCCCAGCTCCAGCCGGCGCCGAATGGCGTCTGATCGAAGGCGCCGGCATCCAGCAACAACCGCCCCTGTATATGACGGATGCCGCGCTGCGCCAGCGCCGCGGCGAAGGTGTCGAGATCGTCCGGATGCAGCGTCGGATCGCCGCTGCCCTGCAGATAGAGATCCCCTTGCAGGGTGTCGCCGCGCTGTTTACCGGCGGTCAGCAGCCGGGTTTCAAAGCGGTAATCGGCCCCCAGCACGCCGAACGCCGCCAGAGAGGTGAACATCTTCATGTTGGAAGCCGGCGCCAAACGCTGATCCGCGTGCGCCTGATACAGCACCTTGCCGCTGTTGGCGTCGCGCACCATCACGCCGCTCGACGCCCCGGCCAACGCCTTGTCCTGGCCGATGGCCGCCAGCGCCTGGCTGAGGGTTTGTTCGTGACGTGGGCCGGATGACGAACACCCCGCCAGCGCCACGATGGCGGGCAGCAGCCAGCCTGCGGTTTTCAACATGTCATCTTCCTGTTTGCGTTATCAAAACCAAATTGTCGCTCAGGCTATCATTGGAAGACGGCGGCGGCGACTTTTGCGTGCGTTTGAGGCGGGGTTTTCGGCGGGAAAACAGGCGGCCCGCCCATGGGGGCAGGCCGCGGCGGTGGCGATTAGCGATAAACGATTTCGCCCTTCGGTTCGTAAGCCGCCGCATCCAGCGGCGAGTGTTTCTCGATGTATTGCTTCAGCACCTCGGCGTCGATAAAACCGGTGTTGACGTAGCTCGGCAGCCCGTCCAGCTTCGGATAGCCGTCGCCGCCCAGCGCGTTGAAGTTCAGCGTCGCCATGCGGTAAGTTTTATCCGCCTGCAGCGGCTGGCCATTGATCTTCACCTCGCTGACGCCCTTGCCGTCCGCCACCAGGCTGACGTTGGCGAACTGGGCGTAGGCGCCGGAATCCGGCTTCATGTTGGCCACCACCGCCAGGTACTGCTCAACCTCGCGGCCTTTCATATCGACATGCACCAGCGTGTTGCCGAACGGCTGCACCTTGAGCACATTTTTGTAGGTGATATCGCCGCTTTCAATCGAATCGCGCACCCCGCCGCCGCTCATCACGGCGAAATCGGCGTCGGCGCGCTCCCTCTGCGCGGCCAGCATCACCCGCGCCAGGTTGGTCTGCACGAAGCGCACCTTGCTGCGATCGCCTTCAAGCTTGCCGTTGACGCTGCCGATCTTCACTTCCAACTGCGCCTTGCCCTTATCCTGGAATGGCGTCAGCAGCTTCATCATGGTCGGATCTTCCGCAATCTGCTGGGTGTAGTACACCCGCTCGCTGGTGCCGTCCGCTTTCTCCACTTTCTTCTTCAGGTTCACCGGGATCAGCTGATAATGCACCAGCTTCAGCTCGCCGTTGCGGAATTCGAAATCGGCGCGCCCCACGTATTTGCCCCACTCGTGCGCCTGCACGATCCAGGTGCCGTTCTGGCGATCCGGCGAGCACGGCGTGCCCGGCACATAATCCGCCTGTTTGCGGTTGTCGCCGGCCATGCACACCGGATCCTGCGAGTGGCCGCCGACGATCATGTCGAGATATCCGGCCGGCAGGCTGCGCGCCATCTCCACGTCGCCCGGCGCGTTCGAGCCGTGTTCGCCGTTGTCATAGTGCCCCATGTGGGTGGCGGCGATAATCACGTCCGGCTTCTCGTCCTTACGCAGTTGCTCCACCACCTGCTTCGCTTCCTGCGCCGGCACGCGGAATTCCATGTCGGTGAAGTACTCCGGGTTGCCGATCTTGGCGGTGTCGTCGGTCGTCAGGCCGATCACGGCAATCTTGATGCCCTGCTTGTCGAACAAGGCGTAAGGCTTGAACAGGCGCTGGCCGGTGCTTTTCTGATAGATATTGGCGGACAGCAGCGGGAAGGTCGCCCACTTCTCCTGCTGGCGCAGCACGCTCAGCGGGTTGTCGAATTCGTGGTTGCCGATCGCCATCGCGTCGTAACCCACCAGGTTCATGCCGCGGAAGTCCGGCTCGGCGTCCTGCAGATCCGATTCCGGCACGCCGGTATTGATATCGCCGCCGGACAACAACAGCAGGCTGCCGCCCTGCGCCGCCACTTCCTGACGAATGCCGTCCACCAGCGTTTTCTGCGCGCCCAGGCCATATTCACCGTGATCGTTCTGCCAGAAGTGACCGTGATGATCGTTGGTGTGCAGAATGGTAATGGCGTAGGTCTTATCCTTTTCCCAGGCACTGGCGGCCCCCGACAGCAACGTCAGGGAAACGGCCAACGCGCATGCGGTGGTTTTCAGCGAAAAACGCATGGCGGATCTCCGTGTATTAAATGGCTTTTATGATGAGGCCGAAATTGTAGCGCGAATTAATGACAGCTGATTTCAAATTTTTGCGATGTGAGTCTGATTATTTCAGATATGGTAAAAATTGAACGTCCTGCCTAAGATGTCATCTCTGTGCTCAACAACTTATCAGGCTAATAATAATATGACCGACAGTAGCCAAAGCGCGATGCCGCCCGCCAAGGGCAATGCGGTGAAGGGAACCGCCTTCTCCATCCTTGGCGCCATCAGCGTGTCTCACCTGCTCAACGATATGATCCAGTCGCTGATCCTGGCGATTTACCCGATCCTGCAAGCCGATTTCCACCTCAGCTTCGTGCAGATCGGCATGATTACCCTGACCTATCAGCTAACGGCCTCGCTGCTGCAACCATTGATCGGGTATTACACCGATAAACACCCGCAGCCTTACTCGCTGCCGATCGGCATGGGCTTTACCCTGTCCGGCCTGCTGCTGCTGTCGGTGGCGAGCACCTTCCCGCTGGTGCTGCTGGCGGCGGCGCTGGTGGGCACCGGCTCATCGGTCTTCCACCCGGAATCCTCGCGCGTGGCGCGCATGGCCTCCGGCGGGCGGCACGGCCTGGCGCAGTCGCTGTTCCAGGTCGGCGGCAACTTCGGCAGCTCGCTCGGCCCGCTGCTGGCGGCGCTGATCATCGCGCCTTACGGCAAGGGCAACGTCGCCTGGTTCTCGCTGGCGGCGCTGCTGGCGATCGTGGTGTTGCTGCAGGTCAGCAAGTGGTATCAACATCAGCATCGGGCAACTAAAGGGCAGCCGAAAAGCCCGTCGCTGCTGAAACCGCTGCCAAAACGTACCGTCGCCTACTCGCTGGGCATCCTGCTGGTGCTGATTTTCTCCAAATACTTCTATCTGGCCAGCATCAGCAGCTATTACACCTTTTATCTGATACATAAGTTCGGCGTTTCGGTGCAGAATGCCCAAATTCACCTGTTCGCTTTCCTGTTCGCGGTAGCGGCTGGCACCATTATCGGCGGGCCTATTGGCGACAAGATAGGACGTAAATACGTGATTTGGGGCTCTATTCTCGGGGCTGCGCCGTTTACCCTTGTTTTACCCTATGCATCCCTCTATTGGACCGGCATTTTAACGGTGATCATCGGGGTTATTCTCGCCTCGGCGTTCTCCGCCATTCTGGTCTACGCTCAGGAGCTGATCCCCGGTAAAGTGGGCATGGTTTCCGGCTTATTCTTCGGTTTTGCTTTCGGTATGGGCGGGTTAGGTGCGGCAGTTCTTGGTTATGTCGCCGATTTGACCAGTATCGAACTGGTCTACCAAATCTGTGCTTTCCTGCCGCTGATCGGCATTATCACCGCATTACTGCCCAATATGGAGCATAAACCGCAATAACCCCGCGAACCGCCCGGATGAAATTATTTATTCATCCGGGTTATCCTACGGATAAATCAATGTTATTTGGTTTATCTGGTCCAAAACCCCCTCATTGCCGCGCCTTAAGTGAGATCCTCTGTTTTTTTACAGAAAAGGCCAAATTAGCCAAGCAAGCCGCGAACAAATGCAATAAACTAAATGTATCTTTTCGTAACTTTGTTGCGATTCTCCCGTGCCGCGATGCATAGCCAGAAGGAGTATGGATGCATAATTCAACACCGCTCATCACCACCATCGTCGGAGGGTTAGTACTCGCCTTCCTCCTCGGCATGCTGGCGAACCGCCTGCGCATCTCCCCTCTGGTGGGGTATCTGGCCGCAGGGGTGCTCGCCGGCCCGTTCACCCCCGGTTTCGTCGCCGACACCTCACTGGCGCCGGAACTGGCGGAAATCGGCGTTATCCTGTTGATGTTCGGTGTTGGCCTGCACTTCTCTTTGAAAGACCTCCTCGCAGTAAAATCTATCGCCATTCCCGGCGCCGTGGCGCAGATAGCCGTCGCTACCCTGCTCGGCATGGGGCTGTCCAAGCTGCTCGGCTGGGATCTGATCTCCGGTCTGGTGTTCGGCCTCTGCCTCTCCACCGCCAGCACCGTGGTGCTGCTGCGCGCCCTGGAGGAACGGCAACTGATCGACAGCCAGCGCGGGCAAATCGCCATCGGCTGGCTGATCGTCGAAGATTTGGCGATGGTGCTGACGCTGGTATTGCTGCCGGCCTTCGGCAATATGCTGGGTAACGACAACGCCAGCAGCAGCCAGCTGCTGATGGAGCTGGCGCTGACCATCGGTAAAGTCATCGCCTTCATCGCGCTGATGATCGTGGTCGGCCGCCGCCTGGTGCCATGGATCCTGTCGAAAACCGCCAGCACCGGCTCGCGTGAGCTGTTCACCCTGGCGGTATTGGCGCTGGCGCTCGGCATCGCCTACGGCGCGGTGAAGCTGTTCGACGTCTCCTTCGCGCTGGGCGCCTTCTTTGCCGGCATGGTGCTGAACGAGTCCGAACTGAGCCACCGCGCGGCGCACGACACCCTGCCGCTGCGCGATGCGTTCGCGGTGCTGTTCTTCGTCTCGGTCGGCATGCTGTTCGATCCGATGATCGTGATTAACGAACCGCTGGCGGTGCTGGCGACGCTGGCGATCATCGTGTTCGGCAAATCCGCCGCCGCGTTCCTGCTGGTGAAAATGTTCGGTCACTCCAAGCGCACCGCGCTGACCATTTCCGCCAGCCTGGCGCAGATCGGCGAGTTCGCCTTTATTCTTGCGGGCCTCGGCATCGCGCTCGGCATGATGTCGGAGCATGGCCGCAATCTGGTGCTGGCCGGCGCCATCCTATCCATCATGCTCAACCCGCTGTTGTTCACCCTGCTGGAACGCTATCTGGCCAAAACCGAAACCATCGAAGAGCAAATCCTCGAAGAGGCGGTGGAAGAAGAGAAACAGATACCGGTGGATATGTGCAATCACGCGCTGGTGGTCGGCTACGGCCGCGTCGGCAGCCTGCTGGGCGGCAAACTGGCCGAGGCGGGCATTCCGCTGGTGGTGATCGAGAATTCCCGCCCGCGGGTGGAAGCGCTGCGCGAACAGGGTATCAAGACGGTGCTGGGCAACGCCGCCAATCCGGAAGTGATGGATCTGGCGCGGCTCGACTGCGCGCGCTGGCTACTGTTGACCATTCCGAATGGCTACGAGGCCGGCGAGATCGTCGCCTCGGCGCGCGCCAAGCGGCCGAATATCGAGATCATCGCCCGCGCCCACTACGACGATGAAGTGGCCTACATCACCGATCGCGGCGCCAATCAGGTGGTCATGGGCGAACGGGAGATCGCCAACAGCATGCTGAACATCCTGCAGTTGGACACCCTGAGCGAAGAAGAAAAAATGGGCGGCTGCCCGATCTGAAGCGCCGCGCGCGCATATAAAAAGGTCCGGCATTGCCGGACCTTTTCTTTTTCAGCGGGTTAACGCTCCCAGTAGGACTCTTCCAGGCTGTCTTCCCGCTCCGGCAGGCCGCGCGTGAGGCGCGGCGAATGCTGGTTCAATACCTGGTAGCTGACGCGGTTGGCGTATTTGCACACCTGCGCCAGGGAGGAGTAGGTCAGGTAACTGCGCACATGCTTGCTGGAGTTCGGCACGTTATGGCGGTGATAACCGTTGGCAGCGATATCGTGCAGCAACGCCGACAGCGCGCCGTCGCCGGCGCCGTTGGTGTTCATGATCTTCTCCGGCCCGCCCATATACGGCGCGATGTGCGAATAAACGCGCAGCGGATTTTCACAGTGCTCGCGGCGCATGGCGCGGCTGAACTCGTAGCGGTTGAACTCGGCGATATGCCCCGGCAACAGCGGGTGCTGGGTCTGGCGCTTATTGGCTTCTTCGGTGTAGCCCGCCATATACAGGCCATTCGGCCCGGCGGTGCACAGCACCAGATCCACCCACTCCAGCGCCATGTCCGACGCGGTCAGCGGATCGCTCAGCCCGGTCAGCTCCAGCGCTTCGTCTTCGTTCATCGCCAGAATCGTCACATTTTCCTTCAGGAAGTCGCGCCACCACTGCGGGTTGTCGGCGATCACGTACTTGGTGCCCAGGGTCAGCACCACCGGCACATCGTGTTTTTTGGCGTACTCGATCGCCTGCAGGGTGGCGTCCTTTATCGGCTCCCCTTCCTTGCAGCGCACCAGATAAGAGCTCAGCACCAGCGCCGACGCGCCGGCGATCACCTCTTCAGGAATGCTTTCCGGGCGCAGCTGGTTCATCTGGCCAGGATTGATGGCGAAGGTGCGCTCGCCGCTTTCGCCGATCAGCGTGAAACAGCGGCCGATGGCGCCATCAACACCCTGCAAATAGTTAAGATCGGTGCGGCTGGAGGTATTGCACAGATAACGGTAGGCGTAGCTGCCGATTTTCACGTTGCTGCACATCACGCCGAGCAGCACCGAGCGATCGTCCGCCAGCACCGAATAGTTGTGCATGGTATTGCCGATGGTGCCGCCGGCGAACTGATGGGTGACCAGGTTGTTTTCATTCAGTTCCTGATACAGCGCCTCGGCGACGTCGTCTTCGATCACCAGAGAGTGGCCCAGGCTCAGGCCGTAACGCTGGACAAAAGCATCGTCCACTTTTGCCTCGATATCCACCAGCGTCTGGTCGATGCCGACAATATACGAGGTGCTGATTTCACTTTCGGGCTGGGCCTGCTGCAGAAGCGGATCGCGGGCGCTCACCGGAAAATAGTGTTTGGACTTGCGTTTACCAGGAAATTTCATGTGATTGGCGGTGGTGACGGTTTAACAAGCGGAGAATGTTAACACATCCCCGCCCGATCACGATGCACCTAATAGACAGATTATGGATGATTACAGACGTTGCGCCACCAGTTGCTGCATCATGTCGATATGCGCCGGCTCGTCGTTCAACGCAGAGATGTATTCAAACTTCTCGCCGCCCGCCTTGAGGAAGATCTCGCGGTTCTGCTCTTTGATCTCTTCCAGCGTTTCCAGGCAGTCTGCCGAGAAGCCGGGGCAAATCAGTTGAATGTGCTTCACGCCCTGCGCCGGCAACCCCTTCAGGGTTTCATCGGTGTACGGCGTCAGCCAAGGCTCGCGGCCGAAGCGCGATTGGTACGTCATCATCACTCGCTCCGGCGCCAGCGGCAGCGTGGCGCTCAGCGCACGCAGCGTATCCTCGCAGCGTTGCGGGTAGTCGTCGCCCAGCCGCGCATAACGTTTGGGGATGCCGTGGAAAGACAGCACCAGCCGGTCCGGCTGGCCGTGCTCGGCGAACGAGCGCTCCACGCTTTGTTGCAGCGCGGCGATATAGGCCGGGTGTTCGGCGTAATCGCGAATGAAGGCCACAGAAGGCAAGCGGCGATAGCCTTTCAGCACCCGCGCCACGCCATCCCATACCGCCGCGCTGGTGGAACAGGAATATTGCGGATAGAGCGGCAGCACCACCAGGTTGGTCACGCCCTGCGCCAGCAGCTTGTCGATGGCTTCCGCCAGGCTCGGCGAACCGTAGCTCATGCCCAGCTCCACCGGCGTATTCGGCATGCGCGCCGCCAGCGCCCGCTGTTGGCGGCGGCTGTACACCAGCAGCGGCGAGCCTTCTTCCATCCACACCGACTGATAGAGTTTCGCCACGCGCGGCGAACGGATCGGCAAGATCGCGCCGTTGAGGATCGGCCACCAGATCAGCGGCGCCGTGTCGACCACGCGATCGTCACTGAGGAATTCCTTCAGATAGCGTTTGACCGCCGACGAGGTCGGCGCATCTGGCGTGCCCAGGTTCACCAGCAATACGCCGTGTTTCTCTTGCTTCATCTCAGTTCCCCTCATTTCCTTTCCGGCCGGCATTCCGTTCTGGGTCGGGATGTCAGCAGCCATTAATGCCGGCTATTGTAACGGAAAAGTCCTGCATCGAAACCGATAACAGCAACAGGCTATGCCTGTGGGCTTCTTCCTTGCGCCAGCTGCCATACCGCCGCCACGTTGCGCGCCGTCACCTGCAGATTGCGATCGGCGTCCACCAGCGCTTCTTCCAGCGTCACAATACGATCGAGCACCGAAAACGCCGCATCGATGCCGTGTTGATGCACCACCGAATAATCCGGCGTCAGGCTGCCGGCGATGGCGATCACCGGCACGCCGTAACGCTGGGCCACCCGCGCCACGCCGATCGGCGTTTTGCCGTGAATCGACTGGCTGTCCAACCGCCCTTCACCGGTGATCACCAGATCGGCATCGCGCACCGCCTCATCCAGGCGCAGGGTTTCAGTGACGATCTCGATGCCCGGCCGCAAGCGCGCGTCGAGCATGCCGAGCAGCGCCGCCCCCATGCCGCCCGCCGCGCCCGCCCCTGGCTGGGCCAGCACGGCGCGACCGGTTTCCCGCTCCAGCAACTCGCCGTAGTGATGCAGCGCCGCATCGAGCTGCGCCACCATCTCCGGCGTCGCCCCCTTCTGCGGCCCGAATACCGCCGACGCGCCCTTTTCGCCGCACAGCGGGTTATCGACGTCGCAGGCGGCGGTCACGCTCACCCGTTGCCAACGCGCATCCAGCCCGGCGAGATCGAGGTGCGCCAGGTGCGCCAGCGCCGCGCCGCCCACCGGCAGCGGGCGACCATCCTTATCCAGCAATTTAACGCCCAGCGCCTGCATCATCCCGGCGCCGCCGTCGTTGGTGGCGCTGCCGCCGATGCCGAGAATGATCGCCTTCACGCCGCGTTCCAGCGCCGCCAGCATCAGTTCGCCGGTGCCGTAACTGGTGGTGATGCGCGGATCGCGCCGGTTGGGCGGCGCCAAATGCAGCCCGGAGGCGGCGGCCATTTCAATCACCGCGGTTTCGCCGTCGCCCAGCAGACCATAGAATCCCTGTACCGGCTCCCCCAGCGGCCCGGTGACCGTTACCTGGACGATCTCGCCGCCGGTGGCCGCCACCATCGACTCCACCGTGCCTTCGCCGCCGTCCGCCATCGGCAGCTTCACGTAGTGCGCCTGCGGATAAATCTGACGGAATCCCCGTTCGATGGCGTCGGCGACGCCGAGCGCGCTCAGACTCTCTTTGAAAGAATCCGGAGCAATAACCACTTTTTTCAGCGCTTTCATCACTGTTCCTTATCCCGCCAGGTTAAATACGCCAAACATCAGCGCCGAGATTGCCGCGATGGTGAACCCCACCAACGTTTCATACGGCAGCAGCTTGAGCCGCTCGTGCACCGCCATATTGACGCTGCCGCCGGTGGCGTGGAAGAAACTGCCATGCGGCAGGTGATCCAGCACCGTGGCGCCCGCGTGGATCATCGCCGCGCCGGCCAACCCGCTCACCCCCAGTTCCAGCAGCGTGGAGCTGAACACCCCGGAGGCGACGGCGGTGCCGGCGGTGGTCGAGGCGGTCGCCATCGACATCAGCGCGCCGGACAGCGGCGCCAGCAGCCAGGCCGGCAGCCCGGTGTGCGTTAAGCCGTTAATCAAGACATCCTTCAGCGCCGAATTGGCGATGATGCCCGCCAATGTGCCGGTGCCGAGCAGCATGATCGCCACCGGCGCCATGCGCGACAGGCCGGAAACCATAAACTGATTGCACTGACGAATACGCCCCATCAGCAGCGCACCCGCCAACCCGCCGACCGGCAGCGCGATCAGCGGATCGACGGCGATCCCGGCGATCGGCCGCAGCGACAACAGCAGGATCGCCACCAGCGGCGCGCTGATCGCCGCAGCAAAACCCGGCCGCGCTCCTTCGGCATGCTGAGTCAGCTCTTCGGCCATCACCCTGCTGCCTTTATCGCTCAGGCGACGCGCCAGCAGATAGGCCACCACCAGGCCGCACAGCCCCGGCACGATGCCGGCCATCATCACCGAAGTGAGCGGCACATGGAAGTTGTCCGCCGCCGCAATGGTGTTCGGGTTAGGCGACATCACGTTGCCGGCCTTGCCGCCGCCGATCATCGCCAGCAGGATCGCCGCGCGTGAAATGCCGGCCTTCTGGGCGATCGACAGCGCGATCGGCGCGACGGTGATCACCGCCACATCGATAAACACCCCCACCGCCGTCAGGATAAGTGTAGCCACCGCCAGCGCCAGCAACGCGCGGGTTTCGCCCACCTTGCGCACGATGGTTTCGGCGATGGTGTGCGCCGCGCCGGATTCGATCAGCACCCCGGCCAATACCCCCGCCGCCAAAATGCGCATCACGGCGTTGGTGATGCCCTGCGCCCCGCCGATCATCAGCGTCACGGTCTGCACCAGGTCGGCGCCGCCGCACAGCCCGCCCGCCAGCGCGCCGGCGATCATGCCGTAAGCCGGCGGCACCTTGCGTAGAATCAGGACGATGGCGACGGCTAACGCCACCAGCGCCCCCAGAGTGGATACGGTTGTCATTGTTGTTTTCTCCGTGGTTGATGTGCAGGCCAACATATCGCGCGCGTCCGGCGTTGACCTGAGGGGAAACAACAAAAAAGCGCCGGGGGAACGGCGCGGAATTTGTGGGTTGGCACAACTCAGTCGTGCATCAGCATGCCGATAAACAACCGCAGAGAGTCAGTTAATTGATTGATTTTCATGCCGGTTATCGCTTCAATGCGCTGCAGGCGATAACGCAGGGTATTGACGTGAATATGCAGCTGCGCGGCGGTCTGCGTCTGATCACAATTCTGCGAAAAATAGTGGCGCAGCGTACTGCGCAGCACGCCTTTTTCATCCTGTTCGCCCAGCGTCCGCCAGGGGCGCCCCAGCTCTTGCGCGCGCCAGTCCTCTCCCAGATCGCACAGCAGCGACGGCAACGGATAGTCGTGGTAGAACAGCGTGGCGTGACGCAGTTTCAGGCGCTGCGCCATTGCCTGGGTGGCGCGCGCCGTCAGGCTGGAACGGTAGGCGCTTTGCGGATCGTCATAAAAACCGCCGACGATCAGCCGCACCCGAAAGCGGTGTTTGAGCTGATTTTGCAAACGCTGCGCCTGCTGGCGCTCCAGCTTCAAACTCCATTCGCCCTGAGCCATGCAGGCCGGGCGCAACAGGGTCATTTCATTGAAGCCGGTAATGGCGATCAACGCGTCGCGCTGGGTGGCCTCCAGCTCCGCCAACAGCTCGCGCAACAGGTGCGGCTGCGCCTCTTGCAGTTCGACGATCCACACGATGCGCGTCTGGCGCAGATCCAATCCCAGATACGCCGCCATCGCTTCCAGCGACGCCGTGTTCGGCTGCGGCTGCAGCAGCTGGTTCGCCAGCTCTTCCCGGTAGCGCTTTTCCCACTGGTGCTGATCCAGCAGCGCCGCCTGCTCTACCATCATCTCCGCCGCCATCTTGACCAACTCGGCGTAGGCGCGCACCTCGGCCGGTTCGCCGGAAATGCCAATCACCCCCACCCGCTGGTTACGAAAGCTGAACGGCAGGTTGATGCCGGGCCGCACGCCCTTCAGGTGCTCGGCGGTGGCGCGGTCGATTTCCACCACCCGATTCTCCGCCAGCGCCAGCACCGCGCCTTCATGGCGCTGGAACAGGCGCTGCGGGTTGCCGGAGGCGATGATCACGCCGTTGCTGTCCATCACGTTGACGGAATGGCTGATGATGCCCATCGCCCGCTGGACGATCTGGCGCGCGGTGGCTTCCGCCAGAAGATTGGTTTGTCTGAGCATGCCCGGCTCCCTGCTGAGGGTGAAAACGCAGGCTTGTTATACGCCATTTGGCGTGGGCGATTAACGGGCACGGTTGCAACAAGCCGCCGCGATCACAATTTGGCGGCAAAACGGCAAAAAAAAACGCCGGGCCACTGGCCCGGCGTCATGCACAATGTGCTTGCGATCAACCGAGGATGGTCGCCAGCTCTGCGCTCACTTCGGCCACCTTGCGGGTGCCGTCGATTTTGCGGTATTGGGTGTTGCCCGCTGCCGCTTCTTTGCTGTAGTAAGAGATCAGCGGCGCGGTCATCTGATGGTATTCCACCAGACGCTTGCGCACGGTCTCTTCCTGATCGTCCTTGCGCGTGGTCAGCTCTTCGCCGGTCACGTCGTCTTTGCCTTCCACCTGCGGCGGATTGAACTTCACGTGGTAGACGCGGCCGGACGGCGCGTGCACGCGGCGGCCAACGATGCGGTCAACGATCAGCTCGTCCGGCACGTCGAACTCCAGCACGAAGTCCACGTTGATGCCGGCTTCTTTCATCGCGTCAGCCTGCGGAATGGTGCGTGGGAAACCGTCCAGCAGGAAGCCCTTGCGGCAATCTTCCTGAGCGATGCGCTCTTTGACCAGCGCGATCACCAGCTCATCGGTCACCAGCTTGCCGGCGTCCATGATCTCTTTCGCCTGCTTGCCCAGTTCACTGCCGGCCTTCACGGCTGCGCGCAACATATCACCGGTGGAGATTTGCGGAATGCCGTATTTCTCCATGATGAATTGAGCCTGAGTACCTTTACCAGCGCCCGGAGCGCCCAGCAGAATGATACGCATTGCGTAAATCCCCTTGCTATGTAGTTTTTATAAAATTGCGAAAACGCTCAACGATACCATTTCAGGGGGGGCAGGCTCAAGGCGCGCGAAGGAAATCGATTGCGGAATGTGCAAAAAAACCGACGAACAAAAGGCGAGAAAAGGTGGGGAAAAACCGAAAATGCGCCCCTAACGGTGCCGTTAAGGGCGCATATCTTCAACTTTAGGCGGACAGCAACTTATTCATGCGGCGGATGAACAGGTTCGGATCCTCCAACGTGCCGCGTTCAGCCAACAGCGCCTGATCCAATAACAGGTCGATCCATTCGGCAAAATGTTCGTTATCGCCCACGTCGGATGCGCGTTTGACCAGAGCATGTTCCGGATTAAGCTCGAAAATGTACTTCACTTCCGGCGCCTGCTGGCCGGCGGCGGCGAACAGCTTGGCCATCTGGGTGCTCATTTCGTCGGCGTCGGTCACGACGATCGCCGGCGTATCGGTCAGGCGGTGCGTCAGGCGCACATCCTTCACGCGATCGCCCAGCAGGGTTTTCACGCGTTCGATGAATGGTTCCAGCTGCTTCTCGGCGGCCTTCTGCTCTTCGGTTTCATCCGCCAGTTTATCCAGCGCTTCATCCGCCTTGCTGACCGACTGGAACGGCTTGCCGTCGAACTCGGTCAGGTAGCTCATCATCCACTCGTCGATGCGATCGGACAGCAGCAGCACTTCGATGCCTTTCTTGCGGAACAGCTCCAGGTGCGGGCTGCTCTTGGCCGCGGCGTAGCTGTCGGCGGTGATGTAGTAAATCTTCTCCTGGCCTTCCGCCATCCGGCCGACGTACTCTTCCAGCGATACGGTCTGCGCCGAGCTGTCGCCGTGGGTGGTCGCGAAGCGCAGCAATTTGGCGATCGCTTCCTGGTTGCCGTTGTCTTCCGCCGGGCCCTCTTTCAGCACCAGACCGAACTGCTGCCAGAATTTCTGGTAGCCTTCGGCGTCGTCTTTGGCCAGCTTGTCCAGCATCTGCAGCACACGCTTGGTCAGCGCGCCGCGCAGGTTTTGCGTCACACGGCTGTCTTGCAGGATCTCGCGCGATACGTTCAGCGGCAGATCGTTGGAGTCGATCAGGCCGCGCACGAAGCGCAGGTAGTTCGGCATGAACTGCTCGGCGTCGTCCATGATGAACACGCGCTGCACATACAGCTTCAGGCCGTGCTTGTGATCGCGGTTCCACATGTCCCACGGCGCCTGCGCCGGGATGTACAGCAGGCTGGTGTATTCCTGCTTGCCCTCCACCCGGTTGTGGCTCCAGCTCAGCGGATCGGTGAAGTCGTGGGCGATGTGTTTGTAGAACTCTTTGTACTCTTCGTCGGTCACGTCAGCCTTGCTGCGGGTCCACAGGGCCTGCGCCTTGTTGATCTTCTCCCAGGTGACGGTGTCGTCTTCTTCGTTTTTGCTTTCGATCTCCACCGGCAAGGCGATGTGATCGGAATATTTGCCGATCACCGAACGCAGGCGCCAGGCGTCGAGGTACTCATCTTCGCCTTCGCGCAGATGCAGGGTGATTTCGGTGCCGCGGGTCTCTTTGGTGATATCGGCGATGGTGTAGTCGCCTTCGCCGGCGGACTCCCAGAACACGCCTTCGTCATCGGCGGCGCCGGCGGCGCGGGTGCGCACGGTCACTTTGTCCGCCACGATGAACGCCGAATAGAAACCGACGCCGAACTGGCCGATCAGTTGGCTGTCTTTCGCCTGATCGGAACCGATGGACTCCAGGAACGCTTTGGTGCCTGACTTGGCGATGGTGCCGAGGTTTTCAATCACTTCTTCGCGGCGCATGCCGATGCCGTTGTCGGCGATGGTCAGGGTGCGCTGCTCTTTATCGAAGGACAAACGTACGCGCAGTTCGCCGTCGCCGGCGTACAGCTCTGGCGCGGACAGGGCGCGGAAGCGCAGCTTGTCGGCGGCGTCAGAGGCGTTGGAAATCAGCTCGCGCAGGAAAATTTCTTTGTTGGAGTACAGCGAATGGATCATCAAATGAAGCAGCTGTTTTACTTCAGACTGGAACCCGCGGGTTTCTTGACCTTTCATACTCATTGATTACCTCAAAAGACAATGGCTACCAAAATCGAACAATGAGGATCAGATGAGGGTCAGGGTGTTGTTTTTCAAGCGGACAGCGGGAATTTTTTGGCAAAAAACGGTGGGGCCGGGCGGCCCCATCCGGGAAAACATCAGAACTTGATAGCGTGGCGCCCGGCCAGCGAATGCGACAACGTGGTGCCGTCGACCATCTCCAGCTCGCCGCCCACCGGCACGCCGTGGGCAATGCGGCTGGCGAGCACGCCATACTGGCCGCACATCTCGGCAATGTAGTTGGCGGTCGCTTCCCCTTCCACCGTCGGGTTGGTGGCGAGGATCACTTCGGTGATGCTTTCCTTTTCCAGCCGTTGCTCCAGGCGATCCAGACCGATATCGCCCGGCCCGATGCCGTCCAGCGGCGACAGATGCCCCATCAGCACAAAGTAGCGCCCGGCGAACTGGCCGGTCTGCTCGATGGCGTGGATATCCGCCGGGCTTTCCACCACGCAAATCTGGCCGTTTTGCTGACGGCGCGGATTGGCGCAAATAGTGCAGACGTCCTGTTCGGTGAAGGTGCGGCAGTCGGCGCAGTGGCCGATCTCCGACATCGCGCGCGTCAACGCCTGCGCCAGGCGCATCCCGCCGCTGCGATCGCGCTGCAGCAGTTGAAACGCCATGCGCTGCGCCGATTTCGGGCCGACGCCCGGCAGACAGCGCAGCGCCTCCATCAGGGATTCAAGGAGCGGGCTGGTTTGCATCAGAACGGCATCTTGAAGCCAGGCGGCAACTGCATGCCGCTGGAGACGGAAGCCATTTTCTCTTTCTGAGTCTCTTCGATGCGGCGCGCGGCGTCGTTAAACGCAGCGGCGATCAGATCTTCCAGCATCTCTTTGTCGTCTTCCATCAGGCTAGGATCGATCTCCACGCGGCGGCAGTTGTGCGCACCGTTGATGGTGACTTTCACCAGGCCCGCGCCGGATTCGCCGGTCACTTCCAATTTGGCGACTTCTTCCTGCATCTGCTGCATTTTTTCTTGCATTTGCTGGGCTTGCTTCATCAGGTTGCCCAGACCGCCTTTACCAAACATAGTCGTCTCTCGTCGCTAGGGCCGCGCACCTCGCGCGGCGTTTAAAGGGGGCGAATACTCTCTTCATCCAGATCCGCGTCGAAGAATCGGCGCAGCGTCTGAATGTTGGTATCCGCTTCGATGGACTGGCGCGCCTGCGCCAGCTTTTCTTCATAGATGGCTTGTCGCCATTCCAGCGGGGTCCGCCCCGCCGGATTATCGTCCTCCACCACGGTCAGCTCAATCGGGCCGCCGTACAGCTCACCGAGCGCGTCGGCCAGCGTCTTCTGCGCCGAAGGTGAATTCAGATGGCGCTGCGAAGACCGCAGATGGAGGTTAATTTTGCCCGGCTCCGGCTGCTGCTTGAAGGCGTTCAACGCCAGCTGCTGCACCAATTTCGGGATCTTCAGCTTATCGATTTCCGCCGCCCAGGCGTCGCGCTCCAGCGACTCCACCACCAGCTTGGCGGCCAGCTCCGGCGTTTTCTCGTGCTCCAACGCCGTGCGCAGCGCTTTCGGCGTCGCCAGCGGTTCCGGCGCCGCTTCCGGCTCGGTCTGCGCGCGCCAGCGATAGGCTTCCGGTTTCGCCGGTTTTTCCGGCACCTTCTTCTCCGCCAGGCGCTGCTGGCTGCGCTCGGTCACGGAAGCCAAACGCCCCAGCGCCGAGTTTGCCGGCCGCGCTATTCCTGGCGCCGCCGGCTCATTCTTTTTTGGTGTGGATGCTCCCTGCTGCCGTTGCAGCTGGGACCGCGCTTTCAACAGCTGGGCGGTGGCATCCGGTAAAGGGGCCGATGATTGTCGCTGTGGCGCGGCCGGCTGCCCTAGCGGCGGCGGCGCGTCCTGAAACTGCGGCGGCTGTTGTGAAGCGGCGGCCTGCGGCTGCGCCATCGGCGCCGGCGCGGTCTGCACCAACGCCACCGGCTCCGGGATCACCGCTTTCGGGTGAAACGCCAGCGCGCGCAGCAGGGTCATCTCAACCCCCATGCGGCGATCCGGCGCATAGGCCAGCTCTTTGCGGCCCACCAACAGCGTCTGGTAGTAAAGTTGCACATCGGCCGGCGGCAGGGTTCGCGCCAGCTCGCGCAGCCGTTGCTCCACGGCGGCGTACTGGTTGTCGAGCATCGAAGGCAACAGCTGCACCATCGCAATGCGATGCAGCAGCGCCAACGTCTCCACCAGCAGATTTTCCCAGTCCACGCCGCGCGAAGCGGCCTGCGCGACCTGCGCCATCACCTTTTCGCCGTCGGCGCTGACCAGCGCTTCGAGGATCGCCAGCGGTTGCTCGTCATCGAGCGTGCCGAGCATCTGGCTGACGGTGGCGGCGGTCACCTGCCCCTGCCCCATGGCGATCGCCTGATCGGTCAGGCTCAGCGCGTCGCGCATGCTGCCGTCGGCGGCGCGCGCCAGAAGCTGCAGCGCACGCGCGTCGCTGGTGATCTGCTCCGCCGTCAGCACCGTTTCCAGCTGCTGACGGATCTGATCGACGTCCAGCGCTTTGAGGTGGAACTGCAGACAGCGCGAGAGAATGGTCACCGGCAGCTTTTGCGGATCGGTGGTGGCCAACAAGAATTTGACGTGCGGCGGCGGCTCTTCCAACGTCTTCAGCAACGCGTTGAAGCTGTGGCGCGAGAGCATGTGCACTTCGTCGATCAGGTAGACCTTGAAGCGGCCGCGCGCCGGCGCGTACTGGACGTTGTCCAGCAGATCGCGGGTATCCTCCACCTTGGTTCGGGAAGCGGCGTCGATCTCGATCAGATCGACGAAGCGCCCCTGCTCGATCTCGCGGCAGTTGTCGCATTGGCCGCACGGCGTGGCGGTGATGCCGGTTTCACAGTTCAGGCCTTTGGCCAGCAAGCGGGCGATGGTGGTTTTCCCCACGCCGCGCGTGCCCGAGAACAGATAGGCGTGATGGATCCGCCCCAGTGAGAGGCCGTTGGCCAGCGCGGTCAGGACATGTTCCTGGCCGACCACGTCTGCGAACGTTTGAGGGCGCCACTTACGGGCGAGAACCTGATAGCTCATTAATACCGGAGAAGTCGAGGAATCTGGAGGGTCATGCTAACACAGCCCCGCGGCGATCCGCGAGGCCGTTGTGCCCAAGGGGCAATGCCGCATCAATGGCCGGCGAAGTCCACCAGGCAGTAGCAATCGATGCCCAGCTTGTTCAGACGCGCTTCCCCGCCCAGATCCGGCAGGTTGATGATGAACGCGGCGTCGTTCACTTCACCGCCCAGACGGCGGATCAGTTTGGTGGTCGCTTCGATGGTGCCGCCGGTCGCCAGCAGATCGTCCACCACCAGCACTTTGTCACCCGCAGTGATGGCGTCGGTGTGGATCTCCAGCTTGTCGGTGCCGTACTCCAGCTCATAGCTTTCGCTGAGCGTGGCGCGCGGCAGTTTGCCCGGTTTGCGCACCGGCACGAAACCGACGCCCAGCGCCAGCGCGACGGGCGCGCCGAACAGGAAACCGCGCGCTTCGGTACCCACCACCTTGGTCACGCCCGCTTCGCGATAGCGCTCAACCAGCAGCTCGATGCTGGCGGCGTAGGCCAACGGGTTTTCCAGCAGGCTGGTCACGTCGCGGAACAGGATGCCCGGCTTCGGATAATCCGGGATGGTTTTGATACTGTCTTTAATAAACTGAAGCTGCTGCGCAGTAGCGGTCATAATTGTTGCCTGATAAAACTGCCTGAAAACCGGCGCGCCGCTCACCCGCCGCCCCCGGGTGAAACACACCGGAGAAGAAATGGCAGGCGATCCGCGCACGAAAACGCCCAAATCTATGCAAACTGGCGGACAAATGCAACCAGCGGCGCACAATCAGCGCTGTTTTTGTTGCGACAGGTCAATAACCGGCAGGCGCAGCATAAAGGTCAGCAAAATAGCCAGCATCAGCAGCAACAGCCCGCGCACCCACCAGATTTTCACCAGCCACAGCGAACAGGCGAAGGTCAGCACGATCACTAGCACCGCCTTCCACTTCGCCCCCGGCGGCAGCGCGCGATGCTGCTGCCAGTGGCGCAGATAAGGGCCGAACCAGGAGCGGTGCAGCAGCCAGTGATGAAAGCGCGGCGAAGAGCGGGCGAAGCACCAGGCGGCCAACAGCAGGAACGGCGTGGTCGGCAGCAATGGCAGCACCACGCCCAACGTCGCCAGCACCACCGCCAGCCAGCCCAAAATGATCAATAACCCACGCGTCATGCGGCTCTTCGCTCCTCAATCGGTTGCCGCCTACTGTAGCATCGGCGCCGCGCCGGCGGAATATGCGTACGGCGCTTGTTTCACGGCAGGATCGCGGGCAAGCTTACGCCTGTTGAAATCAAGAGGGAGCTTATGTGAGCACTCAGCGTCTATTACAGGTGTTGGCGCAGCAGATCGCGGCGCTGGCGGCCGAAGTGACCCCGCGCGGCGACGTTCCGATCCCGCAGGCGCGCTTCGACGCCGCCCTGTTCGCCAATCGCGGCACGCGGCTGCGCGACTACCTGGCCGAAGTGGAGAAAAATTTCGCCCAATTGCAAAGCGCCGCCAACGACAACCGCACCAGCCAGGTGGCCTTTCTGGCCGAAAAACTGGTGGCTCAAATCTCTGCCCTGCAGCGCGAGCTGGCAACCCAGGCGCTGCGGCGCAAGAACCAGCCGAAAGAAGCCCCCGAGGCCGATCTGTACCACAAGCTGGCCGAACATCAGGACTACGAACGCCGGCTGATCGCCATGATTCAGGATCGGGAAAGCCTGCTGGGGCGCCAGACCACGCTGGCGGCGCAGCAAAAGCTGCAGCACGAGCTGGCGGCGCTGGAGGGGAGACTGATGCGCTGCCGTCAGGCGCTGGCGCGCATCGAGCGCAATATCGAGCGCAAAGAAAACGGTTTTTGAAGATTTATCACAATATTTTAATGATTATTCCCGGTTGCGCGCCGGGTTCACTATACTCTGCCGAGACACGAGTTTTTCATCCCATTAATTAATAAGCGCAGGTGCTATGTCTCTGGAAAACGCCTCACCCGAACTGCAGCTGGCGGTAGACTTGATTTACCTGCTGGAATGCAACGAGATCGATCCGGCTACCGCGCTGGCGGCGCTGGATATCGTCAAACGGGATTATCAGGAAAAGCTGCAGCGCGCCGGCGTCACCTCGCCCTATCTGCCCGCCGGACAGTAACCGGGGACAGCGCCGCTGTCCCTTTCGCCTCTCATTGCTTATCCGCCGCCGTCTGGCCGCCGTCGTCCGGCGACAGCGTTCTTTTCACTTCCTGCACTTCGTTGCCCTGCTGGTTATGCAGATACACCTCCAGCTGGTTGAAAGCGATGTCGATGTCGTTTTCCCGGCACAGGCGGTCGATTGAGCGATTCAGTTCATCCACCGTGTAGCTGCGATCGCGCAGTTCCCGCACATAGAGTCGCAGTTCGTGATCCAGCGTGCTGGCGCCGAAGTTGAGGAAGAACACCTGCGGTTCGGGATCGGTCATCACCCGCGGGTTGTCGTGCGCCGCCTGCAGCAGCACCTTTTTCACCTTGTCGAGATCGGAGCCGTAGGCCACGCCGACCTTGATCAGCACGCGGGTGATGGTGTCGGACAGCGACCAGTTGATCAGCCGTTCGGTGACGAACGCCTTGTTCGGAATGATCACCTCTTTGCGGTCGAAGTCGGTAATGGTGGTGGCGCGAATGCGGATCTTGCTGACCGAACCGGAGAAGGTGCCGATGGTGATGGTATCGCCGATGCGGATCGGGCGTTCGAACAGAATGATCAGACCGGAGACGAAATTGGCGAAGATCTCCTGCAGGCCGAAGCCCAACCCGACCGTCAGACCGGCGGCCAGCCATTGCAGTTTGTCCCAGGATACGCCGAGCGATCCCAGCGCAACCACGGCGCCCACGGCGGTAATCAGGTAAGTGAGCACGGTGGTGATGGCATAGGACGCCCCCTGCCGCAACTGCAGCCGCGACAGCACCACCACCTCCAACAAACCGGGCATGTTGCGGGTGAGCACGTAGGCGACGATCACCGCGGCGATCGCCACCATCATGTTGCCCAGCGTCACCGCCTGCGCCACGCTGCTGCCCGCCACGGTGCTGGTGTAATGCCACAGCGTGATGCTGTCCAGGTAAGCGATGACCGTCACCAGATCCGACCAAATGGCGTAAAAGGCGCTGGCGAAGATGGCGAACAGCACCAGGGTGGTCAGGCGCAGCGACTGTTGGTTGATCTGATCGAGCGCCAGCGGCGGCTCTTCCACCACCGGTTCACCGCCTTCGGCCCCCTCTTTCGCCACGTTTTGCCGCCGCGCCAACGCGCGCCGGTAGGCCAGACGCCGCGCCGCCACGCTCAGGCCGCGCAGGGCAGTCAGGTACACAATATTCCACAGGAAAAACAGATACAGGCTGTCTATCCAGCGGCTGGCCAGCCGCAGCGTGGTATAAAAGTAGCCGGCGAACATCAGCCCCAGCAGGATCAGCGGCGTGGCGGCCAGCGCAGTGACCATCACCAGCCGCACGGCGTGCGAGCCCTTTTCACGCCAGCTGTCGCGACACAGCGGGAACACCAGCACCGTGAGCAGCGCCAGCGTCAACATCACCACGATCTGGCCGATGACGTCTTCCACCAGGCGCAGCGGCGCTTTTTCGCCCAATACCGACCAGAAGATCAGCGGCTGCAGCGCCAGCCCCAGCCGCAGCGTCTGGCGGCGATAATGCGCGCACAGGTTGGGGCCGAAGTTGAAATGCCGCTCGGCGATGCCGCCCGGTTTCAGCATGCGGTAACTGAAAGCGAATACCAGCCATGACAGCGCCAGCTGCTGCGACAATGCCCAGATAAAGTCGCTGATGCCAAAATCTGCGCGATACATCCAGAAACCGACGCCAAGGAGCAACGCGGCGCCAGGCAACACCTTCAGCAAGGTCAGCGCGATGGCCTTCGGCGTATGCAGTTGGCCGTCGCGCTTCAGTTGCCCCACATCGTTGGCCAGCTTTTGTAAATGGCCGTCGATTAGCCGGTAGCGCCAACGCAATACCCCGATCGCCAACAGCAGCGGGATCAGGAACACCAGCGCATTCACCCCGCCCTGCAATAGCTTGCCGCCGTCGAATTTGAGATCGAGCCCGGCAATCTGATCGCGCACCGCCTCCGGCATCGCCTTCAGCCACGCCAGATCGACCGGCTTGTTGCTGTTGACCCAGAAAATCTGCTGGGTCAGCGTATCCTGCAGCGAGCCGTAGACGCTGGTGAGCTGCTGTTGGTTAATCTGCAGGTTGATCGACAGCGACAGCTGGTTGCTGAGCTGCTTGTTCAACTGATCCAGCAGTTCGCGGCGCATGTCGACGATCTCATTCAACGCGTCGATCACTTCCGGGCCGGCCTTTTCCTTGCTCTCGGTCACCAGCTGGTTGATGTAATCTTCGCCCTTGAACAGATCGTCGCGTTGCTGATTGATATCGAACTGCTCCAGCCGCAGATCGGCGATGCGCGTATCCATATCCGCCAGCAGCGTGCCCTGCGGCAGGCTTTGCTGCTGCTGATACAGAATGCGCGACAGCACCAGGCTGCCTTTCAACACCTGGATCTGCTCTTTCAGGTTACGCTCCGCCTGCAGCCCGCGGTCGAGCCAGTTCTTGACCCGAATGTTCTGCTGGAACAGGGTGTTGCTCTCTTCGGTGGCGGCGATCAGCCGCTGGCTCAGTTGGCGGTTGACGTCCAGCTGCTTGCTGACCAGCTGATCGTGCTGAATATCGGTGGCGTCTTCCGGGTTCTGCGCCTCTTTGGCGGTCTTTTCGGACAGCGTCAACCGCTTGCTGTTGACGATCTCCTGCAGCAGTTGCACCGACCGATCGAGCGCATCGATATGCGCGGTGGTGTAATCGCGCTGCTTTTGCAGCAGATCCTGCAGCGTGGTATTGGCTTCCAGGCTTTTACGCTGCAGCTCCAGCTGCGCATTGAGCAGCGCCTGCTCGGTGCTCAGCATCACCTGCTGACTGTTGCGCAGCGAATCTTGCCCCGGCGTCTGGCCGCTGAGCTGGCTGCGGATCTCCTGCAGGCGCTGCGAGGCGGCGTACATGGTGCTTTGTACCCGCTCGGGCTGGGTTTGCAGCGACACCAGTTGGCTGTTGTAGGTGGAGAGGCTCTCCTGCGCGCTTTGCAGCTCGTCGAGCGTTTGATACAGCCGGCTTTCCAACTGACGCAGCGACAGCGGCAACAGCGCAGCGCGCGCCGCCGCATTGTCTACCGGCTGCTTCAGCGCATCCAATTCGGCGGTGACCTGACTGAGTTTCGCCGGCGCCTGCTGCACCTGCTGTTTAAGCTGCGCGGCGTCTTGCCGGTTGCGCTCGAGGGCATCCAGCAGCTCCAGCGTGCGGGTCAAATCCTGCTGGGAGAGCTTTTCGACCGGCGTCAGGGCTTTTTGCTTGTTCAGCATTTCCAACTGGCTTTGCACTTCGCTGCGCTGCGGCAGATCGCCGCTCAGCGCCGCCTGCGCCGGCGAGCTGAACGCGTAAATAAGGAAAAGGAGAGTCGCGGCGGCGATGCGCCGCCGGCATGCGCCGACAAACATGAGCGGCGCCAGAGAAGGCAGAGTCAACCAGCGATGCATGATTTAGCTTCGGATCGGTTAAGAAGCCTGAAGATTATCACGATCGCCGGCAGGCAACGAACAACAAAAGCGTTGCCGGTGATGTCCCATTGTCGCGAAATCAGAAAGTCAGCACTTTCTCCGCCGCCAGCGTCCACTGCGCCAGCTCGACCAAGGTGCCGATCGCCACGCCGTCCGCCAGCGGCAAGCGGCTGACGCCGCGCGCGTCGGCGCAGGTCTTGCACAGCTTGACCGGCACCTGCTGCGCGGTGAGGATTTCCAGCATCTGCTGCAGGTGGTACCCCTCGTGCGGCTGCTGCCCGGCCAACCCGGCCACCACCGCATCGGACATCAGAAACAGCCGCAGATCGAGATCGCTCTGCTGCTCTTTCATGGCGATGGCCAACCGCAGCGCATTGAACAAGGATTCGTGGCCATAGGCGGCGCCATTGGCGATGAGAACGACTGATGACATGAAATCTCTCCTTATAAAGGCAGGGAGCCGGCGTTGGACGGTGCAGCCGTCGGCATATCGGATTTGAGGCGCAAGGTGGGGCAAAACTGCAGCATCTCCAAAAACGCATCCACCAGCGCTTCGGCTTCAGCCCGCAAATCGAAACTTTCCGGCATAAACAGCCAGTTTTCCAGCAGGCCGGTGATATAACCGCGCAGGATGATCGCCGCGCGACGAGTGTGCAGATCGGCCGGCAATTGCCCGTGGTGAATGCAGTTGCACAGCACCGCCTCGATGCGTTCGTAACCGGCGAGGTACAGCACCTTGCGCGAATCCAGCAGCGGCATCATTTCACCGACAAACTCGCATTTGTGGAATATAATTTCCATCAACGCCCGCCTGCGGCCGTCTTCAACCGTAGACGTCAGAATGTAAATCAGAATTTCTCGGATAACCCGCAGTGGATTATCGGGAAACTTTGCCTGATACTCTGTTTCGAGCTGGTCAATTTTCGGCTCGGTAGATTCCCAAACTTCATTAAACAGGTCTACCTTATTCTTGAAGTGCCAGTAAATGGCTCCACGCGTAACCCCAGCAGCGGTGGCAATATCTGTCAGTGACGTTGCAGCAACGCCACGTTCAGAGAACTCTCTCACCGCAGCATCGAGGATTTGCTGTCGGGTTTCTTGCGCCTGCTGTTTGGTTTTTCGTGCCATGGCATTGTTATTTAGGGGGAGTGTGATTTACATACATTCGCGAATGTATGTACCATAGCACGCACATATAATTAACGCAGCAATGGGTTTTAAAGCTTGTGATCCATTGATCATTTTGAAATCGGACACTTGAGGTTTTTCTATGAACAAAAACAGAGGGTTAACGCCTCTGGCGGCCGTTCTGATGCTTTCAGGCAGCTTAGTGCTAACAGGATGTAACGATAAAGAAACCCAACAGCAAGGTGCCCAACAACAGGCACCTGAAGTGGGCGTAGTCACCTTGAAGGCCGAGCCTCTCAACATCACTACCGATCTTCCTGGCCGCACCGCTGCGTATCGTATCGCCGAAGTTCGCCCTCAGGTCAGCGGCATCATCCTGAAGCGCAACTTCGTCGAAGGCAGCGATATCAAGGCCGGGACGTCTCTGTACCAAATCGATCCCGCAACCTATCAAGCCAGCTACGACAGCGCGAAAGGCGATTTGGCCAAAGCACAGGCCAGCGCTTCCATCGCACGCGTGACGGTAAACCGCTACAAGCCATTGCTGGGTACCAGCTATATCAGTAAGCAGGACTACGACAACGCCGTCTCCACGCTGCAGCAAGCGGATGCCGCCGTCGTGGCCGCCAAAGCCGCCGTCGAAACCGCGCGCATTAATCTGGCGTACACCAAAGTGACCTCCCCGATCTCCGGCCGCATCGGCAAATCCGCCGTGACCGAAGGCGCGCTGGTCAGCAACGGCCAGGCGACCGCCCTGTCCACCGTGCAGCAGTTGGATCCGATGTATGTCGACGTCACCCAGTCGAGCACCGACTTCCTGCGCCTGAAGCAAGAACTGGCCAGCGGCGCGCTGAAGCAGGAAAACGGCAAGGCCAAGGTGAAACTGATGCTGGAAAACGGCACCGAATATGCGCAGGAAGGCACGCTGGAATTCTCTGACGTCACCGTCGATGAGACCACCGGCTCCATTACCATTCGCGCCCTGTTCCCTAACCCGAACGATACGCTGTTGCCTGGCATGTTCGTGCGCGCCCGTCTGGACGAAGGCGTGCGCAGCGATGCGCTGCTGGTGCCGCAGCAAGGCGTCACCCGCAACCCGCGTGGTGAAGCGACGGCGTTAGTGGTCGGTGCAGACGATAAAGTTGAGCTGCGCACGCTGAAGGCGGATCAGGCGATTGGCGACAAATGGCTGGTTACCGATGGCCTGAAAGCCGGCGATCGCGTGATCGTCTCCGGCCTGATGAAAGTGCATCCAGGCGCGCAGGTAAAGGTGCAGGAAGTTGACACTCAGGCGCAAAAACAGCCGCAGTCTGAAGCGCAGAAGTCATAAAAAGGAGCCTGTAATACATGGCTAAGTTCTTTATAGACCGCCCAATTTTCGCCTGGGTAATCGCCATCATCGTCATGTTGGCGGGGGTGCTTGCAATAATGAAACTGCCGATCGCGCAGTATCCCACTATTGCACCGCCGGCGGTGAGTATTTCCGCCACCTACCCGGGCGCAGATGCCAAAACGGTGCAGGATACCGTCACGCAGATTATCGAACAGAATATGAACGGTATCGATAACCTGATGTACATGTCCTCCACCAGTGATTCCTCTGGTAGCGTCACCATTACCCTGACGTTTGATTCCGGCACCGATCCTGACATCGCGCAGGTTCAGGTTCAGAACAAACTGTCGTTGGCCACCCCATTGCTGCCGCAAGAAGTTCAGCAACAGGGCCTGAAAGTAGAAAAATCCAGCAGCAGCTTCCTGATGGTGGCCGGCTTCGTTTCCGACGATCCGAACATGACGCAGGACGATATTGCGGACTACGTGGCGTCCAACATCAAGGATCCGATCAGCCGTTCGTCCGGCGTGGGCGAGGTGCAGCTGTTCGGTGCCCAGTACGCGATGCGTATCTGGCTGGATCCGAACAAGCTGAACAACTACCAGCTGACGACCACGGACGTGACCTCCGCCATCACCGAGCAGAACAACCAGATCGCCGCAGGCCAGCTGGGCGGCCTGCCGCCGGTGCCGGGGCAGCAGTTGAACGCCTCGATCATCGCGCAGACCCGTCTGACTTCGCCGGAAGAGTTCGGCAAGATCCTGCTGAAGGTGAATACCGACGGTTCCCAGGTGCGCCTGCGCGACGTCGCTCACATCGAGCGCGGCGCGGAAAGCTATGCCGTTACCGCGCGTTATAACGGCAAGCCTGCCGCCGGCCTGGGTATCAAACTGGCAACCGGCGCCAACGCCTTGAACACCGCCAAAGGTGTGAAAGACGAGCTGGCCAAGATGGCGCCATTCTTCCCGCAAGGGATGAAAGTGGTTTATCCGTACGACACCACCCCGTTCGTTAAAATCTCCATCAACGAAGTGGTGAAAACGCTGATCGAAGCCATCATCCTGGTGTTCCTGGTGATGTATCTGTTCCTGCAGAACTTCCGCGCGACGCTGATCCCAACCATCGCGGTGCCGGTAGTACTGCTGGGGACCTTTGCGATACTCGCGGCGTTCGGCTTCTCGATAAACACCCTGACGATGTTCGGCATGGTGTTGGCGATCGGCCTGCTGGTGGATGACGCCATCGTGGTGGTAGAAAACGTCGAGCGCGTCATGTCCGAAGAGGGGCTGCCGCCGAAAGAAGCCACCCGTAAATCGATGGGCCAGATCCAGGGCGCGCTGGTGGGCATCGCCATGGTGCTGTCGGCGGTATTCGTGCCGATGGCGTTCTTTGGCGGCTCAACCGGCGCCATCTATCGCCAGTTCTCGATCACCATCGTGTCCGCGATGGCGCTGTCGGTGCTGGTGGCCTTGATCCTGACGCCGGCGCTGTGCGCCACCATGCTCAAACCGATCCCGAAAGGCGATCACGGGGTTAAAACAGGCTTCTTCGGCTGGTTTAACCGCATGTTCGAGAAGAGCACGCATCACTACACCGACAGCGTGGGCAACATCCTGCGCAGCACCGGCCGCTATCTGATCATCTACCTGCTGATCGTGGTTGGCATGGGCCTGCTGTTCCTGCGCCTGCCTTCCTCGTTCCTGCCGGACGAAGATCAGGGCATCCTGTTGACCATGGTGCAGTTGCCTGCCGGTGCCACCGAGTCCCGCACCAACAAAGTGCTGGAAGAAGTCTCCGACTACTTCCTGAACAAGGAAAAGGACAACGTGGTTTCGGTGTTTACCGTCGCGGGCTTCGGCTTCAACGGTAACGGCCAGAACAACGGCCTGGCATTCGTCAGCTTGAAAGACTGGGGCGAGCGCCCAGGGGCTGGGAACAAGGTCGAAGCGATCGCGGGTCGCGCCATGGGCGCCTTCTCGCAGATTAAAGAAGGCCTGGTGTTCCCGTTCAACCTGCCGGCGATTATCGAACTCGGTACCGCAACCGGCTTCGACTTCGAGCTGATTGACCAGGGCGGCCTGGGGCACGAAAAACTGACCGAAGCGCGTAACCAGCTGTTGGGCATGGTTGCTCAGCATCCGGATGTGCTGGTGGGCGTGCGCCCGAACGGCCTGGAAGATACGCCGCAGTTCAAACTGATCGTCGATCAGGAGAAAGCCAAGGCGTTGGGCGTCAGTATCACCACCATTAACAGCACGCTAAGCACCGCGCTGGGTGGCTCGTACGTCAACGACTTCATCGACCGCGGTCGTGTGAAGAAGGTGTACGTACAGGCCGAAGCCCCGTTCCGCATGCTGCCGGAAGACATCAACAAGTGGTACGTGCGCGGTACAAGCGGCCAGATGGTGCCATTCTCCGCCTTCTCTTCGGCGAAATGGGAATACGGCTCACCGCGTCTGGAACGCTATAACGGCTTGCCGTCGATGGAAATTCTGGGCCAGGCCGCACCGGGCAAGAGTACCGGTGAAGCGATGAACCTGATGGAGCAACTGGCGTCCAAACTGCCAAGCGGCATCGGTTACGACTGGACCGGCATGTCCTATCAGGAACGTCTGTCGGGCAACCAGGCGCCGGCGCTGTACGCCATCTCGATTCTGGTGGTGTTCCTGTGTCTGGCGGCGCTGTATGAAAGCTGGTCCGTGCCGTTCTCGGTCATGCTGGTATTGCCGCTGGGGGTTATCGGTGCGTTGTTGGCCGCGACGATGCGCGGCATGAACAACGACGTGTACTTCCAGGTGGGGCTGCTGACCACCATCGGTCTATCGGCGAAGAACGCCATCCTGATCGTGGAATTCGCCAAAGACCTGATGGAAAAAGAAGGCAAAGGCCTGATCGAAGCGACATTGGAAGCGGTGCGTATGCGTCTGCGTCCAATCCTGATGACGTCCCTGGCCTTCATCCTCGGGGTTCTGCCGCTGGTTATCAGCAGCGGTGCGGGCTCCGGCGCACAGAACGCGGTTGGTACCGGCGTAATGGGCGGGATGATCACCGCTACCGTCTTGGCGATCTTCTTCGTACCGGTGTTCTTCGTGGTGGTTCGCCGCCGCTTCAGCAAGAAGAACGAAGACCTGGAACACAGCCATCCGGTAGAGCACCACTGATCGCTCAGTGATGTGAGCTCCACCTGATAATCGAAAAGGCCGCGCATGCGGCCTTTTTCTTTTGCTTCAGTTACTTAATGCAAACCGTTCTCATTAATTCACTTTTGTGTGCAATTTGCGCTTGATCGCGATGCCAGGTCGGCGCATAATTATTGTTATAGTATAACATTACACGAGAGGGCCATTATGAAACCCGGCATCCACCCCGATTACCGCACCGTGGTGTTCCACGACGTCAGCGCCAATGCCTACTTCAAAGTGGGATCGACCATCAAAACCGATCGCACTATCGAACTGGACGGCGAAAGCTGGCCGTATGTCACCCTCGACGTCTCTTCCGCTTCGCATCCGTATTACACCGGCAAGCAGAAAGACTATTCCAAAGAAGGCAGCACGGCGCGCTTCCAGCAGCGCTTTGGCCGCTTTATCGGCAATAAGTAACAAGGAAACCCCATGCAGGTATTGAGTTCATTGCGTTCGGCGAAAAACCGCCACCCGGATTGCAAAGTCGTGCGTCGTCGTGGCCGCATCTATGTGATCTGTAAAAGCAATCCGCGATTCAAAGCGGTACAGGGACGTAAGAAAAAGCGTTAACTCCCAAGTGTCATCTGTCGCAAAGCCCCGTTGCTGCTCAACGGGGCTTTTTTTATGGCGAGAAAGTGCCTGCAAGCTGTCCCCCACCCGCGGGCGGGGGGCAGAGATTACTTCATGCTGCTCAGCAGCGTGTCGACATTGTGTTTGAACGCCTGCTCATAGGTGGCCGCCGGGCCGCCGGCGCGGGAGAGCGCTTCAGGGTACAGCTCGCCGCCCGCCTTGGCGCCGGTGGCGGCGGCAATCTGTTTCACCAGCCGCGGATCGGTCTGGTTTTCGATAAAGTAAGCGTTAACCTTCTCCTGTTTAATCTGCTTAATCAGGTTCGCCACGTCGCTGGCGCTGGCTTCCGCTTCGGTGGAAAATCCGACCGGGGCAAGGAAGGTGACGCCATACTCTTGCCCAAAGTAGCCAAAAGCATCATGGCTGGTCAGCACCTTACGTTTCTGCGGCGGCACTGCGGCGAACTGGGTTTTGGCCCACAGATCCAACTTTTGCAGCTGCTGAATGTAGTCGGCGCCGCGCTGGCGAAAATAGTTGGCATCCTCAGGATCGGCGGCGATCAGGGCGTGCATCACGTTGGTGGCGTACTGTACGCCGTTTTTCATGCTGTTCCACGCGTGAGGATCGGTAATCGGTTTGCCATCCTCTTCCATCTGGCGGGTGTTGATGCCCTGTGAAGCGGTGATCACCTGCCCTTTATAACCCGAAGCGCTGACCAGGCGATCGATCCACCCTTCCAGCCCCAGGCCGCTGACGAAGACCACATCAGCCTGAGCCAGCTTCTTGCCGTCCTGCGGCGAAGGCTCGAAACTGTGCGGATCGCCATCCGGCCCCACCAGCGTGCTGACCTTGACGTGATCGCCGCCCACTTGCTTGACGATATCTCCCAGAATGGAAAAGCTGGCGACGGCGTCGACGGTCTTCGCCATCGCCAATGGGCTGGCCAGCAGAGCAGCAACCGCCAGCGATATAGGTAAACGTTTCATACTTTCTCCTTGCAAATGGCACTTCTCAACGGCGCGCAAAGGCGTAAATGCCCCCGCGCGTTCCAAACAGGATTGAGACAAAAAAGAGGATGCTGGCGCTGAGCACGATCGCCGGGCCGGCGGGCAGCGAAGCGTGATAGGACCACACCAGCCCCATCAGACTGGAAAGCGCGCCGATGCCCATCGCCGTCGCCAGCGTCTGCGGCAGATTGCGCGCCCAGAAGCGCGCGCTGGCGGCGGGCAACATCATTAACCCAACCGACATCAGGGTGCCGAGGATCTGGAATCCCGCCACCAGATTGACCACCACCAGCGCCAAAAACAGGCCGTGGATCAGCGCCAACCGGCGCGGCGCGTTAACGCGCAGGAAAGTGACGTCGAAGGATTCGATCACCAGCGCGCGGTACAGCGCCGCCAGCGCCAGCAGCGAAACCGAGGCGATCGCACCGACCATCAGCATCGCCTGCGCATCCACCGCCAGGATCGAACCGAACAACACGTGCAGCAGATCCACGCTGGAACCGCGCAGCGAGACCAGCGTGACCCCCAGCGCCAGTGAGCCCAGATAGAATCCGGCGAAGCTGGCGTCCTCTTTCAGCGGCGTGCGGCGGCTCACCAGGCCGGACAACATCGCCACCGCCAGCCCGGCGATAAAGCCGCCTACGCCCATCGCCACCAGCGACATGCCGGAGATCAGATAGCCGATCGCCGCGCCCGGCAACACCGCGTGGGACAAGGCATCCCCGACCAGACTCATGCGGCGCAGCAGCAGAAACACGCCCAGCGGGGCGGCGCTGAGCGACAACGCCAGGCAAGCCATCAGCGCGCGACGCATAAAACCGAAAGAGAGGAAAGGATCGATAAGCCCATGCAACAGCATCATGGCGCCACCGCCCGCAGATCCGGCTGCCGTTCGGCGGTGTGATGCCTCGGCACCTGCTCCAGCACTTGCTCGGCCGCGCCCCAGTGGCAAGCCTGCGGCGTCAGCAACAGCGCCTGCGGAAAATGCTCGGCGACCATCGACATATCGTGCAGCACGGCGATCACCGTTTTCCCCTGCCGGTGCAGTTGCGCGATCGCCTGCAGCAGGATCTGCGTGGTGGCGCTATCGATACCGGTGAAAGGTTCATCCAGCAAAATCAGCGGCGCTTGTTGGACCAGCAGGCGCGCAAACAACACCCGCTGCAGCTGACCGCCGGACAGCTCGCCCACCGGGTTGCGCACCAGCGCGCTCATGCCAACGCTCGCCAACGCCTCATTGACCTGGCTCGCCGCACGCTTGTTCATGCCTCCGAACATGCCGCTTTGCGGCCAACAGCCCATCGCCACCAGATCGCTCACCGCGATCGGGAATTGCCGATCCAGTTCCGCCTGCTGCGGCAAATAAGCTCTGCGCGGCGGCTTTCCGCCGCTAAAATTCAGGCTGCCGCTCATCGGCGGCAGCAAACCGGCGAGCGTTTTCAGCAATGTCGATTTTCCGGCCCCATTGACGCCCACCACCGCGGTTAGCGAGCCGGAGGTAAACTGCCCGCTCAGCGGCGGAAAAAGCGGCGTGGCGCCATAGCCCAGCACCAACTGGCGCAGGGTGATCATGGCAGCGATACCGCCCAAAAGATGCCGAGCCACAGCAGGGCCAGCAGCACAGCCGAACCCGCACAACGCGCGGCAGCGGAGGTGGTGAACAACGAATTCAGTGACGGCGCGGCGCCATGTTGCGAAGTGGGAATCAATGTGGTGACCAAAATGACAGGTTAATGGTTATAATATAACATCACAACAACTGCCGTATCTCAAGCTATGGCGCGACAATAATGCAACGGAACGTAACAATCCCTCGCACAGCGGATCTTCCCCCGTCCCCCTTACAAAACTCAGGGCTATTTCCATTCGGTTGGAATGTTGGCGTAAGGTAAAGAACAGCGGTAAATCGAAAAATTTACCGACGAGGGCGGAAAAGGAGTAAGATAAGCAGATAACATTGTTGTTGGCCGAGATTAATGCTTGTTACCCTTGCCTGTAACCTGGAAGTCAACGCACTTTCTGTTAAAAAATTAAAGAAATTGATTAATGACAATAGCGCGGAGTTAGTGCCGGCGCTGACCAGCGGACTCAGCTTTTATTCTGAAAGCGCACGCTATGCCGAAGATTCATTAGAAATACTTGATATAGTGCAACAAGGTGGCGGCGATTATTCAATGAGTTATCGTTATAAGTGGGGCATTTTTAATGCCTGCCTGGATATCAACAGCGAAGATATCATCAACGACAGCGTCCGGTTTCAAGTGACGTCTCGGGGTTTAATCTTCGACATCATTGATAACTCACGCCCATCAACTGCGGATGAATTGTAAGTTTACGTAATAACTACAGGCCAAACGCGAAAAAATGATTTATATTCATTTTACGGGAAGTTTATTTAACCACCGTTAAGCTGCCTCCGTTCATGATGTAAATCAGCTTACTCACATAGTGTTATCACACCGCAATTAAGACTTACGGAGGGGATGATATGGATGAGTATTCGCCTAAGCGGCACGACATTGCTCAGCTCAAATTCTTGTGCGAAAATTTGTATGATGAAGGTATCGCTACCCTGGGAGACAGTCATCATGGGTGGGTCAACGATCCGACGTCCTCCGTCAACCTGCAGCTTAATGAGTTGATCGAACATATCGCTTCGTTTGTGATGAGTTATAAAATTAAATACATGGACGAATCTGACCTGTCGGAGTTAGTCGAAGAATATCTCGACGATACCTATACGCTGTTCAGCAGCTATGGTATCAATGATTCCGACCTGCGCCGCTGGCAAAAAACCAAGGCGAGATTATTCAGAATGTTCTCAGGAGAGGACATCTGTACGACAATGAAAACTTAGGGGATAATTATTCCCAAGCTATTTTACGGTTATTAAACTAAAGGCCACCATGACTAAAACCGACTATCTGATGCGTTTACGTAAATGCACCACGATTGATACTCTCGAACGTGTTATTGAGAAAAATAAGTACGAGCTTTCCGATGATGAACTGGAGCTGTTTTACTCAGCGGCCGATCACCGTCTGGCAGAGCTCACCATGAACAAACTGTATGACAAAATCCCCACCTCCGTTTGGAAATATGTCAGATAATCAGCCCCCCAACGCGTTGAGCCGATGCTTTTATCGGCCTCAATGTTCAAGTTAAATACGTACTTTTCCTATTGACAGTAAAACTTCATTTACGTTCCCTCTTTCGATAATAATATTGTCCGGAAACAATTTTCTTTTTTAATCGAGACAGGTTACCTCATCGGCCGCCTCACTATGCCTTCACCCCAGCACCGCTAATTCATTATCCAAAAGAATTGAGGGCGAGAAGAAAAGAAATGCGTGTCGCTCTGCCTGATGACAGAAATGGATAATAGATACGTGGAAGAGAGGTGACAAAAGCGCGGATTGGCGAAGCCCAAATGGGTGGGGACCCTGCCAGCTACATCCCGGCACACACGTCACCTGCTGCGGCTGCTTCCTTCCGGACCTGACCGAGTTCACAAGTTAGTGTTGCGGGAGAACCAACAGGGCCCCCATTGACGGCTTCTGTACTCTGAAGCGGTGGGCATTATCGGCGATGCCCCACCAAATAGCAAGCCAACCGGGGCCAACCGCTGTTTTCTTACCCACCTGCGCTGTGGCACACTCTTCGCCTGGGTTTTGACTCGTGCAGGAACAGCAATATGCAACCAGAAGACGCCTCTTTCAGCCAGCGGGTTTTCCATATCGTGGCCGCCATCCCGTTCGGCAAAGTCACCACTTACGGTGAAGTCGCCCGGCTGGCCGGCTCGCCGCGCGCCGCACGTCAGGTTGGCGGCGTGCTGCGGCGTTTGCCCGAAGGCAGCACGCTGCCCTGGCACCGGGTGATCAACCGGCACGGACAGATCTCGCAGCAGGGGGAGGATTTTCAACGGCAACGGCAGGCACTGCTGGCGGAGGGGATAATTTTCGGCCCGCACAGCACGGTCGATTTCGAACGCTACGGCTGGCGCTGGTAAAACAAAACAGCCTTTGGCCGAAGCGCAAAGGCTGTTGATTTCATCTTGCTGTACCGCAGTAAGTTTACTGCATGGCGGTTGGCGCAGCCTGAATCGGCACACCCTGAACCGGAACCAGCAGCAGATCGGCGCGGGTGCCGTTGCGGTTAACCACTTCCTGGATGGTGTCGGTAATGAACATCAGGCGCCCGTTGACCGTCACCGCCGCGCTCAGAATGATGCGCGCATTCGGTTGGATGTCGGACGGGTTGTACGGCAGCGTAAAGCTGAATGGCGCCTGCTGCCCTTCAGTACGTACCGCGCGCTGTGCAATCACTTTGGACGGCGCATCTGCCAGCGAAGCGTCAGAGAGGGTGACCGTCAGTACGGCGTCCGGCGGCAGCGCAATGCGCTGACGTATATTAACCGAACCTGTCACCGCCGGGCCCTGAATCTGCGTTTGCGCAGCCGCCGGGTTACCGGCCGCCTGTGTAGGCACATCGGCACTCTTTTGCGCGCATCCTGCCAGCGTGATCGTCAGTGCCGCGGCACCGCCTACGATTTGCCAGAGTTTCATGGATCGGTCTCCTTTTTTATTATCAACATGTTGGTGGCTTTCACCACCTCACCTATTAAACCTAGCACAAAACACTGATAAATCCACTTTACCCCGCCTATTAATCACTTAAGCAGCCCACAGCGTCCATGATTAAGAGCATTCTCATCGGCCCTTAACGCAAAATGTTGACGCCGCGCCGTGATATTCCGCACACTGCGCAAAATGATTATTAGAAAGGTAACAACTTTATGAGCCAGGCATTGCAAAACCTCCTCGATCTGCTGGATCTGGAGAAAATCGAAGAAGGATTGTTCCGCGGTCAGAGTGAAGATCTGGGGCTGCGCCAGGTATTCGGCGGGCAGGTGGTCGGCCAGGCGTTGTACGCCGCCAAACAGACGGTGCCGGACGAGCGCAGCGTGCATTCGTTCCACAGCTACTTCCTGCGCCCGGGCGATAGCAGCAAACCAATCGTTTACGACGTGGAAACCCTGCGCGACGGCAACAGCTTCAGCGCGCGCCGCGTCAGCGCCATCCAGCACGGCAAACCTATCTTCTATATGACCGCCTCCTTCCAAAGTCCGGAAACGGGCTTCGAGCATCAGAACCTGATGCCGGACGTGCCGCCGCCGGAAGGGCTGCTGTCTGAATCTGAGATCGCCCAGAAGCTGGCGCATATGCTGCCGGAAAAAGTGCGCGAAAAATTTATCGGCCAGAAGCCGATCGAAATGCGCCCGGTGAAATTCCATAACCCACTGAAAGGCAGCGTGGAAGAACCGCATCGCTATGTGTGGTTCCGCGCCAACGGCAGCATGCCGGACGATCAGCGCATCCACCAATATCTGCTGGGCTACGCGTCGGACTTTAATTTCCTGCCGACGGCGCTGCAGCCGCACGGCGTCGGTTTCCTCGAGCCGGGCATGCAGGTGGCCACCATTGACCACTCAATGTGGTTCCACCGTCCGTTCCGCATGGATGACTGGCTGCTGTACGCGGTGGAGAGCTCCTCCGCCTCCGGCGCACGGGGCTTTGTGCGCGGCCAGATTTATACCCGCGACGGCGTACTGGTCGCCACCACCGTGCAGGAAGGGGTGATTCGCCAACGCGACGCCTGATCCGCAGCATAAAGAAAGGGGCGATGTTTCCATCGCCCCTTTTGGCTTCATCATTATTTTAGTCTTTAGCGCACTGCCCTGCTTTGAGCCTTATTGGTTGTAGGCGCTCTCGCCGTGGCTGTTGACGTCCAGCCCCTCGCGTTCCTGCTCCTCCGGCACTCTCAATCCAACCATCGCGCCCGCGATCTTGAAGGCGATAAAGGCGGCGACGCTCGACCACACCAGCGTGATCAGCACGCTCACCAGCTGGATCCAGACCTGATGGCCCATCGTCACCCCTTCGGCGTAACCGGTGCCGCCCAGTGAAGAGGCGGTGAACACCCCGGTCAACAGGCAGCCGACGATGCCGCACACCCCGTGCACACCGAACACGTCGCAGGTGTCGTCCACTTTCAGCCATTTTTTCAGCGTCACGACGCCCCACAGGCCGGCAACGCCGCCCACCAGGCCGATGATCAACGCCCCGCCCACCCCCACGGTGCCCGCCGCCGGCGTCACTGCAACCAGCCCGGCGATCATGCCGGAGCAGGCGCCCAGCAATGAAGGCTTGCCGCGCAGCACCCACTCGGCGAAGGTCCAGGAGAGAATGGCGCCCGCAGTGGCAACCACGGTATTGAGGAATGCCAAGGCCGCAATGCCGTTGGCCGCACTGGCGGAACCGGCATTGAAGCCGAACCAGCCGATATACAGGATGGACGCCCCGGTAAACACCATCGGCAGGTTGTGCGGTTTGAAGGCCTCTTTACCGAAGCCGGCGCGTTTGCCAATCAGGTAGGCGCCGATCAACCCGGCGCTGGCGGCGTTGATGTGCACCACGGTGCCGCCGGCGAAGTCCAATGCGCCGTCGGCGGCCAGGTAACCGCCACCCCACACCATGTGCGCGATCGGCAGATAAGACAGCGTGAACCACAGGATCGCGAAGATCAGCACCGCCGAGAAACGAATGCGTTCGGCGAAGCCACCCACCACCAACGCCACGGTGATACAGGCGAAGGAGGCCTGGAAAGCGACGTGGATCATCTGGCTGATGCTGCCGGTGACGCTGTCGATGCCGATGCCTTTCAGCATCGCCGTCTCGAATCCGCCGAACACCGCATTGCCTTCGCTGAACGCCAGGCTGTAGCCATACAGCACCCACAGCACGCAGACCAACGCGAAGGTGACGGTGACCTGCGTCAGCATCGACAGCACGTTTTTACCGCGCAGCAGACCGCCGTAAAACAGCGCGATGCCCGGCAGCGTCATGAACAGCACCAACGCGGTGCAGATCATCATAAAGGCGTTGTCGGCCTTATCGGCGACCGCCGGGGCGGCCAGGGCCAAAGAAGGAACCAGGGTTACCGAACTCAGGCCCAACATGGATAACAGTCTTTTCATTATCAATCATCCCCATCACTTAACTGAGTTCGCGGTTACAGTGCCGATTCGTCGGTTTCGCCGGTGCGAATGCGGATCACGCGTTGCAATTCGGCAACGAAAATTTTGCCGTCGCCGATTTTGCCGGTGTAAGCGGCTTTGCTAATCACATCAACCACTTCATCCAACTGATCGTCGGCGATGGCGATATCGATTTTGACCTTGGGCAGGAAGTTGACGTTATATTCGGCGCCGCGATACAGCTCGGCGTGCCCCTTCTGGCGGCCAAAGCCCTTCACTTCGGTTACGGTCAACCCCTGAATGCCCACGGAGGACAAGGCCTCGCGCACGTCCTCCAGCTTGAACGGTTTGATTACCACGGTCACCAGCTTCATATTGCCCCTCCACGAATTAAGCCCAAACTCACCCCTGGTACGCGTCATATGTAGCAAGGGCTGTGCCAAATTTAATTTTGTAGGGCGATTCAGCGGATTAGCGGGCACGCGGGCGCAGCCGCGAGGCGGCACGGCACCGATACCTTGGACAGGTTAAATAATGCGCACCGATTTGGTGCGCATCGCGTCGAAAAAGTGCAGAAAGGGGGCGTGGCCCAGATGGTTTGCCTGCTTATGGTGCGTTGGAAAGAAAGAAGGGCCGCGAGCGCGGCCCATGTTCAGGCGGGTTGGCTCTCCTCGCGCACCGCTTCCGCCAGTTGTTCGCCCGCCAACTGCAGCTGGTACATCTGGTAGTAACGCCCCTGCTGCGCCAGCAGCTGCTGATGGTTGCCCTGCTCCACCGCCTGGCCGCGATGCAGCACCAAAATGGAATCGGCATCGACGATGGTCGACAGCCGGTGGGCGATCACCACCAGCGTGGTGTGCTCGCGGATCGCACGCAGCGCGCGCTGGATAGCCTGTTCGGTGCCCGAGTCGATATTGGCGGTCGCCTCGTCGAGGATCAGGATCTGCGGCGCCTGCACCAAGACCCGCGCCATCGCCAGCAGCTGTTTCTGCCCGACCGACAGGTTATTGCCCTGCTCCCCCAGGCGGGTGTGGATACCCTGCGGGAAGCCGCGCACCAGATCCGCCAGCTGCACCGTTTCCAGCGCCCGCCAAACGGCGTCTTCCTCGATATTGCGCCCCAACGTGACGTTGGCCAGCACCGAATCAGCGATCACCACCGGATCCTGCTGCACCATCGCCACGCCCTGGCGCAGCGTGCGGTGCGACAAGCTGGAGATCGGGCGGCCATCGAGACGCACTTCCCCCTCGCTGACCGGGTAATAACCCATCAGCAGGTTAGCCAAGGTGCTCTTGCCGCTGCCGGTGTGCCCGACCAGCGCCACGAAGCCGCGCGACGGCACCGACAGCGAAATATGCTGCAGCACCTTTTTGTCCGCGCGGTAAGCGAAGCTCAGATCGGTGATGTCGATACGGCCGCCGGCCAACGGACTATCGTCGGCGCCGTAGCTCTGCTGGCTGCGATCCATCAGTTCGAAAATACGTTCGCCGGCCACCACCGCCTGCTGCAGGATCGACTGTTGTGACGTCAGCTCGATCAGCGGTTCGTTCAAACGCCCCAGGTAGTTGATGAAGGCATAGAGCACGCCGACGCCAATCACGCCTTCGCCGCTGAAGCCGAACAACATCAGCAAACCGCACAGCACCAGCGCCGAAAACAGGCTGAGCAGCGGCCGCAGCAGAAAACCGTCGAGCCGCAGGGTCTGCATGCGCGCGAGATAGTGCGACTGGCTGGCGGCGCTCATGCGCTCGCCGAAGCGCACCTGCTGGCGGAATTGCTGGATCACGCCCATGCCGTTGATCACTTCGTTGAAACCGTCGTTGATGTCCGCCAGATAACTGCGCACCCGGCGCACGATCGGCGTGCTGTAATATTGATAAATGCCCATCACCACGAACACCGCCGGGAAGATGCAGATGGCCACCAGCGCCATGCGCCAGTCGAGGCTGAACATCGCCACCAGCATGGCGCCGATCAGCGCGGCGCTTTTCAGCACCGTGGAGACCACCATCACGTACAGATCCTTGATCACTTCGGTGTCGTTGGTAACGCGCGAGATCAATTGCCCGACCGGTTGCGTGTCGAAGGCGCTGAGCGGCTGGCGCAGCGCGGCGTCCATCACGTCGGTGCGCAGCCGCTGCACCACCCCCACCGCCGCCTGGTTGAACAGCAGCGCCTGGAAGTAGTGCAGCGCCGCCGCCAGCAGCTCCAGCAGAATGTAGGCCGCCGCCAGCCCGCCGACGATCATCAGCGGCAGTTGCCCTTTGGCGACGTAATTATCGATAAAATAGCTCACCAGGATCGGCCCGGCGACTTCCGCCGCCGCCGCGATCCACAGCATCAGCACCGCCAGCCCCAGCGGTTTGCGGTACGGCGAGCCGTAGGCCAGCAGCCGCTTCAGCGTCGGCCACAGCTTTTGCACTTTATTCATCGGCCAACGCCTCCTCGCCGTTTTCCGGCGCCTCGTCCAGCGCCGCTTCCAGCTGCTGATAACGGTACATATCGCGATACCAGCCCGGCTGCGACGCCAACGCCGCCGGATCGCCGCGCTGCGCCACGCCGCCGTGCTGCATCACCAGGATCTCGCTGGCTTCGGTCAATGCCGACAGCCGGTGCGCGCTGATGATCACCGTGCGATCTTGCCCCCAGCTGCGCAGGTTGTGCAGGATCTGGTGTTCGGTACGGCCATCCACCGCCGACAGCGCATCGTCGAGGATCAGGATCTCCGCATCCAGCAGCAGCGCTCGTGCAATGGAGATGCGCTGTTTCTGCCCGCCCGACAGCATCACGCCGCGTTCGCCCACCTCGGTGTCATAGCCCTGCGGCAGCCGCAGAATGTCCTCATGGACGCTGGCCAACCGCGCCGCCTGTTCGATCTGCGCCTGCGTCGCCCCCGGATGGCCCAGCGCGATGTTGTTCGCCACGGTATCGGAGAACAGGAACGGCGTTTGGCTCACCACCGACAGCCGCGAACGCCAGTCATCGAGTTTGACCTGCGGCAACGGCAGGCCGTGATAGCGGATCTGCCCTTGGTCGACGTCGAACTGGCGCTGGATCAGCGACAGTAATGTCGACTTACCGGCCCCGGTCGGCCCGCACAGCCCCAGCATCTGCCCCGGCTTCAACGTCAGCGCCACGTCATGCAGCGCCGGATGTGGGTTGTCCGGGTAGTGGAACGCGCGGATATCCACGTCCAACACGCCGCGCCCGGCCGGCAACGCCTGCGGGCCATCCTGCACCGCCGGCGCCTCATCGAGCAGGCTGCGGATGCGGCTGTAGGCCGCGCTGCCGCGCTCGACGATATTGAACATCCAGGCCAGCGCCAGCATCGGCCAGATCATCAGGCCGAGGTACATCACAAAGCTGGTCAGTTGCCCGAGCGTCAGTGAACCGTTCACCACCATCCAGCTGCCGCCGCCGATGGCCAACAGGTTAGACGCGCCGATGGCGATATAAATGGTCGGATCGAAGCGCGCATCCACCCGCGCCACGTGCATGTTCTTGGCCCCGGTCTGCGCCGCGACATCGGCGAAGCGGTTCGATTGGTGATCTTCCAGCCCAAAGGCCTTGATCATGCGTATGCTGGTCATGCTTTCCTGCGCCTGATCGTTCAGGCTGGAAAACGCCGCCTGCGCCGATTTAAAGCGCTGGTGCAGCTGGTCGCCGTAATATTTGATGGCGATCGCCATCAGCGGCATCGGGATTAACGCCAACACCGTCAGCTGCCAGCTGATTTGGGTGCTCATCACCACCAGCACCACCACCCCCATCACCAGCGAATCCACCAACGTCAGCACGCCTTCACCGGCGGCGAACACCACGCGATCCACATCGTTGGTGGCGCGCGCCATCAGGTCGCCGGTGCGGTGGCGCAGGTAGAACGCCGGGTTTTGTTGGCTGAGCTGGCGGTAAAAGTTTTCGCGCAGTTCGACCGCCAGCTGGTAAGAGGCGCCGAACAGCAATACCCGCCACACATAGCGCAGCAGGTAAACGACGATCGCGGTGCCGATCATCAGCCCGAGCCAGGCCATCAGCACGCCGGCGGACATCTGTTTTTCGGTGACGCCGTCCACGATGATGCCGACCAGCTTAGGCGGCAACAGTTGCAGGATGGCGATGACGATCAGCAGCACCACCGCCCCGAGGTAGCGGCGCCACTCCCGGCGGAAGTACCAGCCGATTTGTGCAAATAATCTCACGCAGTTTGATTCCAGGATTTTATGGGATTTGTCTCTTTTTCTGCTTCAGCAGAGCAGGATACCATCGTTGAGCCGCCCGTCCGGTGAACTTTTCACTCCGGCACCGGCAGCGCGGTGGTGTATTTGATTTTTTCCATGGCAAAGCTCGAGGTGACGTCAATAAGGCCCGGTACGCCGTTCACCAGGCGCTTATAAAAGCCGTCGTAGCTTTTCATGTCCGCCACCTCGACCTGCATCAGGTAGTCATACTCCCCCGCCATCCGGTAGAACGCCAGCACCTCGGGCATTTGGCTGGTCAACTGCACAAACGCCTGATACCACTCGCTGCTGTGCTGCTGGGTCTTGATCAGCACGAACGCCGTCAACCCCAGGCCGAGCTTTTCATTATCCAGCAAGGCCACTCGGCCGCGAATATAGCCCTCGTCCTCCAGGCGCTTCAGGCGCTTCCAGCACGGCGTCGAGGTCAAATTGACCGCATCGGCCAGCGCCTGCAGCGACTGGGTGCAATCTTGCTGCAGCATGCACAGCAGCTTACGGTCTGTTTTATCTAACATAGCGGCCACCAGGAGAAAAATTTTCTCTCATTAGGCGATTAAACAGGGAAAATGGCAATCCTTTTTTCCCGCCGACAGGCTATGCTACGCCATAAACCAGCCCCCTATTCTGAGGCCAAATCATGACAAACTCTTGGGTAAAATATGCTATCGGTGAAATAGAAGCGGATTTTCAGCGCTCCGCCGATACGCATCTGATTCGCCTGAACCTGCCGGCGTTTCCCGGCATCTGCCTGTACCTGAAAGATGAGAGCACCCACCCGACCGGCAGCCTGAAACACCGCCTGGCGCGCTCGCTGTTCCTTTATGGCCTGTGCAACGGCTGGATCACCGAGAACACCACCATCATCGAGGCCTCTTCGGGCAGCACCGCGGTGTCCGAAGCCTACTTCGCCCGTCTGATCGGCCTGCCGTTCATCGCGGTGATGCCGTCCTGCACCGCGCGCCGCAAGGTGGAGCAGATCGCCTTCTATGGCGGCCGCTGTCACTTCGTCGATCACGCCGCCCAGATCTACGCCGCCTCCGAACAGCTGGCGAAAGAGCTGAACGGCCACTATATGGATCAGTTCACCTACGCCGAGCGCGCCACCGACTGGCGCGGCAACAACAACATCGCCGACAGCATCTTCCGCCAGATGGCGCGCGAACCCTTCCCGGTGCCGAAACACATCGTGATGAGCGCCGGCACCGGCGGCACCTCCGCCACGCTGGGGCGCTATATCCGCTATCAGGGGCACGACACCCAATTGACGGTGGTCGATCCGGAAAACTCAGTGTTCTATGACTGCTTCCACCACGGCGATCGCACCCTGATCGGCAGCTGCGGCAGCCGTATCGAAGGCATCGGCCGCCCGCGCGCCGAGCCGTCGTTCATCCCGGCGGTGGTCGACAACATGCTGCGCGTGCCGGATGCCGCCAGCGTCGCCACCATTCACTGGCTGGAAGGCGTGCTGGGCCGCAAGGTTGGCGCCTCTACCGGCACCAACGTTTGGGGTGCGCTGCAGTTGGCGAAGCAGATGCGGGAAAACGGCGAGCAAGGGGCGATCGTCACCCTGCTGTGCGACAGCGGCGAGCGTTATCTGGATACCTATTACAACCCGGAATGGGTCAGCAACAACATCGGCGATCTGCAGCCGTATCTCGCGCAGCTGGCGGATTTGTAACGCCAGGCTTCGGGTAAAAAAAAGCCGGGTAGTCATACCCGGCCGGCTGTAAGGAGAACCTCATTCTTCGGGGGAATAGGTGAGGCAAGGTGAACACAGCCAATGTTGTAAATAGTGGGCCACCGCCTGTTGTTGGCAATGGCCGATAACCGGTAGCTGCGGCAGCAGGGATTTCAGCTGCGGCAGGGCGTTGCCCATCACCACGCCGTGCCCCACCGCTCCCAGCATCTCTTTGTCGTTCATCGCGTCGCCGAACGCCATGCAGTCGGCCATCGTCAGCCCCAGGTGACGGCTCAACCGCTCCAGCGCCGTGCCTTTGTTGCAACCAAGCGGCAGCACCTCCAGACAGTCGTAGGCGGAAAAGCACAGGTCTGCCTCGTCGCCCAACTGCGCCCGCAGCTGCACCTGCAACGCCAGCAACTCTTCATGCGGCGCGACAAAGCACACCTTGCTGTTGCCGAACGCCGGCAGACGGCGCACATCGGCCAGTTGAAAACGAAAGCCGCTCAGGTGGTGCGCCCGCAGCATCTCTTCCGGCACGGGAAACTCGGTCAGCCAACCTTCGTCGCGGAATACATGCATGCTGGCGCGGGTGCGCCAATGATGATGCAGCACCTCTTCGGCGATCTCCGCCGGCAGGTCGGTGGCGTGCAGCTGTTGGCCGCGGTTGTCATATACCCGCGTGCCGTTGCCGGTGATCAGGTAACCCTGCAGCCCCAGTTGCGCCATGATCGGTTGCGCATCGAGGTAGTGCCGCCCGGTGGCGAAGGTCACCACCATCTCCCGCTCCACCAGCTGGTTCAGCACCGCCAGCGTTTCCGGACCAACCCGGTGATCCGGCATCAACAGCGTGCCGTCCATATCGAAAGCCGCCAGGCGATACATAAAGACCTCTTGAATGTGAACGCGATTACAATCACTGCAGTATGGGATGGCATTTGCGGAAGTAATAGTGAACAATTTGAAAAAACTGTTCCGGATTTCTGCCCATGCGCCTGGTTCACCGTCTCAGCCAATATCAACGCCTGTACCATCAGCTCGGCAGCGCGCCGGTCGCCGTGACCATCGGCGAGCTGGCGGCGATGTTCTACTGCAGCGAACGCCATGCCCGCACGCTGGTGCAGCAGCTGCAGGATCAGGGCTGGCTGAGCTGGCATTCGCAGCCCGGCCGCGGCAAACGCGCCAGCCTGCACTGCCTGAAAACCCCGGATGAGCTGCGCGCGCAGCTGTTGCAGCAGCTGTTGCAACAGGGCAATCATCAGGGGGCGCTGGAGATGGCGCAGCTCGATCCGCAGCACCTGCAGGATCTGCTCAGCCCGCACCTCGGCGGGCAATGGCAGGCCGGCAGCCCGACGCTGCGCATTCCCTATTACCGCACGCTGGAAGCGCTCGACCCGCTCACGCTGACCGGCCGCGCCGAGCAACATCTGGTGTCGACCCTGCACGCCGGACTGACGCGCCTGATGACCGGTAACCCGGAACCGCAACCCGATCTGGCGCACCATTGGCAGATTAGCGATCGCGGCCTGCGCTGGCGCTTCTTTCTGCGCAGCCAGCTGCGCTGGCACAACGGCGAACCGTTGACCGGCCACCAGCTGCTGCAAACGCTGGAAAAACTGCAGCGCCATCCGCGCAGCCAACCGAGCCTGGCTAACGTCGCGCGCATCAGCCTGCCGCATCCGCTGTGCATTCAGTTCGATCTGCACCTGCCGGACTACTGGCTGGCCCACCGGCTGGCGGAGCTGCCTTGCCTGATGACGCACCCGGAGCTGCCGGCCATCGGCGCCGGCCCGTTCAAGCTGACACTGAATGAGCCGCAACTGGTACGGCTGGAACAGCACGCCGGTTATCATCTGCAGCATCCGTATCTGGATACCATCGAATACTGGATCACCCCCGATTTACCTACCGCCGGCGCCGACGCCAGTTGCCAGCATCCGGTGCGCATCACCATAGGCCAGCAAGACGATTTGGCGCAGGCCCGGCCGGTGCAGCGCAGCATGAGCCTGGGCTGGTGTTATTTGGCGCTGAACCTGCGCCACGGCGTGCTGAGCGAAGCCCAAGGGCAAAAGCTGCTGATGCTGATCCAGCAGTCCGGCCTGCTGAGCCATCTGCCGATCCCCAACAGCGTGATCACCCCCAGCCATGAAATGCTGCCCGGCTGGCGCATCCCGCACCAACAGGTCGAAGAGGACGTCGCCCTGCCCGCCCGGCTGACGCTGCTGTATCGGCCACCGGTCGAGCTGGAAACGGTGACGGCCGCACTACAGCGGTTGCTCGCGCAGCACGGCTGCGAGCTGGAAGTGCGCTACTACGCCGGCAAGCGCTGGCAAAGCGAGGAACAGATCGCCCAGGCCGATCTGCTGCTGGCGGACAACCTGATCGGCGAAGCGCCGGAGGCGACGCTGGAGAGTTGGCTGCGGCAGGATACGCTGTGGCGCGGCATCCTCACGGAAAGCCGCTGGCAGCAGCAACAGGATACGCTGCGGCAGATCCAGCAGCTGCAGGCGCAGCAACCGCGCTTCGCACGGCTGCAGGCCTATTATCAACAGCTGATGGCCGCCGCCATCATCACGCCGCTGTTTCACTACCAGTATCAGATCAGCGCGCCGCCGCGCATGCATGGCGTGACGCTGACCGCCCACGGCTGGTTCGATTTTTGTCAGGCGTGGCTACCGCCGCCGGTGGATGACGCACCGGCCTGAGCCGAACCGCCCTGCGCCTGGCGGCCCTTTCTGCTACTATTGTCGCCGCAACGCAATTTTTATCCTGCCGCCCGAATGTGTATCGGGAGAGGCCAAAGCCCAAAAAGGTGATTTTATGAAGCGCGCGGTTGTCGTTTTCAGCGGTGGACAAGACTCCACGACCTGCTTGATCCAGGCATTGCAACAGTATGACGAAGTTCACTGCGTCACGTTCGATTACGGCCAGCGCCATCGCGCCGAGATTGAAGTGGCTCAGGAGCTGTCGGTGGCCCTCGGCGCCAAAGCGCACAAGGTGCTGGACGTGACGCTGCTCAATGAGCTGGCCGTCAGCAGCCTGACGCGCGACAATATTCCGGTTCCCGCCTACGATCCCAACCAGAAAAATGCGCTGCCGAGCACCTTCGTGCCGGGCCGCAACATCCTGTTCCTGACGCTGGCGGCGATCTACGCCTACCAGGTCGAAGCGGAAGCGGTGATCACCGGCGTGTGTGAAACCGATTTCTCCGGCTACCCGGATTGCCGCGACGAGTTCGTTAAAGCGCTGAACAAGGCGGTGACGCTGGGCATCGCCCGCGATATCCGCTTCGAAACGCCGCTGATGTGGCTGAACAAGGCCGAGACCTGGGCGCTGGCGGATTATTACCACCAGCTGGATCGCGTACGCCAGGATACGCTGACCTGCTACAACGGCATCAAGGGTGACGGCTGCGGCGAGTGCGCCGCTTGCAACCTGCGCGCCAATGGCCTGACGCAGTACCGGGCCAACCAGGCAGAAGTGATGGCGGCGTTGAAACAGAAAGCCGGCCTGGCCTGAGGGCAGTGACGGCGGCAACCTCTGCCGCCCGTGAGCTTACTGCAGATTATCCTTCAGCGTGAGCGCCTCCAGGTGCTCGCGCAATTCGCCTTCGATCGGCAGCGCCCGCTGCGTTTTCAGATCGACGCACACGAAAGTCAGCAGCGCGTCTGCCACCGGCGTCCCCGCCGGATCCTGCGTCACCTTTTGGCTCAGCACCCCGCTCTTGCCGTTGAGCTGCACCATCTGGCTGTCGATACGCAGTTTATCCCCCAATACCGCCGGGCTGCGGTAATTGATATTGATGTTCACCACGATAAAAGCGATGTTGTTTTCCGTCATCCAGCGGAACCCGGCTTCGTTCTCCAACCACTCCCAACGCGCCTCTTCCAGAAACTCCAGATAGCGGGCGTTGTTAACGTGCTGGTAAACATCAAGGTGATAACCGCGAACTTTGATAAAGGTTTGCATAGGGAACGATCGCTCCTGCCTGGTGATTACAGAAAGAGGGAGCCACGCTGGCTCCCTCGCCCGTTTGGTCAATGCGCCAAACTGGTAAGACCTGTAAAATGTAGCAGAGGAGTCACGGCCTCAGCGGCATTTTGCCACGCAGCCGCGACCGGGATCACATTTTCAGCCGGGTGCGGTTCTTCTCAAACAGCGCCGGCCCGATGCCAGGCACCTCCTGCAACTGCTCAACCTGAGTGAATGGCCCGTTCTGTTCGCGATAGCGCACGATGCCTTCCGCCTTCTTCAGACCGACGCCGCTCAGGGCGGCGGCCAGCTGTTCGGCGGTGGCCTGATTGATGCTGACCGCCGCCTCTTCGGTTGCCTTGGTCATCACCGATTGTCCGCCATTGCTCGCCGGTGTTGAGAGCATGGGCGCCTCGTTTTTTTCCACCGCGGCGGCCGGCCCAGCCAGGCATAACAACAGCGCGGTCAGCGCGGCGTTAACGTGACGACGGTAACCGAAAAACGCTTTTTTCTCTGAATATTGCATGCTGTATCCTCCTTGTGTGTGACAGCACGGCTACCTTGCCGCGGCGGCGGATATTCAGCAATCGGCGGATATCAGATGTGGAAAAGGCCGCGAAAGCGGCCTTTGTTTGTTGCACTGCGTTGCAGAAAAATGCGGCGATTACTGAGGCTGTTGCTCAGCGGCGCCCATTTTGATCTTGGCTTCTTTACGCAGGCTCGCCAGCAGCGAATCGAAGGAGACGCCGGTCGCGCCCTCTTCCATCTTGCCGACGAAGGTTTTCATTTCGTCTTCCGGCAGCGTGCCCGGCTTCACCGCATCAAGCGCAATCAGCACCACGTTGTCCTGGCGATCCTGCGACATGCCGTACACCGGTTTGCCGTCCTGCGGGTGCGGCAGCGCGAACACGCTCTCCACTAGTTGGCTGTCTTCCGGCGCGCGCGCCATCTTCTGCACGGCGCCAAAGCTCAGGCCGGCGGCTTTCATCGCTTCATCGCCCTTGCCCTGCTTCAGCTCAACCAACAGCTTCTCGCCCTGCAGCTTCGCTGCCTGCAGCGCCTTGTTGCGTTTCACCAGTTCCGCCACGCGGTCTTTTACCTGGTCGAACGGTTCGATGCCTTCCGGCTTGTGGCCGCTCACGCGCACCACGAAGGCGCGGTCGCCGTCTACGGTGATCACGTCAGAGTTGCTGCCCGGCGCGCCGTTCTCGCCGATCAGCGAGCCGTCGAAGATCGCCTGCACCACCGGCTTGAAGTTCAGCGCGGCAGGAATGTTGTCACGGGTGAACCAGTCGCTTTGCGCCGCTTTCACGCCGGCCGCTTCTTCAGCCGAGGCCAGAGATTCGTTGTCGCTGGTCGCCGCTTCGCTCACCTTCTGCTGCAGCGCGTAATACGCGTCTACCGCTTTCTCCTGCTGCACCTGCTTGGCGATAGCGTCATGCACGTCGCTCAGCGGTTTCAATTTCTCAGGTTCGATGTCGTTCAAACGCACGATCAGGAAGCCGACAGAGGATTTCACCACGCCGGACAGCTGCCCTTTCTCGGTCAGGTTAGCCTGCTTCAGCTCATCGGCGGTGGTTTCCGGCTCCAGCCACCCCAGCTCACCGCCGGTACGGCGTGAGATGATGTCGGTGGATTTCTCTTTCGCCAGGGTGGCGAAATCGGCACCCTTCTTCAGCTCGTCCAGCGCCGCGTTGGCTTCCGCCTCGGTTTTCAGCTGGATCACGCTGTAGTTTTTGCGCTCCGGCTGGCCATAGCTGCTCTTGTGCTGGTCATAGTAAGCGCTGATGTCCTCTTCGCTCACTTTCACCTTGTCCTGCATGGACGCCGCGTCCAGCGGGATATAGCTCACCTTCACCTGCTCCGGGGCGATGAAGCTGTTCTTGTTCTGATCGTAATACGCCTTCAGTTCGTCGTCGCCGGCGCTTTGTTTCGCCTGCAGCGCTTTCAAATCGATGGTCGCCAGGCGCACGTCGCGCTCCTGCAGCACCAGCGCCGCCATCGCTTGCGATTCAGACGGCAGCACAAAACCGGACTCGCCGAAGGCCTGGATCACCTGCTGATTGACCAACTGCTGACGCATCGACTGCGCGAAGTTGTCGGCGGTGTAACCCATGCGGCCGATCAGGTCGAGGTATTTGGCGTTATCAAACTGGCCGTTGGTCTGGAAGTAAGGCGCCTTGCGGATGGCGTCCTTGATCTGATCGTCGCTGACCGCCAGGCCCAACTTTTTGGCGTACTGGTCGAGCAGCATGTTGTCGATCAACTGGGACAACACCTGACGGCGCATCTGCTGCATGTAGCCTTCGTTGCCGGCCAGCGCAGAGAACTGGTCACCCAGCTGCTGCTGCATGCGGCTGCGCTCGCTTTGGAAAGCCTGTTCCAGCTGAGCGCGTTCGATCGTCTGACCATTTACTTTCGCAGCATAATCGCCGGAGCCGCCGATCAGGTAGTTACCCACCCCGGTCAGAACGAATGACAGGATGATCAGGGCCAGGATGATTTTGAGCACGACGTGATTGGCAGCCGCGCGTAAATTGTCCATCATAGTGTGACAACACTCCGCTGTGATGTGGATTAACAACCCTTGCGCAGGCGCGTTCCCTGCGACAAAAATAAAAAAAGCGCATCAGTCCGATGCGCCTTGTATCTTACCTTACCAGCACCGCTGCGTCAGGTGATTGTTTATTACAAAACCCTGTTACGCTAAACGGTTAGACGCTAAATCAGTTTACAGCGTCTTTCAGCGCTTTCCCTGCACGGAAGGCAGGTACTTTGGCTGCCGCGATCTTGATCTCTTTACCGGTCTGCGGGTTGCGGCCGGTACGGGCCGAACGTTCACGCACGGTAAAGGAACCGAAACCTACCAGAGCCACGTCATCCCCTGCTTTCAGGGAGTCGGTAACGGAAGCGATTACTGCGTCTAAAGCACGTCCCGCTGCCGCTTTGGAAATATCAGCACCTGCGGCAATCTTGTCGATCAGTTGTGACTTATTCACTCTATCATCCCCTCTAGAATTCTATCGTCGCACCGAAAAATCCCTACGGTTGCGACAGCGCAGCTGTTATATCAATCCCATCGAACCTTGGCAAGCCACCGACTGGGTGACAAAACGCGGGCCGACAGAGATCTAACTTAGCGGTACAAAAAAATACTGGCAAGTCCGAAATGGCTTGCCAGTATAAGTTTTATCAATGGTTTTTGCGATTCGTCACTATTTTGCCGCTACCGGCAGTGCGCCGAAGGCCGGGTTTTGCAACGCAATGTTCAAAACTTCATCGATTCGCTGCACCGGATGAATCTCCAGATCGGCGATAACATTGTCCGGAATCTCTTCCAGATCGCGCTTGTTCTCGTAAGGGATCAGCACGGTTTTGATGCCGCCGCGGTGCGCCGCCAACAGTTTCTCTTTCAGGCCGCCGATCGGCAACACCTGACCGCGCAGCGTGATCTCGCCGGTCATCGCCACATCGGCGCGTACCGGGTTGCCGGTCAGGCAGGAGACCAGCGCGGTGCACATCGCGATACCGGCGCTCGGGCCGTCTTTCGGCGTCGCCCCTTCCGGCACGTGCACGTGGATGTCGCGTTTCTCGTAGAAATCGGCGTTGATGCCCAATTTCTCCGCGCGCGCACGCACCACGGTCAGCGCCGCCTGAATCGATTCCTGCATCACTTCACCCAGAGAACCGGTGTAGGTCAGCTTGCCTTTGCCCGGCACGCAGGCGGTTTCGATGGTCAGCAGATCGCCGCCCACTTCCGTCCACGCCAGCCCGGTGACTTCGCCCACGCGGTTTTCGGTATCCGCACGGCCGTAATCGACGCGCTGCACGCCCAGGTAATCCTTCAGGTTGTCGCCGTTGATCTCGATATGCTTGCGCTTCTTGTCCATCAGCAACGTTTTCACCGCTTTACGGCACAGTTTGGAGATTTCACGCTCCAGGCTACGCACCCCGGCTTCGCGGGTGTAGAAGCGAATGATGCCGATGATGGCGCTGTCGTCGACCGTCAGTTCGCCTTTTTTCAGCGCATTGCGCTCAAGCTGCTTCGGCAGCAGGTGCTGTTTGGCGATGTTGAGCTTCTCGTCCTCGGTATAACCCGACAGGCGGATCACTTCCATACGGTCCAGCAGCGGCGCAGGAATGTTCATCGAGTTCGAGGTGGCGACGAACATCACGTCGGACAGATCGTAATCCACTTCCAGATAGTGGTCGTTGAACGCCACGTTCTGTTCCGGATCCAGCACTTCCAGCAGAGCGGAAGCCGGATCGCCGCGCATGTCGGAAGACATCTTGTCGATCTCATCCAGCAGGAACAGCGGGTTCTTCACCCCAACCTTGGCCATCTTCTGGATCAGTTTGCCCGGCATCGAACCGATGTAGGTACGACGGTGACCGCGGATTTCCGCTTCGTCACGCACGCCGCCCAGCGCCATGCGCACGTACTGGCGACCGGTCGCTTTGGCGATCGACTGCCCCAGCGAGGTTTTACCCACGCCCGGCGGCCCCACCAGACACAGGATCGGCCCCTTGATTTTGCTGACGCGACTCTGCACCGCGAGGTACTCGAGGATGCGATCCTTGACGCGCTCCAGGCCGTAGTGATCGGTATCGAGCACTTCCTGCGCCTTGTTCAGGTCTTTTTTCACCTTGCTGCGCGCATTCCACGGCACCTGCAGCATCCAGTCGATGTAGCCGCGCACCACGGTCGCTTCCGCCGACATCGGCGACATCATCTTCAGCTTTTGCAGTTCCGCTTCGGTTTTTTCGCGCGCCTCTTTCGGCATTTTCGCCGCATCGATCTTGCGCTTCAGCGCTTCGTGCTCGTCCGGCGCGTCGTCCATCTCGCCCAGTTCTTTCTGAATCGCCTTCATCTGCTCATTCAGATAGTACTCGCGCTGGCTCTTCTCCATCTGCTTCTTGACGCGGTTACGGATGCGTTTCTCAACCTGCAGCAGGTCGATCTCCGATTCCATCATCGCCATCAGGTATTCCAGACGCTCGGTGATGTCGGACATCTCGAGCACCGACTGCTTATCGCTGAGTTTCAGCGGCATATGGGCGGCGATGGTGTCCGCCAGGCGCGCGGCGTCGTCGATGCTGTTGAGTGAAGTCAGCACCTCCGGCGGGATTTTTTTGTTCAGTTTGATATAGCCTTCAAACTGATTGATCGCGGTGCGCACCAGCACTTCCTGCTCGCGCTCGTCGATAGCCGGCGACTCAAGGTATTCCGCCTGCGCGGCGAAATGCTCACCGCTGTCGGACAGCGTAGTGATGCGTGCGCGCTGCAGCCCCTCGACCAGCACTTTTACCGTGCCGTCCGGCAGCTTCAGCATCTGCAGGATCGACGCTACGGTGCCGACCGAGAACAAGTCGTTAATGCCAGGTTCATCCGTTGAGGCCTCTTTCTGTGCCACCAGCATGATCTTCTTATCGTGATCCATTGCGGCTTCGAGGCACCGAATCGATTTTTCCCGGCCAACAAATAACGGGATCACCATGTGCGGATAAACCACCACGTCGCGCAATGGCAAAACGGGGATTTCAATGCGTTCGGAACGCTCAGGGTTCATAGAGCTCTCTCTTAGTTTAATTTCCGCCAGGTTGAGGGGGAATCTCATGAGACGCAAGCATCTAACGTTTCATAAAATCTGGTTAATGAGTATATGGGGATGAATCTCTTACATTCAACGGCAAGAATGCAGGAAAAAGAAATGGGGGATGAAATCCCCCATTTTGCTGATAACGCGCTGGTTTAACTGGCTAATTATTCGCCAGACGCCTGGGCTTCAGGCTTGCCGTAAATCAGCAGCGGTTTGGATTGGCCGGCGATCACCGACTCGTCGATCACCACTTTGTCTACGCTGTCCATCGACGGCAGATCGTACATGGTGTCGAGCAGCGCGCCTTCCACGATGGAACGCAGGCCGCGGGCGCCGGTTTTGCGCGCCATGGCTTTCTTGGCGATGGCGTTCAGCGCTTCGTCGCGGAACTCCAGCTCCACGCCTTCCAGATTGAACAGCGCCTGATACTGCTTGGTCAGGGCGTTCTTCGGCTCTTTCAGGATCTGAATCAGCGCGTCTTCGCTCAGCTCGCTCAGGGTCGCCACCACCGGCAGACGGCCGATGAACTCAGGGATCAGACCAAACTTGATCAAATCTTCCGGTTCGGCCTGCAGCAGCAGTTCGCCTTCGGTGGCCTTCTCGGACTCGCCCTTGACGGTCGCGCCGAAGCCGATGCCGGAGCCGGTGTTGACGCGTTGACCGATCACCTTATCCAGGCCGGCGAATGCGCCGCCGCAGATAAACAGGATCTTGGAAGTATCGACCTGCAGGAATTCCTGTTGCGGATGCTTGCGCCCGCCCTGCGGCGGAACCGCGGCGATGGTGCCTTCAATCAGCTTCAGCAGCGCCTGCTGCACGCCTTCACCCGAAACGTCACGCGTGATCGACGGGTTGTCGGACTTACGGGAAATCTTATCGATTTCATCGATATAAACGATGCCGCGCTGCGCTTTCTGCACGTCATAGTCGCATTTTTGCAACAGCTTCTGGATAATATTTTCCACGTCCTCGCCCACATAACCGGCTTCGGTCAGCGTGGTGGCGTCGGCCATGGTGAACGGCACGTCCAGGAAGCGCGCCAGCGTTTCCGCCAGCAGAGTCTTGCCGCTGCCGGTCGGGCCGATCAGCAAGATGTTGCTCTTGCCCAACTCGATACCGTTGCTGGTATCGCCGTTGCGCAGGCGTTTGTAGTGGTTGTACACCGCAACCGCCAGCACTTTCTTCGCCTGCTCCTGGCCGATGACGTAGTCATCCAGGTGGTGGCGGATCTCGTGCGGCGTCGGCAGCGCACTGCGCTCACGATGCGGGGCAACTTCTTTAATCTCTTCGCGAATAATGTCGTTACACAGATCGACACATTCATCGCAGATATACACTGACGGCCCGGCAATCAGCTTACGCACTTCATGCTGGCTTTTGCCGCAAAAAGAGCAGTACAGCAGCTTTCCTGAACCGTCTTTGCGCTTATCTGTCATCAGTCAAACCTCTTCTTTAGTCTTGTCCCGCAGGAAAATCACGGCGGCAGTGCGCCCAAACTCATATCGGGAACGCCGAGGGGCTACAACAGAGCGAGCCCCTGCCCACTCTGATTACTATAGTCCATCGGCGCCGCGTGGTTCTAGCTGCGGTGTGTCAGAATGCCGTCAACCAGGCCGTATTCCACGGCTTCTTCCGCGGTCATAAAGCGATCGCGCTCGGTGTCGCGCTCGATCTGCTCCAGCGGCTGGCCGGTATGCTCGGCCATCAGTTCGTTCATGCGCGCTTTCACCTTGAGGATTTCACGCGCGTGGATTTCGATGTCCGTCGCCTGGCCCTGGTAGCCGCCCAGCGGCTGGTGAATCATCACGCGCGAGTTCGGCAGGCAGAAACGTTTGCCTTTGGCGCCCGCGGTCAGCAGGAAGGAGCCCATTGAGCACGCCTGGCCCATACAGATGGTGCTGACGTCCGGCTTGATGAACTTCATGGTGTCGTAAATCGACATGCCCGCGGTGATCACCCCGCCCGGCGAGTTGATGTAGAGGAAAATGTCTTTTTCCGGGCTTTCCGCTTCGAGGAACAGCATTTGCGCCACGATCAGGTTGGCCATGTGATCTTCCACCTGGCCGGTCAGGAAAATGATGCGCTCTTTCAGCAGGCGGGAATAAATGTCGTAAGAACGCTCCCCGCGTGAAGTCTGCTCTACCACCATCGGCACCAGCGCCATGTTCGGTGCAAATTGATCTCGTTCGCCACTGTATGACATTACCGTCTCCTAATAGAAATTGCCTTGGCGGCCAGGGTGTCACCCTAATACGCCGATTCTACTTGAGAACGGCCATGATGACTATGCTCAAGCATTCGACCCGCGCCGCACGTACCCGACGGTTAGTTTATCCCGCGCACTTTGGCAAACAGCCCCAGAATCATTCTTTACAGATTGGGGGATCCCGGCGCAATTTCAAGCCCAGGGGCCGATTTTCTCCGCGCGCCGAAAACGATGCCGTTAATCTGACCGTTATCATGCCAGCCAGTTCCCCAGGCAACAGGGTAAATATAGTGCATATTATCCCGCTTAACCTGAGATTAATCAGCAACGTGGCAAAAAGAAAAGCCCGCAACCTGAGGTTGCGGGCTTTTTCATCGTGCGCCGGTTCGCCAGGCGAAACCGGGGGCGCCGTTCATCGCGCCCGGCACGCCGGCATTACGCCTGTTGAGTCTGGTTCATCAGCTCGCTGAAGGTAGTGGCTTTTTCAGTCACTTTCGCTTTTGCCAGCAGGGCTTCAACCGCTTGCTCTTCCAGAGCCACGTTGCGCATGTTGTTCATCAGCTCTTTGTTTTTGCTGTAGAACTCGATGACTTCGCTTGGATCTTCGTAGGCAGAAGCCATTTCTTCGATCAGCGTCTTCACGCGGTCTTCGTCAGCTTTCAGATCGTTGGTGCTGATCACTTCGCCCAGCAGCAGGCCAACCACTACGCGGCGTTTCGCTTGCTCTTCGAACAGTTCGCGTGGCAGTTCCAGCGCTTGCTTCTCGTTGCCGCCGAAACGCTGTGCAGCCTGACGACGCAGCACGTCGATTTCGCCGTCGATCAGGGCAGCAGGCACGTCGATTTCGTTCGCGCTCACCAGGCCGTCGATCGCCTGAGACTTGATGCGGTTACGCACCGCGCCTTTCAGCTCGCGCTCCATGTTCTTGCGAACTTCGGTGCGCAGGCCGGCAACGGAACCGTCCGCCACGCCGAAACGCTTGATGAACTCTTCGGTCAGTTCCGGCAGCTCGCGCTCTTCAACTTTCTTCAGCACGATAGCGAATTTGGCCGCTTTGCCCTTCAGGTTTTCCGCGTGGTAGTCTTCCGGGAAGTTCACGTCGATGGAGAACTCTTCGCCCGCTTTGTGACCAACCAGACCTTCTTCGAAGCCTGGGATCATGCGGCCCTGGCCCATTGCCAGCACGAAGTCGGACGCTTTGCCGCCTTCGAACTCTTCACCGTCGATAGAACCGGTGAAGTCAACGGTCACGCGATCTTCAGCTTCCGCTGCGCGATCGGTTTCTTTCCAGGTTGCCTGCTGCTTGCGCAGGGTATCCAGCATCGCGTCGACGTCTTCGTCGTTCACTTCAACTACGGGTTTTTCAACTTCGATGTTTTCCAGGCCTTTCAGCTCAACTTCTGGATACACTTCGAACTCAACGGCGAAAGTGAAGTCTTCACCTTCTTTGTACTCGCCCGGCACGTAGTTTGGTGCGCCGGCCGGATTAATCTTTTCTTTGATGATCGCGTCAACGAAGCTGCGCTGCATCGCTTCGCCCAGCACGTCCTGACGAACAGAGGCGCCGTAACGCTGTTCCACGATGTTCATCGGCACTTTGCCTTTGCGGAAGCCGTCGATACGCACGCTTTTCGCTGCGTTGATCAGCTCTTTCTTCACCGCCTGCTTGATAGTATCAGCCGGTACAGTAATAGAGAGACGGCGCCCAAGGCCTTGAGTGGTTTCTACTGAAACTTGCATCTTGTTACCTCAAAAAAATCACAGTGCTCGGTCAACTCCGTTCCAAGAACCAGGACGGCTACAGATAAGAACCGAGTTCCCTGATGACAGAAGCGTCCCGAAACCATTCCGGAAAAATAAGACGCGACATTATAGCGGCGCATGCGTGGCGAGTCGAGGAAAGCTAGGCGGCGCAGGCGCGCTAAAACTCACACTTTTGCCGATTCGATCGCCAAAAGGCCGCCAAAACAGACCGAACGTTGGCCACATTGCGCGTCGGCCGTGTCGTCGTCAAAAACAGAAACGGCCCGCAGGCCGTTTCAAAATTCGTCAGTAGTAATACCCTAATTCAAGGGCAAAGTTCCACTGATACCTGAAAATTTCCCCCTCAGGCCAGCGTGCCCGCGCCGCGGCACGGCGGCGAGGCCGGCACGGTATCCTGCAGACCTTCCCACTCTTTGAGCGTATAGGTATGCAGCGCCAGCGCGTGTACGCCGTCCGCCAGCTCCTCCGACAATACGCCGTAGATGGAGCGGTGGCGCGTCAAAAAACGTTCGCCGACGAAGCGATCGCTGACCAATACCACTTTGAAATGGCTTTCTGAACCCGCCGGAACGTTATGACGATAGCTTTCATCAACGACTTCCAGATACGCGGGCTCAAACGCCGCCCTTAACTTTGCTTCTATTTGCTCGCGAATCATAGGATCTCCTTACAACACCGGCAGAGGACCGTGCCCATCTAGTTCAATATTAGCCGGTTTTCCCCCGTTTAGACCATCGCCGGGACAAATTTCTCTTTTCTGCGGTCAAATGATGAGCACCATCCCCGCCGCTTGGGGGATTATCCGATTGAGCGGGCCAAAAAAGCGTGTTTTTATCAACGGCAGGTAAAAATTTGTCACTCAGGCGCCTTCCGCGCTTCCACCGCACGGCGGCGATGCTATGATGTCGGCAATTTGTTGTCGGCTATCCCGCTCTGATTATTGCTAAATCCATCGAGAATGAGACAGAAAACATGTTAAAGAAACTTTGTCTTCCTTTGCTGGCCGCCCTGCTGCTGGCCGGCTGCGCGACCAGCAGCAACACCCTGAACGTCACGCCGAAAATCGTTCTGCCGCAGCAGGATCCTACCCTGCAGGGCATCACTGTCAGCATCAACGGCGCGGATCAGCGCACCGACCAGGCGCTGGCCAAGGTGAACCGCGACGGCCAGCTGGTCACGCTGACGCCATCGCGCGATCTGCGTTTCCTGCTGCAGGAAGTGCTGGAGAAACAGATGGGCGCACGTGGCTACATGATCGGCGCCGACGGCCCGGTGGCGCTGCAAATCGTCGTCAATAATCTGTACGCGGACGTCGCCGAAGGTAACCTGCGCTACAACATCACCACCAAAGCCGACATCTCGATCATCGCCCAGGCGAAGAACGGCAACAAACAGGTGAAGAATTACCGCTCGACCTATAACGTGCAGGGCGCCTTCACGGCGACCAACGAGAAGATCACCGACGCCGTCAACTCCGTGCTGGGCGACGTGATCGCCGACATGGCTCAGGACACCAGCGTCAACGATTTCATCAAGCAAAACGCGCGTTAATCGCCGCGCCTTGTGCCGCCCGGCGGATCGGGCGGCGCAGACAGGGAACTCATGTCGAAACACTATTTGAACATCTTCACCCAGCGTAACTCCGCCATTCTGCTGCTGCTGGGCTTCGCGTCGGGTCTGCCGCTGGCATTGACCTCCGGCACGCTGCAAGCCTGGATGACCGTCGAAAATATCGATCTGAAAACCATCGGCATCTTCTCACTGGTGGGCCAGGCCTACGTCTTCAAATTCCTCTGGTCGCCGTTCATGGACCGCTATACCCCGCCGTTTCTCGGGCGGCGGCGCGGTTGGCTGCTGATCAGCCAGCTGTTGCTGGTGGCGGCGATTGTGGCGATGGGCTTTATGCAGCCCGCGCAGCACCTGTGGTGGCTGGCGGCGTTGGCGGTGCTGGTGGCGTTCTGCTCCGCCTCGCAAGATATTGTGTTCGACGCCTATAAAACCGATCTGCTGAAAGCCGAAGAACGGGGCACGGGCGCGGCGATCTCGGTGCTGGGTTATCGGCTGGCGATGCTGGTTTCCGGCGGCCTGGCGCTGTGGCTGGCGGATCGCTATTTCGGCTGGCAAACCACCTACTGGCTGATGGCCGGGTTGATGCTGATCGGCGTGGCCGCCACGCTGCTGGCGCCTGAGCCGGACGAAAACATCCCGGCGCCGCGCACCATGGAACAGGCGGTCGTCGCGCCGCTGCGCGATTTTTTCGGCCGCAACAACGCCTGGCTGATCCTGCTGCTGATCGTGATGTACAAAATGGGCGACGCTTTCGCCGGCAGCCTGAGCACCACCTTCCTGATCCGCGGCGTGGGGTTCGACGCCGGTGAAGTCGGGCTGGTGAACAAAACCCTCGGCCTGTTCGCGACCATCGTCGGCGCCCTGTTCGGCGGCGTGCTGATGCAGCGTCTCAGCCTGTTCCGCGCGCTGATGCTGTTCGGCGTCCTGCAGGCGGTCTCCAATCTCGGGTATTGGATCCTGGCGGTGACCGACAAGAGCCTGCTCACCATGGGCAGCGCCATCTTCCTCGAAAATCTGTGTGGCGGCATGGGCACCGCGGCCTTCGTGGCGTTGCTGATGACGCTGTGCAACCGGTCGTTCTCCGCCACCCAGTTCGCGCTGCTGTCGGCGCTGTCCGCCGTAGGGCGTGTCTATGTCGGTCCGATCGCCGGTTGGTTCGTCGAAGCCCACGGTTGGCCGTTGTTCTACCTGTTCTCTATCGCCGCTGCCCTGCCCGGCTTGCTGCTGCTCGGTATCTGTCGTCAGACGCTGGAGCACACCCAGCAGCATGGCAATTTTATGCCGCGCACCGAGTTTTCAGAATCTTACCGTTGGGCACTGCGCTTGCTGACGCTAGGCTGTTCGCTGTTGGGCCTGTGGTTGCTGTTGCTTATCGCCAATGCGCTGGAGTGGACGCAGGCCCCGCAGTTGGCCGATCGGCTGCTGCAGGTCGGCGCCGCGCTGAGCCTGCTCGGCGTCGCAATGGGCAGTACGTTGGATTACCTCGCCCTGCGCCGCACCCGTTTGGCATAATCTGAACGGCCGGTGATTTCGCCGGCCGAAAAAAAAGCGATCCGGGGGTATATTTATTTCGGTAAAAAAAGATAATCGGCGCGGAAATTATTTTTTTATCCGACTGCCGCGCTCGGAAATAAAATTAAATTCACCTTTAAGACACAATTATTTTACATTAAATAAACCTTTTCTGCGTATTTCCCCGCCGCGCATTTCTTCGCCAAATTCATCATACCTTTAGTTTTCCTTAACATACGGGCTGCTCGTCACGATTCAGCGTGCCAACGCGTTGTTGTCATTGGTAAATTGTCACGCAGGGTTACATCTGTGACCCCCTTAACAGAAAGTGTCAACAAGCCGCTGACACTCCCTTAAGCATGTTTACAGTACTGCAACCTTCCCGTAAAATGCCCGCACACATGAAACGACAATTGAGCCTTTGTTATTGAGGTCGTTAGATGAGACTTAAGAAATACAATAAAAGTATTGGGATGCTGTCATTAATCGCAGGCACTGTATTGCTCAGTGGCTGCGATATGGTTTTGATGAATCCCAAAGGAGCAATTGGTGTTGAGCAACGGACACTGATTATCACTGCAATCGCGTTGATGTTGATCGTAGTGGTGCCAGTTATCTTCATGGCGTTCGCCTTTGCCTGGAAGTATCGCGCTTCCAACAAAGACGCCAAGTACAGTCCGAACTGGGCCCACTCCAACAAGATCGAAGCGGTCGTCTGGACCATTCCTATCATTATCATCGCCATCCTTGGCACCATTACCTGGAAGACCACCCACGAACTCGATCCGTTCAAGCCGATTGTCACCGACAAGAAGCCGATGACGATCGAAGTGGTGTCGCTCGACTGGAAATGGCTGTTCATCTACCCGGAACAAGGCATTGCGACCGTTAATGAGCTGGCTTTCCCGAAAGATGTTCCAGTCGAATTCAAGATCACCTCTAACTCGGTAATGAACTCGTTCTTTATCCCGCAGTTGGGTGGACAGATTTATGCGATGGCCGGCATGCAGACCAAACTGCACCTGATCGGCAACGAAGCCGGTGCCTACAAAGGCATCTCCAGCAGCTACAGCGGCGCAGGCTTCTCCGGTATGAAATTCACCGCGATCGTTACCCCGACCGAAGGCGACTTCGATCAGTGGGTGGCCAAGGTGAAGGCATCGTCTAAAAACCTGAACACCACCGACGACTTTAACAAACTGGCAGAGCCGAGTGAAAACAACCCGGTTGAGTACTTTGCCGCTGTCAAACCGAATTTGTTCAAAGAAACAATTGCCAAATTCATGGGCGACATGGATATGCACAAGGGCGCTGGCGCGCACGAAGGCATGGACATGAGCCAAGGTATGGACATGGGTGAACATGCTGCTCACGCCGGAGCCGAGGAATAACTGATGTTGGGAAAATTAACACTTGATGCGGTTCCGTACCACGAACCGATCATCATGGTCACCGTAGCCGCAATTATTGTCGGGGGCCTGGCAGTGCTGGCGCTGCTGACGTATTTCGGCAAATGGAAGTGGCTGTGGAGCGAATGGCTGACTTCGGTCGACCATAAAAAAATTGGTATCATGTACATCATCGTGGCGATGGTCATGTTGCTGCGCGGCTTCGCCGACGCCATCATGATGCGTAGCCAGCAGGCGTTGGCGTCCGCCGGCGAAGCCGGGTTCCTGCCGCCGCACCACTACGACCAGATCTTCACCGCGCACGGCGTTATCATGATCTTCTTCATGGCGATGCCTTTCGTGGTCGGCCTGATGAACGTCGTGGTGCCGCTGCAAATCGGTGCGCGCGACGTCGCCTTCCCGTTCCTGAACTCCCTGAGCTTCTGGTTCTTCGTGGTGGGCGTTGTGCTGATCAACATCTCCCTGGGGGTCGGTGAATTCGCTCAGACCGGTTGGCTGGCGTATCCGCCGCTGTCGGGTAAAGAGTACAGTCCTGGCGTCGGGGTCGATTACTGGATCTGGAGTCTGCAGATTTCCGGTCTGGGTACCCTGCTGACCGGCGTGAACTTCTTCGCCACCATTCTGAAGATGCGTGCCCCTGGCATGCCTATGATGAAGATGCCGGTGTTCACCTGGGCGGCGCTGTGTACCAACGTCCTGATCATCGTTTCTTTCCCAATTCTGACCGTCACCATCGCGCTGCTGACCCTGGATCGCTATCTGGGCACCCATTTCTTCACCAATGATATGGGCGGCAACATGATGATGTACATCAACCTGATTTGGGCCTGGGGTCACCCAGAGGTGTATATCCTGGTTCTGCCGGTGTTCGGCGTGTTCTCCGAAGTCACCGCGACCTTCTCCAGAAAACGCCTGTTCGGCTATACCTCACTGGTATGGGCAACCATCGCGATCACCGTTCTGTCGTTCATCGTCTGGCTGCACCACTTCTTCACCATGGGGTCCGGCGCGAACGTTAACGCCTTCTTCGGTATCGCCACCATGATCATTTCCATCCCGACCGGGGTGAAAATCTTCAACTGGCTGTTCACCATGTATCAGGGCCGTATCAAGCTCAACTCCGCGATGCTGTGGACCGTTGGCTTCATCATCACCTTCTCCGTGGGTGGTATGACCGGCGTTCTGCTGGCGGTGCCGGGCGCGAACTTCGTGCTGCACAACAGCCTGTTCCTGATCGCACACTTCCACAACGTCATCATCGGCGGCGTGGTGTTCGGTTGCTTCGCGGGCCTGACCTACTGGTTCCCGAAATCCTTCGGCTTCACGCTGAACGAAAAATGGGGCATCCGCGCGTTCTGGTTCTGGATCATCGGCTTCTTCACCGCCTTCATGCCGCTGTACGCATTGGGCTTTATGGGCATGACCCGTCGTATCAGCCAGAACATCAACCCTGAGTTCCACCCTCTGCTGCTGGTTGCAGCCGGCGGTGCGGCGCTGATCGCCTGCGGCATCCTGTGCCAGCTGACCCAGATCTTCGTCAGTATCCGTGACCGCGAACAGAACCGCGATCTGACCGGTGACCCATGGGGTGCTCGTACTCTGGAGTGGTCAACCTCGTCTCCACCGCCGTTCTATAACTTTGCCGTAGTGCCGCAGATTCATGACCGTGATGAATTCTGGGACATGAAAGAAAAAGGCGAAGCGTATAAGAAACCGGCTAAATACGAACCGATTCATATGCCTAAGAACACCGGCGCCGGCGTTATCATCGCCTTCTTCAGCCTGGTATTCGGTTTCGCAATGATTTGGGAAATCTGGTGGATGGCTCTGGCCGGCTTCATCGGTATGATCGTTGTCTGGATCGGCAAGAGCTTCGATCACGATGTTGACTACTATGTGCAGGTTGATGAAATCGAGCGCATTGAGAACCAACACTACGAACAAATCCGTAAAGCAGGCGTGAACCATGTCAACTGAAACTCTGACCAATCATAACGCAGCCCATGCAGAGCATGGGCACCACGACGCGGGAGAGACCAAAGTCTTCGGATTCTGGATCTACCTGATGAGCGACTGTATTTTGTTTGCGAGCTTGTTCGCGACTTATGCAGTCCTGGTGAACGGGACCGCTGGCGGTCCCTCAGGCAAAGACATCTTCGACCTGAAGTTTGTCCTGGTCGAAACTTTCCTGCTGTTGTTCAGCTCCATCACCTACGGCATGGCGATGATCGCCATGAACAAGGGTAAAGTTGGCGGTGTAAACACCTGGTTGTTCCTGACCTTCCTGTTTGGTCTGGGCTTCGTGGCGATGGAAATCTATGAATTCCATCACCTGATCGCCGAAGGCTTCGGTCCGGATCGCAGCGCGTTCCTGTCCAGCTTCTTCGCGCTGGTCGGCACCCACGGTCTGCACGTGACTTCCGGCCTGATTTGGATCATCGTGCTGATGATTCAGGTGAGCAAGTTCGGCCTGACCGCGACCAACAAAACCCGCCTGATGTGCCTGAGCCTGTTCTGGCACTTCCTGGACGTGGTCTGGATCTGCGTATTTACCGTTGTCTACCTGCTGGGGGTTATGTAATGAGCCATTCATCCCATGAAACCTCTCACGGCGGCGCAAGCCACGGCAGCGTGAAGTCATACCTGATCGGCTTTATCCTGTCGATCATCCTGACGGTAATTCCATTTGCGATGGTAATGAACGGCTCCGCCTCTCATTCCACCATCCTGGCGGTTGTTGTCGGTATGGCGGTTATCCAGGTGATTGTTCACCTGGTTTACTTCCTGCACATGAACACCTCATCGGAAGAGCGCTGGAACCTGGTGGCATTGCTGTTCACCGCTATGATCATCGGTATCGTTGTTGTAGGTTCACTCTGGATTATGTACAACCTCAACATCAATATGATGGTCGATTAAGAGCTGAGCTGCACGTGATGATTAAGCAATACCTGCAAGTCACTAAACCAGGAATTATTTTCGGCAATTTAATTTCTGTCGTTGGGGGATTCCTGCTCGCTTCCAAAGGGAGCATCGACTATCCCCTGTTTCTCGCCACCCTGGTGGGTGTCTCGTTGGTGGTCGCGTCGGGCTGTGTGTTTAATAACTACATCGACCGCGACATCGACAAGAAAATGGAGAGAACGAAGAATCGGGTGCTGGTAAAAGGCCTGATCGCGCCGAGTGTCACCCTGGTTTATGCGACCGTGTTGGGTATTGCGGGCTTCGCGTTGCTGTATATCGCGGCCAACCCGCTGGCCATGTGGCTGGCGGTGATGGGCTTCGTGGTTTATGTCGGCGTTTACAGCCTGTACATGAAACGCCATTCGGTCTACGGCACGCTGATCGGCAGCCTGTCGGGCGCCGCGCCGCCGGTTATCGGCTACTGCGCGGTGACCAACGAGTTCGACGCCGGCGCGTTGATCCTGCTGGCTATCTTTAGCCTGTGGCAGATGCCGCATTCTTATGCGATCGCTATCTTCCGCTTTAAAGATTACCAGGCGGCCAACATTCCGGTGCTGCCGGTGGTGAAAGGCATTTCCGTCGCCAAGAACCACATCACGGTCTACATCCTGGCATTTATGATCGCCACGCTGATGCTGACCCTGGTAGGTTATGCCGGCTACAAGTACCTGATCGTCGCTGCGGCGGTGAGCGTATGGTGGCTGGGCATGGCGCTGCGCGGTTACAAGACCGAAAACGACAGCGTCTGGGCGCGTAAACTGTTCGTGTTCTCCATCGTCGCCATCACCTCGCTGAGCGTGATGATGTCGATCGACTTCAGCGCCACGGCGGCGCCTGAAGCGCTGGTGACCTACGTTTGGTAAACCAAATCATCTGTGAATGGGCCGCTTTTGCGGCCCATTTTATTTGTCACGCCGAAAAGCGGCCAAACTGTAATATCTGTTAAACAACATTCGATTTACCCCCCCTGCCCCGCACACTAAAATGACGCAGCTTTACAGAAATCATGCCATCAGGCGCTGTCTCAACGTCTGATGGCATGGTTTTTACCGAGGTTTGATGTGAACGATAATTCAATGACCCCGCAGGAGCGCCGCGCTACCTGGGGATTGGGCACCGTATTCTCCCTGCGCATGCTCGGCATGTTTATGGTATTGCCGGTGCTGACCACCTACGGCATGGCGCTCAACGGCGCCAGCGAAGCGCTGATCGGCATCGCCATCGGCATCTACGGCCTGGCGCAGGCGGTGTTTCAGATCCCGTTCGGCCTGGTGTCCGATCGCATCGGCCGCAAGCCGCTGATCGTCGGCGGCCTGCTGATTTTTGCCCTCGGCAGCGTGATCGCCGCGGTCACTGACTCTATCTGGGGCGTGATCCTCGGCCGCGCGTTGCAAGGCTCCGGCGCCATCGCCGCCGCGGTAATGGCGCTGCTCTCCGATCTGACCCGCGAGCAGAACCGCACCAAAGCGATGGCGTTTATCGGCGTCAGCTTTGGCATCACCTTCGCCATCGCCATGGTTCTGGGCCCTATCATCACTCATGCCTTTGGCTTACATGCGTTGTTCTGGATGATCGCCGTGCTGGCGCTGGCCGGCATCGTCATCACTCTGGCAGTAGTGCCTTCCGCCGATACCCATCTGTTGAACCGCGAGTCCAGCATCGTGCGCGGCAGCTTCCGCAAAGTGCTGAGCAACTCGCGCCTGCTGAAGCTCAACGTCGGCATCATGTGCCTGCATATCCTGCTGATGTCGAGCTTCGTGGCGCTGCCGCTGGCGATGGAGAAAGCCGGGCTGGCGGCCAGCGAACACTGGATCGTCTACCTGGTGACCATGCTGGTGTCGTTCGCCGCCGTAGTGCCGTTCATCATCTATGCCGAAAAGTATCGCCGCATGAAGCAGGTGTTTATGGGCTGCGTGGCGGTGCTGTTTTGCGCCGAAGTGCTGCTGTGGCTCTCCGGCGCGCGCCTGTGGGGCATCATCGCCGGCGTACAGCTGTTCTTTATGGCCTTCAACGTGATGGAAGCCATTCTGCCTTCGCTAATCAGCAAAGAGTCACCGGCCGGCTACAAAGGCACCGCGATGGGGGTCTACTCCACCAGCCAGTTTATCGGCGTGGCGATCGGCGGCAGCCTCGGCGGCTGGCTGTACGGTTTACAGGGGGCAGGCTTGGTGTTTATCGCTGGTGCCGTGTTGGCCGCCGTCTGGTTCCTGATCAGCAGCACCATGAAAGAGCCGCCGTATGTCAGCAGCCTGCGCATTACGCTGTCGGAACTGGCGGTGAAGGATTCGGCGCTGGAAAGCCGCCTGAAGGCGCAGCCCGGCGTGGCCGAGGCGATCGTGGTGCCGGAAGAGCGTAGCGCCTACGTCAAGGTGGACACCAAGCAGACCAATCGCGGTCAGTTGGAAGCGCTGGTCAATTCGCTGTAAAGAAACGGGGCCGGCAATGCCGGCCCCGTCGAGATTAATCGCGGAAGTTCTTGAACTGGAACGGCTGCCCCAGATCGCCGCCGCGCACCAGCGCCATCACGCTCTGCAAGTCGTCGCGTGATTTGCCGGTCACCCGCACTTCTTCGCCCTGGATCTGCGCCTGCACCTTCAGCTTGCTGTCTTTGATCAGCTTGACGATTTTCTTCGCTACAGAGGTTTCAATCCCCTGCTTCAGCTTGGCTTCCACGCTGTAGGTTTTACCGCTATGGGTAAACTCTTCCGGGATCTCCAGCGCGGCGCCGTCGATGCTGCGCTTGCTCAGCTTTTCGCGCAGAATGTCGAGCAGCTGCTGCACCTGAAAATCAGACTCGGTGGCAACCTTAATGCTTTGGTTTTTCTCGTTTAGCTCAAAGCTGGCCGGCACGTTGCGAAAATCCCAGCGGGTGCCGAGATCGCGGGTGGCGTTCTCAACGGCGTTACGCACTTCCTGCATATCAATTTCGGAAACGATGTCGAAAGATGGCATACTTCTTCCTCCTGAATGAGTGCCTAATAGCTTAGGCGATTTTGATGCCGAGCATGATAACCGCTTTGCCGCCTCAGACAAAATCTGCTGAACGCACGCAGGGATAGCGCTTCAGGCTGCCATAAAACCTATAGTTAAATCACGGTAATTGAGCGGTATTCCCGTGTTTCCAAGGAGACTGAATGAAAATAACCATTCTTGGTTGCGGCGCGCTCGGACAACTGTGGCTCTCCCGGCTGTATCAGCAGGGCCACGATGTACAGGGATGGCTAAGAGTGCCGCAGCCTTTTTGCGCCGTGAACGTGATCGAGCCGGAAGGCGTCTCGTTTAATCGCAATTTGCCCACCAACGATCCTGAGCACCTCGCGCAGAGCGAGCTGCTGCTGGTGACGCTGAAAGCCTGGCAGGTGTCCAGTGCGGTCAGCGCGCTGCTGCCGAAGCTGAACCCTCAGTGCGCCATTTTGCTGTTGCATAACGGCATGGGCACCCAGGAGGAACTGCCGCCAAACGGCCAGCCCATCCTGCAGGGCACCACCACCCACGCCGCGCGCCACGAAGGCAGCACCATTATCCACGTCGCCACCGGCATCACCCACATCGGCCCAACCTCGCCGGCCGCCCAACAGCTCAGCCACCTGGCGGAAGTGCTGCATCAGGCTTTGCCTGACGTTGCCTGGCACAACAATATCGCCTCGGCCAACTGGCGCAAGCTGGCGGTCAACTGCGTAATCAACCCGCTGACGGCGCTGTACGGCTGTCGCAACGGCGATCTGCAGCGCTACCCGGAGCAAATCGAAGCGCTGTGTCGTGAAGTCGCCAGCGTGATGGCGATGGAGGGCTACCACACCTCCTGCGAAGGCCTGATGCAATATGTGATGGACGTGATCCACAGCACCGCCGACAACGTTTCGTCGATGCTGCAGGATATCCGCAGCCAGCGACACACCGAGATCGACTACATCACCGGCTACCTGCTGCGCCGCGCGCGCAGCCACGGCCTCACGCTGCCGGAGAATGCGCGGCTGTTTGAATTGATTAAACGAAAGGAAAATGAATATGAGCGTATCGGCGCTGGTTTGCCTGGCACCTGGTAGCGAAGAAACCGAAGCCGTCACCACCATCGATCTGCTGGTGCGGGCGGGCGTAAAAGTCACTACGGCCAGCGTCGCCGGCGACGGCGAGCTGACTATCGTCTGTTCACGCGGCGTCAAACTGCTGGCCGATGCGCCGCTGGTGGCGATCGTCGATGAGCCTTTCGACGCCATCGTGCTGCCCGGCGGCCTGAAAGGCGCAGAATGCTTCCGCGACAGCCCGTTGCTGGTGGAAAAAGTGCGGCAGATGCACCTGCAGGGGAACATCGTCGCCGCCATCTGTGCGGCGCCGGCGCTGGTGCTGCAGCACCACGATCTGTTCCCGGTCGGCAACATGACCGGCTTCCCGGGCCTGAAAGACCAGATACCGGCGGAAAAATGGATGGAGCGCCGCGTGGTGTACGACGCGCGCGTCAACCTGCTCACCAGCCAGGGGCCGGGCACCGCGATGGAGTTCGCGCTGAAGCTGATAGACCTGCTGCTCGGCAAGGCCAAAGCGGCGGAGATCGCCGCGCAGCTGGTGCTGATCCCGGGAATGTACGATTTCCGCGACTGAGCGGCTTGCCGATAAAAAAAGGGCTGAACATCGGTTCAGCCCTTCTCGTTTATGGCGCTCCGCGCGTTACGGGCGATAAACCTTCACGTTGCTGAAGCCCTGCTCCAGCAGGTACAACGCCTGCAGACGGCTCATCACGCCGCGCTCGCAGTACAGCAGGTAGGTTTTGCTTTGGTCCAGATCGCCGAATTGGGTGCTCAGCTTGTAGAACGGCAACGCTTTCACTTCAACCTGTTCCAGCTGCAGCGGCTTCTCTTCCTGCTCGTCGTTGGAACGGATATCCAGGATCACCTCATCGGCGCCGAAGGCCGCAACGGTTTCTACCTCGGTCACCTGCTCCTGCGCCTGCTCGGCGATGGAGCGAATATCAACGTTCTTCGCCTCGCTCACCACCCGATCGAGAATGCTGAAATCGAAGTGGCTTTCTTCCTCTTCAATCTTGGCCTTGACGGCTTTTACCGTCGGGCTCTTCGAAATCACGCCGCAGTATTCCGGCATGGTTTTGGCGAAGTCTTCGGTGCCGATTTCACGCGCCAGTTTGATGATGTGCTCTTTATCGTGCGAGATCAGCGGACGCAGGATCAGCGTATCGGACGCGTTATCGATCAAGCGCAGGTTGGTCAGCGTCTGGCTGGACACCTGCCCCAGCGCTTCACCGGTTACCAGCGCCTGCACGCCGTAGCGTTCGGCCACTTGCGAAGCGGCGCGCACCATCATGCGCTTGAGCACCACGCCCATCTGGCCGTCGTCGACCTTCTCCAGGATCTCGCCCACCACCGGTTCGAAGTCGATGGCGACGAAGCGCACCTTGTGCGAACTGGCGAAGCGGTTCCACAGATAGTGCGCCACCTGCTTCACGCCGATCTCGTGCGCGGCGCCGCCCAGGTTAAAGAAGCAGAAGTGCACGCGGCAGCCGCGACGCATCAGCATGTAGCTGGACACGCCCGAATCGAAACCGCCGGAAATCAGCGACATCACGTCTTCCTGGGTGCCGACCGGGTAACCGCCGATGCCTTCGAGGCGGCGTTTGACCAGCATCAGCTTGTCGTCTTCAATCTCCAGATTTACCGTGACCTGCGGGCGGGTAAGATTAACGCGCGCGCTCTCGATATGCTGGTTCAGGCCGCCGCCGACGTAACGCTCCACGTCCTGCGAATTGAACGCCTGCTTGCCGCGGCGCTTGACGCGCACGCAGAAGGTTTTGCCTTCCAGCTGGGCGCGGTAGGCTTCCAGCGTCTGCTCGAAGATGTGATGGATGTCGGTGTAAGCGCGATCTTCCACTTCCAGAATATGGTGGATGCCGGGAATGCGCGTCAGCGCGTCGGCGATGATCGGCCGCTGGTTTTCATCTTTGGCGCGAACTTCGATATGATCCCAGTGACGGACGACCGCCAGCGTTTCATCATACTGCTTCAGGACGTTGCGAATATTGGTCGAGAGAATCTTGATAAAGCGCAAGCGCACAGATTGGCTCTTGATGGTGATTTCCGGGAACAATTTAATGATAAACTTCATGGCGGTCTTTGTTGTCAGATAAGAATTACGGCGCGGAGTATATCACCATATCGCCGCGCTCTGCGCACAAAACCACACATGAGCGCCATGATTTGCTAATCAAGATCCGCTAGGATAGGCTCTGGCGCCACGGTTCACATGATGACGTAAAAAGAAAATTATGCCGAAAAAACCAGCACAATCAGCCAGTACAGAGCAAACAGCCAGCTTTGAAAGCGCCCTCGGCGAGCTGGAAAGCATCGTGACGCGTCTGGAGTCGGGCGAACTGCCGCTGGAAGACGCGCTGAACGAATTCGAACGCGGCGTGCAGCTGGCGCGCCAAGGCCAGCAGAAACTGCAACAGGCGGAACAGCGTGTGCAGATACTTCTTAACGACAGCGCCGACGATGCGGCGCTGGCGCCTTTCACACCGGATGCCGAGTAACCGACATGTCTGAGATCGCCCCATCGGCCGCTTTTGCCGATCAACTGCAGATTTTCCGCCAGCGCGCCGATCGCGCGCTGCTGGACTTCATCGCCCCGCTGCCGTTCAACGACGGCAACATGGTGGCGGCGATGCGTCATGGCGCCTTGCTGGGCGGCAAGCGCCTGCGCCCGTTCCTGGTCTACACCACCGGCCAGATGTTCGGCGTGTCGCTGAGCAACCTGGATGCGCCGGCGGCGGCGGTGGAATGCATTCACGCCTACTCGCTGATCCATGACGATCTGCCGGCGATGGACGACGACGATCTGCGCCGCGGCCAGCCGACCTGCCACATTAAATTCGGTGAAGCCAACGCGATCCTGGCCGGCGATGCGCTGCAAACGCTGGCGTTTTCGATCCTGGCCGATGCCGAGATGCCTGACGTGGCGCTGCGCGATCGGCTGGCGATGGTTTCCGAACTGGCGACCGCAAGCGGCGTAGCCGGCATGTGCGGCGGCCAATCGCTGGATCTGGAAGCTGAAGGCAAGCGCGTTGATCTGCAGGCGCTGGAACAGATCCACCGCCACAAAACCGGCGCGCTGATCCGCGCGGCGGTGCGTCTGGGCGCGCTGAGCGCAGGCGAAGCCGGGCGAGCGGCGCTGCCGCAGCTGGATCGTTACGCCGCCGCGGTCGGCCTGGCGTTCCAGGTGCAGGATGACATTTTGGACGTTGTCGGCGAGACTGAAAAGATCGGCAAGCGCCAGGGAGCGGACCAACAACACGGAAAGAGTACCTACCCGGCGTTACTCGGGCTTGACAGCGCGAAAGCAAAAGCGTGGGATCTCTATCAGGAAGCATTAGCTGCATTAGACACTTTGGCAGCGCAATCTTATAACACAGCGCCATTGCGAGCGTTAGCCAGCTTCATTATTGAACGCGACAATTAACGTGTGACGTTAACTCCTCTGATATGAGTATCGAATGAGTCTTGATATAGCCAAATACCCAACCCTGGCGCTAGCGGAAAACCCCGAGGAACTCCGCTCACTGCCCAAAGAGAGCTTGCCGAAGCTGTGCGATGAGCTGCGGCAATATCTGCTGAACAGCGTCAGTCGCTCCAGCGGCCACTTTGCCTCCGGGCTGGGTACCGTCGAACTGACGGTGGCGTTGCATTTCGTCTACAACACGCCGTTCGATCATCTGGTGTGGGACGTCGGCCACCAGGCCTACCCGCACAAAATTCTGACCGGTCGCCGCGACCGGATCGCCACTATCCGGCAAAAGAACGGCTTGCACCCCTTCCCGTGGCGCGCCGAAAGCGAATACGACGTTCTGTCGGTCGGCCATTCGTCAACCTCGATCAGCGCCGGCCTCGGCATGGCGGTGGCGGCGGAGCGTGAAGGCAAAGGCCGCCGCACGGTGTGCGTGATCGGCGATGGCGCCATCACCGCCGGCATGGCGTTCGAAGCGATGAACCACGCCGGCGACATCAATCCGGACATGCTGGTGGTGCTGAACGACAACGAGATGTCGATCTCGGAAAACGTCGGCGCGCTGAACAACCATCTGGCGCAGCTGCTGTCCGGCAAGCTTTATTCCACCCTACGCGAAGGCGGCAAGAAAGTGCTGGCCGGCGTGCCGCCGATCAAGGAGCTGGTGAAACGCACCGAAGAGCACCTGAAAGGCATGGTGGTGCCGGGCACGCTGTTCGAAGAGCTGGGCTTCAACTACATCGGCCCGGTAGACGGGCACGACGTGCAGGGGCTGGTCGCCACGTTGAAAAACATGCGCGATCTGAAAGGCCCGCAGCTGTTGCACATCATGACCAAGAAAGGCCGCGGTTACGCGCCGGCGGAAAAGGATCCGATCAGCTTCCACGCGGTGCCGAAGTTCGATCCCGCCAGCGGCACGCTGCCGAAAAGCGCCGGCGGTCTGCCGACCTATTCGAAAATCTTCGGCGACTGGCTGTGTGAAACCGCCGCCAAAGACAGCTCGCTGATGGCGATCACGCCAGCGATGCGCGAAGGCTCCGGCATGGTGCAGTTCTCCCGCGACTACCCGCAGCAATATTTTGATGTGGCGATCGCCGAGCAGCACGCGGTCACCTTCGCCGCCGGGCTGGCGATCGGCGGCTACAAGCCGGTGGTAGCGATCTATTCCACCTTCCTGCAACGCGCCTACGATCAGCTGATCCACGATGTGGCGATCCAGAACCTGCCGGTGATGTTCGCCATCGATCGCGGCGGCATCGTCGGCGCCGACGGCCAGACCCACCAGGGGGCGTTCGATCTGTCGTTCATGCGCTGCATCCCGACCATGGTGATCATGACGCCGAGCGACGAAAACGAATGCCGCCAGATGCTGTATACCGGCTATCACTACAATGCCGGCCCGAGCGCCGTGCGCTATCCGCGCGGCACCGGCACCGGCGCGGCGCTGGAGCCGCTCAGCATGCTGCCGATCGGCAAAGGCGTGGTGCGCCGCCAGGGGGAAAAGATCGCCATTCTCAACTTCGGCACACTGCTGCCGGAGGCCGCGCAAGCGGCGGAAGCGCTCAACGCCACGCTGGTCGACATGCGCTTCGTCAAGCCGCTGGACGAGCAGTTGGTGCTCGAGCTGGCCGCCAGCCATGAAACGCTGGTGACGCTGGAAGAGAACGCCATCATGGGCGGCGCCGGCAGCGGCGTCAACGAACTGCTGATGGCCAAACGCCGACCGGTGCCGGTGCTGAACCTCGGCCTGCCTGACAGCTTCGTCTCGCAGGGCAGCCAGGAAGAGCTGCGCGCCGATCTGGGGCTGGACGCCGCCGGCATTCAGCGCCAAATCGAAACCTGGCTGGCGCAGTAATCCCCCCAGCGCCTGAAAAAACGCCTCCGCTCTCGGAGGCGTTTTCGTTTCCGCCCTCCGGGATCCGCGCTACAGTTACTGTCTGAGCTGTGAATGGGAGGCAAACATGAAGTACCTGAAACTGGGCAACACCGATCTGAACGTTTCGCGCATCTGCCTGGGTTGCATGACCTACGGCGAACCGAATCGCGGCAATCACGCCTGGACGTTGCCGGAAGAGAGCAGCCGCCCGCTGCTGAAACAGGCGCTGGAAGCCGGCATCAACTTTTTCGACACCGCCAACAGCTATTCCGACGGCAGCAGCGAGGAGATCCTCGGTCGGGCGCTGCGCGACTATGCGCGCCGCGAGGACGTGGTGATCGCCACCAAGGTCTATTTCCCACTGAGCAACCTGGAGCGCGGTTTGTCGCGCGCCAAGATCATGCAGTCCATCGACGACAGCCTGCGGCGTCTGGGCACCGACTATGTCGATTTGCTGCAGATCCATCGCTGGGATTACGAAACGCCGCTGGAAGAGACGCTGGAAGCGCTGCATGACGTGGTGAAAGCCGGTAAAGCGCGATACATCGGCGCCTCCTCGATGTACGCCTGGCAGTTCGCCAAAGCGCTGTATACCGCCGATCTGCACGGCTGGACGCGCTTTGTCAGCATGCAGGATCAATACAACCTGATCCAGCGCGAAGAAGAACGCGAGATGCACCCGCTATGCGCCGCCGAAGGCATTGCCGTACTGCCGTGGAGCCCGCTGGCGCGCGGCCGCCTGACCCGCCCCTGGGGCGAAACCACCGCGCGGCTGGTCTCCGACCAGTTCGGCAAGAGCCTGTACGAGGACACTGAAGGCATCGACGCCATCATCGCCGAGCGCGTCGCCAGCCTCGCCGACGAACGTGGCGTTTCACGCGCGCAGATCGCGCTGGCCTGGCTGCTGAACAAACCGACGGTCAGCGCGCCGATCGTCGGCGCTTCACGCAGCGAGCAGTTGGATGACGCCATCGCCGCGGTCGATTTGAGTTTGTCGCCACAAGAGGTGGCGGAACTGGAGACGGCCTACGTGCCGCACCGGGTGACAGGGTTTGAATAAAGAGAAGCGGGCGCGAAGAAGCGCGCCCGTCTGTCAGAACAGCCCGATAGGCCAGTGGTGGCCAATCAGGTAGATGATGCCGGCGGACAGCACGCCGGCGATGATATCGTCGACCATGATGCCCATGCCGCCATGCACGTTGCGGTCGAACCAGCGGATCGGCCACGGCTTCCACATATCCAGAATGCGGAAGATGACGAAACCGGCGGCGACCCAGCGCCAGTCGTTGATCGGCAGCGCCATCAGCGTGATCCACATGCCGACGAACTCATCCCAGACGATGCTGCCGTGATCGTGCACCTTCATGTCTTTTGCCGTGCGGTGGCAAATATAGACGCCGATACAGATGCTGAACATCACCGCCAGCGAGTAGAGCTGCCACGGCAGCTGGATCAGCAGCAGCCAGAACGGGATCGCCGCCAGCGATCCCATGGTGCCCGGCATCACCGGCGACAAACCGCTGCCAAAACCGGTGGCCAGCAGGTGCCACGGATTGCTCATCCGCAGCCGACGCTTGGCTTCATCCATGGGTGCCCGGCTCCGCATTGAAATGATCGAACCCGGCCCAGTCCAGCTCTACCGCTTCGTCGTCGCGATAATAGCGGATGCCTTCAGACAGCGGACCAATTTGGCCGATGCAGGTGTAGTCGGCGCCGAGGTGGCTCAGCGCCACTTCCAGCGCGCCGCGGTTGATCTCCGGCACGGTGAAGCACAGCTCGTAATCTTCGCCGCCCGCCAGCGCCCAGCGCAGCGCCTGCTCGGCGTCGGTGTGGCTGCTCAGCGCCTGCGACATCGGCAGCTCGTCCAGCACGATGCGCGCCCCGCAGTCGCTGGCCTTCAGGATGTGTTTCAGATCGGAAATCAGGCCGTCGGAGATGTCGATCGCCGAGCTGGCCAGATCCCGCAGCGCCTGCCCCTGCAGCACCCGCGGCTGCGGCCGCAGATGGCGAGCGAGCAGGTAATCGCGCGCCGCCGTATCCGGCACCGCCAGGCGATCCTGCAGGATCGCCAGACCGGCGGCGCTGTCGCCCAGCGTGCCGGTCACGTAGATCCAGTCGCCGATGCGCGCGCCGCTGCGGGTCAACGCCCGGCCGGCCGGGATCAAGCCCTGAATGGTCAACGTCATGCTCAGCGGGCCGCGCGTGGTATCGCCGCCGATCAGCTGCATGCCGTAATAGTTGAGCTGATCAAACAGGCTGTCGCTGAAGGCCTTCAGCCAGGGTTCGTTCACCTCGGGCAGGGTCAGGGCCAGCGAGAGCCACGCCGGATCGGCGCCCATCGCCGCCAGATCGCTCAGATTGACCGCCAGCGCTTTATAACCGAGATCGGCCGGATCGATATCCGGCAAGAAGTGCACGCCCGCCACCAACGTATCGGTACTGACGGCCACCAGCTGTTTTTCCGGCACTGCCAGCAGTGCGCAGTCATCTCCAATGCCCAACTGTACATCCCGGCGCACGCGCTTAAACCGGTCAAAATAGCGGGCAATGAGGTCAAATTCGCCGCATGCCATATCGATATTCCACGAGAAGAAATTAAGGCCGGGAATGCCGGCCTTAATGTTTTACTTTTTCTTGCGAAGGGTTGGTGCCACTTTATCCAGCACCCCGTTCACAAACTTGTGGCTGTCTTCCGCGCCGAAGGTTTTCGCCAGCTCGATCGCTTCGTTGATCGCCACTTTGTAAGGGACATCCTCGCGCATCTTCAGTTCAAACAGCGCGACGCGCAGCACCGCGCGCTCCACCTGGCCCAGCTCTTCGAGCTGACGCGACAGGTAAGGCGCCATCAGTTCGTCCAGCATACCTGCATTCACTGCCGCGCCGGACAGCAACTCGCGAAAATAGGCGACGTCAACATCTTTGACATCCTGCTCCGTCAGGAACTGGTGTTCAACATCGGCAAGGTCGTTTTTAGACAACTGCCAAGAGTAAAGCGCTTGAACAGCGCACTCACGAGCGCGGCGACGAGCAGCAGGTTTCACGGAATTCCCCTTAACTAAATTCAGGCTTTAATAGCTTTGATAACATTAATCATTTCAAGTGCGGTCAACGCGGCTTCAGCGCCCTTGTTGCCCGCTTTGGTGCCGGCGCGTTCGATCGCCTGTTCGATGCTTTCGGTGGTCAGCACGCCAAAGGCAACCGGAATTTCGGCATTCATCGCAACGTTGCCGATGCCGGAGCTGGCTTCGCCCGCCACATATTCGAAGTGCGCGGTGCCCCCGCGGATAACGGTGCCCAGCGCGATAACCGCGTCGTATTTGCCGGTTTTGGCCAATACGCTCGCCGTCAGCGGCAGCTCGTAAGCGCCCGGGACCCAGACAACGGTGATGTTGTCGTCAGCAACCTGACCAATGCGTTTCAGCGCGTCGATGGCGCCTTCCAGCAGGCTGTCGTTGATGAAATTGTTAAAACGTGCAATTGCGATCGCCACACGGGCATTTGGAGTAGCAACAACACCTTCGATAACTTTCATGGGCTTTCCTTAAAAATGGGTTCAATACCCCGCAGGGGGGCGGATTCTATCATATTCTTTCATCGCCTGCGCGGCGCTTTTGTAAAACCGGCGCGCGGGCGCGAGATTCAGTGTTTCGCCCGCAGGCGCAAACGCAGATCGGGGCCGACCTGGCGCACGTCGCTAAAGACGAATTCCGGCGCGTCGGCCAGCCGTTCCAGGCCCGGCAGATGACACAGGCCACGGCCATTATCGCCCAACAGTTTCGGCGCGATGTACAAAATGAGCTCATCCACCAGGCCGGCCTGCAGCAGCGCGCCGGCCAGCATTGCGCCCGCCTCTACCCAGATTGAATTCACCTGGCGCTTGGCCAACAGCATCATCATCACCACCAGATCAATGCCGCCGCCGCGCGCCGGGCAGATAAACTGTTCGACCTCTTGCGGCCAGGCCTGTTCATCCGCCTGCAGGCGCGCCAGCCAGGTAGCGCCCGGCTGCTGCACCACGCGGTGCTGCGGGGTGATGCGATTTTGGCTGTCGAGCAGGATGCGCAGCGGCTGGCGCAGATTTTCGCGCGGATAGAGGCGCTGCGTCTCGGCGTCCAGCTCATCCCAACGCACCGTCAGCGACGGATCGTCCGCCAGCACGGTGGCGCTGGTGCTGAGAATCGCGGCGCTCTGCGCGCGCAGGCGCTGCACGTCCTGACGCGCTTCGGGTGAGGTGATCCACTGGCTCTCGCCGGTGGCCATCGCCGTGCGGCCGTCCAGCGACGCGCCCAGCTTCAGCTGCACGTAAGGGAAACCGGTGCGCATGCGCTTGAGGAAGCCCAGGTTGACCGCTTCGGCCTCGGCCAGCATCAGGCCATGACGGACTTCGACGCCGGCCTGCTGCAGCTTGTACAGCCCGCGCCCCGCCACCTGCGGATTGGGATCTTGCATCGCCGCGACCACCCGTGTTACGCCGGCGGCCACCAGCGCATCGGCGCAGGGCGGCGTGCGGCCGTGGTGGCTGCACGGCTCGAGCGTCACATAGGCGGTGGCGCCGCGCGCCTTGTCGCCCGCCATGCGCAGCGCGTGCACTTCCGCGTGCGGCTCGCCGGCGCGCAGATGGTAGCCTTCACCGACAATTTCGCCGTCGCGCACGATAACGCAGCCGACGTTCGGATTGGGCGCGGTGGTGAAACGCCCCAAGCGCGCCAGTTCGAAGGCGCGCGCCATATAAAATTCGTCGTGATGCATGAAAGATCCTTTAGTCTTGCAGGCGGGCGATCTCTTCGCCGAACTCGCGCACGTCCTCGAAGCTGCGGTACACCGACGCAAAGCGAATGTAGGCGACCTTATCCAGCTTTTTCAACGCGTCCATCACCAGATTGCCCACCAGTTTGGTCGGCACTTCGCGTTCGCCGGTGGCGCGCAGTTGGGATTTGATATGATTAAGGGCGTTTTCCACGTCGTCCGAGCTGACCGGGCGCTTTTCCAGCGCTTTCAGCATGCCGCGGCGCAGTTTGTCTTCGTTGAACGGCTCGCGCACCTCATCGCTTTTAATCACTCGCGGCATCACCAGCTCGGCCACCTCGAAGGTGGTGAAGCGCTCATTGCACACCAGACACTGGCGGCGGCGGCGCACTTGCGAACCGTCCCCCACCAGGCGGGAATCAATGACTTTGGTATCAACGGCGGCGCAGAAAGGGCAATGCATAACACGTCCTGATAAACGTTTTTATAGATAAACGCAGTTTACCCCGAAGTGCAGCCACAACAAAGGGCGGCGGCCATTTGTTGCGACACACAGCCGGGAAGCGGCGCCGATATGACTTTCCCCTCCGGGCGGACTAAGCTGATAGCAGGAGATTCAGCATAGGAAATCGCCGTCATGACAACCTGTTACCCCAAAATCGCCCTGCTCGCCGCCGCCGTGTTGCTGGCAGGCTGCGCGCACAACGCCGCCGTGCCTCAACTGCGCCATCAGGTCGCCGCGCTGAACCAGAAAGTGAGCGTGCTGACCGATCAAACCACCGCGCTGGAGCGGCAGAATATGCTCAATCAGCACTCCGACAACGGCGTCTACCTGCTGCCGGCGGCCCGAAGCGCCGCCCGTTTGCAGAGCGGCATCGGCGAGCTGAGCGTTTCGCTGAGCCACATCAAGAGCGAAGCCAACGGCACGCAGGCGCAGCTGCATGTGCGCATCCTCTCACAGGCCACGCTGCCGCCGTTCAAAGCGGTGGTGGAATGGGGCCAACTGGACGACGCCACCGGGCGGCCGCTGACCGCCGAGGCGCTGTCGCAACCGATCGCCAGCGCCGATTCGCTGCTGCCGAAACCCGGCCAGGACTTTGAGCTGCGCTTCAGCGGCGTGACGCCGGAACAATTGGGCTATATCCGTCTGCACAGTCTGGTTTCGACCGCCCAACCGGCGGTGGTGCAGCAACGCTGAAACCCAAAGCAAAAAAAAAGGAGCGCCGATGGGCGCTCCTTCTCATTTCGCTGAATACTGCGGCGGTTAAGGCAGAATCGAAGGCTGATCCGCGCCCTCTTTTTCCACTTTTTGCTGCAGCATGTGCTCGCGTTTCATCCCCAGTTTCAACGCCAGCGCGGACGCGACGTAGATGGAGGAGACGGTACCGATCGACACGCCGATCAACATCGCCAACGAGAAGCCTTGCAGCATCGCGCCACCGAAGATGTACAGCATCAGCACCACCATCAGGGTAGTACCGGAAGTCATCAGCGTACGGCTCAGCGTCTGGGTCAACGACACGTTCATGATCTCGTAAGGCGTGCCGCGGCGGATCTTGCGGAAGTTCTCACGAATACGGTCGGAAACCACGATGCTGTCGTTCAGCGAGTAACCGATAACCGACATCAGGGACGCGACGATGGTCAGGTCAATCTCGATGTGGAACAGCGACAGCACGCCCAGCGTGATGATCACGTCGTGCGCCAGCGCGATAACCGCCCCCAGCGCCAGGCGCCATTCGAAGCGGAAACCGACGTAGATCAGGATACAGATCAACGCCACCAGCAGCGCCATGCCGCCGGTTTGCGCCAGTTCGCTGCCCACGCTCGGGCCGACGAACTCGATGCGCTTCACGGTGGCATTTTTATCCACCGAGTCGTTGATCACGCCGATCACCTTGTTGCCCAGTTCCTGGCCTGCGGTGCCGGTCGCCGGTGGCATGCGCACCATCACGTCGCGGCTGCTGCCGAAGTTCTGGATGATCGGATCCTGGAACCCGGCCTTCTCCAGCGTATCGCGCATCAGGTCGAGGTTAGCCGGTTTCTCCAGGTTGATTTCAATCACCGTACCGCCGGTGAAATCCAGACCCCAGTTAAACCCGCGCACCGACATGGTGACGATCGACGCGACCAACAGCAGCAACGAGATGCCGAAGGCCAAATAGTCCCAGCGCATAAAGTCGTAGACTTTACGGCCGTAGTTGAGTTGCTCAACAGTATAATCCTGTGCCACAACGCACTCCTCAGATAGACAGCTTGTTAATGCGTTTGCCGCCGTAAAGCAGGTTGACGATGGCACGGGTACCGACAATCGCGGTGAACATGGACGTCGCCACACCGATAGCGGTGGTGATCGCAAAGCCTTTGATCGAACCGGTGCCCACTGCGTACAGGATGACCGCGGTGATCAGGGTGGTGATGTTGGCATCGACGATACTGGAGAACGCGCCTTTATAGCCCTCATGGATCGCCTGCTGAACGGACCGGCCGTTCTTCAGCTCTTCCTTGATACGTTCGTTAATCAGTACGTTGGCGTCAACCGCCACCGCCAGCGTCAACACGATCCCGGCGATACCCGGCATGGTCAGCGTCGCCCCCGGCAACAGGGACATCACGCCGACGATCAGCACCAGGTTGGCGACCAGCGCCGTGGTGGCGATCACGCCGAACTTACGGTACCAGACCACCATGAAGACGATGGACGCCACCAGGCCCCACAGACAGGCTTCCAGACCTTGGGTGATGTTCTGCTGACCCAGGGTTGGACCGATGGTGCGCTCTTCGACGATCTGAATCGGCGCGATCAACGCACCCGCACGCAGCAGCAGCGAAAGCTGACGCGCTTCGTTCGGGTTGCCGATGCCGGTGATGCGGAAGCTGTTGCCCAGACGCGACTGAATGTTCGCCACGTTGATCACTTCTTCCTGTTTCACCAGCACCGCACGGCCGTTAGCGTCTTTCTTGCCGCTGTCCTTATACTCCACGAACAGGGTCGCCATCGGCTTGCCGATGTTATCCTTGGTGAAGTTGGACATGGACGTGCCGCCGGCGCTGTCCAGCGAGATGTTAACCTGCGGCTGGTTGTATTCGTCGGTGCTAGAGGTGGAGTCGGTGATGTGGTCACCGGTCAGGATCACGCGCTTGTACAGCACGATCGGCTGGCCGTCACGGGTGTATTTCACCTCGGAGTCGCCCGGCACGCGGCCGTTGGCCGCCGCAGTGGCGTCCGCATTGGTGTTCACCAGACGGAACTCCAGGGTCGCGGTGGCGCCCAGAATTTCTTTGGCGCGCGCGGTGTCCTGAATGCCCGGCAGCTCAACCACGATGCGGTCGGCGCCCTGGCGCTGCACCAGCGGTTCGGCGACGCCGAGCTGGTTGACGCGGTTACGCAGGATAGTGATGTTCTGCTGGACGGCGTATTCGCGCGCTTCGCTCAGACGGGCGTCCGTCAGGTTGGCTTTCATGGTGTTGGCGCCGTTGGCGGACAGCACCAGATCGCGTTGACGCGGACCGATGTAGCTGATGGCCTGATCGCGAGCCGCATCGTCACGGAAGCGAACTTCCACGCCGTTGTTGTCCAGCTTGCGGATAGACGCGTAAGGAATGCCCTTTTCGCGCAGCTCGCTGCGCAGGGTATCCATGGTCTGTTCCTGCAGCTTGCTCAACGCGGTGTCCATGTCCACTTCCATCAGGAAGTGTACGCCGCCGCGCAGGTCCAGGCCGAGTTTCATCGGCTCTGCGCCCAGCATGGCCAGCCAGGTCGGCGTGGCCGGCGCCAGGTTCAGCGCCACGACGAATTTGTCACCCAGCTCGGTCACCAGCGCTTCGCGGGCGCGCAGCTGAACGTCAGGATCTTTAAAGCGAGCCAGGATGGCGCCATTTTCCAGCGCAATCGACTTGCTCGCGATGTTGTCTTTTTCTAATACGGTACGGACCTGGTCCAGCGTAGTTTCACTGGCGGCGACGCCGCGCGCGCCAGTGATTTGTACGGCCGGATCCTCACCGTAGATGTTGGGAAGCGCATAAAGCAGACCGACGAGGATCACGACGATCAACATCAGATACTTCCACAAAGGATAACGGTTTAGCACGGCAATTCCCTTCGGGAAAAAAGATTACAGGGCCTTCATGGTACCTTTCGGCAGAACGGCCGCCACGAAGTCACGCTTGATCATCACTTCCGTGGTGTCGTTCAGCGCGATGGCGATGATGCCGGTGTCGGCCACTTTGGTCACGCGACCGATCAGGCCGCCGGTGGTCAGCACTTCGTCGCCTTTACCGATGGAGTCCATCAGCTTCTTGTGATCTTTCGCGCGCTTCTGCTGTGGGCGCAGGATCATGAAGTAGAAGATCAGGCCGAACACCACCAGCATAATGATCAGAGAGTACGGGCTTCCCTGAGCCGGAGCCCCTGCGGATGCGACGGCGTCAGAAATGAAAAAGCTCATTGAAATTCCCTCATTAAGTTATCAATTATTAGATCAAGCGTTTAAAGGCGGAATCGGCTTGCCGATCCGACCATAGAAATCCGCAACAAACTGCTCTAATTTACCCTCTTCGATAGCCTGGCGTAAACCCGCCATCAGGCGCTGGTAGTGACGCAGGTTATGAATTGTGTTCAGTCGAGCACCCAATATTTCGTTGCAACGGTCGAGATGGTGCAAGTAGGCGCGGCTGTAATGGCGACACGTGTAGCAATCACAGTCCTTATCCAGCGGAGAAGTATCATCCTTGTGCTTGGCATTACGGATTTTTACCACACCGTCAGTCACGAACAAATGGCCGTTGCGGGCGTTGCGGGTCGGCATGACGCAGTCGAACATGTCGATGCCGCGACGCACGCCTTCCACCAAATCTTCCGGCTTGCCGACGCCCATCAAATAGCGTGGCTTATCTTCCGGAATTTGCGGGCAAACGTGTTCAAGAATGCGATGCATATCCTCTTTCGGCTCGCCTACAGCCAAGCCGCCCACAGCGTACCCGTCAAAGCCGATATCCACCAGCCCTTTGACGGAAACATCACGTAAATCTTCGTAAACGCCGCCCTGAATGATGCCGAACAGCGCATTTTTATTTTCCAGCTCGTCGAAACGCTGGCGGCTGCGCTGCGCCCAACGCAGCGACATTTCCATCGAACGCTTGGCGTAGTCCCAGTCGGCCGGGTACGGCGTGCATTCATCGAAAATCATCACGATGTCGGAACCCAGGTCATACTGGATTTCCATCGATTTTTCCGGGCTCAGGAACACCTTGTCGCCGTTGATCGGGTTGCGGAAGTACACGCCTTCCTCTTTGATCTTGCGCATCGCCCCCAGGCTGAACACCTGGAAACCGCCGGAGTCGGTGAGGATCGGGCCCGGCCACTGCATGAAGTCGTGCAGATCGCCGTGCAGCTTCATGATCTCCTGGCCCGGGCGCAGCCACAGGTGGAAGGTGTTGCCCAGCAGGATCTGCGCGCCGGTCTCTTTCACTTCTTCCGGCGTCATGCCCTTGACCGTGCCGTAGGTGCCGACCGGCATAAAGGCCGGGGTTTCCACCACGCCGCGGTCGAAAATCAGGCGGCCGCGGCGTGCGCGGCCATCGGTAGTTTGTAGTTCGTACTTCACAAAGCCTCCAGCATCAGAGAAACAGTCTGATGTCGTTGAAACGGGGCCGCGCCGTAGGCGCAGCCCGGGAAATTAACCGCCGACGGACTCGTTTTCCGCCTGCGGATTACGGCTGATGAACATCGCATCGCCGTAGCTGAAAAAGCGATACTGCTCGGCCACCGCCTGCTGATAGGCATTCATGGTATTTTTGTAGCCGGCGAAGGCCGACACCAGCATGATCAAGGTCGATTCCGGCAGGTGGAAATTGGTCACCAGCGCGTCGATCACCTGGTAGTGATAGCCCGGATAGATAAAGATGCTGGTGTCGCCGAAGAACGGCGCAATCAGCGCCTCTTTGCTGGCCGCCGCGGCGCTTTCCAGCGAACGCACCGAGGTGGTGCCCACCGCCACGACGCGCTTGCCGCGCGCCTTGCAGGCCAGCACCGCATCGACCACGTCCTGCGGCACTTCGGCGTATTCGGCGTGCATCACGTGATCTTCGATGGTTTCCACGCGCACCGGCTGGAAGGTGCCGGCGCCGACGTGCAGCGTCACGAACGCCATTTCCACGCCTTTGGCGCGCAGCGCCGCCAGCAGCGGTTCGTCGAAGTGCAGGCCGGCGGTCGGCGCGGCGACCGCGCCCGGTTTCTCGCTGTAGACCGTCTGATACAGCTCACGGTCGGCGTCTTCATCCGGGCGGGCGATATAAGGCGGCAGCGGCATGTGGCCGGCCGCGTTGAGAATGGTGAATACGTCGCGTTCGTCGTTGAAGCGCAGCTCGAACAGCGTCTCGTGGCGCGCCACCATGGTGGCGGCGATGCTCTCGTCATCCCCCAACAGCAGCTCGGCGCCCGGCCTGGGCGCTTTCGACGCGCGCACGTGCGCCAGCACGCGATGGTCGTCCAGCACGCGCTCCACCAGCACTTCTATCTTGCCGCCGCTGACCTTGCGGCCGAACATGCGCGCCGGGATCACGCGGGTATTGTTGAACACCAGCAGGTCGCCGGCTTCCAGCTTATCCAGCAGATCGGTGAATACGCCGTGCGTCAGCGCCCCGCTCGGCCCATCCAGCTGCAGCAGGCGGCATGCGCTGCGCTCGGCCTGGGGGTAGTGGGCAATCAGGGATTCGGGAAGTTCAAACGAAAAATCAGCGACGCGCATGGGTATTCACTTCTTCAATTTAAGGCTGGTTGGTAAAAAACAGGCGGCCTAGTCTAAAGCCGGGGGCGGTCAGCGGCAAGAAATAAGGAGGATTTGCCTGACTTCAGGTATAGTTGAGGGATGAATTTTCTCGCTCACCTTCACCTGGCCATGCTGGCGGACAGTTCGCTGCTGGGCAACCTGCTGGCCGATTTCGTGCGCGGCAACCCCGCCGCCGACTACCAGCCCGAGGTCGTGGCCGGCATCATGATGCACCGCCGCGTCGACGTGCTGACCGACAGCCTGCCGCAGGTGAAAGCCTGCCGCGACTATTTCAGCGCCCCCTACCGCCGCGTGGCGCCGATCACCCTCGACGTGGTGTGGGACCATTTTCTGGCGCGCCACTGGCAACAGTTGGAGCCTTCACGCGACCTGCACCAGTTTACCCAGGAAGCCCGCAGCCAGATCGAACCTTACCTGCCGCTCACGCCCCCGCGTTTTCAGAACCTGAACGGCTATCTGTGGCCGGAACGCTGGCTGGAACGCTACGCCGAATTGCCGTTCATCGCCCGGGTATTGCAGGGCATGGCCAGCCGCCGTCCGCGCCTCGAAGCGCTGGCCGGCTCGTTCGCCGACGTCGAACAACATTATCATCAGCTTGAAACACAATTCTGGCAGTTTTATCCGCAAATGATGCAGCAGGCGAAGGAAAAAACGCTCTGAGGTCAAGCCCAAGCGTTTGAAATTGCAGCGCATTGCAAGAATTTACGTTTTGCCGCTTGCCCTTTTGCAAGAAAAGGTTATTTTTAAAGCTTGATAAATTATATCAACGACTTTGATAGGTAAAAGCTATCTCATTGATTGGTCTTTTACCCTTTATTCACCAAGTCATGGCCCCTATACTGGCCCTTGTTTTTACATCCACCCTTTAACACCTATTACAGGAGTAATTATGGTCCTGGTAACTCGTCAAGCCCCTGACTTCACTGCAGCTGCCGTACTGGGTAGCGGCGAAATCGTTGAAAACTTCAACCTGAAGAAGCACCTGAACGGCAAACCGGCCGTGCTGTTCTTCTGGCCAATGGACTTCACCTTCGTATGCCCTTCCGAGCTGATCGCTTTCGATCACCGCTATGAAGAGTTCCAGAAGCGTGGCGTTGAAGTGGTTGGCGTTTCCTTCGACTCAGAATTCGTCCACAACGCATGGCGTAAAACCCCTGTCGACAAAGGCGGCATCGGTGAAGTGAAATACGCAATGGTTGCTGACGTTAAGCGTGAAATCCAGAAAGCTTACGGCATCGAACACCCGGAAGCCGGCGTTGCGCTGCGCGGCTCCTTCCTGATCGACAAAGACGGCATCGTGCGTGCTCAGGTTGTTAACGACCTGCCAATCGGCCGTAACATCGACGAAATGATCCGTACCGTTGACGCGCTGCAATTCCACGAAGAGCACGGTGAAGTCTGCCCGGCTCAGTGGGAAAAAGGCAAAGCAGGTATGGGCGCTTCCCCAGACGGCGTGGCAAAATACCTGTCTGAAAACGCTGCCAAGCTGTAATTTCAGCCTAATAGTGAATCAACCGGCCCACGCGGCCGGTTTTTTTATGCCCCTTTTTGGGGCAAACCACCCGCCTGCAGTGCTTTATTTCCCTGTTTCCGCTCACATTTCCCGCCCAGTTCGCCGCGCGAATGCCCATCTGCGGCTACTATCAATAACGCTGGCTCGCGCTTTGCAAGTGAACAACGGCAAGCAAACACAACACAATAAAAAACTGACAGGGTAGGAATAACTATGTTTTTACAGAAATGGAGCAAACCCCTGACCATGGCGGCGCTGCTGGTCAGCGGCAGCCTGTATGCGGCATCCAACCCAGCGGTGGAAGCCCAAAACGGCATGGTGGTCACCTCGCAGCATCTGGCCTCGCAGGTCGGGGTGGATATCCTGAAGATGGGCGGCAACGCCATCGACGCCGCCGTGGCGGTCGGCTATGCGCAGGCGGTGGTGAACCCCTGCTGCGGCAACATCGGCGGCGGCGGCTTTATGACCGTCCACCTGGCGGACGGCACCGACACCTTCATCAACTTCCGCGAAACCGCGCCGGCGGCGGCCAGCGCCAACATGTATCTGGACGCCGACGGCAAGGTGAAGAAAGACGCCAGCCTGTACGGCTATCTGGCGGCGGGCGTGCCGGGCACCGTGCTGGGGATGGAAACCGCGCGTGAGAAGTACGGCAAACTGAGCCGCGAACAGGTGCTGGCGCCGGCGATCAGGCTGGCGCGCGAAGGCTTTGTGCTGACCCGCGCCGATACCGATATCCTCGACACCACCATCGCGCGCTTCAAGCAGGATCCCGAATCGGCCAAAATCTTCCTGCGCCCGGACGGCAGCCCGCTGCAGCCGGGGGACAAGCTGGTGCAAACCGATCTGGCCAACACGCTGGAAGCCATCGCCAAAGGCGGAACCGACGCCTTCTATAAAGGCAAGATCCCGCAGGCCGTGGAGGCGGCGGCCAAACAGGGAGGCGGCATTTTGACCGCCGCCGACTTCGCCAACTATAAAGTCACCGAAACCCCGCCGATCACCTGCAGCTATCGCGGCTACAAATTCGTGTCGGCGCCGCCTCCCAGTTCCGGCGGCGTGACGCTGTGCGAAATCCTCAACGTGGTGGAAGGCTATGACCTGAAAAGCATGGGCTTCAACTCGGCGGCGGCCATTCACACCATGACCGAAGCGATGCGCCATGCCTACATGGACCGCAACACCTACCTCGGCGACCCGGAATTCATCAAGAACCCGATCGACCGGCTGGTGAGCAAGAGCTACGCCGAGCAGATCCGCAAGAAAATCGTCGCGGACAAGGCCACGCCGTCGGAAAACGTGCAGCCCGGCATGGAGCCGCATGAGAAGCCGGAAACCACCCACTATTCGATCGTCGATCACGACGGCAACGCGGTCTCCACCACCTATACCGTCAACGGTCGCTTCGGCGCTGTCGTCATCGCACCGGGTACCGGCTTCTTCCTCAACGACGAGATGGACGACTTTACGGTGAAAGTGGGCGAGAAAAACCTGTACGGGCTGGTACAGGGCACCGCCAACAGCATTGCCCCCGGTAAGCGCCCACTATCGTCGATGAGCCCGACGCTGGTGACCAAGGACAACAAGATCTTTATGGTGCTGGGCTCGCCGGGCGGCTCACGCATCATCACCATCACCCTGCAGACCGCGTTGAACGTGATCGACCACGGTATGGCGCCGCAGGAAGCGGTGGACGCACCGCGCATCCATCACCAATGGTTGCCGGATGAGGTGTACTACGAACAGCGCGGTGTTTCCGCCGATACGCTGAAGCTGCTGAGCGGCATGGGCTATAAGATGGTCGAGCAAACGCCGTGGGGCGCCGCCGAACTGATTCTGGTCGGTTTGCCGGGTGCGGCGGGCGTCAGCCCGGCCAACTCCGGCAACGATTCGGCGGTTTCCGGCAAAGTGCGTGAAGGCTACCTGTACGGCGCCAACGACGTGCGTCGCCCGGCGGGCTCCGCGGTCGGTTACTGATGTAAACACCCACTCACCTTAACCGCGGGGGCGTTTCTGCCCCCGCATTCCCTTTAGCCCTCGCAGCGCCACACGGTGGCCGACTCTTCCGCCAGCTGCAGGCGCAGCCCGCCGACCGTTTCGCTCAACTCTCCCCGCCCTTCCACACGCCGCCACGGGCCGCGGGCCAACAGCGGGTTGTGCGGCAGCTGCGCCTGGCCGCTGCCGTCGCGCTGCAGCGCCACCAACACCTGCTCCTGCTGATACAGACGCACGAACACCAGCGTTTCTCCGCTGGCGTACAGCACCTGACAGCCGCCGCGACGCAGCGCCAGGCTCTGTTTACGCAGCGCCGCCATGCGCTGGAACAGCGCCAGCAGCGGCCGATCCCAGTCACCGACGTCCCACGGGAACGGCTTGCGGCAGAACGGATCGTTGCCGCCGTCCAGGCCAATCTCATCGCCGTAATAGAGACAAGGCACGCCGATCCAGCTCAGCAACCACACCGCCGCCATCTGCATGCGCGCCGCGTTCCCCTGCAACAGCGTGAGGAAACGCGCGGTATCGTGGCTGTCCAGCTGATTGAACTGGATCAGCTGGCGGCCGTGCGGCAGCCCCGCGCGGTAGCCGTCCATCCACTGCGCGCACCCGGCGGCGTCCAGCCGCACCGGGTGGTAGGCCACGTCCAGCCCCGCCAAAAACGCCCGCACCGGCAACGCGAACCCCATGTAGTTCATCGCCGCATCCTCCACGCCGGCGTGCAGCCAGCGGCGCGCGTCGCCGAAGTGCTCGCCCAAGACATAGGCCTGTGGATTCTCCTGCTTCACCGCCTGATAGATGCCCGCCAGGTGGCGCAGATTGCCGGTGGCGCCGCCGTTCTCCCCCAGCATATGCACCACGTCCAGCCGCCAGCCGTCGATGCTGTACGGCGGGCGCAGCCAGTGACGCACCACGCTGCCTTCCCCCTGATAAATCGCTTCCGCCACCTGCGGCTCGGCGAAGTTGAGCTTCGGCAGGCTGGCGTTGCCCTTCCAGTCGAGCGCGCGGCCGTCCGGGTAGAAGTTGAACCAGCCGCGATACGGTGAATCGGGATGGTGACAGGCGCCGTTTTCGCCCTGACGATGGCGGTCGAACCACGGGTGCGAGTCGCCGGTGTGGTTAAAGACCCCGTCCAGCACCAGTTTCATGCCCACCTTGTGAGTGCTCACTCGCAAACGCTGCAGCGCCGCGTTGCCGCCGAAGTGCGGATCGACCTGGTAATAGTCCTCGGTATCGTACTTATGCACGCTCGGCGCGGTAAAAATCGGGTTCAAATACAGCGCCGTCACGCCCAGCTGCTGCAAATACGGCAGTTTGGCGCAAATGCCGTCCAGATCGCCGCCGTAAAAGGTCGAGGCGGCGTGGCGATCCTCCAACGGGTGCTGCCAGTCGCGCCGAATCACCTCGGCGCCGGCCGCGTGATGGCGGTAGCTGCCGCTCTGGATGCCGTGCTCGCCGCCGCTGCTGGCGAAGCGATCGGGGAAAATCTGGTAGAACAGCTGATCCGCCACCCACGCGGGGCCGTTGTCGGGCTCGTCGACGGCGAACTGCGCCAGCTGGCCCGGCGGCGTTGGCGACCAGCCCTGCGGGCCGAACCACTGTTGGCGATCGGCCCACAGCAGCTTGAAGCAGTAACGCCGCGTCGGCTCGCCCTCATTCAGCGTCAGGCTGGCCTGGTAGCGCCGCATCCCCTCGTGGCGCTGCGCTTTCATCGTCAGCAGCCACTCTTCGTTGTCCGGTTCGGCGCGCAAAAATACCCGTTCCGGCAGTTCATCCCCTTGTAACCACAGCGTGATATCCAAACGTTGCCCTTGTTTCACCACAAAAGGCGGGACCGGTTGATGCCAGGCGTTAAGCATACTGTTCTCCTGCTGTACCAAACGAAATCGACGGCGTTCTTCAAAAAACGAACAATGCCACGTTAAGTGCAACTCCCCCTCCTCTCTGGCCGCAAAACCCGGGGATGAGCCGGGGGGCGGAGACTGAAAAATAACGCTAACTTGATGTAAAAAAAGGTAAACAGGCACAAATCCTGCACGTTACCCCTTAGGCTAACGCGTTTTAAGTTTACAGGATATTTTTTGCGCATTTTTTAAGGAGCGGTAATGCAACAACAGATAACGCGCTGGCTGGAACAGTTTGGTTTGGAATTCGGCGGAGTGATGTCGCTGTTGATGGTATTGGGGTTGATTGTTCTGATCTCGGTCGCGATCCACCTGGTGCTGCACCGGGTGGTGTTGGCGGCCCTTCAGCGCCGTGGCCAGCAGTCGCAGCGCGTCTGGCAACAGGCCATCACCCAATACAAACTGTTCCAGCGCGTGGCGCTGCTGCTGCAAGGGGTGATCATCAGCATCCAGGCGACGCTGTGGCTGCAGAGCGGCAGCCAGACTCAGGCGGTGATCGTCACCGCCGCGCAGGTGTGGATCCTCGCCTTCACCCTGTTGTCGCTGTTCTCGCTGCTGGATACGCTGCTGGCGCTGCTGCGCCAAAGCCCGATTTCCAATCAGCTGCCGCTGCGCGGCATTTTCCAGGGCCTGAAGCTGGTGGCGGCGATCCTGATCGGCATCATGATCGTCTCATTGCTGATGGGCAAATCGCCGCTGCTGCTGCTCAGCGGTCTGGGCGCCATGACCGCGGTCTTGATGTTGGTGTTCAAGGATCCGATCCTCGGGCTGGTGGCCGGCATCCAGCTCTCCGCCAACGACATGCTGAAGATCGGCGACTGGCTGGAAATGCCGAAATACGGCGCCGACGGCGCGGTCACCGACATCGGCCTGACCACGGTCAAAGTGCGCAACTGGGACAACACCGTCACCACCATCCCCACCTACGCGCTGATCTCCGACTCATTCAAGAACTGGCGGTCGATGTCGGAATCCGGCGGGCGCCGCATCAAGCGCAGCCTGAATATCGACACCGGCAGCGTGCACTTCCTGTCGGAAGAAGAGCAGCGCCGCCTGCAGCGCAACCCGCTGCTGCACAGCTATCTGAACGTTAAGACCCAGGAGCTGAGCCAGCACAACCAGGAAATCGCCGTCGATCTGGCCTCGCCGCTCAACGGCCGCCGCCTCACCAACCTCGGCACGCTGCGCGCCTATCTGGAAGCCTACCTACGCGCTCATCCGCGCATTCACCAGAACATGACGCTGATGGTGCGCCAGCTGGCGCCGACGCCGGAGGGCCTGCCGCTGGAAATCTACGCCTTCACCAACACCACGGTCTGGGCGGAGTACGAAAGTATTCAGGCGGATATTTTCGATCATATCCTGGCGGTGATCGACGAGTTCGGCCTGCGCGTGCATCAGACGCCAACCGGCAATGACCTGCGCGGCATGCTGCGACAAAGCGCGAACGCTTCCTGACGTCGGCTGACGTAACTGTGTCTGCTGGTAATTATTCTCTTTCAATTGCCAGCAGATATCTCCATCCCCTTCTTTTCCCCGGCGAAAACGGCGTTAATGCGCCATCACCTTCACCACCGAGAGGGAAAGCCCTTGCTGAAACGGATACGTCATCGGCTGTTTACCCTGCTGGCCACCCTGCTGTTTATCGGCTGCCTGCACAGCGCGTCGCTGGATGAAAGCCGCATGCCCCGCAATCTGCAACCTTCGCTGAGCGCCCTCAGCAGCAATCTACAGGACATTCGCGAAGTGCTGGCGCGCTGCGCCGGCGAGGAAGAGGAGGAACGGCTGAACGACGGCGGCATGCGCATCGAAGCGCGCGCCGCCGGGGAGGAGGAAGCGGAAGACAAACTCTTGGCATAGCAGGTTAAAAAAACGCCCCATCTTGTTCCGCCACACGCAACACCTGGCTATGATGCGTATAGCGCAACACTCATGGAGCTTTCAGGATAAGAAGCTTCAAGCATAAGGGACTCAAAAAGTTTTTCGAAACCGGTTCAACGGCAGGTATCGACGCCAAGCAGGCGAAGAAAATCGCGCTGCGGCTGAGCGTGCTGGATCTGGCGAAAGTGATTGATGACGTAGATCTGCCCGGCTTCTTCTTGCACCCGCTAACGGGCGCTTGCAGCGGGCAATGGTCCGTCACCGTAACCAGCAACTGGCGTATCACGTTTGAACTGGTCGAGGGTGATGTTTATATCGTGAATTATGAGGACTATCACTAATGAACCGCATGCATAATCCTCCTCATCCTGGAGAATTGATCAAAGAAACCATGGAAACGCTGAATCTCAGCGCGCGCGCTGGCCAAAGCATTGGACGTCGCGCCGTCTACGGTTCAACGCCTGATCAGCGGAAAATCCGATATCTCGCCGGAAATGGCCATCCGCCTGTCCATCGTAATAGGCAGTTCCGAACAGGTCTGGATGGGCATGCAAGATGCTTACGATCTGTGGCAGGCCAGGCAGTCCATCGACGTTTCGAAACTGCGCAAGCTGGACTTCGCTTAACGCCTGCCCCTAAAAAAACACCGGCCTCAGCCGGTGTTTTTCCATTTAGTCTTGCTGCGTCGCCAACGGCGCGCGTTTTTTCTGATGGTTGACCTTGAACCAGTACCCCGCCAGCAGCAACACCACCCAGACCAGGCCGGCGTACAGCGAGACGCGCGTGGTCGGGAAGTAACCGATCAGGCCGATGATGAACACCAGGAACACGATCGCCACCACCGAGGTGAACACCCCGCCGCGCAGCGGGAACGCCAGCTGCTTCACCTGCTCTTTGCTCAGGCTGCGGCGGAAGGCGATTTGCGAGAACAGGATCATGATCCACACCCACACGGTGGCGAAGGTCGCCAGGGAGGCGATCACCAGGAACACGCTCTCCGGCATGATGTAGTTGAGGTATACAGCCAGCAGCAGCGCCAGCATCATCACCACCACCGTCACCCAGGGAATGCCGCGTTTCGACACCTTGCTGAACATCTTCGGCGCGTGCCCCTGCTCGGCCATGCCATGCAGCATGCGGCCGACGCCGAACACGTCGCTGTTGATCGCCGACAGCGAAGCGGTGATCACCACGAAGTTGAGGATGCCCGCCGCCACGGTGATGCCCATATGCTGGAAGGTCAGCACGAACGGGCTGCCGTTGGTGCCCACCTGGTTCCACGGGTAGATCGACATGATGACAAACAGCGTGCCGACGTAGAACACCAGAATGCGCCACGGCACCGAGTTGATGGCTTTGGGAATCGATTTTTTCGGATCTTTGGCTTCGCCGGCGGTGATGCCGATGATTTCAATGCCGCCGTAAGCGAACATCACCAGCTGCAGCGACAGGATCATGCCGATAACGCCGTTGCTGAAGAAGCCGCCGTTCGACCACAGGTTATGAATGCCGGTCGGTTGCCCGCCGTTGCCGATACCCCAGATGATGATGCCGATGCCGGCCGCGATCATGATGATGATGGTGGCGACCTTGAAGAACGAGAACCAGAACTCCAGCTCGCCGAATACCTTGACGCTCATCAGGTTGATGGCGCCGATGATCAGCACCACGCTCAGCACCCAGATCCAGTGCGGCACTTCCGGGAACCAGACCCCCATATAGATGCCGAAGGCGGTCACGTCGGCGATGGCGACGATCAGGATCTCAAAGCAGTAAGTCCAGCCGGTGATGTAACCCGCCATCGGGCCGAGGTAGTCCTGCGCGTAGCGGGAAAATGAGCTGGCCTGCGGGTTGTTGACCGACATCTCCCCCAGTGCGCGCATGATGATAAAGGCCACGATGCCGCCGATCAGGTAAGCCAGCAGCACGCTCGGGCCGGCCATTTTGATGGCGTCCGCCGAGCCGTAGAACAACCCGGTGCCGATGGCCGATCCCAGCGCCATAAAGCGGATATGACGCGTGCTGAGGCCGCGTTTCAGCTTATTGTCGGGGGCAGTGGTGGGTGACTGTTGTTGCATGAAAATGACCCATAGTTTTAAACGAAAAAAAGCCACGGACATGTCCGTGGCCCTGGATTTAGCCGGGGGATTATCAGTGCGCGGTCACTTGGGAACGCGTGCACACCCGATCATAAATCGCGACCAGCGCCAACATCAGCAGCGAAGGCGGCAACCATGCCAACCCCTGCTCCGCCAGCGGCAGGTGAGTGGACCAGGCCGGCAGCAGCTGCTGGAAGCTGGACGCTTTCACCGCGTCAAGAATACCAAACAACAGGCTGACAAGCATCACCGGCGCGATGATGCGCGGCGCGCTGTGCCACCAACGCAGGGTGAAGCTCAGCACCACCAGCACGATGCACGGCGGATAAATCGCGGTCAGCACCGGAATGGAGATCTGGATCAGGTGGCTCAGGCCGAGGTTGGACACCACCATCGAGAACAGGCCCAGGATAAACACCAGCGTCTTGTAAGAGAACGGCAGGTATTGCGCGAAGAACTCGGCGCAGGCGCAGGTCAGGCCCACCGCGGTCACCATGCAGGCGATGAAGATCAGCGCCGCCAGGAAGAAGCTGCCGAGGCCGCCGAAGGTGTTCTGAACGTAAGCGTGCAGGATCACCGCGCCGTTGGTGGCGTCAGGCACCAGCGCGCCGCTGCCGGAGCCCAGCTTGAACAGGCTCAGATAAACCAGCGTCAGGCCCACGCCGGCGATCAAACCGGCCAGAATGGTGTAACGGGTCAACAGACCGGCGTCTTTCACGCCGCGCGAGCGCGCCGCGTTGACGATAACGATGCCGAATACCAGCGCGCCCAGCGTATCCATGGTCAGATAGCCGTTAACGAAGCCGGAGGAGAAAGGCACGCTCTGATAAGCCGCCGTCGCCGGGATAGGCGCGCCGGCAGGCCACAGCAGCGCGGCGATGCCCAGTACGGCCAGCGCGACGATCTTCAGCGGCGCCAGCACGTGGCCGACGGTATCGAGCAGACGGCCCGGATACAGGGAGATGCCGATCACCAGCGCGAAGTACACCAGACTGTAGATGAACAGCGGCATGGCGCCGTCGCCGGTCAGCGGGGCGATGCCCACCTCAAAGGACACGGTGGCGGTGCGCGGCGTGGCGAACAGCGGGCCGACGGCCAGGTAGCAGACGGTCGCCAGCAGCAGGCCGGCGCCGCGGCCGATCGGCGAACTGAGGGCGTCGATGCCGCCGCCGACGCGCGCCAGCGCGATGACGGTGATGACCGGCAGGCCCACGGCGGTGAGCAGGAAGCCCAGCGCAGCGATCCAGACGTGTTCACCGGACTGCAAGCCGACCATCGGCGGGAAGATGATGTTCCCGGCCCCAACGAATAAGGCAAAGGTCATGAAGCCCAGTGCCAGGATATCTTTTGACGTTAAACGATGACTCATACGATGTCGTGTTGCCTGTTCAAATGAAAAAAAATTGTCCGATAGCGTGGTGGCGAAACGCCCCACCCGGTTGCCGGCATGCCCGATCGTCGCAGCGCCTAATAAGCACCCTAAACGCAGTCGATCCGGCGTTTATGTCCCTATTCGAAAGTGGCCGCTCATGAAGATGGGCAAAATTTTAGGAGTTATAAAAATGGAGGTTTAATCCGACAACGAAGGCTAAGGTAAACGTTTATAGCGCTTCAAGGCAAGACGCACGGCGAAAAGCAGAGCTATCGACCATATAAACTTTAGCCACCAGTCGATCATATTGGCTATCAATAAATATACACTACATGATTTGTATCATTTTTGAACAATGAATTCACGAAACGTGAAGCATATATCGCTTTACCGCGCGAAAACGCCAATAAATGCCCGGTTTTCGCGTGGTATAAGCTCCGTTTTGCCGTGAAAAAAGGCGAAAATTACGCCGATTTTTGTCGCTTATTGCGCCGTGGCCGGCGCGAGCGGTGGCAACCCGAGCGCCTGACGAGTCTTCTGCAGGGCGGCCGGCGGCAGCGGCAGATAGCCGTCGTGGTTGACCAGGCTTTGCCCTGGTGTCGACAGCACGCGATCGAGGAACGCGGCGGTCAGCGGCTCCAGCGGTTGATTGGGGGCTTTGTTGATGTAGATATACAGATAGCGCGACAGCGGGTAGCGATCGTTGCGCACGTTGGCGGCGGTAGGCGCGACATAGTCTTCTCCCGACTCCGCCAGCGGCAGCAGCCGCACGCCGCTGGCGCGAAAACCGATGCTGGCGTAGCCGATGCCGTTGAGCGAACCGGCCACCGCCTGCACCACCGAAGCCGAACCAGGCAGCTCATTGACGCGCGGCATGAAATCGCCGCCGCACAGCGCGCGCAGTTTGAAATAGCCGTAGGTGCCGGACGCCGAGTTGCGGCCGAAGCGTTGCAGCGAGCGTGTCGCCCAGTCGCCGCGCAGCCCCAGCTCGCCCCAGCGCGTCAGCGGCTGGCTTTCACCGCAGCGCCGGGTGGCGGAGAAAATGCGATCGAGCTGCTGCAGGTTAAGGCCGCGCAGCGGATTGTCCTGATGCACCAACACCACCAGCGCATCCACCGCTACCGGCACCGCCAGCGGCGCATAACCGTAACGGTGTTCGAACGCCGAAACCTCGGCCGCCTTCATCGGCCGGCTCATCGGGCCCAGCTGCGCGGCGCCCGCCGCCAACGCGGTCGGCGCGGTCGACGAACCGGCGGCCTGGATCTGCAGGTTGACGTTGGGATAATGCTGGCTGAAATCCTGCGCCCACAGCGCCATCAAATTCGCCAGCGTGTCGGAGCCGACGCTGGACAGGTTGCCCGCCAACATGCCGTCAGGCTGCGCCAGCGCGCCGCGTCCGGCCAGCAGCGCCAGGCAAAGCAACAGCCCTCGGGTAATTCGGGTCATACCGGTGTCTCGCGTTAATTTTTCACCGCATTCTCTGATAAAGCGGCGGGAACAATCAACCGATTGGGCAAGGTAAAGATAAAGCGGGTGCCGATCCCCGGTTCGCTGAGGATCTCCAGCCGCGCGTCGTGATGGCTGAGCGCGTGCTTGACGATCGCCAGCCCCAGCCCGCTGCCGCCGGTCTGGCGCGAACGGGCCTTGTCGACGCGATAAAAACGCTCTGTCAGGCGCGGCAGATGCTCGGCGGCGATGCCCGGCCCGTTGTCGCTGACCTGGAATTGCGCGCCGTGCGCCGTCTGCTGCCAGCTGACTTCGATATGGGTGCCCTTCGGCGTGTGGTTGACCGCGTTGTACACCAGGTTAGACACCGCGCTGCGCAACTGATCTTCATTGCCGAACACGTTGAGCTGTTCGTTCACCCGGAAGGTGATCTCGTGATTGCCGCCGCTCAGCGATTGCGCCTCGCGCTGCAACACCCGCAGCATCAGCGGAATATCCACCCGCTCGTTCATGTCGACATTGGGCGCCGCCTCGATGCGCGACAGCGTCAGCAGCTGCTTGACCAGCCCGTCCATCCGGCGGGTCTGCTCTTGCATGGTGCTAAGCGCCTTGCTGCGCAGCGAGCCATCCTGCTCTTCGTCGCCCATCATCTCCAGATAGCCCTGCAGCACCGTCAGCGGCGTGCGCAGTTCATGACTGACGTTGGCGAAGAAGTTGCGCCGCGCGCCCTCCAACTGGCGCATCTGGGTGACGTCGCGCGCCACCATCAGCAGTTGCCCTTCAGAATACGGCATCACGCGGAATTCGACGTAGTGTTCGTTGTTCAGCTGCAGCGTCAGCGGGCGCGAAAACTCCTGCTGTTGCAGATAGTGGCTGAATTCCGGATAACGCAGCAGGTTAAGGATGTGCTGGCCATTGTCTTCCGGCCAGCGAAAGCCGAGCAGATGCTGCGCCAGCCCGTTGCACCAGAAGATATTGCCTTCGACGGTGGTCATCACCACCGCGTCAGGCAGCGATTCGGCCCCGCTGCGAAAGCGCTTGATCAGCAGCGCCAGCTCGCGCCGGCGGCGGCGGTTGCGCTGCTGCATCTGATACAGGCCATAGAACAGCGGCTCCCAGCTCCAGCGGCCGGGCGGCGGCGTCATGCTGCGGTCGATCCACAGCCAATGGGAGAGTTTGAGCTGGTTGTAGAAATTCCATACCAGCGCAGCCAGCGCGGAGGCCAGCAGGAACCAGGGCAGATAACCGAAAATCAGCCCCAGCAGTAAGGCGGGCAGACAGAAAAGAGCCAGCTCCAGAGCCAGCCTCTTCCACGACAGACGTTCTAACACGGCATATTCTCCAGCGCGGCGCGATCAGTAGCGCGTTGAGAACCGGTAGCCGGTGCCCCGAACGGTTTGAACCATTTTATCATGCCCACTGGTTTCTAACGCCTTGCGGAGCCGACGGATATGCACGTCAACGGTACGGTCTTCCACATAAACGTTAGTGCCCCAGACGTGATTAAGCAACTGCTCGCGGCTATAAACCCGCTCCGGGTGGGTCATAAAGAAGTGCAGCAGCTTGAACTCTGTCGGCCCCATGTCCAGCGCCTGATCGTTCGCCATTACGCGATGGGAGGACGGATCCAGACTCAGCCCTTGCATTTCAATCACTTCTTCCACCGCCATCGGCGAAATGCGGCGCATGACCGCTTTGATGCGCGCCACCAGCTCCTTGGGCGAGAACGGCTTGGTGATGTAATCATCCGCCCCCACTTCCAGGCCGCGCACCCGGTCTTCTTCTTCGCCGCGCGCGGTCAGCATCATCACCGGGATATCGCGGGTCAGCGCTTCGCGCTTCATATGTTTGATAAACTGAATGCCGGAACCGCCGGGCAACATCCAGTCAAGCAACACCAAATCAGGGAACGGCTCAGACAGACGCGTCACGGCGCTGTCATAATCCTCGGCTTCCAACGGTTGGTAACCATTCTGTTCCAACACAAAGCACACCATCTCACGGATCGGCGCTTCGTCTTCCACCACCAGTATGCGTCTTGCCATCGTCAATCCTGCCAATGTGTTAGCGACTTTTCGGGCGCCATTATGCGTCAGTTTTGTGACACTTTTATGAAAAAAACCGGCTGTTATAGGCAGTAAGCATAGCGATTATTTCCCGCAGTAAAGAAAAATCATCCGGTTGTCATCATCATTGCGCCGGGACAGCCGCCGCCGCGGCCTTTATAATCATCGCCATTATCTTCACATCCGGGAGTGTCATGCGCCTGATCCACACCTCTGACTGGCACCTTGGCCAGTACTTTTTCACCAAAAGCCGCGCCGCCGAGCACCAGGCTTTTCTGAACTGGCTGATCGAACAGATCGAACAGCAGCAGGTGGATGCGCTGATCGTCGCCGGGGATCTGTTCGATACCGGCTCGCCGCCCAGCTATGCCCGCGAGCTGTACAACCGCTTCGTGGTGGAACTGCAGCGCACCGGCTGCCAGTTGGTGGTGCTGGGCGGCAACCACGATTCGGTCGCAACGCTGAACGAATCGCGTGAACTGCTCTCCTGCCTGAACACCACGGTGATCGCCAGCGCGCAGGGCGCCCCGGAACAGCAGATCGTGGTGCTTAACCAACGCGACGGCCAGCCGGGCGCGGTGCTGTGCGCCATCCCGTTCCTGCGGCCGCGCGACCTGCTCACCAGCCGCGCCGGCGAATCCGGCGCGCAGAAACAGCAGGCGCTGCAGGAAGCCATCGCCGAACATTACCAAGCGCTGTATCAGGCGGCCTGCGAGCGCCGCGACCAGCTGGGCCTACCGCTGCCGATCGTCGCCACCGGCCACCTGACCACCGTCGGCGTCACCACCTCCGACTCGGTGCGCGACATCTATATCGGCACCCTCGACGCCTTCCCGGCGCAGGCCTTCCCGCCCGCCGACTATATCGCGCTCGGCCACATTCACCGCGCGCAGAACGTCGCCAAATCGGAGCATATTCGCTATAGCGGCTCACCGATCCCGCTCAGTTTCGATGAGCTGGGCAAAGCCAAAAGCGTCTTCCTGGTCGATTTCGCCGACGGCGCTTTGCAGCGGGTAGACGCGTTAACGATCCCGCAGTTTCAGCCCATGCAACTGATCAAAGGCGATCTGGCCGAGATCGAACGGCAGCTGCGGCAATTTGCCGACTATGCCGGCGAGCTGCCGGTGTGGCTGGATATCGAAGTGGCGACGCAGGACTACCTCAGCGACATCCAGCGCCGCATCCAGCTGATGGCGGATGAGCTGCCGGTGGAAGTGGTGCTGCTGCGGCGCAGTAAAGAGCAGCGCCGCCAGGCGATCGCGCAGCAGGATAAAGAAACGCTGAACGAGCTGAGCGTCAACGAGGTGTTCGAACGGCGTCTGACACAGGAGGCCGACATGCCCGAAGCGCGCCAACGGCGGATGCACCAACTGTTCCGCCAGGTGGTCGAGGCGGTGCAGCAGAACGCCGAGGAGAACAACCCATGAAGATCCTCAGCCTGCGGTTAAAAAACCTCAACTCGCTGCAGGGCGAATGGAAAATTGACTTCACCGCCGAGCCGTTCGCCAGCAACGGCCTGTTCGCCATTACCGGCCCGACCGGCGCGGGCAAAACCACCCTGCTGGACGCCATCTGCCTGGCGCTGTACCACCAAACGCCGCGCCTCAACGTCACGCCGAGCCAGAATGAACTGATGACCCGCCACACCGCCGAATCGCTGGCGGAGGTCGAATTCGAGGTCAAGGGCGTCGGCTATCGCGCCTTCTGGAGCCAGCGCCGCGCCAAAAACGCGCCGGACGGCAATCTGCAGGCGCCGAAGGTCGAACTGGCGCGCCGCGAGGACGGCAAGATCCTGGCGGACAAGGTGCGCGACAAGCTGGAGCTTACCGCCGCCATCACCGGGCTGGACTTTGGCCGCTTCACCAAATCGATGATGCTGTCTCAGGGGCAGTTCGCCGCGTTCCTCAACGCCGACGCCAACGATCGCGCCGAACTGCTGGAAGAGCTGACCGGCACCGAAATCTACGGGCGGTTGTCCGAACAGGTGTTCGAGTCGCACAAGCAGGCCAAAACCGACCTGGATGCGTTGCATCAACGCGCCAGCGGCATCGAACTGCTGAACGACGAGCAGCGCCAGTCTCTGACCGAACAGCTGACGGCGCTGAGCGCGCAGGAAATCGCCCTCGGCGAGCAAACCCAGCGGCAGCAACAGGCGCTGAGCTGGCTGCAGCAATGGCAACGCCTCCGGCAACAGCAAAGCGAGGGGCAATTGCGGCTGGACACCGCCCAGCGCGAGCAGGCGGAGGCCGCCCCGCAGCTGCAGCGGCTGGCGCGCAGCGAGCCGGCCGAGAAATTGCGGCCGCTGCGCGGCGAACGCGACCGTTGCCGCGCCGAACTGCAGACGATACAACAGCAGGCAGCCCAGCTGACGCAACAACAGGAACAGCACTCGGCGCAGCTGGCGCCGCTGCAGCAGGCGGTGGAAAAAAACCGTCTGGCGCAGCAAGCCCATGCCGAGCATATGCGGCAACAGCAACAGTTGATCGATGACCAGGTGGCCCCGCTCGACCATCAAATAGCCCAACTGCAGTCGACACAGGCCGAGCGGCGACAGGCCGGCGATGCCGCCGCGCAGCAATGCGCCCAGCAGCAGACCGCGCTGGAGCAGCTCACCACTCAGCGCAGCCAGCTGACGACGCAGGCCGCACAGTTTCAGCAGCAGTTGAATGCGCTGACCGAAGCGCTGGCCGCTCAACAGCAACAGCAACAGGCGCTGGAGGCGCAAACGCCGCTGGCCCCGCTGCGCCAGCGCCTGAGCGCCCTGGCGGATCTGCGCCCAACGCGCCAGCAGCTGTTTACTCTATCTTCTTTGTCGCAGCAAATCGTTAAACGGCTGGAACAGCAGCGGCAAGAGCTAAACATCGGTCAACATGAACTGACCCAGTTGGAGCCACAGCTAGAACTCATCCGTCAGCAATTTAAGCAGCAGAAAGCCCACCAGGCCGATGTTGAAAAAACCTATGCGCTGGAACAACGGATCGTGGGTCTGGAGGCCGAGCGCGCCCGTTTGCAACCCGGCGCCCCCTGCCCGCTGTGCGGCTCATGCGAGCACCCGGCGGTAGAACAATACCAAGAGGTAAAACTGTCAGAAACCGCGCAACGTCTGGAGCAAATGAAAGCCCAGACCGAAGCATTGCAAAAACAAGGCGTCGAGCTGCGAGCCCGTTACGACAACCTGCAACAGCAATTGCAGCGTCAGCAGCAAACCATCGCGCAGGATGAACAACAGCTGGCCGGCCAACAGCAACAGTGGCAGCAGCTCAGCGCGCCGTTGGCGTTCGACTTTACGCTGGCGGATGGCGAGCAACTCAGCGCCTGGCTGAACGGCTGCGACGACGAAGAACGGCGCGGGCAACACGCGCTGCAACAGCATGAACAGGCGGCGCAGGCGGTACAGCAGGCGAAGGATGCGCTCATCGCTCTGCAAACGCAGCAGCAGCAGACGCAGCAACAGCTGGCGTTGCTCGAAGAACGCTTTACGCTGCTGCAGAAAGCCCACGCCGACAGCCAGCAACAGCAGCAAGAGCTGCATCAACGCTGGCAAGAAGGCGAGAAGACCCTTGCCGAACGACGCGCGCAGCGGCTGGCGCTGTTCGGCGAACAGCAGGTCGCCGAGGTGCGCGAACAGCTGCGCGCCAAACAAACCGCCTGCGAACAGGCCAGCGTTCAGGCCGCCGAGCAGTGGCAAAAGGCGCAGGAACTGCGCGAACGCCTGGCCGGCCAGCAGGCCGGGCTGCAACATCAACACACTCAGATGCAGGAGCGGCTGCAGCAGGCGCAGCAGCAGTGGCAGCAGGCGCTGGCCGACAGCGAATTCGCCGATGAAACCGCCTTCACCGCCGCGCTGCTGGACGATGTCCTGCGCCGCGAATTGCAACAGCGCAAAGAACAGCTGCAACAGCGGCAGGTGGAGGCCGCCGCCCTGCTGACGCAGGCGACGCAAACGCTGGAGCAGCACCGGCAAAACCGCCCTGAAGGGGTGGATGAAGCCAACGCGGATCTCGATGCGCTCACCCAATCGCTGGCCGAACTGGCACAGCAGTTGAAGGCGCTGCAGCTGCGCCAGGGCGAACTGCGCAACCAGCTGGAAAGCGACGCCGAACGCCGTCTCAATCAACAGGCGCTGTTCGAGCAGATCGCCCGCAGCCAGCAAGACTACGACGACTGGAGCTGCCTCAACCAGCTGATCGGCTCAAAAGAGGGCGACAAATTCCGCCGCTTCGCTCAGGGGCTGACGCTCGATCATCTGGTGTATCTGGCCAACCTTCAACTCGGCCGGCTGCACGGGCGCTACCTGCTGCAGCGCAAGACCAGCGACGCGCTGGAGCTGCAGGTGGTGGACACCTGGCAGGCCGACGCGCTGCGCGATACCCGCACCCTGTCCGGCGGCGAGAGCTTCCTGGTCAGCCTGGCGCTGGCGCTGGCGTTGTCCGATTTGGTCAGCCACAAAACCAGCATCGACTCGCTGTTCCTCGACGAAGGTTTCGGCACGCTGGATGCCGAAACCCTCGATACCGCGCTGGACGCGCTGGACAGTCTGAACGCCTCCGGCAAAACCATTGGCGTGATCAGTCACGTCGAGGCGATGAAAGAGCGTATTCCGGTGCAGATCAAAGTGAAAAAGGTCAACGGGCTCGGCGTCAGCCGGTTGGAGGCGCACTTCAGGCTGGAATGATCCCGCCGCGCGCGGCGCAGAAGTGTGACCGCGGCGGCACTCCGCAGTGAAAAGCGTTGAGCCGCGGCAAGCACGGGTTATTATGCAGGCATAACAGGATTGTTACTGTATCCCCTTCGCCGCTCAGGCCGCAGGACAGAAACATAAAATACAGGCAAAACCTGACGCCCGGGATCGCTTCCGGGCGTCAGGTTTTTTCGTTTTCAGGATGCTGAAACACCGGGAAAAACCATGAAAATCGCTAAAATACTCAATAATAACGTGGTGATTACGCTGGACGACCGTCAGGAAGAGACGGTGGTAATGGGAAAAGGAATCGGCTTTAAAAAGAAGCCCGGCGATACGCTGGACGAAAGCCTGATCGAAAAGGTGTTCACCCATAACGGCGGTGAAATCGCCGAGCGCTATAAAGAGCTGCTCGCAGAGATCCCATTGGCCTGCGTCACCACCGCCGACAGGATCATCACCCTCGCCCGCGAACGCCTGCCGGGCAAGTTGCATAACATCGTCTACATCACGCTGACCGATCACATCCACTTCGCCCTGCAGCGCCATGCGCAAGGGCTGGATATCAAAAATGCGCTGCTGTGGGAGATTAAAAAGCTCTACCCGGCCGAGTTCGCCGTTGGGCTGGAGGCGCTGGCCCTGATCGCCCAGCGGCTGGATACCGCGCTGCCGGAAGACGAAGCCGGATTTATCGCCCTGCACCTGGTCAACGCTCAGCTTAACGACGAGATGCATAACACGCTGCACATCACCCGCGTGATGCAAGAGATCCTCAACCTGGTCAAATACCATTTCCGCTTTGATTACAACGAGGAATCCCTGAGCTACCACCGCTTCGTCACCCATTTGAAGTTCTTCGCCCAGCGCCTGCTGGGGAAAAACTACGTCGACAGCGACGACGACTCGCTGTATCAGGTGGTGAAAGAGAAATACCGCGAGTCTTTCGCCTGCGCCGGCAAGATCAACCGCCACATCGAAAAGCACTATCAGCATCAGCTCACCACGGAAGAGATGATGTTTCTGACCATTCATATCGAACGGGTGCGCAGCGAAAGCGAGGAAAAGCCGGCTTAACGGCGGGCGTCCGCCACCCGCACGCCGTACTGCGGAAACACCGCGTCGGCGGAGATCAGCGTCAGCCCCTCGGCCTGCGCCTGTGCGATCAGCATGCGATCGAAAGGATCCTGATGATAGGGCGGCAGCTGCCCGGCCTGTTGGCAGTGAAAGGCGTCCATCGGCAACGACAGAAAATCCTCGGCCTCGATGATCGCAAAGATGTCTTCCGGCAGCGCCAGTTTGCCCTGCGTCTGCTTGATCGAGATCTCCCAAATGCTGGCCGCGCTGACGTACACCGCATTGCCCGGATCGGCGATCTGCCTTTTGGCGTTCGCGCCCAGGCAGGCGTCATCAATCAACCACCACAGCAACGCGTGGGTATCCAGCAACAGGCGCTTCATTCATCGCCCTCAAACAACGCCGCAATGGCCGCATCCCCCGCGTTGAAATCCGCCGGCACGGTGAACTTGCCCTTGGCGGCGCCAGGGCGGCGCGCTCCCCCCTTGATGGCGACCAGCTGTACGTACGGCTTCCCTGCTTTTGCAATAATCACGGTTTCTCCCTCCGCGGCTCTGTCCGCCAACTGACTCAGATTGGATTTGGCTTCGTGCATATTGGCCTGAATCGGCATACGCGTCCTCCTTAGCTAAGTTAGCTAAAGCATAAAGCGCCGTCCAGTTTTTGTACAGTGAAGGGTTTAAAGCGCGAGCAGCCTCGCGCTTTGTTGCAACGCTTAGCGCTGCTGTTGCGGCCACAGCCAGGCCGCGCCGCGCACGCCGCTGGAGTCGCCGTGAACCGCCTTGCGGATCGGCGTTTCACACTCGCCGCCGAACACCCAGTCTTTCACTCGCTGCGGCACCGTGCGGTACAGGCGATCCACGTTGCTCATGCCGCCGCCGAGCACCACCACGTCCGGATCCAGCATGTTGATCACGTGCGCCAGCGATTTCGCCAATCGCATTTCGTAACGTACGATCGCCTGCTCCGCCAGCGCATCGCCCCGCTCGCTCAGCGCCATGATCTCATGCCCTTGCAGCGCGTTGCCGCTCAGGCGCGCATAGTCGGTGGCGAAACCGGTGCCGGAAATAAAGGTTTCGATGCAGCCCGGTTTGCCGCAGTAGCACGGCACTTCGCGGGCGTAACGCAGCTCATCGTCATCCTGCCACGGCAGCGGGTTGTGGCCCCATTCGCCGGCAATGCCGTTGCCGCCGGAATGCGCCTGGCCGTTCAGCGCCACGCCGGCGCCGCAGCCGGTGCCGATGATGACCGCAAACACGGTTTTCGCGCCGGCGCCGGCGCCATCGGTGGCTTCCGACACCGCCAGGCAGTTGGCGTCGTTGGCGATGCGCACCTCGCGCGCCAGCAGCGCCGACAGATCCTTATCCAGCGGCTGGCCGTTGAGCCACACCGAGTTGGCGTTCTTCACCCGCCCGGTAAACGGCGACAGCGTGCCGGGAATGCCGATCCCGACCGATCCTCGTTCGCCGGTATGATCCTCCGCCAGTTTCACCAGTCCGGCGATCGCCGCCAGGGTTTGCCGGTAGTCATGGCGCGGCGTGGCGATGCGATGGCGAAACAGCTCCCGCCCGTCATTCGCCAACGCGATCACTTCAATTTTTGTTCCACCCAAGTCGATGCCAATGCGCACGTATTTTTTCTCCTCGATGCCACGCAGCGTTGTCACAGCCTAATGTAAGCGCGCGAATGAATCACCTGTTTCCCATTCTCCGTCCCGTCCTTCCCCGGTGCGCAAAGCGACGCAATTCGGAGAGAATGGGGCGATTTTTCAGCGTCAATTCGTTATCATGCCGCCCTGCTTTTGACGAATCAGCGTGCCGAACGCACGCCCAGCCAGGGATAACATTATGCTGTGGTTTAAGAATTTGATGGTTTACCGTTTGAGCCGCGAAGTGGCGTTAAACGCGGATGAAATGGAAAAACAACTCAGCGCGTTCGCCTTTACGCCGTGCGGCAGCCAGGACATGGCGAAGACCGGCTGGGTCTCCCCGATGGGCTCGCACAGCGATGCGCTGACGCACGCGGTCAACGGCCAGATCGTCATCTGCGCGCGCAAGGAAGAGAAAATCCTGCCGTCGCCGGTGATCAAGCAAGAGCTGCAGGCCAAGATTGAGCGCCTGGAGGCGGAGCAACACCGCAAACTGAAGAAAACCGAGAAGGACGCGCTGAAAGATGAAGTGCTGCACAGCCTGCTGCCGCGCGCGTTCAGCCGCTTCAACCAGACCTTCATGTGGATCGACACCGTCAACGATCTGATCATGGTCGACGCCGCCAGCGCCAAACGCGCCGAAGACACGCTGGCGCTGCTGCGCAAAAGCCTCGGCTCGCTGCCGGTAGTGCCGCTGACCATGGAAAGCCCGATCGAACTGACGCTGACCGAATGGGTGCGTTCCGGCGAGATGCCGGCCGGCTTCGCCATTCAGGATGAAGCGGAACTGAAAGCGATTCTGGAAGAAGGCGGCGTGATCCGCTGCAAGAAGCAGAATCTGATCAGCGACGAAATCGCGGTGCACATCGAAGCCGGCAAGCTGGTGACCAAGCTGGCGGTGGACTGGCAGGAGCGCATCCAGCTGATGCTGTCGGACGACGGCTCGCTCAAGCGCCTGAAGTTCGCCGACACGCTGCGCGAGCAGAACGACGATATCGATCGCGATGACTTCGCCCAGCGCTTTGACGCCGACTTTATCCTGATGACCAGCGAGCTGGCGGCGTTGATCAAAAACACCATCGAAGCGCTCGGCGGCGAAGCCCAGCGTTAATCCCGCCTCAGAAACGACCAGGGCCCAGCCTTCGCTGAGCCCTGCGTTCCCCTAACGAGCAACGTTTATTTGCTCAGGTAGCGGCACAGATAGGCGGTGGCGTCGGCCACCTGCAGGTTGAACTCGCTGTGCCCCGGCACGAAGAACTTCTCGCCCGGCGTAAACACCTGCCAGTCCGGCGCCCCCGGCAGCAGCACTTTCAGCGCCCCGGTGATCACCGTCATTTCTTCCGGCTGCGCGGTGGAGAAGGTGTATTCGCCCTCTTCCATCACGCCCACGCTGGTAAGACCGATGCTGCTACTGTCAAAACCGATAGACTTCACTTTTCCGGCAAAATACTCATTCACTTTCAGCATAGACTGGCACCCGCGTAATCATCTTGATGGAAAATCCATATTGGGGGATTGCGGTTGATCTGTCACTGGTTTTTCGCGCGAAATGCGATCGCGGCGCAGAGGCAAAGGTTTCCGTGCGCCACGCTCAGGCCATCGCCATGAAACAACCGCGTCAAAAACCCGCGCCGCGCAAACTGAAATCGATCGGCAACGTCAATTCCACCGTGCCGTTGACGTAGGCGTCCGCCGGCGGCGTGGGCAGCGGCGACGCGCGTTTGACCAGCGCCTGGATTTCACGATCCAGCGACGGCAGCCCGGCGCTGCTGACCAGCGTCACCGCCAGCACGTGGCCCTGTCTGTCCAACGTGAAACGCACCTGCCCGACGCCCTGGCGCTTCAGCCGCAGTGCGTCTTTGGGGTAACGCTTAAAGCGATTCAGGCGGCCGCTGATGCGACTGCGCCAGTTGTCCTCTCCCGCCTGAGCATAGGGTGTCAGGCGGGTTTGCGGCGCGGCCGTTTTATCCGCGCGGCCCGGCGGCGGCGCGCCGACGCTTTGCTCCTGAACCTTCGGCGGCGCGATGATTCTCTCCTGCGGCGGCGTGCGGGGCAGGTTGTTTTTCTTCACCGGCTTAGGTGGTTTTTTCTGTTTCGGCGGCACGGCGATGTTCGGCTGCGCGGCGTCAGGCGCTTTCACCAGCGGCAACGGCTCCGGCGGCGCCGACGGTTCAGCTTGAGGCGGCGGCGTCCTTTGTCCCGGCGGCTGTTTCGCCTCGGCCGGGGCCTGCGGCGCGGCGGCCATCAGCACCATCACCGCCGGCGGCGGCACCCACGGCGGCTCGGCCTTGTCTCTCCTGGGCCAAAGCAGCGCGGCAACCAGCAGATGCAGCGCCAGCACCAACACCAGACAACGGCGCCAGGGCATGGCGGCGCCGGGCGCGGCGAAAGGCAGCGGCGAAACCGACATGCTCACTCTTCCGTCAGCGCCAAATGGAGGCGATCGGTCAGCGGTTTGAACAGATAGTTCATCATCGAACGCTCGCCGGTGCGGATGAATCCTTCAACCGGCATCCCCGGGCGGATCTCCAACCCGTTCAAACGTTGCAATCCTTCTTCGCTGACCTTGGCGCGCACGCTGTAATAAGGCGCACCGCTTTTCTCGTCGGTCAGGCGATCGGCCCCGACCAACGTCACTTCACCCTCGACGCGCGGCGTGGTGCTTTGGTTGAACGCCGAGAACAACAGTTCGACCGGCAGCCCCACCTGCACCTTGTCGATCAGTTCGACCGGGATGCGCGCCTCCACCTGCAGCCCCCGATCGCTGGGCACGATCTCCATCAGTTGCTGACCGGCGCCGATCACGCCGCCTTCGGTGAACACGCTCAACCCCACCACGGTGCCCGCCACCGGCGCTTTCACCTGCGTATGCCCCAGATCGGCCTCCGCCTTGGCCAAGCGGTTATCCAGCTCGTCCAGCTTCATCCGTACCTCGGCCAATTGGCTACTGACCTCTTTCTGATACTCCTCCCGCCGCTGGATCGCCCGCAGTTTCAGCTCCAGGATTTGGCGGCCCAGGCGGCCGATATTCCCGGTATCCTCGGACGCCTGGCCGTCGATCTGCGCATGCTGCCCTTCCAGATCCAACAGCCGATTGCGCGCCACATACCCCTGCGCCGCCAGCTTGCGCATGCCGCTCAGTTGCTCCTGCAACATGGCCTTTTGCCGTTGCTTGCTGGCGTAAGATTGCCGAACCCCTTCCAACATCGCCTGCGATCCGGCGATGCTCTCCGCGATCGCCGCCAGCTCGCTCTGCAGCGCCGCACGGCGGCTGGTGAACAGCTGTTGTTGCAGCAGCATCAGCGACATCACCTCCGGCTCTTCTCGCCGCGCTTGCAGCAATGGCGGGAAAGCGATCGCCTGCAGACCGTCGCGCTCGGCCTGCAGCCGCGCCTGCTGCGCGGCGTTGCTCAACTGCTGGCTGCGCAGCGCATCGCGCTGGGTGCGGCTGTCGACGGTATCCATCAGTAACAGCACCTGCCCGGCGCGGACCCGGTCACCCTCATGCACCTGAATCTGCGACACCACGCCGCCGCTCGGGTGCTGCACCGCCTTGCGGTTGCCGGCCACCACCACGCTGCCGGAAACCGGTACGCCCTTATCCAACGGCGCCAACAGCCCCCACAGCAGGAAGCCGCCAAATCCCAGCAGCACCAGCCAGCCGCCGAGCCGCAGATGGCGCCCTTCGTCAAACTGCCGGGAAAGGGTGTCGATATCGCCGGGGATCACACTCTGATTGCTCATACTTTTCGTTCACCGCTGGCCGTTTTGGCGAAATTGGCGTAATTGACGTTGAAGCCGCCGTTGCTGCGCCCGGTATTGGCCGGAGCGGCGGCAGCGGCGGGCGCAAAACCAGGCAGTTTTTTCAGGATGGCGTCGCTGGGGCCGAAGTGCTGCACCTGGCCGGCGGTCAGCACCAGTAATTTGTCGGTGGTCGCCAGGATCGCCGGTTTGTGGGTCACCAACACGATAGTGGTGCCGCGCGCCTTCAGCGCTTCGATCGCCCGCTGCAGCGCCTCTTCCCCTTCGCGATCGAGGTTGGCATTCGGTTCGTCCAACACCACCAGCGCCGGAGATCCATACAGCGCGCGCGCCAGCGCCACCCGTTGACGTTGGCCTCCGGACAGGCCGCTGCCGCCTTCACCCAGCTCGGTCTCATAGCCTTTCGGTAAATGCAGGATCAGCTGATGCACGCCGGCCAGCGCCGCCGCAACCACCACCTTCTCGGCGTCGACCAGGCCAAAGCGGGCGATGTTGTCCGTCAGGGTGCCGGCGAACAGCTGGATATCCTGCGGCAAGTAGCCGATATGCGGCCCGAGTTGTTGCTTGTCCCACTGTTGAATGTCTGCACCGTCCAGCCGCACGTCGCCGCTGATCGGCGTCAGCGCGCCGACCAGTTGGCGCATCAGCAACGTTTTGCCGGAGCCGGATGCGCCAATCACGCCCAGCACCTCGCCGGCTTCCAGACGAAAACTGACGCCGTGCAACACCGGCGCCGTACCGCCGGGCGCACTGGCGGTCAACTGGCTCACGGTCAATGCGCCACCGGGCGCCGGCAGCGGCAGACTCGGTATTCGTGGCGGGTTAGCGGCCAGCATCACCTCCAGACGCTGCAGGGACTGGCGCGCCGATGACCACTGCTTCCAGGCGCCGATCAGCTGATCGATCGGCCCCAGCACCCTGCCGATCAGGATCGATCCGGCGATCATCATGCCCGGCGTAATGTCACCGCTGACCGCCAACAGCGCGCCGCAGCCCAACATCAGCGACTGCAGCGCCAGCCGCACGGTTTTCGACCAGGCGGTGACGGCGGCGATTTTCTCGCTGGCGCGGTTCTGCAACAGCAGGAACTGCTGATGCTGCCGCAGCCAACGCAGGCGCAAGTCGGTCAGCATCCCCATGGCGGCGATGGCTTCGGCGTTGCGCAGATTGCCGTTGGCCTGCTGTGTAGCGCTCAGCGCGACCCTGCCGGCCTCCGCCAGAGGCGCTTGCGACACCCGCTGATTGAGCCTGGCCAGCAGCACCAGCACGATCACTCCGGCGCTGGCCAACGCGCCAAGCCAGGGGTGGAGCAGAAAAACCACCAGCAGATAAACCGGGAACCAGGGGGCATCGAAAAAGGCGAACAGCGCATTGCCGGTGGCGAACTGGCGCAGGTTGGTCAGATCGTTCAGCGCCTGCCCCGCCAGCGGGTTGCCGGTTTTCAGATTGGTTTCGAAGGCGGCGTCGTAGACTCGCTGATTGAGGCGCATATCCATCTGGGCGCCGAGGCGGATCACCACCTGGCTGCGCACCCACTCCAGCAGCCCCATAAACAGGTAAAGGCCGACCACCATCAGGGTCAGCATCGCCAGCGTCATGCGGTTGCCCGACGGCAACACGCGATCGTAGACCTGCAGCATGTACAGCGCCGGTGCCAGCATCAGCAAGTTGATCACCGCGGTAAACAGCGCGATGCCCCAAAATCCGCGCCGGTATGCGGCCAACACGCTCATCACTTCTCCGCGCCTGACGGCGTTTTTCATGGCGTTTTCCATCGGCTAAAAACGAGAAAACGCCCGCCGGGGCGCACGGCGCCGGCGGGCAAACGGCCGCGATCAGGCCGCCAGCAGTTCCGGGCTGTCGGCGTGCTGCACGCCCACCGCCGTCGCCGCCGCCACCTGATCGAAGGTGGAGTTGACGCTCAGGCCGTAGTCGTCGAGGATGCCGTTCAGCGCGGTCTCCAGCGCGCCGGTATCGCCGGACATCAGGCCGTACACCACCTGGTGCACCACGCCATCATGACCCTGCGCCTGCAGGCTGCTGAGGTTCAGGCCGCCGAAGCTGACGTCAGGCACCTGGATGCTGTACGGCGATGTATCGCCACCGCTCAAACCGTCGCCGAAGGACAGGGAATCCAGTTGGCCGTACAAGGTATGCGCCGGTTCGTTGAACAGCGTGTAGGTCAGGTTGCCGCCCGCCACGAAGGCGGTCACCTGGTTTGCCGTGCTACTGATGGCATACTGACTACCGGACAGGCTGCCGCCATAGAAGCCGCCGCTGTTGGCGTCGGTGACATTGCCGTTGGTGTGATTGACATCACCGAATGTCGAAGCCCACTGGCCCAGATAGTCATGAATGCTGTAACCGCCGAAGCTGCTGTCATAATTGACTGAAAATGCCATTTCTCTATCTCCATTGATGAACGGCGCCCCTTGCGAGGCGGCCCTTGTGCTCAAGGATGAGCAACGCCCTTTTACTGCTTAAAAACGGTATTCCACCCCGCCCTGCACGGTGCGGCCGCGCCCTAGGGTATTAGCCAACGTCTCGCCGTAGCTGACGACATAAGCGCGGTTGGTCAGGTTCTCCACCGAGCCGCGCAGCGTCAGGCTGTCAGTCAGCTTGTAGCTGGCGTACAGATCGAACAGGGTGTACTTCGGCCAGTCGGCCAGGTACGGGTAGTTGGACGGTACCGAGCTGTCCTGATAACCCGGCGCAAAGCGTACGGTCACCCCGGCGTCCAGCTTGCGATCGAAGGCACGCCCGCCCAGCGTCACCGAACCGCGATCGCCCGGCAGGTAGGCGGCGGAGCCGAACTGCGTCCCCCCATCACACGTGACGAAGTCATTGGACGCGGCATCAGGCTCAACATAGAAGTTCCCGCGGCGCGAGCCGTCGCCGTAGCGCAGACGCCCTCCCAACCAGGCCTTGTTCGAGCAGAACTCGTTTTTGCCGATCATGTGGGTGTAGGTCAGGTCGGCGTAGAACACCCCGGCGTCATAGTTGAGCTGGTACTCCAGCCCGCGGAAGCGGGTTTTCGACAGATTGTTGACGTAAGCGGCATTGCCGATGCTCGGCTGCACCAGCCCCGGTTTATTGCGGTCTATCGCCAGGTTGATGTAGTTATCCACTTTGGTGTCGAAGTAGGCCACCTTGGCCACCAACCGATCGCCCTCAAACCACAGATCCGGCTGCTGCACGTTGAACCCGACTTCCCAGGCGCGCGAACGCTCGGGCTGCAAGAACGGATTGGGGTATTGCGTGGAAGAACTGTGCGCGCTGCCGTTGGTCAGCGTTTCAGTGATCGCCGGCGGCCGCCAGGATTTGCCGTAGGTGGTATACAGCTCCAGCCACTCCACGCCGGGGCGCACCGCCACCGCCAGCGTCGGCGACAGCTTGCCCTGATCGCGATCCACGTCCCAATCTTCGCGGGTGGTGGTTGAACAGCCGGTCAGACGCAACGCTTTGCAAGGATTGTCAATCGTGTAGCGTTGCCCATCCTTGGCCAAATCCGGATAGCTCAGGCCGGTCTGGCCGCGCAGGCGATAGCGGTCGTAACGCAGCCCGCCTTCCAACGTCAGCCAGCCGTCGTAGTCGTAGGTCAGATTGGCGAACAGGCTGGCTACCGAACGGTTGCCGGCCGGCGTCACCCCTTCCATGCCTTGGCGGGAAGAGTCGCTGGTCGCTTTGTCGTAATAGAACTCCAGCCCGTAATTGGCGCGGAAGTCATGCCCCGGCGCCAGGCTGAAGCGCGAGGTGTTTTGCGCCTGTGCGCCATAGGTACGCAGGCGGGTGCGCGTCGCGTAGCCGTTGTCCAGCAGCGAACTGGTGCTGTAGGTGTCGCTGTCATCCTGAGTATCGACGTAATACAGCTTGGCCTGAAAATCGAGCCAGTCGACGTCTTCCGGCGCCAGGCTGTAGTCGAACGCCGCGTTGCGCGCCATCACATCGGTGTAGCCGGTGCGTTTCCAGCCCAGTTCATAGGGCGGGCGAGTGCCCAGGTTAGTCAAGGTGCCGGCGATCGGCGATGCGGTCTGGGTCTGCAGATAACTCAGCTGCAGGCGCTGGTTGGCGGGCAGATTCCAGCCCACCTTGGCCAGCCGCGAGTGCATGCGGTAATGGGTGTCGGGGATTTTGTTGTTCTTGATGCTCTCGGCGTAGCGATCGTAATTGCCGGTGTCGTTATTGATGCGAATGTTGCCGATGTCGCCCTTGTTGCCGGGCCAATAGTCGCCGAGGTGGCGTTCGCTGGCGGCCAGCAGGATATCGCCGGTTTCGTTGCCCAATGCCAGTATGCCGCTGCCGATGAAGTGAGTGCCGTTATCGCCGGTGCTGGCGTGCAGCTTGCCGCCCAGCTCTTTGCCCGGCGCCAGGAAATCGCTCGCGCTGACGGTATTGAAGGTGGCGATGCCGCCGAGCGTGCCGGCGCTGCCCATGCCGCCGGTGGTGCCCTTGTCGATGGTCACGCCGGACAGCAGTTCGGAATCGATGTACATGGTGCCATTACGTTGGCCATGGCCGCTCTTTTGAAAATTCTGCCGCATGCCGTCGATATTCATGTTCACCCGGCCATAGTCTTGTATGCCGCGGATGTTGACCGACAGCGCAGGATCTTGCTGGCTGACGCTGGAATAGGCTCCCGTAGTCTGCTCCAGAATATCGGCCGCGTGTCGCGCCGGGCGGTTGTCCATTTGTTCGCGGCTGATGACGCTGACCGAGCGCGGTTCGTCGTAAACCCAATCGTTGGCGTTGATGCCGCCGGCGCCCAGCACCGTCAGGCTGTCCAACGCCAGCGCACCACCGTCGCCGTTCGCCGTCGGCAGCCGGCTCAATACGATTTGCCCCTGCGGCTGCAGGCGGAAAGCCACCGGATTGCCGCCGATCAAGCGCCGCAGGCCCTGTTCAACGCTCATGCTGCCGTTCAGCGCCGCCGCCTGCATGCCGTCGAGTTTCACCTCGTCAAAAAACACCTGCATGCCGGCCTGCTCGGCGAAGCGCAACATGGCGCTCTGCAGCGGCTGCGCCGCAATGTTGAAATTCTTTTGCTGTGCGGCCTGCGCGCCGTTCGCCTCAGCCTGGACGGCGAGCGCCACAGCCGGCTGAGTCAACATCATCGCCGCCAGCGCGGCGCGTACCGCCGTGGCCAATCGGCCGGCCGGCGTGGTTCCCTTGTGAATAAGCATGCGTGTGTGTTCCACCCGAAAGAATGCCAAACTAAGTGATAATGGAAATCAATCTCGTTTAAACATAAGGACGTTCCGGGAGGCAAAAACCCGTAAAGATTTTTTACAGAAAGTGAAAATAACGGCGAAGCGGGCATCCCGGCCCGCCTTGGCCGCTCAGTAAAGCAGCGTGATGCCGGGGAGATTCAGCTGGCGGGCGGAGAGTTCCTGACGAATGGCGCCGACGCCGTCGTCGAGTTTATTGAGCGCGAACACACCGCTCACGGTGCGCGTTCTTAGCGCGGGATTGACCGCCACAATGCGGGTTTCGCGATAGCGGTTGAGCTGCGCGAGCGCCTGCGTCAGCGGTTGGCGGTCGATCACCAGCCAGCCGCGCCGCCAGGCATCATCACCGGCCGTTTGCCGCGTCAGCTGCAGCTGCCCGTTGCGGTAATGCGCCGCCTGGCGTTGCGCGACCACCAGCGAGCGCTCGCCGCGCTCAAGCGTCACCCGCACGCTGTGCTGATGCACGCTGACGTCGACGCCCTGTTCAGTGCGCGCCACGCTGAACTCGGTGCCCAGCGCCTGGGTGACGCCGTTTTTCGCCTCCACCCTGAAAGGGCGACGTTCCGCCCCGCCCAGCGGCGCGACGATAAAATAGGCGGCGCCGCTCAGCAGCCGCACCTTGCGCTCGTCTGCGGAATACGCCAGCGCGATCGCGCTGCCGCTGTCCAGCGCCACCCGGCTGCCGTCCGGCAACGCAACTTCGCGCACCTCACCGCGAACGGTTTGATAATCGGCCTGCAGGCCGATCCACAGATCCGGCCCGCGATAAACGCCGAATGAAACGGCGAGCGCCACCGCCGCTGCCACCGCCCAGCGGGGCCATCGATGGCGAGATGGCGTTTTCAGCGCCGCCACCTGCGGTTGTAACGCCTGCCGCTGCTCAGGCGGCAGTTGCCCAAGCGTCGTCCATAGCAGGCGAGCCTGACGCAGCGCCGCCGGATGCTGCGGATCGGCGGCCAGCCAGGCGTCCAACGCTCGCCGCCGATCGGCCGGCAGCGCCCCTTCGGCCAGACTCACGGCCCAGGCGGCCGCCTGCTGTCGCGCCTGTGCGGTTAGCGGTTTCATAATGGCATAGACCTCTGTTTTTTCTGGTTATAGGTTAAGACGTCTGAGCGCGGATAAACCCGTAAAAAAATTGCCATTATTGTTCTTCCATCCGCGCCATCAGCCGCTCCAGCGCGCTGGCCAGGTGTTTTTCCACCGTGCTGAGCGACACGCCCAGCTGCGCCGCCACCTGCGCCTGGGTCAGGCCATCGAGCCGGTTAAGGCGGAAAATCTGCTGCGTGCGCGGCGGCATGTCCGCCAGCGCCTGCTGTAACAACTGCAGCAGTTGGCTATCGATCGCCCGTTGTTCAAGCGCCGGTTCACCCGAAGGATACTGCGCCAGAATGTCGTCTTCGACCGCTTCGGTCTGCCGCCGCTGCTGCTGGCGCAGATGGTCGAGCATCAGATTCTTGGCGGTTTTATACAGGTAGGCCTCAATATCGAGAATGTTACCCTGCGGATACTGCTCGGTAAGGCGGGTAAAACTTTCCTGCGCCAAATCCGCGGCCAGCTGAGGGTCGCGCAGTTTGGCGTTCAAATAGGCTTGCAGCGGCCGCATATGGCGCAGAAACAGCGCCTGCAACTCGGAATTGGACATCTCTTTTCCCAGAAGTGAAACACCCAATAGGGGCGATAAAAATCACATAAATGATTATCATTATCAATATTGTTCTGGGAAATATGTGCTACGGCGGGGATAAACAGGAAACCGGCCTGACGCCGGTTTCCGCTGGGCTGCAGGTCAGTGCTCTAGCGCTTCGTCTTCATAGCGGTGCTTGGCGTCGAGCGCTTCCTGCTCGGTTTCATGTTCACTGAGCAGCGTATTCGGCTCAATGTCGTCGGTGCGCACTTCAAAACGGCGCAGATGCAGGTTCGGGTCACCCCGAAACACCTCTACGACGCGGGCGCTCCGCGGATAAGCAGGTTGATCATTTTCGCGCATGCCGTTCTCCCGTGTGTTTCACACAGTAGCAAGTATAGCAGTCGCCCTCATTCCGACACGCGCGAGCCAAGATCGCGATCGCCGGGGGCGCCCGTCAACAGCTCGGTCAATTCGTCGCAGGCGCAAATACGCCCTTCACGCACGGTGAAGTGCGCCAGCACCCGCACGCGGCTGCGGGAACCGTCGCGCTTTTCCACCTCGACCAGATGGTGGGTCAGCACCGCCTCGCCCTGCTCCGCCGCCGCGATCACGCTCAGCGTCATGCGGCGGGTTTGCCGCTTCAGCAGCGCCATATGCTGCTCAAACTGCTCGAAGTTCAGCACCTTGCCATCCACCTGCTGGCGGTAGCCTGCGCTGAAACGGGCGGCGAGCTGCGTCGGCCGATGCTCCGGGCTGGCGATCACCTGCTGCAGCGTATCGAGCACCAGATTCAGCGGGGTAAGTTGAGTCATCACGTTTCTCCGAAATAGGGTGAAAGGCGATCCTATCCCGGCCAGGCGATGGCATAATAACCACATCAAGACTTTCAATAACGTTAAACGGCCAACATGACGCAGATCCGCAGCCAACGCCTTCAGCATGAAAAAAAGCACCTGACGCCCTGGCACCGGCACGAAGGCGGCCAGATCTATCTCTTGACGCGCGGCATGCTGGCAATGGAACTCCCGGGCCGGCAATGGGCGATCACCGGCGGCACGCTGGGCTGGCTGCCGCCGGGATGCGCCCATCAGGCGCTGGCCTGCGGCGACGTGGCGGGCTGGAGTCTGTATCTGCCGAGGGAAAGCGTGCCGGAGATGCCGCCGCTGCCGCAGCTGTTCACGGCCTCTGCGCTGTTGCAGGCCCTGGTGGAGCGCATCGCGCAGTTCCCCGCCGGCCCGCTGAGTGCGCCGCAACGGCGGCTGCTGCAGGTGCTGCTGGACGAAATGCACGCGGCAAGCCGCGCGCCGCTGCAATTGCCGCTGCCGCAGGACGCCCGGTTGCTGAACATCGCCCGTGCGCTGCTGAACGATCCCGCCAGCCTGCGCAGCCAGCGCGACTGGGCCGTTTGGGCCGGGCTCAGCCCGCGCACCCTGAGCCGCCGTTTTCTGCAGGAAACCGGCATCAGCTTCGCGCTGTGGCGCCAGCAGGCGCGGGTGTTGCGTTCACTGGAGGGATTATCACGCGGCAAAGCGGTTGGCGAGGTGGCCGACGCCTGCGGCTATGACAACGTCAGCGCCTATATCGCCGCCTTTCGCCGCCGCTTCGGCGTCACGCCGGGGGCGTACTTTGCACCGGCTCGGCAAGCGGAATAAGAAAACGGGCGCCCAGCGCCCGAAGAGAAGAAAGGGTTACTTCACCGTCTCACGCGGCAGCACCGCGAGGATTTGTTCCACCACCCGCTGCGGATCGGCGGCGCCGTCCATCACGTAATGCGCGGCCTCCTGATACAACGCTTCGCGCGCGGCCAGCACCTCGCGCATCTCCTCGGCGATCGGCCTGCCGGTGAGCGTCGGGCGCTGCGCATCTTCCGGGTACTCTTCCAACCGCTGCGCCAACACGCTGGCCGGCGCGCGCAGGTAGATAACGGTGCCATGCTGGCGCATAAACTGACGGTTCTCCTCCGCCAGGATCGCGCCGCCGCCAGTGGCAACTATAGTTGACGGCTTGGTCACGGTTTGCAACGCGATGGTCTCGCGGCGGCGGAACCCCAACCAGCCCTCGCGCTCGACCATTTCCGCTACGCTCATCTGCGCCGCCTGCTGCATAAACAGATCGGTATCGACGAACTGATAGCCCAACGCCAGCGCCAATGCGCTGCCTACCGTGGTCTTGCCGGCTCCGCGAGCGCCTATCATGAACAGGGTTTGTGTCATTACGGGTTGTCCCTTATGCGGTGACTTGAGTGCATTGCATACCAAAATACCGAGCGGGTGCGATGGCGTGGTGGCAGCATCATACCCTGCCCGCTCTGTATTTCAATATTTACGATAGTGTAAATTCCATGGCACAGCGACTGCCGACGGCAAAGCCGTGCGCCAGATCTTCATCCAGGTGCCGCCGCAGGGCGACCGTGAGCCGCGCATCGTCAAGCGGCCGGAATCCCAGCCGCCGGTAGTAAGGCGCATTCCACGGCACCTCAATGAAGGTGGTGAGCGTCAGGCGGCCGGCCCCCTGCCGTTTGGCCTCTTCCGCCACCGCGCCGATCAGGCGGCGGCCGACGCCCTGCCGTTGCCAGGCACCGGCGACCGATAATTCGGCGATATGCCAGTCTTCCCCCTGAGCCAGCACGGCGATAAAACCGGCGCACTCGCCGTTGTCGCTTTCCGCCAGCCATTCACGGCGCTCGGCGATAAACGCGGCATGCTGCTGCGGGGCCATCACCTCGCCTTCGGCGATAAAGCGCCATTCCGGCTGTTGGCGAAACAATTGCGCCGCCGAGCGCTCAACCGCCATCAGATGCGCGATATCCTGCTGCTGCGCCAAACGGATCTGCAGGCTCATGGGTTCTCCTTAACGTTGGGGCGGTTATTTAAGCAAATTTCACCGCCCGTGGCTCAGAAATCGATACTGCCGCGCAGCACCACCTCACGCGGTTCCCCCACCGCCACGCGCAGATTGCCGCCGCTGGACGGATAGTAGGTTTTATCGAACAGGTTCTTCACGTTCAGCTGCCATTTCACCCGATAGCCGTTGATCGGCATGGTGTAAGCGGCGAACGCATCGGCAACGGTGTAGTTATCCAGGTAGAAGCTGTTGGCGGCGTCGCCCGGGCGGCGCCCTACGTAGCGCGCACCGGCGCCGATACGCACCTCATCGCCGCTGTACAGACCCAGGCTGCCGAGGTTCTGGGTCAGGAACAGCGAGGCGGTATGGCGCGCCACGTTGGTCATCTCTTTCCCCTTGTTGTCCGGATCGTCCACCACGCGGGCGTCGGTATACGCATAGGAACCGATCAGGCTCAGCGAGTCGGTAAGATTACCGGCCACGTCCAGCTCCACGCCCTGCGAACGCACGCGCCCGGCGGTACGCGTCACGGTTTCGCCCTCCACCAGCTCATTGACCATCACGTTGCGCTTGGTGATGTCAAACAGCGCCAGCGTGCCGGTGACGCCGTTCGGCAGCGCCAGCTTGCCGCCAACTTCCCACGACTTGCCCTGTTCCGGCGGCAGCGAATCAATTTGGGTGGCGATGGAAGAGTTCGGCTTGAACGACTCGGTATAGCTGCTGTACAGCGACACGTAAGGCGTCAGCTTGTAGACCACACCGGCGCGCGGCACCAGCTTGCCGTCCGAGCTGTCGGTGTTGGTCTGGAACGGCCGCCCCTTGCCGGCATAGACGTCGAAAGCGTCGTAACGCAGCCCGCCCATCACCAGCCATTTATCGGTCAGTTGGATGGAGTCCTGCATAAACCAGCCGTAGCTGGTGAGATTTTCCCGCTGGCCGCTGTCTTTGGCGCTGACCGCGGTCGACGGCGGCATCAGGCCGTATACCGGATGATAGATATTGAAATCGCTGTTCTTTTTACCGCGGATCATGTCGCCGCGGTAGGTACGGTTATCTTCAAAATCAAAGCCGAACAGCATCTGGTGGTTGATGCTGCCCCAGTCCACGTCGCCATTGAGCGTCAGCTGCACCGCGTTGGCGTGGCTGACGGCATGGGCGGTCGAGTCGGCCTGGCGGCTCAATGCGCCGCTCTCCGGGTTCAGCGCCGTAGCGCGCGCCTGGTTGTCGCTGTAGCTGTTGCGGCTGTAGGCGTAGGTCAGCGAGCTTTTCCAGCGCTCATTGAGCGTTTGATCGATCTGCAGAGTGACGCTGTCCTGATCGCCGCGGGTGGCGTTATAGGCTTCGTCGAAACGGCGATCGCGCGGCGTATTCACCGGTTTGCCGGTGCGCGAATCGATAATGGTGCCGCGATCGAACGGCACCAGATATTCCATATGTTCATAGGCCAATCGCACGGTGGTGTTCTCGCCGTACCACATCAGCGAGGGCGCGATCACCGTCTGGCGATTGCGGCCAAAGTTGCGCCAGTAGTCGGTTTCATCGTGATCGACGATCATCCGATAGGCAAATCCCGACGTGCCGAGCGGCCCGGTAACGTCAAGCTGGCCGCCGCCGCCGTTGAAGCTGCTGCCCCAACCTTCCACGTGGGTGTGCTGCTGCAGCTGGGGTTTTTTGGTGATCATATTGATCATCCCGCCCGGCTCGCCCATGCCGTACAGCATCGAGGCAGGCCCCTTAAGCACCTCCACCCGCTCGGTGGTCGGCGTAAAGTTGCGCGCCTGCACCGAACGCACGCCGTCGCGCAGAATGGAGCCGTCGCGGTTGTCGCCGAAGCCGCGTTTCATTACTGCGTCCTGGGTGCCCCCCAGCGTGTTGGCCTGGGTAATGCCGCTGACGTTGTACAGCGCTTCGTCCAGGCTGCTGACCGCCTGATCGGCAATCACCTGTTGCGGCACCACGTCGATAGCTTGCGGCACGTTCAGCAGGTTGGTTTCGCTGCGGGTGCCGGTGACGCTGGTCAACGGCTGATAGCTCTGCACGCCGTCGGCGTCTTTGCGGCCGACCACCACCAGGTTCTCTTCCTGCGGCGCGGCTTTTTCCGCCGCCCACGCCGGCGATGTCGCGCAGGCCGCCAAAGGCAATGCGCACCACCAGCCGCGCTTGTTGTTATTCATTATCTAACTGACTCCAATAGGTCCCTGAAAAAGGTAACGGCAAAAACTGCTGATACAGCTGTTGGAAGGTCTGCTGCGGGTTGATGTCGGCGAACAGATCCGGGTAAAACGCTTTGGCGAACATCTCGACCAGCACGACATGGTACGGGCTGAGGTAAAAATTGTGCCAGACGCTCCAGGCGCGGTGGTTTTTCACCGCCTGCAGGTTGGTCAGCATCGGCTGTTTGGCGATCAGCCGGCGGAAGCTGTCGGCGGCCTCCTGTGGGCTGACCTGCGGCCCGAGGCGCAGATCGGACAGCCGTTTGCCCTGCGGGCCGGCCATGCCGGTGGCGAGGTACACGTCAGGATTGGCGCTCAGAATGGTTTCCGGGTTCAGTTCGCCATACACCCCTTTGACGCTGGCGTTGGCGATGTTGTCGCCGCCGGCGAAGGTCAGCAGATCGCCGAGATTGCCGTGCGCGGCGGTGGTGCAGCAGGTGTCGCGCCGCCCCAGATGCAGGTGCAGCATCACTTTGGGCTTCGGTCCCTGATAGCCCGCCAGCCGTTGCTGAACCACCGCCATATGCTGCTGATAAAACGTGATGAATTGCTCGGCGCGCTGCTGGCGGTTGAGCACTTCGCCCAGCAGCCGCACGCTCGGCACGGTGTTGTTCAGCAGATCGATGCGCAAATCGACGTAGATCACCGCCACGCCGGCCTTGCTCAGTGCGGAAACCAGCCGATCGTTGTCGCCGTCTTCACGCGCGTAGCGCGCCAGGATCACCAGATCCGGCTTCAGCTGCAGCAGGCTTTCGATGTTGACCTGGCGAAAGTTATTGCCGCTGATGACGGGGATCTGGGCTATCTGGGGAAACTTCTGCGTATAAAGCTGCCAGCTTTGCGCATCAAAGCGCGCCAGATCCGCCGGCCAGCCGATGATGCGCTGCGCCGGGTTGCCCGGCTCCAGCAGCGCCAGCGTATACAGCATGCGGCTCTCCCCCACCACGATGCGCTGCGGGTTGTCCGGCACCGCGACCTGGCGGCCGGTGATATCGGTCACCGTCTTCGCCTGGGCGGAGAACACGCCGAACCACAGGGAAAGCAGCAGTAAAATGAGGGAATTGCGCATGATTGAGCCGAAACGGGGGAAATAGTGTGCGCATGATAATCACTCTCATTAGCACTTGCAATCCCACGCCGCGATTGCCAAAAGAAATCCGGGAAACGGTGCCGGGCACGCGGTGAAACACCGTGAAACCGCTAAAATAGCGGCTTTAAAAAGTTAAAAAAATGGCGGAAAAATCGGTTAAATTGGAGGGGGAAACAGCAAAAAACCGGGAGACCGCCATGACTCAACGCATCATTCCGCTGTCGGAGTGCCCGCAGTTTGCCGATGTGTGCGCCGCCTGGGCTTTCGGCCAATGGGGCTCACAGCGCGGCGGTTCGCTGGCGCGCACCCAGCTGCGTTTCGCCCAATGCAGCCGGCCAAGCGACGATCACCTGACGCTGATGATGATCGACGGCGATCGTCCGGTGGGCATGGCCAGCCTGTGGCCCAGCGACGACCATCAGCGCCAGGATCTCACCCCGTGGCTGGCCGGCGTCTTCGTGCATCCCGATCACCGCCGCAAGGGCATCGCCCACCGTCTTGAAATGGCCATCGTCGAGGCGGCACGGCAGCGCCATCACTCGGTTCTGCATCTCATCACCGACAAATCGGAAGCGTTGTACGCCGGCTGGGGTTGGCAACCTCTGGAGCGCCGGCGGCAGCATGACGAAGAGGTGGTGGTGATGGAGAAAAAACTGTAGCTAACGCGGCGTACAGACATACACCAGCGCCGGCGGGAAGTTGCGCACCACCCGCAGGCGCCTCCAGTGAAAATAGCGCGACAGCAATTTTTCCGACAGGTGGCTGTATTGGAACAGCACCAGCGTGCCGTTGCGCGCCAGCAGCCGCTGCCGGGCCTGCTGAAGAATGCGCACGCTGATCCTGACCGGGATCGACAGCAGCGGCAGGCAGGAAAACACCACGTCGTAATCCGTGGCCATCCGGGTCGCCGAATGGCCCATCACCTGCAGCCGCCGATCGTCTATCCCGCGCAGCCGATGCACGAAATGGGGCTGGATTTCGAAAGCCTCCAGCGCCGCATCGGCGCGCATCCGCCCCAAAATGCGTTTGGTCAACACCCCGTCGGCCGCCCCCAGTTCCGCGATCGACAGCGCCCGGGTCCATTCAATCTGGTTCAGCATCGCCTGACACAGCCACGGGGAAGAAGGTGCCAGCGTACCGACGGTGCGCGGTGAAGCCATAAATTGCTGCAGGTAAGCGAAGTGATTCATCAGTTGCAGCCGGGTCGCATTTAACATTGAGGCCTCCTTGGGTTAAGCCCTCAATGTGAGCCGAATTTCTTAAGTAATCATTAACATGATTCCGAAAGCGGCAGACACAGTTGTAATAAAATGCAACCTCATCAGCGGCACGCAAAGAAAAACGGCCGTAATAATGACCTGAAAATAAGTCGTTTATACACCGACTACCCAGATAATTATTACGACCGTTTATTTTATTGACCGTGTTGCCGCGGCCAAAGCGTAAAAAATCCGATGCTTAGCGATAAATTTCCGCATTGCCGCGCCAGTTGCTGGAATCCCCGGGGGTGTCCAGACCGATAATGCGATAATGGCTGGCGCCGTCCGCCGCGGCTTTTTCTTTAAGGGCGGTGATGGCATCATGCGGTGAGCCGCTAATGCCGGAAACCGACACGACGCCGATGCTTTGCAGATTGGCGGCCTGCTCGCTGTTGACCTGTTTCACCGACGACAGCGGCGCGGCGAAAGTGGAGAAGGAAGCGGCGGCGATCAATACGGCTGCGATGCTTGGGATGAGTTTCATGATTGACTCCAGGTGTTCTTGTTTATTAGCTCGTTGTCAGTGATGTTAATTATCCGCTAGCCAATGAAAACGGACGTCATGCAACGTAAAGAACATCAATCATTGTGAGGAGAATAAGGAGGAAGTAAGAGCGGGTGTGTATTTTCAGGCGAGAGTGGCTTTATAGGCTTCACCTTACCCCTATTTGATGAACAATTAAAGACAGGGTGAAAGAAAGAGCGCGCGCCGCGTCTATTTAAGATTTTTTACCCGCCGGAGCGCGCTGAGCTACGCTGATTTTGTGGCTTACCCTTTTAAGGAAGAACGCTTATGTCGCAAAACCTGCTGCGCGTGCGTGACGGTCAGGGCGCTTCGGTGTCATTTTCCGAGCTGCTGTTCGATCTGATCTACGTTTTCGCCGTGACCCAACTCTCCCACTATCTGTTGCATCACCTGACGCTGAACGGCGCGCTGGAAACCCTGCTGCTGTGGTTCGCCGTCTGGCTGGCCTGGCAATACACCGCCTGGGTCACCAACTGGTTCAATCCGGATACCCGTCAGATCCGCCTGCTGCTGTTCGCGATCATGCTGCTGGGGCTGTTCGCCGCCGCCGCGCTGCCACAGGCGTTTGGCGAGCGCGGCCTGATCTTCGCGCTGTTCTATGTCGCCATTCAGGTCGGCCGCTCTGTCACGGTGCTGCGCCTGCTGGCACCTGGTCACCCGTTGAAACAGAACTTTCGCCGCATCCTCGGCTGGCTGTGCATCTCCGCCGTCTTCTGGATCGCCGGCGGGCTGGAGGAAGGCAACGCCCGCCTGGCGCTGTGGGCGATCGCCGTCTTGTGCGAATACGTCTCGCCGATGTTCGGCTTCCGTCTGCCAGTGCTGGGGCGCTCGGACAGCAGCAGCGAATGGACCATCGAAGGCCACCATCTGGCGGAACGCTGCCAGCTGTTCGTTATCGTGGCGCTGGGGGAAACCATTCTGATCACCGGCGCCACCCTGAGCGAGATGGAAAGCTGGAGTCTGCCGGTGCTCATCGCCTCGCTGGTGGCCTTTCTCGGCAGCCTGGCGATGTGGTGGGTTTACTTCGACACCAGCAGCAAAGCAGGCAGCCACGCCATCAGCCAGGCGGAAAACCCCGGCCAGCTGGGCGCTTATTTCCACTACGTGCACGTCGCGCTGGTGGGTTCCATCATCGTCTGCGCCGTGGCCAACGAGCTGGTGATCGCCCACCCCGACGGCCGCATCCAACACGCCACGGCGGCGGTGCTGCTGCTCGGCCCGGCGATTTACCTGTTCGCCAACGCGCTGTATAAACGGCTGGTGTATCGCCGCTTCCCGCTGTCGCACCTGGTCGGGCTGCTGGCGCTGGCGATATTGGCCCCCATCGCCTATTTAACCGATCTGCTGATGGTCAATGGTCTGACGACGCTGATCATGGTGGTGGTGGCGGTGTGGGAGAGCATCTCGCGCGGCAGAGCGCCGCAGCGGCACGCGGAAGCCTGAAGCGAACGGGGGCGCTGTCGCCCCCTCTCGATCACTTCAAGGGTTGCGGCAAGGTGAGCACCCAGAGCTCGCTCAGCGACTCCGGTTGCTCCAGAGGGCGCAATTCGATACGGGCGTCGGTCTTGTCGCCGTCGAGGCTCAACCGCCCTTCTTTCTCCAACTGGTAGTCGCCGATTTTTTTGCTCTTTGGCGACGCATCCACCAGCTTGGCCTGCAAGCCGAAATCGTTGTCATTGATCACCGCCAGCGTGCGATCGTCGATCAGCGCCAGCCCTTCCGCTTTCTCCTGGCGCCAGCCCAACTGGCGCAGATCCGCCACTTCCCGTTTCTGCGCCAGCTTCACGCCGCGTTTAGCCAGATCTTTCGCATCATCGAACTCCAACGCTTTACCCTGGCCGTCAAACGCGCTCAGATCGCTGGCCTGCGCGAGATCCACCAGATAGATCTTGTTGATCATCGTCTTTTCTTTACCGGTTCCCTGTTCAATCAACAGGATGCGCTGGTTGTCCAACGCCACGACATCGCCAATTTTGGCGTCTTTGGCTTTTTTATAGCTGTCGATATCGATGGGATAGCCATACATCGCGGTTTTGCCACTGCGCGGATCGAAGCTCACCAGCCGGGTAAACTGCGCCTTGTTTTTGCTTTTGCCATCGACATCCAGCGTGCTCTGCACCGCCGCCAGAATGCGCCCATCCGGCATCCGGGTCAGCCCCTCAAAACCGCGGTTAGGCTGGCGCCACTTCAGGATGTTCGGCAAACCGCTCGCCACCGCCTGCTCGCCGGCCTGCGGCGTTGGGCCATATTTGGCGAGAATTTTGCCTTTGTCGTCGACGTGGATCAGAAACGGGCCGTACTCATCGCACAGCCAATAACCGCCGTTACCGTCACCGATGATGCCTTCGGTATCCAACCCGCGGCGATCGCCGGACAGCGGTTGCAGCGCGTCGTTCAACGCCACTTCGTTCGTGGAACCAATCAGCTCGCTCGGCAGCGGCAGCCCGCTAATCGGCCCTTTTTCGTCATGCAAGGGCCGCGCATTCTCGGCCACGGCCTTGCCGCCGCCGATACGAATATCCATCAACAGAGGCGTGAATTGCGGATTGGCGAAAATCTTGGCTTCTTGCTTGCCCACCGCAGGGGCATCAGCATTCGGGCCGCGATCGGTCAGCGTCGTCAGCACCAGATCGTCGCCCTGCTTGCGATTGAACGACAGCCCTGAGCCGATCCCCACCGGCAGCCCCTGCGGGAAATGCTTGGCAAACGCCCCCTGATAGGCGACGCGCTCCCCGCCGGGGAAGCCGACCACATAACGCGCCACCTCAATATCTGCAGCGTAGGTGAATACAGGAAACAGCGAAGCCAACAGCAGGGAGAGCGATTTTATTCTCATGTTTTTACCCGAGGTTGAATGAAGCGTTATCAGGCAGAAGAAGATATTAATTTAGCATGACACTTAGATGACAACAGGCGCTGCGTCAAATGTAAAACAAGCAATAAGGTTGGCTGGCAAATAGAAATTAGCAATTAACCTGAGCGTATTGAATGGAGAAAACCGCTGGAAAAAACCGCCCGAAAATAGCCCGCCATTTTGCTTAGGGTAAATTCTTATAGTAAAGATAAAAAAAACGGCAAACGCGCGTCGGAACGGGGAAAAACGGTGTTTTTCTCATAGACAAAATAAAATACCAGGGATTTAATACCGCCGTTATTCAAGGTGCATTAAGAAAATTCTATAGAATATCTGCATGAACTCAAAAAGCTGTTCTATAGTTTTTAGTGCTAACGCCCGTTAGTCTATTCCGCAGGATGGAATCTATGTCAAAGCGACTTTTTGCTGAATTTTTTGGCACATTTTGGTTGGTGTTTGGTGGTTGTGGTAGCGCAGTATTGGCAGCGGCATTCCCACAGCTGGGTATTGGTTTCCTCGGCGTCGCGCTCGCTTTCGGTTTGACCGTGGTGACGATGGCCTATGCCGTCGGCCATATTTCCGGCGGGCATTTTAACCCGGCGGTCACCGTCGGCTTATTCGCCGGCGGCCGTTTCGCGGCGAAAGACGTGATTCCTTACGTTATCGCTCAGGTCATCGGCGGTATCGCCGCAGCGGCGGTGCTGTATTTGATCGCCAGCGGCAAAGCCGGTTTCGACGCCACCGCAGGCGGCTTCGCTTCCAACGGTTACGGCGAACACTCACCGGGCGGTTATTCCCTGCAAGCCGCGATCGTGATTGAGCTGGTGCTGACGGCCTTCTTCCTGATCGTTATTCACGGCGTGACCGACAAGCGCGCGCCGGCAGGCTTTGCCCCGCTGGCGATCGGCCTGACGCTGACGCTGATCCACCTGATCAGCATCCCGGTGACCAACACCTCCGTTAACCCGGCGCGCAGCACCGGCGTAGCGATCTTCCAGGGCACCTGGGCGCTGCAGCAGCTGTGGGTGTTCTGGCTGGTGCCGCTGGTCGGCGGCATTATCGGCGGCCTGATCTACCGCTGCCTGCTGGAAGACAAAAAATAAGCGTATCGCAGTCGATCGCGTTTCACGGGGCAGCCTTCATCGGCTGCCCCGTTGCTTTCAGCCCTTCGTCACTGCAAACATCATGATATCGCTGGTAAAGGAGCCGTCCGGCTGAATCGCGAAATGCGCCGCCACCTCCTGCGACACGCTTTGCTGCAGCGCGCGGATCGCGGTAACGAAATGCGCCGGCGTGCGCATGCGCGCCACCCAGCTGCCGAACTCCAGCATCAAGCGATCCGACGTCACCTCACGCACCACCAACCCGGCTTCGGTCAATAACGTCAGCCACTCGCCCGGCGCATAATTGCGCACGTGCGAGGTGTCGCGCAGCACTTCCACGGTTTGCAGGTAGATATCCAGCAGCGGATGCCCCGGCGAGACCACGTCCATAAAGATCGCTCTGCCGCCCGGTTTGAGTACCCGCCTGACCTCGCGCAGCGCCTGGCCGACGTCGTGCCAGTGGTGCGCCGAATAGCGGCTGATGACCAGATCGAAGCTGGCGTCTTCAAACGGTAAAGACTCGGCCACGCCCTGCTGCAGCTGAATGTTATTCAGGCCTTTTTCCGCCGCCGCCTGCTTCACCACCGCCAACATTTGCGCCGACAGATCGTAGGCCACCACCTGCGCCACCTTGGCCGCCGCCGTGAAGCTGGCGTGCCCGGCGCCGCAGCCCAGATCGAGCAGGCGCGCGTCGGCGTGCGGCTCCAGTAACTGTGCAAGGCGTTGCAAATCCTTGCCCTGCGCGTGTACCGCGCTGGTTAAGTAGGCATTGGCCTGCTCGCCGAACTGCCGGTCTACCGCGTTTTTATGGCTGTTGCTGATGCTCATGTTTGCTCCCGTTATTATCCGGCTTGCGCCTGTGCCTGAAGGCTTTTGGCTACTATAATCAGGCTACTATACGGGTACAATATGAGCAGTTATCCTGGTATAAATAGGTACCACGCTATGTCATCAGAAGCCTTATCCGGGCCAAAGGCCCTCGGCGCGTTCCTGCGGGCGCACCGCGAACGCATCACGCCGGAAATGCTCGGCCTGCCCAGCTCCTCGCGCCGTCGCACCAGCGGCCTGCGGCGCGAAGAGCTGGCGCAAATCAGCGGCATCAGCGCCACCTGGTATACCTGGATCGAACAGGGCCGCGAGGTATCCATTTCCCCCTATACGCTGGCACGCATCGCCAAGGCGCTGCGGCTCGGCCCGGCCGAACGCCACTACCTGTTTACCCTCGCGCGCGTCGCCGACCCCGAGCAGGAAACACACCGCGAAACCGCCAACGACGCGGTGCTGCAAAGCGTGCACCAGATGACGGTGCCCTGCTACCTGCTGGACGTGACCTGGAACGTCGTCGCCTGGAACCCGCAGGCGGCGGCGCTGTTCAGCGGCTGGCTGGATGTGGCCAACAGCCCCAACCTGCTGCACTTCATGTTCTTCCACCCGTTGGCGAAAACGCTGGTCAGCGATTGGGAGGAACGCGCTCGCCGCGTGGTGGCCGAGTTTCGCGCCGAGACCAGCCATCATCAAAATACCGAAGAGATGCGCGCCTTCGTGCGCAACATGACGCACAACAGCGCGGACTTTAATCACTGGTGGAAGCAACATGACGTCATGGCGCGCGAAGGCGGCGAAAGAGCGTTCGAGCATTCTCGGCAAGGCGCACTGCGCTATCGCCAACTGACCTTCCACCCGGCAGAACACGCCGGTCTGAAGCTGGTGATGCTGATCCCGCTGCCGCAATTGGTAACAAATTCATAGGCAAGTTTACCCGCCATTTATTTATTGGTTCATGTAAACGCGCTAGGGTGATTAATACCGATGATAATGATCATCCAGCACCGTTATTTATCTCCTGAGGTACTCCTATGCAATCCGAAGAACAACGCCTTATCGATGGTCTGTTTGGCCGCCTGAAAGACGCCGAGACCAAGACGGGCCCACGGGATCTCCAGGCAGAGCAGCAAATCAACCAGCATATTCGCGAGCAGCCTTCCGCCCCTTATTACATGGCGCAGGCGATGATTATTCAGGAGGCGGCGCTCAAGCAGATGGATCAGCGGGTCAAAGAGCTGGAGGCTCAGGTGGCACAGCTGCAGCAAACCGCCAACGGCCAGCAGAGCAGCGGCGGCTTCCTGGCCGGTCTGTTCGGCGGCGGCAGCCGCACGCCAAGCCCGCGCGAACAGTATCAGGCACAGCAGCAAAATACGGCGGCCTGGAACAACGCGCAGCAGGGGGGCTACACGCAACAGCAGCAGCCTGCCTATGCCCAACCGCAGCAGGCGGCGCCTTCACGCGCCGGCGGCTTCCTGGGAGGCGCCTTGCAAACGGCGGCGGGCGTCGCTGGCGGCGTGGTGTTGGCCGACATGCTGACCGGCATGTTCCGCCATTCGCAACCACAGGAAATCGTAAATATTATCGAGGAAACCCCGGCGCCGCTGGACGACAGCGCAATGCGCAATTTCGACGCCTCCAACAACCTCGATACCTTCAACAACGGCGATGGTGGCAGCTTCCTGAACCAGGACAACGGCTTCCAGAACGCCAGCTATCAGGACGACACGGATTACGCCGACGACGATTACAGCGACGACGACGACTCCTTCCTGTAATTCCCTTCGCCCCCTCTCACCTGCAGAGGGGGATTTCCCGTTTCACCAATCTGGTCTACAGTGAACACTGTTCATTTATCCAGCCGGGAGAAACGATGATGAGCCTTACTCCTTCAGACCCTTTTTTCAGCGAACGCCTGCAGATGCGCCCGCCAGTGATGGCGGATCTCGAACGTTTCTACGCCATCTTCGGCGATCCGCAAACCCAGCGTTTCAATCCCGCCGGCCCGCTCACCAGCGAAGCGCAGGCCGCCTCGGCGCTGCAAGAGAGGATTTCCGGGTGGCAACAACACGGTTACGGTTCCTGGGCGATCGCCCTGCGCGAACGGCCGGATTGGATTATCGGCTTTGGCGGATTGTCCTGGAAACCGCTCGGCGCGCAGCGCACCGTGAACCTCGGCTATCGATTCGATACACGCGTCTGGGGCATGGGGTTGGCCACCGAGATGGCGCGGGCTTCGCTGCAATATGGTTTTGTCGGATTGGCGATGGAGGAAATTTCCGCCATTGTGCGAGCGGAGAATCAGGCGTCGTGGCGAGTGCTGGAAAAGATCGGCATGCGGCGGGTGGATACGCTGGATGACGTGCCCGGCGCGGCGCCGAGCCTGGTGTACACACTAAAGCGCGGCGACTATCAGGGCTGATCGTCGCTGATTTTGGCCAATGCCATGCGATAAGATTTGACCTTCTGACGCTTCTTTAGCCAGGTAGTGGTCGACACGATGAACACCGCGCCCGACATCGCCAACACGCCGGTCGGGTGGCCGTAAAACACCATCAAGGCAAAGTACACGGCGGAAACGATCGCCACCCATTTCGCCGTATTGCCCATGTCGTTTTTCTCCTGGGTCAAACGGCGAATGCGCTCTTCTTCACTGATTCCCATACGCGCTCCTTGTTGGTTGAACGTTCCATTATATGGAGTTGGAGTGCTGATATTTCAAGCGATTGGATGGTAAAGAAGCGTAAAGCTCAGGCCGGCGGCTCCCGCCGCCGAGACAGATAGCGCCCGGGCTGATCGGCGCCCGGCAGGCCGCTGCCGTCGTTGCGGCCAAACAGCCGGTAGCGATTGCCGGCGACCGCATCATAGACCTTGTCCGCCAGTCGCGGCGGCAGGTAACGCGCCAGCGCCAGCGCGCGGTACGGCCATCCCAATTGGCGCAGCGCCTGAAACAACGCCGCCGAACGTAGCCAACAGCGCCCCTGCTCAACATAGACCACGGAATCGAATCGATCGGTCGGCAATCCCAGCGCCTGCAGGATCGCCAGCCCTTCGACGGATTGCACCGTCGCCAACAGAATGCGCCGCTGCCGATCGGCGCGAATAAGGTATCTCACCAGCCCGTGACACAGATTGCATTCGCCGTCGAACAACAGCGCGCGATCGCCGGGCTGGAGATAAGGCAGCTGTGATAAAGGGGTCATCCCGCCTCCCGAGAACCGCTCTCCTTAGCCTAACGCACCTGGCGCCCCCAGGCCAGGACGGGATGACAGGGCTCGTTAAGGCGCAGGCGGCGCGTCAGGCACGGCCACCACCGCGACGCGCACTTCGTAATGTTTCGCGCTGCCCGCCGGGATCACCGCCGTCAGTTTGTTGATGGTTTCCACCGGATTGTCGCTGGCCGAGGTGGCGCAGAACAGCTCGCCGCCGTGGCAGAATCCCGGCTTGGGCGGGTGCCCGCCCGGGAAAGGCGGCATGCGCATCGGCGCATCCATCAAAGGCGGCAACGCGTTGGCCGCAGGCTTCTCAGGCGCCGACATCGCGCTCGCGCTGAACAATAGCGCCATGCCCATGCAGGGCAGCGCCAGGATCTTGATTGCTTGTTTCATTAAATTAGCCTCATTTGCCGGGTTCGGGATTACGCTACCCCGCCCCCGGCCCATGAGAAAGCCGCTTTTCGCTATCTTTTCGCCTCACTGCGTTTTGCTTACATCCCGCGTCTAACGTGATGAAAGGCGAAAGGTTGGGTAAAGGGCCGTCGCGTTACTTACCGTTCGTCAGCGTGTTATAGCTGGTCATCAGGTTGCGGTAGTCCGGGATATGGTTGGAGAACAGCGTGCCCAGCCCTTCGATATCGTTACGCCAGTCACGGTGCAGCTCGCAGGCGACGCCGAACCAGGTCATCAGCTGCGCGCCGGCGGCTTCCATGCGGCTCCAGGCCGACTGACGCGTCAGCTCATTGAAGGTGCCGGAGGCGTCGGTCACCACAAAGACCTCGAAACCTTCATTGAGCGCCGACAGCGCCGGGAATGCCACGCACACTTCGGTCACTACGCCGGCGATGATCAGCTGCTTGCGGCCGGTGGCTTTTACCGCTTTGACGAAGTCATCGTTGTCCCAAGCGTTAATCTGGCCGGGGCGCGGAATAAAGGGAGCATCGGGAAATTGGGCTTTCAGTTCCGGCACCAGCGGGCCATTGGGGCCGTTTTCGAAACTGGTGGTGAGAATGGTCGGCAGGTTGAAGTACTTCGCTAAATCACCCAGCGCCAGCACGTTGTTTTTAAACCGATCGGGATCGATATCACGCACCAGCGAAAGCAGCCCTGCCTGATGATCCACCAGCAATACGGCGGCCTGGTCTTTGTCAAGGCGCTTGTAGTTTGCAGTCATGGTTTTACTCCTGTGGGGTTGATGTTGCGGATGAAACGCCCCGCCTTGCGGCGGGGCGTTGAGGTTTAAGTGTAGCGCCTGAGCCGGGAAACACGGCCCGCCCCAGGCGCCAAAGTTCAACCGGCGCTCGCTTCGGCGTTCATGCTGCCGAACTTGCCGCTGTTGAAATCGCGGAACGCCTGCTGGATTTCCGCGTCGCTGTTCATGACGAACGGGCCGTAGCCGACGATAGGCTCATCGATCGGTTCGCCGCTCAGCACCAGCAGCGCGACGTCGTTGTTGGCTTCGATGGTGATCGAATCCCCCGCCCGGTCGAAACGCACCATTTGGGTTTCACGCACCACGTCTTCGCCGTTGACCAGGATCGCGCCGTGCAGCATCACCAGCGCCAGCGTATGGCCTTCTTTCACCGTCAGCGTGGTGGTATGGCCGGCATTCAGCTTCATGTCCCACACGTTGAGCGGGCTGAAAGTGCGTGCCGGGCCGGCGTGGCCGCCAAAATCACCGGCGATCACCCGCACCTGCCCTGCGCCGTCCGCCAACGGAACCACCGGAATATCGGCGTTCAACAGCGTCTGGTAACCCGGCTCGGCCATTTTGTCCTTGGCCGGCAGGTTGACCCACAGCTGCACCATTTCCATGGTGCCGCCCTTGCGCGAGAAGTCCCGCGAATGGAACTCTTCGTGCAGAATGCCGGAGGCGGCGGTCATCCACTGGACGTCGCCGGGGCCAATCACCCCGCCGCTGCCGGTCGAGTCGCGGTGTTCCACTTCGCCCTGATAGACGATGGTCACCGTTTCAAACCCGCGATGCGGGTGCTGACCCACGCCACGAGTGCCGGAGGCGGAGCGGAATTTGGTTGGCGCCGCGTGATCCAGCAGCAGGAACGGGCTCATTTCCGCCCCCAAATCGTTATAAGAGAACAGCGAATTCACCAGGAAACCGTTACCGACCCAATGTGCTTCCGGGCTGTTGTGAATACCGAGGATTTTTTTCATCTTGAACTCCCGTTTCAGACCTCACGGCCTTAAGTTGATGTCAGAAGTTTAATCCGCCGGAGTTTGCTGCAGTAGTAGGCAAGATGTACACTCAGCGTTCTACTGATAGAACGATAAGGGATACAATGCTGACCGATCTGAACGATCTGTTTTTCTTCGCCAGCGTGGTCGATCACCAGGGATTCGCCCCCGCCGGCCGGGCGCTGGGCATTCCCAAATCCAAGCTCAGCCGCCGCGTGGCGCTGCTGGAGGAGCGGTTGGGCGTGCGCCTGATCCAGCGTTCAACGCGGCGCTTCTCGGTGACCGAGGTCGGCCAAACCTATTACGCGCACTGCAAAGCGATGCTGGTGGAAGCGGAAGCGGCGCAGCAGGCGATCGAACAGACGCGCGCCGAGCCCTGCGGCACGGTGCGCATGTCCTGCCCGGTGGCGATCCTGCACACTCGCGTCGGCAGCATGGTGGCGGCCTTTATGGCCGATTATCCCAAGGTGACGGTGCATCTGGAGGCCACCAACCGCCGGGTGGACGTGGTGGGGGAAGGATTGGATCTGGCGATCCGCGTGCGGCCGCCGCCGCTGGAGGACAGCGATCTGGTGCTGAAAATCCTGGCGCAGCGCACCTGGTGCGTCGCCGCCAGCCCGGCGCTGGTGCGCACCCTCGGGCCGGCGCACACGCCGGAAGACCTGCGTAAATACCCGACGCTCGATCTCGGCCCGGCGCGCGGTCAGCACCAATGGCGGCTGACCGGCCCACAGGGTGAACGGGTGGAGTGGGAACACACGCCGCGGCTGGTCACCGACGACATGCTGATGCTGCGCACCGCCGCCATCGCCGGCGCCGGCATCGTTCAGTTGCCGGCGATGATGATGCGCGACGACATGCTGCGCGGCGAGCTGGTGCAACTGTTGCCGGGCTGGCAGCCGCAGGGCGGTGTGGTGCATGCGGTTTACCCATCGCGCCGCGGCCTGCTGCCGGCGGTGCGGCTGCTGCTCGACTATCTGGGCGAGCAGTTCGCCAGCATTGAAGAAGAGTGATCAGGCGGTGATTTCGATCGCGTTGCCGTCTGGATCGCGAATGACGGCCTCGTAGAAACCGTCGCCGGTCCAGCGCGGCGCGGACAGCAAGATGCCCTCCTGCCGTGCGCGCTGCGCCAACCGATCGACCTGCCGCTCATCCCCCAGCGACAGCGCGATGTGCGCCCAACCGACCCGCTCCTCCTGCGCCTGCGCCGGCAGCAACGTCGGCACGCGCATGATCTCCAGCGACGGCCCGGCCGCCAGACTGACGAAGCGGGAAACGAACCCCGGCCGGTTGCGACTGACATACTCCTCCCCCGCTGCACCGTTGAAATAGCGCTGCCAGAACGCCAGCTGCGCGTCGATGTCACGGGTCCACAGAGCAACATGGGCTATTTTCATCATCATTCTCCGGTCGGTAAATCGCTGTGCCAAACCTGGCCGCCGCCCTGCGCCACCTGCAGCTCAAGCTGCGGGTGCGCGCCGCGCGCCGTCACCAGATGATCCACCCGCCCGGCGGGCAGGAAGGGGTAAGGGGCGTAGGTATTGAGCTTGTCGCGGGTGCACAGCACCGCCACGCTGCCGGCGCGCGTCAACAGCCGCTTTTTGAAGGTGGCGTCCTGGTAGCTCAACGCGGAGAAGCCGCCGGCCGGGTCGTAGGCGCAAATGCCGGTGAACACCAAATCGAAATGGAAACCGTCGATTTCTTCCGCGGCCTTGGCGTCCACGCAGCCGCCGACCTGCGCATCCAACTCGCCACCGATCAGGATGGTGCGGATCCCCGGCCGCTCCAGCATTTTGCCGGCGATGCTCAATGCATTGGTCACCACCGTTAAACGCCGATCGCGCGGCAACAGATCCGCCAGATACAGGTGGGTGCTGCCGGCGTCGAGGAAGATCAGCTGTTCTTCACCGATCACCCCCAGCGCGGTTTGCGCCAGCGCCAGCTTCTCGTCACCGCTGAGCGCAATGCGCGTCGCAACGGGCCCCTCGGCCGGCGTCGGCGCCAGCGCGCCGCCATAGATGCGTTTGCACAGGTTCTGCGCCGCCAGCTGGCGCAGATCGCGGCGGATGGTCGCTTCGGTGGTGTTCAGCCGCTGCGCCATCTCCAGGGCCAGCACCCGCCCCTGTTGGCGGAGCGTGTCAAGAATGACCTGGTGACGCTCATTCGGTAACAGTTTGGACATCATGTCAATCCGGTGACGCTAAAAGTGATCATTAATGTACACAAACAAACACAAACGTACAATCCAGGGCGGAAGAAAAATCGCCGGGCAGGATTTTCGCCTGCGGGATGTTGGCTATACTGAGGCAAGCGAAGTTACCGCAGACGTAACGGCTTGGGCGCTAAGGGAAAACGATGTTATTGACGATCGCAAGGTGGCTGTTTCAACTCCCCGGGAAGCTGTTCGGGCTGATTTTCAAAAATCGCCTGAGGATATTTTTGTTCTTCATGCTGGTCGCCGTTGGGGTGCTCGGCGCCAAGCGCTATCTGCGCGCCCACCAATATGACGACGAATTCAGCCTCGCCGCCCCCGCCGATTACAATCGCGCAATCAAGCGCGAAATGCCGCTGCGAGAGGCGCGCGAACAGTGCGGTGGGCCGTTGCACGACAATGTCGGCCAGCCGTGGCCCGCCTCAGCCGGTTATCTGCATCAGCCGACGCGGCTGCCCGCATCCGGCCTGCATCGGCTGACGCTGGATAATCAGGGCAACGATTTCGCGGTGCTGGTCAAACTGGAAACGCCGGCGGCGCCGCAGCAGCTGGCGGAAGTCTTTATTCCGCCCGCCGGCAGCTTCGAGGTAAAAATCAATGCGGACGCGGAACACGTGATGAAAATCAAGAACATCAAGACCGGCTGCATGTTCCGCTCCCGGCCGTTCAACCTGGATAAACAGCGCGATTGGCGCATGCCGCTGACGCTACAGAAGGATGGCAGCCTGCAGCTGCAGCCGATAGGCGATCGCCAATTCTGATCGGGCGCCGGGCGGAAGAGCCGGCGCCGCATAGGGTTACTTTTTCACCGGATGATCGCGGCGGAACAGTTCCCAGCTTTCAATTTCCTGCCCACTCGGCAAGGTACAGGTGGAATACTGGCCTGCCGCATTCTCTTTGGCGTTCAGCTTGCCGCCGATTTGGGTGCAGTACACGTCGGCCGGGTTCGCCATGCCGATCGGTTTCACCTGCGGCGGTGGCGGCGCCTCATTGGATTTCACGGAACACCCCTGCAACATCGTCATCCCTGCCAGCAGGGAAAGCATCAACGTTTTTTTCATTTTTTCAGCTTATGCAAAAACGAACGGCGGAGCGCTCCGCCGTTCGCTCATCATGAAATAAAGGATTTGCCCTGTTTCAGCACCAGATCGCAGGCTTTTTGCTTCACCTTCTCGGTGATCTGCGAGGTGCCCAGGCTGTTCAGATCCAGACTCTTGCCTTCGCCGGTCTGCAGCAAGCCGCCCAGGCCCTGCTGATAATCCTGGCTCTTGGCGTTTTCGGTGCTGGTGATGCCCAGCTTGCTGAGCAGCTGATCTTTCACCCCTTCGGCGCCGTTAGCCGACAGCACGTTGTTTTTCACGCAGTACTGCAGGATACCGGCGGCATTGGTCATGCTGCTGGAGCTCAACGCCTTGTCGCCGCCGTTCAGCAGGCCGGTCAACGAGGAGAGCGACATGCCGCCGCTGCTGTCGCCGCCCGACTTGCTCAGTTCGCCCGCCGCGCTGCTGAGGGAATCCATCAGCCCGGCGGCCTGGGTGGCGCCGCTGGCCAGGGTAGCGGACAGCGCCAAAGCCAGCAATAAACGATGTTTGGTGATCATAGTGGTGAAACTCCTGTCATAACGGCATGCAATCGGCGCAGCGCGCCGGGATACCCTTCCGACGCCGTCGGCGGCGACAAGTTCCTTTTATCTCGCCGCCGCGCCGTTTTTCGGAATTCAGGAAGTTTAGAACTGCCAGCGCAGCCAGGCGAAGAACACGTTGCCGTTGTTATAGGTGCCGGGAATGTAGGTCGCCTGGAACGTCAGCCGCTGATAGCCGATAGAGGCCAGCGGCAGCGGCGCCGGGATAGGGATGTAATTCCAGTTGTCGCGCGCGGTGACGCTGGCGGTGAAGCCCAGCCCCAGACGAAAATCCTTGTCATCCAGCGGGCGCCAGATCTTCTCGTAGGCGTAACCGCCGATCGGCTCCCATTTGTTGAAGGAGTCCTTGAACGCCATGATGTAGATGCCGTGCCAGTCACCGTCGCTGTCGTAGCGGGAGATGCCGTAACCGGCGCCCCACGGGCGTTCGTTGTACTTATCGATATGCTCATCATCATAAGTCCAACGATTGTGCCAGGTGATGGCCGGGATATAGAGATCGTGGTTAGGCGAGTTGTTCCAGGTCTCCGCCACGTTATCGGTAAAACGCTGCCATAAACCCGGTTTTTCAGCCTGTGCGGCATTGCCACTTTCTGCACCAACCTCAGCGTAAGAAGGCAGTGCAGGAAATATCAACGCCAGAGAACACGCCAAAAGAGTCCGTTTTAGAAACATCGTAAAGCTCCTGTAAAAATACGGCCGCAGATTTTTACCGATAGCCCGGGCAAGATCAAGCCGTATCTAATTTATCCAACGCCCGTTGTGCTTTGGTTAAGTTTAGCACCGGAAAATTCCCAATAATTCATGACAGACCGTACCGATATCCGCATGCTATCGCCTTTCGGGCGGCAAAACCGTGGGAAAAGTCCGCTTTGTCGCACGCGACTCGCGAGCAAGGTGCTTGACCAACACATCGACATCGAGACGGTTCACAAACGCCAGGGAATAAGAGGAATAGAGGCCGAACAGGCGGTTTTGGTGCCCGACCACCACCAGATCGATGCCGGCCTGGTGAATAAAATCGCTCACGTCCTTAAAGCGCCTTATGGTGACAATCTCCTTGACCGCGACCGGCACATCGACGGCGCTCACCAACCGGCTCAGCATCGCCTTGGCGGCGATCACTTCCTGCGCCTGGCGATCCTTGATTAACGCATCGCTGCCGTACTCCAGCTCCGCGTAGTCGGCGTTAAGATGGCCGACAGTGAGGGCGATTGGCTGCCCGCGCACCATCGCCGCCGCTTGACTCAGCAACGGCAGCCCATCACGCTCGTTATGAATCAGTACCAAAATATGTCGATAGCCTTTCATCACACTTCCCCCTCTCAGGCCAGCGCTGATGGGACATGATCCCCTCTGGTAGGTATACGCCATCCGTGCACACGTAGAGAAAAGTTTACGTATCACTTCCCACAGAATGTGATGACCGCCACGTTATATTAACGCCCGTGACGGCCCATTTTTACACCGGCCCGACGCGGCGCGCATTGCGGCATCTGTAAAGCAAAACTGACAACCATGACCGAATAAAAAAACCTCATTGTTAATTTTTTGTTTTTTATTAGTTACAGAGTGGTTTCGTGAAATAAGCGTGCGGCGGATCACCAAAATGCCCCTTTACGCCAGGCTCTGCTTTTCTTTCCCAGGCAAAAAGCGTTACGCCACCCGATGGGATTTAACGCGGCGTCAAAAGTACCGGATGTCTCGCCCTGCATCACGATAAATGCCAATGCGCCGCCGCTTCTCTGCCGATATACCGTCAATGAAAAATACCGTCTCTTCCCAATATCCAATAACCCTACTTTTTATGTATTACTCATTCGCGTAAAGCGCCGAATACAAACCGCCTATTCACCGGCCGCCCTCCTTATCTTGAACAAGCCGAGACTTTAAATAACTGTTAATGCTAACGACACAACATCGCCAGCAATTTATTTTTGCTGATTTTCGCCTGACAAAATAAAGATAAATAATCCGGAGCAATCAATGAAAATAACTATCGGGTCATTCATTCTGCAACAGCTTCATGCCCTGAGCGTCGATCGTATTTACGGCGTGCCCGGCGACTATAACCTCAGCCTGCTGGAGCTGTTGGAAAGCGACGAACGGCTGACATTTGTCGGCAACTGCAATGAATTGAACGCCTCCTACGCCGCCGACGGCTACGCACGGATGAAAGGCGCCGGCGCGCTGATCGTCACCTACGGCGTCGGCGATCTGGCCGCGTTGTCCGGCATCGCCGGCGCCTATGCCGAATCTTCACCTGTGGTCTGCATCGCCGGCACGCCGCCGCTGCACGCGATGAAGAATCATCAGCTATTGCACCATACCCTGGGCGACGGCAATTTCGACAACGTCATGAACTGCTTTAAACAATTCACCGTCGCTCAGGCTCTGATCACGCCGGAAAATGCCGCTCAGGAAATTCCACGCGTTATTTCTCGCGCCTGGATAGAGAAGAAACCGGTATATTTACAGCTGCCGTCTGATATTTGCGATGTCGAAATTGAAGTCGCCGCAGCCGCAGCACCGCCGCAGTTGCCGGCGAGCGATAAATACAATGTGCAATTAGCGGCGATGGCGCTGTTAACCAAAATAAAACGCGCGCAGCGCCCGATCATATTGGTCGACCAAATGGTGGATCGTTATCGGTTGCAGCAGCAGGTTATCGCCGTCGCTCACCGCTTTGCCATTCCGCTGACCAATATGCCAACCGCCAAATGCATTATTCCGGAAGATACCGCCGGTTGGATGGGCGGCTACAGCGGCAACCTGTCGCGCCCCGAACTCTATGAACGCATGGCCCACTCGGACTGCGTGCTGAGTTTCGGCGTGCGTCTGGTGGACTCCACCACCGGCTATTTCTCGCAGCAAATTCCCGCCGCCGCTCAGGTGGATATTCAGCCATTCTCGATGACGCTGGACAAGACTTCCTACCCGGCGGTGTCAACGGCGGATCTGCTGCAGGCGCTGTTGGATCTGAGCGAAGACGCGCCGGCGCAGCGTTTATCACCGCTGGCCGATCCCCGTGAGAAGCTGGCGACGCCGAGCGACGCGCCTCTCGACCAGGCCTATCTGTGGCGACGCATCCAACGCTTCATTCAGGCGGATGATGTGGTGGTGGTGGAAAACGGCACCTCGGGCGCGGCCATCGGCGGCATGCGCATGCCGGGCGGCGTCAAGGTGGTCAACCAACCGATTTGGGGCTCGATCGGTTATACCCTGCCGGCGCTGCTCGGCACCCTGATGGCGGCTCCTGAGCGCCGTCACCTGCTGTTCATCGGCGACGGCTCCTTCCAGCTTACCGCGCAGGAAGTGTCCACCCTGCTGCGCTGTGAACAAAAACCGATCATCTTCCTGATCAACAATGACGGTTACACCATCGAACGCTATATCCTCGGCGAAAACTCGTCCTACAACGACATCAGCCCGTGGGACTACGCCAAACTGCCGGCGGTATTGAATACCCAGGCGCAGCCGTTCAGCGTGGCGGTGGAAACCACACAACAGTTGGAAATGGCCCTGGAACACGCCTCGCGGCAGGATCGGCTGGCGTTTATAGAGGTGAAAGTGCCGATGATGGACACGCCGCCGGTGATGAAAGAGTTCTGTAACCGCTGCAACAGCTTTAACTTCGGCCTGACCAACCCGCGCCGCAGCGCCTGAGGCGCGATGATCGCGCCGCCGGTGGTTCAGGCCGCCGGCGGCGTTTTTCATGCCGTTACCCGCCGGCGCGCGCCATGCAACGCTGGCGGCGTTCATCCACCCGCTTGGCGAACCAGGCGGTGGTCAGCTTGCGGGTGATTTTCGGGCTTTCCAGCTGAATGCCCGGCAGCATCTCACGCGGCAGCTTGCCGCCCGCCAACGCAAAGACCTTCTTATACAGGCCGGTATCGGCAAAGTCAGCCGTATCGCCTTTCTCAAGCGCCCGGCGAATGGCGCTGTCGCTCATGTTCAGGCGCTTGCCGAGCGTGCGCACCGCCAGCTCGGTCGAGCCGGGCTTGTCGCTGCTGAAGTCGATCAGATCGCCGTCCAGCGCCAGCGGAATGGCGCTCGCCCGGCTGACCGCGTTTTGGAACGCCGCGTTGCGGCTGGCGTACCAGCCGGCGTTGAAGTCAGCAAAGCGGTAAATCGGCCGGCTGTAATCGGCCGGGTATCCCAGCAAATGCATAATGCCGAAGTACATGCCGCCGCGCCGGCTGAAAACTTCGCGGCGAATCGAGCCGTCGACCGGATAAGGATACCCTTTGGCGTGCGCCTCGGCGAAGGCGATGCTCACCTGCATCGGGCCGCCGGTATGAACCGGGTTCAAATGACCGAACAGCTTCTGCCCCATCGGCACGCGGTCGATCATGTCATCGAAGATATCGCTCAGATCCTTTTCGGTGCGCACCTTATCCAGGCGTTCGCTGTAGCTCTGGCCGTTCGACGACGAGATCTTCAACGCGGTATGCACCAAAAAGTTCGGGATGTGCATCTGATCGGCGCGGCGGTCGATCTCTTTCCAGGCGATCTTCGGCAGCCCCGGCACCTGCGGGTTAGCCTGGAACGTCGACTCTTGTTCGGTCACCGCCAGCACCGAACACAGGTTCTCATCGCTCGGTTCGATGCCCTGGGCGGCAAAGGCGGCGGTAATATCGGTGGCCCAGCCCTGACGATCGCCGGCGTTGGCGGGGATCAGCGTCATCAGTCGGGCTTTGACGTCGGCGGGACGCGCCGCCGGCGCCGTGGTGGTGGTTTTGCTGGTACAGCCCGCCAGCGCCAGCAGCGCGGCCAGGCTCAGCAAACGGAAGGGCATCGGGTGGAATAAACGAGGTATCGGCATCTTTTCCCTGAACGTGATGACATGAACAGCACTGAAATTAGCCCAGCCGCCGCACACAATCCAGTATAAAGATACCGCCGCGCCTTTCCGTCAGGCCGCTATGTTCAAACGATCGATAAAGATGTATTTTATATACATCATATAAATCACTTTGCTCAACTAGCCAGAGGAGCCCCCTATGGAGCAGCAGCTGCTTTGCTATAAAACCCTGCCGGAATGGAACAGCGATACGCTGCCGGAAGCCTTCCGCCAGCGCCACAACACCCAGAGCGGCACCTGGGCGAAGCTCACCGTACTGAGCGGGAACCTGACGTTCGCCATGATGACCGAAGACGGCGCCACCACCGAAACCTGGCAGTTCAGCCCCGAAAGCCAGCCGCCGTTTATCGCGCCGCAGCAGTGGCATCGCATCGTTTCCTTCTCGGACGACATGACCTGCCGGCTGGCGTTTTACTGCACGCCGGAAGATTACTACCACAAGAAATACGAACTGACGCGCACCCACTCCGAAGTGATCGAGGCGGCGGCGCGCATCGCGCCGGGCAAGGCGCTGGATCTGGGCTGCGGCGGCGGCCGCAATTCGCTCTATCTCAATCTGAAAGGTTTCGACGTCACCGCCTGGGACAAGCACGCGCCGTCGATAGCTCGCCTCAACCAGATCGTCGACGCCGAGCAGCTGACCCGCCTGCGCGCCGGGGTGCAGGATCTCAATACTCACCGCTTCAGCGGCGAATATGACTTCATCCTGTCCACCGTGGTAATGATGTTCCTCGAGCGGCAGCAAATCCCGCATATCGTGCAAAACATGCAGGACAGCACCGTGCGCGGCGGCCATAACCTGATCGTGGCGGCGATGGATGCCGAAGATTATCCCTGCCCGCTGCCGTTCCCGTTCACCTTCAGCCCGGGTGAGCTGAAGCATTATTATCGCGACTGGGAAATCCTCAAATACAACGAAGATGTCGGCCAACTGCACAAGACCGACGCCAACGGCAACCGCATCTCGCTGCGCTTCGCCACCCTGCTGGCGCGCAAGCTATAGCGCGTCGTGAAAGATCACCCCCAGCGTATGGCGTTGGCCGGTGCGTATCCGGCTGACGCCGTGGCGCAGATTGACCCGATAGTAACCTTTCATTCCCGCCACCGGCCGGTGATGCACGGCGAACACCACCGCGTCGCCCTGCTGCAGTGGCACCACCTCCGGCCGGCTCTGCATCCGCGGCCGCTGTTCGGTCAGCACGAATTCGCCGCCGGTGAAATCCCGTTCGGGGGCGGAGAGCAAAAACGCCACCTGCAGCGGAAACACCCGCTCGCCGTACAGATCCTGATGCAGGCAGTTGTAATCCCCTGTTTCGTAGCGCAACAGCAGCGGCGTCGGCCGCCGTTGGCCGGCCCGGTGGCATTCGGCCAAGTAGGCTTCGTGTTCGGCGGGATAGCGCGCCGCCAGGCCCAACAAGGCGTTCCAACGGTTGGCCACCGGCGCCAGCCGTGCATACATCAGGCTGCGCGCCTCGGCCACCGGCGGCGGCAGCGGATAGGCGAAATAGCGGTACTCGCCGCGGCCAAAACCGTGCTTCGCCATTACGATGCGGCTGCGGAAGTGCGCATCCTGCGGGTAGAGCGCTGTCAGCTCGCGGCACAGCTCTTGGCTGAGCACGCTGGGCAGCCGCGCGCAGCCCTGCGCATCGAGTTCGCGCTCGATCGCCGCCCAGTCCAATTCGGCCAGCCGTGCCGCCAGCGCGCCGCTCATCGCAGCGCCTCTTTTTCCAGCAAGGCTTTCTTGCGCTCGACGCCCCAGCGATAGCCGGACAAGGCGCCGTCGTTGCGCACCACCCGGTGGCAGGGGATCGCCACCGCCAGTATGTTGGCGGCGCAGGCGCCGGCCACCGCGCGCACCGCTTTGGGCGCCCCAATGCGCCGGGCGATATCGGCATAGCTGACGGTTTCGCCGACCGGTATCGCCTGCAGCGCCCGCCAGACTCGCTGTTGAAACGCGGTGCCGCGAATATCCAGCGGCAGCGCCAGCCCGTTTTCCGGCGCTTCAATCAGGCCCACCACCTGCGCCATCAGCGCTTCATACTGCGCATCGCCGCCGATCAGCTCGGCGTTGGGGAATTTGTCCTGTAGATCCTGCACCAGCTGCTGCGCATCGTCCCCCAGCAGAATAGCGCAGATGCCCACCTCGCTCTGCGCCGCCAGGATCTCGCCCAGCGAACAGCGCCCGACGGCGAAATGGATGCGCATGCCTTTGCCGCCCGCCCGATAGGCCTTCGGCGTCATGCCCAGCGCGGCGTTGGCCTGCTGGTAGAAGCGGCCATTGGCGCCATAGCCGGCGTCGAAGATCGCGTCGGTCACCGTTTCCCGCTGTGTAAGACCGGCGCGCAAGCGCTGGCTGCGCTGCGCATCGGCGTAGCCTTTCGGCGTCAGGCCGGTGATCGCTTTGAACAGCCGGTGGAAATGGTATTGGCTCAACCCGACGTGGCGCGCCAGCGTCTGCAGCGACGGCGTTTTTTCCGCCCGTTCGATATAGCGGCAGGCCGCGGCTATCTGCCGCGCATGCTGTTCCGTCAGCGGCGTCAGCCCTTGCCGGCAGCGTTTGCAGGGCCGATAACCCGCCGCCTCCGCCTGCTCCGCATCGTCGAACAGCTCCACGTTTTGCCGATTCGGCTGGCGTGACGGGCAGGAAGGCGAGCAATACACGCCGGTGGTTTTCACCGCGTAGATAAAGCGGCCGTCGGCGTGCTTGTCGCGGCTGACGATCGCCAGCCAGCGCGGATCGGCGCTGTCGATTACGTTTTTCATCATCCGTTCCTCACTGCGGTTTCGATGTTAACCAGCATAGTGACGGGCCGTTGGCGAAACACGCCGACTCTTGCTTTTTAATTCGATGCCGACGTTTTCAACAATGTTTCGACAATTTTTAACCAACAACATGAAGTTTATTACGTTGCCAACCCGGTTGCACGGCGTTAGGATCGCGGCCGGCCACGGGCGTGGCCAGTGTTTCTGCCTGTTAGTTGCGCGCATGGAGAGGTTATTGTGTTAGAGAGTTTTGGCGTCCTGAATTTATGGACCTATTTGGCCGGGGTGGTCTTCATCATCATTCTGCCGGGGCCGAATACGCTGTACGTGCTGAAAACCGGCGTATCGCGCGGCGTGCGCGCCGGCTATACCGCGGCGCTGGGCGTGTTTATCGGCGATGCGATCCTGATCTTCTGCGCCTATATCGGCGTGGCTTCGCTGATCCGCACCACGCCGTTCCTGTTTACCCTGGTGCGTTTTCTCGGCGCGATTTACCTGCTGTTCCTCGGCGCAAAAATCCTCTACGCCACCTTCGTGCAGAAGGCGCAGGCGCAACAGCAGCAAATTGAAGGCGGCCACAGCATTCTGCGCAAGTCGCTGACGCTGAGCCTGACCAACCCGAAAGCTATTCTGTTTTACGTGTCGTTCTTCGTCCAGTTCATCGACTTCAACTACGCGCACACCGGGCTGTCGTTCACCATTCTGGCGCTGATCCTCGAAGCCGTCAGCTTTATCTACATGAGCACGCTGATCTTCTCCGGCGCGATGCTGGCGCATTTCTTCAATCACAAGAAAGGCCTGGCGAAGCTCGGCAACGGTCTGATCGGCCTGCTGTTCCTCGGTTTCGCCACCCGTCTGGCGACCCTGAGCTCGTGATCCCTCCCGGCCGGCGCCCGCCGGCCGCGGTTTACTGTTCCGTCACGGCAAAATGACACGCAGGACAAACCGAATGTCAGGCAGAGCAAAGCCGCCGCTTTACCGCTGATCTAGACTCTCAGGGTTAACGATAACCTGATGAGCCTGATCGGAGGATGTATGTCTGACAATACCGTAGCCGTGCTGGATAGCGTGTCGCGTTTTCTCGATCGTCAGCATGGGCTGTATATCGACGGCCAGTGGCGCGCGTCCGCCGCGGAAGGCCGCCTGGCGGTGTATAACCCCGCCAATGGGCAACAGATCGCCACCACCGCCGACGCCAACGAACACGACGTCGCGCTGGCGGTGCAGTCCGCCCACAAAGCCTTCAGCGAAGGCGTCTGGGCGCAGCGTCTGCCGGTAGAGCGCGAACGCATCCTGCTGCGCTTCGCCGATTTGGTGGAGCAGCACGCCGAAGAGCTGGCGCAGCTCGAAACCCTGGAGCAGGGCAAATCCATCAACATCGCCCGCGCTTTCGAAGTCGGCAGCACCCTGAACTGGATGCGTTACACCGCCGGGCTGGCGACCAAAATCACCGGCCAGACGCTGGACGTCTCCATTCCGATGCCGCCGGGCGCCAAATATCAGGTTTATACCCGCAAAGAGCCGATCGGCGTGGTCGCCGGCATCGTGCCCTGGAACTTCCCGCTGATGATCGGCATGTGGAAAGTGATGCCGGCGCTGGCCGCGGGCTGCTCCATCGTCATCAAGCCGTCGGAAACCACCCCGCTCACCCTACTGCGCATCGCCGAACTGGCAAGCGAAGCCGGCGTGCCGCCAGGCGCGTTCAACGTGGTCACCGGCCGCGGCACCGTGTGCGGCAAGGCGCTGACCGAACATCCGCTGATCGCCAAAGTCAGCTTTACCGGCTCCACGCCGGTGGGCAAAAGCATCGCGCGCGCGGCGGCGGATCGCCTGACCCGCGTGACGCTGGAGCTGGGCGGCAAAAACCCGGCCATCGTGCTGAAAGATGCCGATCCGCAGCAGGTGATCGAAGGCCTGATGCTCGGCAGTTTCCTCAACCAAGGGCAGGTGTGCGCCGCCAGCTCGCGAATTTATATTGAAGCACCGATTTATGATCGGCTGGTGGCCGGATTCGAACAGGCGGTGAAATCGCTGTCGGTCGGGCCGGGGATGGATACCGGCGCGCAAATCAACCCGCTGGTGTCGCTCGCGCACCGCAACAAGGTGGCGGCCTACCTGGACGACGCCCGGGCGAAAAACGCCGAGCTTATCGGCGGCGCGGCCGGGCCGGACGCCAACGGCTTCTACATTCCGCCGACGCTGGTGATCAACCCGGACGATCGGCTGAACCTGACGCGCGAGGAAGTGTTCGGCCCGGTGGTCAACCTGATTCGGGTGGCGAGCGCCGAAGAGGCGCTGAGCAAGGCCAATGACACCGACTTCGGGCTGACCGCCAGCCTGTGGACCACCAGCCTGCAGCAGGCGATGGCGCTGACGCCGCGCATTCAGGCCGGCACCGTGTGGGTCAACACCCATACGCTGATCGACCCGAACATGCCGTTCGGCGGGTTCAAACAGTCGGGCAGCGGCCGCGATTTCGGCCCGGATTGGCTGGATGCCTACACCGAGTCGAAATCGGTCTGCATCCGCTATTGAGTGAAGCGGCGCGGGCCTGGCCCGCGCCCTGACTTACTGATGCTGCCGACGGTACTCGCTCGGCGACATGCCGAAACGCTGCTTGAAAGCGGTCGAGAAATGGCTGTGATCGGCGAAGCCCCAGTCGAGGCCAATGCCGGCCAGCTTTTCTTGCCCGGCGGCGCTGCGCAGCGCCTGCGCGCACAGATCCAGCCTGCGGTTCCTGATGTACTGCGCCACCACCAGCCCCTGACGGGCGAACAACCGATACAGGCTGCGTAACGACACCCCCAACTCGGCCGCCACCCACTCAGGGCGCAGCTGCGCCGACTGAATATGCCTGTCGATCAACGCCAGCGCCTTGTCGAAGACCGATTGTTGTCCCTCCGGGCGCGCCTGTTCGAGCGCCAACGCCGGGCGCAGCAGCGCCGCCAGCGCATTCAGCACCGCCTCGCTTTCCGCCGCGGCGAGCTGAGGATCCTGCATGCTGCTCAGCACCAGCTGGCGGCTGAGGCGCACCGCGCTGAGCTCGGCTCCCAGACGCTGCGCGCAAGGCGGCGGCAGCGGCAGACAGCCGCGCGGCAGTAGCAAAGAGATTTGGCGCGAATCGCGCTGGAAGGTGAAGCTGCTGGGCTGTGAGGCGTCGATCAGCGTCATGTCGCCGGGAGAGAGCAGCGTTTGGCGATCGCCCTGCTCCATCAACGCGCTGCCGCGCAGCTGGATGACGGTGAAAAAGTGCGCGCCGTCGCTGCGGGCGATTTCACGCGGCGTGCGATACAGCCGGGCCTGGGCCACGTCGACCACGCTCAGGCGCAGGGCATGGGCGCGAAACTCCTGCATCGCCCCGCTGAAGCCGGGCCCCAACGTTTTCGCGCAGAATCGGCCGCAGGCGGTGTTGATTTTCCCCAGCCACTCTTCGAAGCCGACGTCCCGGAGCGTTGCCAATGCCGTCATGATCTCTCCCTTCAAACAGCAGCGGTGCTGCGCCGTTGAACAGAAAAACACCATAACAATCCGTTAACACACAATCAATGGCGAGCGGGGGATTTGGCGCCGCGATCACAGATCATCGGGCGCCGGGAGGCATCGCCTTAAGGCTGCGTATCCAACAGATAGCGCACCACCGCCGCGTACTCTTTGGCGTAGCCTTCAACGCTGGTGCTGGCCATGCCGGCATTGTCTATCTTGTATTTGCCTGCCACGTAGAACGACGGGGTGCCGCGCACCTCGAACGCTTTCACCGCTTCGTTCTGCTTGGCGATCAATCCTTTGACCAGCAGGCTGTGGCGCGCGTTTTCATAGGTGGCGGCATCGATGCCGGCCGCCGTGAACACCCGCTGAATATCGTCGGCGCCGTTGACGGCGCGCTGTTTCTGCACCGCGTCGAACATCGCGCCTTCAATCTTGTCTTCCACGCCCAGCACCGTCGCCACCGCCCAGGCTTCGGTCAGCTCATTGCCCAGTTTGCCCATCAGGCTGACGTGATATTTGGTGACTTTCTCACCGGCGGGCAGCGCCTGCGCCACGGTGCCGCCTACGCGGTAGGTTTCGGCGAACTGATAGCAAGGGCCGCAGTAGAAGGAGAAGAACTCCACCACCGCCGGCGCGGCGGCCACCGGCTTGTCCAGCCGGGTATATTGCTCGCCCGCACGGTAATCCGCGGCCTGAACCGCGGGCAGCGCCAACATCAATACGACGGCGGCGGCGAACGAACGCTTAACTTTTGCCAACATAAACACTCCTGGTTTCATCTATGAACATCGTCCTTAGCGGCGGTTTTTATAATCAAATAACCGCCAGAAGACCAGTTTTTATTACCTTCTATTTGTGAGGGATTAAGTCAGCGTCCTTCGTAGCCGTCCCAATAGGCACCCACCGCTTCCTGCGAGAGCACCTGGCGGCGCTTAGGATTGTCGGCGCTGCTGTAGGCGCGATTGATGAAAATGGTTTTGTGTTCCATGTTCTGCTGGAACTCCGCGCTGGCCAGGTAATCGGCCTTTTTCTGCGCCTCGCTGCGCGCCACGCCCGCCGCGCGATCCTTTTTCCCTTGCTGGTAGAACTGTTCGAACATCGGCACGGCGTTTTTAATGCTGCCGTTCACATCGGTGCGGAATTGCGGATCGAAGTCGTCGCGGGTTTGATAAACGTAGTGTTTGGCATGCTGCTCGGCGCTGCTGAGGTGATGAGTGCAGGCGCTGAGCGCCAACAGCGGCAACAACAGCGCCGCGCTTTTCAGTCTTTTCATGTCGTCTGTCCCTGTCAGTGAGGAAGGTTCCTTTAGCGCCACGAGCATAGCGCCGGCCCCCGGTAAACGTCAAACGACAAATCGCGCATCACTTTGTTTTATATTAATATTATATACATTGATTGGTATTCATTGCCTGAAACACTATGCTTTAACAGACAGGGTAAACACTCACCGACAGCGAGGCGGCCAATGAAACCGATCGACAAAAACGTGGGGGAGTACGACCTCACGGCGGAAAAAAAAGCGGGCATGATCACCGGCACCATCCGCGGTGAACTGCCGGACAGCGACGCGAATCTGCCGCTGGTGCCCTTCTCCGGCACTTTCGCAGGCCCCAGCGTGGCCGAAGCCATCGCCGATATTCAGCAGCAGTTCCCCGACATCGAACCGGCGATTATCGACGATTTGCGCGAGGAACTGCTGAAGGCCGGGTTCTAAGCCGGATCGCAGTGCCGCACGAACGGGCTGTACACCGGCGCGCCGGGCTTCAGCGCCAGATCGGCGTCAAAATCTTCATTGCGATTGAACGGCACCGCCGGCCAGGCGGAAAACGCGTTCAAACCGTCCCGGTACGCCTGTGTCACCTGCGCCAACGCGGCGTTTTGCGCCTGCAGAGCTTCACCCGCCAACCCGCCGCGCACGCCATAGACCAGGAACGGCTCCAGCACGCTAAAGCCGATATAGTGCAGCGCATGCATGATTGGCCACAGCATCAGCCGCATGTCGCCGTCGCGCCCGTCCGGCGCACAGGCCTGTGCGGAAGCGCCGGCGGTGACGGTCAGCAGCGCCCGCTTGCCGCGCATCACGCCATTCTCATGGCGGTGGCGGCTGTCGTAGATCCCGCCGTAAACGAACACCCGATCCATCCAGCCCTTGATGATGGCCGGCGCGCCGAACCACCAGAAAGGGAACTGCAGCACCAGCGTATCCGCCCAGCGCAGCAACTCGATATGCCGCCGGATCTCCGCCGGCAGCGCCTGGATCGTCCAGTGATGGCGCTGTTCCTGCATCGCATCGAACCTGTCCGCCTGCTTTCTGCTGGGGTAGTGGCCGGCGCCCTCGCGCGGATCAAACCCCTCCTGATACAGATCGACCGTTTTCACCTGATGCCCCTGCGCCAGCCAGGCCTGCCGCGCCTGTTCGGCCAAATGAGCATTGAAAGAATGCGGCTCGGGGTGAGCCAGCACAATCAGCACGTTCATCCTGTGTCTCCCGTTGTAAGGTGGTGCTGTTATGCTGTGGCTTTATCGCCCCCTTGGCAATTACGCACCTGAAGGTAACCCCCAATGGCTTATCCCGGCGACGTCTATTCGAGCAAGTGTTCCGCGCGCGATGCGCTGGCGCTGATTTCCGGCAAGTGGGTGATGCTGATCCTGCCTGCGCTGGCGCAGCGCCCGATGCGCAACGGCGAGCTGCTGCGCCGTATCGACGGCATTTCGCAGAAGGTGCTGACGCAAACGCTGCGCCAGCTGGAACGCAACGGGCTGCTCGAACGGCTGGATTTAAGTGAAAAGAATCAGGCGCATGTGGAATACCGGCTCAGCGCCGTCGCCCGCTCGCTGGTCGAGACGCTGACTGCGCTGGACCGATGGGCGGAATACCATTTCCCCGAGCTGGACGCCGCCCGCGAGCGCTATGATGCCGACCGCGGGCGCGAAGCCGATTAAAGCGGTTTGGCCCGCAGCGTCTCGCCGCTGCGCACGAAGTTGCCGGCCCCCAGATGATGAATGGTGTGCAGATCCGCATTGGCGGCGGTGAAGTTCCAGCGCCCTTGCTGGAACACCCGCTCGTCCGCCGCCGCGCTCAACACCTCGCCGAAGCAGGTGTCGTATTTTTCCTGCGCGCCGCTTTCCGGCAATAAGCGGCACTCCAGCCACGCCACGCAACCCTGTTCGATCAGCGGCACCTGCAGCGTAGCGCTCGGCGCTGCGGCGATGTGAAAGCGGGCGAACTTGTCGTCATCCAGCCCGGACACGCTGCCGACCGCGTAGGTGGCGTCGATGAACATGGCCGCCGGCACGCAAATGCCGAATGCGCCGCTCTCCTCGATCATTTGCCGGCTGTGCGCCCCTTTGTCCACCACAATGGCGATGCGCGGCGGGCTGAACTCCACCGGCATCGACCAGGCGGCGGCCATCACGTTGCGTTTGGCGCCGTCGCGGCTGCGGCTGGTGATCAATACCGTCGGGCCGTGGTTCAGCAGGCGGCTGGCGTGTTCGAGGGTGACAGGACGAAAGTGGCTCATCGGGAAATCCTTGCGAGTGACTGTTTGCCCAGCAGTGTAGATCTGCGCCGTAAAGGCGAGCAACGCGGGGCGCACAGAATGCACCGATGAGACGCTTGTTCCCGATCTCGCCATCCGTTATCTATAGTTAGATCAATTCGCCGGTAACGGCCCACTCCACCTGAGGATCTTGCCTTGACGTTTTTAAAACACCCTATCGCCGGATTGGTGCTGGCCGGCTGCGGCCTGTTGTCGGCGGGCGGCGCGCTGGCCGCTTCCGATGCGCTGGTGTACTGCACCGTCGCCTCGCCGGAATCGTTCAACCCGCAGCTCTCCAGCTCCGGGCCGACCTTTATCGCCACCTCGCAGGTGCTGTACAACCGCTTGGTGACGCTGCGCGAAAGCGATAAAACCCCCGCCCCGTCGCTGGCCACCGAGTGGAGCGTCAGCCCGGACGGCAAGACCTACATCTTTACCCTGCGCCAGGGCGTGAAATTCAACAGCAACAAATACTTCACCCCAACGCGCGACTTCAACGCCGAAGACGTAGTGTTCACCGTGATGCGGCAGAAGGATCCCGCTAACCCGTATCACAAGGTCTCCGGCGGCAACTATGAATACTTCACCGACATGGGCCTGGATAAGCTGATCACCAAGGTGGAAGCGGTGGACGAGCATCACGTGCGCTTCACGCTGAGCCAGCCCAACGCCGCCTTCGTCGCCGACTGGGCGATGGATTTCGCCTCGATCCTGTCCGCCGAATACGCCGACGCGATGCTGAAAAAGGGCACGCCGGAATACGTCGACAACTGGCCGATCGGCACCGGGCCGTTTGCGCTGCAGCAGTACAAGCAGGATTCGCTGATCCGCTACACCGCCAACCCGCACTACTGGCAGGGCGAAGTGGCCAGCAAGCACCTGATCTTCTCGATTACGCCGGATCCGCAAACCCGGCTGGCCAAGCTGAAAACCAACGAATGCCAAATCATCCCCGCGCCGCTGCCGGAACAGTTCGCCGCCATCAAGGCCGACGGCAACCTGCAGCTGCACGACATTACCGGGCTGAACGTCGGCTATCTGGCGTTCAACACCCAGAAAAAACCGTTCGACAACCTGCTGGTGCGCCAGGCGCTGAGCTACGCGGTAGACAAGAAAGCGATCGTCGCCGCGGTGTTCAAAGACAGCGGCACGCCGGCCAATTCGCTGCTGCCGCCGGGCATGCTGGGCTACAACGACAAACTGCCGGAGTACGCCTACGATCCGCAGAAGGCGCGCGAGCTGCTGAAGCAGGCAGGGCTGGAACAGGGCTTTGAAACCGACATTTGGTCGATGCCGGTACAGCGCCCTTACAACCCGAACTCGAAACGCATCGCCGAGATGATCCAGAGCGACTGGGCGAAGGTGGGCGTGAAAGCCAAGATCGTCACCTGGGAGTGGGGCCAGTATCTGGCCGGGCTGCGCAAAGGCGAGCAACAGAGCGCGCTGTACGGCTGGGTATCGGACAATGGCGATCCGGACAACTTCGCCACCCTGCTCGGCTGCGCCGGCGTGCAGAGCGGCGCCAATGTGGCGCGCTGGTGCGATAAGGATTACGACCGGCTGATCCAGCAGGCGATCCAGGAGAACCAGCCACAGGCGCGCGCCAAGCTGTATCAACAGGCGCAGGTGATCTTCGCCAAACAGGCGCCGTGGCTGCCGCTGGCCACCGGCAAAGTGTTCTACGCCACCCGCAGCAACCTGAGCGGCTACGTGGTGGACGTGAACGGCAGCGATTTCGCCAAGGCCAAATTGAACTGATCGCAGGCGCCGCAGCGAGGGCTGCGGCGTAATCCGCTTCATCGCTTAATAAGCTGCCAGCCTCTGAACCTATCGTTTATTAGCTTCATAACTTGCGAAGCTCACCTATCGCCAGGCGCATATCCCCCTAAACCAATAGCTTAATAAGTGAGTTGAACCTGGCGTTTTGCCTAAATTGCGCGCACGCGCTTTCCTCCGATGTAACATTTCGTTACCATCGGCGCACTGACCCTTTAACATCAAAAGGTAACCCGGTGCAGAACACCTACATGCCGTGGCAAATTCGCCTGCACTGGCTGGTGGCGATCCTGCTGGTCATCACCTGCGTCACCATCGAACTGCGGGGCCTTGCCGAACCGGGCAGCGCCCCCTGGTACGTGCTGGTTGTCACCCACTTCAGCTGCGGCGTAACGGTGTTTGCGCTGATGATCGCCCGCCTGTTCCTGCGCTGGCGCCGCCCCTCACCCGCCATCGCGCCCAAACCGCCGAAGTGGCAAACCGGCCTGGCGCACCTGACGCACACCCTGATTTACCTGCTGCTGCTGACGCTGCCGGTGCTGGGGGTGTATTCGCGCTATCTGGGCGGCAAGGAGTGGTTTCTGTTCGGCCTGCCGATGCCGTTCGCCGACGTGGCCGATCGGCCGCAGGCGCGGACGATTATCGGCTGGCACAAAACGCTGGCGTCATTCGGCTACTGGCTGATCGGCCTGCATGCCACCGCCGCGCTGTTCCACCACTATATCGTCAAGGACAATGCGCTGGTGCGCATGCTGCCGCTGATGAAAAAGCGCTGATCAGCCGGCGCCAGGGAAGAATTTTCGGGCCACGCCCGCTGACAGGGAATGATATGCAAACCCAATTTTTTAATGTGACCGTCGAACAATGCGCCTGCCAGCAGACGGCGCCCGACAACCTGGTGAGGATCATCGCCTCCGGCCAGACATTCTTTTTTTACCGTGACGACTTCAGCGACAGCGAAAATCTGCTGGCCAGGCTCGCCGCCGGCGATCGGGTGAAGATCGGCGCCCACCGCCTGCAAGACGGCAGCTACTGGCTGCACTGGCTGCTGCACGGGACAAAAGGCCGGCTGGAGCCGGACAGAACGCTGAAATACAAACTGAAATACTTCGCCCTGCTGCTGCTGGGCGCGGTGCTGGCCGGCGGTTTCCCGGCGGCCTTTTTCATCATGGACGGGGAAGATTCCTGGCTGACCGTCGTCCTGTTCTTTATCGCCATCATCGCCGGCCTTATCGGCATCGGCATAGTGCTGTTCGTCGGTTCGGAGCTTCTGCTGATCGGGCACCGCGGCCGCAGGCGCCTGCTCCGGGCGCTGGATCGCGTGCTGCTGGGGCAAGACGTCACGCCGCCCGGCTCGCTCAGCCTGAAAATCCCCGGCATCAAATACCGGGCTGTCCGCGCAGACGCTGTGCCGGCAACCGCACCGCTGCAGACCGCGCCCCCCCTCCCGGACGGCGTCGAGACCTCTGGCATCGAGACGGTCAACGCCCTGAACTACGAACTCTGCCAATATGAGATCCCGCGGCAGGTGCAGTATTTGGATACGTATGCATGGCGCCAGAAGGAGACGCACTTTGCGTTGACGACCCGCGCGCTCAACGTTTCCAATACCAAACTGCATCCGGTATTTCGTCGGCAACATCCGCTTTTCATCGCCAAAGGCGATCCGCTGCAGGTGCTGTATTGCGAGAACGACGTCATTCCCGAGTTGCCTAAAGTGCGTGGGATCATCAATCATCGCGATCGCCAAACCTATCTCATCGGCGGCAATCGCTACTTCACCGAAGCCGGTCTTAACCTGTGCGCGCGCGTTGTCTTCATTTTTGGGGCAATCGTGGCGTGTTTTGTGCTCGGCATGATGGTGGTGGATAACGCCGATACCCCGGCCGGCTTTCACCTGGATGCCTGGACCCTGAAGCGTCTCGGCAGCGAATTGCCGCCGATTATTCTGCTGCTGATGCTGATGGTCAGCGGCCTGGCGCTGTTGATCGAGGGGTTCGCCCAGATCTGCCGCCTGTACTCTTTTGACCAGCACCGCACGTTTAAAACGTTTAAATACCTGCGAAATCTGCGCCGCAGGTTATGGCGGCAGGCTCAGGTGACGGAGCTGAAATGATGACGTTAGCGCTTTATAAAAGACCCCTTATTATCCTGACGCTGTTTTTGGCCAGCGCGCTGGGCGTCTATTTGCTCGCCCCTGAGCAACGCTATGCGCAGTGGCAATGGACTCAGGGCGACCAGGCGTTGCCGACGATAGCCCGTTACGATCTCATCCACAGCTACCCGGCGCAGGACGGCGCTCTGCTGCTCACCAGCAAAAGAAGTGAAGACCGCGCGTACAATAGCTTTTACGGCTGGGCGGCCAACTACCTCAGCCAGGTGCTGTTTGCCGGCCCAAAAGGGTTACAGATGCTGGGGGAACTCGACGACTTGATCCACGATGCGGTGTGCGGCGAACAGGAGTGCGTGCTTTTTCTCTCTGAGGGCCGCAGGCTGGTTGACGTGCAACGGGGCACCATCGGGGCGCTGATCCCCTGGCCGGAAGGCGATGACAACCGGCCTTCCTTTGTCGGCGGCAAACTGGTGGCGCAACCGGGAAAATGCGCGCTGTATCTCATCAGCACCGAAGGCGTATTCTACAGCCCGGACTTCGGCGCCCATTGGCGGCAGACGCTGGAGCTGCCGGCGCTGCTGGACGCACGACAACTGCTGGGCTTTGAGCGCGGCGAAGAGGACTCACCGACGGCTTACGCCTCCGGTAAGCGCAAATCCATGCCCGAGATTTTTACCGCCGTTGATGGCGATCGCGTGCATTTCTGGATGAACCCGGTGCTCGGCTCCGGCGCGTTACACATCGCCGTTAACGGTAAAACCGGCGAGGTGACTGAACTGCATTGGCTGCTGGTGCGCGTCAAGGAAAGCGCGCAGGCCCCGGACGGCGGCATCTACCTGATCGCACAAACGCTGGACAGGGGACTGTATCAGCTTCTGCGTTATCAATCCGACGGGCAGTTGAAGGTGCTGCTGGAGACCGGCGATAAATCGCTGTATCAGCTCTGGGCGGGCAACGATAAGCTGGTCGCCCAAACGGATAACGGCGATGCGCGTCTTTCGCTGATTTTCGATCTGCGCTCATCCGAAGTGCGCTACCGACAGCCGTTGGAGTACCGGTACAACGGGCGCGACGACACGCGCCAAACCGTGATCGAACCGGAAAGCCACTATGACGATGACGGGGAGACCCCGGCGCTGCCTTACTTCGTTCGCTATCGCTCCACCACGCCGTGAACATAAGGAACTTGCCATGCTGTTAGGTTATGGCGCCGGCGTCGCCGGCCTGCTGGCGCTGTTATTGGCCCTGCTGCTCGCCGGCATCCTGCTCGCCTGGTGGGGCTGGCGATACGCCGCCGCCCGCTGCGGCCGCCCGCGCCCGCCGCTTTCCTGGGGCGGCTATCTGTTGGCCTCGGCGCTGGCGATCTACCCGGTGGCGTTCGCGCTGATGCTGATCGACATTGCCCTTCAGGATCTCAAGAGCCAGCGGGCGGAAGAACGCTGGAATCGGCGCAGTTACCTGACGCTCGAGGCGACAAAACCGTTCGGTGAAATCACCCTGCCAAAAGGCAGCTGGGTAAACCGGCAGGAGCCGCGCCAGCCCGGCACCGAAGACAGCCCCATCACGATGAACGGCGTGACCGCCGTGCGTTTTCCTCAGCCGCAAAGCGTGGCCGGCGTGCCGATCATCGCCTTCGAGGTTTTACCGCCGGTGATGGAGCTGGCGAGCGCACACACCTTTATCCGCCCGAGCGGCCAAAGGGTGCACTGCGAAGCCGGTTGGCTGGTCTCTTTCTCTTTACCGCCGGATAAGCCGGCCCCGCAGTGGGAGGAGTGGCAGGCCGGCCTGCCTGCGGCGGCGTTTCGGCCCAGCGATTGGATCTTTAGGGAGTGCTTCTCCGGCAGCCCGATCGCGGTGCTGACCTTGCACAACGGCGAAGTAAGGGTGTTGCCTTAAGCCTTACGCCGTGGCGTTGGGCAAGCGCACGGTCACGCGGTTGTTGGCCGTTGGCAACTGCAGCGGCGTTTCCTGCCAACTCACCGCGATAACCAATACCGGCGGGGCCGGCACGCGCGGCTCACGCCCGTCGGGCCCCACGCTGTAAGCATCCCATTCAATCACAAAAACCCCGCCGTCTTGCGGCTCGACCCGCTCGACGAAAAAGGTGGTGTCCGAACCGCGCCCGCCCGCCGGTTTATGCGCGTAAGAGAGCAGGCTGAACCACTCGCCGGCGAAGTACAGATGGTACAGACCATCGACGATATGCTCGCCGTGGAACTGGCAGCCGCCGACGCTCAAGCCGTCACCCGACGGGGATCCCGCCACGCGTTCAAGATCGCGCACGAAGCGATCGGTCGGCCGGTTATCCAGCAACAGCTCATAAGGCGGCGTGTGCAGCAGCGCGGCAGGATCGTCCGCCTGGCGCAGATCCGCCGGCAACATCGAGCGCGCCGCCAGCATCCGGCCGTTGGGTAAGGCGATCTCCAGCCGATCCGCCGGATCCGCTACCCACTGCGGCACCCACAGACCGCGTACAAGGTGCAACGGCGTAACCTCCGCCTGCCGGCATTTCTCCCGCAGCCACGCCAGCGCCTCGGCGGAGCCGGCGGCCAACGCGTCCTGCTCGCGATCGGTCAATGCCGGCAGCGCGTACATCATGCGGGCAGCAGGCTCGTAGACCGTCAGCCCCTCTCCCTCGCGGCCGCGGGTCGGGATCAGGCGCAGCTTGCCGTCGTCCACGTCCTGCGGCGCGGCACAGGCGCCATGCACAATCGCCCCGTCGCGCAGCAGCAGCGTCCAAAAGCTGGGGCCGCCCATGCCCAGTTCCCCCACGCCGCCAATCTGCCGATCGCTGTCGCCGGCGTGCGCCATTTCAATCGGCTGCGAATGCCAGTCGGTCTTGCGCCACTCTGCCGCCTCTTCGGGTTCTTGCCCGCTTTTAGCGGCGTACTTCGCCCATTGCAGCACGGCAAACAGCGCGATGCACAGCACACCCCAAACCGGGTGATCCTGCCAAATCAACACCCAACCGACGATCAAAAGCGCCCAGGCGGCCATGACGATATCCTTTTCCACGAGAAAACCGCCTGATTCTAGCGCAGGAAACGCAAGCGGTTGAAGCCTATACCATGAATAATTAGCCGTTAAATAGAAAGTTAATAATTTCAGCGTTATTTCTGTGACTATGAAGATTACATAAATAATGCTTCACTGCGTGATTTTAACGTAGAAAAGACAACTCCCTGTTTATCAATGCAATATTTATAACCCTGTTAAAAATAGAAAAATGAAAGTGAAAAAAACCGCAATAATTTGTGCATATTCTAAACATTGACTATGTTTATACGTACTCTTTATATGCAGGTAAACAGACTGAGAAACAAAAGATAAAGACTCTCAATATAATTAAGAAAACCTCGCGTACCGCGTGGGTGAAACGCTATTTATTATAAAAATTCCGAGGCTATTTTATCTCCACGGAACGGGTCACTTTGCGTTTTATCAGGCCAATAGGCTACACACCGCAATTAATATCATTATTAGCTTTCCGGAGATCGACAATGAAAATCGTTACGGGCATTATCCTTACCTCTGTGGCCGCCTTCAGCGGCGCGGCTTACGCGGCCGATGCGCAACCTACCACCGGCAACGCAGAAGTGACGCTGGAACACGTGCACGCCGTGATGGAAAACGGCAGCCCGGCGCCGCAGCATGACGCCGCCTGCAAAAAAGAACTTTCCATGCCGGAATCGAAATATATGGGCATGAAGGTTAAAACCGATTACACCATCAACAGCAGCACCATGATGATGTCGGCCAAATCGATGTTCCCATCGCCGGATTCCATGAAGCCCATGGAACTGACGGTCGATCTCTCCGCGCTGGGCCTGGCGGATGTGTATGCCTTCGGCGCCTTTAAACCGGCCGCATTGCCGCAGGCCTATATCTATTTCACCATCGACAAGGATTTTAAAAATCCGGTCAGCACCTTTATGATCATTAACCAAGGCAAGCAATATAACTGCGTAATTTCCAGCTCGAATAAAATGATGAGTGAAGAAATGCGCGGCAAGATGATGAAGAAACAATAACGGAATGAAAAACGGCGCTTCCCTTAGCAGGAAGCGCCGCCAGCAAAGCCTTAAATCAGACCAGGATTGTATTTCTGGTTGAACTTCTCTTCCGACTGGAACAGATAAATAATGCCTTCGATAAAGCCGACAATCGCCGGGATCCCCGTCCAGCAGAACAGCAGGTAGAACAGCCCCCACCACTTCATCCCCAGGTAAAACTTGTGAATGCCCAGCCCACCCAGGAAGATGGCCAGCAGGGCCGCCGCGAGCTTGTCTTTTCTGCTCATAGTGCACTTCTCCTTACTTCTCACCGAACCACCGGCATGTCCAAAAAACGGATGCCGCCCCGCAGAGCGCCGCATCGCAATGCTTGAGGAGAAAACATTCACCCATCAAGACTCAACAGGGGTAATTATAACAGTGATTAATTAAACGGTTGTTTAACCGGCGAAAGGGTAAGCACATGGAGTCTGGAGAGGGAGTGGTGCCGATAATAGGAGTCGAACCTACGACCTTCGCATTACGAATGCGCTGCTCTACCAACTGAGCTATATCGGCATCGAGCCGGACCTGCGGGGCAAGCCGGAAGTGCGTTGAACAAGGTAGACCCGTGCACGAAATGAGTCAATAGCCACCGGGGCGTTTGGTTGTTTTGCAAGCAGCCAGACTGCCGCGCGTTGCCCCCTTCACAAAAAAATCAGGGCGCAGCCCGCTGCGCCCTGACCTCTTTATGACCGCAATGCGGCCTTAGCTGCGCACCAGATCGTCGCCATAGCCGATCCACTTGTAGGTGGTCAGCGCGTCCAGGCCCATCGGGCCGCGGGCGTGCAGTTTCTGGGTGCTCACCGCCACTTCTGCGCCCAGGCCGAACTGGCCGCCGTCGGTGAAGCGAGTGCTGGCGTTAACGTACACCGCCGAGGAGTCCACCGCGCGCACGAAGTGCTCGGCGCTGCTCAGCGAACGGGTGAGGATCGCGTCGGAGTGGTTGGTGCCGTGGGTGCGGATGTGGTCGATGGCCTGATCGATATCGTCCACCAGCAACACGTTCAGATCCAGAGACAGCCATTCGTCGTCGTAATCCTCCGCGTTCACCGGCACCACCGTCGCCGGGCCGCCCTGCAGCAGCGGCAGCGCGTTTTCCGCCGCGTGCAGCGTCACGCCGGCCGCCGCCATTTTGGCGCTCAGCGCCGGCAGGAACTCGGCGGCGATGCTGCGGTTCACCAGCAGCGTTTCCAGCGAGTTACAGGCGCTCGGGCGCTGGATCTTGGCGTTTTCAATGACCGTCAGCGCCTTGTCGAAATCGACGTCGGCATCCACATAGGTGTGGCACACGCCGATGCCGCCGGTGATCACCGGAATGGTCGATTGCTCGCGGCACAGCTTGTGCAGGCCGGCGCCACCGCGCGGGATCAGCATGTCGACATAGCGATCCAGACGCAGCAGTTCGTTCACCAGCGCGCGATCCGGGCTGTCGATCGCCTGCACCGCCGCCGCCGGCAGGCCGCACTGTTCCAGCGCCTGCTGGATCACTTTCACCGTCGCCTGGTTGGTGTTGTGCGTCTCTTTACCGCCGCGCAGGATCACTGCGTTGCCGGTTTTCAGGCACAGGCTGGCGACGTCGATGGTGACGTTCGGCCGCGCCTCGTAAATCACGCCGATCACGCCGAGCGGCACCCGGCGGCGCTCCAGCTTCAGCCCGCTGTCCAGCAGGTTGCCGTCCAGCACGTGGCCGACCGGATCGTTCAGGCGGCATACCTGGCGCACGTCGTTGGCGATCGCCGCCAACCGCGCCGGGGTCAGCAGCAGGCGATCGAGCAGCGCTTCGCTCATGCCGGTGGCGCGCGCCTGCGCCATGTCTTGTTCGTTCGCCAGCAGGATCGCCTCACTGTTGGCTTCCAGCCTGTCGGCCATCACCGACAGCACCTGATTCTTCTTCGCCGTGCTCAGCACCGCCAGCTGCCAGGAGGCCTGCTTGGCGGCCTTCCCCATCTGCTCCAGCATGCTCACTCCTTAACTGACAATCATATCGTCGCGGTGCACTGCCACCGGACCGTATTCGTAACCGAGGATCTCGCTGATTTCCTGCGAGTGGTGCCCGGCGATCATGCGCATCGCATCGCTGTTATAGCGGCTGACGCCGTGCGCCAGATCGCGCCCCGCCAGGTTGCGGATGCGGATCACTTCGCCGCGCGAGAAATCGCCCTTCACTTCGCGGATGCCCTTCGGCAACAGCGAGCTGCCGCGCGCCATCATCGCTTCCACCGCGCCGTCGTCGACGGTGATCTCACCGGCCGGCGGCGCGCCGAAGATCCAGCGCTTGCGATTTTCCAGCGGGGTTTCCAGCGCGTGGAAACGGGTGCCCACCGGTTTGCCTTCGATCACGTCCGCCACCACGCCCGGCTTGCTGCCCGCGGCGATCACCACATCGATGCCGGCGCGGCAGGCCACGTCGGCCGCCTGCAGCTTGGTGCCCATGCCGCCGGTGCCCAGGCCGGAGACGCTGTCGCCGGCGATGGCGCGCAGCGCATCGTCGATGCCGTGCACTTCACGGATCAGTTCGGCCTGCGGGTTGTTGCGCGGATCGGCGGTGTAGAGGCCCTGCTGATCGGTCAACAGCAGCAGTTTGTCGGCCCCAGCCAGAATGGCCGCCAGCGCCGACAGGTTATCGTTGTCGCCCACCTTGATTTCGGCGGTGGCGACGGCGTCGTTCTCATTGATTACCGGCACGATGCGGTTGTCCAGCAGCGCCGTCATGGTGTCGCGCGCATTGAGGAAGCGCTCGCGGTCTTCCAGATCGGCGCGCGTCAGCAGCATCTGCCCGACGTGAATGCCGTAAATGGAGAACAGCTGTTCCCACAGCTGGATCAGCCGGCTCTGCCCCACCGCCGCCAGCAGCTGCTTGGAGGCGATGGTGGCGGGCAGCTCGGGGTAACCCAGGTGTTCGCGCCCGGCGGCGATGGCGCCGGAGGTGACGATGACGATGCGGTGGCCCGCGGCGTGTTGCTGCGCGCACTGGCGCACCAATTCGACAATGTGGGCGCGGTTCAGACGCAGCGATCCGCCGGTCAACACGCTGGTGCCCAATTTCACAACCAATGTCTGGCTGCCGTTCATAGTATTTCTGCCGTGTGTAATGATGAGAAGAAGAGTGCAAAGGTCTTTGTAACAGGAGAGACGCGTTATGCCAACAGGCACAACGCGAAATCAGCACAATACGTGGTCAAACGGGGTCAGGCGGAGAGTTTGATCAGTTTTTCTTTGAAATCGTCGGCGGGTTCCAGCCCCAGCTCCATGGTCGCCAGCAGCTCGCCCAGGCGGCGATGGAAGTCGCGCAGGGTGTCTTCCAGCTTGGCGTTCACTTCATCATCCTTAATGTTTTGCGCCGTCCAGTCGCCTTCCTTGTCGAACAGGCCGAATTGGTACGAATAGGTGAAGCGCGCCTCTTCCGCCTGCAGCTCCATCCACCAGCCCCAGAACTCACGCTTCTCCGGAGCGGGCTTTACATTGACGCAGACGGCCAAACAATCAAAGAAAAAACGGTCGTTTTCACATTGCCCTTCACGCAGGTACGGCCCCAAGCTGGCAAAACGTTTCATTAGTCGGCTTTTAGGGTGACCACTCGGTAACGTCATTCTCTAACCTCCTCAATGTAGACCACTCTTTTTAACAAACTGTTAAAATTTAGCAACTAATTAACGCATTTTGTCCCTCAGCCAACCGGACATCTGCAGCAACGCCCGGTGGAAGCTGTCGTAAACCGGGGTGCGCGGGATGGCGACCAGCTTGCCGCTCACCGAGGAGGTGACGATCAGCTGCGACTCCTCTTTCGGGCTGAGCGTATCGCGCTCCCAGTAGCCGGAGATCATCGGCGTCGGGCAACGGCGCCCCAGCAGCCCCTGCATTTTCAGCGAGTAGCTGTTCAGCTCCACCTTCAGCACGTTGTCCGAGGCGTTAGCCATGCCCATGCGGCTGGCCAGCACGTCCATATACATGTCCGGCACGTTCAACTGGGTGCTGCTGTCGCACAGCAGGCGATGCACCACCGGCCCCAGGCAGGCCACGCCGCGCAGCCGCTGCGGCTCCAGATAGGCCAAGCGCACCGCCACGTTGGCGCCGAAACGGAAGCCGAAAGCGCTCACCCGCTGATGATCCACCCACGGCACCGAGGCCAGCTGGATCAGCACCTGCTGGTGCAGGTAGCTGGAGTCCTGCGTCAGCTTCCACTTGCAGGAGGAGCCGATCGACGGCATGTCGAGCGTCAGCATGGCGATGCCGTGCGGCGCCAGGTAGTCGCGGAACAGACGGTGATAGTCGGTCTGCAGCGTATCGAGACTGCCGCACATCAGCACCGTCGGGAACGGCGCCTCGCCCTTCTCGGGCATGTGCAGGAAACCGGTGACGCAACCGCCGCCTTCGATGCGGAACTCCAGCTCTTTCAGCTGATACGGCAACAGCAGCGCCGCCTCTTCATAAGCGCGGTTGGCGAGCATCTCCGCCTGTTCAGCCAGCTCGTCGCCCTTCAGATGCGGGTAGCCGGCGATGCTGTACAGGCTCGCGGCCTTCAGCCAGTACTCGCCGCCGAGCAGCGGATCCTGCTGCTCCGTCGCCCGCTGCTGCCACTGCATGCCCTGATGGATCCACTCGTAGATCCAGTTGCCGTTGCGGTAGCCCACCACGGTATCCAGCCGCTGCGGGTTGCTGCGCTCGGCGTCCGAGGCGGCGATGCGCGCCAACACTTCGTGGATTTCGATCGGGCTGACGCCGCGCCAGGCCCACAGCAGCGGGTTCAGCATGCGATACCAGCTGCCGGTGGTGTCGCCTTCCAATGCGGAATGCATGGCGGCGCTCACTTTGTTGCGCGCGCGCAGCACCAGCGTCGAGGTTTCAGGGTGTTTGAATTTGGGCTTGAAAAGAATTTCAGAAAGGTTGGCCTGTGCCATGGTAACAACAGCCTCCGTAAATCTGGCGATAGGCCGCAACAGGCCTACTTAACTGGAGGTAGTGTACCTAACTCTGGCGGGATAAACCAAGATAACGCAAACGCCCGGCATAACCGGGCGTCAGGTGGCTGACAAAGGAGGAAAAAGCGTGGTTTTTCCTCCTTTGTGGTTAACGGCCGAAAATCAATAAATTGATTTTCCTGATTTTTTATATCTTGCCTTCGGTAAGCCTGACAACGCCATCACGTTTATCATTAAACAAACGCCCGGCATAACCGGGCGTTGACTTGGAACTGGCTGGGCTTAGCGACCGCCGATAGGGGGAACGAAGCTGACGCCCATGTCCCACGGCTGCTCAATCCAGGTGTCCTGCGGGATGTCGATCACGTAGTCGTCCACCAGCGGACGGCCCGCCGGCTTGGCGAAGATGGTGACGAAATGCGCTTTCGGGTACATGTCGCGGATCGCTTTCGCGGTGCCGCCGGTATCCACCAGATCGTCCACCACGATGAAGCCTTCACCGTCGCCTTCGGCGCGCTTGAGCACTTTCATTTCGCGTTGGTTGTCATGGTCATAGCTGGAAATGCAGACGGTATCCACATAGCGGATGCCCAGCTCGCGCGCCAGCAGGCCCGCCGGCACCAGGCCGCCGCGGCTGACGGCAATGATGCCGGTCCATTTGTCGGCAGGCAGCAGGCGGTGCGCCAGCTTGCGTGCATGTATTTGCAGCATATCCCAGGTAACAACGTATTTTTCGCTCATAGAATCGTGTCCCAGCCGGTTGGTGAAGCGGCTTACTTTATAGTTCAGGGGAAAAAAGGTTGCGCGAGATTATAGAGACTGGCCGCGTTGAATTCCAGCTGTACCGAGGAAAACCTCGCGATTTCCGCCGGGCGGCTTTTCGGTGATTGATGCTGAAAAAGCGAGCGTTCCCGCCGCAAAGCCGTGTGATCAAGCGCTTAAACCGCACAATACGGGGGGCGCACCGCCGGAAATAAAGTGATATTCTCTGACGATCGTGCCACGACGCACAGATACCCGCTCACCTTAACCGCGCGGCACGCCCGTCCTGTCGGAGCCTGCCGTCACAGGAGACTTATAGTGTCTGAATTGTCTCAGCTTTCGCCACAGCCGCTGTGGGATATTTTCGCCAAGATCTGTTCTATCCCGCACCCTTCTTATCATGAAGAAGCGCTGGCGCAGCACATCCTCACCTGGGCCAAAGAAAAGAACCTGCACGCTGAGCGCGATCAGGTCGGCAATATCCTGCTGCGCAAGCCGGCCACCAAAGGCATGGAAAACCGCAAGCCGGTCGCGTTGCAGGCGCACCTGGACATGGTGCCGCAAAAGAATAACGACACCGTGCACGACTTCGCCAAGGATCCGATCCAGCCTTATATCGCCGGCGAGTGGGTGAAAGCGCGCGGCACCACGCTGGGCGCCGACAACGGCATCGGCATGGCCTCCGCCCTGGCGGTGCTGGCCGACGACAGCGTTGAGCACGGCCCGCTGGAAGTGCTGCTGACCATGACCGAAGAAGCCGGCATGGACGGCGCCTTCGGGCTGCAGCCGAACTGGCTGCAGGCGGACATCCTGATCAATACCGATTCCGAAGAAGAAGGCGAAATCTACATGGGTTGCGCCGGCGGTATCGACTTCATCACCACCCTGCCGCTGCAGCGCGAAGCGGTGCCGGCCGGTTACCAAACCCTGAAGCTGACCCTCAAGGGCCTGAAAGGCGGCCATTCCGGCGCCGAGATCCACGTCGGGCTGGGCAACGCCAACAAACTGCTGGCGCGCTTCCTGTTCGCCCATGCGGCGGCGCTGAACCTGCGCGTGCTGGACCTGAACGGCGGCACCCTGCGCAACGCCATCCCGCGTGAAGCCTCCGCGGTGGTAGCGGTGCCGGCGGACAAGGCCGACGCACTGAAAGCGCTGAGCCAGGAGTTCCTGGCCGTGCTGCAGAACGAACTCTCCGCCAAAGAGAAGAACATCACCGTGCTGCTGGAACCGGCCACCAGCGCTTCGCTGGCGCTGAGCGCCGACAGCCAGCAGCGCTTCCTGGCGCTGCTGAACGGCACGCCGAACGGCGTGATCCGCATGAGCGACGCGGTCAAAGGCGTAGTGGAAACCTCGCTGAACGTCGGCGTGGTCACCACCAGCGAAAATGAAGCGGAAATCATCTGCCTGATCCGCTCTCTGATCGACAGCGGCAAAGATTACGTGGTCGAGATGCTGACCGCGCTGGGCCAGCTGGCCGGTGCTAAAGTGGCGCCGAAGGGCGGTTACCCGGGCTGGCAGCCGGACGCCGACTCGCCGGTGATGCACCTGGTGCGCGAGCTGTATCAGGATCTGTTCAACAAGACGCCGAACATCATGGTGATCCACGCCGGCCTGGAATGCGGTCTGTTCAAAAAGCCGTATCCAAACATGGACATGGTATCGATCGGGCCAACCATCACCGGCCCGCACTCGCCGGATGAGCAAGTGCATATCGAAAGCGTCGGCCTGTACTGGAAGCTGCTGACCTCGCTGCTGAAAGCGATCCCTGAGCGCGCGTAATCTGCGCGCTTAACGCAAAAAGCCGGCGACTCGCCGGCTTTTTTATTCCCAAGGCAGCGCCAGCTGCCGCTCCAGCTGCGGATCGAGCAGCGTCACATGCAGCCCCACCAGCCGCACGCCGCGCCCCTCGCGCCGCTCGCGCCACGCCTGCCGCGCCACCGCCAGCAAATCCTGCCGGTTCAGCACCGGGAACACGTGCTCCTGGGTGGTTTGCTGAAAATCCTGAAACTTCAGCTTCACGCCCTGCCGGGCGATGTGCAGATCCGGCTTCACCTTGCGCAGCCGCATCTCCAGCTCGGGATAGAGTTTGTCGATAATCAGCGTTTCGCAGTCTTCCCAGTCGTGAATATCCTCCGCCAGCGTGCGCTCCACCCCCACCGATTTGCGCAGCCGCTCAGGAGAGATTTCGCGCCGATCGATGCCCTGACAGCGCTCCCACAGCACCCGGCCGAACTTGCCGAAGCGCTTGAGCAACTGCGCCAAATCGTATTGCTGCACGTCGGCGCAGGTGATGAGCCCCACGTCCTCCAGCCGTTTGGCGGTCACCTTGCCGACGCCGGGGATCTTGCTGAGCGGCAGCTGCTGCAAAAACGCCGGCACCTGCGCCGGCGTGATCACGTATTGCCCGTTCGGCTTGTTCATCTCGGAGGCGATTTTAGCGAGAAACTTGATTGGCGCGATGCCGGCCGACGCGGTGAGGTTCAGCTCGTCGGCGATCGCCTGACGGATTTCCTGGGCGATCAGCGTCGCCGAACCGTTGCATTGCGGGCTGTCGGTCACGTCGAGGTAGGCCTCGTCGAGCGAAAGCGGCTCGATCAACGGGGTATAGCGGGCAAAGATTTCGCGGATGTGCAGCGAAGCTTCTTTGTAGGCCGCCATGCGCCCCGGCAGCAGGGTGAGATGCGGGCACAGTTTGAGCGCCATCGCCGTGGACATGGCGCTATGCACGCCGTAGCGCCGCGCCGGGTAGTTGGCGGTGCTGATCACCCCGCGGCGATCGGCGCTACCGCCAATCGCCAGCGGGATATCGCGCAGGCTGGGATCGTCGCGCATCTCCACTGCCGCGAAGAAGCAGTCCATATCGACATGAATGATTTTACGCATCGCACCCTCCAATAATACTGTATAAGTATACAGCCAGGTACCAAAAGCTCAAGGCCGCAGGCTTCGAGGAAAGCGGCGTTTCTGACAGATATTTCCGCGTTGTTAAAAAAGCTTAATTTTTCAATAGTATGATTTCCGCCATCCCGTGCGGCTCACCACAACGATAACGACAAGGTACCCTACATGATCAGATTTTCTCATTTGCTGCTGGCTTCCGCGCTGTCGCTAAGCGCGCTGGCGGCCAGCGCCGCCGCCGGTCATGCGCCGGCGATCGTCGCCCATCGCGGCGGCACCGCCGATGCGCCGGAAAACACTCGCATCGCCATCGAAACCGCGCTGAAAAACGGCGCCGACGCCATCTGGATCACCCTGCAAGCATCCAAAGACGGCGTCATCGTGCTGTATCGCCCCTCGGATCTGAAGGCGCTGACCAATCGGCAGGGCCCGGTTTCTGCCTATACCGCCGCGCAGCTGGCCGAGACCGACGCCGGTTGGGCGTTCGCCAAAGGCGATGCGCATCCGTTCCGCGGCCAGGGTATCGGCATTCCGCGGCTGGATGAGGTGTTGAAGGCCTTTCCGCGCGTGACTTTCTATCTGGACATCAAATCCCCGGATGCCGATCCGGCGCAGTTTGGCCAGGCGCTGCTGGCGACGCTGGAAAGCACCGACAGCCTGAATCGCACCCGCGTCTACTCTACCGACGCCAAATACCTGCAGGCGCTGCCGCCGGCCGTCCCGCGCTTCGAAAGCCGCGACGAAACCCGCACGCTGCTGGCCAACGTCACCATGGCGCACCAGTGCGATGTCAAACCGGACAACCGGCAGCCGCGCTGGTACGGGCTGGAGCTGAAGCGCGAGGTGGAAGTGGTGGAGAAGTACACCCTCGGCGAAGGGCGGTCGAAGGCGTTTCTGACCTGGGATAAAGAGTCGATGGATTGTTTCCGCTCGCAGGGCCCGGCGCACATCATTCTGTTCGGCGTCAACACGCCGCAGGCGTATCAGCAGGCGCTGGCGCTGGGCGCCGACGGCGTGATGGTCAACTCGCCGGCCGAGGCGAAAAGTTTCCGCAAGGCGAAATAAAAAAACCCGGCCAGGGCCGGGTTTTCACTTCGCTACAGAATGCGGTGCTTTTCCAACTGCTCGCGCCGCTGCGCCGCTTTGGCTTCGCGCTTTTTGCGCGCATCGCACGGCTCCGGGCAGTCGCAGACTTTCTCCATGCCCAGCGCGGTGATGCCGCCGCAGCTGCCCTGCAGGCTTTTGCGTTTGAACACATAGCCCAGCGACATGCCGCCGACGATCAGCAGGAACAACACGAAAGTAGCGGCGAATACCGTCAACATAGCAACCTCACGAACGCTTTTTCAGATAGGGCTTGAACGCGTCTGAATAACGCTCCTCAAACCCGTCGGCGGTTTTCACGATCATGAACACCGGAATGCCGAGCAGGTTGGCCAGCGCCATGCCGCGCTCCGGCCCCATCACGTTCAGGCCGGTGGACAGGCCGTCGGCGGTCATGCAGGTCGGGCTCAGCACGGTGATCGACACCAGCCGATGATGGATCGGGCGCCCGGTGATCGGATCGATGGTGTGCGAATAGCGCACCCCGTCCTGCTCGAAGTAGTTGCGATAGTCACCCGAGGTGGCGATCGACATCTCCCCCGGTTGGATCACCAGCTGCGCCTGCTGCTGCGCGCCGGCGGTCGGGCGCTCGATGGCGATGCGCCACGGCTTTTGCTCGCCGTTGCGCCCGCGGGTGCGAACTTCACCGCCGATATCCACCATGTAGTCTTTCACGTGTTGCGATTGCAGATACTCCGCCACCACGTCCACGCCATACCCTTTGGCGATCGACGACAGATCGACGTACAGCTCAGGGATGCTTTTCATCAGCGCGCTGCCCTGCACCGCCAGTTTATCGGCGCCGGTCCAGGCGCGGCGGTGCGCCAGCTCCGCCTCGCTCGGCACCTTATCCGGCCGCCCTTCCGGGCCGAAGCCCCACAGGTTGACCAGCGGCCCGACGGTCACGTCCAGCGCGCCATCGGTGACGCGATTGATGCGCAGCGCTTCGCGCACCACTTCGGCGGTGGCCGGCGAAACCGGGAACGGCCGGTCAATGTCGCGGCTGGCGTTGAAGCGGCTGAGCTCGGAATCCGGCCGGTAGGTGGACATCTGATCGTTCACCTGCTCCAGCCGTTTGTCGATCTCCGCCTGCATCTCGCGCGCCGACGGCGTATTGTCGCCGGCCACGTAACGGATCGAATACGAGGTGCCCATGGTTTTACCCGTCAGATCCACCTGTTCCGGCCCGCAGCCGGTCAGCAGCAGGGTGGCGCTCAGCGCCACGCCCGTCAGCCAGTTCTTCGTCGCCAATGCGCGCAATTTAGCCACCAAAGTCATCCAGCATGATGTTTTCGTCTTCGACGCCCAGATCTTTGAGCATCTTGATCACCGCGGCGTTCATCATCGGCGGCCCGCACATGTAAAACTCGCAGTCTTCCGGCGCCGGGTGGTTCTTCAGGTAGTTCTCCAGCAGAACATTATGGATAAAGCCGGTGTAGCCGGTCCAGTTATCTTCCGGCTGCGGATCCGACAGCGCCACGTGCCAGGTGAAGTTTTCGTTCTCCGCCTGCAGCTGGTTGAAATCGTCTTCATAGAACATCTCGCGCAGCGAACGCGCGCCGTACCAGAAAGTGATCTTGCGCTTCGAGTTCAGACGCTTGAGCTGATCGAAGATGTGCGAGCGCATCGGCGCCATGCCTGCGCCGCCGCCGATGAAGATCATTTCGGCGTCGGTGTCCTTGGCGAAGAACTCGCCGAACGGCCCGGAGATGGTCACCTTGTCGCCCGGCTTCAGCGACCAGATATAGGAAGACATGATGCCCGGCGGCACGTCCGGATTGTTCGGCGGCGGCGTGGCGATACGCACGTTGAGCATGATGATGCCCTTCTCTTCCGGGTAGTTGGCCATCGAGTAGGCGCGCACCGTGGTGTCGTTCACCGTCGAGCGGTAGCGGAACAGGTTGAACTTGTCCCAGTCGCCGCGATACTCCTGCGGCACGTCGAAGTCGGCGTAGCTGATGTCGTGCGCCGGCGCTTCGATCTGGATGAAGCCGCCCGCGCGGAACGGCACGTCTTCGCCATCGGGGATCTTCAGCTTCAGCTCTTTGATAAAGGTCGCTTTGTTATCGTTGGAGATAACCTCGCACTCCCATTTCTTCACGCCGAAGATCTCTTCCGGCAGTTCGATCTTCAGGTTCTGCTTCACGTTCACCTGGCACGCCAGGCGACAACCCTCTTTCGCTTCGCGCTTGTTGATGTGCGAGAGCTCGGTCGGCAGGATATCGCCGCCGCCCTCTTTGATCACCACCCGGCACTGGCCGCAGGAACCGCCGCCGCCACAGGCCGAGGAGACGAAAATCCCCTGGCTGGAGAGCATGTTGAGCAGCTTGTCGCCCGCCGGCGCATGGAAGCTCTTATCCAGATCGCCGTTGATTTCCACCGCAATGTCGCCGGTATTCACCAGCTTCGACTTGGCGAACAGGATCAGCAACACCAGCACCATCACGATGGCGGTGAACATTGCTACGCCTAAAATAATTTCCATAAATTCTTCCCGCCTTTACAACTGAACACCGGAGAAGGACATGAAGCCCAGCGCCATCAGTCCGGTGGTGATAAAGGTAATGCCCAGGCCGCGCAGCCCTGCCGGCACGTTGGCATACTTGAGTTTTTCGCGGATCCCCGCCATGGCGACGATCGCCAGCATCCAGCCGGTGCCGGAACCAAAGCCGTACACCACCGATTCGGCGAAGTTGTAGTCGCGCTGCACCATGAAGGACACGCCGCCGAAGATGGCGCAGTTCACGGTGATGAGCGGCAGGAAGATGCCGAGCGCGTTATACAGCGACGGGAAGAAACGATCGAGGATCATCTCCAGAATCTGCACCAGCGCCGCAATCACGCCGATGAAGGTGATGAAGTTGAGGAAGCTCAGATCGACGCCTTCCACCAGCGCGCCGTCGCGCAGGATCAGGTTGTAGACCAGGTTGTTCACCGGCACCGAAATGCCGAGCACGATGGTCACCGCGATGCCCAAGCCAAAGGCGGTCGAGACCTTCTTCGATACCGCCAGGAAGGTACACATCCCGAGGAAGAACGCCAGCGCCATGTTCTCAACGAACACCGCGCGCACAAACAGGCTGATATAGTGTTCCATCGGCCTTTACTCCTTTTCGATCTGCGCCGGCTTCAGGGTGCGCAGCACCCAGATCAGCAGGCCGATGATGAAGAACGCGCTCGGCGCCAGCAGGAACAGGCCGTTCGGCTGATACCAGCCGCCGTTCTGCACCGTTTCCAGCACCGGCACGCCGAACAGCTTGCCGGAGCCGATCAGCTCGCGCAGGAAACCGACCAGCACCAGGATCACCCCGTAGCCCAGCCCGTTGCCGATGCCGTCCATAAAGCTCTCGATCGGCGGCGACTTCATGGCGTAGGCCTCGGCGCGCCCCATCACGATGCAGTTGGTGATGATCAGGCCGACGAACACCGACAGCTGCTTGGAGATCTCAAACGCATAGGCGCGCAGCAGCTGATCGACCACGATCACCAGCGAGGCGATGATCGCCATCTGCACGATGATGCGCACGCTGTTGGGAATATGGTGACGGATCAGCGAGATGAAGAAGCTGGAGAACGCGGTCACCAGCGTCACCGCAATGGTCATCACCACCGCCGTCTCCAGCTTGGTGGTCACCGCCAGCGCCGAACAGACGCCCAGCACCTGCAGGGCGATCGGGTTATTGTCGAACAGCGGCCCCAGCAGGACCCGCTTTATCTCTTTGGAATCAGCCATTTTTCAGCGCTCCTTCACGAACTTTTTTCAGGAACGGGCCGAAGCCGTGCTCGCCCAACCAGAAATCAAACGTATGCTGTACGCCGTTGGAGGTCAGCGTGGCGCCGGACAGGCCGTCCACACCATGCACATCCCCCTGACGCGCGCCGCCTTTCACCACGCGGATCGCCGGCTGGCCATTGTCGTCGAACAGCTGCTTGCCGACCCACTGCTGGCGCCAGGACGGGTTCTCGACCTCCCCGCCCAGCCCCGGGGTTTCCCCCTGGTCGTAGTAGGTGATGCCCTTGACCGTGTTGCCGTCATTATCCAGCGCCACGAAGGCGTACATCATCGACCACAGACCGGTGCCGTATACCGGCAGCACAATCTTGTTCACCTGGCCGCTTTCATCGCGCACCAGGTAGATTTCCGCCTGGTTGCTGCGGCGCTTGATGCCGGCCGGATCGTCGCCCGCCGCCAGCGCCACGCTTTTGGCGTCGTCGCGCAGCGCGGCGCCCAGATCGAACGCCGCCGCCTTGCCGGCGACAAACTCGCCGCTGTTCAGATCCACCAGGCGCGGTTCGATGCGCTCGCTGTACAGGCGCTTGACCTGCTCGCTCTCCATTTTCGGCTGCAACAGGCCGGCTACGTCGAGAATATTGCGCTGCTTGTCGAGCAGCTTTTGCTCCTGCTGTTTGGACTTCAGGCCGACGGCGGAGCCCGCCACCACCACTGAACACACCAGACACAGCAGCAGCACTACCAGCAGCGTTTTACCGATGCCGTCGTTTTTCGCTTCATTCGCCACGGGCTTTTCTCCGCTTGATGTTGGCCTGCACCACCAGATAATCGAACAGCGGCGCGAACAGGTTGGCGAACAGGATCGCCAGCATCATGCCTTCCGGATAGGCGGGGTTGACTACCCTAATCAGCACGCACATCACGCCAATCAGAATGCCGTACCACCATTTCCCCTTATTGGTGAAGGAGGCGGAAACCGGGTCGGTCGCCATAAAGATCATGCCGAAGGCGAAGCCGCCCAGCACCAGATGCCAGTACCACGGCATGGCGAACATCGGGTTGGTGTCCGAACCGATGGCGTTGAACAACAGGGCGGAAGCCACCATGCCGAGCATTACGCCGGCGACGATGCGCCAGGAGGCCACGCGGCCGAACAGGATAATCGCCCCGCCGATCAGGATCATCAGCGTGGACACCTCACCGATCGAGCCGGGAATGTTGCCGAGGAAAGCGTCCAGCCAGCTGATGGACTGGCCGGTGGCCACGTTGCTCAGGCTGTGCGCCCCGCCCGCGCTCCACTGCGCCAGCGGCGTCGCGCCGGAGAAACCGTCCGCGGAGGTCCACACCAAATCGCCGGAGATCTGCGCCGGATAGGCGAAGAACAGGAAGGCGCGGCCGGCCAGCGCCGGGTTGAGGAAGTTGCGCCCGGTGCCCCCGAAGATCTCTTTGGCCACCACCACGCCGAAGGTGATGCCCAGCGCGGCCTGCCACAGCGGCAGGGTCGGCGGCACGATCAGCGCGAACAGGATGGACGTGACGAAGAAGCCTTCGTTGACCTCATGCTTGCGGATAATGGCGAACAGCACTTCCCAGAAGCCGCCGACGACGAATACCACGGCGTAGATCGGCAGGAAGTAACAGGCACCCAGCACCATCTTGCTGACCCAGCCGGCGTCGGCCGCCAGCGAGGCGCCGAGCCACTGCGCCAGGCGATAATGCCAGTCGCCCGCCAGCACCTGTTGCAGCGCGTCGCCGCTGTACAGATGGTGCAGCGCCGGGATAGCCTGCTGGCCGACGTTGTACATGCCCCAGAACATCGCCGGGAACACCGCCAGCCACACCAGGATCATCATGCGCTTCAAATCGATGGCGTCGCGCACGTGCGAAGCGCCGCGCGTCACCGTGCCGGGGGTGTAAAACACCGTGGTGGTCGCTTCATACAGCGGGTACCACTTTTCCAGTTTGCCGCCCGGCGTGAAGTGATGCTCTATCTTCTCGAAATAATTCTTCAGGCCCATCGGTTATCCTTCCTGCTCAATCTTGGTCAGCACCTCGCGCAGCACCGGCGCGTACTCATACTTGCCGGGGCAAACGAAGGTGCACAGCGCCAGATCTTCCTCATCCAGTTCCAGGCAGCCCAGCGCTTGCGCGCTGTCGCTGTCGCCCGCCAGCAAATCGCGCAGCAGCAGCGTCGGCAAAATATCCAGCGGCATCACCCGCTCATAGTTGCCGATCGGCACCATGGCGCGCTCGCCGCCGTTAGTGGTGGTTGAGAAAGCGAACAGTTTGTTCTTCAGGAAGTGGCCCAGCGTGGTGCGGGTAATGGAGAATTTGTTCGGTGAGGGCACGATCCAACCGAACAGCTCTTTGTCGCGCCCTTCCTCCAACACCGACACCTGCGAGTGGAAGCGGCCGAGCCAGGCGTTCGGCCCGGCGGCGTGCATGCCGTTCAGCACCGAACCGGAGATCACCCGATTCTCGCCGCCTTTCAGGCGGCCGGCGGTCAGCTCATCGAGGCTGGCCCCCAGGCGGGTGCGCAGCAGCGCCGGCTGCGCCACCTGCGGCCCGGCCAGCGCCACCACACGGCGGGTATCGAGCTTGCCGGTGGTGAACAGCGTGCCGATGGCGATGACATCCTGGTAACCGATGTGCCAAACGATTTTCTTCAGGCTGACCGGTTCAAGGAAATGAATGTGGGTGCCCGCCAGCCCGGCGGGATGCGGGCCGGCGAATTCGCTGTAGGCGATCTGCGAGCCGCTTTGCTGCCCAACCGAGGCGCCGGCGGCGTGGCATACGTGTACCTTGCCCGCCGTCAGACGCGCCAAGACCACCAGCCCGGCGTTGAACGCCGCCTGCTGTTCGGCGATGATCACCTGCGGATCGGCGGCCAACGGTTGGGTATCCATCGCGGTGACGAAAATGGCGCGCGGTTCACTGCCGGGGCTTGGCGTTTTGCTGAACGGGCGGGTGCGCAGCGCGGTCCACAGGCCGCTGGCGATCAGTTCGCTTTCGACCTGTTCACGCGGCAGCTGGCTCAGTTCACCCAGCGGATAGTGCGCAAACTCGAGCTGATCGTCGCCGCCGTTTTCCAGCGCAATCACCACCGATTGCAATACGCGCCGCTCGCCGCGGTTAATCGCGGCGATGCGGCCGCTGGCGGGTGCCGTGAAGAAAACCCCGGGGTTTTTCTTATCTTCGAACAACGCCTGGCCTTTCTTAACGGTATCGCCTTCCTGCACCAGCATGGAGGGGCGCATTCCGACATACTCTTCCCCAAGCAGGGCGACATGCTGAATGTTCGGGCCATCTTGGATCGCCTGAACCGGAACCCCGGCTATCGGCAGATCTAACCCTTTTCTGATCTTAATCATAGGATTTATACGATGTAGTTTGGTTTACACGTCTGCCCGGCCCCAGAGGCGGGTGCGGACGATGCCAGGATTGCCGGGCAGTGCGCACGACGGCACGCCCAACATGAACTTTCTCGCAGTGAATATATGGGGTAACGCGCATTCCCTTGATTCCCCCCTCTCCGTTATTTGCGTGACAATCGATGTGTTAACGGCCTGTAGCCAAATAACCACCGAAACGGCCGGGTTATATGCCATAACCCCCGCCGCTTCAATCGCCACCGCGCGTTAAATTGAAGAGAGAATATTAACATTGTTCGCAACATTGTTCTGCGTTCCGTCGTGACTTGGGTCAAGCAAACGCAATTAAATTTCGCCTGTTTTTCACTACTTATCGTTAAAATCTGCCGGTCATTTCACTTTTATCGAGCTTTGTCGTTTTTTTATACATATCACGTATTGCTAAAAATAAACGCGCTGGTAATCTGGCGGTGTTTTGCAGCAGTAAAAACAATAATCAGTGGCATGCTGGCCAGGTTGATTACGCCGGCAGATAAATATAAGCAGGAATTATAATGAGCAAAATCGCGCTGTTGTTTGCGATGCTTGTTTCTATGCCGATGATCACGGCCTGCAGCGCCAGCGAGCAGGTACCCGAAGCGCCGGTAGTTAAACAGCAATTATTGGGTTCGCCGGTCTATATTCAGATCTTCAAAGAGGAACGCAAGCTGGAATTGTATGCCAGAATGGGCAATGAATTCCGCCTGGTCAACACGTTCCCGATCTGTAATTTCTCCGGCGGGCTGGGTCCTAAACGTCGTGAAGGCGACTTTAAAAGTCCTGAAGGCTTTTATAGCGTTGACGCGCGCCATCTGAAACCCGACAGCAAGTATTATCGGGCGATCAATATCGGTTTCCCTAACGATTACGACAAGTCGCAGGGCTATTCCGGCGCTTATCTGATGATCCACGGCGAATGTAAATCGATCGGCTGTTACGCGATGACCAACACCTATATGGATGAGATCTATCGCTACGTCGAAGCCGCCTTCGCCTATGGCCAAAGCCGCGTCGACATCAGCATCTACCCGTTCCGCATGACCGAACAGAACCTGAAACGCCATGCGTCATCCAGCTATATCGCCTTCTGGCGCCAGCTGAAGCCGGGCTATGATTACTTCGCGAAGAACCGCCAACCGCCGACAATGGGCGTGGTCAATGGCCAGTACGTCTTGGGTCAACCGCTGATGAGCAGCGGCGGCATGATGACGCAGTACGCGTCAGCCAGCCCGACGCCCAACACCAACCCCTTCGCTCAGAACAAGCCGCTCACCGAAGTGAAATAACGCGAACTCGCCTGGCTCAATCTTGTGCCAGGTTTCGTTGGCGGTCAGCGGTTGGGTGGCGATCACCGTGACCACATCGTTCGGTGTGGTCTGTTGCTGAAAATCAATCTCCACGTCCTGATCAAGCAGCGTCGCCTTGCCGAACGGCGCGCGGCGCGTAATCCAATACAGGTTGGTGGAGCAATACGCCATCACGAAGCGCCCGTCCGACAACAGCATATTGAATACCCCTTTCTTGCGCAGTTGGCTCGCCAACAGGCCAATGTAGCGGAATACCGCCGGCCACTGGCTCGGGGTGCGCGGATATTTCAGCGCCAGCTGGTGCAACAGCCAGCAGAAGGCATATTCGCTGTCAGTCTGGCCGACCGGGCGGAACGTGCCGGTATCCAACTGACGATAGCCTTTCAATTGGCCGTTGTGCGCGTAGGTCCAGTTGCGGCCCCACAGTTCGCGGGTGAACGGATGGGTGTTTTCCAACGCCACTTCGCCGCGGTTGGCCTGGCGAATATGGGACACCACCGCGCAAGACTTGATCGGGTAGTCCTGCACCAGGCGGGCGATCGGCGAGTTGAAGCTCGGCTGCGGATCCTTGAATGTGCGGCAGCCGTTCCCTTCATAGAAGGTAATGCCCCAGCCATCCTTATGCGGCCCGGTGCGGCCGCCGCGCTGTACCAGGCCGGTAAAGCTGAAGCAGATATCGGTCGGTACGTTTGCGCTCATCCCGAGCAGTTCACACATCGCCAGCACCCCTTAACCACACTGACACAGACTGTGCGGACACGGCATACATGCGGCGCCCGCAGTCTTATTCATGGGGAGCCGCAGCCCCCCGAAGGCTATTACGCCTTAACCATCTCTTTTTCGATCAGCTGAATCAAGATGTGAATCGCTTTAATGTGGATTTCCTGAATGCGATCGGCGTAACCGAAGTGCGGCACGCGAATTTCCACATCGGCGGAACCCGCCATCTTGCCGCCGTCCTTGCCGGTCAGGGTGATCACTTTCATCCCCTTGGCACGCGCCGCGTCGATAGCCTTGATGATGTTGCCGGAGTTGCCGGAGGTGGAAATGCCCAGCAGCACGTCGCCTTCGCGGCCCACCGCTTCCACATAGCGCGAGAACACATACTCATAGCCGAAGTCGTTGCTGACGCAGGACAGGTGGCTCACGTCCGAGATGGCAATCGCCGGGTAGCCCGGGCGGTTTTCGCGGTAGCGGCCGGTCAGCTCTTCGGCGAAATGCATCGCGTCGCAATGGGAACCGCCGTTGCCGCAGGAAATCACTTTACCGCCGGCTTTGAAGGAATCCGCCAGCAGCACCGCCGCGCGTTGGATGGCGTCGATGTTGGCGTCGTCATTGATAAATTTCGCCAGGGTATCAGCCGCTTCGTTCAGTTCACTGCGAATAAGGTCGTGGTACATGAGGAACCTCTTGTTATCGTCAAATCTTCCGCTCCGCAGTGTACCGGATCGCGGAAACAGCGAGAAGCATTCTCGGCCAAACAGCGCGCCGGTTAAGGAAGCGGAGAGGTTTTTGATGATTGGTGCTGTCAGTTTGTGACCTGAGTTGTAATTAAACTGTAAACGCATTGATAAAAATTCTGCCTTGTACTAAAACCTATTACATACACACAACAGGTCAGACCTCTTACTACTTCGGAGCTTCTTATGATGGTTCTTAGTATCGTCGTTTTCCTGGCTCTCCTCGGCGTGGTGTTCTACCACCGAGTGAACCTTACCCTCAGCAGCCTGATCCTGGTGGCGTACACCGCCGTCATGGGCGCTATCGGCCTGTGGAGCTTCTGGCTGTTGCTGCCGCTGGCGATCGTGCTGCTGCCGCTGAACCTTTCCTCTGTGCGCCGTTCCCTGCTCTCCGCGCCGGCGCTGCGCGCCTTCCGCAAGGTGATGCCGCCGATGTCCACCACCGAGAAGGAAGCGATCGACGCCGGCACCACTTGGTGGGAAGGCGATCTGTTCCGCGGTGCGCCGGACTGGAACAAACTGCACAGCTACCCGAAACCGCGCCTGACGGAAGAAGAGCAGGCGTTTATCGACGGCCCGGTGGAAGAAGCCTGCCGCATGGCCAACGACTTCCAGATCACCCACGAACTGGCCGATCTGCCGCCAGAACTCTGGGCGTACCTGAAAGAACACCGTTTCTTCGCGATGATCATCAAGAAAGAGTACGGCGGTCTGGAATTCTCCCCTTACGCTCAGGCGATGGTGCTGCAAAAACTGGCCGGCGTTTCCGGCATCCTGGCGATCACCGTCGGCGTACCGAACTCCCTCGGCCCGGGCGAACTGCTGCAGCACTACGGTACCGAAGAACAGAAAAACCACTATCTGCCGGGCCTGGCGCGCGGCGACGAAATCCCATGCTTCGCGCTGACCAGCCCGGAAGCGGGTTCCGATGCCGGCGCGATCCCGGACGTCGGCACCGTGTGCATGGGCGAATGGCAAGGCAAGCAGGTGCTGGGCATGCGCCTGACCTGGAACAAGCGCTACATCACGTTGGCGCCGGTCGCCACCGTACTGGGCCTGGCGTTCAAACTGCATGACCCGAACCGCCTGCTGAGCGACAACGAATCCCCGGGCATCACCTGTGCGCTGATCCCGACCAGCACCCCGGGCGTGGAAATCGGCAACCGTCACTTCCCGCTGAACGTGCCGTTCCAGAACGGCCCGACCCGCGGCACCGACGTGTTCGTGCCGATCGATTACATCATCGGCGGGCCGAAAATGGCCGGCCAGGGCTGGCGCATGCTGGTTGAGTGCCTGTCGGTAGGTCGCGGCATCACCCTGCCGTCCAACTCTACCGGCAGCCTGAAATCCATCGCCCTGGCGACCGGCGCCTACGCGCACATTCGCCGTCAGTTCAAGATCTCCATCGGCAAGATGGAAGGGATCGAGGAACCGTTGGCGCGCATCGCCGGCAACACCTATGTGATGGACGCCGCCGCTTCGCTGATCACCTATGCGCTGGTGCAGGGCGAGAAACCGGCCGTGCTGTCGGCCATCGTCAAATACCACTGCACGCACCGCGGCCAGCAGTCGATCGTTGACGCCATGGATATCGCCGGCGGTAAAGGCATCATGCTGGGCGAATCCAACTTCCTGGCTCGCGCTTATCAGGGGGCACCGATCGCCATCACGGTGGAAGGCGCGAACATCCTGACCCGCACCATGATGATCTTCGGTCAGGGCGCGATCCGCTGCCATCCTTATGTGCTGGATGAAATGGCGGCGGCGCAGAACAACGATCTGAACGCCTTCGATAAATCGCTGTTCGGCCACCTGGGCCACGTCGGCAGCAACAAGGTACGCAGCTTCTGGCTGGGCCTGACCAACGGCCGCACCAGCGCCACGCCAACCAAGGACGCGACCCGTCGTTACTATCAGCAGCTGAACCGCCTGAGCGCCAACCTGGCGCTGCTGTCGGACGTTTCCATGGGCGTGCTGGGCGGCAGCCTGAAGCGCCGTGAGCGCATCTCCGCTCGCCTGGGGGATATCCTCAGCCAGATGTATTTGGCTTCCGCCGTGCTGAAACGCTTTGACGACGAAGGCCGTCAGAAAGAAGATCTGCCGCTGGTGCATTGGGGCGTGCAAGACAGCCTGCATAAAGCCGAACAGGCGCTGGATGATCTGCTGCGCAACTTCCCGAACCGCTTTATCGCCGGCGCGCTGCGCTTCGTGGTCTTCCCGTTCGGCCGCGTGCATACCGCGCCGTCCGATCGCCTGGATCATCAGTTGGCCAAGATCCTGCAGGTGCCTTCCGCCACCCGCAGCCGTCTGGGGCGCGGCCAGTACCTGACGCCGAGCGAGCATAACCCAATCGGCCTGCTGGAAGCGGCGCTGGCCGACGTGATGGCCGCCGAGCCGATTCACGAACGTCTGTGCAAGGCGGCCGGCAAAAACCTGCCGTTCACCCGTCTGGATCGTTTGGCGGAGCGCGCGCTGGAAGAAGGCAAGATCAGCGCCGATGAAGCGAAGATCCTGGTGAAAGCCGAAGAGAGCCGCCTGCGCTCCATCAACGTGGACGACTTTGCGCCGGATGCGCTGGCGGCCGCCAAACCGGAAAAGCCGGCGGCACAGTCTAAGCGCCAGCAGCAGACCGAAGCGGCTTAACGCCAATTCCCACTCCACGCATCCAAGGGGCGATCATCATCGCCCCTTTTTTCTTTTGCTTTCAGGACAAACTGCGCACCACGCCGCAGGTTGGCGCAACGGCGGATTTCACGGGAAGGAAGTTCGGGTAGACTGCGCGGCGGGTGCTCTGGATCTTTCTGTCCGGAGCCTTGGCAAAGGAGAGAAAGAGAAAGGCCCCGAGTCGATATTATCAACCCGAGGCCACTCTGATGCCTAGCAACATCAGGTTAGCCTCTTACCCGCCGCAAGGCAAGGATAGGGAGGTCAAAAATGCAGCAAAAACGGGTCGTGCTTAAACTGGTGATCGTCTGTATGACGCTGCTCGCGTTCATCTGGCTAACCCGCGGTTCGCTGTGCGAACTGCGCATCAGGTTGAGAGACTCGGAGGTTGCGGCCACTTTGGCTTACGAATCCGGACGGTAAGGCAACCCACCGGCGGGGTTCGCCCCGCCCGTTGGCTGATGGTGTCAGGCAGGATCCACGAGCACCCGCCTTTTCAGCCCTGCTGACGAATGCGCGCCAACAGCGCGTCGATATGCTCGATCTGCGGCGCATTGACGATCAGCGTGCGCCCCAATCCCAGGGCGTGACGCTGGCAGTCGAGGCGCATGTCGGCGTCGGCGATGCTGTCCAGATCGGCGACGTGCGCCAGGCCGATCGTGCGCCGAATCAGTTCGGTGCCGCAGTATCCTATCGCGTCGCTCCAGACCTGCTGCAGGAACTGCTCAGCGTAACCCGGCGTCGCCAGCGCCGCATCGCGGCTTTGCTGATGGCACAGCGCCAGAAAGCGATCGGCAAAGATCAGCCACAGCTCGCGCACATCCTGCAGCCGCTGCTCGCGCCCGGCGGCGGCGTCGCGCGGCCCGAACAGCCCCGGCTGGCCGCAATAGTTGAGCAGCAGGTTGCCTAACGCAGTGCCGACATCGAAACCGATCGGGCCGTAGAAACCGAATTCGGCGTCGATCGCTTTCAATCGCCCTTCCGCCACGAAGATCGAACCGCTGTGGATATCCCCGTGCAACAGCGCCTCCGCCTTGCTGAGGAAGCGATGTTTCAGGCCGGCGACCGCCAACTTCAGCGGCGCATCCTCGCGCAGCGCCTGCACCTGCGGCAACAGCGCCGCCTCGAACTGATTGCGCTCATGGTCGATATAGGGATCGGTAAAGAACAGATCCTCGGTGATCTGGCACAGTTCGGGGTTGGTGAAACGGCTGACTTCCGCCTTTTTCTGCTGCGCCGACTGATAAAAATCGGAGGTGTGAAACAGCGTCTGCGCCAGGTATTCCGCCAGCTGCCCGGCCGCCAGCGGATGATAGTTCCCCTGCACCAGTTCACTGCGCCAGATGCGATGATCGGAGAGATCTTCCTGCACCATCACCGCCAACTCGGGATCGTGATGCAAGACTTTTACCGTATGCCGCGGGCAGAAACCGCCGTGGACCAGCAGCGTTTCCGCTTCGATGCGCGCCCGATCCAACGTCAGCGGCCAGGATTCGCCCACGCAGCGCACGTAGGGCAGCGCCTGTTTGACGATCACCCGGCTCACGCCTTCACGATCGCGGATCTTGAACACCAGGTTCAGGTTGCCGTCACCGATCTCGTCGGCGCTCACCAGCGCCTGCGGTTCGGCCACCTGCCCGTATTGGCGGGCATATTCAACGGCATCGGCAGCCGTAAACGTACGATAAAGCGACATTCCCCAACCCCTCTGTTCTCTCTCACTGACCCAGCGACTTTGATTATTTAGACGTAAAAGCATTTGGACGTCTATACATCTGGAAGTCATGTTGGCAGAATAGCGTTTCAGATGCAATAACCACGCAACAAGGAATTAACCGCCGATGCAAGCGCTTAACACCACCAGTTTGACCCTGCGAGATAACCGCCTTTGGATCCTCGATCAGCAAGCCCTGCCGCAGGAAAAGCGGTGGCGCGCTTGCGACAGCGTGGAAGAGTTGGTCGTGCACATTCACAGCCTGCGGGTGCGCGGCGCACCGCTGATCGGGCTGTCCGCCAGCCTGCTGTTGGCGCTGCTCGCGGAACGCGGTCTGCCGCGCGCCGAGCTGGAGCAGGCGCTGCACACGCTGCGCGCCGCCCGCCCGACGGCGGTTAACCTGATGAACAATCTGGATCGCATGAAGTTGGCGCTGGCGGAGCCTGACTGGGCGCCGGCGATGGTGAACGAAGCGCTGCGGTTGGTGGAGGAGGATCGCCTGCTGTGCGATCGCATCGCCGATCGCGGCGCAGGGCTGGTCAAGCCCGGCAGCCGCCTGCTGACCCACTGCAATACCGGCGGATTGGCCACCGCCGGCGTCGGCACCGCTATCGGGGTGCTGCTGCGCGCCCACCAGCAGGGCAAGGTGCAACAAGTATGGGTCGATGAAACCCGGCCGCTGCTGCAGGGCGGCCGCCTGACCGCCTGGGAACTGGGCGAGCTGGGCATTCCCTATCGTCTGATCTGCGATTCAATGGCCGCCAGCCTGATGGCGCAAGGCCAGGTCGATGCGGTGTGGGTCGGCGCGGATCGCATCGCCGCCAACGGCGACGTCGCCAACAAGATTGGCACTTACAGCCTGGCGGTGCTGGCGCACTACCATGGCATTCCATTCTACGTGGCTGCCCCGCATACCACCCACGATCCGCACTGTCCGGACGGCGCCGCCATCCCGATCGAGCAACGCGCGGCGGCCGAAGTCACCGGCGTTTCAGGCAGCTTCGGCGCCTGTCAGTGGGCGCCGGCCGATGCGCCGGTCTACAATCCGGCGTTCGACGTCACGCCGGCGAAGCTTATCAGCGGGTGGGTGTTCGACAGCGGCGTGATCACGCCTCAGCAGGTTGAAGCGGGGATTTTCCAGCGGGCGCTGGGTTAACGCCCGCCGGTTGACGATCAGTCCAGACGCGGATAGGCATCGGCGATCGTGTCGCCGGTGAAATGCGCCACCCAGCCTTCCGGGTTGTCAAATACCCGGATCGCGGTAAAGTGCGGCGCCGAGCCCATATCGAACCAGTGACGGGTGTTGGCCGGCACTGAGATCAGATCGTTCTTTTCGCACAGGATCTGGAAGATCTTGCCGTCCAGATGCAGGCAAAACAGCCCCGCCCCTTCAACGAAAAAGCGCACTTCATCTTCGCCGTGCGTATGTTCGGACAGGAATTTTTCGCGCAGCGCCTGGCGCTGTTCGTGGTCCGGCCGCATGCTGATCACGTCCCAGCTCTGGTAGCCCTTTTCCGCCACCAGCCGGTCGATCTCATGCTGGTAGGCGGCGATCACCGCCTGCGGCTGCGGATTGTCGCCCAGTTCGCGATCCGCCTGCCAACGCTCAAAGCGCACGCCGATCTGCGCCAGCTGCCGCTGGATCTCCTGCGCGTCGCGGCTCTGCCACAGCGGCTGCTGCGGCGCTGTATCACTGAAAATGGTCAATCCACTCATGAGACAAACTCCCCTAAATCGATATGATCAAAACGGCTGACCTGCGGATGCCGGCTCTGTGCATCCGCCTCATCGCGGATCAGCTGGCAGGTATGCCAGCCGGCGGCCTGCGCGGCGTCCAGTTCCTGGTGGATATCGGACAGGAACAGCAGTTCGTCGGGCGCGATGCCGATAGCCTGCGCAATGTTGCGGTACGACGCGGTTTCACGCTTGGCGCCGACGTGCGTGTCGAAATAGCCGCTGAACAGCGGCTGCAGATCGCCGGCGCTGCTGTGGCCGAACAGCAGTTTCTGCGCTTCCACCGAACCGGAGGAATAGACGTAAAGCTTCAGCCCCTGACGCTGCCAGGCGGCCAACTGCCCCGCGACCTCCGGGTACAGATGCCCGCGGAAATCCCCTTCGCGATAGCCGCTGCGCCAGATGATGCCCTGCAGCGCCTTGAGCGCGGTGGATTTGCGGTCTTCATCCATAAAGCGGTACAGCGCGGCGATCAGCGCGTCGAGATCCGCCTGCGGCTGGTCAATTTCAGCGCGCAGCGCCGCCAGCGGCGCGGCAACTTCGCTCTCAGCGGCATGGCGGCGCACAAAATCCGCCAGCCGTTCACGGGCGTAAGGAAACAGTACCTGATGCACGAAGCGAATATCGCTGGTGGTGCCTTCAATATCGGTCACGATAGCGCGGATCATTTCGCCTCCAGCAAACGACGTTGCAGTTCACACTGGAACAGGAATTCCAGTCCTTCGAGATGGCGGCGGGCTTCCGCCACCTGGCTTCCCCAGCAATAGAGACCGTGGCCGCGCACCAGAAAACCGTACTGCAGCGGCGTGACCTCGGCATAGGCCGCGACGCGCGACGCCAGCCGGGGAATGTCCTGATCGTTATCGAAAATGGGGATCGCCACGCTGTCCAGGTGGCTGCGCTGACCGGCGAGCGACTTTTGCATTTCGTACCCCTGCAGCACCAACGCATCGCCGCGTTCCACCCGCGACAACACGGTGGCGTTGACGGAATGGGTATGCAACACCGCGCCAAGGTGCGGGTACAAGCGATAGAGCAGCGTATGCAGCCCGGTTTCCGCCGACGGTGTACGGCCGCTCGGCACATGATTGTCGGCGATATCCACCTGCAGAAAATCGGCGGCGCTCAGGCTGCCTTTGTCTTTGCCGGATTCGGTGACCAGGCACTGGCGTTCGTCGAGGCGCAGCGACATGTTGCCGCCGGTCGCCGGACACCAGCCTTTGTCGCCAATCCAGTGGCAGGCCGCCAGTAATGCGGTAAGTTGCGGATTCTCCGTCATTGTTATCGTTTCCCGTTCGGTAAGGCGGCCGGCAGATGAAACGTTGCCTGCCGCGTGGCGGGCTAAGCACTTTTTCGCATTTAGCCATCTAAGCGTCTTGATTGCCAAATACTAGCATCGTGTTATATTGACGGCAATATAAGCGCCTGGAGTATTCACCTGCTATGAGCACTTCCGCATTGATTCCCGAAAGTAAACTGCCTGCCCTGGGCACCACCATCTTCACCCAAATGAGCGCGCTGGCGCAGCAGCATCAGGCGATCAACCTGTCGCAGGGCTTCCCTGATTTCGACGGGCCGGACTACCTGAAAGAACGCCTGGCTTGGCACGTCGCCCAGGGCGCCAACCAATATGCGCCGATGACCGGCGTGGCGGCGCTGCGCGAAGCCATCGCCGACAAAACCGCCGAGCTGTATGGCTGGCAGCCGGACGCCGGCGGCGAAGTGACCGTCACCGCCGGCGCCACCGAAGCGCTGTTCGCCGCCATCACCGCGCTGGTGCGCCCCGGCGATGAGGTTGTCTGTTTCGATCCGAGCTACGACAGCTACGCGCCGGCGGTGACGCTGGCGGGCGGCGTACTCAAACGCCTCGCCCTGCAGCCGCCCGCGTTTGCCGTGGATTGGCAACGGTTCGCCGCCGCGCTGTCGCCGCGCACCCGCCTGGTGATCGTCAACACGCCGCACAACCCGTCCGCCACCGCCTGGCAGGCGGAAGACATGCAACAGCTGTGGCACGCCATCGCCGAACGCGAAATCTACGTGCTCAGCGACGAGGTTTACGAACACATCTGCTTCGCCAAAGGCGGCCACGCCAGCGTGTTGGCCCACCCGCAGCTGCGCCAACGGGCGATCGCGGTCTCCTCTTTCGGAAAAACCTTCCACATGACCGGCTGGAAAGTGGGTTACTGCGTGGCGCCCGCCGCGCTGAGCGCTGAGGTGCGCAAGGTGCATCAATACCTGACCTTTTCGGTCAATACTCCGGCGCAGCTGGCGCTGGCGGATAGCCTGCGCGCCGAGCCGGAGCACTGGCGACAGCTGCCGGCGTTCTATCGCGCCAAGCGAGATCGCTTTGTGCAGGCGCTGGCGAGCAGCCGACTGGAAATTTTACCCTGTGCCGGTACATACTTCTTGCTGGCGGACTACAGCGCCATCTCCGATCTGGACGATGTAGCGTTCTGCCATTGGTTAACCGAGCACGTGGGCGTGGCGGCCATTCCGCTGTCGGTCTTCTGTGCCGATCCTTTCCCCCATAAATTGATCCGGCTGTGCTTCGCTAAACAGGACGCCACGCTGGATGCAGCTGCGGAGCGGTTATGTCGACTTTAAAAATTACCCTGTTGCAGCAACCGCTGGTCTGGCGCGACGGCCTCGCTAACCTGGCCGCCTTCGACGCGTTGCTGGCGCCGATCGCCGGGCGTGATCTCATCGTCTTGCCGGAAATGTTCACCACCGGTTTCGCCATGGATGCCGGCGAGAGCGCCCTGCCCGAACAGCAGGTGATCGACTGGCTGCACGGTTGGGCGGTGAAAAGCCATGCGTTAATCGGCGGCAGCGTGGCGCTGAAAACTGACGAGGGCGCGGTCAACCGCTTCCTGCTGGTGGAGCCGGGCGGCCAGGTGCATGCCTATGATAAACGCCATCTGTTCCGCATGGCCGGCGAACACCTGCACTACCAGGCCGGCAACCGGCGTGAAATCTTCGAGTGGCGCGGCTGGCGCATCCTGCCGCAGATCTGCTACGACCTGCGTTTCCCGGTCTGGGCGCGCTATCAGCAGGATTACGATCTGGCGCTGTACGTCGCCAACTGGCCGGCGCCGCGCAGCCGCCATTGGCAAACGCTGCTGGCGGCGCGGGCGATTGAAAATCAGGTGTATGTGGCGGGCTGCAACCGGGTGGGCGACGATGCCAACGGCCTGAACTACAGCGGAGACAGCCTGATCATCAGCCCGCAGGGCGAGATCCTGGCGGATGCCGAGCCCGGCGCAGCCGCGCAGCTGGACGCTGAGCTGTCGCTGGAAACCCTGCAGAGTTACCGCAGCGCCTTCCCGGCCTGGCGCGACGCCGACAGCTTTCTGCGTCTCGACTGATTAAACACGCTCCCAGCCGGCGATTGCCACGTCGATGTTCGGCAGACAGATAAAGGCTCCGCGCCGCTCGCCGCCAGCTTGTCGCCGCGCGTCATCATCCGTGCGGCGGCCTGCTGCGCCTCCAGCGCCGATGCCGGAAAAGGACGGCGCACTCAACACCAGTAGGCCATGAAGTTAACGGTAGCGCGGTCCAGATCGCGTTCGCCGATCAGGTAACGCCGCAGCGTTTTCACCGTGGAAGACTCGGCCGCCACCCAGGCGTAGAAAGCGTTGCTGCCGGCCGCCCGCTCCCACAACACCTCGTCGCTCAGGCTGCTTTCCACCAGGGACTGCGCCTGCGCACAGGCCGACGCGGGGATATCCACCCGCTGGCGAACCGCTTCCACCAGCAACGTGCCGTGCGCCAACTGGCGGCCCACATCGCGCGGCAGCCAGTAAACCTCGGCGAACGGGAAGCGGGTCAAATCCAGGCAATCCCCCGCCTGCGGCACTTCGAAGAACGCCTGCACGCGCGGCGGATTAGCCTGCTGCGCCAATTGCTCCAGAATGCCCATCGCCGCCGGCACGGCCGTTTCATCGGCGATCAACAGCGCCTGCTGCAACTGCGCCGGCGGCGCCCATTCGTAGCCGCCGCTGTCGCCGTCGAAGTCAGCGTTGGGGGCAACGGTCTGAATGGCATCACCCGGCTCGGCGTGAGTCGCCCAGGCGGAGGCCGGGCCGTTCACGCCATGCAGCACGAACTCGACGTCCATCTGATTCTGCTCACGGCGCAGCGCACGCAGCGTATAAGTGCGCATCACCGGGCGCCGCTCTTTGGGGATCGCCATGTAATCGGCGTACCAGTCCGGGCTATTGGCCAATTGCGGGATCTGGCCGTCCGCCGCCGGCAACAGCAGTTTGATGCGCTGATCCGGCGCTTCCAGCTTCATCCGATGAATATCCGCACCTTCAAACACGCAGCGCACCAGCGAAGGTGAAATCAGCATTTTGCTTTTCAAGGTGATATCAAAAATTCTGTAGCTGGCGGACATGTTCTCGATTCTCCGGCAACGGCTGTCGCTTGAACGTATGGCCGATCGGCTGCCGTGTTGACGGCGTGGGTTGCTCGATCGCGCAGCGGGCAAAATGTTAATAAAACTAATTAATTACGTTAATGTATCGCAAAAAATCATATCATGATTTTATTGATAACAAGAAACGTTATTGATAAAAGAATCATTCTCAAAAATAACGCAATAACAATATCACCTGGGAAATAAATAACGATGAAACGCAAACACCTTTGGGTTTTGAACCCTTGTCTGCTGGCAATGCTTGCGCCAGCGGCCTGGGCCGAAGATCAGAAAGCCGGCGCCGAAGAGCAGATGGTGGTCTCAGCCAGCCGTTCACACCGCAGCATGGCGGAAATGGCGCAAACCACCTGGGTGATCGAAAGCCAGGAGATCGAACAGCAGGTTCAGGGCGGCAAAGAGATCAAGGACATGTTGGCGCAGCTGATCCCCGGCATGGACGTCAGCGGCCAGGGCCGCACCAACTATGGCATGAATATGCGCGGCCGCTCGATGATGGTGATGATTGACGGCGTGCGCCTGAATTCATCGCGCAGCGACAGCCGCCAGTTGGATTCGATCGATCCGTTCAATATCGATCATATCGAGGTGATTTCCGGCGCGACCTCGCTGTACGGCGGCGGCAGCACCGGCGGCCTGATCAATATCGTCACCAAAAAAGGACAACAGGAACAGCAGGTCGAGTTGCAGGTCGGCGGTAAAACCGGCTTTGGCGGCCATAACGATCACGACGAGAACGTGGCGGCGGCGGTCAGCGGCGGCAACGACAACGCCTCGGGGCGCCTGTCCGTTTCTTACCAGCGCTATGGCGGCTGGTATGACGGCAAAGGCAATGAGGTATTGATCGACAATACCCAAACCGGCCTGCAGTATTCCGATCGCCTCGACGTGATGGGCACCGGCACCCTCAACATCGACGATCATCAACAGCTGCAGCTGACCACCCAATACTACAAAAGCCAATCCGACGGCGATCACGGCCTGTTTCTGGGGGAGAACTTTGCGGCGGTGACCGGCAACGCCAAGGCGTACAACAGCGGTAACTTAAACTCCGATCGCATCCCCGGCACCGAGCGCCACCTGATCAACCTGCAATATTCCAACACCGATTTCCTCGGCCAGGATATGGTGGCGCAGGTCTACTATCGCGACGAAACGTTGACCTTCTACCCATTCCCAACGCTGGCGGGCAAAGCGCCGAACTATTACGTCAGCAGCATTGGCGCTTCGCAGCAAAAAACCGATTTTTACGGCGGCAAACTGACGTTAAACAGCAAACCTGTCGACGCGCTGACGCTGACTTACGGCATCGACGCCGAGCATGAAAGCTTCAACGCCAACCAACAGTTCTTCAACCTGGCGAAGGCTCAGCAGTCGGGTGGCATGACGCTGGAGAACGCTTACAGCACCGGCCGCTACCCGAGCTATACCACCAGCAACCTGGCGTCGTTCCTGCAGGCCAGCTACGACATCAACCCCATTTTCACCCTGAGCGGCGGCGTGCGTTATCAGTACACCGAAAACAAGATTGATGACTTCGTCGGTTATAACCAGCAGCAGGCAATCGCCACCGGCGCCGCGACGTCCGCCGACGCTATACCGGGAGGGAAAACCGACTACAACAACGCGCTGTTCAACGCCGGCCTGTTGGCACATCTGACCGAGCGCCAGCAAACCTGGTTCAACTTCTCTCAGGGCTTCGAGATCCCGGATCCGGGCAAATATTACGGCAACGGCACCTACGCGTTGAACGGCAGCCATTACCAGTTGTTGAAGAGCGTCAACGTCGGCGATTCCAAGCTGGAAGGCATCAAGGTCAACGCCTACGAGCTGGGCTGGCGCTATACCGGTGATAACCTGCGCACGCAAATCGCCGCCTACTACTCGCTGTCCGACAAGAGCATCGCCATCAACAAAACCGACATGACCATCAACGTCAATGCGGACAAGCGGCGCATCTATGGGCTGGAAGGCGCGGTGGATTATTTCTTTGAAGACAGCGACTGGAGCGCCGGTACCAACTTCAACCTCATTCGTTCCGAAACCAAGGTCAACGGCGAATGGAAGAAGCTGGTGGTCGATACCGCCAGCCCATCGAAAGTCACCGCTTATGTCGGCTGGGCGCCGGGCGACTGGAATCTGCGCTTACAGTCGCAGCAAACCTTCGACGTGTCGGACGATGGCGATTACACCAAAGCCAACTCCACTCAGGGCCGCAAGATCGATGGCTACAACACCGTCGACTTCCTCGGCAGCTATACCCTGCCGGTAGGAAAAATCAGCTTCAGCGTGGAAAACCTGCTGGACAAGGAGTACACCACCGTTTGGGGCCAACGCGCGCCGATCCTGTACAGTCCGACCTACGGCTCGCCTGAGCTATACAGCTATAAAGGCCGCGGACGCACCTTCGGCTTGAACTATTCGGTGTTATTCTGAGGATAAGGGGCCGGTCCGCCGGCCCCGTTGATTGGGCCGCACCGTTTTTCAGAGAACGGAAACGACGAAGCCCTGAGTTATCGCTAACTCAGGGCTTCTGAATAGTGGCGGAACGGACGGGGCTCGAACCCGCGACCCCCTGCGTGACAGGCAGGTATTCTAACCAACTGAACTACCGCTCCGCGCCATTCCCTCTTGCGGGGGAACGAGGCGCATATTACGGACGCCTCTCGGTTCCGTCAACGCCTTTTTCTCCGCAAATGAACCGTTTGCACAGTTTTTCAACGAAGATTCATCCGGTGAGGTTTTTTCACGCAAAAACGCCGTTATTCCGCCGGCGCCCCGCGCCACAGGCAGCTACCGCCCTTTTTTGCCACCAGATCCAGACGCGCCTCATGCGCCTTCACTTCTTCGTCGCTGGCGTAGACCACTTTCATCGCCGTCGCCGGACGGACAATGCGCTGTATTTCTTGCGCGGCGTCATTTTGCTGGGTATCCCCCTCCATCTGGAACGCTATCGAGGTCTGACCGCCGGTCATCGCCAGATAGACTTCCGCCAGGATCTCGGCATCGAGCAATGCGCCGTGCAGCGTACGCTTGCTGTTATCTATCTCATAACGGCTGCACAAGGCATCGAGGTTGTTGCGCTTGCCCGGGAACAGGCGACGCGCCATCAACAGGCTGTCGGTGATGGTGCAGAAGGTCTCGGTTTTCGGGATGCCCTGCTGCAACATGCGGAATTCGTGATCCATAAAGCCGATATCGAACGCCGCGTTATGGATCACCAGCTCGCCGCCGCGGATAAAGTCGAGGAATTCCTCGGCAACCTGATCGAAGGTCGGCTTGTCGGCCAGGAAGTCGTCGCTGATGCCGTGTACGCCGTAGGCTTCCGGATCCACCAGCCTATCCGGCTTGATGTAAACGTGGAAGTTGCGCCCGGTCAGGCGGCGGTTAATCACCTCCACCGCACCGATTTCGATGATACGGTGCCCTTCGTAGTGCACCCCAAGCTTGTTCATACCGGTGGTTTCGGTATCGAGGACAATCTGTCTGGTGGTTGTAGAGATCATATTGCAGTGCTCACAGCGCTCGTTTATGTCAGACTTGGCTTTTATAAAACTGATAGGAAGAGTCTACCAGAGATGCTCAAACAGGTAGAAATTTTCACCGACGGCTCCTGCCTTGGCAACCCCGGCCCCGGTGGCTACGGCGCGATACTACGCTATAAGCAGACGGAAAAAACCTTCAGCGAAGGATTTCGTCTGACCACCAATAACCGCATGGAAATGATGGCGGCGATCGTGGCGCTGGAAGCGCTGACCGTCCCCTGTGCCGTGACGCTCAGCACCGACAGCCAGTACGTGCGCCAGGGCATCACCAGCTGGATCCATAACTGGAAGAAACGCGGTTGGAAAACCGCCGACAAAAAACCGGTCAAAAATGTCGATCTGTGGCAGCGGCTGGATCAGGCCATTCAGCGCCACGAGGTGAAATGGGAATGGGTCAAGGGCCACGCCGGCCATCCGGAGAACGAACGTTGTGACGTGCTGGCGCGCGAAGCGGCCGGCAAACCGACGCAGGAAGACGTCGGTTACCAACCGGAAGCCTAAGGCAGCTTGCGATAGCTCTTGGTCGCGCCCACCGCGCGGCTGAGAGACGGCTTTCTCGCCCCCAGTTTCATCGGCGTAGGCGTCAGCGGCAAGGTGCGCTTACGCGCCACAATCACGCTCATGCAGCCCAGCGCCGGCAAATGGGTACATAAAAACTTGCCGCCCTTGCGGTGCCACGGCAGCACGTGAAAACGCGCCTGGTGCAACACCTCGTAATTCAGCAGGCTGAGCCAATCCAGCAGCCGCATCTGGGTAAACATGCGGCTGACATAGGGCTGGCGGCGACGCAACCCGGGCACCAGCTTGCCCAATCCCAGCAGGCTGAACGGATTGAAGCTGCTGATGACCAACCAGCCGTCGTCGATCAACACCCTGTCCACTTCACGCAGCATGCGGTGCGGATCGTCCGCATAGGACAGCGTATGCGCCAGCAGGCAGGCATCTACCGACTTGGCGGCGAACGGCAGTTGATAAGCATCGGCAACCACCTGCAGCCCTTCCCCCTCCAGCCCTACGTTAACCTGATGGGAGATTGCGCATTTGTCCGTGGCCAGCTCGGCGCTGAGCATGCCCATCTTCAGCAGATGGAAACCGAACAGCTTGGGCCACCAGGGTTGCAACTGCCGCTCGAGCGCTTCACGATAGTACTCCCCCCACGGCAGCTCAGCCCAGGACTGCGGGCCGGTGAGCTTTTGTAGAGTATGGGCTGGTTTCATGATTTATTATCTTCTTTCAAGCCGTTGCCAACGAGAGGTACACCATGAATCTTATCAGCATTCCCGCCTTCCAGGACAATTACATTTGGTTATTGGATGACCGACAGGGGCGCTGCATTATCGTCGATCCGGGTGAAGCGCAGCCGGTACTTGAAGCGTTGCAGCGCCTGCAGCTGGCGCCGGCGGCGATCCTGCTGACCCACCATCATCACGATCACGTCGGCGGCGTGGCGCAGATCGTGACGCAGTATCCCGGCCTGGCCGTCTATGGGCCGCAAGAAACCGCGGACAAAGGCGCCAACCACATCGTCCGCGATGGCGACACCTTTGACATCGATGGCCGCCACTACAAGACTATCGCCGTTCCCGGTCATACGTTGGGCCATGTGGCATTCTATAGTGCCCCTTATCTGTTCTGCGGCGACACCATTTTCTCCGCCGGCTGCGGCAGGCTGTTTGAAGGCACCGCCAAACAAATGTACGACTCATTTCAACAACTCGCGCAACTTCCCGATAACACCTTAATTTGCTGCGCGCATGAATATACTCTTTCAAATCTTAAGTTTGCGCGGGCTATTTTGCCGGAAGATCGAGAGATTGAAACATATCAACAACATGTTGAAGCGTTAAGGGCAAAAGGCCAAGCCAGCGTGCCGACTACATTGCAATTAGAGCGCAAAATTAACCTATTTTTACGCTGCCATGACACTGATTTACAAAAGAAATTAGGCTTTAATTCACCACCCCAAAGCCTTCATTCAGTTTTTTCCGAATTACGCCTGCGGAAAGATAACTTCTAAGCTTTTAGTTGTGTTATTTGGCGAAGCAAAGTATTATTGCTCGTCTTTTAAGCAACTACATTGACACACACATGAAGGCTAAAGCGATATTTCTCGCCTCAGTCTTGCTAGTGGGTTGCCAGTCGTCCAGGCAGGACGCACCGGCGCCAGAACAGCATGCACAGAGTTTGTCTTCGGCTGGTCAAGATGGTGAAGCAGGAGAGTACACAGCAAATGGCCGAGCGAGCTCGGCGCGGTGGTTGGATAACAACAGTCCCGCCGCGCAACAGGACCTGTGGAACTTCATTAGCGACGAGCTGAAGATGGAGGTTCCGGAAAATTCCCGGATCCGTGATCAGAAAAGAAAGTACTTAAAAAGTAAGAGCTATCTCCACGATGTAACATTACGGGCAGAGCCGTACATGTACTGGATAGTCGGGCAGATTAAGAAACGTAATATGCCGATGGAACTGGTACTGCTACCCATAGTGGAGAGCGCTTTTGACCCACACGCCACGTCAAGTGCCAACGCCGCAGGGCTATGGCAAATCGTGCCGCAAACGGGTCGCAATTATGGTTTGAAAAACAATCAGTGGTATGACGGTCGACGCGATGTCGTCGCCTCAACAACCGCTGCGCTTAACATGATGCAGCGCTTGAACCGCATGTTTAACGGCGACTGGTTACTGACCGTAGCCGCCTATAACAGTGGTGAAGGCCGCGTGATGCAAGCGGTGAAGGCAAACAAACGCCAGGGTAAGCCAACCAATTTCTGGGCATTGTCGCTTCCGCGTGAAACGTCAATCTATGTCCCGAAAATGCTGGCGCTGAGCGACATCATCAAGAACAGCAAGAAGTACGGCGTGAAACTCCCGAAAACGGATGAAACCCGTGCGCTGGCGCGTATTGATGTCGGACAGCAGATCCAGCTGACTCAGGCGGCTGAGATGGCAGGACTTTCAGTCACCAAGATGAAAGCGTATAACCCAGGCTACAAAAAAGGCGTTACGGCACCCAACGGGCCCCATTACATCATGGTTCCCAAAGGACATGCCGAGCAACTGAAAGACTCGCTGGCCGATGGCCAGATCGCCGTGACTCAGCCAACGACGCAGTTGGCGAAGAACAGCGGTTTGACCGGTGGCAGTTCGTATAAAGTGCGCTCCGGCGACACCTTATCGGGCATTGCCAAGCGGCTGAACGTTAAGACCAGCGATTTGCAGAGTTGGAACAACTTACGCGCCAAGAGCGCCATAAAAGTTGGGCAAACCCTGCAAGTGGCCAGCAATACTGGCAGTAACAGCAGTATCACCTACCAGGTTCGTAAAGGTGATTCGCTCGCCAGTATCGCACGTCGTCACGGCGTCGATATTAACGACGTGATGCGTTGGAATTCAACGCTCGCCAAAGGCAACCTGCAGCCAGGTCTGAAGCTGACCCTGTTTGTCGGCAACAAGCTAACGCCGGATACCTAAGTTTCCGGCACAAAAAAGCACCCTGCGGGGTGCTTTTTTATTACCTGCGATTCACCAGACGGGAGAGTCTTTTTCCGGGTGGAACTCCACCAACAACGGATTGTGATCCGACGCGCTGGTCACCAATACCGACGCCTCCACCACCCCCAGATTGCGGTAAAATACGAAATCCAGCGGACGGCCGAAGGCCTTGCGGCGATGATCGTCGGCGAAGCTCACTTCGCGCAGCGCCATCTCTCCGGCGAAGTCATACAGCGCATTGATGCGCTTGCGGCTCCAGGCGTTGAAGTCCCCGGCCATGATCACCGGCCCCCGGTGGCTGGCGATCTGCTCACCGATTGGCCCCAGTTGCTTGCTGTAGACGTCGACGCCCAGGCTAAAGTTCACCGCATGGATGTTCACCACCATCAACAGCTCGCCGTTGTACAGCGGATAAACGGTGATCAGGGCCGACTTGGACAGCCGCAGCAGCGGCTCTCGCTCGCGCAGCGGGCAACAGTAAACAGGATGAGCGGCCGCCAGCGTCATCACGCCGGAAGGGTGCTGCGGCAGCACAAAGGCCGGTACCTGATCGGCCGCCAGGTAGTTGGCGGTAGCGTAGCTCACCAGCTCCGGCGTGGTTTGCGCCTCTTGCAACAGCACCAGTTGCGCGTCTTTGCCATGGTTTTTCAGCACCGAAAGCCAGTCGGCTCGCTGCTGTTTGAAAATATTCCACACCATAACGCGCAAGGCGCCGGTCGTCGGCAGCGCCGCCCCTGGCGGTAACGGCTGGTTAACGGCGCCAGGAAAGATTCGCTCAACTGGCTGACCTGCAACATACCGCATTGCATAAGTTCGTTTCGGCACGCGATTCGCCTATTACCCAGTAACATGAAAACTGGCGATGAAGACTCGCCAACGATGAATTGATTATACGCCTACCCCGTATAGAGGGCATGGCTTTTGCGGGCATCACCTTTTCAGTTATAGGGGCCACCTGCAGCGATTTCAATCTTCTGACGGTATAGCTGTGTAAAGGTGGGGGGATAATAGGTGAAAAATGCGAAAAGGCCCGCAAAACGCGGGCCAGGCAGTAATGGTTGCCTATCAAGCTGTTTGCCGCTGAGACTTTTTATCCAGACGGCCACTGAGGCTAACCAGCAACAATGCAACCACCACGATCAGCGCGCCAATCCAGGGGGTCTGCGCCAGCCCCAGCGAGGCAACGGTCTGGCCGCCAATCACCGAACCAAGCGCAATGCCGATGTTGAACGCCGCGATGTTGAGACCGGACGCCACATCCACCGCATTTGGCGTGTATTGCGCGGCTTTTTGTACCACATAGACCTGCAGCCCCGGCACGTTGCCGAAAGCGAACACGCCCATCGCAATCACCGTCAGCAAAGCGGCGATACTGTGGCTGGCGGTAAACTGAAACACCAGTAACAAAACGGCCAACGCGGCAAAGATAAAGCTCAACGCACGCACCGCCCCATGGCGATCGGCCAGCTTGCCCCCCCAGATGTTACCCACCGCCACCGCGACGCCATAAGCCAACAGTATCCAGCTCACGGTCGGAGCAGAGAAGCCCGCCAGTTCCTGCATCATGGGCGCAAGGAAGGTAAAGGTCGTGAAGACCCCGCCGTATCCCAATGCGGTAATTGCGTAAATCAGCAGCAGACGAGGATGAGTCAGTACTTTCATCTGTTCCCGCACGCCGGCGCTGCCCTGGTTCTTGATATTGTTCGGCACCAGAATAATGCTGGCCACCGTAGCGACCGCGCCAATCAGAGAAACGGCCAGGAAGGTTTCACGCCAGCCAAACTGCTGGCCGATGAACGTCCCTAACGGTACGCCGGTCACCAGCGCCACCGTCAGGCCACCAAACATGATGGCGATGGCGGAAGCCGCCTTCTCTTTCGCCACCAGGCTCGTCGCGATAGTGGAGCCGATAGAGAAGAACACGCCGTGCGCCAGGCCGGTCAACAACCGGGCAATCACCAGCGATTCATAGCTGGGTGATTGCCAGGCCAGCAGGTTGCCGAGAGTGAACAGCGCCATCAGGCCAACCAGCAGCAGCTTGCGCGGTATACGGCTGGTCAGGGCCGTCAGCACCGGCGCGCCAATGGCCACGCCGAGGGCATAGATAGTCACCAGCAATCCAGCGGACGGTACGGTCACCCCAAGCTGTCCCGCGATAGTCGGGATCAACCCGACAATCACGAACTCGGTCGTGCCGATAGCAAAAGCGCTGATGGTTAAGGCAAGTAATGCGAGTGGCATTTTTTACTCCGAAATAGCATTCAAGTTGATGACGGCTATTATCGGCCTATGCTTAAATGATAAAAATGCTCAAAATTTCAAATTAACTTTGCTATCGGAGCAAAAATGAAAGCAAACTCAGACGAGCTGATCACCTTTGTCACCGTAGTGGAAAGCGGCAGCTTCAGCCGCGCGGCCGAACGCCTGGAACAAGCGAACTCCGTAGTCAGCCGAACGGTGAAAAAACTGGAAAGCAAACTGGGCGTGACGTTGCTCAACCGCACCACGCGCCAAATCAGCCTGACTCAGGAAGGAGAGAGTTACTTTCGCCAGGTGCAGAAGGTACTGAACGACATGGCCGCGGCGGAAAATGCGCTGATGGAAAGCCGCCAGCGTCCGCAAGGCCTGCTGCGCGTCGACGCGGCAACGCCGGTGGTGCTGCACATGCTGACGCCTTTAGTGGCGGAGTTCCGCGAACGTTATCCTGAAATGTCGCTATCGCTGGTGTCTTCGGAAAACTTTATCAATTTGATCGAGCGAAAAGTGGATATCGCAATCCGCGTAGGCGAACTGACCGATTCCACCCTGAAAGCACGCAAACTGATGACCAGCTATCGGCATGTGCTCGCCTCTCCCGCCTATCTGGCTCAACACGGCACGCCGCTAACGGTAGAAGATCTTGCACATCACTGCTGCATCGGCTTCAACGACCTGCCCAGCCTGAACCGCTGGCCGCTGGCTTGTTCAGATGGCAGCCAGTTGGAAATCACCCCAGGCTTGACGACCAATAGCGGAGAAACCCAGCGCCATCTCTGTCTGCATGGCAACGGTATCGCCTGCCTGTCGGACTTTATGAGCGACGAAGATATCAAACGTGGAGATTTGGTTCCGATTCTGGTGGAAGCGACACTGCCGGTCGCCATGCCGATCAACGCGGTTTATTACAGCGACAGCGCCGTCAGCAACCGTCTGCGCAGCTTTATTGATTTTGTGAGTGAATACCTGAAACGATAAAAAAGGCGCCCCGATGGGCGCCTTATGCTGACTACTGCGAGGAATGATTAATCCCAGTTTGGCGCCAGACCTTCCGGGCTAACCAGACGGCCGTTGCACTCCAGTGCGGCAATCTGCGCCATATCTTCGTCGGTCAGCGTCAGTTGCTGCGCCAACAGGTTGCTCGCCAGGTTTTCACGCTTGGTCGAGGAAGGAATAACTGCATAGCCCAGCTTCAATGCCCAAGCCAGGACAACCTGTGCTGGAGTTGCATTGTGACGAGCGGCGATGCTTTTGATCGTTTCATCCTGCAGCGCTTTGCCGTAGGCCAACGTCATGTAAGAGGTGATGGCGATGCCGTGCTGCTGCGCGAATTCTACCACCTTGCGGTTCTGCAAGAACGGTGACAGCTCGATTTGGTTGGTGGCGATTTCATCGGCGCCAATCGCGTCAATCGCTTGCTGCATCAAATCGATGGTGAAGTTAGATACGCCAATTTGGCGAGTCAGTCCCAGCTTTTTCGCTTCCAGCAGCTCAGCCATAAATTCGGCAACCGGCACTTCGTCGTTGGGTGACGGCCAGTGGATCAGCGTCAGATCAACGTAGGACGTTTGCAGTTTTTTCAGGCTTTCTTGCAGGCTTGGGATCAGCGCGCCTTTCGCCAGGTTCGCGATCCAAATCTTGGTGGTGATGAACAGGTCTTCACGTTTCACGCCGCTGGCAGCGATAGCCTGGCCAACAGCCGCTTCGTTTTCATAGATCTGCGCGGTATCGATAGTGCGATAGCCCAGCTCGAGTGCGGTGCTGACAGAATCGATAACAACCTGATCCTGAAGGCGGAAAGTACCTAAACCAAATGCAGGGATGCTCATAATGTTTTCTCTCATTAACAGGTAGATGTGGTATGAGGAAGATTATGGCAACTTTTTTATTGATCAAAAACGCCTGGTTCGGCATAAGACTTTTGATCTAACGGCAACAATATGGGGGGTAAGGCGGTAAGGAAGGACAATTCCGGCCTGAAAAGCGCAAAATGCAGATATGAAAAAGCCCTGAGTCGAGACTCAGGGCTTATCAATTAAGTGGCGGAACGGACGGGGCTCGAACCCGCGACCCCCTGCGTGACAGGCAGGTATTCTAACCAACTGAACTACCGCTCCACCGATTCTTTTACGTTGCATCTTTCGATGCCGGCAACATCGCA